>CAWBSH010000023.1:0-791705 GCA_963791385.1 uncultured Verrucomicrobiae bacterium
GCTGTGTCGCAACTATTGGTGGCCGATTTATGGCTTTGTGCGGCGCCAAGGCCATACCCCAGAAGAAGCACAGGATCTTACCCAAAGTTTTTTTGCATTCCTGCTTGAGCGAAAAGGCTTGGATACAGTCGGGCCGGAGAAAGGACGTTTACGTTCGTTCTTTTTGGCATCGGTAAGGAATTTCCTCGCAAACGCGCACCGTAGCGCAATGGCTGGCAAACGCGGACACGGCCGTCCGGCACTGCGTTTGGAAGAGTTGGTCGGACGGGAGCATGGCCATCTTGAGCCACTAGACACTTTGACCGCCGATCGAATTTATGAGCGCGAATGGGCTCTGACACTGCTCGATCAGGTGCTTGGCCAACTTGCGGAAGAATATCGCATGGCGGCTAGCGCAGCGTTATTCGACCGATTGAAACAACTTCTTGTCGGTGAACCGGACCGGCCTTCGCAGGCCCAAATCGCGCAGGAGTTGGGGATGACCGAAAACGCCGTAAAACAAGCGTTTCACCGTCTCCGTCATCGATATGGCGCTCTGTTGCGCGATGAGATTGCCGAGACGGTCGCCAAACCTGCCGAGATTGAAGATGAGTTGCGGCATTTTATCGCTGTATTGCAAAACAATAGCTGACGAAATGAGGAGAGCCGAGACAACGAATGCCCGAGTTTGCGGTAAATGCGGGAACACGATCTTTGACACCGCACCGCAGGGACTTTGCAGTGTTTGCCTTTTTGATACAGGCCTAAGCATTCTGACGGAGTCCGTAGGCGGCCCCAACGCGAGGGATTTTGGAGCTGATAACGACTCAGAACTGTTCAGTGCGTCCGACGATTATGAGCTACTGGAGGAGATTGGCCGCGGTGGACAGGGTGTTGTGTATCGTGCCAGACAGAAGAGTCTGAACCGCACTGTTGCGATAAAGATCATCGGAATCAGCCATGGGAGGACCAAAGCACATCTCAAACGGTTTCGTCTTGAGGCAGAAGCTGCTGCCAAATTGAACCACCCCTTCGTGGTCCCAATCCACGAGATCGGGCAGCGGAAGGGCCGCTGTTATTTTAGCATGGGATTAGTCGAAGGAGGTCGACTCGATCAAATTGCTAAACGCGAACCGATGTCGCCCCGCCAGGCTACCGAAGTGATCACGAAGCTGGCGCGGACGGTTCATTATGCTCACCAACACGGCATCATTCATAGAGACATCAAGCCGGGGAATATTTTGCTCGATACCAAAGGCGAACCGCATTTGACCGATTTCGGTGTGGCGCGGCTCCTTGAGACGGAAAACGATGCAACCTGTACAATCGAGGTTTCAGGTACGCCGAGCTACATGGCGCCAGAACAAGCCCATGCAAATAATGGGCATCTCAGCAGCGCAACTGATGTTTACGGCCTAGGCGCGGTCCTGTATCAGCTGCTCGCGGGGCAACCGCCTTTCATCGGCGGCACGCCTTTTGAAACAGTCCGCTTATTGTTGGAGACCGAGCCGCGACAACCGCGCCTCTTAAATCCGAAAGTGGATCGTGACCTTTCCACGATCTGTTTGAAGTGTCTCGAGAAGGATCCAAAGCGTCGCTACTCTTCTGCGCTCGGGCTGGCGGAAGACCTTGAACACTGGCTAAGACACGAACCGATTTGCGCACGTCGCACGGGCGTTCTCGCTCGCGGAAGAAAATGGATACGCCGCAATCCAGCTGCTGCTGCCTTGGTGGTGATGTCCGTTCTCCTGGCGTCAGCAGTAGGCGTTATCGTCTGGAAAGTCGGCGCGGTGGGGCGCCAACCTTCAACGGGAATCGCCGTATTGCCATTTGAGAATTTGAGCAATGACAAAGAGGACGCCTACCTTGCCGAAGGAATGCAGGATGAAATTCTGGCCCGCCTGTCCAAGATCGCGGACCTGAAGGTCATCTCACGCACTTCCACGCAGAAGTACAAAAGCGCGCCGGACAATCTACGCGAGATTGCCAAGCAACTTGGGGTGGCAAATGTTCTCGAAGGTAGCGTCCAAAAAGCGGCCGATCAGGTGCGGGTTAATGTGCAGCTGATCAACGCGCTGAACGACACCCATCTCTGGGGAGACATTTACGACCGCAAGCTTACTGACATTTTTGCGGTTGAAAGCGACATCGCGACAACGATCGCTAACAGGTTGCAGGCGAAGTTAAGCGGCGCGGAGAAGCAACTGATAACGGCCCAGCCGACGAGTGACTTGACCGCCTACGAGCTTTATCTCAAAGGCCGATCGCTTTGGGGCAAACGCAGTGGGGACAACATCCCGAAGGCAATCGCATTTTACGAGAAGGCGATTGCGCGCGATCCAAACTATGCCCTGGCTTATGCTGGTCTGGCGGAGGCTTACGCTATCCTGCCAGCGTATACCGCGACAGCACCACAGGATGCCTACCCGAAAGCAAAGGCTGCCGCAGTAAAGGCTCTTCAACTGGATGACAAGCTGGCGGAGGCGCATACTGCCTTGGCATTGATATTGTGCGTCGGTGACCTCGATATGGCTGGTTCAATATCGGAATTTCAGCGCGCCATCGCGTTAAACCCCAACTACGCAACAGCCCACCATTGGTATGGAAACGGCCCACTCCTTGCCCTGGGCCGGTTTGAGGAAGCGATCGCCGAGGGCAAACGCGCCGTTGAGCTTGATCCGTTCTCGCCCATTATCAATGCAGACCTGGGACAGAATCTGTTTTGTGCGCGTCGATACGATGAGGCGATCGCGCAGTTGCGAAAGACGCTGGAGATTGATCCGACGTTTTATTACGCACATTATAATCTGGGCATGGCGCTCCAGCTAAAGGGCGACCTGCCTGCCGCGATTGCTGAATACACACAGGCACAGCAGTTGAGCGACGATCTTTTTGTTCCAGTGCTGCTCGCATCTGCTAAAGCCAAGTCAGGCGACAAGGATGCGGCCGTGCGACTACTGGCTGAACTGGAAGAACTCAGCCAGCATCGGCACGTGCCCTCATACTGGCGTGCTTTCCTCTACCTCAGTCTGGGAAATCGCGACGAAGCAGTTCGTTGGTTGGAGCAAGTTATTGCCGACCATGACGGCCTAAGCATCAACGTGATTAAAGTTGACCCCTGGCTCGATCCACTCCGTGGGGATCCGCGATTTGAGGCGTTAGTCCAAAAAGTGGTTGGTCCCAAGCAGAAATAACAAACGTTCTTTGCCAAGCAAAGGTAAACTGGCGAGACGAGAAGACATGGCCCAACTGATCAGAGTGGAAAGGCATGCGGGCCGGCTGTAAAACTTTACGGAGCCGACTGCATTGCTAATCGCATCCGACTCACCGTACCACAAGCCGCTAAACGGCAGCGCATCGGAAATTAGATCGACGCCGCGTTTATCTTTGCGCGGCGGACTTCGTAAACATGTTTTGAGCTAGTCATCACATGAGAGCACTCTGATTTTTCCACGGATTCCTCCCGGGATTGGGAGCCCTCAAACTTGGAGTCGCGAAGTTTTCAGTTATCTTTCTTCGGCAGCGCAGCGCGCCCTTCGTCTGCGTCGATGCAATCAAAAATCGTGGCGACATTTGCGCCCGCCTGACCCATTATCTTCTTAACCAATGTGACAGTTCCCGCAGCGCCATCGCGCCAGCCGAGTTTCTCGGCAAATGCATTCTAGCGCGAACCTGCGAAGCGGGGCATTTCTAGCGGCCTGCCACTGCGACGATATTCTCACCATCATCGGCAATCCATCTTGGATTTGTCGCGTTAAGGCGGGCGCTCCCTTCGTTTTTCCGCTCCTCACAGAGCTAAATTTCTGCTATTTTCCGCGCTTTCATGCCACGGATTTTCGACAAGTTCTGCCAGGACAAAACCCAAGTGAGTGACAACCCATCCGAGCAACCCGCAGACGTGAAGTTCGAGATCGGGCACGTTTTATTCATCGACATCGTCGGTTATTCGAAATTGCTGATCACAAAGCAGAGTGAGCAGATTCAAACGTTGAGGAGAATCGTCCGCGGAACGGAACAGTTCCGTCTCGCCGAAGCGCAGGGGAAGTTGGTGCGTTTGCCTACGGGCGATGGTGGCGCAACTTGTTTTCCGCACCAGTCCGGAGGCGCCTGTTCTGTGCGCACTGGAAATCGCAAAGGCGCTGAAGAGTCATCCCCACCTGCGCGTACGTATGGGCGTTCACAGTGGGCCGGTTAACGAAATCAGCGATCTGAACGAACAAGCCAACATCGCCGGCGCTGGGATCAACATCGCCAACCTTATGGGCGAACCTCCAGAACACACTACCTTAGTATCCGGGCTAACTTAGCTCCAAACGAGCCTTTTCTTCGTTCCGAAGCTCCAGTATCGGTACGAGAGGGAAAACGACCACGTCAATAACCCAGCCAACGAATGACTGAAAGTCAGGTCCTAACAGCACTGTGGACGGGAGCCTTTTTCCTGATCCACCTCGGCGTGATTGCGCGGGTCATTTTGCGGCCGCACCGGGAGCCGGCTTCACGGGTTGCCTGGATCGTTGTCATCATTGTTCTGCCCGTGATCGGCATCCTGGCTTATATCTTTCTCGGTGAAACCAGTATCGGCCGCCGGCGTGTGAGTCGCCTGTGCGCAGTGCTGGCCGCCATGCCTGACCTTACCAAGGCCCCGGGAATGGATTCGCCTAATCTGCAACCGAAAATTCCAGAGACTTACGCCCACCTCTTCCGGCTCGGACACTCGGTCAATGGCTTCGAGCCCGTGGGTGGCAACCATGCGAGCTTGCTGCCAGATTCCAACGCGACCATCGAGTCCATGGTCGCAGATATTGATGCTTCTCAGGATCATGTCCATCTGATCTTTTACATCTGGCTGCCGGATAACAACGGACTCAAAGTGGTCGAGGCGCTGAAACGGGCGGCCGCGCGTAAGGTCGTCTGCCGGGTGATGGCCGATGGATTGGGCTCGCGCATCATGATCGAATCTCCGCATTGGAAAGCCATGCAGTCGGCGGGCGTTCAGGTGGCTACCGCCCTGCCCATCGGCAATCCCCTTTTGCGTCCGTTGCGAGGACGCATCGATTTGCGCAATCACCGCAAGATTCTGGTGATTGATAATCGGATCACCTATTGCGGCAGTCAGAACTGCGCAGACCCCGAGTTCCGGATCAAGGCAAGGTTTGCCCCATGGGTAGATGCGATGATGCGTTTTGAGGGACCGATTGCGCGGCAGAATCAGTATCTTTTCGCCAGCGACTGGATGGCGCAAATGGGTGGCGATCTCACGCCCTTGTTGCGTCAACCGTTGCCGCCCGGCGACCCTGGGCTGACAGCGCAGGTCATTGGCACCGGGCCGACGGTATATAACTCGGCCATGCCCGAAGTCTTCGAAACCCTCATTGTACACCGCCCGGCGGGAGCTGGTCATCACGACTCCCTATTATGTGCCCGACGAAGCCATGCAGAGCGCCCTTTGTGCCAGTGCCCGGCGCGGCGTTAGCACCACTATTATTTTCCCCGCGCGAAACGACTCATGGATCGTGGCGGCGGCCAGTCGCAGTTACTATAGTGACTTGCTCGCCGCCGGCGTCCGCATTTACGAGTACGAAGGCGGCCTACTCCATACCAAGTCACTCACATTGGACGGAGAAGTCACGTTGATCGGCTCGGCCAACATGGACCGGCGCAGTTTCGATTTGAATTACGAAAACAACATTCTGTTCTACGATCCAACTTTAACTGCCGAAATGCGCCGCCGTCAGGACGCCTATCTTGCCTGCTCCCATCCCGTCACCGCCGAGACGGTGGCCCAATGGCCGATGACCCGCCGGCTTTGGAACAACACCATTGCGATGCTGGGACCAATTTTGTAAGGATCGGTTTCCTCTGTGTCTTTTTCGGGCGAATATTCGTCTTGACGATCCGACGCCAACCTCTTGTAATTGTCAGTGACTTTCGTTCTCTACATAACTCAACCGCAGCCATTCAAACCAATATGATCCAAAACAAATTCCATACAGTTATCGCTGCAGTCTGCGTGTGCTTTGCAGCTTCATCTTTAAATGCGGCTACCATTCCCGCTGGAACAACGCTCAACATAAGCACCGCCAGTTCCATCTCTTCACAGGATCCAGTGGGCAGAACCTTTGCGGCGCAGATCGACCGGGACGTCTCTGTTAAAGGAACGGTCGTATTGAAAGCTGGAACAAAGGCGTTCGGGAAGATTCGCTCTTCTCGCGCTAACCCGCGCAAATCCGAACCACTCAGTCTGGAACTCACGTCGATTTCTGTGAACGGACGTAATGTCGCGGTAAAAACAAACGGGTTCCAACCGGGTAGCCCGACAACGACAGGGCGACAGGCGCACTATGGACATACCGCTGGCACATTAGTGATCAGCCCGGGAACCAAGATGCAGTTCCAACTTGTGCAGGCCGCTACTTTTTAAGGAAACCCGTTGCGACGCGGTTCGCTTGGGGAAGGATCAGCATCGACTTCGTCCGACACAGTCGCAACTTCCTAACGCACTCGTTGGCTACATCCTTCTATTTGTCGTCCGCTTCTCCTTCGTGCTGGTTACCTCCGCCTTTGGGCTTCGTCTTTATCCTGCGAAAGCCTGAATTCGAGATACCCACCTTCCGCTACGCCGTTTTTCTTATCGGTTAATTCGCCTTATTTTGCGAAACGCAGGAACTCGAGCAACTGGATGAACTCGCCAGAGAAGTGCGCCACCCGTTCGATCCGAGTGAATCCAAGTGAATCCGACTGAACAAAAGCGTCACGTTTGCAAAACTCGGCGACGGAATCTGCAAGAACCCACCTTGACGGCTACAACCAGATGAATGCTAATCATGAAACCCGCGAGGCTGCTCCCTTATGCGGCCCGTCCTCAGTCGAAAGGAAATCACCTCAAAATGACCAAGCTAAAAGAAGAGTTCTTCAAGATCCTCCCGCCGACGATTTACTTTTTCGTCGCGCTGCATCTCGTCATGTTTATTCGCGTATTGATGCTGGAGGGAACCGGGCTCGCGCCATCCTCTTCCATTTCAATTGCTGTCGCCGCTCTTGTTCTCGGTAAAGCAGTGCTCCTCGCGGACATGCTACCGATAATCAATCGTTTTCCTGCTAAACCGCTGATCTACAACATCGCCTGGAAGACCGTTATCTATCTGTTGATTTCTGCTGTCATTCACTATCTGGAGCGTCTCATTGATTTCTGGCGCGAGACGGGCGGCTTTGTCTCCGGCAATCAAAAGTTGCTGTCGGAAATCATCTGGCCGCATTTCTGGGCCATCCAGATCATTCTCTTCGTCCTCATCGCCGCGTATTGCATGGTGCACGAGCTGGTGCGCGTGATCGGGAAAGAAAAGGCGATGCGGATATTCTTCGGGCCAACGCCGCTGCCGACATTTTGAGCGAGAATGAATTTAAGAAAGAAAGAGTTTGTTTAACGGGCCGCTGAGGAAGTAAAAAGAAGACCATGAACAATTGGTCGGCTGACAAATCCGTTTGGCTCGTTCTGGTGGCGATTCTCTTTAGCAGTTCCACGATTCTTTTTGGAGGCCCGGAACCGCTTGCTACCGACGGAAAAGATTATTCGAAAGAGGTTGTGCCGGTGAAAAAGAGCTGGTGCGAAACTCTGCCACCGTGGGAAATCCGGATCGGCGCCCCCGGATGGCTGGCCGGTATATCCGGCGATAGTGGAGTCCTTGGATTGAGCCGACTCCTCAGACGTTACCTTCAGCCAGCTTTTCAACCATCTGACCCATGTGCCCATTGTGCTCAGCGCTGACCTTCGCTATCAGCGATGGGAGCTTTTCGGAGACGGTCAGTACATGGAGGTAGGCGCTTCTGCGACTCTGCCGGGGTTACTTTTTACCAATGCGAATCTTCATCTTAAAGACGGATTCGCCGAAGGCTTCCTCGGTTACCGAATAATTAATTGCGATAAGGCAGCTGTCTCTTTCTTTGCGGGCGCGCGTTACAATTATGAAGGCATTAATCTAAGCATTTTCGATAACGGCGATGCGCGGATTCCCATTCTTCGTGAACTACTCGGAATTCGCAAAAAATTGGATGCAGAAGGCTCGATCGATTGGGTCGATCCAGTGATCGGGACGCGCGGAAAAGTGAGGATTTGGAAGGCGACATCACTTTACGCCGAAGGCGATATCGGTGGGTTCGATGCCAATTCCGACTCGGCTTTTGAGATACATCGCCAGGGACGGACGCTCGTGAAAACGCCGATATCAAGCGAGGACTGGAGCTATCAGCTTCAAGGCGGCCTCGAATTTCAAGTCAGCCGGTGGTTCTGGGTGCAGGCAGGCTGGCGCTGGCTGAGGACAGACTTTGTCTCTGCCGGCTTTACCAATAAGACCGACTTGAGTGGGCCCTTTGTCCAAGGGGGTGTGAATTTTTAAGAAAACGTGTGAGCGGGAATGAATGCCTCGCTTTGAGAAGATGAAATGAGTTAACACAATGAGGAACGACGTGAAACCTGCAATCGTCAAATCACTAGTCATTGCCGTCACGCTGACGGTACTCGAGTTCGAGTCTTGCTCGCGCTGACGATCCACTTGCTTCGTGGAACGACGGCCCGGCCAAGCAAGCCATCCTAGAATTCGTCAAGGCGACGACGACTCAAGGCAGTCCGCAGTTCGTACCGCCCGAGGAGCGCATCGCCACGTTCGATCAGGACGGCACGCTATGGGTCGAGCATCCGATCTATACCCAGGTGATGTATTGCCTGGAGAAGGTTCCGGCGCTGGTCAAGGCGAAGCCCGAACTGGCGAACGTCGCGCCGTTCAACACCGTCCTGGAACTGCTTCACGGCGACCGCGCGGCGATGGAGAAGCTGACACTGCCCGACCTCGAGAAGATTGCCATTGCCACGCTCGACCGGCATGTCGGTCGAGACGTTTCAGGCTGAGGTGAAGCAATGGCTCGCCGAAGCAAAACATCCGCGCTGGAAGAAGCCCTACACGGAGCTGACCTATCTCCCGATGCAGGAAGTGCTGAAGTATCTCCGCGCCAATGGCTATAAGACTTACATCGTCACCGGCGGCGGACAGGACTTCGTGCGCGTGTACGCGGAGCAGACATATGGCATTCCGCCCGAACAAGTGGTCGGCACCGCTGGCGGTACGAAGTACGGCTACGACAAGAACGGCAAACCGTTCCTGACCAAAGAACCGAAGCTGCTGTTGAACGACAATAACGCCGGCAAACCTGAGGGCATCCACTTGATGATTGGCCGCCGACCTTACGCAGCCTTCGGTAACTCAACCGGCGATCAGCAGATGCTCGAATACACCAAAGCCGGTGACGGTGCGCGGCTTGCCATGCTTGTTTTGCACGATGACGCTACGCGCGAGTATGCGTACGGGCCGGCCCACGGGTTGCCCGCCAGCAAGGTGGGCACCTTCACCCAAGCCCTCTACGACGAGGCAGAAAAGAACGGCTGGATTGTCATCAGCATGAAGAAGGATTGGAAGGTAATCTTTCCTTTTGAGATCAAATGAGCGCGCCGGGCACAGGGTGGAGTTCGTTGCTTGCAGATTGGCGCTACGCCTCTCCCCTCGGAGAAGGGGAGAGGACTAAGGTGAGGGGTTTAGAACTGCTCCTTCTAGTTGCGCTGCATAGACCCTCACCCTCCCCCTCTCCCTCGCCAGGGAGAGGCGACCCACCAGGCGCGCAGGACAATCAACGGGCATGAACATCCAAACACCAACACAACCTCTTCCGCATATTGGCCTAAAGTCCTATTGCCAACCGAGCGGGCGACGGCCATGATGGGACCAATCGAATTTTCGCCTATGAAATTGCTTCGCAGTTCGCTACTCCTAAGTGTCCTCCTTGTCGCAGTACTTGTAGCTTCGCCGGTTGAAAGAACGGTCGCCACAACGGGATCCGGCCAATCAAGCGATTCGAGCTGGCCACGCGAAAAATACAGCAACGGCACCCGGCTCATCGTTTATCAACCCCAGATCGATGATTGGAAGAACTTCCAGGATCTGAGCTGGCGAATGGCGATTTCGCTTACACCCAAGACCGGCAAGACCGTGGTGGGCGTGGTGGAAATGAAGGGGACTACGAACATCGACAACGTTGCCAAGCTCGTGACCATCACCAATCCGGAGATTACAGGCACGTATTTTCCGTCACTGGATAAGGCCGCTGCGGAGAAGATGGAGCAGTTGTTCAAAACATTTGTCCCGTCGAATCTCTCAATTTCTCTGTATCATTTGATTGCGTCGACGCCAAAGAAGGAGGCACCGGCTGGTGTACAATTGAGCAATGATCCGCCCAAAATTTTTGTTGGTTACCGCCCATCGATTCTGCTGAGTGTGAATGGCGAACCCGCTCTTTCGGAAGTTCCGAACACGAATTTGAAGTTTGTTGTGAACACCCAGTGGCCACTGTTCTTCGACTCTGGCAATTCCACTTACTACCTCGCAGTTGGTCAGCAGTGGTTGATGGCCAGCAGTCTCGATGGGCAATGGTCGCCTACGAAGAAGTTGCCGACCGACATGTCGAAGGTGCCGCAGGATAAAGAATGGAGCGCACTCAAGAAATTTATTCCGCCTCCTGCTAACCCGAAGGGCATCACGCCAGACGTGTTCTACAGCGACAAACCGGCTGAAGTCATTCTTTTCGATGGTCAGCCCGTTTATTCGCAAATTCCGGACACTCAGCTTGAATACGCGACCAATACGAACAGCGTCGTGTTCGTATATAAGCCGGCGCAGCAATTTTACTTTCTGACTGCGGGCCGTTGGTTCCGGGCCGGTGATCTGCAGGGGCCGTGGACCTACGCGACACCAGATCTTCCTGCCGACTTTGCCAAAATTCCACTGAGCAGTCCCGCTTCAGGGATACTTGCTTCAGTTCCTGGGACCGAGGAAGCAAAAGATGCGGTTTTGCTGGCGCAGGTACCAACAACGATCACGGTCAATCAAAAGGAAGCAGCATCCAAGGCTCAAGGTTGACTATGCCGGTGATCCAAAGTTTGAGCCGATCAAGGGAACATCGATGGAATATGCAACGAACACTCGAGACAAAGTAATCAAAGTTGGAGATGTCTATTACCTTTGCCTCCAGGGCGTGTGGTTCATGTCTCCTAATCCAACGGGGCCGTGGACTACATGCACGTCAGTTCCACAGGAGATTTACACGATTCCGTCGAGCTCGCCGGTTTATAACGTGACTTACGTTACCCAGACCGCGAATCCCGACGGCACCGTTACAGCGAACTACACAGCGGGATATCTAGGCACGTTCATTCTGGGTGCCGCCACGGGTGCGATTCTTGCCGATGGAAGTGGCTATTGGTGGCCGCCATATTGTTATGGTGGCTTCTATTATCCGTATCCGGCGACGTATTGTGGCGCTTATTGGGGTTATGGTTACCATCTTATCCAGCGCCTTACTATGATTACAACACGGGAGCTTACGGTTGGAAAGCAGACGGCTTATGGCCCGTACGGATCGGCGACAAGCGGGGCGGCCTACAATCCTTATACGGGGACCTACGCGCGAGGCGCTTCGGTCTCGACGCCCTATGGGAGCAGAAGCGCAGCACAGGCCTATAACCCTTACACGGGCACCTATGCTCAGACACGACAAGGTTCGAGCCCGAACGCTCAGTGGGGTAGCTCCTACGTGTCGCGAGGAAACCAGAGCGCTACCATGGGGCACTATTCGACCGCTAATGGAACTGTGGCCGGCGCCGCGGATTCGCAGGGAGGGAAAGTTGCGGCTTCCAGCACGAAGTGGGGAAATAGTGCGGTTGGTAAAACCGCAAGCGGCAACATGTATGCTGGACACGATGGCAACGTTTACAAGAATACTGGCAATGGTTGGCAGAAGTACGATAATGGAAGCTGGAACTCTGTAAATAAGCCTCAGCCGAACTGGCAAGGGGCAGAAAGTAACCAGCAACGGACGGGATCCGAAAGTTATCAGCAGCGGTCGTCGGCAGCGAGTAGCGAGGATCGAGCAGCAGCGGGGGCGGCGCCGACCGTTCAGGGGGAAGCGGTTTGGATGGGTCCGGCGGTGGAGGCGGCTCTGGTGATTTGGACCGCGAGGCTCAGAACCGGTCACGTGGTGATTTTTCGAGCCAGCGCTTCCAGGGCTTTCAGGGCGGCGGCTTTGATCGCTCCGGTGGCGGTGGTGGATTTGGCGGCGGTGACGCGACTCGCGGCGGTGGTGGATTCGGCGGTGATCGGTTCGGCGGTGGAGGAGGATTCGGTGGTGGCCGCTTTGGCGGATTCGGCGGCGGCGGATTCAGGGGTCGACGATGAAAATTAATGTCTTGAACCAAGATCCAATTTTTTTGTAGAACTAACAAAGCAGAGAACACACACAAAGGAAAAATATGAAAAAACTATTAACACTAACAGGTATCGCCGGTATCGGGGCGGTCCTGGCGCTATTAGCAGCGTGTCAGACCACCGGTACAGGCGATGTTATCGCCCAGAAAGAAGCCTTGCTCGCACAATCAGGTTTTAGGACTATAACAGTCACGACCCCAAAGCAGCAACAGGCAGTGAGTCAACTCACTGTGGGCAGGGTCACAGCCGTTCATTACAACGGGAAATTGTTCTATGTGTTTCCGACTGGGACGAAAGACAAGATCTACTACGGACACCAAAAGCAATTCAACGCCTATAAACAGGCGCTCGCGGCGGCGTATGCCAGCCACCCAGCCGCCCAGACAGCGGCTCAACCGGGTCAACAGCTGATAGCAGGACAGTCTCTGGAGCCCACGCTGGAGGGCGCCGGACCCGAACACATCGAAGTTCAGCAGTTCGGTGGGTTTGGTCCGATGGGCACCGCGGCCATGGGAGATTGGTAAGCAACAGTCATACATAACGTAAAGGGCAGCGGCTTGACGGCTGCTGCCCCTCGTTGCTTGAGAGGCACCGAAAAGAGGGGGCAGCCAATATGAAGCGGACTCAAATCGTTTTACGAGTCGCCGTTCTCGCATTGGGAATTCTCTCAGTTCGTCCGGCTGTCCGTGCGGCGGAACCATTCGACGGCGATGCAAACGGCAACGCGACTGGCGAGCCTTTTCAGACAGCTCGGATCAGCTTGCCGTTCCAGACAAGTGAGAATCTTAGTTTGGGCGCGGTTACCGAATCGCTCTGATAAAGAACCATCGGCGAGCGAGCTGAACCGGGAGCTTACGAACCCGGTGAGCAGCATCTGGTCCATCGCGAATCAGTTCAACAACTTCGAGCTGAACAACGGCCAGTGGAACAACAACTGGAATTTCCAGCCAGTAATGCCAGTGAGCCTGACCAAAGACTGGAACCTGATCACGCGGCCGGTGATGCCCTTCTACAACATCGTCCCGCACGAGACGTCCCCCGGCGAATTCGCGCGGGACGCCGGGCTGGGCGATCTGGCTCTGGTGGAGTTGCTGTCGCCTGCGAACTCGGGCAACTGGATTCTCGGAGCCGGGCCTACCGCCATCTTCCCGACTGCGACCTCGGTGTTCACCGGCCAGGGCAAATGGCAGCTTGGACCCACTGTCGGTGGTAGGCTACCTCACGAAGCAGTACTTCATCGGCGTGTTTCCCCAGCAATGGTGGTCTATCGGCGGCGAGCACTTCCGGCGCGACACGAACCAGATGAACCTGCAACCCATCGCCTCGCTCTTCTTTGGCGACGGCTGGAGCCTCGGGTACTCGGGCAATATCTTGGCGGACTGGACCGCGCCGTCTGAGGACGTCTGGACGGTCCCCGTCGGGCTCGGCTTGGCCAAGGTGGTAAAGCTTGGACGTCTGCCCATCAAGATTCAGCTCGCGGTGCAGTACATGCCGGTGCATCCGCGGATCTCCGGACAGGAGTGGAACGTGCAGGTCTCGATCACTCCTGTCCTTCCGAAGCTCATTAAGGGTGTCCTGTTCCAGTGACGCGAGAAGATGACGCGCGCACGATATACGCCCAGTCGGTGTGTCGTGGCAGAGTAATGACAGCCGACAGAGAAGGAGCTGTATTAGATAGGTCGTCGAATCATCACCGAATAAAGGAACCCGCAAACATTTCGAGGGTCGATTGAAGAGATCCACTACAGAAGGTAGCGAACCATTGCAGCGACGAAGAGATTCCGGCGCTTCTCCACAGTGCAACTTCTGATAGTTCTTGCTCTCTTCTTCATCTGCGCCCCTTTTGTCGAAGAAATTAAAGGTGGCCCTCTTATTCTATCGTTTTTGTTTTCGCTGGTCCTGCTTGCTGCCGTCCTTGCCGTCGCAGACCGCAAAGGCGTCCTGCTCATCGCGCTCGTGCTTGCCATTCCAGGGATCGCCGGCAGGTGGATAAATCTCTTCCGGCCCGACCTGGTTCCGCCTCGCGTCTTTCTCGTTGGCGGCCTCATCTTGATTGCTTTTGTCGTCGCCAATCTGCTGCGCTTCGTTCTTCGTGCGCCTTCGGTAACTCTCGAAGTGCTCTGTGCGAGCATTTCGGCTTATCTGATGCTCGGTTTGATGTGGACGTTGGCCTACTGGCTTGTGGACCGATTGACGCCAGGAGGAGCCTTCTCTTTCAACACGAACGCTGGGGACCACTCAATGGATGGGTTCACTGGCTTCTACTTCAGCTTCATAACACTTAGCACCGTCGGCTACGGTGACATCACGCCCGTCTCAAGAATTGCGCGCTGGCTCGCAGCCATGGAAGCGATGACTGGCATGCTCTATGTGGCGGTCCTCATCGCACGCCTGGTCTCACTTTATTCAGCACCAAAATCCAATGATTCCTGAGCAATCAGGATTTTGGGGAAACGAATCCGGTTTGCCGCAACACTGACGCGCGCCGCGCCTTCAGTGCAGCTTGTCCTGGTTCAGTTTTTGCGTGTCTGGAGCCTTGGGAACACGAATCGGCTGAGAAGGAGCAGGCACCCCTTCTGCATTCAAGGGAAAATGCATACGATAAAGAGCGCCGAACATCGCTACCGAGTTATCGCTCCACAGTCCTCCGTGACCCCAAATGATTTCCTTCGGTACGCGTACGATCCAGCAGGGCACACGCGCATTGCCGCTGTAGACAAACTCCCAACGGCGCCAGTCTTCCTTCCCAGTGGGAGGGCGCGTCTCATCCGGGATTGTAATCTGGACCGCGACAGAATTGTTTTTCATGACCATCGTTCTCCTCGCTGGTGAGAAAGGTTCGGCCGCGCACGTTTTGTCGAAGATTGGCTTCGAAGGCCCGGTTCTCATACGTCTTTAGATCCGACGGCGGCGTAGCTCCGCCTAATGGAACAACGTTAAAATTTACCAGATACTTATCGTTGCCGGGCGTGTGGGTCTGAAACTCTCCCTCCGATACTTTTTGTCCGTTGCCGCCAGGCACTGGAACCTTGTCCCAGTGGTAATGAAGATTTACGGTGTTGGCCAGACTCTGACCTATTGGAAAGAATTTCCCTGTCGCCTGATCGTTTTCCGATTGTAGAACGATGAGAAGGGGACGGTTCTCGTTCGTCACAGCACCCTCTTCAGCCCCGGGACTCCTGCCTACATAAGCGCCACGGCTCGGGTCATACTGATAAAGATAATCTAATTCGGATAACAACTGCCGGGTGCCGATGGAATCATCCGCAGGGTTGAACGCGACCGCCATGTCCCAGGGGCTGGCGTTGCGCGCACCGGTGCTGCTGGCATCGAGGATGGAGTGAGAAATAGTATTGCTCAGGACCAATCCGCCAAACGAGTGACCCATCAGCACGCAATGGTGGACCTGCTTGCCTGGCTCTCGCGCAGCCAGCGCCAGTTCGTTAATAGTAGCCAGGCAACTGTTTTGCGCCGCCACCGAACCGCCCGTCAACTTGCGGTTCCAAAAAGTCAGCAAATCCAGGCCCGGCACGCTAAGGTCTTTGCCGCGCCATGCGATATAAACACCGATCACATTAATCTTTCCCTGGGTCACCTCCGGAAGACGCGAGATCATATCGATAAAGTGTTCAAATCGGCAAACATCACCAGAATTGGCGTTGTTCATCCAGCCATGGATGTAAACGAAAAGAAGCGGGCGCTGCGCCTGGCGAATCACGTTGATCGCAGCCGCTCGTTGTGATGTATCCAAGGCCGAGCCCTGATCGCCGAATTCGATGAAAGCGAATTTGTAGCGCCCGTCGCTTGGGCCTCGTATTGAGTTGAGCGGTTCTGTGGCCGTGTTGGGGTGGAACGGGCCATACGATTCGCAGGATCCCAAAAGAATCGCCAAGGTCAGGCTAAACAGGACGCGGTAGCAAATCGAATAAGGACTTCGCATTTTGATCGAGGAATAACGCTCCATCTCCGGCAAATCAATAAAAACAGTAACAATATTAAATCGAAGCTTCTATTGGTCTTTGGTCCAATAGGCGAGATGGGACCGGGCGAACCAAACTCCCGAAATGCCACCACATTCCAAGGCTTTAAGATCGTCTTCGCCTGATCGCCGCCGTAACCGTTTTGTGGCTTTGTCGGGCGCGAGGGTGGCGGCAGGCGCCGATACTAACCCAACAGCTAAGATTGAACTTCCTTCAAGACACCAACAGAAGTAAAGAGCTACCCAAGATATATGAAACAGCTAATGACAGTGACAAAAATCACCGGGGCCGTGCTGGTCCTGGCCTTAATCGCTGGATGCCAAACCGTGTCCACCAACCAGGCAGAACTTACCGCGTCCAAGAAGGAGTTCTTGCTCGCACAGTCGGGATTCAAGGTAATCACGGTTACGACACCCAAACAGCAACAAGCGATCAATGGTCTGGCCCAATACAGGGTCTCGGCCGTGAAATACAACGGCAAATTGTATTACGTGTTTCCGACTGCGACGAAGGATAAAATCTACGTCGGGAAACAAAAGCAATTCGACGCTTACAAGAGTGCGCTTGCCGCGCAGCAGGCTCAGCCGGGTCAACAGACAATGAACCCATCTCCGACGATGACATTTGAGGGCGCCGGCCCCCACCACATCGTTGCTGAGCAGTTCGATGGCTTTGGTCCGATGGGCACGGCGCAGTTGGGAGATTGGTAAGAGCGCCGATAAGAGCGTCAGTTGCTGCCGCTGGCCGCGAAGCAGTGCAGCAAATTACAGCCGGATTGATGGTGAGCGTTTCGCCGGCCAAACTGTGGATGTTTCATTCACCGGTTCTTGCTGACTTGTTTCGTTAAGTCGATCGACTGCTGCGGCACCTGCCCTGTCGATCTTTGTGAAGCAACGGGGCAGTTTTAAAGTCGCACTGCCGGCGTTACTGTGAGTGTTCTTTGACGAGGATTTGTTTATGGAGATTCATCAGTTGCGTTATTTCGTCGCGGTGGCGGACGAAGGGAACTTTTCGCGTGCGGCCGCAAAGGTGCATGTGGCGCAGCCTTCGCTGAGTCAGCAGATTCGAAAACTGGAAGCGGAGATCGGCCAGCCGCTGTTCGATCGGCTGCCGCGTTCGGTTGCGCTAACCGAGGCCGGGCGTTGTTTGCTCGATTACGCGCGGCAGATCCTGGCGTCCATCGGCGATGCCCGGCGTTGCGTGGATGAGCTCAAAGGCAAAATTGCCGGTGATGTAGCCGTAGGCGCAATTCCCACAATCGCGCCATATGTTCTCCCGGAACTGGTCGTGACATTCCAAAAGCATTATCCGGAAGTGACACTACATGTCGTAGAAGATGTGACCGCAGTCATCACTCGACAGCTAGAAGCCGGAGAATTGGACGTAGGATTGGCATCCACTTCCCAGCGAAGTCCGACTCTGCGAGTGGAACTCCTCGGCAAGGAACCTTTGCTCGCGCTTGTGCCGGAAGGGCACGCCCTGGCAAAGCAGACCGTGATCACGTTGGACGATCTCCAATCGCAACGATTCCTACTCCTGCACGAAATGCATTGCCTTTCGCAACAGGTGCATCACGTGCTCGAGTCGAGCCGTCTTCATCCGGAGGTCGCGCTGGCCGGCAGTCAGCTTACCACGATCGCGCGCATGGTGGCTGCCGGGATCGGCGTCTCAATCGTGCCGCAAATGATGGTGAAACATCAAGCCACGCCCGGATGCGTCAGCCTGCCGTTTGCTCCGCCGGTTCCCGAGCGGGAACTCAATTTTCTCTATAATCCGCTACGGTTCCAGAGCAAAGCAGCGGCAGCGTTCCGTCGAGAAGCCGCAGCCGTTTTGGCGGGCAAAGATTGGTCGATGGCCGACGACGCGAAAAGCTAGCGTTATCTCATCGTCTCCAACGCCGTCGCTACCATTGATAACATCGGCCAGACGGCGAGGATCAGGATGATTCCAAAGGCGGCGAGCTCAGGCAGGTAGTGAGGTCGCGTCCTGTGGACATATCGTTCCTCGAGGAAGCGTGAAATACGCTGTCCTATCGGCATTTTGGTTTCCATGTTATCAACCGGCCACAATCAGGTCGCGGATTGAAATACTTTATGCATCTAGCCGGGATAGGTTTTGACTATCGCGCCAGACGCACGGAGCGCGAACGTTCAAGGAGGCGATTATCGGCTCCTACAGGGCAAGCATTGTGCCGCGGCAATTTGATGCGCCACAGAGACACATGAATTTCTTTTTGGATGCTTCAGTAACCGGTTCGTCGATCTCCAACCGGTAATCATAAAGGAGTTCTTCGCCAGCTTGAATGTCGCAAATCGCATAAATGAAGATGCGATCATCTTCCTCGATGGCTTCGCAATTTGGGTTGCAAGAGTGATTTATCCAGCGTGCATCGTTACCGCCAATCTCTGGATTGATTACTTCACCGTTTTCCAAGCCGAAGTTGAAAGTGTGTGGATCGCTGTCGTCGTCCGGCGCGGCTTCCCAGGAGACGCGCTCGCCCGTGTACTCGATAATGCGTTTGCCTTCCGGAATGAACTGCGCTGCAAAAACGCCCCGACCGTGCACACCGGACTGGCGAACCTCGATCTGTACGGCTCGTTTTCGAGTCCTGCTTTTTTTCGCCATAATGCTGTTCTGAATCAGATCTTTAGATCCTGGTTGCAGCGTGACCCTATTCTTCGATGGCCGGGCCGGCGAGACGCTGATGGGGCGTCATTGGCCCAACACCAGGCGGACTGATACGGAAAGGAACCTTTAAACGCAGAGCGGCGTCAGCAATGAGCGCGGTAGAAAGCTTGTCAAAAGCGTCAAATAATGATTCCGCTTTCATGCTGCGACGTTGCTCGCCTTTGTCTACTTTGCAAAACAAGGAATAGTAAAAAAATCACGATTCAGAGACGGCAGTCCGATTTGGTAATACCTGCGAATTGCCGGAATCACACTTATGAAAGAGGCGATTGTCCTGATAATTGCGGTTTTCGCGGCTGCGAGTTCGGCGTGGGCAAACCTCGGTGACAGCGGCGATAAGATTGAAGATTCATACGGTACAGTCATTCAGCGACGCCTGCTCGAAGACGAAACTGTGAGTGTCATGTACGGAAAAGATAGATATCTCTATCTGGTCACGTTTGCTAATGACCGGAGTATTTCCGAAAGCTATTCGCATGTGAAAGAGACCGATCTTTCTGAGAAGGAAATTATGACATTCCTGAAAGCAAACGCTGCGCGCGCCAAATGGATATCGGATAATACTCGCGGGGTCCGGCGTTTTACACGTAGCGACGGCAAGGCAGAGGCTATTTACGCACCCGTGAATGGCCGGCCAGCATTGACCGTGCGTGAACTTCACCGCCGCAGTAATCAGTAAGGACTTCCAACTGGTATGCTGCGCTTTCGCAAAATGATTCCGGCAACAATTCCAACGAGAAAGAACCCTGCAATCTGGATGAACATGTAGCTGGCGGTGTAAACACCGGGGAAGCCGTACCAGTTCCAGTACGAAACGTTGGTTGCTATTGCGCTGAGAATTCCAGCGACAAGGACGAAGCCGACGCGTCCGGCAAAGCTGCCAATGCGCGTCCGGGCCAAAAGGACTACGACCAGAATTGATTCAAGCAGTTCGGTGCCGAGTTCGATTCCGAGCGATTTGCCAAGTGCGAACGGGCGACCGGGCGCATGATACATGAGAATGCCCGAAGGATTCGCCGCGATTTTCTCGCGCATGTGCTTCATGGCTTCGCTTTTTTCCTGTCGGCTGGCGTTATTGCCGACGCCGAGGCCCGGAAAAATATAAAGACCAGTGTTGTCGCCGATGTTGGTCTGCATCGCGCTGAGAACCGCTGATTCATTCGGAATCTCACTAATCCCAGCTTCGCCCAGTGGGAGCGCCATATGCGCAATCGATGTCCAAATAAACATCGCGATTCCACCCAGAATGCCGGCAAGTAGAACTCTCATACTGGTGGAGAATGAAAGATTGACGAAAAGTTTGAAAGCAAAATAGTGTCCTGGTACTCGCTGTCACCCGCTCTGCTCGGTTGCGAAACGATTGACGAGAGAAGTTTTCGTGCGATTAATCAGCTGCGGTAAATTTCTCCCTCGCTAGTCGTTTCTCTTGCGAGGTGACACTGTTCGAAAGTTTTCATGGTCTAAATAACTCCGCACACCTATGGCGGGACACAGCAAATGGTCGAAGGTCAAGCGCTTTAAAGGCGCGATCGACGCAAAGCGCGGCAAGATCTTCAGCAAACTATCGAAAGAGATCACGATCGCGGCAAAAACCGGGGGCGGCGATCCGAACCGCAATCCGCGCCTGCGTAGCGCTATTCTGGCTGCGCGAGCGCAGAGCATGCCCAATGACAATATCGAGCGCGCGATCAAACGCGGCACTGGCGAGGGCAGAGACGACGAACAACTCGACGAGATCACTTACGAAGGTTATGCACCCGGCGGCGTGGCGATCATTGTTGAAACTGCGACCGACAACAGAAACCGCACCGGCGCGGAGATTCGAAGAATTTTTACCCAGAACAACGGCAATCTCTCTTCCAGTGGCAGCGTTTCCTACATGTTCCATAGAAAGGGGCAGATTATAGTTCAGCGATCCAGCATCGACGAGGATCGCTTGCTGGAGATCGCGTTGGAAGCTGGCGCCGAGGAGTTGACAACCGAGGAGGATCAATATGTTATTATCACTTCCCACGATCAGCTCTACGCCGTAGCTGAAGCGCTCAAGAAAGCAGGCGTCAGTACCGATGGGCAAAGGTTTACGTTTATCCCCGATACTACAGTCGCGGTCAGGGACGAGACCGTGGCGCGTCAGGTGTTGCGCTTGTGCGATGCGCTTGAAGAGGACGACGACGTGCAAAACGTCTATTCAAATCTAGATATCCCCGACGAATTGCTGGCCGGGTTGCCGGCCTGAAAGATCTACCGCTTACAGGAAACCTTTAGGGCGCTGCCCCCCACTGCAGCGAACATTCTTAACTTATGAACGAAGAAAACGAAAACCAGTCTGCGCCGCTGGAAACTGAGTCCGCGGGGCCGGAGCAACGGCACAATCGCCCGCGCCGTCGGTTCCAGCGGAGGCGTTACCGAGGCGATCGCTTCAGGCGCGATAATTCCGAAGAGTCACCAAATTCTTCTTCCACAAATGCGGATAAGTCCGGCGCAGATGTTGCCGTCGAGACTCTCGATCAGCCCGCGGCCGCATCCGGCCGCGAACTCGCCGAGCGTGCCAGCGAAACGAGTGAACCGGTCCAGACCGAACCGGAATTTGGCGAGGGGATCATTGAGATTTCCGGGAAAGGGTTCGGCTTCCTGCGCGATCCAAAACGCAACTTTGTGCAGACGCCGCAAGACATCTTTGTCACCCCTGAGATTGTGCGCCGCTTCGCTTTACGCGACGGCATGTGGATCAACGGCGAGATCCGGCGCGGCAGCCGTGGTCCCCAACTCACGAAGCTGGTCACGATTAACGGTGAAGAGCCCACGAAATATCAGGGGCTCCGTCCATTTGAAGAATTAACAACCATCAATCCGAACAAGCGGATCAAGCTCGAGACGGTGCCCGACCGGTACACCACGCGAATCATGGATTTGATGACCCCGCTGGGAATGGGCCAGCGCGGTCTGATCGTTGCGCCACCGCGCACCGGGAAAACGACGCTGTTGCACCACATCGCCGACGCGGTCACCAAGAATCATCCGGAGATGATCCTCATCATTCTTCTGGTCGATGAACGCCCGGAGGAAGTGACCGATTTTCGCCGGTCGCACCCGACGGCGGAACTGATGGCGAGCTCCAACGATGCCGATATTAAGAGTCACACGCGCATTTCGCAGCTGGCGGTTGAACGCGCCAAACGCCTCGTCGAAGCGGGCAAACACGTGTTCATCCTGCTCGATTCGATCACCCGCACGGCTCGGGCGTTCAATAATGCGCTCGGCGGCGGCGGTCGCACAATGAGCGGTGGTATTGATGCGCGCGCGATGGAAACTCCGCGAAAGATCTTCGCGGCAGCGAGGAATACGGAGGAAGCAGGTTCGCTAACGATCGTCGCCACGGCCCTGATTGAAACCGGCAGCCGCATGGACGAGCTGATCTTTCAGGAATTCAAAGGCACGGGAAACATGGAAATGGTGCTCGATCGGAAAATCAGCGATCAGCGCATTTATCCGGCCATCGACATCTTCCTTTCCGGAACGCGCCGAGAGGAACTGCTTTTGCAGCCGTGGGAACTTGAGAAAATCAATCTCATCCGGCGCGGCCTAGCCGGACACAAACCGGAGGAAGCCATTCAGCGTCTCCTGATGTTTGTGAAAAAATTCCCGACCAACGCGGAGATGCTCAAGAACATTCCGGGCTAAGCCTCGCTCAAGTTGAAGAGTTGAAGGGGTGGAGCGCTGAAGGGGAACCGCGGTTTGTGGAAATAGCATACCGTTGGTAAATCGCGTGAATTGCCTCGCGCGCATCTGCGTAATCGCGACGAAAAATTCCGACGCTGTCATAGCCCAGACGAATAGACAGCTTCCGCTGTTCGTTCGGGTCGCTGGGAAGTACCGACACAGTCTTCTTGTCGTAACGCCGCAATACAGATTCGCACCGGCGCAGGAAGCCATACGACTCTTTGAGTTTCGTGGCTTCGGCATCGGTAAAGACTCCGCGTCTCCGTAATAGATCCGCGGCGTGCTGCCATTTCGGCTCCCAAATGCTTTCGCGCATTTGCGAAGCTTGAACAAGAAATTCCGCCTCAATAATTCCGCCCCGTCCAGTCTTTAGATCGAGAAAATCCGATCCGCTGCCTCGCTCAGTGCGAATCCGTTCGAGCATACCATCGATCCTGACCAGAAACTCAGCGTCCTGGCTGGCGCGGCGCCAGGCAGATTTTGCAACTCTCATGAACTCATCTTGTAGCGGGCCGCTGATCGGGCGCGCGCGAGTAAGCGACTGAATCTCCCATAGCTGGGCACGATTCGCATAATACCACTGATAAGTCTCAACCGGACAAACCAGCGGGCCGTTCTCTCCTTCCGGGCGCAGCCGCGTGTCGAGTGCCCAAATGTCCCCCTCAGCGGTGGGCTGGGCCATGGCGGTAATGAGGTTTTGGGCGGCGCGATTGGCCTCGCCGACGAATACCACGTCCAAGTCCGCGCCGTAACTGATTTCGCTTCCGCCAAATTTACCCAGCGCGATGATGGTTGTTTGATCGTCTCCGAGGAGCCTGGCGGTAAGGACCAGACACGCTTCGGCCAGATCCGAGAGTTCGGTGAAGACGGCTGCCGGCGTAACGAGTCCCACGATCTCGCGCAGAATGATGCGCAGCAACTGCCGCTGTCTGTAGGCTCGGATCGGGTCGAGATTGTTTGCATTCGCGCCTAACGACTCGAGCCGGCGCAGGTTCTCTGCCACGGACCGCGGTTCATCAAATGTCGGATCCCGGGTGATATCTTCCAAGAGTTGCGGCCGCCGAATCAACAACTCACCAGCAAACCGGCTGGCATCGAAAGTCTTCACAAGGAGCTCGAGCAACTTCGGGTTTGTGACGAGCAGATCGAAAAGCAAACTGCGCAGGCCATAAGCTTCGACGAACCGAAGGAACTGGTTCAGAGTCGCATCCGGATCCGCAGCTTTCGCCAGCCAGTCCAGCAAAAGCGGGCGCAGCTTCTGGAATATCTGCCGAGTACGCGGCGCTACATGAAAGCTGGTTGCGCCGCGTTCAAGATCTCTTAACGCTTTCTCTGCCTGATTTGGATCGTTGAAAATTTCCATATTAACTTCGGCGGGCTGCGCAGGCTTTTCAGATATGATCCTTTGAAAAATGGGACGGACGGATCCCATCTGGTTTTGCAGCGCTGCTGTGAAGTCGCTTTCGGAAGAAAAGCGAAGGCTGCGTGCGAGGCAGAGCAACGATTCGGGCTCGTCTGGAACAGTGTGTGTCTGTTGTTCCGCTTTGATTTGCACGCGGTGTTCGACGCGGCGGAGAAACCGATACGCGTTGTCCAGCGCCAAAACTTCTTCACGCGGGAGCAAATCGAGCTGCCGCAATGCCCGGAGCGCCTTGAGCATGTTCGGTTCCTGCAAGAAGGGATGACGCGCGCCGTGGATAAGCTGCAATGTTTGCACGATGAATTCGATCTCGCGAATGCCGCCACGTCCAAGCTTTACGTCACGTTTCAGCTTTTCAGTTCCAACCACGTCGCGTTCGATGCGGTGCTTGATATTCGCAATCTCCGCCAGCAAATCGGGAGTTGCGCTTTTTGGATAGATGAAGGGTTGATGCAGTCTCAGGAAGTCGTACGCCAGCTCGCGGCTGCCGGCGATTCCGCGGGCCTTGATGAGCGCGATGCGCTCCCACGTTTCGCCGAAGCCGGCGTAATAATTTTCCATGCTCTCGAGCGAACGCGCCAGGGGCCCTGCCGACCCTTCCGGGCGCAGGCGAAGGTCCACTCGAAACAGCGAGCCGGCCGAATGCGGCGTCGAAAACGTTTCAAAGATTTTGTTTCCGAGGCGACTGAAAAATTCGTGATAGGAAAGATGGGGCGTGAGCTGGCCTTCTTCGCTGTAGAGAAAAAGAAGATCAACATCCGAACTGTGGTTTAGTTCACCACCACCCAGTTTTCCGAGCGCAAGAATGGCAAAGTCCGCTTTTGGCGAGCCGTAGCGTTGTCGAAGTTCGCCGTTCCAATGTTCGAACACGCGACGGATGCAAATCTCTGCGATCTGCGAAAGCTCGCCGGTGGTCTCCTCCAGCGGTGCGACTCCGGCCAGTTCCCTAACCGCTACGCGCGTCATCTCCCTGCCTTTCCAAAACCGCAGTGGCTCGAAGTTCTGGTTGGTCGCAGACTCCCCGGCGAGAACGTGTAATGCAGCGAGCATGTCCGCGTACCCGCGTGAGCCAAGGCACACTTCAGGCTGAGAAAGCCACAGCAGAGTTTCAGGATTCCGCGTCAACCGCGTCGCGCAGATGCTCGAGATCGCCAGAAGATGCAGCAGCGCGGCTTCGCCGAGCGGAAATTGTTCGACCACTTCGTTCAAGGACGGCGCGTTTCCCGGCCATTGTTCGCTGAGCTGGATCAGAGTGGTCTGAACCTGCGAAGGACTGAGCGATGAGGTTGCTTTGCTCCGAATCCAGTGCTCACAACGTTCCATCGCGTAAAAACTCGCCCGGTTTTGCGCGAAAACTAGTTACAGGCGGGTCAAATTCAGCTGCGGAGAACCGCACAGTTTCATGTTACGTATGTAACAGCAAATGGTTCGGTGCTCCGATTAAGTCGAACGGAGAGGCGCCAGGACGCGAAGCGCTTTTTCGTGGACTTTGAAATCGACCGGGCAGTTGCCAGCGAGTTCGCCGTCAAGCTCGATTGGAACATCCTGCTCGCTCGCTACATGCAGGTAGCGAGTTTGAAAATATTCGATTTCAGGAGCACGGATATCGGAGCTGAATACAACGTCCTGAAGATACTTGATAATTTCGAGATAGCCGAGTCGCTTGAACACGACGACATCAAGCAAACCATCATCAATGACAGCATGTTTGAAAAATGGGAAGGGTCCACCGTAAAGACGGCCGTTTCCGATGAGAACAAACGATCCTTCACGCACAGATGCCTTCTCCGATGTGATAAAAAGCTTCGGTGGTCGCCGTGCTGCGATGTGTGCCGCGGTGATGAGATAGCTGAGCGGTCCAAGACTGCGCTTTGAGGCAAGAGTGGTTTCCTTGACAGCTTGTGCGTCGAGCCCGATGCCGCCGAGCTGGACGAAGTATTTTCCATTCGCGCTCGGTAGATCAACCAGACGTGTGTTTCCAGCCGCCACAATATCCCAGCAAAGCTCCAGGTCGTTTGCGGGCAGACCAAGCTCCATTGCGAAAACATTGACCGTGCCAATCGGCAGAATCCCCAGCGCAGCATTGCTGCCGGCGATTCCATTCGCCACTTGATTCACAGTTCCATCGCCGCCCGCCGCAACGATCCGTCCAAAACCTTCCTCGACCGCGCTTCTCGCGAGCGCTGCCGCTTCGCCTGCCTGCGACGTAGTTCTGATCGGCCAACCGCGGGCGATGGATTCGACGCGCTCCTGCCAGTCCCGAATAGTCTCGAGACTTCCCGCGGTTGGATTGAGAATGACAAGTGTGTCAGTCACGGAGGAAAAGCCACTATACTGTCATTCTCAGCATGGCGAAGAATCCCGGATTAGGTTCAACCGATCGCGCAACCGAATAGACGACAGATGTTTCGCTTCGCTCAACACAATGATCCATTTAAGGGAGAATCGACGACTATAATGGTCGTTTGATCTTTGCTTCAAACTGCGGTCGCGTAACATTTCAGGGTGCGAAGATTACGCCGTCTGATACTGGTTGCTCTGGGGGCATTGATTGCGCTTGCCGCGGTTCTTCTGGTTGGCGTGAACCTGTATGTGCAATCGCAAGGCGCACAAGCAAAGATTCAGCAGGAACTGAGCCGAAGCCTCGGCGTTCCGCTCAAAATCCGCAGTATGAGTGTTACCCCGTGGGGCGGCCTCGAACTGAGCGGTATCACGATTTCGCAAACATCGTCGGGGGATGGTCCCAAGCATTTTCTTGAAGCAAAAACATTCCGGCTGCGCGTTCGTTTTCTCTCGCTCTTTTCGCGACGGCTTGTGATCAAGGAAGTTTCGCTCATCAATCCGAGGGTTGTCTGGCCCCAAGATGCCCAGGGAAAGTGGCGTCTCCCATCCGCGCAAAAAGCTCGGTCAAGCGCTGTTGCGACAAAGCAGGTTCCGGCGATCTCGCAGACGCCAGCTGGCGTCGAAGTTGTTCAGACGAATACAATCTCTGCTGCAACGGCGACTGCCAGTGTTCCATCTCCGCCTCAGATCACGGTTAAGAATAAACCGGCGGGACGAGAGCCAGCACTAACCGTCGCTCCGGAAGTTCGACGAGTCAGTATTAAGAATGGCGATTTCACTTTTCTCGATCAAGCCGGCAGACTGATCGCGAGTTTCACAGGAGTGGATTTCCGCACTAATATCCGCAGCGCTTTGGCCCTTCATGGAGAGACAAAGATCGCCAGAATTTCATTGCGCGACCGTTTTTTTCTGGACGACCTGCGTTCGCCGCTCCGCTATGAGCCCGACGTGCTTGAGCTTTCCAAAATTACCGCGCGCGTCGCAGATGGTGAGGTCAACGGCTATTTTGCCATCCAGCCAGAGGCGGAAGATTCGCCATTCACCACCAGCGTAAGCTTCCACGATGTGCTCGCGGATCAGATAGTCGGAAACGCCGGTGGCCCTAAAGGAATGGTGAAGGGCAAGTTGGAAGGCACTTTTCAAGCGTCTGGCAAAACTGGCGATCCGGACGCGCTTACCGGAAAAGGCGAAATCTTCCTCCGCGAAGGCAGAGTTCAACAATACAGACTGCTCGTGTTGCTGGGTCAGGTACTGCAGATTGAGGAACTCCAAGAGCTTCACCTGGAGCAGGCAGAGGCAAAATATCACCTGACTCCGGGGCTGGCCACGATTGACGAGCTGACGCTGCGTTCGCCGAACATTCGCCTCACCGCGTCCGGCACAGTCGCGTTTGATGGCACGCTGCGGCTCAATTCACAGCTCGCGATCAACGAAAGAATTCGTGGGCAGCTTTTCAGAGCAATTCGCGACAATTTTCACCCGATTGATGAACCGGGTTATTCAGCCATCGAGTTTCAGGTCGGCGGCACTATCGATCGCCCTGGCACAAATCTGGTTGAGCGCTTGGTCGGCCGGGACATCAGCAGCATGCTTAACAGCTTTCTTGGCGGAAAAAAGGAGCGACCAAAAAAGAAAAAGAAGGCCCTTGAAGAAACAATAACAGCTAGCCCGTCGCCTTCAGCTTCTCCGGAGGAAGCGCTGCCCGAAGCTAGCCCAACCCCAAGTCCAGCCGCGTCGCCATGAGGGTGATCGCCGGCAGCGCCGGCGGGATCCGCCTGGCAGTTCCGAAACGCTGTGTGCGCCCGACGATGGACCGCGTCAAAGCCGCAATTTTCTCCAGCCTGGGCGATGCAATCATCGGGGCGCACGTGCTCGATCTTTTCGCCGGAAGCGGCGCACTTGGAATCGAAGCACTCAGCCGGGGCGCGGCTTCGGCAATGTTTGTTGAGGACGATCGGCAAACGGCGGAAGCAATTGAGAAAAATCTCGCCGCGACAAAACTAAAAGGGCGTGTTCGAAACCAGGATGTTTTCGATTTCCTCCAGGGAGCGTCGCCCCGCTACGTATTTCAAATCATCTTTGCCGACCCGCCATATGAAAAAATGCAGCGCCGCGAGAGTCATGTCGAGAAGCTCTTGAAGAACGAAAGCTTGCCACACCTGCTGGAGTCGGACGGCATTTTTGTGTTGGAAAAACGACCGAATGAAACAGCCTCTGGGCTGAAACTTTGGCGTGTGATCCGGCAGAAACATTACGGCACAACCGAGGTGCTGTTTTTGAGGAAATTGGAAATTGGCAATCGACAATCGGCAATTGCATGATCCGTCTCATCTACAATTTGCTTTGGCCGCTCGGGCTCTTGTTCTTTTTGCCCGGCTATTTCATCAAGATGGCTCGGCGCGGCGGCTACCGCAAAAAATTCGGCCAACGATTGGGACTTTACAGCCGCAAGGTGTGTGACCGGCTCCGAGACCGACAGTCGACATGGCTCCATGCGGTGAGCGTGGGCGAAGTGAACATTGCGCTGAAAATGGCCAATGCGTTGCGAGCGCTCGAACCGGATCTGCACTGCGCCTTGACCACCACGACAACAACCGGATTCGCACTGGCTCGCAAAAACGCGCCACCCTGGATCGAGGTCATGTACACGCCGCTCGATTACTGGCCAATCATGCACCGCGCTTTTTCTGTGATTCGCCCGGCGCGGATCGTTCTCGTTGAAGCGGAGATTTGGCCCAATCTAGCTGCCGCAGCGAACGCGCGCTGCACTTCGCTCGCGCTGGTGAACGCACGGCTGTCTCCGCGCTCAGAGCGACGCTATCGCCGGTTTCGATTTTTTGTCGCCCCAACGTTCCGGCTTCTGGATTTAGTGTGTGTCCCAGAACAGCAAGATATCGAGCGATGGGCGGCGCTAGGTGTCGCGCGGGACCGAATCCGCGTGACAGGCAGCATCAAGTATGATCCAGACGTTCAGGCGCAAATCCAAGGTGTAGCCGCTTCTCTGCCTGCCTCGCCGAAGCTGTGCGAAGGCGGGTGGGACGCGTCGCCAGTTGGTTCCGTGGATCGCGTCGTGCTCTTCGGCGGCAGCACACATCGTGGCGAGGAAGAAGTACTGGCCAGAATCTTTCTGCGGTTGCGTCAGCAATTTCCATCATTGCGTTTGTTCATCGCCCCGCGTCATGTGGAACGGCTGCGTGAAATCCGGGCGCAACTCAATCGACTGTCATTGCGTGTCGCACTTGCAACCGAAGCGCTCAGGGGCGGTGAGGTTGACGATGCAGATTGTATCCTGCTCGATACAACCGGTGAACTTCAGCGCTGGTATGACATCGCCACCGTTGTGTTCGTAGGGAAAAGTCTCACGGCGCATGGTGGACAAAATCCCGTAGAACCAATTTTGGCGGGTAAACCAGTCATATTCGGTCCGCACATGGAAAACTTCGCGAACCTCGCGGAAGCGCTTGCCTCAAAAAAAGCCGCGATCCAAATCCGAGATTCCGATTCCCTCGAAGAGATAGTCGCTGAGCTTCTGCGGGATGGCGACGCTCGGCAGCGCCTCATCCAAAACGCCCATGAAGTTTTGAGCGTGCATCAAGGCGCAACCGCGCGCGCAGCGGCGCTGATTCACGCGCTGAAAGCGAATGAATGAGGGAATTCCAAATCCGACCAGCAATTTGTCTTGCGTGAAACAAAGGCAATTCTGATATTGGCCGCGCTTTTATGACCCTATCGTCTAGAGGCCCAGGACACCGCCCTTTCACGGCGGTAACACGGGTTCGAATCCCGTTAGGGTCGCTTCCATCGCAATACCGAGGCAAAGCACCGATTGCATAACAGTTCGGCATAACACGTCCGCTGATTTCGGGCGAGATTCAACCTTGTTGGTCCAAGCCTTTTCTGATTAGGAAACCTTTGGAAATGAAAAGGGGAAGAAGGCGCAGCCCCGCAGTCGCGGGCCAGGCGGGCGGCGGCTGAAGAGCCGGATCGTAGTCTGGTATGGGGCTGGCGCTGGGTGCTTGGTCTGGCGGCGGGGACAGCGGTGGTCGTGATCGTGGCATTCTCCATCTTCCACGCGCCGAACGCGCCGCTGATTCAACTGGCGATGCTTGACACTGCGGGTGGCACTCGCGGTGGAGATATGAACGAACTCGTGACCCTCCGAGACGCGTGTAAGGGAATTCCAGTCCAAAACTTTTCCAATTCAGGCGAACTGGAAGCGTGGGAGAAAAACTGGCCGAATGACGATGGACGGGCTGGGGCTAAAATCATTTACGATCCTGCAGCGGGAGAGGTCAGAGTGTCTGGGCGTTCGCAGGGGAAGTTTTTCCAAAAGACTTTTCTCGTGGAGAGAGATTTGGAGACGACGCTGCAACAAGTAAGCGCGTTTGTTCAGGAACAAACGAAAAGGTGAATCAAACGGGTTGACCAGGTAATTCCCTCCAGGGAAGCTTGGACGGAAATTACGAACCCGATTCGGTTTTCCGATGAGACTTCTTTGATGCAAACGAATCATATCATGTGGCGAATTCTATTTGCGGTCGCCTCAATTGTTTTGGCGTCCGGCACTGCTCGTGCGGATCAACTGCGATTCGAGAGTGGCGAAAAGCGCGTAGCATTTGTCGAGCTCTTCACCTCCGAAGGTTGCAGCAGTTGTCCACCAGCTGAGCGAGCACTTTCAAAACTCACGACCCATCCGTCTTTGTGGAAAACATTTGTGCCGGTCGCGTTTCATGTAAACTACTGGGACAATCTCGGCTGGAAGGATCGGTTGGCTTCCGTTGAGTTTACGCAGCGGCAACGCACCTATGCTTCCGGTTGGAGCAGCGGCACGGTTTACACTCCCGAGTTCGTTCTAAACGGACGTGAATGGCAATGGGCAGGTGCGGACACACTCGCGCGTGAATCGAATGAAACGCCGGGTATGCTTACGGTTTCACAAAATGATCCTAGAAATTTCATTGTCACATTTGCTTCGACACAGCCGATGACGGGAGATTTAACTGCGCACGTCGCCCTACTCGGCTTCGGGGTCACATCCGATGTTGCGCGCGGTGAGAATGCCGGCCACAAACTTACGCACGATTTTGTCGCGCTGTCGCATCATGAGTCGAAATTGCAGGGCTCGCCGCTGCGCGCCGAATTTAAGCTGGACGAAAACAGCAGCGAATCTCAGCGCCGCGCTCTTGTCGCGTGGGTAAGTGTTGGTAACGATCCGACGCCGATTCAGGCTGCTGGCGGCTGGCTTACACAGTCACACTAGATTCCGAGTGCCGAGGATCGGCCACTCGAAGCGGCTGAGATTACTGGCGGTTTTTCCCCAATTGGGGGACATCAAGCCATGTACACGACAGGAACTGGAGACAAAAGCGGTCAACTTTTCATCAGCACGCCCAACGAAACGCTTCCCGTCCTCGTGATGTGCGTCTGCAATCCAGATCGTTCGCCCGCTCGAATCCTCGGCGGAAACCCAGCCTAGGCTCCAACCGGCTTTGCTGAGATTGTCACCAATTTTAACTTTTTCGAGAAACTCCGTTTTATCGTTTCCGTATTTTGAAAGTGGGTGGATCGATTTCCCTAGTGGGCTCGCCTGGATCTCTTGCGGTCCTCGCGCTGGGCGAGTCCACTAGGGTAACTGACCAAGAGGTGAGGACTCTCTAGGCACCCTGATTGTGGCTTAAAGCCCAGGAGTACCACTAATTCTTTTCCGCCTTTAGAGTCGACTCAGCGATATTTGCAGTATGGCTCGGGAATGTTGTCCTTCGCGGATTTCGGCCAGCGCGCCTCGATTGCTCGGTTGAGACGTTCTAAGCCTTCTTCGGATCATCGCGGCGTCGATCTGATTTCCGATGTGCCGGCATCCGGTCAACTGTGATACGGTGAGCCAAACGTAATTAATGACGCAATCGGCTACGTAAAGTTTTTCAGCCGTTCACACGATGCTGTGATTCGCGTTTACGATGAAGCCGGCAGCCTGATCGAAACATACAAGCACGTTGGCGATTTCAAAGGAACTGTAGAGCGCCAACGCCTCGCCCGCTCCTCAGGATCGCGCAGGAATCGTTTTTGATTGGCGGACGGCGAATGATCCGAACATGATGTCATCGGCGTACAGCAAAAAGCAGCGCGGCCAATGTCTTACACTGACCGCGCTGAAGCCTTGCCTTGCCGCGCCTAACCGCGCCTTTGCCGGGCATTGCCGCGCCTACCGGGCTACGCCGCGCCTTAACAAGGACACGCCGCGCCTTACCGGGCCGCGTAAGTAGTACTACGGATTGTTAGGGACGAAGTTTTAGCCAACGACAATGTCGTGGGAAAACGCACCGCCTCACCATGCGAATGTCACGGCAACCACGGCGAACATCGGTGGGCAGTGAAGAACGATCCTTCAACTCCGCCTGTGGATGCGAGCGCTACACAGGTTGTCACGCCCTCGGATGTGTTTAGTTTGGCCGGGGCCTGCGGAGCATTTGACGCAAAGCTCAGAGCGTACCGGGATTGAGAATAATTGGTACGGGCTCACCGGCCGCGTAGTTGCTCTGAAAGTTGAAGCGGACGGCGATCTGCACATTGCGCTCAACGATGCGACAGGCGATAAACTTGGAATCGTCATTGTGGAGGGATCGGAGAAACCGCAGTGGTGTTCAATTGGCAACACGGTTCTTGGTTTGGACGCGAACGCGATTCCCTTTTCATACTTAGCTCTTCCAAGAAGCTGAACGTCACTAATTCGCCGATCATCACTGTTGTTGGCAAAGCATTTCTCGACATGGGCATTCTCTAAAAATCAAACGAGAAGGAATCTTCCCGGCTACGCTGCATGGGAAATTCACCCCGTGATGAAACTGACTAATTCAGTGATTCACGAGTAATAATGCGCAACCATGAATCACTGCCCCAATGGGGAATCTCCCGGCGATTTCGACGGAAGGTCAGAGCGCCCTAGCTGCTGCTTGCCGGAAAGAGAACAAGAATTTCAACCATGCCGTTTTTACTTTGGCATTTTTCTCTCGGCGACAAGATCGAGAAGTGTCCGGCGCAATTTCTCGCGGTCTGCTGGATTGTCCATGTCGAGTTTAAGGTCCATCGCCTCCGCGACGGTTTTAGCGTAAGCAACGCCCTGCTGCTCGGCCAATCGCTTCCAGCGTTCATCGGCCATAACCTCGATAAGATTGGAGACGGAACGGTTCTCTAAAGAGGCCATTTGTTCCAGCTTGTTCCGTTGCTCCTCACGCACCGTCAGGTTGAGCTTCGCTTTGTTCTTGTTCTTTTTGGATTTTGCCATTGGCAGTTTTTACACCTCGTTCTTCATAGCCGATCACGCAGGCTGAAAGCAATAAATATATTACGCTAAAAAAACGTCGCCGTAAAATTTGCTGCTTGACATGCGCCATAAATGCGGATACAAGGCGCATACAATGAACACCCGGAGATGAGTTCTAAATGACGAGAAACTCACCGAAGCCGAAACAACTCTTCCCAGGACTGTGCTGCGTTCCTTGGATGGCAGCCTGCTACTAAGAGAGATGAATTCGAGAAAGGAGACAATATGAAAGAACTGATCTTAACAAAAGCGCAATTCAACATTTACGAAGTCGAACATTACGGCGACGAAGAAAATTCGCTCGAGGACCTGCGCAAAGCGGGTTGCACGAACATTTTCGTTCTGTTGCGCGACCATGACCGCGGCTTCATCAGGGTTGCGTGCGATCTCCCCGAAGGCGTCACCCACCCGAACCAACTTAAATTGGAGTGCGCCTGTTTATGAGCGAACCAACACGACTCCTGTTTTCCTACGGGCCGGAAATGAGTTGTCAATGACGAGAAGTCACGCAAGGCCAAACCACTTTTCCCCAAGGACTACGCAGCGCCCCTCCATGAGCTCCGCCTGTACTCCTCTTTCAGGGCATCAGCAAAAGGAACCAGTCGCCTGTCCGCAGTGCGGATCGGAATCGCGCGTCAAACGGGGACTTTGCCTGAGCTGTCTGCTCTCTCAAGGCCTGCCTGAGGAAACTTCGATGCAAGCTAGTCAAAACGGCAAGGGCCAGAACGGAGAAACGCTGGAGGACGTACTCAGTGAAATCGAGGTGCGCGACGCCGACTGGCGGCTGGGCAATTATCAGATTCTGGAAGAGATCGGGCGTGGCGGGATGGGCGTGATTTATCGCGCGCGGCAACGGCACTCGCGCCGCATCGTTGCATTAAAACGCATCCTTGCCTATCACGCGGATTCGCGGGAGACGTTGGCGCGTTTCCGGCGCGAAGCGGAGGCAGCGGCGCACCTGGATCATCCAAACATTCTACCAATTTATGAAGTGGGCGAGTGCGAAGATGAGCTGCCGTTCTTTAGCATGAAGTTTGCCGCTGGCGGCAGCCTGGTCGAAGCCGGGCCGGCTCTGCGCCGCGAGCCGCGCCGTGCCGCGGGGTTGATGGCGAAGGTGGCGCGCGCGGTTCAATACGCGCATATCAGAGGCATTCTGCATCGCGATCTGAAACCGGCGAACATTCTGCTCGATGGGCACGGCGAACCGTTGGTGAGCGATTTTGGTCTGGCCACATGGCTCGATAGCGTCAGCGATCTTACGCACAGCCTGACCATTTTCGGCACGCCTGGTTACATTGCGCCTGAGCAGGCGAATCCGGCACTGGCCGAAGCCGACGAAGCTCACGCCTGCGGCTGATGTTTACAGTCTGGGCGCGATCTTGTTCGATCTTTTGACCGGGCGTCCGCCGTTTTTAGGCGAGCACGCGTTGGCGGTGATCCAGCAGGCGAGTCAAAAGCCCGCGCCGAAATTGCGTTCGCTTGTGCCAACGCTGGACAGGGATCTGGAAACAATCTGTGCAAAGTGTTTGGAGCGCGATCCGAATGCGCGCTATCGCTCCGCTGGCGCTCTGGCCGAAGACCTCGAACGCTGGCTTGATGGCCGATCAATTATCGCGCGTCCTGTCTCGTTGCCCGTTCGCCTCTGGCGCTGGTCAAAGCGTAATCGGATGACTGCGGTAATGACCGCGCTCTCGCTGGCGCTCGGAACCGTAGTCGGCGCACTGGTTTGGAAGGGTCAATTCGCCAGCCCTCCGCCAACAACTGGCATTGCCGTGCTGCCCTTTGAAAGTCTCAGCGGAGATAAAGACAACGCGTTCTTTGCGGATGGCGTCTATGACGGCGTTTCGACGAAGCTGGCGAAGATTGCCAATCTGAAGGTCATCAGCCACGAGAGCGTGGCACGATATCGTGGCGCACATAACACACAGGAAATCGGGCGCGCATTGAACGTCGCCATATGTGCTCGAAGGCAGCGTGCGCAGGGAGGCTGGCAGAATCCATTTAAACGCCAAATTAATTGATACCCGCACCGATACTCAGATTTGGGCGGAAGAATACGACCGGGATTTGACCGACCTGTTTGCCATCCAAAGCGAGATCGCTCAAGAAGTCGCAGATAAGTTTGAAACCAAAGTCTCGTCTATCGAGAAAGCCGCTATCCAAAAGGCGCCAACGACGGACCTCGTTGCGTACGATCTCTACCTGCGAGGCAAACAACTGGTCGATGGCATTTCGTTTAGCATGCGGGCAAAAGAAGATTTACTCCAAGCCGTGCGACTACTTGAGCAGGCTGTGGCGCGCGACCCATCGTTCGTCGTTGCCTACGATCTGCTGGCTGGAGCGCATGACCGGATTTACTTCCTCGGTTTCGATCACACCGAAGCGCGTCTTCAATTGGCCGAAACAGCCATCCAATCCATTCGCCGCCTGAGCCCTGAATCTGGAGAGACGCATTTGGCTTTCGCTCAACATCTTTACTGGGCGTATGGGGATTACGATCGAGCCCAGGAGGAGCTGGCTGCCGCCCAGCGCACGCTGCCGAACGAATCGCGAATTCCCCTTATGTCTGGCTACATTGACCGGCGCCAGGGTCGCTGGGAGAAATCTCTTGAGGAAATGAACAAGGCGTTGGAGCTGGACCCGCACAATTTCTCCATACTCCATCAAATCTCTCTTACTTACCAAGGTTTGCGACGTTACAAAGAAATGGCGGCCACTCTGGATAGTGCGCTTGCTATCGCTCCGAAAGATGTTCCCAGCCGGGTAAGACGCGCGTGGGTTGATCTCGAATCACGCGCAAATTCAAAACCGCTGCATACAACAATTGAGACAATTTTAGGCGAGGACCCGAGCGCGGCGCCGGTTCTCGTTGACTCCTGGCTCGACGTTGTCTTGCGCGAGCGCGATCCCGCCGCCGCCGTGCGGGCGCTAGCCGCCATGCCAACCGGCGGAGGCGGATGCTACGAGGAAAACATTCCGTTCCCTAACGGTTGGTGCGAGGGCCTTGTTGCGCGGCTCCGCGGCGATGAGACGGCAGCTCGTGCCGCCTTTACTACCGCGCGAAAAGAACTCGAGGAAAAGGTGCGCGATCAACCTGACTATGCAGCGGCTATCTGCGCGCTCGGTGTGGTGGACGCCGCCTTGGGAAATAAAGACGCCGCAATTCGCGAAGGCGAGCGCGCGGTCGCACTGGTGCCTGTCAGACAAAAGCGCTATCCAGGGTCCGATGTTGATCCAATACCTGGCCGTCATCTATGCGTGGGGGGGCGAGAAGGATCGCGCGATCGAACGATTGACGAAGATAGTGAATTTGCCGGGGAGCCATGTCAGCTACGGCGATTTGCGTCTCAACCCGCTTTGGGACCCGTTGCGGGGCGACCCGCGCTTTGAAGCAATCGTCGCTTCGCTCGCGCCAAAACATTGAGCAACAAGTACCTTCGTTTTGAGCAAAGCGATTTTTATTGTTGACTACACACTCAAGTATGCGCATAGTATGCGCACAGTATGAACACACCATACCAACGTATGAAAAAAGACTTAGCTGGAATCACTGAGCGTCTTGTCGCGGGAATACTCGTGGCTGTGGCTATTGTCGGGGTTAGCGCCCTTACAATCCACACCCCGGGTCAAATCCCTGTGGCTCGCTCGCTGAAGAGTATTCAAACCGATAAAGCCACACTGTTTTATGCCGACCGTAGGCCGGACAATGCTCGTTTCGTGGAGCAGGTTCTGCCCGGAACCGGCGAGAGTAAGGCCGCGACTGAGAATTTGAAACTCGTCGCAGCGGCGCTTTAGGCCGCTGGTTTGGCTAACGATTGGATGTGCCAGTCCCGAAAGTCTCGGGACTGGCGGTTTTGTGTACTGCGGCATTGACTTTCCAGCCAGTGCCCATTGGTCCACGTGGCACCGGCGGAGTTTACGTTCAAGAACTTCGTGATTTCCTTTTCGGAAAGTTATTCAAGCGGAAAAAGCGTCTTGGCCGGCAAAGGACGGCACGCGCACTGAAATCCGCGCCGGCGGCTCAGGCGACGGCATTCAAATGTTTCGAACCGCGCGTGCCTTTGGTCCACGTCGCCCCCTCGTCCGTGGACTGGAGGACCTCGCCCTCGTCACCGACAACGACGAGTGAGCTGCCCGCACGAATCACGCCATTGAGATCGCGCGACGTACCGGGATCGCGTTCGGTCCAGTCGGTCAATCCAGGTGGGTTGGTGAACATCACACCGTCGGCGCCGACGACGATGGCGAACCCGTCGTCGCCGAGCCAGCCCGCGCGCAGTTGCTTCGAGGTGATCCGCCTCGCTTTCCAGCTGGCGCCGCGGTTGCTGCTCAAGAGCACGGCGCCGTTCCATCCCACCACCATAACCTTGTCGCCGACGGCATGGACGGCGAGGAAATTCCCTCGCTCGATGGAGGTGGTGCCGACGCCCGCGCTTCCCAGCGGGACGCCGCGATGGATCTGTGTCCAGGTCGACCCGCCGTCTTCGGTCCTCCAGACCTCCACGGCGTCGCCGCAGGCGTAGACGAGCTGTTGGTCCACAGCCCATACCGAGTGGAGATGCTTCGAAGTGTTGGACGTCTGGACTCCGAAGGAGCTGCCGCCGTCGGTTGTTTTGAGGATCGTTCCGTCGTCGCCGACCACCCATGCGACCCTGGTCTTGGGCGCGAAGCTGACGGCGTTGAGATCGCGCGACGTGCCGGTCGACAGGCTCTGCCACTCGCCGTCGCCGACGAAGCGTAGACACGTGCCGTCGTCGCCAACAGCGAGCATGAGCGTCGAGCCGTTTGTGCGGTTGATGCCAGCACGCGTGACGCCGAGCAGGTGCTTGCCGGTCCCCGAAGTCTGGCCGCCACTGCACCCATCTCCCTTGCACACGATTGTCCCATCGTCGCCGACTGCCATGTAGGTCGCCATCGGCGCATTTTGCCACTGCGGCGGGCGTCTTCAAGAGAATTACTAACGTCCGAGAGACCCTATCGCGACGACATCTGGCCGTTGCAGCGAACACGCGAAGATGCCGCCAGGGGCTCCTGAATGGTATGATTAAGCACTGAGGCAATACTCAGACCGACCCGCGAGGAAACAAAAGCCCGCGCAAAAAAAGAGCTACCGGCTTTCGGACAACTTCGGACACTCGACCTGCATAATTCTGCGCGATTCGAGCAAACTGGCGGAACTGCGTTTTCCCTCGTGATGCGCAGTCGAGCGTAGTTTTATGTCGGAATTGTGCAACGTCACGAATTGATTTTCAGTTGGTTTTCCTCCCGCTCGTTATGGTGCTATGCGAGGGAGGATTGTTGATGAAGCTGTTGTCACGCTCGCCACTCCGGAAAACTCTTTCAGGCTCCCCGTTGCATCTCTCGCCAGTACCCGATAACTGTAGCTGCTTCCCTGTACCAGTCCCGCGTCGTTGTAGCTCGTTCCTGTGGTCGTCGCCACGTGCACAAACCTCGTGCTTCCGGGGTCCTGCCGCTCCACTTCATACTTTGTCACACCGGCGTTGTCCGTTGACGCCGTCCAACTCAGCTTGACCTGGCTCACCCCTAGTGCAGTCGCCACAAGGTTCCCCGGCGTACGTGGCGCCAGCCTGTAGGGCACCAGAGTTCTCGGACTCCCCAGAATCCCCATCAACCCCAGAGTTCCACCCTCCCAGTTGTCAATCGCCAGGTGGTCCCCGGACGGCGAATAAATCCCGATCCCCGGGCTGCCGCCAACCAGGTTCTCTGTAGAGTCAGTGTAGGTTAAAACCGGGTTCCCGTTCCGGAGCAGCGTCAGTTGCACCGGATTCAAGCCGGCCGCCTCCAATCCTATAACGTCGCCAGGCACCCACGTCTCGGTGCTGCCCGTGCTCAGAGAGTAGTAAAGCCCGTCCTTTCGCAGATAGATGCGATAGTCGTTGGGACCAATTACGAAGGCCATATAGAATCTGTCAATGCTGGGTTGCGCCCGGACGATCACCCCGTTCCACGGCCCCACATTGCTGATCTGCACCTGGGAATACTGATCCTCGCTAAACGTGTCGCTTGTCCAATATGCATAGCAGTGCGCGTCATCAGTGTCCGGGGTCACCTGGTTGTTAACGATCACCAAGGTCTGTTCCGACGCCGGCACCGGCTTAGCCCAATTCACACTCAGTGCTCCATCAGTCCGATTAAAATCATCAGTAGCCGCGATACCAGTGAGTGTCATCGCGCTGGTAACCCCGGCGTAATCGCTCAGGTTCTGTGACGCGTCAGTTGCCCTGACCCGATAACTGTAGTTGCTCCCAGTTGCCAGTGCCGTGTCATTGTAGCTCGTGTCAGTAGTCGTGGCAGTCTGTACAAAGCTCGGGTTTCCGGGATCCTGCCGCTCTACGAGATAGCCTGTTACGCCCACGTTGTCCGTTGAGGCCGTCCAACTCACGTGGACCTGGCTAACACCTATCGCTGTCGCCACGAGATTTTCTGGCACACTGGGCGGTTGCGTGTCCGGCCCTAAGTTTCCGCCCTCCCAGTTATCCAGCGTCAACGCCTCGCCACTGGGTGAATAAATCCCAATGCCGGGGCTTCCACCAGTTTTCACTTCTGCCTCCGAACTGCTAGTCCAACTTAGGACCGTATTCCCGTTGTGGGAGAGAGTCACTGTCACCGGATTGGCGCTCCCGGTTACCCCCAGCGTTAACACATCGCCCACCTGCCATGTCTCCGTCGTTCCAGTCGCCACCAGATAATAATCTCCATCCCACCGACGATAGATCCGATAGTCGTTCGGCCCAACTAAAAGCCCCAGATAAAACCGATCCAGAATCCCATCCGCCCGCACGATTACGCCCGACCACGACCCCATCTTTGTGATCATAATCTGCGAGTATTGATCCTCACTGAAGCTGTTGGCCGACCAGAACGCATAGTTGTGACTGTTCTCGACATCCACCCCTACCTGGTTGTTAACGATGACCAAGTTGTTCTCCGACGCCGGCGGCTTAGTCCAATTGGCTCCTAAGTCCCCATCTGCGCGATTAAAGTCATCGGCTGCGAATGTAGGAGTTGGTGTAGCAGTAGGCGTTGGGGTTGCAGTTGCTGTTGGCGTCGGCGTAAACGTAGCCGTTGCTGTTGCCGTCGGTGTCGGAGTCGGGGTAAAGGTAGCTGTTGGCGTCGGTGTTGGGCTTTGCTCAGGCGTTGGTGTCGGTGTGGGAGTAAACGTAGCCGTTGCGGTTGGCGTTGGCGTAAACGTAGCTGTTGCTGTTGCCGTCGGTGTCGGAGTCGGGGTAAAGGTAGCTGTTGGCGTCGGAGTTGGGCTTTGCTCAGGCGTTGGTGTCGGTGTGGGAGTAAACGTCGCAGTCGCGGTTGGCGTTGGAGTAAAGGTAGCTGTCGCCGTTGCTGTTGCCGTTGGTGTCGGTGTTGGGCTTTGCTCAGGCGTTGGCGTCGGTGTTAGAGTAAACGTCGCAGTCGCGGTTGGCGTTGGCGTAAAGGTAGCTGTCGCCGTTGCCGTTGCCGTAGGTGTCGGAGTCGGGGTAAAAGTAGCCGTTGGTGTCGGTGTTGGGCTTTGCTCAGGCGTTGGCGTCGGTGTTGGAGTAAACGTCGCAGTCGCGGTTGGCGTTGGAGTAAAGGTAGCTGTCGCCGTTGTTGTTGCCGTGGGTGTCGGAGTCGGGGTAAAGGTAGCCGTTGGCGTCGGAGTTGGGCTTTGCTCAGGCGTTGGTGTCGGTCTGGGTGTATGAGTAGGACGCGCCGCCGGTGTTGGACGAGCCCGTGGCGTAGGCTTGTTCCTGGGCGTCCCTGTTGACCTAGCCGTAGCTGTCGCCGTTGCTGCCAGGAGACTGTCTTCGACGCCGAGACCCCACGCCGCAGCCGCGAAACATGCAATCGCGATGAGTCGGCTCATTCCGAGAAAAGGCTTGACACTCAGGCTCGAGGGCCTCGTGCATATAAGATGAAGGTCTTTTCTCAGGATAAATGATATCTGTTTTGAGTTTTTGTCATCTTGGTGGTGCGAGCTTGACCCTGCGTCGGTAAAGCTGCAGAGAATCCGCCATCGATGACGGTTAGGTCCCTGAATTTCAACGGAAACTGCGCGGCGAAGTTCCCGAAAATGTAGCGCAAGTCGAAGATTATCGGTAAAGGGCAATATGTGCCTTGCGCCGTCCCGCCGTCATTCGAAACTTTCCTTTCAGCAAGTGCTACCCCTATCTCATTGGTCCAGAAGATCTTGGGGGCAGCGTTGCCGAGTGCCGCCTCGCATAGCCTGCGCGCAGCCAACAACGCATCGCGAGCAGTCACCGGCTCTTGGTTCGAAGTAAACGCCGTTACTCACGGCTCCCTTTTTCAGCTCCGATCAGAGCGATCTTGCGCGATGGAATCAATCCCTCACAGTTTCGACACCACTCAACTGAGATTGGGCACCCCTTCGAGCGGCAAACAAGCGCCCAAGAAAATTGTCGAACACTTTCGGATACTCAAACTGCGTAATTCTGGGTGAATCGTACAAAGTGTCCGACTTGCGCTTGTCCCTGTAACGCGCTAATTGACGCAACTTTCCGCTGAATTCGTGCGAATTTGCGAAATCTTCTAATTGGTTTCGAATCCCGTTAGGGTCGTAGCCGGTTCATGGCGAATTGAAAAAGCGCGATTGAGGATGCGGCTTCGATGCAATACGTTGACGGCTATGCAGGTCGCGTTTTACCAGTCTGAATCCGAGCAGCCGCATCCGGGGCGGGCACGAGCGATCATCAAAGCGCATCCCGAGGTTCGCGAGTTAATGGTGCGCAATCCGTGGACTGCGCTGATCGCGGTCTCGATTTTGGTAATGCAGACGGCGATCGCGTTCGGTATGGGCCAGTTGGGCTTCGGTTATTGGTGGGTCAGTCTGCTGATCGCGTTCTGCGTCGGCGCGTTCGGTAATCATGCCAACTACGTCATCATTCACGATGCCACGCACAACCTGATTTTCCGGAGCCCGAGTTGGAACAAAATGGTCGCCATCATCGCCGATCTACCGAATCTCGCGCCCGGCGCGATGGGATTTCGCGTTTATCACTTGAAACATCATTCCCATCAGGGCGATTACGAATGGGACGCAGACTTGGCGAACCATTGGGAGGCCCGCCTGGTAGGCAACTCATGGTACCGAAAAGCGATTTGGCTGATGCTGTTTCCATTTTTTCAGGTAACGCGTCCGCCTCGACTCAAAGCGATCAGGATGTGGGACCGCTGGTTCTCAATCAATCTTGCATGCGCGGTCGCGTATGATGTAGCGATCGTTTATTTCTGCGGTTGGGCTGGCTTTCTTTATTTGGTGTTCGCGTTTTTGTTTTCCATTGGGTTGCACCCGGTGGGGGCACGCTGGATTCAGGAGCATTACACGTACGATTTCGACCAGGAGACGTTCAGTTACTATGGGCCGATTAATCGCGTGGCGCTGAACATGGGCTATCACAACGAGCACCATGATTTGCCGTCGATCCCGTGGAATAATCTACCGAAGCTGCGCGCGATGGCGCCGGAATTTTACGGTAATCTGAAGTATCACTCATCGTGGAGCCGCTTGGTTTTGCAGTTCATTTTTGACAAACGTTACTGCCTTTATTCCCGGATCGAACGGATGAAACAAAATGCCCGCCCGCAAGCGACTCCGGCAACAACAAACGACCAGACTGACAATCTTGATCTCAGTGCCCGGCCCATTAGGTTTTAGCCATGGCGGAGCGACTTTACGTCTCGAACAAGAACGAAACGGTCCGAATGTTCGAGAGCGATTTCATGGAATTTTTTTCGCGGGTGCACCCGATAACGCCATTGGTGCTTTACCTGCCAGTCGTCGGCTACATGCTCTATGTTTCAGTTTGGCAGCGCCAATTATCGATAGTGGCGGTGGTGGCACTCTTCTTGTTAGGCATTTTACTGTGGACACTCCTCGAGTATCTCATCCACCGGTACATCTTTCATTACCAACCGAAGACGCGCGTCGGAAAACGTTTGCACTATATTATTCACGGCGTTCATCACGATTATCCAAGCGACGCGCGCAGGCTTGTAATGCCGCCGAGCATCAGCGTGCCGCTCGCTTTCTTTTTTTACGGGCTCTTCCTTCTAATTTTTGCGCGTCTGACGCCAGCCGTCTTTGCCGGGCTCGTCTTCGGCTACGTGTGCTACGATATGCTTCACTACGCGACGCATCATTTCCCAATGAAACGCGGCATATGGTTGTGGTTGAAACAGTATCATCTTCGCCATCACTACAAAGATGATCACGTCGGGTACGGCATCAGCTCGCCGCTTTGGGACTACGTCTTTCGCACGACCCGCCGGTAATTGTCGCGTTCGTATCGCCGTATATGTTGCTCGAACTGGACGGGTCAGGGCTGTACTAAAACCCTTGTCCTGAAATCCGAAAGCCCCTACATTGGTGCCCCGACACGAAACTCGGCTGCATGCCGGATGCAGCGGATAACTTCGTAAGGAATTTGTGAAACACGAAAGCTCTAAACTTTGCTGGGACTCGCCGTCCGTTCGGACGGTAGCGAGGGAAAGGCAGTGTACCATTTGATGAATCACGATCCGGCAAAACTCAGTCTGAGTGATTTTCTGGCACATGAAACGAGTGATCCGCTCGAGCCGCCGCCCGGATTCACCCATTGGATGCGACAGGCCAAATTCGCAGTGGAACTTTACGAACCGGAGCTGCTCTCCAGTGCGGACGCGCGCACGACCATCGATTACAACGGCCGGCCTCGCTCGGTAATCAACCTTTGTTCCTACAATTATCTCGGGTTGGCAAATCATCCCGACGTCATCGCTGCAGCGCAGGAAGCATTGAAGACGCACGGTCTCGGTGCATGTGGTTCGCCGATGCTTTCCGGCATGACGGATCTGCACCGCGAGCTTGAGCGGCAGGTGGCAAAATTCCTCGGGCGCGAAGACGCCATGCTATTTAACAGCGGATTTGGCGGCGCACTGGGAACCATCTCCGGTTTGCTGCGCAAAAACGACGTAGCGATTCTGGATAATCGCTCGCATTTGAGTTTGCGCGACGGTGCGGCGCTTTCGCGATGTCGCGCGGACAAATTCGAGCACAATGATCCGGCATCACTCGATAAGGCGCTGGCACGCAAACAGGCTCGGCGTCAACTCGTGGTGATGGAAGGAATTTATTCCATGGATGGCGATTTCGGGAACCTGCCGGCGCTGCTCGATACAGCAGAGTCGCACGGGGCGAGTGTTTTTGTCGATGAAGCGCACTCGATGCTCGCCTGCGGCGAACATGGTCGCGGCGCTGCGGAAAAATTCGGTGTGGAAAGTCGCATACCGCTTGTTTATGGCACCTTTTCAAAAGCTTTTGGCGCGCTGGGCGGATTTGTGGCCGGCCCAAGGGACACCCTTCGCTACCTGCGTTTTTACGCGCACCCGTATGTTTATTCGTGCGCTTTGCCGCCCGTCGTGGTGGCGGCGATTTTAAAAGCGCTGGAAATCGGAATGCACGAGCCCGAGTTGCGGAAAAAACTTTGGGAGAACGCCGAGTACTTTCACGCGCAATTGCGCAACATTGGCATCGATACCGGAATGTCGACAACGTACATCATGCCGCTGGTGATCGGCGAACGGGAACGCATGTACCGGTTAGGCCACGAATTGCGACGGCGCGGTTTGTGGGTCGCGCCGGTCGATTACCCAGCGGTGCCGCAAAACAGGATTTGTTTCCGCGCATGCGTGACCGCCAAACATACCCGCGCCGACCTCGATGAAGCGCTCAACATTCTCGATGACACGCTCAAAGCGGATTCGAAAATTAAGGCGACCACGTTCCGGTTGCGCCTGCAAAATGTCTGAGCTGGCGGTGAGGATGAGTTCTTAATGCCGGCAGAGGTTGTTCACACGGCAGCCCCCAAGATCGAATCGACTTTCAAAGCGCGCGAAGTCGAGGGGTTCCTGGATCTTCATTTCTACCGGCCGCTGGGGTTTCGACTAGCCGAATTTTTCGCGCAGCTCAAGGTGGCGCCGGCGGGCGTCAGTCTGCTGGGGGGTCTTTGCGGTGTCATTGCGGGACATCTTTATTTTTACGGTAATCTCGGCATCAACATCGCGGGCATGGTGCTGCATGTCTGCGCGAATGCGCTCGATAATGCGGACGGTCAGCTTGCGCGGTTAACTCACCAGGAAAGCCGCAAAGGTCGCATCATTGACAGCGTTGCCGATCATTTGGTATTCGCGAGCGTCTACATTCATTTGACGCTTCGCTATGCGTTTGCAGGTGCGTCACCGGCAATCTGGCTTTTAGCGCTCGGCGCGGCGATCAGTCACGCGTTGCAGGGGGCAGCGGCTGATTATTTTCGTACCGCATTCCTCTACTTTGCGGGCGGAGCACGCAACGGAATAGATTCCTTCTCCGCACTGCGCTCTGACTATCGAAAATTGAGCTGGGGACAGCGAGCATGGGACAAGCTTCTGCTCGCGCTCTATTTGAATTTCACTCTGCAACAGGAGATGCTCGCGCCCCGTCTCAAAAAGCTGCGCGAGACAGCAGGCGCGGTGTTCCACGGCCAAATCCCCGGCTGGCTGGAACAGCGCTATCGAGATGCTGCCGGGCACATGCTCAAGTGGTGGCGCCTGTTAATGACCAACACGCGCATGCTGGTTTTGTTTCTCCTGTTGTTCCTTGGCCAGCCGATTTATTACTTTTGGTTCGAGCTTATCCCGCTGAATCTGTTGTTCGTCTATCTGATTGTGCGTCAGGAAAAAATGGCTGAATCGCTGCTAGAGGCGGTAGAAGACTCGAAGCATTCAGCATAGAACGAATTCAATCCCAGCATTGTCATGTTGAGCGAAGCGAAACATCTCTGTCTATTGTGGGCACTCAGTAAAGAAAGCGATCAGAGATTCTTTGCGAAGCCTGTCCTGAGCGAAGCCGAAGGGCTCAGAATGACATTACTGAATCGCTGCTAGCCTTTCCATTCGTGTCAAAGATCGAAGTTTCAGAGGTGACCTCGCGCCGGGAGCGCGATGCGTTCATCAAGTTCCAATGGGAAATTTATCCCAATGATCCTGCATGGGTGCCACCGCTGATCATCGAACGGAAAGCGTTCCTTGATCGCAAACATCATCCGTTTTACAGGCATGGGGACGCCGCGTTATTCCTGGCTCGAAAAAACGGTAAGATCGTTGGCCGAATCATGGCCAGCGATGATCCGAATTACAATTCGTTGCACCAAACCAACGTCGGCTGTTTCGGTCTGTTTGAGTCCATCGATGATGGCGATGTAGCCGCCGCGCTCTTTGACGCTGCGGCGAATTGGCTTCGCAAGAAAGGCCACACTGAGATCATGGGCCCGATCGATTATTCAACCAATTACGTTTGTGGCCTGTTGATCGACGGCTTCGAATTTCCGCCCACAGTATTGACCGCGCACAATCCACCGTACTACCGGCGGCTGTTCGAGGGCTGTGGTTTTACAAAAGCGAAGGATTGGTACGCGTGGTGGTTTGCTGATCCGTCAAAAGCCGTCGCGCAGTTGCGACGGCTCGCGGCTCGCGTTCACAGGCATTGCCCTGTCACTTTTCGCCCAGCCAATCTCAAAAATCTTCGGGATGAAAGCAGACGGCTCCGTGAAATTTACAACCAGGCGTGGGAAAAGAACTGGGGCTTTGTGCCATTCACAGAAGCGGAGATCGAGTTTATGACCAAAGAATTGAAGCCGCTGCTCCTGCCGAAGTTCGCCTGGGTCGCCGAGAGCGGCGATGAGCCGGTCGGGTTCGCGCTGGGTGTGCCGGACATCAATGTGGTCTTGCGCGATCTCAACGGCCGGCTGACACGATTTGGGTTTCCAATCGGTCTGATCAAATTACTGTTTTGCAGGAAGCGCATCCGAAAAGGTCGCCTGGTCGCTCTCGGCGTAATTGAAAAATATCGCCGCTCCGGCATTGCCGAGACGCTCGTGCTGCGCGTGATAGAAGAAACAATGGTCAAACGCGGGATCACCGGCGAACTAAGCATGACGCTTGAAGACAATTTCATGATCAACCGTTTTCTCGAAGCGATCGGAGCCTATCGCTATAAGACATATCGAATTTTTAACAGGACGCTGACCGAATGAGCAAACCCCAGGACGGTTTCGTTTCACGGTTTTTGAATCGGCCGATTTCACGCCGCATAACGCGTTTCCTGCTCAAGTTTCCGATTCATCCCAACGCGTGGACAATATCGATCTTTGTTTTGCCGCTAATCGCCTGCGTATTTTTAGCCCTCGGCAATTACGTCAGCATCGTCATCGGGGCGGCAATTTTTCAAGCGTTCAGCATTCTTGATGGTTGCGACGGCGAAATTGCGCGCGCCAAAAATTTGGAATCAAAGTTCGGCGAACGATTGGATTACTTCTGCGATTTCATGGCGAGTCTTCTCTATGTTCTCGCTTTGGGGTTGGGCCTTGGTCGTGCGACCGAAGGGATTGTTTGTGCAGTCTTCATCACGGCCAATGAGGCGGTCTTGCGCGCCGGCAAGGGTCGAACGTCAGTTTCTTCATCCGAATTGCATGAGTCGTTTTACACCAGGCATCATGGAATGATTGGGCATTCTGGCCTGCTCCATCTGGGCGATGAATTTGTATGGTGGCTTTTTCAGCTGACCAAGCGCGACATGGCTATGTTCGTTTTCCTTGTGCTTGCTTTACTCGGCTTGGCCAAGTGGATCTTGGATCTTTGGATGATTGTTGCGGGCGCGAGCTTTATCCTGAGCGCGATCGCTGTAATTCGGGCTGGTAATGGCGGTGGCGATGTAGTGACGCGCGAACCAAGAACGTGAATTGAGGGCGGGCGCTTAAAGTATCGTATCAATACGCCATCCCAAGTGACCGCACTTTGACTCCTGCCGCCATCTGTTTCTCTGCATGTTGAAGCATTTCGGGAGTGTCCACGTCCTGCCACCAGCTCTCGCCGATATCGACGGCGCGGACTTTCTTGTCGCCTGCCATTAAGCGTATTCCGTCGGCCAGGCTGCAATCGCTCTGGCTCCCGGCAGACTTCGCCCGCTCCAGATACTCGAAGATTTCCAGCGGACAAATGAATAAGCCGGTATCGATGGCATCGTAATCCCGCAAATTTTTCCCGATGGCGGTGAGCCTTTTTCCGTCCATTCGAACTTTCATCGCATCCTTCAAATCGAAAATAGAGTCACGTTTCCGGTCAACAGCTACGTTGAGAAGATCAACGTCGGACGAATCCATGAGAAGATCGACAATTGCACTGTCGAATAGATGATCGCTCATGGTGAGCAGAAAGGGCTCGGCAACACGGTCAGCCGCAGCGAGCAAAGAAATACCATTTTGTTTTTGCCAGTCTCGATTTTCAATGAAAGACGCAATGACTCCGGAAGGGATCAACTTTTTGACCCGCGCGGTCATGCGCTCACGTTCATAGCCGACTACGAAGTGGATCGTCTTGATCCGCGCTGAGCTCAATGCATCCAAAGTATATGAAATCAAAGGGCGACCAAACACTGGAACGAGCGGCTTCAGAAAAGTTTTATCCGACCCGCGCAGCCGCGAGCCCTGTCCCGCCATCAAAATCACAGCTTCAGAGATAGATACCATAAGTGACCGTTTTGTAGTGGAACCTGACCGATTCGCCTACAGGGATTCAATCAGTCATATCCCGTAATATCTCTTCAATCCCCAAATTCGCACACTCTGGGGAAGAAATCGGAAAATCATCGGTGCGATTTTTGTTTCAAACACATTGCCGACGGTTATCCGTGGCGGCGGCCGCACGGTGTTAATTACTTTGAGAACATGTCGCGCTACAAGATCCGGGCCTGGCGCTTCTTTCATGTTGCGCTCCACCGTTTCCCAGGTTTTCGCGATTTTTGAATCGTAGCGATCGGTCTTGGTAGTTTGCGTCACCCTCTGGTTGAATTCCGTGGAAATGTCGCCCGGCTGAAGATCAACGATGTGCACGCGGGAATCGGCTAACTCGAGTTGGATTGACATCGTAAAGGCTGCCAGCGCTGCTTTTGAGGCATTGTAAGCCGCCATGAACGGCACTGGAAGCCGGGAAGCTAGTGAAGTGACGTTGATGATCAAACCTTCTCCGCGAGGCAACATGTGGCGCAGCGCGAGCTGCATTAACTGGATTTGACCGAAAACAAGGATTTGAAACTGGCTGGCGATTGATTCCATCGGGAGCAGCTCGGCAGGGTCGAAGTGACCAGCCCCGGCGTTGTTAATCAAGACGTCGAAGTGACCAGCATCAGCGAGCGCGGTATTAAATGCCTCCTCGATAGAATGTCGGTCTGACAGGTCGAGCTGCACTCGATGCAATCGTGGCAGCTCGGGAAGTCGTTCCAGATTGCGCGATGTGCCCCAGACCTCGTGATCTTGCGACGCTAGTAATTTGGCAATGGCGAGACCGATTCCGGAACTCGCGCCTGTGATAAAAATGTGTTTCACGAAGTCGCTCATTCCTATTGGGACGTGTTCGCTTCGCACTGAGCCTGTTTGTCTTTGCGATGGACATGGTGCTGCCACCATTGAACACCGAAGGCTGCTAGGAAAACCGCGGCGCTGGTGACTTGTCCGATAATTCCACTTAAAAACCCTCGGCAGATAAGAGCGGGAACTATCGCAATTCCTGCAGCGATCAGCGGGGAGCGAATATCGCTCCAGGAGTCTTTCCAGTGAAACACCCAGCGCAGAGTCGCGTAGCGCAGAATGCCTTGGACGATATACGGCAGGAGAATACCGACTGCCGCCCCGAGCGGTCCAAAGCGCGGAATCAACCAGAGAAGCCCGGCGAACGCGACGACGCATGTGATCGTCGAGTGCAGAAGATTTAAATGCGGACGTTGCACCATGATGATCGTCTCGCCCAACGAAACAAAGGCATTAGTAGCACTGGCCAGAGCAACGATGCCCAGCCAACGGCCGCCTTGCCAAAATGCCGGACCGTAAATGAGCAGAATCGTGCTGCCCGCGAGCGACAGGACCGCAACGCATGGCAACAAAATCCAGAGCATCCACTGAGCGAGTCGCGCGTAAGTCGCCGCCGCTATTTGGTGGTCACCCTTTACGGTCATGCCGGCCACGACCGGCGCGAAAATCGGATTGAACGTCTGGTTCACTCTTCGCAAGCCATTGGCGGTACCGACCACGGCACTGTAAACACCGACCGTTGCAAGCGTGACACCGGGTGCACGCCCAACAAAATAAGCAAGCAGGATTAGATCCAGCCGGGAAATGAGCGTATTAATCAGCTGATAGATGCTGATCGGAGCAGCATATGCGACCAAAGAGCGTGCTTCGCGAAAACGGGATACAACATCCGCCTGCACTGGAACATGACGAAACAATGTTGAGGCGAGCGCCAGTGCGATAAGTCCCGACGCTGCCGACCCAACGACCGCAGCTACCTCCGGTGAGGACTCCTTGAACCCCACCGTGAAGGCGAGCAGAAACGCGAGTGTGGTCACAATCGGTTCGGTAATCCCGCGCGAGTAGATGTCGTGCTGCATTACCTTCATTCCCCGCGAAACTGCAGTACTAATGCGATACAAGGCCAGGCCGGGCATCGCGCAGAGAACCAACGCCAGCGCGGAAACCATTTGTGGTTTTACATGAAGACGGTCGTTAAAGAACCGGAGCGCTAATATTACAACGACGGCGGTAATAATAGACTGCGCGACGCCGAGCACTACAGCGATTCGAAATAGCGTCCGACTTCGTGCCCGGTCGCCGACAGCTTCCGAACGAGCGATAAACGTGGTGATGGCATTGTCGAGGCCGAGCACACCGACCTTGCTGATGATGTCAGTGGTCGACCAGGCAACCGAGTATAAGCCAAGGGGCGCTGGTCCGAGCAGCCGCGCAACGAGGAATGTGAAGATGCCGCGGAAATTCGCAGCCAACATCGCGATCGTGTTCAGGAACGCGCCGCGTTTTAGCTCCACTCCGGTCTCATCTACACGCGCCGGTGCATCCAGCACCGGTGGCGCGACGTCGAGAGCAAGCTCTGCGGCGGCTACTGATTGCTCGCGAAGCCGGTCAGCTTGCTTGCGCGATTTCAAAATTATGTGCCATGAGAAATAGCGGCGTGATTCTTCGCCGGAAACACGCTCGATGCAATGGTCACCCGACATTCGCGCACATATCACCTCGATGCTACAATCGCCTGCTCGCATCGCCAAAAATTTTCGTCTTAGGAAGAAGCTGTAGATGGCCCCCTCTGTAGGTATTTCAATTTTACAGCGCACCGATCACCTGATTGGTGCGCTGCGTTTGCGCCAGTCCGGTATGCGAGTCTTAATTACCGGAGGCGCGGGTTTTATCGGCCGGCATATCTCCGAATACTTCCAAGATCGAGCAGAAGTTCGCGTCCTTGATAACCTGCGTTGTGGTTTCAAGAGTAATCTGTCTGGTTTGAATTGCCAACTCATCGTCGGCTCAATTCTCGATCGCGATCTGGTCAGAGAAGCCATGAAAGGTGTGGACTTTGTCTTTCATCTCGCGGCCATGACGAGCGTGCAGGAATCCATGCAGAAGCCGAATGAATGCGCCGAGATCAATACGCGGGGTACAGCGATTGTTTTGCAAGAAGCGGCGCGGGCTAAAGTGAAAAAGCTGATCTTTAGCAGCTCTGCTGCAATCTACGGCGACAATCCGACCAATCCAAAGATCGAAAGTATGCCTGCCGACCTGAAAAATCCGTATGCCACGAGCAAGAATGAAGGCGAACGACACTGCCGTTCCTTCACTGATGAAGGCCTGCTCGCCACCGTTTCCCTTCGTTATTTTAACGTTTTTGGCCCCTATCAGGATGCAAGAAGTGAATACGCTGCGGCCATTCCGGCTTTTATTGAGAAAGCGACCAGGAACGAGCCGATTACGATTTTCGGAGACGGCCGGCAGACGCGAGACTTCATTTACGTAAAGGATGTCGTCGCGGCCAACGCATTCTTCGCGTTGGAATCACAGGCCAACGGGGTTTTCAACGTCGCTTGCGGCAGGCAGATCACAATAACCGATCTGGCCCTAACCATTCGCAACCTTACTAAATCTACTTCGACGATTACTTACGGTGCGGATCGGTCTGGCGACGTGAAACATTCAGTCGCAGATTTGAACAAGACTCAAACTGCTGGCTTTAGGCCGGTTTGCGGTTTGGCCGGAGGATTGCGCACAACAATCCAATTTTTCAGGAAAGAGATAGCAAGCACTGGGCAGGGCCGCCACTTATGACGCGATATCAAAGCCGTTGGGTCACTGTCATCATCATCGCGCTTGTGGTCATCCTGCGTTCGCCCACGCTCTTGCCGTCGATGTACGTTAGCGATGAGGGTTACTACGGGACGATCGCAAACGATATCTTGGACGGCGGAGCGGTCTACCACACGGCGGTGGATACGAAGCCTCCGGGAATGTATTACATTTACGCTGCTGTTTTCCAGGTGGCGGGGAGGAACAACCTTCTTGCCGTTCATGTCCTGGCCATATTTGTCGTCGCAGCTACCGCTCTGGTCGTGTGGAGGATTGGCGCGCGAGTCGCTAACGAATGGGCGGGAGCTTGGGCCGGCATCGGTTACGCCGTGTTCGTCCACGCTTACCGTCCGAATGACACACTCGGCGCGAACAGCGAGATTTTCGCAGCTCTTCCGCTCGCGTTGAGTGTACTGGTATTCCTCCAAGGGCAAAAAAAGCCGGCTTGGGGTTTGATGTTTCTCAGTGGCGCCCTGGTTGGGGTAGCAACATTGATCCGGCAGCCTTCGGCTGTGACCTTGGGCGCACTATTGGCGTGCCTCGCTTATGGCTGGCTCATTCCCCGCAGCCACTCGTTCGGACGTGTTTTGGCAGCAGGAAGCGGTGTCATGATTGGATTCATTGCGGTGATTGCGGCACTGGCCTGGTATTACGCGGTGCAGGGAAATCTCCATGACGCGTACCTGTGGGCCTGGGCGTTCGCCATTCGGTATGTCCAGTCAGAAACAACTATCCCTTATGTTCTGGAACGTCTCGTCACCGTCCATCTCGTTGTGATTCTTCTCTCGGGCGTGTTGTGGTATTTTGGCATCTGGCAGGTGGTTGAGACGCTGAGGTTCTCTTGGCGGAGGAAGGCTGCGCCTACCGAGCAGGTCCTGCTTATTTTCTGGTTGGTTCTCAGTTATCTGGCGATCTTTATTGGATGGCGATTTCCGGGACACTATCATTTGCCAGTGCTTCCGCCGCTGTCGATTCTCGCCGGCCAGGCGTTCTCACGTTTTGTCGCAGAAGAGCGACGTTTTTCTCAACGGCGCTGGCGATTGATCCGAACAGGCATTGTCAGTGCAGCCGCCCTGCCGGCGATAATTTTTCTCATCGTGGCCTTCGTAGGGCGAACGAAGATGCTCAATTTTCTCCCGACTGTTCAACTGATCGTCAAGGAGACGAGCCCGAACGATCGTATCTTTGTCTGGGGAAGCCGGCCGCAACTCTACAGTTTTTCCGGCCGGCGGATGGCTACTCGTTTCGTGAGCTGCTCACACTTGGTTGGCGCTTACGCCAGCCGGCCTCGTGAGGTGACAGCTAAAGGGGAGAGCGTGATTCCGGAAAGTTGGGCGATGTTTCAGGCGGACTGGAAGGCCCACCCTCCGGTGCTCATTATCGACATGTCGACGTCGGACCCGTTCTGGTCGGCTCATCCCATGACGCGATATCCTGTGCTTCGCGCCTACCTTCGCGAATATCGTGTGGAGGGCGTGATCAATGGCGATACAATTTACCGTCGGCTTTGACACTGGAAGCGAAACACGCGCATGACAACAAGGAGGCCAGGGATCTCGGTTGTTTATCCAATGTTCAATGAAGAAGAGAACATCGAGCACGCAGTCCGCTTCGCGGAGGCGGTCCTGACCGATATGGCGTCTGATTATGAGATCCTCATCGTGAATGATGCCAGCACGGACCGATCAGCGGAAATCGCGGACGAATTGGCCCGGTCAAAACCTTGCGTGAAGGTGTTCCACCACGAACGGAACTTGAAACTGGGAGGGGCGCTTCGCACGGGGTTTAGCAAGGCGACAAAAGAGCTGGTCTTCTACTGTGACTCGGATTTGCCGGTGGACCTTACGGAGTTGAACCGGGCCGTGCGCATCATGGAGTTTACCAGGTCCGACATCGTTTCGGCCTTTCGATTCGATCGCACCGCGGAAGGACCTCTCCGCACGCTATATTCGGTCGTTTACAATCTGCTTATCCGTTTCCTCTTTCCGCTGAGGGTGAAGGACGTCAATTTTTCCTTTAAATTGTTCAAGCGGGAAGTCTTGAACAAAGTTGCGTTAGAGTCGGAGGGTTCATTCATCGACGCGGAACTGCTAATCAAGGGCAAGTTGCACGGATTCAAGATCGTTCAATTTGGCGTAGATTATTTTCCCAGAAATCGCGGCACCTCCACTCTGGCTAGTCCCGATGTGATCTTTAAGATGATTCGGGAACTGGTTAGCGTTTCGGATGAAGATGCGACACGAAATTCGAGCGGCACGGTCTTCGCGCTTTGAAACAGCTGATTGTCAACGCGGATGACTTGGGACTCACTCCGGGAGTTAACCGAGGCGTCGTGCGGGCTTTCCAAAGCGGAATTGTAACAAGCGCGTCGTTGCTTGTGACGGGGAGTGCATTCGAGGAGGCTGTCGCGTTGGCTCGGCAAAATCCGAAACTGGATGTTGGCCTGCATCTGGCGCTGGTGGAAGAGCGAGCCGTCTTGGGGCCCGATGTCTTGCCGACCCTGGTCGATGAAACCGGACGGTTTCCCCGCACGAGTGTGGAATTTATCCAACGCGCCCTTCTCGGAGGCATCAGCTGGCATGAGGTCGAGCAAGAGATTGCAGCGCAGATCGCGCTTTTTCAGAAGACAGGACTGCGACTTTCTCATCTCGATAGCCACCAGCATCTCCACATGTTCCCGCCTGTTTTCCAAATCGTTAGGCGCCTTGCCCGCTGGATGGATAATGTTTGGATTCGGAATCCTGCTGGCCCCTGGCGAAAATCACCGGATGCGTCACTGAGACGGTGGGCGCAGCGGCTTGGTTTGAATTTGACCTGTCTCGCAGCGAGAGGTTTGCGCGACGGCTCTCAACCGCAAATGCCAGATGGTCTATACGGATTTGAAGTCAGCGGGTGTTTAACTCGGTCTGCCCTCAAACAGATACTTCGGAGAATTCCTGACGGCTTATATGAATTGATTTGCCATCCCGGCGAAGATGATTCTGATACGCAGACGCGATACAGTCATTGGGGCTATCGTTGGGCTGAGGAACTGGAGGCTCTGACCGCGCCCGAAACGCAAGTGGTTCTAAAGGAAAACGGAATCGCGCTGACCTCGTTCGCACGGGCGTTTGGATAAGGAGCGACTTAAGATCTGAATAAATTGCGTCGTGGATCACAAAACCCTAAACTGAACCTTTCCGGTTAGTCACAAGATCTGTACAATTGGCTCTCACTGACCGGTGATGATCCTTATTTTTAAGAATTTGTTAACATCACCTTTCCACACAGATCAGGCTCGTGTTCGATGATCGAGGAGCACGGATTCGATCGCGTCGTGATCTTAAGTGATGAATCGGCCAATTGGCAGATCGCCGGATTGCGCCAACTTGATCGCCTCGTGTTAGCGCTCGATGAATTCGCCAAAGCGATGGGAACGGCAAACAAGATTGAGACCGTCGTTTTCTGGAAACCCGGGATTCCGCTGTCGGAACGACTGCTGCCCAAGCACCAGCGAATCACGCGTGTTCGGTTAATCGAGGCTTCCGGTACGGTTGAACCGCAAGCACGCATTCTCGCTACCCGCTTGTTCATCGCGCGAAATGCTTTGTCGAATTTTTTTTCAACGACGCCCCTTGTAAAGATCGAGCAACCGATTGTCGACCTAACGGGAGCCTGGCCGCGACTCTTTGAGCAGTTCGAGAGAACTTGTCGAAGCGCGACCCGCGCTGAGGAAGAGCACTGGCGTTTTCTAGCGCAGCCAAGCGAGATTGTCGCCAGCGAAAAACAGCTTCTGCGCCATAACGGCAAATCGCAGGACGGACTGGTTTCGAAGTTTTTGAACCGCCCGATCTCACGCGTTATCACACGGCTTCTGCTTAAGTTGCCGATTACTCCCAACGCCTGGACGATACTGACCTTCGCGCTCGCTCCCGTGGCTTTTGTATTTTTGGTGCGCGGTGACTACACCGGCTTCCTGGCCGGGACTGCACTTTTCCAATTGATCAATATCCTGGACGGATGCGACGGTGAGATTGCACGCGCCAAGTATCTCGATTCGGAACGAGGCCGGCGCCTCGACGCCTTCTTCGATTTCGTCGCCAATCTGATTTTTGTTCTCTGCCTGGGCATCGGTCTCTTCCGGCAACCGGCGGTGAGCGCAAACGTTGGCTTCGTTTATCTGCTCGAGAGCTTGATCACGTTCTTTTTAATGGCGCGCGGGCTTGGCCGTTATCTCATGCCGCTTCTCGCTCGCGATACCACACGCATAGTCTCGCGCCGGCAGGAAGACTTCAACGTCGCAGAGCGTTTGTTCGGTCGCGCTCTAACCTCTTTCATTTATCAAATCACCCAGCGCGACGTGATTTATTTTGTGTTTCTCCTTTTGGCGATCGCCGGTCGCGCGTCATGGATTCTGCACATTGTTTTCGCCTTTTCGGTGATCACGCTGCTCTTCAGGCTGTTCAAGTCGCGTATACCTAAGCATTCGAACAAGGTGCGTCTGGCTTGATACAAACTGACGGAAGACACCTGCAACACCTAATATGACGGAACCTTTTCGCCCGCCATTATTGATCGTCGCAGATTCGCCGGAGGCACTTACGGACCTGTGCGGCATCTCGCTGCTGGAACGAATGCGTCGCATCGCACTGCACCTCGGTTTTCGCGAGGCGACGATTTTGACCAACTCCGTGAAGGCGATGGCTACGCATATCGCTAACGAGTCGTGGCATCGTGCAGATGTGTCGCTCACGTTTCGGGAGCGCAACGGTGCGAAGGTCACGGTTGGCGATATTCTAGATTGTCTCGCTGCACTGAGGGTCCCCTCCGACGAGCGGATCCTCATCGTATTCGCCGGTTTTTATTGCGATGAACGCCTGCTGCGCTCGCTCGCCGACGCACAGACCAGCTCTGCTCTCATCGATTCGGATCCCCCATCGATTATCGCGCCGCTTCTGGAAAATTCAGATACCCATTCTTCCGGCCGGCTTTTGTGTGCGGCTCTGCTCTCGAGCGAATGGCTTTCGCGGAAAGATCGCGCTGGCACACTCGTGGAAGAGATTACTTCGGATACGATGGCGGGTCGGATAGCGTGCGTCGACGCTGCCCGACAGCAAGCATACGTTGGAAGCATGCGCAGGAGTGTGCGGCCGCTCTTCTTTCCAGCTCCTTCGCTCGAGCGCCGTCCACTAGCGGAACGTTTGCTGCGTGACGCGACACAAAAAGGTGTCCTTGATTTTCCGGCGCTTGTGCACGCACCGATTGAGAAGTGGCTGGTTTCGCATCTCTGTCGAACGACGATCACTCCGAATCAGATCACGCTTGGAACCGGAGTTCTCGGTCTAGGCGTAACACTGCTTTATGCCTGCGGGTATCTTTGGGCTGGAGTGTTGCTCGCCCTCGTTATTGGAGTTCTCGATGGCATTGATGGCAAGCTCGCACGTTTGAAAGCGCAAACGACCAAGTTTGGAAAGAGAGAGCACGACCTCGATTATTTTGTTGAAACGTCGTGGTGGGCGGCGCTGGCGTATCATTTTCAAGCCACCGGTCAAATTCGTTACGCTTACGTAATTTTCTTCGTGTTCTTTGCCTTCCATAGGCTGGAACGCGTGGCCCAAAAAGCCGTTCAGCGACGAATTGGTCGAAACCTGGATGATTTCGCTCCATTTGATCGTCTCGTGCGCATTGTCGCTGGCCGCCGCAACATTTATACCTGGCTGTTCACCTTTTTTCTTGTCATTGGGGCCCCGGCGACTGGCTTCATTTGGCTCTGTTTCTGGGGAGTGGCGAGTGCGGTCATCCACATCTTCCGTGCGTTACAAATCGGCTTCACCGGCCAGGATAAAGTTGCGCCAATCTCAACTCCGTCGTGAAAGAGGCTCGGCTTGCGGTTGTCGATCTAACGCTACTTAAGAAATCGAACTTCGCGTGCCGCAAGAAGTCGTGCCAGGAAGGTTCCGGTGTTTATTGCGCGGTCAGTGCTTCGCTTCTTGTGGAAAAGCCCATCGGTGCTCGGTAAGGAAATCGTGGCGCGCGCCGAGCGCGTGCCATCGATATTCCACATTTCTTCAAGTCCGCCTATCGGCGATCCGAAACCGCGGGGCATTGCAAATCCAGATGGAACGCACGAGATGAACGACAGCGCTAACGGTAGCCCATCCGCAGATGATCGCGTAACTTTGCGGGAAAGCGTTTAGCAAAAAACCAAACGCCAATATCCAGACATAAATATTCCTGCGGGCCGCGATCAACCGGAAAGCACGGTCGAACGGCGTAATGTCATCCAACACGCGACCTTTCACCATCTTTGCCCAACGCTTTGCGGATTCATCCAGCAGATGCGATGTGATGAGCAAACCGAGAAAGTAGAACGCGTTCGAAAATCGGCCGCTTCGCCACAAATAAAAAGCAATCGCCACCCACCAGGAGTTTTCGATCAAATAATCGAAATGGTGCTCCCATTTACCGCGCTGGGTCGTTTCGATTTTCACCCGCGCCTGCTTCCCATCCAGACCATCGACGATGCCAAAAATAAGAGCGACAAGAATTCCCAGGCCAATGCGGCCCGTCACAAAAGCCACGGTGGCAGTGCATCCGATGATTAATCCGGCAATGGTAATTTGGTTTGGTGTGATTGGCGTTTTGCAGAGGAGCGAAATCAGTACCGTTTCGATGGGCGCGTGAAGGTAAGCCGGCAAATCGAGCGTCCCTTTTTGCGCGGAATCGAGAATGATGCGTTCAGCCAGGCGACGGTCCTGCTCCTGTGGTGCGCGAAAACAAAGTGGCCGCACATGCCGGCGCATGCTGACGATATAATCATCTTGCTTCGCTGCGTCGACGACGTCGATCTTCGCGTGATCGATCTTCTTCGTGAGTTCGTTTAAAAACGGCGTCTCGGGTGAAAGAGCAGAAAGAAAATCCCTCGTGATCAATGCTGGGCCGCATGGGTTTCGAATCAAATTTCGCGCGAATTCTGGCGGATTTGAATCGACCAGCGCGACCGATGAATTGTTGGCGCAGAGGGCGGCGAGTAGCCGGGCATCACAATATATATTTGCCGGCACGATTAAAAAGCGGTCCGCCGTTTGCTCCAAAAGCAGGTGGACGGTAAGAGGTTTTATTGCGGTCGACACAAGCTGAATCGTCAAGTCTTTCCGCGCCCATGAGCGCTTGGCTAAATCAGCTCCAATGATTTCTGGCGTGCTTGAAAAAACAATGGCGCGGCGAAATCCGAGTCGCTGTAAAATGCGGAGTGAGCGTTCAAGCAAGTTGACGCCGCACAATACGCTCAGTGCTCCGGGAGCATCCGCTGTTACGATTGGCAGGATGTTCTCCATCCTGTTGAGATTAACGATGCCGCCGTGCCGTGCCAACTTTGAGCGGCTCTTGTGTTTTCCTTCGCGGTACGCCTCTTAATCGCACGGTCCTCAAGAAATCGAGCTGCCACCGGCGCGCCGCTGGCTGGCGATGATGCTGCCGTCTTTCATTTCGTGGATCCAATCGCACGCTTCGGCAATCGCCGGATTGTGCGTGGCCAGTAGCAGGGCTTTCCCGCGTTCGTGCACGAGATTTCCCAGCAATTCGAAGGCGCGCTCGGAGTTCGCGGTATCGAGGTTGCCTGTGGGTTCGTCGGCTAGAATGACCTTCGGATCGTTGGCCAGCGCGCGCGCGATGGCCACACGTTGTTGTTCGCCGCCGGAAAGATGTCGGCTTGGCCTTCGCAATTTGTCCCCCAAGCCTACTCCTTCGAGCAGATCGGCTGCGCGGTCACGCATCTGCCCATCGGAAAGTTGACCGAGCTTGCGCATGGGGATCATCACGTTTTCCTGTGCAGTAAAATCTTCCATCAAAAAATGGAACTGGAAAATGAACCCGATGAACTGGCTCCGTTTATATGCCAACTGATCATCGCTCAAGTGCGACATCGACTCTGATTCGATTGAGACGTAGCCGGCATCTGGCACATCGAGCAGCCCAAGAACGTAGAGCAATGAACTTTTACCGCAGCCGGACGGTCCCACAACTGCGTGGACGCTTCCGGTCTCGATCTCCAGCGACACGCCGCGAAGCGCATGCACGCGTTCCTCCTCTTCGCCCAAATACCGTTCGATTCCCTCACAACTGAGACAGTTTTCGCCATTCATCTTGACCCTCGAATGGTGACAACGGGCGCCAATTCAGCGGCGCGTCGCGCGGGGACGTAACTCGCGATGAAAACGGCCACAAGCGCGAGTAACGTCGCGAACACGTAATGACGCCAGTCCCAGGTGACCAAAAAGTAATTTGTGTACAGCAAACCGCGGAGGCGAATGGGAATATGCGACACGCCCCAGGTCATCAACGCGCCCAGCGCACAGCCGAGCAACGATCCCGCCGCAGCGATCAGCGCACCTTGCCACAGAAAAATTGACGAAATATCGATGCGGCGATAGCCCATCGAACGCAAAATGGCGATCTCCTTGATCTTCGCCAGCACCGACATAGTCAGCACATTGAAAATGCCGAAACCGGCCAGTAAAATGATGAGCGAAACGGTAATTGCGACGGACATTCTCAGGGTCAGAAAAAGTTGCAGTGTACTTTCCTCGCGTTGCTGCCAACTTAAGGCACTGTGTTGGAACAGCGTTTCGAACCGACTGGCCAATGCCGGCGCGCGGTCGGGATTTCGCAGCTTATAAATGATCATCGACGCACCGGACGGCTGTTGCAGTAAAGCCTGTGCGACCCTGGCATGCGAATAAACGCGGACCGAATCAATCGAGCCAATTCCTGCGCGAGCGATCGCGGCAACGGTGAATCGCCAGTACTCGCCGTTAGGCGCCAGCAATTGCACCGTATCCCCGACGCCAGCTCGAAGCAGTTCCGCGAGGACCGAACCGATAATGATCGAGCCGGTGTTATTTCGAAAGTCATCAAAGTTGCCGTCAATCAACTGGTGAAGAATGTCGGTGGTTCGTGCGTGCAGAGCCGGGTCGATGCCGTAAAGATCGACCGTTGCGTTCTCAAATCCCGACCGCGCGCTGACCGTTCCGCGCAGGACTGGTGAACAGGAAACCACATCGGGGAATTGCCTGCTCACCCGCATGATTTCATTGGGATTAGTGATGCCTTCAAAGTAGAGACGGCGGCCGGTGGGTTCCTTGGAGCCTTTCGCCGCGACCATGAGCGGTTCGTAGCGGGGCCGGAAACGCGATCTGAGGACCAGCGCGCCGTTGGCTCCGATGTTGGAGTCGATGAAATAGCGGGCGAAGCCCTGGGTCTGTGCTTGGGTGCAAACAAAGATGGCAACGCCGAAGACAACACCGCTAAGGCTCAGAAGCAGCGCCCGCTTGCGGTGCGTCAAAAAGCGCAGCGCAATATAGAGCGGCGGGGTCATGGCGCCTTTGGCGGAGGCGGCAAGCTGACCATGCGCTGGCGCACCGGCTGACCGGAATGAAACTTGTCCTGGTCGGACACGATAACATGATCGCCTTCGGCCAGGCCATTGAGCGCCTCAGAAAAATCCAGGGTGCGAAATCCCACGTTGACCGTTCGTCGCTGCACGATTCCGCCGTTCACCACCAAAGCTTGATCCACAAGCAGCGCGCGCGTTGGTACCAGCAAGGCATTTTCATGGACGCCTGTGATGATGTTCATTTCGCCTGTCATTCCGACCATCAAATTGTCGGGGGGATTGTTCATTTCCAGCACGACGGTGTAGCGCTGAGTGGTTGGATCGGCCGCTGGCTGAACCGACGTGACGCGCGCCGTGAACGTGCGCGTGCGGTAGGCGTACAATTGCACTTTGGCTTTCATCCCGGGCTTCACCTCCCCCACGTCTTCCTCGTTGACTTCGCCACGAATGTAGGTCTTGCGCGAAGAGACCGTGAAAAGCTCGTTGCCGTCAGAGACCAGTTCCCCGTCGATCGTCTGAACGTTCGTGAGGATTCCGTCAATCGGCGAACGAACTTCGGCGTTCTTCATCTGTGCTTCCAGCTTTTTCGTTGTTTCCTGCAGCGAATTGAGATTTCGATCCCGTTCGATGCGCTCTGTCTCCACCGCCCCCCGCAATCGGTTGGCCTCGCTTTTTGCCTTCTGGTATTCGACTGCTGGCACATTGCCCGAACCCACCACCTTTTCGAGCCGTTGCAGATTGTCCTCGGCCGTCTTGAGCAACTCCGAAGAAGGCAGGGGAAGCGCGGCTCTGTCGATGGCGGCCTGCAAATCGGCGCGGGCCTGTTTTAATTGTCGCGAAGTATCCTGGTCCGCGATTGTCGCCAGCAATTGGCCTTTTTCGACGCTCTTTCCGATCGCTCCGCGACCCGCAGAGAAGGGTTCCGCTAGCCCGATGAAACCGTCATTTTGCGCGCGTACACGCACGACGAATGCGGACTCGATCCTCACTGTGCCGTAAACTGCGGAGATGGCTGTGCCGCGACGCACCGTCGCCACTTCCGCGACCGGCATCAGAAAAAAATATGCCAGCGCGAAAAGGACCACGAGCGACACTCCGCCAATCCACAAGGCGGTTTTTGATTCGGGCAATTTCAATTTTGGAAAACTAGTCTGATGTCCACGGCGGTTCTTTGCAATAACCTCGTGCCTGGCGTTTGCTGTTCTCGTTTCCGTTTTTCCGTAGATGTTGGAGAGCATTATTGGCAAGACACCGCAGCGGACAGGTCCGTTCGATCCGTTGAGCCAGTCACACTGAAATTCGAAGGTTATGAGGATGTCAGACCACTGACAATCCAACTTCAAAGCGTCAAGGGAGCCGATGTTCTGCAACCTTCAGATCACTTGGTCGGATCGCTTGACCGCGAAGGCTGGTCTGAGAATTGAAAATAGCGGCCAGTGGCACGATCCCATTCTGCAAGTACAAGGTTATGTTGGTAAACGGCGTCGAGGAGCCCGCTCTTGGTCTTTAAAAAGGCGGTTTGAGTGACGCGGTACTCAAGCGCCGAGACTAGACCGCTGGCGACATTCTCCCGTACGGTGCGGGCGCTTTCCTCCGCGGCGGCAGACGCAGTTGCGAGCGATGTTTCGCTGGCATCAATTGCCTGAAGGTCGTTGGCAATTCGCGACAGTTCACGGCTGACATTGGCCTCGAGCTTCCTGCACGTCAGCTCGTTCTCTTCCCGCGCGGCCCGCGCCTTTAACACTGCGCCGCCTACCTGGCCGTTGTCGACCACTCGCCAGGTATATGTGGCCCTTTCCATGATTTCCGATCCAATGAAGTCCTGTGTTTTGCTGGTTGATTCCTGACGATGGATGCCTTTGACCGGGACATACTCGCCACGAATGTGTCCTCCGATCGCAGGATAGTAGCCCGCCGCAATGATCCGCTGATCTTCGTTGGCCGCCCGCGCAAACAAGCGTGCGAGCTTCAGATCCGCCCTGCGCTGTAGAGCCGCTGCTGTATCGGAAGCCAGATCGAGGTGAGTCGGGACAAACGTCAGCTCACCTTCCGGGTTAGGGAGCGATGATTTCGCAGGATCGATCCCCATCGCTTCTGCCAGTTTTAATTGTGCGTCGGTGTACGCCCGGTGCGCCGTTTCAATTTGCGGGACCAGCTCGTCGACTTGGACAGTTGCGCTTGTGAATGCGCTTCGATCGGTCAAGCCGGCTTCGAAACGATTCTTCTGAGTGGCAACGTTTTCTTCCAGTTTCTGTCGTTGTTCGTCTCGAATGGATTCCAGCGAGCGGTTGTAAAGCGCTGCGTAAAACGCCAGCCGGGCGGCGTGTAACTGTTCCACAACAGCGACATTTAATTGCTGTTGGGCGATTAACACTTCAATGTCTCCACGCCGGAGCGATGGCGGCACAGCCATATCGAACAAAGCCTGATCCAGCAAGGCGCGCCCGATGCCAAAGCCTTTCACTCCGTTTTCACCAGCGCGGTGACCAGCTTGAACACCAGCCGGCACACCGAGTTCGGCCTGAGGCCACACAACGGAACGAAAAACAAGACGTCGCCCAGCAGCCTCCTCGAGACCGGCCTTCGCTTCCTGGATGGCTGGATTTTTGTCCAGCGTAGTTTGCAGGACCTCGCCCAGCGTGACGGCGCTGGCCGAAGGTACGAAGCAAACCATCAACACTGCGATCAGAAGTACGAATTCGCGCTTCATCTCTGACTTAATTTTTCCGGCGGCTTCGCTAGATCGGCGGCGTGCGCCCCGTTGCGATTTTGATTCTTCGCGTTTTTGAAATCCGATCCAAAATTGAGTGCTTCTGCAGAACTCACACAGGCGTGCGCAAGACGGGCGAGCGCCACGTTGTGCAGATAAATCGCGCTCAATCGAGTGGTGCGGGTCCGCGTTACATCAGATGCGGCTTGCAGGACGTCGAGTTGTGTTCCCAACCCGGCAGCAAAATTTCCCTTCGCCATGTCGAGCGCTTCGTCCGCTGTTTGCACGTTTTGTGTTTCACTTTCGAGGACGCGTTCGGCTTGTTGAAGGTCAAAAAATGCGCTGCGCACTTCCGAGGCAACGCTGCGCCGTGCCGCGGCCAGGGCTTGCACTGCCGCCTCGCGCCGGGCGCGCGTTGCTTGCATGCGCCCTTTCGTCGCGAATCCGTCGAAGATATTCCAAGTAGCGTTTATCCCCACAACTCCCCCGTAGTTAAATTCGGGCCCGACATCCGGATCTCGCTCGCTGTAAACTTCATACCCTGAGAAGGCGCGGACGTGTGGGCGCGTTGCGCTCCGGTCCAGAACGTACTGGCGATCTTCGATCTCGATGTCTTTCTCCCGAGCTTTGATCACCGGCCGATTGGCGTCAGCCCGGGCCAGGCAGTCGTTTAAGTCCGGATGAGTTGGCCGATACTGCAATTCGCCGGAGATCTCAAAAGGCGGCGTCTGGGCTCCCGGGGGCACATCGGTTCCGAAGAGTTCCGACAATCGCAAGTAGGAGTTTTTCAATTCGGTTTGCGCGTCAAACAATTCTGGGCGCTCGTTGGCAAGCGCTATCTCAGCCCGCTGCACATTTAGTTTGCCAACGATTCCGGCGCTTAGTTGCTCCTGCTGGCTCTTCAGTTCCTCATCCAGTACGCGTACGGAATTTTCGCGGACGCCGACTTTAGCCCGGTTCAACAGAAGTTCGTTGAGCGCGATTCGCACATCCATCGTGACGCGGCTGATGGTTTCCTGAAGCTCATAGTTCGCCCTGGCGATGTTCAACTGCGCGATTGCTACCTGGCTGCTCACTGCTCCGCCGGTGTAAAGGTTTTGTTCCAGCTTCAGTATCGCGTTGTAATCTTCCTGTCGAAGGTTTGTCTCGCTCTGAGTCTGTCGCTTGTCGGCCAGGCCGCTGGAGCTTAGCCAGGGCAGATATCCGGAACGGGCTTCAATGAAACTGCCGTGCGCAGCCAGCAGTTTTTTCCGCGCGATCAGGATTTCAGGGTTGTGTTCCTGGGCCAGGGCGACTGCTTGTTCGATGCTGTAAACTGGCATCGCATGGAGCGATTCCGAACAAGCGGCCAAAGCGGCAACAATCAGTATGCCGGTGGCCGCGAACTTCGAACACATGTGGTTTGTCTCCTGTGCGACGGCTTTCCTTTTCTAGGAACGCCTCTGACTGTTGACCTTATATCAGGTCTTGCAAGCCGCCGCGACTTCGGACACATTCGCTTTTTGCAATCCTCGGGGGCGCTACAGGCAGGTGCAACTATCTGATTGAAGCGACCTAAATTGTATCTTGCGTCGAATAACCCAAATTAGGTAGTTTGTCAGCTTTAAGAACCTAGAAATGAGAAAAATAAGAATCGCCATTGTCGGTGTCGGGAACTGCGCCAGCTCTCTTGTACAGGGAATCAATTTTTACGACGGTTCTTCCGTCAATAGCACCGGTATCGGGTTAATGCACCGGGAGATCGGCGGTTACCGCCCCAGTGACATTGAAGTTGTCGCCGCATTCGACATCGACCGGCGCAAGGTTGGACTGGACGTAAGCAAAGCCATTTTCTCGCCACCGAATTGCACACAGGTTTTCCGTGAACGCATCAAGCTCACGGGCGCCATTGTAAAAATGGGCTGCGTTCTGGACGGCTACCCTCCGCACATGCGCGATCAGGATCCGCTGCGAACGTTCCTGCCATTGGAGAAAGAGTCCACCCGCGAAGACATCATCGCCGAGCTGAAAAACTCTTCGGCTGAACTGATGGTCAACTATCTCCCCGTCGGATCCGAGCAGGCCACCCGTTTCTATGTCGGGTGCGCGCTGGAAGCCGGGCTCGGTTTTGTGAACAATATTCCCGTCTTCATCGCCAGCGACCCGTCGTGGGCAAAGCGCTTTGCCGACAAAAATCTGCCGCTGATTGGCGACGACATTAAGGCGCAGATGGGCGCCACTATTCTGCATCGGGCGTTGGTCGATCTCTTTCGCAAGCGCGGCGTGAAAGTTGTGCGCACTTATCAGTTAAACACGGGCGGCAACACCGATTTCCTGAACATGCTGAATCGCACCAGGTTGGCGTCGAAGAAAACTTCCAAGACGGAGGCAGTGCAGTCCGTGATGGGCGATCGCTTGGCAGACGAAAACATCCATATCGGCCCGAGCGATTATGTGCCCTGGCAACTCGACAACAAGATTGCGTTCATTCGCGTGGAAGGCCGCCTCTTTGGCGATGTGCCGATGGAAATTGACTTGAAACTATCAGTCGAAGATTCGCCCAACTCGGCCGGCGTAGCGATCGACGCGATCCGCTGCTGCAAAGTTGCACTCGACCGCGGCATCGGCGGCGTGTTGCATTCGCCTTCCGCCTATTTTTCCAAGCATCCGCCCGTGCAAATGACCGATGACGAAGCGTATCGCTGCGTCGAGCAATTTATCCGCGGCGAACGCGAGAGCTGATTGGGGCGACGAGGCCGTCCTGTGGTAAATCGCACATTCGCTCCCATTCCCGCGCGAGCTGGTCGCGATCATATGCAATGAACTTTCCGGTCGCGGTCGAATAAATTTCGGCGCCGACATTCTGATTCGTCATTTCAGTTACAGCTTTCCAATACGCGGCAATCTGCGGCAGATAGAACTCACGCAACTTGCCGATCGCATCGCGCTCGATCTGGTTCGTTTTCCAATCAAGGATGGACCAGCGCTTTTCCAGTGGGTCAAACAGCGCCTGATCGATAATTCCTTCCAGACATCTGTGCTCGTCCATTCGCCAGAAGAACGGCATTTCCTGATACACGACCAAGTCAGTGCGGGTAAGAATCTCCGAGAAATGGGGGTCGTCCTTCAAACACTCGAGGAACAAGCCCCATTCGCCCTGCGATCGCTTCGGCGCTGGGGATGTTACCTGATGCTCATCGAACGTTTGTTTCCACGAAGTTTCTTCATGCCATGAAATCCGCTGCATGAAATTATGCCACCAACGTCCGTACAGCGTGGCCGGCGTGTCCGCGGTTGTGCGAGCTACGGAAATCAAGGAGGCCTGTTCATATATTTCATCCGTCGACGGTTGGACGCTTTCTTCGCCGTAACCACTCGGGTTGAATTTGCGCACGAAAGCTGCCGCACGGTCTTTGGCCAGTTTAAGGTCATTCCGGTCCATCCTTGGAAATGGCTGTGTTGTCACCATCGGCCCGACGTCCAATTGCTCTGCGCTTCTGGCCGTTTCCGGACAGGCTGTCGGCTCGACGCCAAGAATGTCAAAATGCGGTCGGTTGATCTGGTTTTCACCGAGTAGACATTTCAACTGCGCATTATTTTGTATCTCGCCGTTCGCGCGAGCGAAGATTTCTCCATCGAGCGCGAGGACGAGTGTGTGACGTGCGCGCGTCGTCGCGACGTACAGGAGTCGCGCCATTTCCTGGTGCACCGCTGTCTTCGTGGCGTTTCGAACTTCGTCAGGAAAGTCGTCTTTGGTCAGCGCCACCAGGGACTCGTTCGATCCAGGAATTTTTATGATGCAGGGATATCGCGGCGATGGCGGTATCACTTCGCGACCAAGGAAGGGAAGGATAACAGCCTGCCATTCGGAACCTTTCGCCTTTTGCGCAGTGATCAGTTGGATGCCGTCGTCGGTTGAGCGGCGCACGTCGCGTCGCAGGAGAAAATCCGAGCGCATTCTTTGAACGAATTCAGCGAGTGTATCGCCCCGCGCCTCCGCCTCGGCCGCGAGCGTGAGAAGCGTGTCGAGTTCGCCTTCCAAGTAGATGAAATCTTCCAGGGGAAGGGATGCAAGCCTTTGCCGCAGCTGCGTCTGTTCCACTAAAATTTTCACGGCATCGAAGAGCGAATGACCCTCCATTTGCCGACGCGTTGCGGCCAGCAATCGGAGCGGTGAAGAAACAACGCCGGTGGCGGATAAGTCGGCATCGATACGAAAACGGTTGCCGTCGCCTTCGCAGAAAATCGCCAGATCGTGGTCGGCGATTCCAAATACTTCGCGCAAAACACCGACGATCTCGTAAACATTCCGCGGATCGATCATGATCGTACAGAGCGCAGTCAGCCAAGCATAGGCGGGATTGTCGCCTTTCAATTCGCTTTCGGATTGGATGACAACAGGCAGATGGGCACGTCGTAAGGCTGAGGCCATCGTTCGGAGCCAGAGTTTTCGCGGACAAAGAATCGCCACGTCGCGCCACGCGTTTGCGCGTAATTTTTCGAGTCCCGTTTTCTTGATCCACGCGGCGAGCACGTCGGCTTCAATCCTGGCTTTCTGATAATCTTTCGGTTTTTCGCCGGCGGGCAGAACGTCTGCGTCGAGCGAAACTCGAATAACCTGGCCAGGCAGTACATCCGGACGCGGTTGCAACTCGACGAATTTCACCTGCCCGTTCTTGTCGTTTAGAAGCTGGCGGAAAGTGTCGTTCACAAATTTCAGCTGCTGCCGGTCGAGCCGGAAAGTTACTGAGAATTCGAGTTCGTCGCCGAAGCTGTCACAGACGAGCGCACGGTGAATGGCCCGGTAATTATTCAAATCAGCGCGGTCGCGATAAATCGACTGCTGAAAATCGCCGACCATGCAGAAATGACCGGGCCGAGGCGGTGCGGTTTCAGTCTCCAACCAAAGGCCAGTCGCGTCCGGTGGACGAGTTATTTCGGTGAGAACAGAGAATTGCGCGGGATCTGTGTCCTGTGCTTCGTCCAGGATGACGTGGAAGTTTTCCTCGCGCAGACGACGGGAAGCGGCGGGATGTTGCAGTAATTCATCTGCGAGGGCGACCTGATCTGGGTAAGTGACCAGGCCGCGTTCGATCCGGAAATCGCGGAAATCACGTTGGACTTCAGCGGCAACACAGAGTGCGGCATCCGCCACCCAGGCGCGCAGCGGCGCAAAGCCCTCACTCCAACGTTGCAGAAAATCTCGCGCGCTACTGGAGCGAAAAGGCCAACGAACGAATTCCCAGCCGTTCCGGTAGCGTTTCTCCCAATCGAGCAGCTCCGCTTTTGAATTCGCGATCGTTTCTGCCGAACGGTGGGGCGGAATTGCCGCGTGAACCCGGGCAAAATCGACCGACGGGCACTGGCCGATTTTCTCTCTGCCCGAAAGGATCGACCGCGCGTTTCGCCCGAGTTCCATTAGCTGGCGGGCTGGCGCCAATCGGAAAAGAGCTGTACGCGTTTCCGCGCTCAGGGTTCGGCCAATGTGATGGTGTTTCTGAATAAATGCTTCCCAGAGTTCTTCATCATCCTCCGCGACGAGATCAAGCGGTGAGGAAAGACCCAGATAATGGCCGTAGTTTGTAAGCAGCTTCATGCAAAAACTGTGAATCGTGCCAAAGAAAGCGCGATTAAAAGCGGCCTGAAGCGCGGGCGAGCGATGCTCTTGGAGAATGCGCTGGCGTGTTCGCTGCTGCATTTCATCGGCGGCGCGGTGAGTAAATGTGACCACGACGAGCTTCGGTAAGGTCACGAGGGCTTTCTCGGATTTGGCGAGCTGCACGACACGTTCTGTGATTGCCTGGGTTTTGCCCGAGCCGGCGGAGGCGACCACGGAGAAATTGCGGTCCAGTTCTTCGGCGAACCGACGTCGGGCGGAATGGTCGCGCGGCTCGTTCACCAAAACAGATCCTCCTCGTCGCGGACGAGCGCCGGATGCGTCAGCTCCCAGCGTTGCTCTAGAATGTCCGAATCGATCGCGACCGTCGCGAGCGGATAGTCGTCCGTGAATCGATACGCGGAGCGCAACGGCCCGTGCATTCCGAAGATGCCCGTTTGCTGCATCCTGGCCAGCTCGGCAAAGATATCCGCTTCGCTGGAGAATTCGTCGCCGGAAATCTGCGGCTCAAGTCGGCTGACGAGCGGTGAAAGGAGACTAACTTCGGTCCGCTGTGCGCCGAGCGCGCTCACGGCGAGCGTGTAAAGACCGAGCTGCAAAGCAGAACCGTCGAGCAGTTTTTTCTTTAAAGCGGGCCTGCGCCCATCAGCGTCCTGCTTCGCTTTGGCGAGTGCTTTCTTTGCGCCGGTCTTGTAGTCGATGATCCAAAGATCTTCGGCGGCGAGGGAGGCCGGGCTCGGTGGCTTGTGCGCCAGCAGTAAGTCGATTCGACCGCGCAACGAAAGCGTCGCGTTCTTGGCCACTTTGACAGCGAGATCTTCGTCGATAGTCCATTCGGTTGCCATCCATGGCCAGTCCGTAACGGTCCCAAGTTTTTCGGCGAGGGCGCGCGCGAGAAAGAGAGCGTTGCGCCAGCCGCCGCCCCACCAATCAGGCAGCGATTTTCCCGCGGCCTGGCAAAGATGCGCCACATCGGAGCGTTTCGTTTCCGCAGCGGCGCAAACGCGTCGTTCCATTTCGGTGGAATCCGGCAGGCGTGTAAACGTCTTCGCTGTTCCGTTGGCGATCGCAGCGAGCCAATCGTGCACCCACTTTCCGGTGGAGCTGTTCCAGACATTCTCGCCTTCGTCGGCTGCCTTGACTCCCAGATATTTTTTTAACCAGACCAGACCGGGCGTGGCGATGAGTTGCACGAAATCGCTCACACTTAGAGTAGGGATGACGGGCGGCTTTGAACGGAATGCAAAATCGTATTCGCGGGACGGCACATTAGGATCGCGTCGAGCGTCATAGGCAATGCGCGTCGATCTGATTTCTGGCGTCGCAATAAGGTCGCTTCTCTTTGGATCGCGCGTTTTATCGAGCCAACTTCGAGTCAGCGCTTGCAGTTGGTTCATGGCTTTTTGCGTCAGCGGGCTGTTATTAGCCTCTTGATAATGCCGGGTGAATAGCTCGCTCGGATTCCAAAGCCGTTCCGGGGCGTCCTCCTGAACGAGGCTAGCGGTAAACGCAATTTTTTGAGTTGCTGATTGTACGAGAGTCTCGAATTGTCGGTGCGCGATCTGGCGTTGCTGTGCAGGGCCGAGATAGAGCGTGTGATTGTCGCGAATCGCGGTATGGCCTTCGCCTTGGCGACCCTGGCGCGACGCGCGGAGATTTAGTTTTTGGATGCTGCGGTTGAATGCATCAATCTCGTCTTGCCGGGCGAATTCACCGGTCTCGGGTGGGGGCCAGGACCCTTCATTCCAGCCTGCGAAAATTAGATGCGACCATTCCTGTCCGTGGGCCTGCGGAACAGTGCGGAGCTGGACGCGCGCGTACGGATGATCGCCGCTCGTTTCCCGCGCTGCGGTAAAAGTAAAGGCGATCTCGTCCAGCCACCGCAGATAAAGCGCGCGGGAAAATTCGACATCCAGTTTATCGACCCAATCGCCGCTTCGTCGCGCGATCTCCATCCAATGCGACTTCCACCCGAGTCGGTTGAACGCGGATTTTGTTGCGCGAAGAAATTCCGGAAAACGAGCACGCGCGGGGAGAAACGAAATTGAGCTTAGCGCCGCAGCCACTTGTTCTTTTGTGCCTCCGGATTCCTGCGCGCAGAAGCGTCGTAAAATGTCCAGGTCGTCGATCAGCACTTCCGCATACGCGGAGCGCAAGGTTCGCTCAAAGCCGTTCAAGCTGAGACCGGGAAACAATTCACCGCGGTCAGAAAAAGCGTTAACGAAATGGAGGAGCGAGTTGATTCGCGGGCTTTCCTGAAGCCGAAGCCACGCCCGCCAATCAGCCGCCTCGAAAATTCCCGGCAGAAAATGTGCCAGAACGTCATAATGCGGGATGTCCAATCGAACGAGTGCGTTTGTAACGAGGCGGGCCAGGGCGCCCGCACCGGGCAGAATGATACCGACGCGATTACAGGCTGGGTCTGCGAGAAAATGCAGACATTTCTGGGCGACGACCTCAGCTTGCTCCGTTGTGTCCGCGCCAACCAAAAACGATCGATCCAAGGGGCCCACGGACGCGCCGCGCATTTCTGCCTCACTGAACAGGCTGTCGGTAATTTGATTCATCGGCAGCGATACCGGTTTCGCTTCGCCAAACGCTTCTTCCCACGTGCCCACCCACGTTTCGTCAATGTCACGAGCTGCATCGCTTGGATCGTCTAGGAAAACGGTCGCCTTCTCCGCGGAAAGAACCGCTGCCTGGAGCAATGGCCACAGCGGCCAGTGGACGCCATTAAATCCGGTCACGAGTATATTGGCAAACAGCGGCGGACTCGTGAGGGCCTTATTGAGTGCTCGCCGATCGGCAATGTGAATCAATTCGAAACCGCAGTCCATGAGCCGCCGATGAAACCGCGTCGCGATTTCACGTAAAGCTGGAAGTTCAACGGCGGAAAAATCCCAGCCTGCAGCTCCGAGTTGATCGATTGTGCGAAGCAGATGGTCCGGCGCCCGTGCCACGGATTTTGCAGTGAGAAAGTCGGCTTCCAACATTCTTTTTTCCTGTAAAGCTGGATCTTCTGGGAGCCTCATGCATTCCTCCGCGGCAATCGAGAGGAGAAGCCGCAAGTGCTCACGCAGCGCAAGGCGCATCTCACTTCGCGCGGCCAGCAGTTCCCGCAGTTCGGCAGAAGAGACGAATCGGATCCCGAGCAGCGACACGCCGCGATCGAGCAGCAGCCCTTTGATTGCATAGGCCTGACTACGAAAGGGCACTGCCACTACAGTGGGTCGTCGTTGCTGCCAAGAGACCTGCCCCGCGGCTTGAAACCATGGCAGGAGAATTGTCTCCCACGCTGCGCGAAACGACGCGCCAATGTGCAATGAGACCTGCGCTGAAACCCGGTCATCTTCGACGCGCTTTTTCGGCATCCTTCAATCTAGCTCGCCGCTCGCCGCCGTCATCGATTGCTTCGCAAGGAGCGCTTGTCACCCATTCGCCGTGTGAAACCTTCGCGATCGAGTCTCTCAAGAAATGGAACCATTGTTCGCCGCGAACTCTCCAACGCGCGTCGCAGTTCGCTCACTGTGGCTGGGCCGTTTTTGGAAATGAAATCAGCGACTGCATTTTTCATACATTCAAAGTTCTCGCGCAATAACACCACATCGGGAGCAATCTCGATGAGGTCGCCGTTCTCGATCAAAAACCGAACGACTTGCCGCGCATGCGAATCTGCCTCGATCTCCCTGCGTGATGGAGGGTCGAACGGCTTTTTCGAGAGGGTTTCGCGAATTCTTGCTTCAACCAATCGAAGGGGGGTCGGCAGCTTCGGTCGATGGGAAGCGCGCGCAATCACTGATCCTTTGCGGACAAAATTCCCGGCGCATAAATCCGCCACTAACGCTTCCAGGGCATGTGCCTGTTGAATGCGCAGCGCCGAGCGCATCTCGTTCAGATCAACACCGGCGCACTCGGGGTTTTGTTTGTGCGCTTCGTCGATCAACCCAGCCGCCTGAGTGCTGAGTTTCCGCCACAATTCGCAATCCGCGGCAATGTGTTGGCGCAGGATAATCTCTCCCCGCCCTTGCAAACGCATCAGCGCCTCAGAAATTTCATCTGCGTTGAACTGTGATTTGCTCAAAAGATTTTCTCGCTCTGCAAATCCATGCCGTGAGATCGTTAGGCGCAACAGGGAATCGACATCCTCCAAAGCGAGGCTGGAGGTGAGCGATTCTTTGTGGCCCTCTGGATCCAGCACTACTCCGCCCGCAATGGTGTTCTGTTCAGCCGAATCGCGAACGACAAAACGATCGCCAACAAACGCAAAGATTGGTGACAGAAGCTTTAGCTGAGCGACCTTTTTTTGGCCCGCTTCGAGCGGGCCATCTTCACGCAACGCAATCCTGGCCGCAACCCGAGATGTTCCATGATGAAGATATACCAAAGACCCGTTTTTTATGGGACGGGTAACGGCGCGACTTTCGCGATCAAGTCGCGAAGATTTTTCAAGACGCACAACAAGAATCGAACCTGGTTCGCCGAGACCGGCAATCGTCACAACGTCGCCGCGTTTGATGTGATCGACGGGAATATCAGGCACATTGATGGCGGTGCGCATTCCCGGCTGGGCGACTTCCAACTCATGGCCGTGACTTTGAATGGTGCGAATACGCGCTTCGAGATTCGTCGGATATAGAATAATCTGCTGGCGGCGGCGCAATCGTCCACCGGTCAATGTTCCCGTTACAACCGTGCCGATTCCACGCAGGGTGAACACTCGATCGACAAACAAGCGCGGCTTGCCGATGTCGCGTTGCGGCTCCGCCGTCCCGAGTTCTATGGCCAGCGCTTTTTCCAGGTTCTGAATCCCTCTCCCGGTGCGGACCGAGGTGGGAACAATTGGCGAGCGTGCGAATGCTGTTCCACGGAGTTTCCCACGAATCTGCTCGATAATGACGTCGATTTGACCCAGATCGCTTTTGGTCAGAGCAACCACAGCGCGTTGGACGCCCAGATAATTCAGGATTTGCAAATGCTCTTCAGTTTGCGGCATCCAGCCGTCATCCGCGGCAACGACAAACAGCGCCAGATCGATCGAGCCAACGCCCGCGATCATGTTGCGCACAAAATCTTCGTGCCCGGGGACATCAACCACGCCAGCGTGAATTTTGTCGCCGTTCGGACCGATTAGGTTTAGTTCGGCGAAACCGAGATCGATTGTGATCTGCCTTTCTCGTTCCTCCGGCAGACGGTCGGGATCAGTTCCGGTCAGAGCTTTGACCAGCGCGCTCTTGCCGTGATCGACGTGACCGGCGGTGGCGATGATGAAATGGCGAGTAGTTACTTCGTGCACGCTGCGAGAATCGCTTTGATTACCAGATCGTCCTGATCAGGAAAGATGGTGCGCATATCGAGCTTGAATCGCTCGTCGGAAATGTAGCCGATGACCGGCGGGTCTGATGCACGAAGAGTTGCCGCCAACTCCTCCACCGATGAATTCCTTGGAATGATATCGATTGTCACTGAAGGCACGCTTGAGCTCGGCAAAGTGCCACCGCCGGCTTTCGCTCTGCCGCGACCGATTCCAACGGTTGCCGGCAATCCCTGCAAATTTGAAGAAATCGCCACAGCACGGGCGCGCAACGCATCGTCCGAGATTTTCAAAACCGCGATCGTTGGAATTTCGCCGATCTTTTGATCGAGATGAAGATCCACCGTCGTCTGTAACGCGGCGAGACAAAGTTTGTCGGATCGCAACGCCCGGAATAGCGGTTCCCGTTTCAGCGCAGTAACTAATCGTTTTTTCCCGACGATGATGCCGGCCTGCGGGCCGCCGAATAGTTTATCCCCGCTGAAACAAACAAGGTCGGCGCCGGCCTTTAACACTTCGGCCGCGGTCGGTTCGTGCTCGGCGATTCCCAACGATTCAGTAGCGAACATGGCGCCGCTGCCGAGGTCCTCGACAAACGCAATCCGCTTTTTCCGCGCGAGCGCGCTGATGTCTTTTGAAGAGGGGGATTCGACAAAACCACCCAGGAAAAAATTGCTGCGGTGCACTTTGAGAATCATCGCCGTCGCTGGTCCGATGGCGTGCGCATAATCTTCGAGCGTTGTTTTGTTAGTTGCGCCGATTTCCCGCAAATTGGCGCCGCTCGCTTCGAGAATCTCGCTAACGCGAAATCCACCGCCGATTTGCACCAGTTCGCCCCGTGAAATGATAACCTCGGTTCGCGGTTCGGCGTTCGACCTTCGATGTTTGATGTTCAGATTTGTGAAATGACTGACGATGAGCACCAGCGCGGCTGCACAGTTGTTGACCACCGTTGCCGATTCGGCTTCACACAGCAGCGCCAGCGCAGCCTCGACATAACCGCCGCGCCGGCCACGTTCGCCTGTCGCAAGATCATATTCGAGACTCGAATAGCCTGAGCTGATTTCTTGCAGTGTACGGATGGCTTCGGTTGCGAGCGGGGCGCGTCCGAAGTTTGTGTGAATGACAATTCCGGTTCCGTTAACGATACGTTTAAGTCTGCTGGCGCGAAGTTCATCCAGGGAGCGGCGAATACCGGCGACGATCGATTCGAATGGCGGGACGGCGTTGGTAGCTCGAATCTCCGAAAGTTTGCGGCGGACAACCTCAACAACTAAAGGGCGCGGCAAGCCACGATGGTTCAGCGCGTCGAGGATTGTCGAGACGGCCGGAATTTGCCGTCGCGCTGAGTTCATTTGGTCATGCATATCAGTGAGCGCCGGCGGCGTCGCGGTACGATCTTTCCGATCAGCGCGGCAGACGGTGTGCCGGCCTTTCGCAAAAGTGACAGCACGTTTTCAAGATTCGCTTCCCGTACGCACAGCAGCAACCCGCCGCTGGTCTGCGCGTCGGTTAACAGAATTTTGCGGGTCTCGTCGGTGCGCGCCCAATCGACAAGCACAGCTGCTGCACTGAGATTGTCCCGGCTTCCTTGTGGAACGCAGCCCAGCTCGATGAGCTCGCCGACCTCTTCGCTGATCATCGGCACAGCAGCGGGATTTATATCGGCGGATACGCCGCTCGCCCGGCATAATGAAATGAGATGTCCGATCAATCCGTACCCGGTGACATCGGTGGCGGCGCGGACTAGCCCCAACTCGGCAAGTCCTGCGCCGACCGTGTTGATCTGCGACATGAGCGCGACCGTCTTCTTCTCTAGCAGGCGCGAAGCGATTCCGCGTTTGATTGCCGTTGTGGCGATACCGGTACCCAACGGCTTTGTTAGTACCAGTAAATCGCCAGGACGCGCATTTGCGTTCGTCGTGATCCGCCGGATCTCAACGAGCCCTGTAACCGCGAGCCCGTAGATCGGTTCGGGATTACGAATTGAATGGCCGCCGATGATCACACAACCGACTTCACCAGCTTTGGCAAGTCCGCCCCGCAAAATCGAAGAAATTACTCTTGGCCTAACGAGATCAGCAGGGAACCCGATGATGTTCAGTGCGGTCAACGGACGTCCGCCCATGGCAAAAATATCGGAGAGTGAGTTGGCGGCTGCGATCTGACCATATGAAAACGGGTCGTCCACAATGGGCGTGAAGAAGTCAACCGTCTGCACCAGCGCGCGATGCCGATCCAGGCGGTACACGCCGGCGTCATCGAACGTTCTGGAGCTGACGAGCACATTGCGGTCCAACGAAATGGGAAGCTGCGGCAAAACTTGTCGCAGGGCCTTTTGGCTCAATTTGGAAGCTCAGCCGGCGCAGGATGAAAGCGAAGTCAGTTTGCGAATTTGCTCGCGCGACATGTCGTTCACCTCCTTTCGGTCATTTTGCTATTCCAAGAAGTCGGGGAATCCCGGTGAATTGCCTGTGGGCACCGCCTCCGAATCATTCGACTCCGCTTCGCTCCGCTCAGGATGATGATCGGAAATCAAATGGCGGAGAGGATAGGAATCGAACCTATCTCGTCCCGCCAAACGGAACGACGGCGGTTTTGAAGACCGCGAGGGCCACCAGGCACCCTTCACTCTCCCGGAAGAAGAAAACATCCAACGTTCAACATCCAACTTCCAACGCCCAACTCTCTGAATTGAACGTTGAGCGTTGCGGTCGTTGAGAACGATTGAGCGTTGAAAGACCTTAAGGCCCAAGACCCGATGGCGCTTCGCGCGACTAAACGATTCCCGAAATGAAGCGCATGCGTTATTTCCGCTTTTTTAATCGCCTTGACGATCTGGTCGAAGTCCGGCCATTCGCCAGAATCGAGTTTGGAATGGAGCAGTTTACCATTGGCGCGAATTTCGAAGGCGCCGCCGCTCGAAGGAATTAGCGTAAGCGACTTGATACGTTCGCCGAGTTCGAGAATTTTCGCCGCCAAACTGACGGCCTTCGGCGTGTAGTTTCAGACGACGCAGTATTCGATTGATACCTCGGTTTTCACCGAACAGAGCTCCTTTCCGCAGCCAAGCTATCGATCTGGATAGAACGGGTCAAGAGTCATACTGGCGAGTTTGCCAGGGTAGTTTGCGAATACAGCCTTGACAAAAGTGCGTGCAACACCTCAAAAAGGAAGTGTGCCGCAGCCCGCTCCACCAGGCTGCGGCGTGTCCACTTCAGCAACCCCGAAGGCTTTCGGGGTTTTCAGCTCTGAAGGCCCTAACCTCTAAATCTCAAAAGGCGAAATTGAGGCCGCTGCGGAACATTCCGAAATTATTTTGCGGCCCACTGATGACGCCGAAGCTCAAGTCGTTAGTCCAACCGATGTTCCGCGCGAACCGAAATTCGAGACCGGCGCCGAATTGACCGAGCACTTTGGTTTCGCTGCCGAAGTGTTCGGTCTGCGCATTGACAGCGAAGGCGTCCGGCGGCCCCTGTGTGTGAACGACATCACTTTCGCCGCCACCGAAAATCGCGCCAATACCGGCCCACGCATAAGGCGCGAGACGCGTGCACGGAATTGGATATCGCAGCGTAAGCGTTCCTAAAATAGAGCCGATGGTATGATCGTGGTTGATTCTTTGGTGAACAAAAATCGGGACCGCCTGGTCTTCGAAAATATTGAAACCAGGCTTGCTGGCGTCGAGAGCAAATCCTTCAACGCCCAGGCCAACATAGCGACAGAAGAAATACTTAATATCGGCTCCGCCACCCCAGGCGTGATCGCCGCCAATGTAATGGTCGTAGGTGCCGAGCACGGCGCCGCCCTCACTGGTACTTTGCACGATGTCCACCAACGAAGGATTAGGAGCGAAGTCGGTGTTGGTGAATGCATATGTGCCCCAGAGATTCACATTAAATTCGTGATCGCCGTACCATTGCGGACAGGGCGGGACATACGCGACCTGCTTCACCTCTTTTCCTGAATCTTTTCCGGAATGGCTGTAAGCAGCGTCGGTGTAATAACGAAAGCGCGTAGAGACCGGGGCTTCTGCTTCGCCCCGTTCGCCACCGAAGAGCCAGGTGAAGGCAGCAAACACATCAGCAACCGGAGCACCCGCGGTGCAACCGAACAAGGGCGAGATGTCTAGGCGAGTTTGCGCTGTCGGTTTCCACGCAACGGTTGGGCCGATGGTGAAACTGTGCAATGGATCGCCGCGTGTATCTTTGACGGTCAAATTCCTATATTCCATTTCTATGCCGACTTTCAGACGCTCGTTCGGCAAGAGAATCGGAGTCATGGCGGCCTGCGAGAAGCCCCACTCGAGACCGCGGTCGCCCGTGTTCTCTTTTTCAAAAAACCAGTTCATGGCCCATTCGATGTGCTCGCCGATGTCCTGAGCAAGAAGCAAACGGACTTCGTAGGCATTGGGAATCTGGGGCGGCCCGCTCTCTTCCTCTTCTCCTCCTCCGGGAGGCGGTGGAACTTCTTCGTGTCGAATCGGGCCCACGCCGAATTTGTATTCGGCGAAAATTGTCGGGTTAAGCGGAATCTTATTCCAATCAGCAAGCGCCCATCGTGCTTCCAGACTCACTGTCTGCACGCCGCCACCACCATTAAATCGTTCCAACTCCGTTTCGGCCGCGACGTTAAAACGATAGGGCAACCCTATTTCGATCTCTTGGGTGAACAGATAATCGGGTGGCCCGTGGCGCAACCCCTGACCCTCAAAAAGCTCGCCGAAGAAAACTGCCCCTGGCGGCAACACATAGGCATTTACTGCGTTGGAGAAACGGCTGCGCGAAAACCCTGGCGGGGCACCGTAAGCACTGGGCACTTCTTCGGCCGTAATTACGATTGGCTCCTCCGTTGAGGAAGTCTGCCCGCGAACTGAACAATTGAGGACAGGGCTAAGAAAGCAGGCGGCTGTGATCCAAAGCATGTAGCGCGACAACGTTTGTCGAAGAAAGTGAACTTTAAGCATGGCTGAAATTGAGGTTAAGGTTAGATGTTTGAACCGATCATTACAGAATTGTCATGCTTGACAAGATAAATTTTAATGAAGTTTCCTGAAACCTGGCTTAGCTAGGCACTAAGCCAGTCCGTTTTCACATCGGGAAAAAAGCGGCCGCAGCCCGCTCCACCGGGCTGCGGCCTATCCACTTCAGCAACCGCGGAAACGGCCGCGGTTTCAACTTCAGGCCACAATCATTACAAAATCGTAATGATTGGCAAGAAAATTTTTTGCTGCAAATCTAGAACGATAGAGATCGGCAAAGGCGACGTGATCGCGGCGCTTTTGCGCCAGCCGAAAGTTGTTCCCCAGAATTATTCCATGGGATTGGCGGTGCGTCTCCCTTGGCTAAACGTTTATCTTGCGAGCAGAATTTAGGACGTCGGCAATCCACTCTTCGCGATGGTGAACATCGATGCAGGCTGTGGAGCGTAGCTTTCGGGATAATGCAAGTCGCACCCGAAGCGGATGTCCAGGACCGCCGCGTTGGTAGGCGTGTTCGGAACAGTCCAGAGGAAAGATGTACTCCTCGGGTCGAGAAACGTAATCCACAAGGTAAAACTCCTGCCGCCATCCAGCGACAGCCAAGCCTCGCTCTCACACCCCGACAAGGGGATGTTAGGAAGCGTGTGCTGCCACTCGACCATGATCTTCTGCCCAGGGTAGAGGACCTGTCCCGCCACTGGCGAAATCAGCTTGACAGCGTAATTGCCTTGAGCATTCAATTCGCAGGAGCGAAAGCAAATGCCACCGCAACCATGATCAAAACAAATCCACGAGTCTTCATTTTTTACTCCTCCGTTTGATTACGAGAGTTCCGAACACAAGTGAGATTCTGTCAAGCGATTTACAATTACGTTTTTGTCATCCGTCCCCGCGAGCAAGAGATGCGTGCTGCGGTGACTTCTATTTCTGCGGAAGCGGAAATATCAGTTTGACTGTTGTGCCGCGACCCGGGTTGCTCTCGATGACGGCTGAGCCGCTGTGGAGATCGACAATCGATTTTACCAAGGCCAGGCCGAGGCCTGCGCCATCGGAACCGCGCGATGATTCGGCGCGGTAAAATCGATCGAAAACGCGCGGCAAATGTTCTGCAGCTATTCCGCTGCCGTTATCACTGACGGCAACTTCGAAATCACTGTTGTGGCGTGAAACTGCCACACGAATTGAACCGTGCTCGGCGGTGAATCGCAGCGCATTATCCAGCAGATTTCCCACGGCGCGTTCGAATAAGTCGGGGTCGGCATAAACTTGTCCGTTGCCGCTGCAACTGATCGTAACGTGGTGATCGTCGGCGGCTGTTTGATAAAACGCAGCGATTTTTTTCGCGGCAGCACCCGCATCGAACCATTTGCATGCGATCGGTTCGCGCGCTGCATCCACGCGGGCGACAAAAAGCAGATTATCTACTATTCTGGAGAGCCGTTCGCATTCGGCCACAGCGGATTCGATTGTCTCGCGATACTCGACAGCCGTACGGTCCCGCGTGAGAGCGACCTGTGCCTCGCCCAGCATATTGGCGATGGGCGTTCGCAGCTCGTGCGCGAGGTCGGCGGAGAATTGCGAGAGCCGCGTAAAGGAATCGTCGAGTCGCGTAAGCATCTGGTCGAAAGCCGTCGCGAGCGGTTGAAGCTCGCGCGGCCACCCTTCAGAACCGATGCGCTCCTTCAATTGCTCCGGCCCGATCCGGCCGAGTGATTGCGCCATTTGTCGCAGCGGTTGCAACCCGCGCCGGGTAACGATGATTGCAATTAAAGACGACGCGAGAACACCGCCTAAGAGAACCACAACGAACAAAACAGCGAAGGTTCTTTCGACTTTCTCGTCACTTGAGCGATCCTGCGCCATCTGGAGCGTGAAAGTTTGGCCATTGAAATGTTCGTTGAAGGCCACTAAGGAAAACAACTTCGCCGCGGTTCGATAATCCTGGCGATTGCGAAGGGCGTCCCCCGGTTCTCGCGCGGTCGGAAAAATCTGTGTTGGAATCAACCGATCCATTCCTGGCGTCTCCGCAACAGTGCGGCCCTGTGAGTCGAGCATCCTGATCGAGTAAGGAGTATGTTCACCGCCGGGGTGGGACCTCAATTCTCCAGCGAAGGCCTCGGGTCCGTTCTCGCGGAGATTCGTGCTCAACGCCAACATCTTGTCAGTTAGAACCGCGTTATCTTCGGCTAGTGCGTGGCGGACAACGATTGAGTAAAAGATCCCAAGTCCACATGCCAGCAACAGCGCCGCCGCCAGCGTAAACAGCACGATAAGCTGGAAGGCAATAGAGCGCGGCTTGGTTGCCTGGCGTGTCATGTTGAGCGAAGCGAAACATCTCGGGCTCTTTTCCTGGAATCGGCCGAGAAAATAGTCAGAGATTCTTCGCTCCGTTCAGAATGACATGACAACATCGCGTTAAGTTGTGCGCCATTCAGTGTGCTTTGAGAACATAACCGACGCCGCGGATCGTGTGAATCAGCTTGGTTTTGAACGGATCGTCCACCTTTGAGCGCAACCGGCGAACAACCACATCGACGACGTTGGTGTCAGTTGTAAATCCGACGTCCCAGACATGCTCTGCAATTTCGTCGCGCGACACGACGGCACCGGCCGAGCGAACTAAATGCGCAAGCAGAAGAAATTCTTTCGGCGTGACATTCAGCGGAATGCCGGAGCGCGTTGCCTTGTGCCGCCGCATGTCGAGTTCCAAATCGTCGATGCGCAAATGTTCTGGTTGTCGCTGGGGGGAGCGCCGCAACACTGAGCGTACACGCGCAAGCAATTCTGAAAACGCGAACGGTTTCACCAGATAGTCGTCTGCGCCGAGTTCAAGTCCTTTCACCCGATCGCGGACACTATCGCGTGCGGTAAGAAAGAGAATCGGGGTCCGGATCCCATCGCGCCGCAATTCCGTGACGACATCCCAGCCGTCCTTATGCGGCAGCATGATGTCCACGATTAGGAGATCAAACCTTGTGGCGCGTGCCTGCTCCAAGCCAGTCTCGCCGTCGCGCGCTACGTCAACTGCAAACCCGGCTTCGCGCAACCCTTTGGACAGAAACGCGGCGGTTTTGTTTTCGTCCTCGATCACCAAAATCCGCGCAGGGTTCATATTTCCTCCGCGATGCGACAGCCTACGAGGCCGGTTGGGGTTGTGAGGACGGGACGGCGATCACCAGCCCGGCAATGAGAAACGTAATCGCCGCTGAGAACAGGCAGTACCGGCAGTACGCATGCAGCAGAAACGCCTGCACGTACAGCAGCCACAGCGTCGCCAGGAACATTACCCCCACCATTACAGCAAGGAATTTCCGCACGCGTGCGTAGCCGAATGCTGCAAATGTGGCGAACGTGAACACGCTGAAGTACGCCAGCGCACCGATCAGAGCCACCGGAATTCCGCCTACCTTCGCATACGAACTGCCTAATACGCGAAAACAATCCGGCGATCCCCCGCAGCTGAGCGTCTCACCAGTTAGCGCCTGCACAGTCAGGTACGTGGCGTCCGCCAGACCGGCCACAGAAACAATGGCAACGGCCGCGTAAAGAGCTGTGCGAAATCGCGATACGGTCATGGTCGGAATGACGAATGACGAATGACGAATGACGAATGAACGAAAGAAATGCCGAAATCTGAATGCCGACTGATGAAAGAGGTTGCGAGCTCGAATGCCGCAGAAGCGGTGGTGTCGTTGTCCGTCACTCGGCAATGCGTCATTCCTTCGAGCTTCGTCATTTGGATTTCGTCATTGCCGCGTGTCTGATACCTATGTGATTCGCGTGCGGTCGTAACGAATCAGGTCCCGCTTTTTGATTTCTCTTGCAGCGCCGCGTTGATCTCGGCGCGGATTCCCTCCGGGTTTTTGTCTTTTGAATCCACGGGGCGATTGTTGATGAATACCGTTGGCGTGACCTTTATTCCCAGGGAATCGGCGAGCGCCTGATCGGAATCGACACGCTCCCTCGCTTTATCGCTGTCCACATCTTTTTTGAATTGATCGAGATTGACCCCGATCGTTCCCGCGTACGATTCGAATAATTCGCGCGCATTCGGGGCCTTGCTCCAGACCGTCTGTTCCCGATACAGCGTGTCGTACATTTCCCAAAATTTCCCCTGGAAGCCCGCAGCTTCGGCAGCCAGTGCGGCTTCGCGAGCGTGCTCGTGAGCTGAGAGCGGAAAATTCCGGAAAACGACCCGCAGCCGCGAATTGTATTCTTTCAACAGCTCTTCAACAAACCCGGCGAATTGTCCGCAGGGCGGGCATTGGAAATCGCCGAACTCTTCCAGCGTGACCGGAGCATCGGGGTTGCCGCGAATGTGCACCGATTCGGCTCCGCTTTTTGCCGAGAGACGCTGGCTTTCGGGGATGTTCTTAAGCTGCGGAAGCTTTGCGCGATAGAGCATTGCTCCACTTCCAAACGTGGCCAATGCGACCACAACCACGATCACAAACGGCAGATAGCGTTTCATGCGCGAGACGAGCGGAGAATCTTCGATGCGAGAACCGAATCGTCAAGTGGCGAGCCTGTGTAGCCAAAAACCAACATTAAGCAGCGGAGCCTCAATCAATGTCATCTAGAACTTCCGCAGATACGGAGCGTTTCTACGCCGCTCTACCGATTTTCTCTGAAATCTGCGTCATCGTGGGTCATTCTCTTGGCCTTTCGCATTCGCGTTTGGAAGTCTTGACCAATGCCATGCCGCGCGAGTACATTCCGCGGTGCGGGTTCGAAGGTCCTCGATCATTTTTGGGTTCATTGTTATGGCCGTTTGCGTTTGTGCAGGGCAAACTCCTTCCGAAGGACAATCAGGGATCGAAGGAATCATTACGATCAGCCCGGCTAAACCGGGGCCAATCAGAGCGGATACAGCTGCCTCGGTGCCGCTGGCAAATGCCACGTTTGTCGTGGAAAACAAAAGCGGAGAAGTCGCGTCACTTACTACCGACGACAACGGACGTTTCCGGGTGGTGTTGCCGCCCGGTCATTACAAAGTTTCCCTCAAAGGAAGGAAATCCAGCATCGGCCGCTTCGGCCCTTTCGAAGTCGACGTTGTCTCAGGCAAGATGACGAACGCTCAATGGGAATGCGACTCGGGAATTCGATGAATTTAAATGTTTGAAGCGCTCGGGTGTCGGTTTTGACGCCGTCCGCTCCAGAGGATTTCTCCAAGGTCTTAGCCCAGCGATCGCAGAGTCGATAAAATTGCGCGATTGCGACGACGGGATCGCTCCCGCAGGCGCGGGACGACGCGCGTGCGCTCGCCAGAAATCACGCAGCCGGAATCTTTCGATCCCGGCTGCGCTGGAAGAGTTATCGACTATCAGCCAATATCACGGCCGTGGAGGTGGCGTCGGGCGAGGCCTCGGTGTCGGCGGTGTTCTCGGCGTAGGCGAAGGTCTAACCGTTGCAGTAGGCGTAGCCGAGGCTGTAGCGGTTGGCGTGGCTGTTGCAGTCGCTGTTGCTGTGGCTGTCGCTGTGGCTGTTGCAGTGGCAGTCGCCGTTGCACTTGGGCTTGCCGTAGGCGTGGGCGACGGGCTACAGCTTTGCAGGATGTAGCTTTGCCCGCCGGTAGCTGCACCACCGGAGCCGTTGCAGAAGTACTGATCAAACGCGCTGTCGGTCTGCTGCACGCCAGCTGTGGCGCTGGTATTGCCGCCGGCCACCGTGCCGTACACTACATCAAAACGGCTCTGCCCCTCATACAGCCTCACTTCGAAGTTGGCCGTCGTGGTTGGGCTGGCGAAATAGACTGCGCGCCATTCGATATCGAGGATACGGTTGGGCGCGGTCCCTTCTACCGTAGTGAAAATACCGCAGTTCCCGCCAGGGAAACCCGAGCAGCCCGAGTTCGCATCGGTGCGCAGATCATCCCAATACGGGAAGGCGATGTAGGTGCGGCCGCTTGTGTCAGGCAGGCAGCTGTTCGTGAAGATCGAGGAAGGGTTCACAAATTGCAGTGTGCCGTTGGAGTCCACATTCGCAACAGTGTAGGTCTGGTCATATAGCGTATAAGAGAACGGCAGCGTGATGGGGGTCGTGCCGTCGTCAACGTGATTGCCTGTATCCGTGGTGCCTGGCACAATACTGCCGCCTATCTGCTGTATGTCGTAATGGTTTTGCGGCGGACAACCTTCGACCGTGTAATTGCCAGTGAAGGCCGCATTACCATTGCATCCATTAGCAGTGATCGATCCGGCCCCAATGCTCGCCGTCACGCTGCCTCCGAAGCTGAAGTGCACGGTGAACGTAGCTGTGCTTCCATTGACAGACACAGCGGTGACGCTGCCGCCAGCATTGCCGGTCAGGGTCAGATCGCTCATGTCCACCGACCCTGGATCAATAGCCTGGTTGAAGTTCACGTCATACTGATAGTCGCCTGGTGCTGGTGGCGAGAATGTGCCGCCATCAGGCGGGTTAGTCGAAGTAACCTGTAGCGGCATTAAGGCGTAACAGAACGTGCAGTTGAACTCGAAGTTCGGCATATTGTCCGAAGCGCGATTAAATGCGCCAGCGGGGATATTCATCGTTTGCACTCCCTGCGTTACTACCGGCGAGCTGTTAAAGTGGAACGTAATCTGTGCATTAGCGTTCTGTAACGTAAACGAGTTCGCCGGAGTTCCGTTCACGGTGAAATCGGTTGCCTGGACAGTTGTCGGATCCACCGGATCGCTCAGGCTGATAACAAAGTCCGTGGACTGCGTATTGATGACGCTATTGCACGCCGGGTCGGTGGTGGTCACAGCAAAGCCGACCAGCTCTCTGTCGGTGAAGGTATCCTGCTGAGAGGCGCCAGCTGATGGCTACGCGCCCGTCCGTCCATGAAGTGACGTGCTTGGTCAGCAACGCAGCGCCATAGTCGTAGTCCCCCGCATAGGTGGGCTGGATATTGGGGTCACTTTGCCCTGGCAGCGGGCTTACCACATCCGAAAGCGTATCGTCAGGCAACCATGTCACGCCGTTATCGTTGGACTTGCGCGACCACATTCGGTAGCAGGGGACGCTCGGGTTACCTTTGGTGCAAGTGGTGCCTTCGCGCGCGTCATACCACGTCGCGAAGAGGGTGCCGGTTGGGCTGACCGAAAGGTTAGGCTGCCACTGAGGCCGGGTAGTGGAATCACTGTTCAACTTAAATGGCGTGCCGAAGGTAACGCCGCCGTCGCTAGAGCGAATGTAATAGACGTCGCCCGCGTCACTGCCAGTGCCGTGCTGCGCATAGACCAGGTGAACGAAGTTGTTAAATGCTGCCGGCTCACCCCAGCCCTCGTGCCGCCAGTAGCCGCCGTCGTCGGGAAACATGCAGGCGAAGTAACCCACGGCCGTAACGCCAGGTCCGGGAAAGCTGGGGCCGGTGTAGGTATTGGTCCAAGTAGCGCCGCCGTCAGTGGACTTGTAAATGTGGTTGATGTCGTTGTGAGGGAAGCCTCCTCCGCCTTCGTCCATGCCGGCGATGTAGACGGTCCCGTTGCCTGACATGTCACCAGTGATCTGCACGTCGCGAATGAACGTACTGGTGTTGCTCACCGTTACCGGGGCGTGCCACGTGGAGCCGTTATCAGTGGAGAAGGTGACTTCGGTAGCGCCGACGCCAACATTGAAGTCATTCCAGGAAACATACATCCGTCCGAAGAACGGAGAGCTCGGGTTATTGTCGGCCCAGCCGGATTCCCGGTCATCGCCGCCGTTGGTGTGAACACAGAAATGCGTCCAGCTATTTGGATCCTCAGGCGTGGTCGACTTGTACCCGCCCAAAGTGCAGCTCCCGTTCCCATCCAGCCAGACCGTAAACCACGTCTGGGTCGGCTTGTTATACAGAACAACAGGGTCGCCAAAGGTATTGGCAAATGGGCTACAACCGCTGCCATTGGTCAAGCGAGTGAAGGTCAAGCCGCCGTCGGTGGAACACGATAAGGCAGAAAAGTTGTTGCTGGCCGCGCATCGGGAGTCATTGAAAGCGACACAAATCTCGTCGGGGTTATCCGGGTTAGCCGTAGTGTATGTCTCCGACTGAATAATGTGCGGAGGGGTTTCCGTACCCGTGACCAGGTCAACATCCGCGGCGCCATACGCGAGAGGGACTGGCAGCAGTTCTTGGGCAAGCTTGACCAAAGCGTTGCCAGGTGAAGCTGAACCTCCTGTCTGCCTCGCCGCAGGCAATCATGAGGAGTCCGGCGTTTGAGGCCCTCCATCCTGTCGATGCCCTTCTCGTGAATCTTGGAACAGTCAAATCCCGGAGGAAGGCCTGGGACGTTGATAATTTTGTGCTTTTGCTGGGCCTGTGCGGAGCTGGCAGTAATTGCGGAGAACGTGCCGAGGCCAGCCAGCGCCAGAAAGACGCCGGCCAGGAGGATGCACAGGCCGATTAAGACACGGAGATTGAAGAAGGCTGATCGTGAAGCGGATTTCTTTTTCATGAATGGTTGTGATGTGGATGGAATTTCAGTGTGAGGCGTGGTTGTAGCGGAATCGCGACTCCGCGTCAACACTTTTTCCAGTTTTGTGGTGTGGTTGCCCTCGGGTTTTATCGGACGCGCGAACGCTTGGCAAGTCTTTTTTTCCGTTTTTTGAACCAGAGATTACATGGACCGAACGGATTTTACCCAGTAGAGAAGGGCAAGGACTTGGATGCGAATGGTAACAGCGCTGTTACTATTTCCCGCGAGGTCGCCAGGGCAATCGCGTTGGCCTTTTCCTCTGCGGATTATGAGGAGGCGAGTTAATGGAGGGGCGAGTTCCGCGAGCCCGCGCATCTCCTCACCGGTCGTGCCACTCCAGCACGTTCAGTTCGCCTTGGTAAGGCCAGTCCTCAGCGCTGTGAACGTAACCGTGACGTACTGGATTGTTCGATACGTACTGCCATTTCTCTGCGTACGATTCGGATCGGCGCAATTGTCGGTCCCAAGAGTCGCGCTGCCAGATCGGAATATCGGCACGATGTCGGCCACGCGCGTGTGACATGATTTCTCCAGAACTCAATCCACTTCCCTAGCGTTCTTGGCGGAAACGTGTTTGGCGCGCAGAATAAATGGATGTGATCCGGCATGATCACATAGCGACCGACGCGCCAGAAGTTGGCTGCTTTCCACGCTTCGAGAAGTAGCTCAGCTGCCTCATCGTTGGCCAATAGCGGCTTTCGCTGGCGGGTGCACAACGTCAAAAAAATGATTATCGACTGAAAGCCAATCGTGAGGGTTGGGAAATGCGCCGGCCTTTTCCTCTGCGGACTATCGGAAGGCGGGCTAACGGAGCGGTGAGTTCCGCGAGCCTTGTTTTGATCGCTCATTGGCGACCGTTTGTTAGGCCTCGCAGAGCTCCGCCCTCCATGAGAAGGCATTTGTCATTTCGCTACGCGAACTGCTTTGAACGTGCCGTGTTTCGATGGCCGGTCTCCCACCGACGGGGAAAATTCCACTTCGCCCGAGATCAAATCGGCGCTTTCAAATTTTCCTTTACAGGTCAATGTCCCCGCGTCGCGTCCCACATTGCCCAGCATAAATTCCACTGGCCCTGAGAAGGTCACGGAGTTTCCTTCGCCCCGACTCCACTTTGCCTCCGAAGGCTTGGTCGCGCCCCAAACCTTGGCGGCGGGGTCAGTCAACTGCAACGAGCCCTTGCCGTCACCTTGTGCCTCAAAGCGCAGCGAGTGGTGTCGCTCATTCGCAAAAGTTATGTCCACGTTCCACGTGCCAGTCATGCTGGGAGTTTGTGCTTGAGCCAGGGCGCTGCAACACATCTGTGCGATCACCACCAGAAGCACACTCCGGCAAATGAGGAATGAAGCACGAAGCACCCGCCTTCGCCCGGCTACGGCGTGGCAGGCGAACCAGGAAACAGCATCGCGACACTTGGTCATTTGATCGTTCATCATTCTTTCGAGCTTCGCTATTCGGATTGTCATTTTCTCTAATCCGAACTTGGGGTTCGAGCAAGCGAGCCATGCCGCTGCTCACTGGCTTAGGCCGTGTTTTGGCGTAAATTCGCTAACTTTGTGAAAAGTGGTTGCATCAGCAAGGAATTGGTCCGCCTTCGCCAAGGCTACGGCGGACAAGACGTGCCCGGCTACAGCAAAGCTGGCATCCGCAAATCAAAGACCAGCCGGTGGCGCGCGGCGGCGCTGATCACTCTGAATTTATTCATGATCGCTCACATCATTCAGTGGGGGATCATGGGCAAGACGGTTTCACCTATCGAGCCCTCGGAGACGATGTACACGCTGCAAAAGGGATTCGTCAACGCGGGGTTCATCTTTTTTACCCTCGCAATTTTAGCGACGCTAATCTTCGGGCGTTTCGTTTGTGGCTGGGGTTGTCACATTCTCGCGTTGCAGGATCTCTGCGGCTGGCTCTTAAAGAAAATGGGTCTTCATCCGAAGCCGTTTCGGTCGCGTCTGCTCGTGTATGTCCCGATCATCGCGGCGCTGTACATGTTTGTCTGGCCCGTCGTATATCGACTGTTCACGGAACCGCAGGAACCGCTTATCCCCAAATTCACCAATCATCTGGTGACCACAAATTTTTGGCTGACGTTCCCTTCGGTCGCGGTGGCGATCCCGTTTCTCTTTATTTGCGGTTTCATGACAGTTTATTTCTTGGGGCAAAAAGGCTTTTGCACGTATGCCTGTCCGTACGGCGGTTTCTTCGGGCTCGCCGACAAATTCTCGCCGGGAAAGATCCGTGTGACTCCCGCGTGCAATCAGTGCGGGCATTGCACTGCCACCTGCACTTCCAACGTCCTGGTGCATGCGGAAGTGAAACAGTACGGGATGGTGGTCGATCCGGGTTGCATGAAATGCATGGATTGCGTCAGCGTCTGCCCGAACGACGCGCTCTATTTCGGTTTCGGAAAACCGACGCTGTTGGCGCCCAAATCTGCCGCGATCAAGAGGAACTACTCGCTGACTTGGCCCGAAGAAATCGCCGGCGCACTGGTTTTCCTGGGCAGTTTCCTGGCTGTGCGCGGCGTTTACGCTTTGGTTCCATTCCTGATGGCGCTCGGTTGCGCCAGCGTGACCACATTTCTTAGTCTGAAGTTGTGGCGATTGCTTCGGGCGCGGGAATCATCGTTTTACCGTTTCAATCTGAAGTCGTCGGGCAAAATCCGAAAGGCGGGCTGGGCATTTGCAGCCTTTGCCTGCGGATGGATTGGCTTAAACGCGCACTGCGGCTGGGTGCGATATCACGAGTTCCTCGGCAACCTCGCATTCCAGAAGATTAAGCTACCTGACGAAGTCGCCCTGGCCCAACTCAATCCTGCTCGCTGGCTCAGCCCGGCTGACCGTGATAACATCTTGCAGGGAGAAGAACACCTCCAGGGCGCTTCAAAACTTGGACTTTTTGTAAACAGCGAAACGCTGCCGAAGTTGGCGTGGTTTGAATATTTGTTAGGCGACGCTGAACAGTCCGTGCAAACGCTCGGCGAAGCGTCTACCTACCAAAAGGGCGAAGCGAAGGCCCTGAGCCTCTACTATCGCGGCGCAATCTTGAATCGGCTTGGGAATTACGACCAGGCACAGGCAAGTCTGGATCAGGCTCTCGCGGAAAGAGATGACCTGATTCTCGCGCGCCAGGAGAAAGGCGAATCGCTCTGGCAGCTCGGCCGCAGGGAGGAAGCAGTTGCGGCTTGGACCGACGCCGTGCGGCGAAATGCGCGTCTGGTGTTGGCCAATAATGAGCTTGCTGGCGCGGCGCGCGCGTCAGGCAAGCTTGACGAAGCCGATCTCTATGAAAAACAGGCTGACCAGTTCACTCCCAACAATCCGCTTTACCATTGGGTGCTCGGCCGCCGGTTGGAGGATCTTGGGATGACTGAGCTGGCTGAAAAGCATTTGCAGCAAGCAAACCAACTCGGTGGAAGTGGCACAATGCCTAACGAGCACTAGCTCGCGCGGAACGAGTTCTCTGGGGAGCACAGGGCTGCCAGCCTGTTCTTTTCGGCAGCCTGCCGAAAAGCTCGTTGAACGTTCGCTGCGTGTGGTTCTTGCAAGGTGCAGGGAGTCGTCGGCAAGCTGCCAACGACAGCAGGCTAGCACCCTGCGCTCCCCGGAACCTGGTGACTAGTTCTTTAAGCGCACGCCTACGGCCGCGGCCATGGCGTAGGACGAGGCCGCGGTGTGGGACGGGGCCGCACTGCTGACAAGACGTTAACCACTCCAGTCATTCCAGCAAAGCAGTGCAAGGCGCAGAAATATTGGTACATGCCAGGCTGAGTAAAAGTGAACTCATACACGAACCCTGTGTCGTTAAGGATTCCGGCGTCACAGTTCATATTATCAGGCGAACAAAATTGCCCATCGGCGGTGCAGGAGCGTGCCACTGGTGACACTGTGAAAATCGCTGGCCCAGGTCCAGCGCACGGTGTCGCCAACGCTGATGTTGACGGTATCCGGCATAAAACTGAATTCGTTTTCCAGCGGTCCAACTGTCACATCAAAAATCTGGCTCCCAACGTCTCGTTTTCCACCGAGAGCCTGACGTCCGTATTGATCGACGATGCGGATTGACGCAGTTGCGTTTTTTTCCGCTACCGCGTTACCACTCTCGTTGTTTCCGGATTCGGCGGCCGACAGGAATGCTGTCAGAAGCAACGTTACGAGCCACCACGTTTGCTTCGCCGTTGTTTTTCGTTTTGCGATCATTCGATGCGATGATGGAATGGCTGTGCTGATCCGCAACTAAAAATGTAGTGCGGGACTAGATCTGAATCGCGCTTTTCATCCCCACCTGATGGTGCAAGAATGCCGAAGACCGCAAACCGTGAATCGCCCGCGATTTGCGAAGATCGAATCAAAATTTGGCTAAATGTGAAAAGTAATCGTGTCATGAGCAGCAGCATTCGAAACCGATTGCCCGGCACCATCGAGAGAATTGTTTCTGACAAAGTCGTCTCGGAAATCGTCATTCGAACTGCGGCAGGAGAAGTAACATCAGTTATTACAACAGGTTCAGTCCAGCGAATGAACCTGAAAGAGGGCGATCAGGTTTTTGCCATCATTAAGGCGACCGAAGTGTCCGTCGAAAAAGAATAAGGCAAATGTTGGAGCGCACCGCAGAATGCGAATATCGGTTCTGATCCTCACAACGGTGTTGACGGTGTGCAAAATCAATGGCGCCGAGGTGAACGTCTACGCGGCGGCAAGCTTGACAGATGTCATGAAAGAAATTGCCTCTGCCTACGAGAAGGAAAGTGGCGACAAAATATTGTTCAATTTTGGAGCTTCGAGCTTGCTCGCGCGACAAATTATAGAAGGAGCGCCGGCAGATATGTTTCTTTCGGCGGACGAAGCGAAGATGGACGAATTGGAGCAAGCCGGCCTGATAGCAACCGAGACACGTGGTGATTTGCTTTCCAATTTGCTCGTGATCGTTGTGCCTTCCGACAGCAAATTAGTGATTGCCTCACCGGGAGAGCTGGTCACCAAATCACAAAAGATCGCGGTCGCTGATCCGCGGGCCGTGCCAGCGGGGATTTACACAAAGGAATATCTTACTCGGCTTGGTCTATGGCAGAAACTCGAACCGAAGATCGTGCCGACTGAAAACGTTCGCGCCGCGCTGGCCGCGGTAGAATCGGGAAATGTAGATGCCGGATTTGTCTATAAGACCGATGCGAACATCTCCAGCAAAGTCAGAATCGCGTTTACTGTTGCAGCCGAACAAGGTCCGCCGATTCGGTATCCCATCGCCTTGATTAAGGAGGCAAAAGAAAAGAGCGCGGCAGCGAAGTTCCTGGCTTATCTCCACTCGGCAAGCGCGCGAAAGACATTCGAACGATATGGCTTCATTGTGAAGTTTTGACGATGTCGTTCTCGCCACTTGAATGGCAGATCGTTGGTTTCACGCTGGCCGTCTGCGCGTTCAGCACATTGCTAATTCTTCCTGTGGGATTGGCCACGGCGCAATTGCTGGATCGGTATCACTGGCCCGGGAAACTTTTGGTGGAGACCATCGTCACTTTGCCACTCGTGTTACCACCAGTGGCGACGGGATTGGTGCTTTTGAAAATGTTTGGACGGCGTGGACCGATTGGTCATTTCCTACATCAGCATCTCGACATTGACGTTGTATTCACCTGGCGCGCGGTCGTTCTCGCCGCCGCGGTGATGTCATTTCCGCTGCTTGTCCGCTCAGCTCGTGTTGGATTTCAAAGCGTCGATCAACGGCTTGAGCAAATCGCGCGAACACTCGGCGCCAGTGACATGAGGGTCTTTTTCACAATCACGCTTCCACTTGCTTCGCGCGGGATTGCTGCAGGAATCGTCCTGGCGTTTGCGCGCGCCGTTGGCGAATTTGGAGCGACGATAGTGGTGGCGGGAAATATTCCGGGAAGAACAACAACGCTTTCGCTCGAAATTTTCTCCGCCGTGCAACTTGGCCACGACGCAAGTGCCTATCGTCTTTTGGTCGTATGCGTGATCATCGCTTTCAGCGCGGTGTGGCTAAGCGAAGTCCTCATGAAGAGACGATCGATGGGATGAAACTTGCAATCCGACAATTATCTCTGCGTCTTCAGCAATTCACCCTCGGTGTCGACGTTGACATTCAGCGCGCTCGCACCGCAATCTTCGGACCTTCTGGCGCGGGAAAGACATCGCTCCTGGAAACCATTGCCGGGCTTCGCAAACCAGACAGCGCAAAGATCTCGTTCAATGGTCAATTATTCGACGATAGCGGGCGAAATTATTCGCTGCCCGTTCGGCTGCGGAACCTAGGGTATGTTCCGCAATACGATTCGCTGTTTCCGCATTTGTCAGTCCAGCGCAATCTTCTTTACGGAAGCAACCGCAAGTCAAAGGATGAAACGCTGGATTTCCATCACGTCATCGACTTTTTGGATATCGGACATCTTCTCGATCGTGCTGTCCGTTCGCTGTCACGTGGTGAGAATCAACGTGTCGTGATCGCGCGTGCGCTCCTTTCCGCGCCACAGTTACTGCTTCTCGACGAACCGTTGACTGCGCTCCACGCAAAATTAAAACATGCCATTTTGCAGCAACTTCAGGCGCTTCATCGCGAGTTCGGCATTCCGATGCTCTACGTGACGCACGATCCTGTAGAAGCGATTGAAATTTGCGAAGAGGTAATACTCCTTGAGTCCGGTAAGATTGTCGCCAGTGGTGATCCCGCAAAACTTCTCGCCTGAAACTTTGAGACCGTACTTCGCGCGCTACCCTGGCAGGATAGGCAATCCAGCGAAATGCAGTCGGTAAAGTCGTCCCTCGGCCCACCCGCGCCTCTGCTTTAGTGCGCCGTCGGTCGGGGCCGCAGAGTAGGCCGAGGCCTTGGTGTCGGATTCGCGCGGACGACTTCGAATTGCGTCATCATCCCCAGCAAAGCTTTAGTGCTCATATCGATCGATCACGAATCACGTCTCACCGATCACTGAGCATCAGGGTCTCGGCGCTGGCGTGGGGCGAGGCCGCGGCGTTGGCAGAACTCTGGGTCCTGGTATGTATTGAATGGTCAGCACAGGCGGGCTGGCACTCTCCCGAGTGTCGAACCGCTTGGACGTCGCAGTTGTCGACTCGTCGCCTAAGACCAGCCAGCCGAAGTTGCTGGACGGGTTGTCCAGCCACGATTGCACATCGGCGATCATCTGCGGCGAACTCCACGTGGTACTGTCCGATAGGGCCGACCGACTGAGTTGCGCTGACGGTGGCGGAAAAGTCGCCCCCTTCGTTGGTCCAAAAAATCGTGTCAAAGAAACGGTGTCGCCATGTGGCATCATTAGGCGTGGCCGGCGCTCCGTCACCTTCCTCTCCGGGCGCCATGGATGTTCCTTCTCCCCAGTCGGCAAGCAGGTCGTGCAGCTCGATAGTTCGCGGATCGTCGAAAGCCGTTCTCGACATGTTCAGGCTTAGTGTCACGGCTATGATCGTCGAGCCGGGCGGAATATTTCCGGCAATGTCAAACGCAATCACGCCTCGGCGGATCTCAGGTTCGGCCGTGTTACCAGCGAAAAAATGAAGACCAAGCGCATTGCTGCGGTCGCCGTCATCGGGATTGTACTCGTAGAGAGTGTTGTCCTTACTGGGAGTGATGTTGATAATCGCTGCGTTCACTGAGCGGGGGATGAAGCCAAGCGCAGTCGTGAGGATTAGTGCGAAGAATATCTTAGATCTTATCATTGAGTGTTGGGCGTTGTGGTAACCGATAGCTGATCAGTAGTTGGTTTTCTTAGTGCGGACGCGGCGCCGGAGTGGGACGTGGTCGAGGTGGCGGGCTAGACCTTGGTGTGGGAGTGGGCCGTGGCGTAGTTGTCGGCGTCGCAGTTGGCGTTTGCGTCGGCGTAGCCGTAGCTGTCGCGGTAGCTGTTGGCGTAACAGTTGCAGTGGCTGTAGCCGTCGCTGTTACTGAAGCTGTAGCTGTTGGCGTCGGGCTAGGTGTGCCTGCCGGACCTACGGTCCAGCCGCCAGTAGCCGGACCACCTGAGCCGTTGCAGAAGTACTGAGCAAAGCAGGTGTCGTTGCTTTGCACTCCCGCCGTGGCACTGGTATTGCCGCTAGCGGCGTTGCCGTAGATTACATCGAACCGATTCTGTCCCTCATATAAGCTCAACTCAAAGTTGGCCGTCTGGCCCGGATCAGCGAAGTAAACAGCGCGCCATTCGATGTTGAAGATGCGATTCGGTGCAGTTCCGGATACCGAGGTATAAACGCCGCATGTCCCGCCGGGGAACCCCGCGCAGCCGGCGTTTGCATCGGTGCGCAGGTCGTCCCAGTAAGGGAAAATGGTACAGTCGTGACCGGACCACGGCAGACACACGTTGGTAAAGGCCGAATCGCTCGTCACGAATTGTGCATTCCCGTTGGAGGACACATTGATGCTATTGTAAGTCGTTCCACAGGCCATATAAGAGAAGGGAAGCGCAACGTTCGTCACTTGATCATCCCCGTGATTGCCGCTGTCCGTTGTGCCTGGGACGATACTGCCGCCTATCTGAGTTATGGTAAGACCGCCGCAAGCTGTTGGTGTTGGCGTCGCAGTAGGCGTGGGTGTTGGGCTGGCTGTCGGTGTCGGCGTAGGCGACGGTGTCGGCACATTCCCGGGAGCCTCGATCACAACCGGCTCGGGCGCGCCGGTCTTAAAGAAGCCAACCGTTGCATCCGTAGGGTTCGGCGCCTGGTCCGCATCAAACCGGAAGTTATACAGGGTCCCAAAGCGAATCGCGTTGGCGTTTTGATTCTGCGCAAAGGTTTCCGTGCTCCAGGTGATGGAGCTTGCGTCCTGAGTAACATTCCAGGGCGTGCTGCTGTATCCGGCATCTCCCTGGGTGCCATCATGTGCAAATCCAGGGTGCTGAGGTGGTGCATGAAATGCGATATTAGAGATATTTACTCCGGGGCCAACAGGCACGCTGAAAGATTGGATAGCCCGGTCGAGGTTCTGATTGTAGAGCGCGTATTCGTAATGCCAGACGCCGGCAGTGGGGTTCGTCACTTTGTAGCCCATGAACCAGATGCCATCGTTTCCCGGATCGGGCTCAACTCCGATTTACTGCCGCGCCGGTCCAAGCCATGATCGCCGCCTGTTCTCGCACGGTCGGGGCTGCACTGGTAAAACTAAAGGGCTGGTTGATTCCCGTTACGGTGTACTGACGGTACGAAGCATTGTTATACATGTTGCACTCGCCCGGGTGACTTTGGCACCAGGTGTATTCATGCGGCACGATATATTCCGCCTCGGCAAAATAAGTCGCTCCCGGGTTCAGCGACGTGTTCAAGTCGTTAACGTCCACCAGAATCCGGTGCGCTGTGGGGTCGGTTGGCGCGTGTATGTGGCCGCTGTGGTCGTTGGGAGGCGTTTGCGAGTCTCCGCGTGGGTAAAAGCCTGTAAATGGATTGACCCAGGCGCGCGAACCGATGCCGCCTTGGCTGCCGTTCAAACCCGAGCCGTATGCATCGGAGCAACCGGAGCCAAGATGGCTGCCGCCTACGCCGTTGCATCCAAAATTGCACGTGTTTGAAGATGCCGCTGCAAACGCGTGTTTACCCCAGGACTGGCCGATTTGCTCGAACCGCTCGTTGTTGGTGGCGCCGCCACTCATGCGATAGACATTCTGCGGAATGAACGGATGATCGTTGCTCGGCAAGGCAATCCAATCCACGTCAATCGTCCCTTTGTTGCAAGCATCGGTTCCCAAAGCGAGGCCGACGCGGCCATTCACTGAACCATTGTCCAGTTGATCCAGGCCAATCAGATCGCCGACGATGACGTCAGGGCCCGGGATAGTTCCGACTCCGGGTTGGTGCAGTGCTGGCAGCGTTGCGGATTTCACATCGCCATTCTTATCGAGCCGTGTGATCTCGACGGGTTGCATGGCTGCGCCGATTGAAATTTCGCCCGCAACAGTGCCCGCCTCTGACGGGCGGCCGAGCGACTCGGCGAACTGTTTCGAGACCACCAGCCGGCCGCCGGTGATGCTAAGCAAGCGCGCGTTGGCTTGGTAATCGGTACTGGTGTCCTTCGATCTTAAAAAATGTGAATCCGCTCCTGGCGTCGCGCACAGCGAAATCGAACGGCGCGTCGGGAGAAAGCTTTTCGACCACAAGCTGCTTAAGCGATGCGGCAAGCGGCATTGGCAAACTGTAGCCGGGGTCGTTGACCCCGGTCGACGGGATCAGCGCGATCAAGCCTGGCTCGGGGCCGCGTAACTGGTCGTTAAAAACCAGAATGGAGAAGAAAGAGTTAGCTGCGGTTGCGAAATGAAGCTGTAGTGGCAGCCGTGCCGGCTGCGAATACAATGAGTTTGCAGGCGACACGCCTGCCTCTACAGCGGAGCTGGTTCCGTTCAGCCGGTTGAGATCGAGTTGCATTGTAACGCTGCCGTTTTCGACAATCATTTTTTGAAGCGTGCCTGCCGGCGCGTCGGAAGTCTTCTGGTTTGGATTGGGCCTCGGCTGCCGTAGCCTTGGCGGAGGCGGCTGCGTAGTTTCCTGAGCTATTCCCGAGAAACAGGAGCAACAGCAGGGCGAAACCGGCAAAACATATTCTTGGCATAACAGGATTCCTTAATTGAAGCGGGCTTGCTGAGAGGGCTGATTTTTCTCACGTGCTGGCGACAGAAGCAAAGGTTTTCTTTTTGCGGCACGTGACGACGACAAATGGCAGCCGACACGGCTGCCTCTACAGAAGAAGCGGATTTTTTTGCCAACGCGTTGGGCACAACGCGTTCCACCTTTGAGCGGGCTGCGTCCCGTCCTCGCTCTCTTGCGGCTACGGACGGGGTGGGGGAGTGGGGCGGACCCGCGGTGACGGACCAGACCTTGGTGTAGGTGTGGGCCTCGGGGTGGTCGTCGCGGTCGGAGTTGGTGTCGAGGTCGGCGTAGGCGATGCCGAAGGTGTGGCTGTAGCCGTCGCTGTTGGAGTAGCAGTAGCTGTTGCAGTTGCCGTGGCCGTGGCGGTGGGCGTAAATGTGGCTGTGGGAGTGGGCGTAAACGTAGCCGTTGCCGTTGCCGTCGCCGTTGGTGTCGGTGTGAACGTTGCCGTGGGAGTAGGCGTCGCTGTAGGAGTAGATGTGGGTGTTGGCGACGGCGTCGGGACACCTCCCGGTGCCTGGATAATAACACCGATAGGCGAACCGGTCTTGAAGAAGCCTACTGTGGCGTTCGTAGGATTTGGCGCCTGGTCGGCATCAAACCGGAAGTTATACAATGTCCCCCAGCGGATCGCGTTGGCGTTCTGGTTTTGCGCGAACGTTTCCGTGTTCCATGTTATGGCTCGCAGTCCTGAGTGACACTCCACGGCGTGCTGCTATAGCCCTGGTTGTTAAACGTGCCGTCGTTTGCCCAGCCAGGTTCCTGTGGTGGCGCGTGAAAGTCGATGTTGCTGATGTTAACCCCAGGTCCCAGAGGCACGCTGAAAGATTGAATCGCGCGATCGAGATTTTGGTTATAAAGCGCGTACTCGTAGTGCCAGACTCCCGCGAAGGGTTGGTCACTTTAAGCCCCATGAACCAGATGCCATCGTTGCCCGGATCTGGTTCGATCTGATTCACTGTCGCGCCCGTAGGTACCCAGGCCTGGATGGCGGGCTGCATTCGCACCGTGCTACCGACAGCTGTAAAAGTGAAATTGGTTGGTGCCGGTGACATGGAACTGCCGGTAAGAGGCATTGTTGAACATGTTGCATTCATCAGGATGCGACTGGCACCAGGTGTACTCGTGCGGACTAAGGTAAGCGGCTTCGCCAAAATAAGTCGCACCCGCATTCTGTGTTGTGTCCAGGTCGTTGACCTTAACCCTGAATCCGGTGCGACACGCCGTCGTGTTGGTGGCCGCTATGGTTGTTGGCGCTCGATGGAAAGGATCCAGTGAAGGGATTTATCCAGGCGCGCGAGCCGATGCTGTTTTGATCGCCGTTCAGCCCGGAGGTGTATGGGTCGGAGCATCCTGGGCAGAGATGCGAGCCTGTTACGCAGCCGCTGGTGTTACATGTACCGCAGACTGTGCTTTCCAACGCCAGAAACGTATGTTTCATCCACGATTGGCCGATTTGTTCGAACCGCTCGGTGTTATCTGCGCCCCCGCTCATGCGATAGAGATTTTGTGGAACGACCGGATGATCGGTTTGAGGTAGAGCAAACCAATCGATTGGTTGGTCGCCGTTGTTGCAAGAGTCTGTTCCTATTGCCAGGCCAACCTGTGTTCCGACAGGTGGACCAAATTGTGCCACGTCCTCGACATTTCCGACGATAACATCCGGGCCGGGCACAAGGTTTGGGATTGCGGGGCCGACTTCGCCTTGCATGGGTGGCATGACCATCGATTTCGTTTCGCCGTTAACAAGCTGGTCGATTTGGATCGGTTGCATCGCCGCGCCGACGGAGATTGTTCCGGCTACCGCACTGGCGTCTGATGGTCTGCCGAGCGCGTTGGCAAACTCCTTTGAAATGAGAAGCCGGCCTCCGGTGATGGCAAGAGACTTCGCAGCGGGATCGTAGTCGTACTGGTGTCCTTCAATATTGAAAAACGTGAATCCGGTGTTGCCGTCGCGCACGGCAAGATCGAATCCTTGACCCGAAGGGAGCTTTTCAATTACGAGCCTGTTGAACGACGCGCCCAGCGGGGACGGCAGGTTCTGTAGTGGCAGGCGTGTCGCCTGCGAAACCGGGTCCGCCGCAGCCGGCACGGCTGCCTCCACAGAGCTGACCCCGGCCGACGGGATCAAGGCCATCGTTCCAGGCGCGGGCCCGCGCAACAGATCGTTAAAAACGAGAATGGGAAAGAAAGAATTCGCTCCTACGGCGAAATGCGCTTGCTGGAGATTTTGCGAGAGCGGAAGTTAATTCCGTTCAACCGGTTGAGATCGAGATTCATGGACACGCTTCCATTTTCCACGATCATCTTTTGAAGCGTGCCGGTCCCGCCTTCGTCAAGACTACGGCGGGCAGGCTGGCTTGCTGAATTGCTCGGTTTGAATTGGGCCTGGGCCGCCGTAGCCTTGGCGGAGGCGGCTGCGTATTGTAGTGTTCCCAAGAAACAGAAGAAGCAGCAGAGCGAAAGTGGTATGCGTTATTTTTGACATTGTATTGAACCGTCGGGTTGCGATGAAACCTGGTTAAGGTTGAGCGAGCGTCATTCTTCCCACGCGCTCACGGTAAACGCCAGGAAGATTTTTAGAAAGATTCCTGCGCTCCGCGTGAGAGAAGCGTTTTCGTTGTTCCCCTAATTCGGGAAGATCACGGTGACATCATTGGAGCAGGTCTGGGTGCCAGCTTCACACACCCGATATGTGTATTGAGCCTGACCGGTGTCGCCGGTGGAATCATCATATTGTCCATCGTTCGACGTTGTCGCGATCAGCACGTCATTGCGGTAGACGTCAACGTTAGCCGAGGTCGCCCCCCTCCACTTGAGACGCACCGTATTGATTCCATGTATCTTTTTCTTCTGGGCGCGCACTGTAATAGGCCCAGGCGTAGGCGTTGGAGTTGCAGTAGCTGTCGCTGTTGGTGTCGCGGTCGGCGTCGCTGTTGGAGTTGCGGTCGGCGTGACGGTTGCACTAGGTGTGGGCGTCGGAGTTGGCGTCGCCCCTCCTGACGGCGCCTGGATCGCAACCTTCTGGGGCGAGCCGGTCTTGAAGAATCCGGCCGTTGCATTGGCATTCTGCGGTGGTTGATCGGCATCAAACCGGAAGTTATACAGCGTGCCGAAGCGAATCGCGTTGGCGTTCTGATTCTGAGCTAGAGTTTCCGTGTTCCAGGTGATAGAGCTTGCGTCCTGAGTAACATTCCACGGGGTACTGCTATAGCCCAGGTTGTTAAACGTGCCGTCATTTGCCCAGCCGGGTTCCTGACGCGGGGCGTGAAACCCAATGTTGGAGATGTTCACTCCTGGTCCGAGAGGCACGCTGAAGGATTGGATAGAGCGATCGAGGTTCTGGTTGTACAGCGCGTATTCATAGTGCCAAACGCCAGTTGAAGGATTGGTCACCTTGTAACCCATGAACCAAATCCCGTCGTTTCCCGGATCAGGCTCGATCTGATTCACTGTTGCGCCGCCGAGCGTTTGCCAGGCGTTAATAGCACCCTGCATGCGCACGGTGGAGCCGGAAGGAGAAAATGTGTAGCTGTCCCCGCTCCCGCTGACGTTAAACCGGCGGTAGGAGGCGTTGTTGTACATGTTGCATTGCCCGGGATGACTCTGGCACCAAGCGTATTCATGTGGAGTCAGATATTGGCCTTCGGCAAAATAAGTCGCGCCAGAGTTCTGCGCAGGGTTTAGATCGCTGCTAGCTACCGTGATCCGGTGCGATGTTCCAGTGTGACTGTGCCCGCTGTGATTGTTTGCAGTCGATGGGAAGACGCCTGTAAATGGGTTCACCCACGCGCGTGAGCCGATCCCGGTTTGGCTCGCATTCAAACTGGAGCCGTAAGGGTCGGAGCAACCCGGGCATAGATGGGTGCCCGTAGTGCAACCGCTGGTGTTACAGCTACCGCAGACACTGCCCTCCAACGCCGTAAATGCGTGCTTAAGCCAGGATTGGCCGATCTGTTCGAACCGCTCATCATTGGTAGCGCCACCGCTCATCCGATAGAGATTTTGCGGGATAACTGGATGATCGGTTTGAGGCAGCCCAAACCAATCGAACGGCTGGTCGCCGTTATTACAAGAAGTTGTGCCCACCCCCAGCCCAACAAGATGATTTACAGTGTCGTTTCCGTACTGTGCCATCTCTGGCAAGTCGCCCACAATGACATCAGGGCCGGGCACCAAAGTTGGCGTCGCCGAATCCACACCATGTTGCAGGGGCGGCATGACCATCGATCTGGGTTCGCCGTTAACGAGCTGGTCGATCTCGACCGGTTGCATCGCCGCACCTATTGAAATCCTTCCAACCGCCGCGCTGACGTCTGCCGGCCGGCCGAGCGCGTTGGCAAACTCTTTTGAAATCAGAAGTCTTCCGCCGGTTATGCTGAGCAACTGACCTGTGGCATCGTAATCGTATTGGTGTCCTTCGATATTGAAAAACGTGAATCCTGTCTTGCCGTCGCGCACAGCGAGATCAAACGCCGCGTCGGAAGGAAGTTTCTCGATCACAAGCTGCCTGAGAGATGCGCGCAGCGGCATTGGCAAACTGTAGCCAGGGGCGTTGACCCCGGCCGACGGGATCAGCGCCATCGACCCCGGCTCCGGCCCGCGCAACAGATCGTTGAAAACGAGAATGGTGAAAAAGGAATTGGCCGCGGCGTCGAAATCCAGCTGTAGTGACAGCCGTGGCGGCTGCACGTGCGATGAGTTCGCAGGCGTCACGCCTGCCTCTACAGATATTGACGAGCTGGTTCCGTTCAACCGGTTGAGATCAAGATCCATCGTGACGCTGCCGTTCTCGACAATCATCTTTTGAAGCGTGCCGCTGTGCTCCTGGCTCTGGACAACTTTTCTTGTACCGCCGAAAGCCTTTGGTCCGCTCGCTTGGGGCGAGGCAAAGAGTAAGAACAACGGGAGCGCAAGACCGGCGAGCGTTAATTTTGACATTGTAGTGGGATTCCTCTGGTTGTGGTGAATGTGCCTGAAAATTGAGCGGTAATTCCTCTCATGCCATCACGGCGAAAGTAAAGAAGATTATGAAAAATCCTCCTACGCCCTAATCAACTGGAGGTGGATCGGCTTCTCCCTTGGGCGCCGTAGCCTCGGCGAAGGCGGCTGAAGACGATGACAAGTAAACGCCGAAGGCGCGGATATCAGCAGGCGAAGCCGCAATTATGTTTACCAACGCGTTGAGCGTAAAGCTCGGTGGGAGCCACGCCGCGTAGAAGGCGACGGGCATGTGATGGCAACTTGTGGATTTACGCGGCCACGCTCCTTTACGGAGGACAACGCGTTCCACCAGTTCATCGTTACGCGTTTACGGGCGCGGCAAAGGAGTGGGGCGAGGTCTGGGTGGAGGAGTCAACCTTGGTGTTGGACTTGGGCAGGGGCGGGGGACATAGACATAGCTTTGTCCGCCAGTCGCTGCACCACCGGAGCCGTTACAAAAGTACCTGAGTAACGTTGTCTCTCTGCACTCCGGCTGTGGCCGATGTGTTGCCACTAGCCACCGCCCCATAGATCACATCAAAGCGAATCTGCCCCTCATACAACCTCAACTCGTAGTTAGCCGTCGTGGTCGGATCAGCGAAGTAAACAGTGCGCCATTCGATATTGAAGATCCGGTGGGGCGCAGTGCCAGATACCGACGTGAACACACCGCAGGTTCCTCCAGGGAAAGCCGAGCACCCGCTGTTTGCATCGGTGCGCTGGTCGTCCCAGTACGGGAAGATGGTGTAGTTGTGACTGGTCCACGGCAGCGGACAGACGTTGGTAAAGGCCGTATCGGTAGTCGTAAACTGCGCATTGCCGTTGGACGACACGTTGATGCTGTTAAAGGTTTGGTCGTACAAGGTGTAAGAGAACGGCAGCGGAATGTTGGTTACCTGATTGTCCCCGTGATTTCCGCTATCGGTCGTACCTGGCACGATGCTGCCGCCTATCTGTTCAAACACGTACTGGCCGATGCAAGGTGTGGCGATTCCATTCAACCGGTTGAGATCGAATTGCGTCGTGACGCTGCCGCTTTGGGCAATCATTTTTTGAAGCGTCCCAGTCCCGCCTTCGTCAAGACTACGGCGGGCGGGCTGGCTTGCTGAATTGCTCGGTTTGAATTGGGCCTCGGCCGCCGTAGCCTTGGCGGAGGCGGCTGCGTAGTTTCGTGAGCTATTCCCGAGAAACAGAAGTAGCAGCAGCGTCAAACCGGCAAACGTTATCTTTGACATTGGCGAACTCCTTTTGTTGCGGAAAGCGGGTTAAGATTGAGAGAGCTACCCTTCTCTCACGCGCTCAGCGCCTAAGCAAAGAAGATTTTTCGAAAAATCTTTTGCCCGTGCGAACACAGCTGAAGTGATGCTCGGATTGTCCGAAAGGGACGCATCCGCTTTCGCCGAAGCTACGGCGGGACAGGGCCAGCCGCTCGCCGACTTGATCGCCAAAGGTATGTTTACCAATCGCCAGTCATTCCGGACTACTTGGCTACGGACGAGGTACCGGAGTCGGGCGAACCCTTGGCTGGGGACTAGACCTTGGTGTCGGGGTGGCTGTCGCGGTAGATGTCGCTGTTGCTGTCGGCGTGGCGGTGGCAGTCGCCGTCGCCGTTGCCGTAGGTGTTGGCGTGGCGCCACCAGCAGGTCCCTGGATTGGAACCATCATCGGCGAACCGGTCTTGAAAAAGCCGACCGTTGCATTGGCACTCTGGGGCGGCTGATCGGCGTCGAACCGGAAATTATACAGTGTGCCCCAGCGAATCGCGTTCGCGTTCTGATTAGTCGCAAAGGTGTCCGTGCTCCATGTAATAGAGCTCGCGTCCTGAGTGAGAGTCCACGGCGCGCTGCTGTAACCCTGGTTGTTGAACGTGCCGTCGTTTGCCCAACCGGGATGTTGAGGAGGCGCGTGAAATCCTATATTGCTTATGTTTATTCCGGGGGCCAGAGGCACGCTAAACGATTGGATAGCCCGATCGAGGTTCTCGTTGTAGAGCGCGTATTCATAGTGCCAGACGCCGGCAGTGGGGTTCGTGACTTTGAAACCCATAAACCAGATGCCATCGTTTCCAGGGTCAGGCTCAGCCTGGCTTACCGTGGCACCGGTATCTGCCCACACGGTGATGGCAGGTTTCATCCGCACGGTGTTACCAAGGGGTGAAAATGTGAAATTGGTAGTGCCGCTGACGCCATACTGGCGGTAAGAGGCATTGTTATACATGTTGCACTCCGTCGGATGCGCCTGGCACCAGGTGTATTCACTCGGGGCGACATATTGCGCTTCAGCAAAGTAGGTCGCGCCTTGATTGAGCGTTGTGTTGAGATCGTCCACGTCCACGAGAACCCGGTGCGACACGCCGTCGTGGTTGTGGCCGCTGTGGTTATTGGCGCCCGATGGAAAGTTACCAGTGAAGGGATTGACCCACGCGCGCGAACCGATCTGGCCCTGGTCGCCGTTTAAGCCGGCGGAGTACAGGATCAGAGCACCCGGGGCAAAGATGGCTGCCGGTTGCGCAACCACTGGTATTACAGCCAAAGTTACAGGCGTCGTCTTCCAAAGCGAAGAAGGTATGTTTGAGCCAGGATTGGCCAATTTGTTCGAACCGCTCGGTATTATCTGCCCCGCCGCTCATCCGATAAAGGTTCTGCGGAACGACTGGGTGATCCGTATTGGGCAACTGAAACCAATCAACGGGCTGGTCGCCATTATTACAAGAAGTTGTCGCTATACCAAGACCGACCTGCGTCCCAGCGCTCCCGAGTTCCTCTACGTCTGGTAGATCTCCGACAATGACATCGGGCCCGGATGTTTGTGTTGGCATTTCGCCCCGTATTATCCCGCCAAGTGGTGGCATCACGGCGGATTTGGGTTCTCCACCAGCAATTTGTGTGATCTCGATCGGCTGCATGGCAGCGCCGATCGCGATCTTGCCAACGATCGCACCGGCGTCCCGCGGCCGGCCGAGAGCGTTGGCAAACTCTTTTGAAACGAGCAGGTTTCCGCCGGTGATGCTCAACAACTGTGCATGAGCATCGTAATCGTACTGGTGTCCTTCGATCTGGAAAAAGGTGAATCCCGTCTTGCCATCGCGCACAGCGAGATCGAATGCGGCGTCGGCGGGAAGTTTTTCGACGACAAGCTGCTTGAGAGACGCGGTCAGCGCGGCGGGAAGCAGGGGGTTTGGCCGGACTTCCGGGACGAGCGCGATCGAACCCGGCTCGGGACCGCGCAACAGATCGTTGAAAACGAGAATCGGAAAAAACGAGTCGCTCGCAGCGGCGAACCGTAGCGTGACAGGTCTGGTGGTCAGATCATTGCTTCCGTTCAATCCGTTTAGATCGAGGTTCAGCGTCACGCTTCCATTTTCCACGATCATTTTCTGAAGCGTGCCGGTCCCGGCTTCGTCAAGACTACGGCGGGCAGGCTGGCTTGCTGAATTGCTCGGTTTGAATTGGGCCTCGGTCGCCGTAGCCTTGGCGGAGGCGGCTGCGTAGTTCTCTGAGTCGTTTCCGAAAAACAGAACTGACACTAGCGCGAAGCCGGTAAGCGTTAATTTTGACATTGTGCGGTTCTTCCTGGTTCGGGTAAGGCTGGCGGAGATTGAGTGGTAATTTTTCTCACGTGCTCGCGGCGGACGCAAAAAAAGATTTTTAACAATTCTTTTACCTTTCTGGCCTGCGCTGTAGCGGCAGGCGTGCCGCCTGCATGGACAGTCGTGTTGCAGCCGATACGGCTGCCTCCAAAGAACGAGCGAATGATCTTTTGCGAATGCCTTCCAGTTTTAGAACGTTTTTCAGATCGCCCGCGACGAGTCGCTACATTTTGGCAACGGCTTAAGGAGTCGCCACGGCCAACGTTCCAGCCGCTGCAGTTACCAACACCCTAGGGGCGAGGTGGTGGTGTCGGGCGAGCCCTTGGCGACGGGTTGGACCTCGGGGTTGGAGTGGGCCGCGGCGTGGGAGTCGCTGTTGCAGTTGCAGTCGCAGTCGGCGTCGCTGTGGGTGTCGCAGTTGCCGTTGCCGTTGCAGTCGGAGTTGGCGTCGGCGTAGCGCCTGCAGCAGGCGCCTGGATTGCAACCATCATAGGCGATCCCGTCTTGAAGAATCCGACTGTCGCATTGGCATCCTCCGGTGGTTGATCGGCATCGAAACGGAAATTATACAATGTGCCCCAGCGGATCGCATTAGCGTTCTGGTTAGTCGCGAAGGTTTCCGTGTTCCAAGTTATGGCATCGGCAGTCTGAGTGACACTCCACGGCGTGCTGCTATAACCTTGGTTATTAAATGTGCCGTCGTTTGCCCAGCCAGGTTCCTGTGGCGGCGCGTGGAAGTCGATGTTGCTTACATTGACTCCCGCGCCCAGAGGCACGCTAAAGGATTGAATTGCGCGGTCCAGGTTCATGTTAAACAGCGCATACTCGTAGTGCCAGACTCCGGCAGACGGCGTGGTTATCTTGTAGCCCATGAACCAAATGCCATCGTTACCCGGATCGGGCTCCACCTGCTGTACTGTGGCGCCCGTAGCTGCCCAGGCCTGGATAGCCGGCTCCATTCGAACGGTCGAACTGACTGCTGAGAAATTGAAAAATGTCGGGCCGCCGGTAACCGAGAACTGACGATACGAAAAGTTGTTAAACATGTTGCATTCCGTGGGATGCGACTGGCACCAGGTATATTCATGCGGAGTAATGTAGGCCGCTTCGCCAAAATAGGTCGCACCCGGATTTCCGCTTGGGATTAGGTCACTCGTCTCCACGCGAATCCGATGCGATACGCCGTCGTGAACGTGGCCGTTGTGGTTGTTGGCGGTCGATGGAAAGGATCCGGTGAAGGGATTTATCCAGGCGCGCGAACCAATGCCGTTCTGGTCGCCATTCAAGCTTGACACGTAGGGGTCGGAACAGCCCGGGCAGAGATGTGTGCCTGTCTGGCAGCCACTGGTGTTACAAGTGCCGCAAACACTATCTTCCAATGCCTCGAAGGTATGTTTCATCCATGACTGGCCAATCTGTTCGAAGCGCTCGTCGTTGTCCGCGCCTCCGCTCATCCGATACAGGTTCTGTGGAACGACCGGATGATCGGTTTGAGGCAACGCAAACCAATCGATTGGCTGGTCCCCGTTGTTGCAGGAGTCTGTCCCTATTGCCAACCCAACCTGCGTCCCGACAGGAGCACTAAATTGTGCCACGTCCTCGACATTTCCGACTATAACATCGGGGCCGGGCACGAGGTTTGGCAGTCCGGAGCCGAAGGCGTGTTGCATGGGCGGCATGACCATCGATTCGGTTTCGCCCCTGATAATGTGATCGATCTGGATCGGTCGCATCGCCGCGCCGACAGAAATCGTTCCGGCCAATGATCCAGCCCCTGATGGAATACCCAGTGTGCTGGCAAGCTGTTTTGAAAGTAGCAGCCTGCCTCCTGTGATGGTAAGCGACTGCGCATCAGCATCGTAATTGTATTGTGGTCCTTCAATATTGAAAAAGGTAAATCCGGTATTGCTATCGCGCACTGCAAGGTCGAACCCCTGACCTGAAGGAAGTTTTTCAACTGTGAGCCGCTTAAGAGATGCGCTTATTGCGGCAGGCAGGCTGTAGTTGGGGCCGTTGACGCCGGCCGAAGAGGAACCTTGCAAAGCCAGCGCGATCGAGCCGGGTTCGAGGCCGCGCAATACATCGTTAAACACGAGAATGGGAAAGAAAGAATTGGCCGCTGCAGCGAAGTGCAATGTGACTGGCCTTGCCACCAGAGAACTGCTTCCATTCAATCCGTTCAGATCGAGTTGCATCGTTACGCCCGCGTTGTCAACGATCATCTTTTGAAGCGTTCCAGTCTCGCCATAGCGATTCTGGTTTTTCTTTTTCGCGGAATTAGGCGAGGCCAGGTTGGGCGACGCAAACAACAAAAGTAAAGGGACCGCGAACGCGGTAAGGGTTACTTCAAGCTTTGACATTGTGTGATGGATTCCTTCGTAGCCCGGTTTTACCGAAATTGGAGTGGCGATGTCAAAACTTTTCTCTCGAAACAAACTGTAGCGGTGGTCTCTGCCTGCCGGGTCACAGACGCCTTACGAGCTTGTCACTCCCTGCCTTCCACGAGCGCAGCGGCTTCGCGATCGAGTGCGGCACGGTCCAGCCTGCGCGGTTCCAAATAAAATTCGTCGATCACAATTTGAACCAGCGCCGCAGCGGGAACAGCGAGAAGAACTCCGAGAAGCCCGAAGAGTTCGGCGGTCGCAAGGGTAAAAAACAAAATATTTACCGGATGCAGCCGCATTTCTTTGCCGAGCACGCCTGGCACCAGAACATTTAGCTCAACCTGATAAACCAACACAATCACCCCAAGCGCGAGCCAGAATTTTGTCGCGCCCATGCTCAACGCGACCAGCAGGATGGGAATCGAAACCAGGAACGCGCCGATATTTGGCAGAAACTCACCGAAAAAAGCCAGCACGCCGAAGATGAGCGCCGGCTGCACGCCGACTAAAGAAAGTAACACGCCGATCGAAAGACCGGTGATAATGCCATTGATAGCTACGCCGCGCGCCCAGGCGGTCATCTGTCGCATCATGCGCGCGAGAGTCCGATGCGCCTGCTGGCGATACCGATCAGGCACGAGTGCCAGATACGCGGTCACCAGCGGGCGGGGACTGGCGAGCACAAAGATCAGCAATAAGATCGCGAGTACAACGCTGGCGACGCCGCCGACCAGTCCAAGTGTCGATCTGAGCAAGATATTTCCGATCGTTGCGGCAGCTGCGGCAACTTTGCTTGCGATCTCATCAGTGCGAGGCAACGCCCCACGAACTGCCGGATAACTTCGCGTGAGCGATTCGATCCGGGTTTGAAGGCCTTGCGCGAGTTTGGGTGCGCTGCGCAACAGTTCCTGCATCTGGATGGTCAACGGCGGAATCGCAAACACGATGATCGTGGTAGTCAGAGCGATGAGCGCAAGCACCAGCAGTATCACACTGGCGAAGCGGGGGACGCGATGTTTGTGCAGCCAGACCACGATTGGGTTCAAAACCATTGCGACAAGGAAGACTAGCGCAAAAAGCAAAATCACCGGCTGCAACGCGCGCAGAATCAACCAGACAATCAACAGAAAGAATATGAGCCATACGATACGCCAGGCGCCGTGATAACTCAGCGGCGCGTGCGGGTCCTCGCGATGGGTTTCGTTCATGAGTGCGGCGCAATCTTGACGCTCCTAAACGTGAATGACAAGAAAGAGTGATCGACGTTCCGGGGAGCGAATTGACTCAAATGAAAAGACACCGAGCGGGTGTCTTGGGAGAGGAGTGAAAGGATTCATTGCCTCAATGAAAAGGACACTATGGCGAGGTGTCCTTAAAAATGAGTGCAACAAGTCGTCGGGAAGTTTTGGAGCAAGCACGCCTACGCTATGGCGGGCGGGGCAAAGCGGGTCGCAGCCGCTTGTTGGATGAGATTTGCGCGCTGTGCGGTTATGAACGCAAGTATGCGAGCAAGCTATTACGCGGCCGCAGGCTGATCGCGGGAGAAAGCGGAAGGCGTCGTGGAGGATCGCAGGCCATTTACGATGCGGCGGAACGTGAAGTGATTAAAGCGATCTGGCTCAGTGCGGAACAACCCTGCGGCAAACGACTCAAAGCCGCGCTGGAGCTGTGGTTGCCTTTTTATGAGAAGCGCCACGGCCAGTTGGATAGGAAAGTGAAAGCGAAAGTGCTGGCGGCGAGCGCGGCCACGATCGACCGGTTGTTAGCGCCCTGCCGGATCACTTTGGGCAGCCGGGGCCGCTGCGGCACGCGTCCGGGCACACTGTTGCGCAATCAGATCCCCATTCGCACTGAGCACTGGGAGGTGAGCGGTCCGGGTTTCATCGAGGCGGATACCGTGGCACACTGCGGACAAAGCATGGCGGGGGAATTTTGCTGGAGCATCACCGCCACCGATGTGCACACGCAATGGACTGAAACGCGCGCGGTGCCTAACCGGGGCCTGGCCGCAGTAGCAGAGCGCATCGCGCAGATCGAAGCGGCTTTGCCCTTCCCGATCTTGGGCTTTGACACCGATAACGGCGGCGAGTTCCTCAACTGGCACCTGGTGGATTACTTCGGCAAACGAAAGAAGCCGGTCGGCTTCACCCGCTCGCGTGCCTACCGAAAAAACGATAACGCGCGAGTAGAGCAAAAGAATTGGACCCATGTGCGGCAGTTAGTCGGCTACGGCCGGCTGGAAGGCGAAGCGGTGGCCGCGCAGCTGGACGATCTCTATTGCAAAGAGTGGAGTTTTTTTCGCAATTTCTTTTGCCCGGTGATGAAACATCTGCGCACCAAGTGTAAAGGCAGCCGCAAACAGCGCATCTACGACCAGCCGGCCACACCCTTTGCGCGTCTGAAAGCCTGCCCGCAAGCCAATCCAGTCCAAATCGCACGTCTGGAACAACTCCTGGCCAGGCTCGATCCGTTCGTCTTGAAGGAAAAGATCGAGCAAAAATTGCGCGCGATTTTGCGTCAAGCAACGCGCCCTTCACTGCACAACGCGGCGTAGAGAGCGCGCGCCAGCGCGGGCCTAAACAAACGGCGGCTCCGCCGTCCAGCTATTGGGCTAGTTTGTTTAGGCCCGCGCTCCCCGTCTTTCTCTGCCAAAATTATTTTTTACTTCGGTGTCTTTTTTGATTGAGGCAACACGGGAGCGTGCGCGCTTGCGTGCTGGTTTGGGCGTCACGCCGAAACGAACTTTTCTCGACGTCGTCATTGGCGTCCCTGAGTTGATTTCGCAAGAAAAGTCCGCGATGGCGAGGACGCCATCGCCAGCATGCGAGACGCACGCGCTACCCAAATTACTGCGACCCGGGTCGTGGTCGCGGAGTTGGGCGCGGTCTTGGTGTAGGAGTAATCCTTGGCGCAACTGTTGCAGTCGGTGTCGCTGTGGGTGTGGGTGAAGCCGTTGCAGTTGGGGTAGGACTCGGGGTGGGTGTGGGCGTAGGCGCTACGGGGACCATTGCATAGGCGTGAAGGTCGCCATTGTGTACACCGGTGCCGACAATGACGCCGTCGTCGCTAATACCATCTGCCGAAGAGGAGGTATTCATCGACAAGTCCCAGCCCGAGTTTGGCGGGAGCAGATCGGCGAGCCGATAGGTGACTGTTCCATCATAGAGAAACGGGATCGCGAACGCCGACGAGTCGGTGCCCACCACCCAGCCGGCCGAATTCACTGCGCGCGCGGAGCCTTCGCTTGTGCCGGTCGCCAGTGGGACGGCAACGATCCCGCCCTGGTCCGACCAGATGAATGGCAAACCCGAGCCCTGGTTCAACATGCTCGAGCCAACCACGTAACCGGTGTTACTGACGCCGAAAGCAAGTGCGCCATTGAACCCTGGCAACGCGCCGACCTCAAACGCCATACTCTGACCGATATCATAAACGATCCCAACGTTGCGCGCGGCATTCGTTGGATCGATGCCCTGGCCCACAACGCGCCCTGAATCGTTGATGCCGAAGGCGGTGAGGAAGTAACTGCCGTTCGTCGTGGTTTGCGTGATGATTGTCCCGGTGCCGCCGCTGTAGATCGCGCCCCGCTGCAAGCTTCCGGCGTCGACCGATCCAACCGCAACAGTTGAGGCGTTCACCGAGTTAGCGTCACCAAGCGTTTCGCCCGCTGGCAACGGCAGCTGCGAAACGGCGCCGTTTTGCCAAATTACCGGCAGCCGGTCGGAGCCGAAGAGTGTGGTAGCTGCTGTCCCGACAACAATGCCGCTGTCGTTTGCGCTGTTCGAAACGGCAAAGCTGCGCACGGCGAGATTCGGTAACCCAACGATTCCACCGTTCAGCGTCCAAGTGAACGCCTGACTTCCATTCATGCGTATCGAGCGGCCAACGGCAATTCCGCCGCGTGACACGCCAAAACCCTGCGAAGCAGTATCGCCAGAATCAATGACGCCGATATCGTAAATTTGGTATTGAGGCGTAGTCGCGACTGCTGGCGTAACTGCGACAAGGCATAGCAGTGCCGCGGCGGCTGCGATCAATCTGACAGTGGATCTGCATGTGATTTTCATTGAGCTCCTACTAACCACGAATCTACACGAATGGACACTAATTTTTTAAACGCCGCCGTCTCGAATTTCGCTGCGGATTCTGCCGCCATCCGCCATCCGGCACAGTCTAACTCTGTGGAGCATCCCGCCTCTGCGGGACCAGTCCGCCACAGGACGGATTCGCCGTGGCGAACCTGTCGTTTTCGGCAGCTTGCCGAAATCCTCAGGCAGGAATGAGGGGACCCGTCACTGAGTTACTGCCCCAGTTCTCACTACCCGGCTACGGACTGGGCCGTGGCGCAGGCGTGGGGCGCGGCCTCGGTGTTGGTGTACACCTTCCTGTGCATGGCGTGGGTGTAGGTGTAGGCGTCGGCGTCGGCCCAAACTGGCAGCTCAACTTCTGATTGGTGATCGTGCCGGTGAGGTCTCCGGGGATGGCAGTTCCGCCTATCACATGAAAGCCTGTACCGAGAGCAGTGCCGTTCATTCGCGCGCGCGCCTCCGGCATATCTGGCAAGGCAATCCACTCATCGGTGTTTAAATCCCAGTAGACCGCGGAACTTGTAAGATTTCCGGACGGACCGATAAATCCGCCAGCGAGGACGACACTATCGCCGTAAACGCCGGTCGCTGCGCCCCACCGATTTTCCGGTAGGTCTGCGATGGCGCCGTCGTCCCAACTATTGCTCGCAGGATCATAACGATAGGTCTTATTCGTATAAACGCCCGATTCGACAACCCCACCGGCGATATAGATAAAACCATTCTGCGTCCAAGAAAGCTGCGAACCCGGCTGGTTGAGGTAAAGAGGCTCCAAGTGACCACATATCAGTAGCGATATCGTAGATCTCGAGTGCCGTCTGGTAGCCGCTGGCATTCTTACCACCCATTTTGTAGATCTTGCCGTTCAAATATACTGCAGTCTGATTCCAGGTTCCGACGCTATTGGAAGCCAACTGTGTGTAAGTGTCAGTGTTCGGATCGTAGCGAAACACGTCAGTCGAATACACAAAAGGACAGAATTTGCTCCCATTCATGATGTAAACGAATTTGCTGTCAGTAACTGCCGAGGGCCACTCGACTCCGCACGCCCACGGATAAGGCGCGATTGGTATCCAGGTTGTCCCGTCAAACTTATACGAGTTTGGAACACCCAAGCCGTTACTAATACCGGCGAACGTGTAGATGTTATTGCCATACGGCACGACCGCCTCGTCCATAATGGGAATGGGGAATTCCGTGGCGAATGTCCAGACGCAGCCAGAGGGAGGGTTAAGATTTACAAAGGACTCCTTGCCGTCCTGTCCGTATTCAGAGGCGCCAGAGATGACCTGGATAACAAGAAGCACCGCAAACGGGGAGAACGCACTCCAGCGAAGAAGCGTTGTAATGAACACAGTCTTTTGCTTGTTCATTTTGAGATTCCTTTCATTTCCAATTTCTGGCCCTTTCTTCATCTTGATTTTCTTTGCAACTACCGTGGCGTCGGCCGTGGCGCAGGCGTCGGGCGCGGCCTCGGTGTTGGTGTACACCTTCCTGTGCATGGCGTGGGTGTAGGTGTAGGCGTTGGAGTAGCTGTAGACGTCGGTGTTGCCGTGGGAGTAGGTGTCGGGCCTTGGACTTCAAACGATCCTGTGTCGATGCGACCATTGACAACCCGATCAAAACCCGGCCCGCGTTGATCGTACAAGGGCGGCGGAGTAAAATTCGGATCGCCAGCGTCAATCGCCGGGCTCCCGGGTAACAATGCGTGAGTGAAAGTCGGCCCGCCATTGTCCTGCAAGGATCCTAGCACAGGATCGGTGTTGATCTGATCACCTGAATGATTCAAATAACCGCTGCCGCTGTCATTACTGAGGTTGTAGCCTTGTGAAACAACCTGCCCCCCGAAATTGTAGATATTTTCACCCGACGCGCCGGTCTTGAGAATTGTGTTGGCGAGGATTGCTACGGTGCCGCCGGAGGAACCATTATTGTAGATGCCGCCACCACTAGTAGCCGAGTTGCCGCTCAAAGTGCTGTTGGTCACCGTCACCGTTACTTGCTCCTGGGTGTAGATGCCGCCACCGGAGGCCGCGGAGTTCTCACTGAGAGTGCTATTGCTAATATGCACCTCCGCCTCATCGTATTCAGTGTAGACGCCACCACCGGAGCCCGCTGAATTACCGCTAATGGTGCAATTGCTAATCTGGAGGTTACCGGCGCTATTGCCGATACCGCCGCCCGAGAAGTACGCGGAATTGTTACTAATCGTGCAGCTACTCACTGTCAACGTTGCACTGCCCCCAACAAACACCGCATCATTATGGATAGCACCGCCACGGCCGAACTCAGCCGAGTTACCGGTTATTGTGGTATTACTCACGACCGATGTTACGGTTCCATCGGAGCCATAGTTAACGATCCCGCCGCCGTCGTCAGCTGAATTGTTACTAATGGTGCAATTGCTCACCGTCAGGTTCGCGGTGGTGCTCGAAGTAGTAAAGTTAAGAATGCCCCCGCCCAAGAAATCAGCCGAGTTGCCGTCAAAGAGGCAATTGTTCACCGTTAGATTTGCGTTAGCGTTCGAACCGTCGTTCATAATACCGCCGCCACCATAACCGCCGCCAGAATTGGCTGTGAAGACACAGTTATTCACGGTCAGGGTCGCGCCGTCGTTATAGATACCGCCAGCGTTGTAGTCGTTCCCGTTGCTGATCATTAGATCGGAAATCGTGACGGTTTGACCTGAGCTGACGTGAAAAACGCGGTGGGATCCGTTACCATTTACGGCCAGATTGGCAGACCCGGGACCTGAAATGTTAATGCTGTGATTCACGAGCAGCTCGCCGCTCGTAAGGGTAATTGTACCAGTGACTGCGAACGTGATCTCATCGCCGTCGTTTGCATCGGCAAGCGCCTGGCGCAGTGAGCCAGGACCGCTGTCGTTTGTGTTCGTAACTGTGATGATATTCGTCGGCGCTTCAGCGCGGAGAAAAGCTAGGAGTGTCCCTGTGACGATGAAACATGCGGCTGCGCAAAGAAGGAGGGCGACCAAGGCGCGCGCATTAAGGAAAGCAGCACGGGAGGTAGATTGTCTTTCCATTGCAGGGGCTGGCGTTAACGCCGCCGCTTGTAACTGACGCGTGGAGAGGTGTCAACATTTTCTAACCCCGCCGGAATTTCTGGCTGCAGTGGCAGCCGTGTCGGATGTCGTTAGAGCCGGCCGGGATCACCGATCCCGGCTACAACAAACCTGTCGCGCGAAGGGTTTTTCGGCAAGCTGCCGAAAAGGACAGGCTGGCAGCCTGCGGTCCCCAGAAGCGCTGCGTGCCGGATTGCCCACTAGTTTTAAGCTTGTAACTTTTGTAACTCCCTTAACCTTTATATTGCCGTGTCATTTAATCATTTTGGACTTTCGCCGGAGGTGGTGCGGGGAACGCAGGCGATGGGATTTGTCGAGCCAACGCCGATTCAGCTGCGCGCGTTCCCAATTGTTCTTGCCGGACAAGATTTGATCGGCACCGCGCAGACTGGCACGGGCAAAACCGCGGCGTTTGCGTTACCGATTCTGACGTTGCTCGCAAGGCACGGCAGCTTCCGTTGTCTCGTGCTCGAGCCGACGCGCGAACTGGCCGCGCAAGTGGAGACAGCGTTTCGTGATTATGGCCGCTTCACAGATTTGCGAGCGGCTCTTGTGCACGGCGGCGTTGGTTACGGCAAACAACGGGAGGAACTCAAGCGCGGCGTCGATATTCTCGTCGCCACACCCGGACGCCTGCTCGATCTGCTGGAGCAGCGTGCCATGAATCTCAAAGAGATAAAAATTCTCGTGCTCGATGAAGTGGACCGGATGCTGGATATGGGTTTTCTGCCGGACGTGCGCCGGATCGTTGAGAAAATCTCAACAAAGCGGCAAACTTTGCTGTTTTCAGCCACGTTGCCCCCGGAGATCGAACGTCTGGCGGCATGGGTGTTGCGCGATCCTGAGTTAGTGGAAATTGGCGTACGCCGTTCGCCTGCCGAAACAGTCACCCACGCGGTTTATCCCGTTGCCGCTGAACAAAAATTCGATCTGCTAATGGCTTTGCTCGAGCGAACGAATTTCGACAGCGCGCTGATTTTCTGCAGAACCAAGTACGGCGCCGATCGCATCGCGCATCAATTAAAGCAGGGTAAGCATGCGGTCGCGGTGTTGCATTCCAATCGGACACAGCGCGAACGGATCGAGGCGCTCGAAGGCTTCAAGAGCGGCAAATACGAAGTGATGGTGGCGACCGATATCGCATCGCGGGGACTCGACATCGCCGGTGTGAGTCACGTGATCAATTACGATGTGCCCGAGCATCCCGAAGATTACGTCCATCGGATCGGGCGCACCGGACGGGCGCAAAATGTCGGCGACGCGTTCACACTTCTGAGCGGCCAGGAGTTGCCCGCGTTGCAAGCGATCGAACGTTTCATCGGCCAGAAAATTCCGCGACTGAAGCTGGAGAACTTTCCCTATCTATACACGGCACTATTTGAACCGGAGTCTGGAGCCACTGGCAAGCGGGGCATTACCGGCCGAAGAACTCATCGCGGATATTCATTCGGGCGAAGGAGGTAACACGAATGTCTCAGAGGTGGAACGGCTCGCCGCGGCGAGACCATGCCCAATCTAATTGCCGAAGGCGCAGATATCAGGCGGCGAAGCCGAATGATTTCCAACGCGTTGAGGACAATGCGTTCCACCTTGCGCTTGGCGCCCTTGTTCGCGAATACTTTGGGAATTCGAAAAATGAGTTCATCCGTTCCTGATTCACAGACCGAGTTCGATCAGTTGCAGAAGAAACTGGTGCCGTTATGGAAATCGATCGAGCGATTCAACCAGGATCCGCAGACGATAGTGGTCGTGCCCTCGATGTCGATCGACGCGGTCAAGTCCGGCGCAGTGATGCAGGCGTACGAGGAACGCTTTTTGTTTTTGTTACTACTGTTACGCCAGCCGCAAGCTCGCCTCATTTATGTCACATCGCAAACGATTCTGCCGAGCATTATCGATTATTACCTTGCTCTTCTGCCCGGTGTTATCCCAAGCCACGCGCGGCAGCGGCTATTCCTGCTTTCACCCATAGATGGGTCGGCGCGTCCACTCAGCGACAAACTCCTCGAGCGGCCACGGCTGATCGAGCGTATCCGCTCGCTGATAATGGACTCTGATCGGGCGCACCTTGTTCCCTTTAACACAACCAATCGCGAGAAAGAACTGGCGTTGCGGCTTGGCATCCCCATGTACGGGGCCGATCCAAAATTCTTCCATCTAGGCACAAAGAGCGGATGCCGGAAAATCTTCATCGAGGAGAACGTGCCGCATCCTGTGGGCCATGAAAACATCGGCAGCAAAGAGGACTTGCTAAATGCGATCGCGGATATGCGGGCAAGGAAGCCTTCAATAAAGCAGGTGATGGTAAAGTTGAATGAAGGCGTCTCAGGCGAGGGAAATGCTGTTATTGATCTAACAGGACTTCCGGCGCCGGATTCTGGTAGGGACGGCGCGCCGCGCCGTCCACCGGTGCGTCCCTACCTCGAAGAACGCCTTCGCGGAATGAAGTTTGAGTCACAGAGAGTTACTTACGAGAGTTACATGAAGAAGCTGCAGGAGCGCCAGGGGGTTGTCGAGGAACGGATCATGGGAGAAGAGTTCAGAAGTCCCAGTGTCCAGCTTCGCGTCACGCCGCTAGGGAAGGTTGAATTGTTGTCGACGCATGACCAGCTCCTGGGCGGTCCATCAGGGCAAAGCTACCTGGGCTGCGTTTTTCCAGCCGACACAGCCTACGCCGGCCTGATCACCCAGGAAGCTGCAAAGGTAGGCAGGCGTTTGGCCAAAGAAGGTGTTATCGGTCGGTTCGCCCTCGATTTCGTAGTGGTGCGCTCAAAAAATAAAAAATGGGACCCGTACGCGATCGAGATTAATTTAAGAAAAGGCGGCACCACTCATCCGTTTTTGACTCTGCAATTTCTCACCGACGGTACCTACAATCCCGAGACCGGCATCTTCACGGCTCCGAATGGTCACCAGAAATTTTTCGTCGCCAGCGATCACGTTGAGTCGCCGCGGTATCGCACTCTGACCCCGGATGATCTTTTCGACATCGTGGTGCGGCACAACCTGCATTTTGGTCAAACGCGCCAGACAGGCGTCGTGTTTCACATGATGAGCGCATTGGGAGAGCTGGGAAGAACAGGGCTGACGGCGGTTGGCAATTCACATCAGGACGCGAAGGCAATGTACGACCGCGCCGTCACCGTTCTCGATCAGGAAACGCGCGACAACATCAATCGCTGAGCGGCAATGTCTGGGGAGCACAGGCTGCCAGCTGCTGCCAGCCTCTCCTTTTCGGCAGCCTGCCGAAAAGCTCTGGAGAACCTTCGCATAGGAAATTCCTCAACGGCTTCAACGCGCGTCGTCGGCAAGCTGCCGACGACTACAGGCTGGCAGCCTGGGCTTCCCAGAATTCCGTAGCATCGCGCCGCAAGAAATCCGTTTACCCGCCATCCGTGGTTCAGAACGCGCTAAAAAAATGAGAAAAAAGTCTTGACAGTTTTTGGAGCGGCCGACTAAAAAGAGTGTCCCGTTCGCAAAATATGATTTTGCACTTCAGAAAATCAGAATTCAAACGAGAACAACACCAAAATGAAAAAGCAAATTAATCCCACTATTAAAGCGCATCTTATCCGAGGCGCATTTTATCTGCTTCTGCTTGTGGCCGTGTGCGCCATTCCATTCGCATTGGCGCAGCGCAACGCTACGACCAAGCGAAGCGTGGCTAAACCGCAGAGCAAGCCAGGTATGTCGAAATTCTCAGTTGCGCCGCCTGTGAGCTTCACGACTCACAGGACCAAACCTAACTCGAGCTCACGGCTTCTGCCCTATGATGTTCGCGGGGTTCCGGACCTGCCGCGCATATCGGAGGTTCCTCAAAAGACCAGTGGCGTTCGTGCGGCGCACGTGATCCCGATTCCGCGAGCACCGAAAGCGCCACAGGTGGTACTGTACGACCAGTACCAATAATGCTAGCACCACCGCCACTTTGTCGGCAACGTTCACCGATTTCCCGACTTTCAACGCCGATCTGGCGGACGACTTTGTCGTGCCTGGAGGTCAAACCTGGAGTGTGGAATCGATTGATGCTGACGGTGTGTATTTCAATGGTGTTGGGCCTGCGACTGATTGGAATGTGTTCATTTATGCCGATAGCGGGGGTCTTCCCGGTACTCAAGTATATAGCACGCTAAACCAGCCTGTGACTGTAAGCGGGACGACCTTTACAGTAAACCTGAGCCCAGCGGCGTGCCTTGCTGAAGGCACGTATTGGATTGAGATCCAGGCCAACATGACCTTTGGAACACAGGGCGAATGGGGTTGGACTGATCGGACTGTGCAGTCTAACTCCCCTGCGGCGTGGCAAAATCCAGGCGGCGGATTTGCTATCTGCCCGAGTTGGACGAATAAACTGACTTGTATTCCTACTGCGGGGGGACCCGATCAGGTGTACCGGATCAACGGGACCACAGGATCTTGCGGCGGCGGCACGCCGACGCCTACACCAACAGGGACACCTGCCGGGTGCAGTGACTATACCACAAGCACCGGCTCGGGCACGATCACGCCTGGCGACACCGACACAGGCAACCACTGCGATGATTGCGCAACCCTTATTTCCTTCCCATTCCCGGTCAGCGTTTACGGCCAGACCTTCAACAGTGCGAACGTAGCCTCCAACGGCAGTTTGGACCTTATAGGCACTGAGACTCCCTTCACCCACGGCTGTCAGGTGTTGCCGAGCAGCAACTGGGAGATGGCCATTTTCCCGTATCAGGATGACCTGCGCACAGATAACCTCGGGTTCGCCGGTTGCTCGGGTTTCCCCGGTGGCAACTGTGGCATTTTCACCTCAGTTACCGGCACGGCGCCTAACCGGCAGTTTAACATCGAATGGCGCGCTACGCACTTTGCCGACACCACTACGTCAGCCAACTTCTCAGTGGTCTTTTACGAGAACAGTTCAAGCTTCTTTGACATCTTCTATGGCGCCACGTCCGACAATGGCCTTGATGAAACGAGCGGCGTGCAGGCAAGCGCGACTGGTCCGGCTACGACGTTCTCGTGTGGTACCGCCACGCTGACGAGCGGTTTGAAAGTCACTTACAACTGCGCTGGAGGTGGCGCGTCGCCGACGCCAACGCCAACAGGTACACCGGGTGGCTGCACAATCAATGGGAGCATTGACACAGGGGATCCGACGCAGACTGATCGGCTGTTCCGCAGCGGTATCCCGCAAACGTGCCCGGCGACTACGACATGCGCGACCTTCGGCGATGGACTTCCGCGCCATTACGATTCCTACACGTTTACCAACACGACCGGTGCGACTCAATGCGTGACGATCGATACGAACACGGCTTGCACCGGCACCAACTTTATCTTTACTGGGGCGTATCTGGGGAGCTTTGATCCGGCCAACATCTGCACCAACTGGATTGGAGACAGTGGCTTCAGCCCGAATCCGGATCAGCCATTCCAGGTTAATGTCGATGACGGGCAGACGTTTGTAGTGGTGGTAAGTGAAGTTACTCCCGACGCAGGGTGTCCCGGCTACACACTGACGATATCGCCGGAGACGATATGTGGTGGTGGGGGAACGCCTACCCCGACGCCAACCGCGTCGCCCGGTGGAAGCTGTCCTCCGACGATTACAGAGTCCACGAGTCAGACCATTGTGAGCGGTAATTCGGTCGCGTGTAACAACGGGATTGGCACTACCGAGAACCATTACTGGCGCGCCTTTAACATGAGCACCTTCACTGGTGGTCAGGAGTACGATGTTGTCTCGGTCTCTTTTGGGATCGAGCTGGCTCAGTCAGGAACTGGCACCGGCCAGCCTCTCACCGTGAATTTATATGCAAATCACGGCGCGCCATTCCCAGGGGGCGATTGGCAATCGAACATGATTGCAACCTCCGGGTCGATCAACATTCCCGATCAAATGTTGACAATATTCACGCAGCCTATAAGCGCGACGGTTTCCACCGGCACGCTCGAACTGGTGATGGAGGTGATGACACCAGATGGGACGGCGGTAGGTAACCTTTTCTTTGTCGGATCAAACGCTGATCCCGAGACTGGATTGAGTTATCTGAGCGCAGCCGCTTGCGGAATAAATGATCCAACTTCTACCGGAGACCTTGGTTTCCCAGAACATGCACATTGTGTTTAACGTGATGGGCAGCTGTCCGGGTAGTAGCCCAACTCCGACAGCCACGGCAACGGCAACGGTTACAGCATCAGCGACACCTACGGCTACAGCAACTGCGACAGCGACAGCTACAACAACTGCGACCGCTACGGCAACCCCGACGGCCACTGCGTCGCAAACGCCGCGGTCTACGCCGACGCCGAGGCCGCGTCCGACGCCACTTCCGCGCCCATAACGGTAACTGGAACGATTAAGACGGGAACTCGCGAGCGAAAACTCGCGAGTTTTCCGCTTCCAGGGATTGGTTGCTCCGAAAGAGCACGCTTGAATACAATCGCCAAAGCCGGCATATGTCAGGCGCTGAAAAGCCGCCTTGTAACCCGATTGCAGAACGTAGTCGCCCAGGGCGCGGAGCCAGCGAAAAGGTTTGACATCGCGTTGCGCTCCGGGTTAACAAGACGGGCTTTCAATCATTTCATCTAATCAACCCTAACCTGAGTAATTCCATGATCACAAACCCACGCCTTACTACCACGTTTACGTCGTCGCCCTGGCGCCGTATTGTTTGCTCACTGCTCCTTTTGGCCGCGATAGTTGCCTTCGTAGGGACAATCGCTATTTCGCGCCAGCCGGCCGCCGCGGCGGACGCGGGCAGGGGCTACGCATTGCAACTTGGCAAGATCGCCCCATGGGTGATGGAACACACTGCTAACGGCCAGCAAGCGGAATTTTTCGTTGTGCTCGCGGATCAAGCCGATCTGCGCCAGACCGCGAGCTTGCAGACAAAAGCTGAGAAGGGGCGCTACGTGTATAACACCCTGTTGAACAAGGCCCAGACCACCCAGGAGCCAATCCTGCAATGGCTGCGGGAACGCGGGCTTGAGCACCGTTCCTTTTACATTGTTAACATGATTTTAGTGAAAGGGACCCGCGAGATCGCAGAAGCATTGGCAGCTCGCCCAGATGTGGCGCGCGTGGAAGGCAATCCACACATCCAGAATCATTTTCCTCAACCGGAGGCTGTCGAGGAAACGCCGCCGTCACCCCAGCGTCCTGCGACGATCGAGCCGGGCATCCAGTACACGCACGCGCCCCAGGTATGGGCGTTGGGGTTTACCGGACAGAACATTGTTGTCGCGAGCGCGGATACCGGTGTTCGTTGGACGCATGACGCGCTCAAGCCGCATTACCGCGGTTGGGACGGTCAGAACGCCGATCACGATTATAATTGGCACGACTCTATCCATGATAGCGTAGGCAACCCTTGCGGAAATGATTCGCCTTTCCCTTGCGATGATGTCGCTCACGGCTCACACACCACTGGTACCATGATTGGTGACGATGGCATGGGTAACCAGATCGGGATGGCGCCTGGCGCAAAGTGGATCGGTTGCCGTAACATGGACCAAGGCAACGGCACACCGGCTCGTTATATCGAATGCATGCAATGGTTTCTGGCGCCGACCACGATCGGCGGCGGCGACCCCGACCCCACCAAGGCGCCGGACATAACTAACAATTCCTGGGAGTGCCCGGCTTCAGAAGGTTGTTCCTTTGATACATTGCAAGCTGCTGTCGAAGCGCAATTCGCTGCCGGCATTATGATGGTATCCGCCGCACAAAACGCCGGGCCGAGTTGTTCGACCGTTGAAAACCCACCGGGAATTTACGAGGCAACTTACTCGGCCGGTGCGTTGAATACCGGTACCGATACCATCGCTTCGTTTAGCAGCCGCGGTCCGGTAACAGCTGATGGAAGCAACCGGATTAAACCTGACATTTGTGCACCGGGCAACCCAACGCGATCGTCCACGAATACCAGCGATAGTTCATATGCATTTTTCAGCGGCACGTCGATGGCTTCTCCACATATCGCGGGTGCAATGGCGTTGCTCTGGTCGGCTATTCCCAGCCTGCAGCATCAACTTACTGCGAGCCGCGATGCTTTGAATAACTCGGCTGTCCATATAGATTCGACTCAATGCGGCGACGCGGGTCCACCAAACAATGTGTATGGCTGGGGCCGGGTCGATATCTTCGCGGCCGTAGGCGGGAGCCCAACGCCGACTCCGACCGCGACGCCGACAGCAACCGCTACTGCGACCCCCACCGCAACCGCAACGCCTACTTGTACCTGTAAGCCCAGCCCCACGCCCAGACCCACGCCTACGCCGAGGTTTGCGCCGACCCCTAGACCTCGTCCGACTCCGCCGCCAGGACCATAGGCCCTAAGTTGAGCTGGGCGGTGAATTAGGAACTCCCACGAGCTGATTGCGTGGGCGAACTCAGTGACCTGAGCGGAGTCGAATGCCGGGTCGCATGCACTTTCCGGCGTGCTAATGCGTGCGTTGTCATTCGTGCCGGATCTCCCGCGTCGTCCCAAAATTCCTCCTAAAGGGATTTAAATGATATTGACGCCCCTTGGGGATTGAGCTAAAAGGGCGCTTCGGTCGTGGAACCAGGGAAAATTAACAAAACGGGAACGGGAGAAATCGTGTTGTTGCGGCTCGTGCCGTTTCAATCACAACCATCATCATCGACTCAATGAAAACGAAATCTGTGTCTCAATGTGTCCGCCGCAATTTCGGCGAAGGCGGCTTCTTTAAACTTCGCGTCATAATTGGAGTTTTGTTTTGTTTTGCGGCGATCACGGTTGTCCTGCTTGCGCTTGGTCCGGCAGCTGCCGGACAACCTCGGACTTCGTCGGGTCACGCCAGTCCGCCAACGGACAGATTCGCTGCAGCGAACAAGATCGCGGCGTGGGTGATGGAACACACGGCCAACGGACAGCAGGCTGAATTTCTTGTTGTTCTTGCGGATCAGGCCGATCTGAGCGGCGCGACCAGTTTGCCAACCAAGGCGGAAAAGGGCCGGTTCGTTTATCAAACCCTGCTGGAGAAGGCCCAAACGACGCAAGAGCCAATCCTGCAATGGCTTCGCGATCGCAACATAGAGTATCAATCTTTCTATATCGTTAACGCTATTTTGGTGAAAGGTACTCGCGAGATCGCCAATGCGCTGGCTGCTCGGCCGGAGGTGGCGCACGTCGAGGGCAATCCGGTGATTCACAACGATCTTCCTCAGCGAGGTCCTGTCGAGCAGTCGCCTTTGCAACCCCGCGGACCTGGCGCGCCGGCGACGATCGAGCCAGGAATTGTTTACACGCACGCGCCTGATGTCTGGGCGCTCGGGTTCAGAGGGGAGACTATCGTGGTTGCCAGCGCAGATACCGGTGTTCGCTGGACGCATAACGCGCTCAAACCTCATTACCGAGGTTGGGACGGAACAAACGCGAACCATAACTTTAACTGGCATGATTCCATTCACGACAGCGTGGGTAATCCCTGCGGGAACGATTCGCAGGAGCCTTGCGATGATTTTTTCCACGGCAGCCATACCATCGGCACGGCGATTGGCGATGACGGCGGCACTAACCAGATCGGGATGGCGCCCGGCGCAAAATGGATTGCCTGCCGTAACATGGACGAAGGCAACGGCACACCGGCAAGATACATCGAGTGCATGGAATTTTTCCTGGCGCCTTACCCGCTCAACTGCACGCCGAACGAAGGTGACCCTGCTAAAGCGCCTGATATCACCACCAACTCGTGGGGTTGCCCGACCTCGGAGGGTTGCACAACCGGCGACGAACTGCGAACCGCGGTTGAGGCCCAGGAAGCTGCCGGTATCCAGATGGTGGTTGCCGCCGGTAACTCCGGTTCGGCTTGTTCTACTGTTTCAGATCCGCCGTCGTTTTATGAGGCTTCGTACACGGTAGGTGCATTGAATACTGGCACAGACACAATTGCCAGCTTTAGCAGCCGCGGTCCGGTCACCAGGGATGGCAGCGGCCGGATTAAGCCGGATATCACTGCTCCGGGCACAAACACGCGCTCATGTGACAATACGTGCGACAGTTGTTATACGGTTGCCAGCGGGACATCCATGGCCACTCCGCATATTGCTGGCGCCATGGCGTTGTTATGGTCAGCCATTCCAAGCTTGCAGCACCAGATCCAGTCGAGTCGCGACGCTTTGGATAACTCGGCTGTCTTTATCTCTTCCACCGCGTGCGGTACGGCTGGCCCCCCGAACAACGTTTATGGCTGGGGGCGGGTCGATATCGCAACGGCCGTAGGGACCCCGGGACCAACGCCAAGTGTTTCGCCCACTCCTGTGTCAAGCGCTACCCCCTGCGGCGCTACGACACCAACTCCGACGCCAACACCAACTGCAACTGCGATAGTGACTCCTAGTGATACACCGAGTCCGACGGCCACTGCAACAGCCACAGCGACTGCGACAGCAACGGCAACCTCGACTGCAACCGCTACGCCGACGGCTACGGCTACGGCTACTTCGCCTCCTAGACCTACGCCTACGCCGCGGCCAGCCCCCACTCCGGCGCCGAGACCATAGAAATTTTCGCAACCGCGAAGATTTATAGCTTGCATCGCTGTAGCGTGGCACTAAGGCGGGTCACTCGTGATCGGTGCTCCTTTGGCGGAGCTCGCACGTAGTGACGTGTGCAATCGACAAGCGCGAAGGCGCGCCTATTTGGTAGGGCGGGCAGTCCTCTGCACGCCGATTTTCTCAAAATAATGTTGACACGTTTTCGCGGCTTCAGGTATAAGGGCGTTCCACTGTTGGAAACCAGCGTGCCGACGACAGAACCACTCAGTCCAAAACTCATCCAATGAAAAAAAAATCCACTTCACAATCCGCCTTCTTTAATCTGCGTGTCTTAATCGGCCTGTTTATAGTCCTGGCCGGCGCCGTTCTGGCGCTGATAGGCCTTGGGACGTTCTCAGGGCTTACTGCCAACTCTGCACAAGCGCAGCAAAGGCACAAAATTATCAACATCCAAGGCCTTCCTCCTGGGTTTGACTGTGCCACGATTCACGAGAAGGGGATCGACCGGATGGAGGGTTTTCGTGCCGGACTCATCATGATTGCCTGCGGCGAGGCAACGGGTGGTTTAGCTTCACCTTACCCTGCCTTCTCTCAGCTTCTCAGTAACCTGACAGCCCCCCTGGCGTATGGCGCCGCGGACGTTGACTTGGTCACCGGCACCGAAACCTCTCCACACATCATTCAGTCAGAGACATACAGTACGGCCAACCCGGATAACCCCAACCAGATTTGCGTCGCTTTCAATGACTCCCGAGGCGCTGCAATTAACCAATTCTCTGGCGTATCGTGTTCCACCGACGGCGGTTTGACCTTCACCCGCGTCACCAACGCCAGCGGCCAAGGTCCTTTTGCCAATACCTTTGGCGACCCTGTTATTCTTTATAACAAGCCGACTCAGACTTGGTTTACGGTCTGGCTGGATGGGAACGGGAGCTGCACGTTGGGCGGGTACAAGTCGAGCAATCCTTCGGATCCAAATAGCTGGACCCATTTCTGCGTGCATACCAACGGCAGCGACGACCGGGAATCTGGCTGGGCGGACAACAATCCGTCATCTCCGTTTTTTGGACGGATGTACGTTTCCTGGAACAACTTCAGTGTTGGGGGCGGCGCTCTCCAGGTCACCTTCTCTACCGATAACGGCGCAACGTGGCACGCCCCAGTAAGTGTGACCAATACCGGTTTCATTCGCGATGTCCAGATCACCGGTGATCAGTCAGGCAACGGGACCATCTACATTGCGGGCATGGATGAAGGCGGTGGTGGCTTCCCACACAACGACACCAATAAGATTTTCAGGTCCACGGACGGCGGCAATACTTGGACCAATACCTACACCGGCAGCCCGTTCGCGGGACCGGGCGTGCAAGCTTGCAGCGACAACCCGTACTTCTCCTGCATGTTTTCTGACCAGGGCGGCTTCTGGCGGCACGAGGGTTGGGGTGAACCTGCTGTGCTCAACGGCGTTGTTCACCTTGTCTATGCCCAGCACGGCGCCGGGTCCTGATCCTGGCGACGTCTTTTATATTCGCTCCACCGATAGCGGTGTGACCTTTTCTGCGCCGTTCAAGTTGAACACCGATTCTACGACGCGTCCTCAGTGGCAGCCTAACCTTTCGGTCAGCCCGGGTGGCACTGTTTTTGCCGTGTGGTATGACGCACGCGAGAGCACCACCTGTGCGAAGGGTAACCCGGGCGTCCCGTGCTACAGGATGTGGGGGCGCAAATCCACTGACAACGGCGCAACCTGGCTCGCCGACATGACCTTCAGCGACGTGGTCGCACCCCTTCCAGGACAAAGCGACCCTAATATCGTGACGGGCTACGCGGGCGATTACGACTATGGCTCTGCGTTGCTCGCCAAGCATGTGACATCATGGGATGACGGTCGCGTGGCCATCAGTGGCGCATCCCAGCAGGATACCTTCTTCGACCAGGAGCTAGCCGGGGCCGGGACTCCAACTCCAACTCCTACGGCTTCACCAACTCCAACTCCTACGACTTCACCAACGGCGACACCTGGTTGCACACCAGGGTGGTCGGCGGGCGCCAACCTGCCAAGCGTGGGCGTTCGCTTGGTTGGAGTTTATTTCCCCGGCAACGGGAAGTTTTATGCTATGGGCGGACGCTCTTCCGACGTCGCAGGCAGCGATTTCACTAATCCGTTTGAATATGATCCCAGCAGCAATACCTGGGCTACCAAAGGAGCTACTTATCCGGACAACCAGGTGAACAATATGGCTTGCGGCGTGCTAATCGAATCAGGAACGCCATACATTTACTGTGTGGGCGGCTCGGCAGCCGGAGCAACGACAGCTACCGCGCGCGTGTTTCGCTACAACCCGGTGACCGATACCATCGACACTCTCACCGCTCCAGACAACTGGCCAGGCGATGCCGCAGGCACAATTCTGCCCGGTGGGTTCGCAGTGGTTGACAATAAGCTAGAGATCCTGGGCGGATTCAACATCAACGTAGCATCGACGAACCAGATCTGGCAGTTTGATCCGACTGCCGCCGTAGGCGCCAAATGGACGCAGAGAATAAATACGCCAGTTGCGATTATGTATGCGCCCACCTGCGCGATAAATGGCATCATCTATGTGGGAGGCGCATCGGATTTCCAAGGTGGATTGGTAGTGGACACGACCAACTCCTTCAGCTTCGATCCTGCTAACAATACCACTGGCAGCATAGCGGCTATACCGAGGGCCACAGGCGAGACACGAGCCTTGAGCTTCAATGGACTCGATGTTAGTGATGGGCGGCGGTCGAGTCGCGCCCAATCCATCGAACGAAGTGGACATCTACGATCCGGGCACGAACACCTGGACAACAGGTTCTCCGGTTCCGGCGTTCATGAATGCTCGCCGCAATTTCCCGACTGACACCAACGGAGCCGACCACATTTGGCTGTCGGGTGGTTATGATATTACTGGTCTCCCGACGGACTCGACGGAAGTCTTTTGCCAGTCCGGCGGAACGCCTACGCCAACTCCGACGGCCTCACCGTCGGCCACGGCAACGTCCACGGGAACACCATCGCCGACGCCCACCTGCACAGCTGGAGGTACTCCTGGGCCGTGGACGCAGGCGGCTCCAGTGGGGGTTGATCACTACGGCGGGTTCATGGATAGCGATGGCACCTTCGCGTATGAGGGTGGAGGTTACTCCTTCTCGGTCGGAGATAATATCAACGAGTTCGGCAAGTTCGACCCCGTCGCCAATACGTGGACGTCTCTTGCGCCTGTGCCAGATCTGATCAACGCCGAGGCCTCTGCGGTGTACGCGCCGAATGTGAACAAGCTCTTCGTGTTCGGTGGCGATAGCCCCAACACGGCCATCGTGGTCAATACCACGCGCATCTACGACATCGCCACCAACACGTGGAGTAGCGGGAGCGCCGATGCCTGACGTGCGCGCCTTCATGGCTTCAGGCTATTTCAACGGCAAGATCTACCTGGTCGGTGGATATAACACTGGCAATGTCGATCCGTCGTTCGGACAGGTATGGGAGTATGACCCGGTAACGAACACCTTTAATACATCGCGGACGAGCATGCCGGCGACCTTGGGAGGCCCTGGTTTTGGGGTGATCAACGGGCACCTCTACGTTGCTGGTGGCCGCGACATCAATAACACGAACCTGAACACGTTGTATGACTACGACATTGCGGCCGATGCGTGGACACAACGAGCCAATCTGCCCAGTGGGACCAATGTGCCGGGTTCGGCGGTGATTAGTGGCAAGCTGTGGGTCTTTGCCGGTGGCAATCCGTTCACCGGGGGTTCTGCGGCAGCGCCTGTGTCGGCGAAGAAGGGACTAGGAGCGTGGCTGAAGCGGCTGTTCCGACCCGATACGACAAACATCCTGCAGGTCTATGATCCGGTTAGCGACAGCTGGAGCAATGGGCCGTCTCTGAACCTGCAGCGTTCATTCCCTGCTGGGACACATGTGGGTAATACAGCAGTGGCAGTAGGCGGGTACGACGGCAGTAACACGATCACGTCAGTAGAGATCAACGTCACCGGTGGCGGATGCGCGAGCCCCACGCCTACGGCGACGCCAACTGCTACATTCACGCCGACAGCAACACCGACTGCGACGGCAACCGCAACTCCTACCGCCACGTTCACGCCAACAGCGACACCAACGGTAACGGCAACGGCGACTGCAACTGCAACAGCAACGGCAACCGCTACGGCCACGGCTACGGCGAGCCCGACGGCAACGGCGACCGAAACGCCGCGGCCTACGCCGACGCCGAGGCCGCGTCCGACGCCAGCGCCGCGCCCGAGCCATAACGGTAACCGCAACGATTAAGGCGGGAACTCGCGAGCGAAAACTCGCGAGTTTTCCGCTTCCAGATGGGATTGGTTGCTCCGAAAAAGCACTCTGGGATAGAATCGCCAAAGGCTGAATATGTCAGGCGGAAAACAGTTCGGATTCTCCTCACTCGTTCCGTATATGCGGGGTTGGACACCCGATTTTCTCAAAATAGTGTTGACACGTTTTTGCGAGTTCAGGTACAAGGGCGTTCCACTGTTGGAACCCAGGGAATTTACCACACGGGGAGAAATCACGTCGCTACGCCTTACAGCGCATCGACGACACCACCACTGAGGCCAAAATTCATCCAATGAAAAAGAAATCCGCTTCGCAATCCGCATTCTTCAAACTTCGTCTCCTGCTCGGCGTTCTGCTATGCTTTGCGGGAATCACAATCGTCCTGCTGGGGCAGCCGCGGACGCCCTCTGCGCAATCGGACAATTCACATCCGATTGTGCAGACCCAATTTCGCGGCGTGATGCCGGTTGTGAAGTTCGATATTTCGCCGCCGCTGCGCGACATGAAACCGCTGCCGTGGAAGCAATGCACGCTGCGCGAGGACGAAGACCGCGATATTCCGCACCCAGCCGCGCCCCTTGGTCCGGTCGTGCCCGACCCGGTTGTGCAACGGGTGCTCGGCAAAATTGGAATACCGGCACCGATTATCACTTTCGATGGGAACAGCAACCTGTGCGGTTGCTCGCCCCCGGACCCCAATGGAGCGGTGGGTCCCAATCACGTAGTGACTATGGCCAACCTGCATTTCCAGATTTTTGACAAGAGCGGGAATTCGCTTTTCGGTCCTGCAGCTAACAATACGCTCTGGTCGGGATTCGGTGGGGACTGCCAGACCGATAATTCCGGCGATCCAGTCGTGCTTTACGACCAGCTGGCAGACCGCTGGATTCTTACCCAGTTTACCAGCAGTGGACCAACCTACTTCGAGTGTGTAGCAGTCTCGCAGACGAACGATCCCACTGGATCGTACTTCCGGTATGCCATTTCGACTGGAAATAATTTTCCCGACTATCCGAAAGGTGGGGTGTGGCCGGACGCCTACTACTTCAGCACGCGGGAATTCCTGAATGGCTCGACATTTGTCGGTGCTGGCGCGTATGCGCTGGATCGCGTCCAGGCTTTGGCCGGCAATCCCAACCCGACGATTGTCGGGTTCCTTGCACCGCCAACCCCGTTATACGTCGTCGGCGACGGCTTGTTGCCGAGCGACCTCGATGGACAGGCAACGCCGCCGCCCGGAAGCCCCAACTTCTTTGTGGGTTCACAGGATAACAACGCCTCCTATGGCGCGCCGAACGATGCGTTAAACATTTATAAGTTCCACTATGACCCGGTCACTCCTGCGAATTCGACTTTCACTCTGACTAACACGTTGCTAACTCAGCCGTTTAACTCGATCATGAGCGCAACTTGCACTTCATCGCGCTCATGTATTCCGCAGCCGGGTACCACCAACAAAATCGATCATCTGGGCTATCGCCAGCGTCCGCTGTTTCGGTTCGCCTATCGTAACTTTGGCGACCATGAATCGCTGGTCACCAATCAGTCGGTGAATGCCGGAACAGGACCTAACGGCACCGTGTCCGGCATTCGCTGGTGGGAACTGCGCAGCCCCAACAATAACCCCGTTATTTTCCAGGAAGGCACTTACGCGCCTGGTCTTACCGATGGAATTCATCGCTGGATGGGCAGCATCGCCATGAATTCACTTGGAGACATAGCCCTTGGCTTTAGCGCCTCCAACGATACAAATCCGTCAGTATTTCCGAGCGTGTACTACACCGCCCGCCACGACGGCGATCCGCCGGGCCAGATGACCTTGGGCGAAGGATCCATTGTCAACGGCACCGGCTCGCAGACAGGCAGCCCTCGTTGGGGCGACTACACGGCTATAGTGGTTGATCCAACCGACGACACCACTTTCTGGTACATAAACCAATACGTCCCCACGACCAGTTCCATTGGATGGCGATTGCGAATCGGCGCGTTCAATTTGGCCGGCGGAGCGAGCCCAACACCCACAGCAACGGCCTCACCGACAGCGACGGCGACCGCAACAGCGACGCCGACAGCAACGCCCACTGCAACGGCGACTGCCACGGCTACAGCAACAACAACACCGACACCGAGGCCGACACCCACACCGAGATCACCGCCGACACCTAGACCTCGTCCAACACCAGCACCTCGCCCGTAGGGCGCTGATTCCAATGATTGGTGAATAGGGAACTCGGGGATTGAGATGGATGTAAATTGTGAATCGCGCTGACTCTGAGATGACGCCGAAGCGAATGGGGCCACGCCGCGTGGCAATGCAGCCGAGACACGGCGCTCCGCGTTTGCGGAGCTACGATGCGGCAAGCACAGCGAGACGACTAACACAAGTGACTTTTTTAGTGTCTATCGCTGCAGTTGCAACTGTTTTGGGGCAAGCCCCCACGTGGAACCCGCGCACCACCAGGCCACTGGAAAAATACGACAATCCGCCAGCATACATCTATCGGCTGGAGACCTCCCCGCGAATGATCTCGCCGTATGGCGTTTTCATCAGCTACCAGGTAAACGTCGATGCAAACGGGAATAACATCGTTGGTGATGCGGCTAACGAATGCACGATCTCGGTTGACCCGACAAACACCAGCAGGATGGCAATCGGATGGAGGCAATTTAACAGCGTATTATCCAACTTTCGGCAAGGCGGCTGGGGCTACACCACTGATGCCGGCACAACATGGACGTTCCCTGGTGTTCTGGAAAACAACGTTTTTCGGAGCGACCCGGTAACAAACTCGGATGAGGCGGGCACTTTCTTCTACCTCAGCCTTCTTGAGACATTTTGTGAGAACATGTACCGGTCAACCAATGGCGGCCAATCCTGGACAGAACTGCAAGCCGACGGACTCGCCGGTGGCGGCGACAAACAGTGGTTTACCATCGACAAGACGAACGGGCCCGGCCACGGTTTTCAGTACCAGTCTAGCGACGGAATTAACTGCAGCGGCGGCGGGGTACAATTCCAACGGTCGACCGACGGCGGAATCACCTGGCAGGACTCCAATCATTATTCCACAGGGGCCTACAGACGGCACACTCGATGTGGACACGAACGGGAATCTTTTCATTGGAGGAGAAGGGAGCACCTTTTATTGCGTGCGTTCGAGCAACGCTCAGATCGGGGGCCAGACACCGACTTTTGACCAGCAGTTACCGGTTAACATGGGTGGCGACCTGTCTGGTGGCGGGATAAATCCCGCAGGGTTGGATGGAATGTTGTTTCTGGCAGTTGATCGCTCCGGCGGTCCGACCAACAACAACGTCTACATGCTGGCCAGTGTGGTACCTCCCGGGCGAAGCACAACCGACGTAATGTTCGTGCGCAGCACCGATGGCGGGCTGACCTTCAGCGCGCCGCACAAGATCAATGACGACCCGGTTAACCCAAACAAGTGGCACTGGTTCGGCACGTTCTCGGTAGCGCCCAATGGACGGCTTGACGCAGTCTGGTATGACACGCGCAACGCTGCCAATAACACGGACTCACAGTTGTTTTATTCCTATAGCACCGATGCCGGCGTGACCTGGTCGGCTAACGTTGCTGTGAGCAATGCGTTTAATCCTTCTCAGGGCTACCCTAACCAGAGCAAGATAGGCGACTACATCACGATTGTATCTGACGAAACCGGGGGTAACGTGGCTTACTCGGCCACCTTCAACTTCAACCCGAACAACGGTCAGCACGAGGAAGACGTTTATTACGTTCGGGTATTTCCTGGTGGGCAAGGACCCTCACCGACGCCGACGGCTACGCCAACGGCCACAGCGACAAGCACACCTACAGCCACGCCAACGGCAACCGCGACCGCCACGGCAACTCCGACGCCGACAAGGCCACGCAACCCAACGGCCACGCCGACACCAAGGCCTACTCCTACGCCGAGGGGTACGCCAATCCCAAGGGCTCGCCCGACTCCGCATCCAAGGCCGTCGGGTCCACGGTGATTAGTGGAGCATGGATGACGTGAAGGGCGCTCGGTGGAATGGCCGCCGGCGAAGAATCGCGTTTCTAATCTCCAGATCCACAAAATAAACTCTCGACAAGGCAGCCGCTTGCGATTACGAAGAGCGCCAGCGAGTCGATCGAGATTCGTGAATCTTAATCTGCTTCATCAATTCAACGTTCTAACCACATCACTGATATGAGACGCTCCACAGTTTCACTCACGCTATTGATTTGTCTGGCCCTGCCGATCGCTCTGTCCAGCTCTTCAGCTCAGCCGGCGCCCACTTGGAAACCGCATGGGCGCGAGCCTTTCGAAAAATATGACAATCCACCTGCCCGGCCTCGGAAAATAGAGACTTCCCCACGAATGATCTCGCCGTATGGCGTTTTCATCAGCTACCAGGTAAACGTCGATGCGAGCGGTAACAACATTATTGGCGACGCTGCGAATGAGTGTACGATTTCCGTCGATCCAACAAACCTCAGCAGGATGGCTATCGGCTGGAGGCAGTTTGACGATGTTACCTCAAACTTCCGGCAGGCCGGCTACGGTTATACCACCGACGGCGGCTTGACGTGGACGTTCCCCGGCGTGTTGCAACCGGGTTTTTTCCGCAGCGACCCGGTAACCGGCTCGGACGAGACAGGAAATTTTTTCTATCTCAGCCTGAGATCGGACGGATTTTCGTTTTTCTGTGATGATATGTGGAGTTCGACAAACGGCGGTGCGTCATGGTCGTTAATTTCAGGCAAACAGGGAGCCATCGGGGGCGACAAACAATGGTTCACGATTGATAAGACCGGAGGCCCGGGGCATCACTTCCAATACCAGGCGAACGACCAGGCTAGTTGCGACACTGGGATATTCAACCGTTCGACGGATGCCGGCGTCACATGGGGGACACAGGTCGACATTCCCAACGAGCCTATATACGGAACGCTGGATGTGGACAGCAACGGAAATCTCTACGTCGGCGGGGAGGGAAACACGTTTTATTGCGCTCGCTCGAGCAACGCTCAGAACGGCGGCCAGACACCGACTTTTGATCAAGTAACCCCGGTCAACATGGGTGGCGACCTCAATGGCGGAGGAATCAATCCAGCGGGATTGACCGGACAGTGTTTCCTTGCAATCGACCATTCCGGCGGCCCGACTAATAACAACATTTACATGCTGGCAAGCGTGCTGCCTTCCGGGCAAAGCACAACCGAAGTGATGTTTGTCCGCAGCACCGATGGTGGACTAACCTTCAGCGCGCCTCTCCGGATCAATGACGACACCAACCACCAAAGCAAGTGGCACTGGTTCGGCACTTTCTCAGTAGCGCCTAATGGCCGGCTGGATGCTGTCTGGTATGACACGCGGAATGCTGCAAATAACAGAGACTCGCAGTTGTTCTACTCCTATAGCACCGACGCTGGCGTCACCTGGTCATCCAATGTTGCTGTGAGCAACTCATTTGATCCTTCTCAGGGTTATCCGAACCAGAGCAAGATAGGCGATTACATTACGATTGTATCTGACGAGACCGGGGGTAACGTGGCTTACTCGGCCACCTTCAACTTCAACCCGAACAACGGTCAGCACGAGGAAGACGTTTATTACGTTCGGGTATTTCCTGGTGGGCAAGGACCCTCACCGACGCCGACGGCTACGCCAACGGCCACAGCGACAAGCACACCTACAGCCACGCCAACGGCAACCGCGCCACGGCAACTCCGACGCCGACACCAACGTCCACGCCAACCCCAACGGCCACACCGACACCAAGGCCTACTCCTACGCCGAGGGGTGCGCCAATCCCAAGGGCTCGCCCGACTCCACAGCCAAGGCCCTGAGGGTGGAAAGAACGGATAGCCGATAGCTCATAGTCGCTGGCTGGTGTAATGCCGGCTTGCTCCTTTTGGGCGGGTTTCGGGGGGGGAACGACTACCAGCCTGTAAGTCTCGGCAGCTTGCGGAGAGTAGGAAAATACCGCTTTCTCGCGCCGGGTGCCGAGATATCGTCGGCAGGCAGCCTGTGCTCCGCAGAAGTCTGCAGCGCTACGAAGGCAAACAAATACGCATTTCAATCTTGTCACGAAATATTCTGCAGATAGTTCTCGACAAGGTTGTTGTTCTGGATAAAGAACCGCGGCGAGCGTAAAGCGCTCCTCTGCCGCTCCACGGGAAAATCAACATCAGGGATCAGGTATTAGCATTCACACTCAGCCATGAAGAAAAAACGATCAGCCATCAACTATCAGCTGTTAACTACTGTACTGCTTTTGCCGTTTGGTTTTGCTACCGCTTCGGCACAAACGCTGGCGCCCATCCACAAGGCGCCCTTCAACGAGCCGCTCGAAAAATACAACATGCCGCCGGCGCCTCCTCGGAAGGTGGAGACTTCACCGCGCATGGTTTCTCAATTTGGCGTGTTCACCAGTTTCCAGGCAAACGTCGATGCAAATGGCAATAATATCCTTGGCGACGCTGCGAATGAGCCTTCGATTGCTGTCGATCCGACGGACGGCAACAAAATGATGATCGCCTGGCGGCAGTTCAATAGCATTAACTCCGACTTCCGGCAGGCCGGCTGGGGTTATACCACCGATGCCGGCATGCACTGGACATTTCCCGGTGTTCTGCAAAATAACGTTTTCCGCAGCGACCCCGTGACGAAGTCGGATGAGACGGGAAATTTCTTCTATCTGAGCCTCCAGTCGACTCAGCTAGAGTCATTTTTTTGCGATGATCTGTGGCGCTCAACAAACGGCGGCCAATCCTGGACGGAGCAGTCGCCCGATGAAGCGGCGCATGGGGGCGACAAGGAATGGTTCACCATCGATACGAATGTTGGGGGCATGGGTCATGGATTCGTCTATCATTTTTGGACGGGCTTCTTTGCTTGTGACTTTGGGGAATTCAACCGTTCCACGGACAGCGGGGCCACCTGGATGACGCCGATTAATATTCCCAACTCTCCCGATACCGGAGCGATGGACGTCGACACGAATGGCAATCTTTTTCTCGCCGGAGGCGGGAGCCCGTTTTGGTGCGTGCGTTCGAGCAACGCGCAGAACGGGGGCCAGACACCGACTTTTGACAGAGTCACTCAGGTTAACATGGGTGGCGACCTCATTCAGGGCGGGGTAAATGGGATCGGACTCTGTGGGCAGACGTTCGTAGCAGTGGACCGTTCCGGCGGTTCTACTAACAATAACATCTACATGGTCGCCAGTGTGCTGCCGACCGGCGCCAGCAACGGGACCGACGTGATGTTCGCCCGCAGCACAGACGGCGGTCAAACCTTTAGCGCGCCGCACCGGATCAATGACGATCCCATCAACCATAACAAGTGGCACATCTTCGGCACACCTTCCGTGGCGCCCAATGGACGTATTGATGTTGTATGGCTGGATTCGCGCAACGCTGCGAACAACACTGATATGGAGTTATTTTATTCCTACAGCACCGACGGTGGCGTGACGTGGGCGACTAACATCGCGGTGAGCAATTCGTTTAATCCTCAAGCCGGTTATCCAAGCAATCAAAAGATCGGAGATTACATTACAATCGTTTCGGACGCTACCGGAGGAAATGTGGCATATGCCGCGACTTTCAATGTCAACCCGAATGCGGTCGGCGGGCACGAACAAGACGTTTATTACGTGCGAGTATTCCCGAGTGGCGGCGGTACACCTACACCGACACCTACAGCTTCACCAACGCCGACGCCCACTGCTACAGCTACTGCGACAGTGACGCCTACTGCTACACCGACAGTGACAGCTACGCCTACGGCAACAGCCACCGCTACGTCTACTCCGACAGCGACACCTACTGCTACACCGACAGTACGGCTACGCCTACGGCAACAGCCACCGCTACGTCTACTCCGACGGCGACGCCTACTGCTACAACTACTCCGAGACCGACGCCGACACCAAGGTTTGGGCCCACGCCCAGGCCGCGTCCGACTCCGCCGCCGAGACCTTAACCACTCAACGCTCAAGCCGACAACATCTTGAGCGCTCGCCTGCCATGACCAAACAAATACAAACTATCCACTACCTGCTATCAGCTATCTTTCTGGTTTTCGTCACTACCGCTTCTGGACAAACGCCGCAAGGCAAGCCAATGGCGACGGAGCCACTGGAAAAATACAACATGCCGCCTGCGTACATTTATCGGTTAGAGGCAGGGCCGCGGATGATCTCCCGATTCGGTCTGTTCACCAGCTTCCAGGTGAATGTCGATGCCAGTGGAAATAACATCCTCGGTGACGCGGCCAACGAGTCTTCCATTACAGTCGACCCAACAAACCATAACAGGATGGCAATCGGCTGGAGACAGTTTAACAGTGTTATGTCCGATTTCCGGCAGGGCGGTTGGGGATTTACCACCGATGCCGGCACGACGTGGACGTTCCCGGGGGTGTTGGAAAATAACGTTTTTCGCAGCGACCCCGTACTGAAATCCGATGAGGCAGGAAATTTTTTCTATCTCAGCCTTCTCCAATCGTTCTGCGATAACATGTATGGCTCACTAGATTTCGGTCAAACCTGGACGCGCCTCCAACCCGACGGAGACGCGGGAGGCGGGGACAAGCAGTGGTTTACGATTGACAAGACCAGCGGGCCTGGTCACGGGTTCCAATACCAGGCCTGGAGCACGGCAGCCGCTTGTAGCTTCGGGCAGTTCAGCCGGTCAACCGATGGCGGCGTTACCTGGATGAGTCCTATCAATATCCCGGACACCCCCGTGTGGGGCACGCTGGATGTGGACACTAATGGCAATCTCTTCATTGGTGGTGGCGACTTTGGCAGCCAGTTTTTTTGCGTTCGCTCCAGTAACGCACAGAATCCAGCCGTTACGCCAAGTTTTGACCAGGACGTTTCAGTCAACCTCGGTGGCAGCGTGTTATTCGGCGCCGCGATCAACCCAGGTGGTTTGGCGGGCCAAATCTTCCTGGCAATAGACCGCTCCGGCACGGCTACCAACAACAATATTTATATGCTTGCCACGGTGCAGCAGTTCAGCGCCAGTAACGGCAGCGACGTGATGTTCACGCGCAGCACGGATGGCGGGCTAACCTTTAGCGCACCTCACCGAATCACTGACGATCCCGTCAATCAGAACAAATGGCATTGGTTCGGCACGCTCGCGGTAGCCCCCAACGGACGGATTGATTCTGTGTGGCTGGACACGCGAAACGCCGTGAACAATACCGATTCGCAGCTATTTTACTCCTGGAGCACGGATGGCGGCGTGACATGGGCGCCCAATGTCGCGGTAAGCAATTCGTTTACTCCTTTCGAAGGCTATCCGGTGCAGAATAAGATAGGCGACTACATTACGATCGTGTCTGACAATACCGGGGGCGATGTGGCGTATCCTGCCACATTCAATTTCAATCCGACCACTGGGCAGCATGAGGAAGATGTATATTACGTACGGGTTTCTCCATCGGGCGTACCTACGCCTACGCCAACACCCACATCTACACCAACACCCACAATCACGCCTACCGTTACTCCTACTGCTACGCCTACAACGACTCCTACGCCTACGGCAACATCTACAGCTACTGCAACGCCCAGACCCACGCCGACGCCGAGATCAATGCCAACGCCGAGAGCTCGTCCTACGCCCCCTCCGCGGCCAGACGCCTTGATTCCCAGATGATCGGTGTCAGTTGTAGCCACCGCAGTGTCGTCGTGTCCGCCTGCGATCAATGCCTCGACGCAGCCAGGCCGTACAGCAAAATCGGGTTTCAATATTTTTACCGAAACACTCGCAGAATATTTCTCGACAGCGTTGTTGTTCTGGATTAAGGGAAGCGCGCCGGCGCGGCGATTTCGGGTTGCCGATGGTGCGAATCATGAATCGCTTGTCCGGTCCGCTGTAGGTCGCCGCAGCGACCGAACGCGACAACACTTCACCGCTTCACACGCAATGAGATCTGCTACCGATTCAGCCCGTAACGTCTTCATTCTTCTAACGTCAATAGCCTCGCTCGCGAGCGCATACGGCCAAACGCCACCCGCAGGGCGTTTCCCCGAGCCGCTCGAAAAATATGAAATGGCGCCGGCTCCGCGTGTTTACCGGCTTGAGACTTCGCCGCGAATGATCTCGCGGTACGGACCTTTCGTCAGCTACCAGGTCAACGTTGACGCAAATGGAAACAACATCGTCGGCGACGCTGCGAACGAGCCGTCGATTTCGGTCGATCCGACAGACGGCAACAAGATCGCAGTCGGCTGGCGACAATTCGACACGTGGCAATCTGATTTTCGGCAGGCCGGCTACGGCTACAGCAGTGATGCCGGCCTCACCTGGCATTTCCCAGGCGTGTTGCAAAACCAGGTCTTTCGTAGCGATCCGGTAACAAACTCCGATGAGACTGGGACTTTTTTCTATCTTAGCCTGTTGGTGAATACGTTTTGCGGCGACATCTGGCGCTCCACAAGCGGCGGACAAACGTGGACGGAGCAGTCACCCGACGGAGGCGCACACAGCGGCGATAAGGAATGGTTCACTGTCGACAGGACGCCCACCAGCATGGGTCACGGATTTCAATACCAGTTTTGGACCGAATTCTTCGCGTGCGAATTCGGAGGATTCAGTCGCTCGATCGACGCCGGAGCGACATGGCAGACTCCGATCAGCATTCCTAACGCTCCTCAGTGGGGAACGCTCGATGTCGCCAGCAATGGCAATCTTTTCATCGGCGGCGGAGATTCAGGCAGCAGCTTTTGGTGCATTCGGTCGAGCAACGCGCAGAACCCGGCCGTCACGCCGACGTTTGACCAGATCACAACAGTTAACATGGGCGGCAGCCTCGTTTACGGCGGCACGGTGAATCCAGGCGGACTCGCCGGCCAGATCTTCCTTGCTGTCGACCGCTCCGGCGGCTCCACTAACAACAACGTTTACATGGTAGCGAGCGTCAGCCCTTTCGGCGGCAATGGCACGGACGTGATGTTCTCTCGCAGCACCGATGGAGGGGCAACATTCAGTGCACCGCATCGGATTAACGATGATCCCGTCAACCCTAACAAATGGCATTGGTTCGGGACTATCGGAGTCGCGCCCAACGGTCGGATTGACTCTGTGTGGCTGGATTCGCGAAATGCTGCAAACAACATTGATTCACAGTTGTTCTATTCCTACAGCACTGATGGCGGTGTCACCTGGTCGCCCAACTTAGCGGTGAGCAATTCCTTCAATCCGCTGGAAGGCTGGCCGATTCAGCAGAAGATAGGTGATTACATTACCGTTGTGTCCGATAACGCCGGAGGCGATGTCGCATACTCGGCCACGTACAACTTTAACGCCAGCAGGGGGCAGCACGAGCAAGACGTCTATTTTGTTCGTGTGTCGCCAAGCGGCGGACCTACACCTACGCCGACACCAACTGTATCTCCAACGCCAACGCCTACGCCGACGGCGACCCCCACGGCCACAGCTACAGCTACAGCTACCGTTACACCGAGTAGTACGCCTACAGCTACGCCGAGGCCGACGCCCACGCCGCGCTCTGGACCAACGCCCAGAGCTCGTCCCACACCGGCGCCGAGGCCGTAAGCTCGGGGAAAACTGATCAGCCTTCGCCAACACTACGGCGAATAGGCGGCTGATCGCGGTAGCTGGTCCCGGCAGCGCACGCGGCGCGCGTGCTTTGTTCGACGCCTCCGCCGAACACACCGAAAACAGACGCGCGGTGGCAGACTCTCGAGTTGGCGTTCCACCGCTTGCTGAACCCGCCGCGACGCGGTGGAGAGCGTCTCGCGAGCGCGCGCAACGCGGTACGTTTGGCACTGCGAATCCGCCCTTTCTCGGACAAGGGCGCGTGCGCTCCCCAGAATTCGCGGCTGAGATTTTTTTCGAAACATCCGTGATTATCCGTGTAATCCGCGGTTAAGATTTTCCCTTTCGAAGCCAGATTGGCTTTTTTCAAAATTTTTGAAGATAAAAGTCTTGACATGTCTTGGCTCGCCCGCCTAAAACAGGTGTCCCGTGGCAAAATGTAGTTTTCCAGCAGGGAAAATCAGGGTTGCAGCCAAATCTCTTCCAACACAGGGATCACTCAGGGTTCAAACGAGAACAACACCAAAATGAAAAAGCAAATTAATCCCACTATTAAAGCGCATCTTATCCGAGGCGCATTTTATCTGCTTCTGCTTCTGGCCGTGTGCGCCATTCCATTCGCGCTGGCGCAGCGCAACAAGCTAAGTTCAACCAAAGCGCAGGCAACCAAAGCGCCGCCAACGAAGGCGCAGATAGCCGCCGCGTCTGGGAAAGTCTCTCAGTCTGGCGCGCCGGGCGCCCTGGCTGGGCGCGCGGCTGCGAGAAACCCAAGCGTCGGGCAAAACGCGCTGCCGTATGACGTTCGTACGGCGCCGACCCTGCCTCGTACCTCGGAGTTTCCTCAAAAGGTCAGTGGCGTTCGTGCGGCGCACGTGATCCCGATTCCGCGAGCACCGAAAGCTCCGCAGGTGGTCCTCTATGATCAGTACAATAACGCTTCGACCACTGCCACCTTGTGCGCGACGTTCACCGATTTCCCGACTTTCAACGCCGATCTGGCCGACGACTTTGTAGTGCCCGGAGGTCAGACTTGGAATGTGCAGTCCATCGACGCCGACGGGGTGTATTTCAACGGTGTCGGACCTGCCACTAATTGGAATGTGTTCATTTACGCCAATAATGCGGGGATTCCCGGGGCGCAGGTTTACAGCGCACTTAACCAGCCGGTCACGGTAAGCGGGACGACCTTTACAGTAAACCTGAGTCCAGCGGCGTGCCTTGCTGAAGGCACATATTGGATTGAGATCCAGGCCAACATGACCTTTGGAACACAGGGCGAATGGGGTTGGACTGATCGTACTGTCCAGTCGAACTCTCCTGCGGCGTGGCAAAACCCGGGCGGCGGCTTTGCTATCTGCCCGAGTTGGACGAATAAACTGACTTGTATTCCTACGGCAGGCGGACCCGATCAGGTGTACCGGATCAACGGGACGACTACCTGCGGAGTAAGCAGTCCGACGCCTACACCAACAGGGACACCTGCCGGGTGCAGTGGCTATACCACAAGCACCGGCACGGGGACAATCACGGCCGGTACCGACGACACCGGCAATCATTGCGATGATTGCGTAACCGTCATTAACTTTCCGTTCCCAGTCAGCGTTTACGGGCAGACCTTTAACAGCGCGTCCGTCGGTTCCAACGGCAGTTTCGACCTCACGTCGCCATTTGGAGTTCCATTCACCCATGGCTGTGTCACGTTGCCGAGTACGAATTGGGGCATGGCCATTCTCCCCTATCAGGATGACCTGCGCACGGATAATCTCGGGTTCGCCGGCTGCTCGGGCTTCCCCGGCGGAAACTGTGGCATTTTCACCTCGACCACTGGCACGGCGCCTAACCGCCAGTTTAATGTCGAGTGGCGCGCGGTGCACTTTGCCGACACCACTACGTCAGCCAACTTCTCAGTGGTGTTCTACGAGAACCAATCCAGCTTCTTTGACGTCTTCTATGGCGCAACGTCCGACAACGGCCTTGATGAGACCAGCGGAGTGCAAATGAGCGCGACTGGTCCGGCTACTACTTTCTCATGTGGTGCGGCGACGCTTACCAACGGATTGAAGGTCACTTACACCTGCGCTGGAGGTGGAGGGTCGCCGACGCCAACGCCAACGGCAACAGGTACACCGGGTGGCTGCATGATCAATGGAAGCATCGACACTGGGGATCCGACACAGACTGATCGGCTGTTCCGCAGCGGTATCCCGCAAACGTGTCCGGCGAGTACGACATGTGCGACCTTTGGCGATGGGCTTCCGCGCCATTACGATTCCTACACGTTTACCAACACGACCGGCGCGACTCAATGCGTGACGATCGATACGAACACGGCTTGCACCGGCACCAACTTTATCTTCACTGGGGCGTATCTGGGGAGCTTTGATCCGGCCAACATCTGCACCAACTGGATTGGAGACAGTGGCTTCAGCCCGAATCCGGACCAAGCGTTCCAGGTTGATGTCGATGACGGGCAGACACTTGTTGTGGTAGTGAGTGAAGTTACTCCCGACGCAGGTTGTCCGGGCTACACACTGACGATATCGCCGGAGACGATATGTGGTGGCGGCGGCTCACCTACCCCGACGCCAACCTGCACGGCAGGAGGCACACCCGGCCCGTGGACGGCGGGTAACCCGTACCCGACGACGATCGTGCGCTATGGGTTCGCTCAGACCGCCACTGACTTCTATGTCTTTGGTGGCGTGGACAACGGATTCACCACGAACGCCGTCAATAAGTATAACCTTGCCTCGGGAACCTGGACATCGCTCGCACCGATGCCCTTCTCCGGCGAAGCGCCTACCTGTGCGCTCATGGAATCGACCGGCATCGTCTATTGCGCGGACGGTCTTGCCACCAACAGCTTCGCATCCTACAACATCGCCACTAACACGTGGACGTCATTGGCTCCCGATCCCTTTGTTACGGATTCCTACGGCTCGGCATCGGGTGCTTTCAACGGCAAGGTGTTTGTCGTGGGTGGCACCAGCTTCTTCAGTAACGCCATATGGATATATGACGTAGGCACTAACACGTGGTCGGTCGGAACGTCGGCGCCAATAGGGCCCTTCCTGCTACCAGGCTACCACCAAATAGGTCAATTCCTGTACGTAGTGGGCGGCTTCGATCCGACTGCCGTTAACTATACAACCACCTTGCGTCTGGACATGAGTTCAGCGCCTGGGGTCTGGGACATAGGGCCGGTATTCACTCCGCAACGGGCAGACTTCGGCCTTGCCTATGATCCAGGAACGAACAAGTTGTACGCGCTGGGCGGAGACCTGGGGAATGATGGCAATTTCTTCAACTCGACCAATCTGGTAGATGAGCTAGATGTGTCAGGCTGGCCCAGCGGAACCTGGACTTCATCACCGCCTGTTCTGCCGGCGCCTAACCGCCAGGCTAACCAGGCTGGGTTCTTCGGAAACGGAGATATCTGGAGTGTAGGCGGCATAAACGGGGCAACCTTCCAGTTCCTCAATGAGGTTTGGCATCGCACCGACGGCGGTTGTGGTGGTGGCGGCAGCCCAACACCGACACCAACAGGTACGCCTTCGGCAACACCAACTGCTACGGGAACACCATCGCCGACGCCCACCTGCACAGCGGGAGGCACACCTGGGCCGTGGACGCAGGCGGCTCCAGTGGGGGTTGATCACTACGGCGGATTCATGGATAGCGATGGCACCTTCGCGTATGAGGGTGGAGGTTACTCCTTCTCGGTCGGAGATAATATCAACGAGTTCGGCAAGTTCGACCCTGTCGCCAATACGTGGACGTCTCTTGCGCCTGTGCCTGATCTGTTCAACGCCGAGGCCTCTGCGGTATACGCGCCGAATGTGAACAAGCTCTTCGTGTTCGGTGGCGATAGCCCCAACACGGCCATCGTGGTCAATACCACGCGCATCTACGACATCGCCACCAACACGTGGAGTAGCGGGACACCGATGCCTGACGTGCGCGCCTTTATGGCTTCAGGCTATTTCAACGGCAAGATCTACCTGGTCGGGGGATATAACACTGGCAATGTCGATCCGTCGTTCGGCCAGGTATGGGAGTATGACCCGGTAACGAACACCTTTAATACATCGCGGACGAGCATGCCGGCGACCTTGGGAGGCCCTGGTTTTGGGGTGATCAACGGGCACCTCTACGTTGCTGGTGGCCGCGACATCAATAACACGAACCTGAACACGTTGTATGACTACGACATTGCGGCCGATGCGTGGACACAACGAGCCAATCTGCCCAGTGGGACCAATGTGCCGGGTTCGGCGGTGATTAGTGGCAAGCTATGGGTCTTTGCCGGTGGCAATCCGTTCACCGGGGGTTCTGCGGCAGCGCCTGTGTCGGCGAAGAAAGGACTAGGAGCGTGGCTGAAGCGGCTGTTCCGACCCGATACGACAAACATCCTGCAGGTCTATGATCCGGTTAGCGACAGCTGGAGCAATGGGCCGTCTCTGAACCTGCAGCGTTCATTCCCTGCTGGGACACATGTGGGTAATACAGCAGTGGCAGTAGGCGGGTACGACGGCAGTAACACGATCACGTCAGTAGAGATCAACGTCACCGGTGGCGGATGCGCGAGTCCCACGCCTACGGCGACGCCCAGTTGCACTCCCGGAGGCACACCCGGCCCGTGGATGATCGTGGCTCCTTACCCGCTTATCATTGAATCACCAGCCGTCACCAGCGATGGCACGTTCGGCTATTCAGCAGGCGGCATTAGTAACGGCTTGCCTGAGAATGCCTTTTACCGATATGACACGGCGGCGAACACCTGGACGCCGCTGGCGAACGTGACAACTGGCTTCTATGACGCTGGGATAGCTTACGACTCGAATAATAACAAGATTTATGTCTTTGGCGGATTCGACCCGAACTTCTTTGTCCTGGCGACCACGCAAATCTACGACATCGCGTCGAACACCTGGACAATGGGTGCGCCCATGCCAGATACCGCTGGTCGTTATTTCCCGGCCGCAGTGTTTTATCCGGGCAACGGCAAAATCTATGTTATGGGTGGGTTCGATGGAGCCACCTTCAGCGAGCAAAGCCAGACCTGGGAGTATGATCCGGTTGCCAATACCTGGAACACCTCACGGGCGCCCATTCCTGTGCCGATGGGTGGCGCCGGCTACAGCATTATAGGCCAATTCGCATATCTGGCTGGTCACTGGAACAACGGTTTTGCCTCAACGGATCATTACCGTTATGACATTGTGGCCGATTCCTGGAGCGCAGTAGCGCCGGTGCCTGTGGCCATCTACAGGCCTGCGGCGGCTGGCGTTGGCGCGCAAGAATTTCTGGTCGGTGGAGGTAACCCTGACCTTCGTGCCTCAGCCACGCACCAAGAGCGTGTTGCAGCTTCGATGAGAGCGCCTGCTACTTCTTACACCAGCACCTACATCTACGATACGGTTAACGATAGCTGGACGAGTGGGCCGAATACAAACGTGCCACATTCCTTCACTGGCGGTACAGCGATTGGGAATCTCCTGCTGGTGGTAGGGGGATTTGACGGTGTCAGCGGCGACACGAATGTGGTAGAGAGCAGTCTCCTGGCAGGTCCCTGCGGGTCCCCATCGCCGACGCCTACGGCAACGGCGACGTTCACGCCGACTCCGACAGCGACAGCCACTGCCACTGCCACATTCACACCGACGGCCACGGCGACGGCAACAGCCACGGCCACCGCAACAGCCACAGCTACGGCTACGGCCACAGCAACAGCTACGCCAACGGCGACCGAAACGCCGCGGCTTAGCCCGACGCCGAGACCGCGTCCGACGCCACTTCCGCGCCCATAACGGTAACTGGAACGATTAAGGCGGGAACTCGCGAGCGAAAACTCGCGAGTTCCCTGTCTGTAGTGGACTGACTCCACTAGCGCGCGATCGCAACAGTTCGGATTTCCTCACTCGTTCCGTATATGCGGGTTGAACGTCCGATTTTTAAAAGTGAAAAAAAGCATTGACATTTTTTGTTCTGGTGAGAAGAACTGTGTCCCACGCACAAAGGATAATCCCCCCCTGAAAAATCAGGATTCGAAAGGCCCAAAACCAAAATGAAAAAGCAAATTAATCCTACCATCAAAGCGCATCTACTTCGAAGTGCGTTCATTGTGCTTCCACTGCTGGCCGTCTGCGTCATTCCGTTTGCATTAGCTCAGCAGACCTACCGCGGAAAACCCGACGAACGCTATGGTAGCAGGACACCGTCGCGCGTTGTGGATCCCAGCGGTTTCGGGCGGACGCCGGCTACGACTTGCAGGTTCCTCATAAACGAAGGGTTTGACGACATTACGAATCTGCCCGGATGGGTGCTGATAAACCACAGCGAACCTTTGGGAGCGGATGGCTGGTTCCAGGGCAACGACGGTGTGTTCCCTGCCTTCGATGGTCTGTCTGATGCATACATTGCTGCGAATTTTTATTGCGGCGGGGGCCTGGCTACGATCAGCAATTGGCTATTAACGCCGGAAGTGGATTTACAGGATGGCGATACCCTGACGTTCTACACGCGTACAGTGGAACTGTCTGCGTTTCCGGATCGGCTGCAGGTTCGGATGAGTACCAATGGCTCGAGCATTAACGTAGGGACAACATCGACCGATGTCGGCGATTTCACTAATCTCTTGCTGGATATCAACCCGACCTACACGATGGGTGGATATCCCGAATCGTGGACGCAATTCACGGTCAACATCAGCGGTGTCCCAGCGGGGACTTCAGGCCGGCTCGCTTTCAGGTATTTTGTCGAGGATGGCGGGCCCGAGGGCACCCGCTCGAATTACATCGGCATCGACCGGGCGCAATATTGCGGCATAACTAGCGTAAGGGGGACTCCCGCCCCACGGCCGCGCCCAACTCCGCGGGAGCGCCCGACTCCGGCGACTCAGCCGTAGGCCTTGGCGTTACTTGGAACTGTTGAGCGGGTGGCTCAACGGTTCCAGTGCAATAATACCGAGTTTCCTGCTTTCGACGATCCGCCGGCCGCACATATCGCCGCGAACTTTAATAACAGTTCAGGCATCGGCACGATCAGGTACTGGTTGTTAAAGCCGCAAGCAGCGCATCGTCCGACACCCTAGCGCTATTTGGAATTGAAGCCCACAGCCTGGAACACAAACACGAAAGCTCGTATCGTCGGGTCATGAATGGCAAAGCCGCGACATGACCTCTTCACCCCCCAGACGAGAGCTGCCAAACAGAGTGCTTTACCCTGCTTTTTTTCGACGCTGGAACTGTTGGACGCTTTAACACGGTTCAAAAAGCTTGACTGACACAGGTCGAGCCAATTACAAAGGGAGGACGGTGTTCTGTATTTTGAGATCCCTGAAACAAAGCATCCATAGCGCGCAAGCGAGGGCAGCAGCGTCTCGTGTTCTCAGGAACATGCCCCAAAACTCCACTGTATAAAAAGATGAACAAAAATTCTTGTACCCACTCGGCATTCTTTAATCTCCGCTTATTAATCAGCCTGCTTTTTAGCTTTTCTGGTGCGTTACTTGCGCTTTTTGGATCTGGCGTTTTCAGCAGCAGGGAGGCCGAGCGGCCAGCGCGGTATATGCCAGTGCCCGGTAATAGCCCAGAGACAGAGGCTGCCGACCTTGGGCGATTGGAACAATTCTGGAACGATCGTTTGACATATCCAACGGGCCGCTTTGATCCGAAATGGTTGCGGGCTGCCGCCGCGCAACATGCACGCCTCCCCATAGGAATCCCTGCAGGAGTGCCTGCCAGGCTGAATCGATTGAGTCCGCTGGCCCTGAGTACTACCGGTTTTATCGCTCTCGGCCCGCAACCAGAACGCATGACCGGCTGCTCAGGCTGTTTTGATTACACGACGACCGAAGGGCGAGTTAATACGATGGCAGTCGATCCAACCACCACAGTGAATGGCAGTATTGTGGCTTATCTTGGGTCGGTCGGAGGCGGGGTCTGGAAAACGACCAACTGTTGTAGCGCATCCACCACTTGGAACGTGGTAACCGATGATCCTCTGATAGCTACTACATCTATCGACACTATCACCATCGATCCGAACGATCATAACACCGTCTATGCTGGCACGGGTGATCTCAATTTTGGTTCCTTTGCCATGGGTAGCCAGGGGATTCTCAAGTCAACCGATGCCGGCGCGACATGGACGGTTCTGGGTGCGGATGTGTTCGGCATGATTTACACTGAACCTCCGGGTGAATATCCACAATACAATGCAGTCGGTAAAGTGCGCGTCGATCCGAACAACAGTAACAAAGTCGTAGCGGGAACGAAACAGGGTCTATACTTTTCGTATGACGGCGGCACAAGCTGGACTGGACCGTGCCTTGCGAACAACTTCAGCACTCAACGTCAGGATGTTACGGGTTTGGAGCTAAGCGATGTGGGTGGAGGCAATACTCGAGTCATCGCCGCGATCGGTACGCGCGGGTTCCCAACATATGTGCAGTATGATCTGGGCAAAAATGGAGCAAACGGCATCTACAGCGCCACGATGGGATCGAGTGGCTGCCCCAGCTTCACCTCAATCACCAGTAATGCCAACGGGTTTATCTTCGGGAATCAGGTGCCCGGTAGCCCGTACACGACGGGTGCGCCCATGAACGCCGGCAGCGGCACACCTTGCGACTATCCAATTGTTGGTGGGACTGGAACCTGTGATAGCAGCACCGACCAGCTCGGACGCATCGAGATCGCAGTCGCGCCGAGTAATCCAAATTACATCTACGCGCAGGCGCAATCCATCGTTTGGAATAGCAACGGCGGTTGCGGCAGTACCAACGGTTGCCAACTCGGTGCATGGGCCACGACAGATGGCGGCACAAGCTGGAGTTATATGGAAGGGTCGCAAGGCGGTTCGCTGCGAAACTGCCAGAGTGGTGCTGGTGATTATCCCCAGAACTGGTACGACCAGGGAATCGCCGTAGACCCGAACAATCCGGACCGGGTGTTCTTTGACACTTTTGACGTCTGGTTTGCAACGAGGACGGGGACAGTATGGAACGATACCACCTGCGGTTATTCCTACGCCGGCAGTGCAGGCCCGGTGCATGTGGACCAGCACGCGCTCGCGTTTTTGCCGGGCTCTTCGAGTATTTTGGTGATTGGGAACGATGGCGGCGCCCATGGAACGACAAACGCGGACATTGCAAGCCAAACGCAGGACCCGACGTGGTTTAACATGGATACAGGCCTTAATACCATCGAGTTTTACTCAGGCGACATTAGTGGCAATTTCCTCAATGCCGCCTCGCCACAGGCAAGCGGTGGTGCGCAGGACAACGGCTCCAGTTCCATCACCTTTACCGGCGCACCAACTGGACCGGTGCTATGGCAACTCGGAGTGGGCGGTGACGGGTTCTACTCGCGTATCGACCCGGTGGGTACTGGGTCAAGTCTTCGCTTTTTTCAAGGTAATAACGGAGGAGCGATGAGCCGTTGCGTTAGTAACTGCACCAATCAGTTTGCTCCATGGTCTGGCGTCACGGGCGGCTGGACCGCTGACACCAGGTCTTTTGTGGTGCCATACGACCTTTTCCACGGCGGCATTCCAGGCGGTGATGACTGCCCGCCAGCCGGCGTTCCCGGCGGCTGTGGCCATCTAGTTGTCGGCAGCACACGCGTTTGGGAGACGATCGCCGGCGGAAACAGTGTCATGAACTCTTCTAGCTGGTATGTCACAAACAATCCGACTACGCAAAACATGACGAAGCAGACATTAGGAAACCGTTCGTACATCAATCAGGTAAAATACTCACCGAGATTTCAGAGCGTCGCAATGGTGGGAACAAACGACGCCAACGTCTGGATTGGGTTCAATCTTGGTACCGGCACTCAATCGCAGGCCAACTGGATAGATGTTACTGGCAACAATACTGTCCTGCCGAATCGCCCTGTGATGGGCATTGCGCTCGATCCCTCCGTGTCGGCCGCCAACCTGCCGGTTGGGTATGCAGGGATCGGCGGCTTTAACCCTAACACGCCGACCACACCCGGCCACGTGTTCCAGGTAACATGCACGGCCAATTGCGGCTCATTCGCCTGGGCCGACAAGACCGGCGATCTGCCGGACATCCCCGTGGACTCGATCATTGTCAATCCCAACAATGCGCAGCAGGTTTTTGCCGGCACTGACTGGGGCGTTTACTACACCGATGATATAACAGTAGCGTCTCCTACCTGGCAACGCTTCGAGAACGGCATACCGCACGCAATGGTATGGGACATGCAAATAGACCGGGGAAGCACCACGCTGTCAGTCTGGACTCGCAGCCGAGGCGCATATGTTTATCCGCTTGCAGGCGCTGCTAGTCCAACTCCAACACCGACCGCATCGCCAACAGCTACGGCTACGCCGACGCCAACAGCCACTGCAACGGCTACGGCTACGCCGACAGCAACGCCCACTGCAACTGCGACGTCGACAGCAACACCGACACCGCGGCCGACACCCACGCCCAGATCAATTCCAACACCGAGACCTCGCCCGACACCGCAGCCGCGGCCATAGGAATTTCCGTTGTGCGAAAGCTTGTAGTGATGCTGATCCGCGATGGCGCCAGCTCATAAATGGCCCTGTAGCGACAGGGCTGCGATTCGTCTTAGGCCAGGCACTTTGTGTGATCGTTTCACAGGAGTGGGCCACACCCGTTTACGAGAGTACGATCGAGGCCTACGGCGAGGCTGATTTCAAGACCGGGGTCTCGCCAAATCCTGGAACCACCGACACTGATTCCGAAGCGTCGGTAATTGATGTCACTGACCCGCGATCAGCGATTAGTCATTTTGATGAATTGGCCTCCCTTGGCGCGCCGGAGCCCTGGAATAGGTGATTAGATCCGACACCGGCCCGAAACCGGCGAACGCGCTGGATGGATTTCTCAGAGCATCGCATGCGTCCGAAAATCAGGCTTGCTGCCGCTCCGTGCTGAAGGCCCCGAGGACAAAGCGTTCCATCTTTATGCATTGCCCTTGACGCTCTCTCTTCGCATTTCGGAAGCTGCACAAGAGATTGCGCTTTTGGGAACTCGCGAATTGCTTCGCGAGTTCCCATGAAAAGCTGCGTGTAGCTCCAAGGCTTACGGCAGCGTCGGAGTCGGGCGCGGAGTTGGAGTAGTTCTAGGCGTTGCGGTTATCCTGGGTGTTGGTGTCGCCGTCGCCGTTGGCGTCGGTGTTGGCGACACTGTTGGCGTTGGACTTGGAGTCGGCGGTCGACACAGACTCATGGAGCAATTGAAGATTTCCATTGAATTTATAGGCAAGCCACTCGTGTCGTAGCCGCCTGCCAGCCAGATGCGCTGAGAACCGTCCGTATCGGTCGCGAAATTGCGCCGAGCGTTGACGAACGGCTCGCCCAGTGACCAGCTATTGCTCACCGGGTCATAGATGTCTACCTCATTAGAGGGGTTGGGTGCGTCTCTGCCGCCGCCCATCACATACATCGTGCCGCAGAAGTTAAGCCCGCGCGTTTCTCCTGTGGCCCGCGGTATCGTGGCAATGTGATGGATGGTGTCGGCTACTGGGTCATAAGCAAACGAGAAATTACTATCGTGAAGGGCCGTACCGTCCCAAGTGCTGCCGCCAGCGGTAGCGATTAGGGTGCCGAGGGTGGCGGTGGGTATGTAGCCCAGCGCCGTCGGCAAGTGCGCGCTCTTCTGCACCCAGCTGGGGGGGCTGGGAGTGAACTCCCAAATCGTATCGACCATCCCCACGTTGATGTTGAATCCACCCAGAATGTAGAGCTTGTTGTTAAGAACCGAGAAGCCCCCGGGCAGAATCGTTCCAACAGCCCCCGGCCATGGAGCACCAATCGTGGTGATGGTGTCGGTAACAGGGTCGTAGCGAAAGACCCGATCCGTAGCAGTGGTTGCCCCGGCTGCCGAGCCGCCCACGCAATAGATGTAGTCCGCTCCGTTAACATTGAGCACGCCGCAAGCCATGTCGTTCACCTGGTTATCAGGATAAGTGGCTGACTTAGTTATCCAGCTGTTGGGGATTGGGCTATACTCGAACGGGTGCATGAAATCGCTCCCAGCTGTGTCGGAACTGCGCCCACCCATAACGTAAAACTTCCCGAGAGAGGGCCGGGGAGTTGGTCCCGCCAAGGCGGCCAAGCCGCCGATAGGATTACGAGAATGGTGAAAATTTCCCGGGTAAAAGACGCCCACAAAACGAGCGCCGACGCTCGGCAGGTCTTGTCCGGTCAACCAGCTGCAAGTCGGGGTCGGGGTCGGCGTTGAGCTTCCACCGCCAGCGACGAAGTCGACGTTGCCGACGGCCGGGTCGGTGGTGATCACGGCGAGCAGCACCGCAGCGATGCCGGTAAGCAAAAAGACAGCGGCAGTTGAAACACGGAGCTTAAAGAAGAAGGATTTTGAGGTTAGTTTCTTTTTCATGGGTTGGAACAGAGTTTTTCCCGTCTACGGCAAATCCGAGACGAAGATCAAAATACTAGGTGAGATGCTGAAACCGGTCAATACGTTTTTTTCCACAGAGTATCCCTTACTGGATACCGGCGTCGGCGGAGTGCTTCGCACCATCCGATCGATCGACGTCGCGAGGGTCATTCCGCAATCGAGGCTTCCCCCAACACCGGCTCCGCGGACCCTGATTTTGAAATAAAGGGTGTTTCGTGATCAGTGATCGGTTGTAGCGTGAATCGGTTTCTGCTTTGGCGGTCCAGGGCGCTGAGGGTAACGCGTTCCACCTTTGTCTTTGGCTTGACGCGCTCTGAAGATAAAGAGCTCACGGCTTTTCGGGAACTCGCGAATGCTTCGCGAGTTCCCGAAGAAAGCTGCGTATAGCTCCGAGGCTTACGGCCGAGGCGCCGGAGTTGGGCGCGGCCGCGGTGTGGGATGCTCTCTTGGAGTTGGACTAGGCCTGGCCGTTGCTGTTGGCGTAGCTGATGCAGTTGCCGTTGCTGTTGCCGTTGGCGTCGCAGTTGCCGTTGCGGTTGCTGTTGCTGTCGGCGTGGGCGTGGGCGAAGCCTGCGGGCAGTCGAAGATTTCCATCGACGACAGTGGTGTGACGCCGTCAACGTCGTACCCGCCCGACAGCCAGATATGGTCGGTGCCGTTGGTGTCGGTCGGGAAGTTGCGCCGCGCATTGGTAAAGGACGGGGCCGTTGACCAGCTGTTCGTGCCAGGATTATAGACGTCCACTTCGTTGGATGGATTAGGCGCGACTCTGCCTCCACCCATCACATACATCTGCCCGTTGAAGTTAAGTCCTCGCGTCTCACCGGTGGCTCTCGGTATCGGTGCGATCGTGCCAATGCTGTTAGTCGCAGGATCGAAGCTGAACGAGTTGGTCGTGTCGATCACGGTAGTGCCGTCGAAATCCGAGGCCCCTCCCACGTAGATGATGCCATTTATGGCGCATGTGGGCGCATACATGATCCCTTCGGGCGTGTTCACCATCTGTGTCCACTTGGCGCCTACAGCTGCGGTGGGATCAAACTGCCATATCTGGTTTGTAGAAGCTACGTTGATGTTGAATCCGCCCAGGATGAATAGCTTGTTGTTAGCCACAGCAAACCCACCTGGGAGAATTGTTCCCATCGCACCCGGCCAATCGTCTCCGGTTAAAACAGTCGGAGTATCGGTCACCGGGTTGTAAGAGAATACGCGACCGGTGGCTGTGGTCTGTCCGGCAGTAGAACCGCTCACGCAATAGATCTGCGGCGTCCCCGAAACAGTTAACACGCCGCAAGCCATATTATTCATCGAGGTGTCGGGCAATGTCGAAGCCTTCTGCGTCCAGGCATTGGTGCCGGGATTGTACTGAAGCACGTGCTGGAAGTCAGATCCTGCCAAATCTGAGGTGCGGCCACCTACGGTGTAGAAGTTGCCATCGGGGAAGTAAACCCCGACTGCTCGCACCAGAACTGTAGGCATATCTGGACCGGCCGCCCAGCTGCAAGAAGATGGCGTAGCGGTAGGTGTAGGTGTTGGGCTTGAGCCGCCACCTTGGAAATTGAACTTGCCGATGCGCGTGTGCCAGATGCCGCTCTGGGCATATTGGTTGATATGGTAGAAGGACATGCCATCAGAAGGATCGAGTTCTGTCCTCGTATAATCACCCCAGCGGGAACCGTTAGTCTGGGATGAGACTCCCGCGAACATGATGGCTTCTCCTTGCCCCATGTTACTTGGTGGATCACCGGCGAGACGTCCGGCGTACCGAATGGAAGGAAAGATTGTAGTGCTCGAAGTGGAATAACCTAAGACCGTGTTGCCGCTTTGATCGACAGCTATGCTGGGCATCCAGCGCCATAAACCATCATTGGTATTGGTCCAGGTCTGCTGTTGCGCAGCTGTGGCGGGGAAATTGCCGCCCGTCACATCGAACTGGTACCAGCGAACACCCGTTGGCCCGGTGCAGCCGGTGTCGGTACAGACAGTACTATCCGCCCACAGCGATTCTGTGCCAGCGAGATTCTGGTAAACCACGGGCGTCATGATTTTATCGCCAAGGGTATCCAGTTTTATTGACGTACTTTGCTGTGGCACAAGGTCGGAGGTTGTGTTTGTGAACCCGTCAATGAAGCCATTAACCGTGATCTCTGCGTTCGGTTGATGGGTTGAGCCGACGCCGAAGGTGGCATTCGCCGGTGTGACAAAATCGACGTGAAAGAACCGGGCGTGGACCTGAGTCAAGCTGACGCCGCCGGTAGACGGGCTGTCGATGGCGAGCACCATTTCGTTTCTACCTGTGGGCGGCGGATTACCTTTGGCGGTCGCGGCAACGAAGCTATAGGAAGCGCCTACATCGGCCGCGCTAAGAGTGAACCCAATCGCGTTGGCAGGACCGCCGGTGAGCATGCTGGCTCGGTCAAGAGCATAAGCACGGACGCCATTGAAACTAGTAGGACTGGCAAACAGGTTCATCATCAGGAAATAGGCGTTTTGGGCTGGGCTTCCGCCGGAGTTCCACAATCCAAACTTGGGATAATCGCCGAGGAACGACGGGTTCGACGGGTCCACTTGCAGCGCGTAGAAAAACCAGCCACCGCTGACGGGGTCGTTGGTCTGGGACACAGCGATGCATTGGTAGAATGACGTACCAGGAAACGACGGAAAAGCGAAGTCGCTTATCAGCCAGCGATCAGCGACTGGATCGTAGAGAACATAAGGGTCGCCGTCATTAGCGTTGGTGCAAGGAGTCCCAGTCAAGCTAGAAAAGAATGAATTATAAGTGGTCGGGCCCGACAGGGTGTTGCCGTTTTTGTCAAAAATTTTGAACGTCTCGTTGATCGCTTCGATGTAATTATTCGGGCCGACATCCCCCTCGCTGTCACTCGGCTGACAACCGCATGTATCGCCTATCCCCTCAAATGTGAACAGTGGCCCCGGCATCGTCGGTGTCGGGCGCCAGAGGTTTTTGAGCAGTCTCTGAACGTACGCGGAGGTCCCCGACCCTGCCGGCGCGTCTGAACCCGACAACGGGAACGGATATCGCGTCAACCGTCGTCCCTCAGACTCCCCCTTGGGCGGGATGTAAGGGAGGTTGCGCAAATCCTGGTTCATAGCAACAGGACCGACCATTCGTATGACATCCGGAGTCTGTGTACCGGGAGCATCCTGCGTCGCATTGGACCGAGCGGGTTGTTGCGAGGCCCTGGTGCCCTTGGTCTGGGCGAACGCGCCAGAACCAACCAGCGCCACAAAGACGCCAAAGAGGCAAAGAACGGAAGCAATTAAAACGCGAAGATTAAAGAAGGCGGATTTTGAAGTGGATTTCTTTTTCATGGTTGATGCGGAGTTGTTTCCCCTCTGCGGTGAACCCGAGACGGAGATCGAGATCCTACGTGAGATGCTGAAACAGTGTCAACACCTTTTTTTCCACCGGGTCTCCTTTGCTTGAACCGGCCCGCGGAGGAGTGCTTTCGCAGCGGTGCGATCAATCAACATTGCCAGGATCATTCCGCAATCGAAGCCTCGCCCAACACCGGCTTCGCGACCCTGATTCTGAAATAAAGAGTATTTCGTAATCAGTACAGCCTGGCGATTTTGGAAAATGCTCGAAGGCGACGCCGCGGCATGGTCAACGCGTTCCACCCTTATCTCTTGCTTGAGCTTTGAGATAAAGAGCTCGCAGCTTTTCGGGAACTCGCGAATTGCTTCGCGAGTCCCCGAAGAAATCTGCAGGTAGGCCCCGAGGCTTACGGCCGAGGAGCCGGTGTGGGACGCGGTCGCGGTGTGGGGGTAGTTCTGCCGCCAGGTGTTGCAGTTGGCGTAGCCGTAGGCGTTGCTGTTGCTGACGCCGTTGCTGTTGCCGTCGCCGTCGGTGTAGGTGAAGGCGAGGCACAAGGACTCACCGGGCAGTTGAAGAGTTCCGTCGTGGCGATGATGGTGACGCCGTCACTGGCATAACCGCCTGCTTTCCAGATGTTATTGCTTCCATCGGTGTCGGCCGCGAAGTTGCGCCCCGCAGTCGGGAACGGAACACCCAACGACCATGTATTGCTGGCTGGATCGTAGATGTCCACCTCATTTGAAGGGGTGGTGAATCCTCCACCCAAGACATACATCAAGTTACAGAAGTTCACCGCGCGGGTGTTACTGGTGGGCCTGGGTATGTCGGCAATCGTGTTGATGGAATCAGCCACCGGGTCATAGACAAATGAGTTTGTCTCATCAGTCAGAGCGCCACCGGTGATATCTGCGCCGCCACCTGTGTAGATCAGACTGCCAATAGTGGTGGTTGGCAGGTAGCCGAGCGGAACTGGCAGGACAGCACCCTTCTGCACCCAGCCCGCAGGGTTAGGCGTAAATTGCCAAATCTGGTCGATCCCGATCCCATTAGGAATGTCGAAACCACCCAGAATGACCAGCGTGTTGTTGAAAACACTGAAGCCACCGGGCAGAATGCTCGAGTCGCCAGGAGGCCAGTTACTGGAAACCGAGCTGATTGTGTCAGTAATCGGATCATAGCGGAAGACACGGCCGCTCCCCATCTGGGTGGCGAAATTGGAACCGCCTGCGCAGTAAATGTACGGCGTCCCAGAGTCAGTCAGTACACCGCAAGCCATATTGTTCGTATTGGCGTCGGGGTAAGTGGCTGACTTGGTCGTCCAACTGTTGGTGCCGGGATCGTATTCGAGCGGATTAGTGAGCTCGACATTATTGAGGTCACGGCCACCCATGACATAGAACTTCCCGTTAGCAGGGAAAAAGACTCCAACAGAGCGGGCGTCGGTACTCGGCATGTCGGGACCACCCGTCCAGCTGCAAGAAGATGGGGTAGCAGTCGGTGTAGCGGTCGCTGTCGGTGTCGGGGTTGGGCTTGAGCCGCCACCTTGGAAAGTGAACTTGCCGATGCGCGTGTGCCAGTTGAAAGAGCTGTTATTCGCGTAGTATTCGTTGACATGCCAGAAGCTCATGCCATCCGAGGGGTCGATGGTCGTCATGCTGTAGTCGCCCCAGCGGCCATTCGTGTCGGTCTGGCTACCGGTGCCGTTAAACATTGTAGCTTCCCCCTGGTTTAAGTCATTCGGCGGGTCAGTTGCAAGACGCCCGGCATAACGAATGCCTGGGAACATCGAAGGACTGGATACGGCATAGCCGGCGGCAACGTTCCCGGCTTGATCGACGGCGATGCTGGGCATAAAGCGCCATAACCCGTCGTTGTTATTAGTCCAAGTCTCCTGTTCAACCGGCGTTGCAGGGAATGCGCCGCCAGTGACATCGAATTGATACCAGCGAATACCAGTTGGCCCCGCCGGGAAAGTCACCATTACGGTTTGATCTGCCCACAACGATTCCGTGCCACCAATGTTCTGGTAAACGACCGGCGTCATGATTTTGTCGCCAAGAGTTTGGATTTTATCAGAAACTCCCTGCTGGGGCACGATGCTAAACCCAGCGGCATTTGTCCAAGCTTCAACGAATGGGCTGACTGTAATCAGCGAGTTTGGACTGTGATTGGCGCCAACGCCGAGCGTTGAATTTCCAGGGTTGGCAAAATCGACGTGAAACAGCCAGCCTTTAACCGTGGTCAGGCTCGTGTTTTCATTGGCCGGGCTGTCAACTGCCAGCAAAAACTCGTCCCTCCCCGCAGGCGGCGGACTGCCAGTGCGAAAGTTCGCCGAGACCAGGCTGTAGGAATCACCCAAGCCGGCTGTGGGGATCATAAAGCTAATTGCGTTGGCGGGCCCGCCGGTCAGCATCGACCCGCGATCGAGCGCAAAGGCTTTCACTCCGGCGAACGATGTAGGGGTAGGAAAGAGGTTTACCTGAAAATGATAGGCGCCGCCGGGCTGCGGATTGTTCCACATGCCAAACTTCGGGTAATCGTCCAGGTCCGACGCGTCCACCAGCAGGGCATAGAGAGCCCATGGGCCTGCAACAGGATCCGGGCTCTGAGATACGCCGATGCATTCATAGAAGTTGGTGCCCGGAAACGAGGCAAAAGCAAAGTCGGCAATCACCCAGCGGTCGGCGACATGATCGTACATCACAAATGGGTCACCGTCGTTTTGGTTCTGGCAAGGCGTGCCTGTCAACGAGGCAAAGAATGAGTTGTACGTAATCGGGCCCGTCAGCAGGTTGCCGGTTTTGTCATAAACCGCGAACGCAGAATTGATCGCTTCGACATAATGATTTGGACCGACATCACCGTCGCTATCTGGCGGCGCACAACCGCAGAACTGGGCGGCAGCACCCCCCTCGAAGGTCAACAACGGAGGGGGCATTGTGGGCGTCGGCCGCCAAATATTTTTGAGCAACTGCTGGACGTACGCGAGGCCCGAAATCCGGTAATCTGATTGCGCTCCGGTCTGCCCTGTTCCGTGCGGATAGCGCGTGAGCACTTGCTCGTCGAACTCCTCCTTCGGTGCGACATAAGGAAGCTTTCGCAAGTCCTGTTTCAGAATGACCGGACCGACCATTCGAGTGACTTCCGGAGTCTGTGTACCAGGGGCATCCTGCGTCGCATTGGACCGAGCAGGTTGTTGCGAAGCCCTGGTGCCCTTGGTCTGGGCGAATGCGCCAGAACCAAGCAGCGCCACAAAGACGCCGAAGAGGCAAAAAACGGAAGCAATTAAAACGCGAAGGTTAAAGAAGGCGGATTTTGAAGTAGATTTCTTTTTCATGGTTTAGCGGAGTTATTTTCCCTCTGTGAATGAACCCAGACGAGGGGCAAAATCCTACGCGGGACGCTAAAAGTTTGTCAATACTTTTTTGAAATTTTGTTTTGACTACGAATTCATTACTGGCGGCAACGATGCCAAATCGCCGAGGAGATGACGAAAGCCGCTGGAGGGCGAGAGGTGAACAAGAGCGGCGGTCTCTAGCCCGCCGAGGCGATCTGCCGCGATCGCCAAACCTTAAAATATCACAGTCGCTTCGTTCGAACAGGTTTGAGTACCCGCTTCGCAAACTTTGTACGTGAAACTGCCATGGCCGGTGCCACCGATCTGATCGATGTAGAGACCGTCATTCCTCGTAGTGACGATCAACACGCCGTCGCGATAAACGTCGATGCGATTCGAGGTCGCCCCGCTCCAGGAGAGCTGAGCTCTCCGCTGTCCATGTAGTCTGTCGCCCAAGAGCGGTAAGCGCAATGCCGGGCGTCGGCGTAGCCGTCGCTGTGGCGGTCGGAGTCGGCGTAGCCGTAGCTGTTGCTGTAGGCGTCGGGCTGGGTGCTACGGTTGGTGTAGCCGTGGCTGTTGCAGTTGCAGTCGGCGTAGGCGTTGGAGTCGCAGTGGCTGTGGCTGTAGGTGTCGGTGTCGCTCCGGGCAGCTTGAAGGCATAGACCTTGTTGTCGGCGGCGAAATAAATCCGGCCTCGAGCGACGATGCCCGTATTCCACTGTCGCGTGCCATTCATCAATTCGTTAGTCCCGCCGCCTGCGTAAACGACCGCACCGGTATCTCCGTTGTAACCGTGCAAGCGCTGGTCGCCATTTGTGCCAGCCACCCAGACGATGGCGTTGTTGGTGCCATCCGTCGTTGTGACCCACGGCGAGCCTCGCCCGCCCTGACCCATACTCCACGCACTAACAATGCCCGGTGGGTTTGTTGCGGTGATCTTGTAAGCGGTAACTGCGTTGCCGTCGTCGTGGAAAGCAAAATACGTTCCCTGGCTGGTGTGGTACGTGACAGCAGATGTGCCTCTTAGCGTGGTGCTCGAGACACTTGCCTGGGCCACGGGCGCACTAATCCCGCCAAGATTGTTCCGATTCACGAGGTAGGCGTTGCGATCTTTGCCGAGCGCAAGCACAAGCTGCGAAGGCGTGGCGCCCGGCACATCAATCACCGTCGCACTGACACCGCCAACATCGGTGTCGCTGTTGTCGAGACTTAACCAATTGCTCGGCGCCCAGTAGTCGGTGGGCTGACCGGTCCAGACGGGCCCGGCCTGCAGTCGAATAATTGCTTCGCCGCCCATCCAGTTACCGGCTGTGTTGAACGTGTTGCCGGTGACCACAAACATGTTAGTGCCATCACTCGCAACGCCGCCGTGTCCCCAGATTCCGCCGCCGATGGCCGTTGTCGCCCAAGCCATTACATCCGAAGGATTAGTGATGTCCACGCCCACGACCCAGCCGTGATAATTGCCGCAGTCGCCCACGTATGCGGAATAAGCCACGTACACGCGGCCACCTACGAGAGCTAATGCACCTCGGTCTTCCTGCACCGAGGAATCAAAGGTCATGCTGTTATAGTGAGCGGCGGCATTGACGTCGACAGGCCAGCCCGGATTGATCGCGCCTGTGTCCACGTTCAGAGAGAAAATGAGATGTTGTTTCGTAGCGCCCCCATCTGGCGTGGTGAACGCATCAATAAAAACTGCCCGCGACTCGAGGTCGACGACGGGCGTACTGGTGATTCCGACCGGATCGATGTTACCGCACCCGAGCCGGCTTAATGGAACTGGTGCACCGAGGTTTCGCTGCCAGATTACCGTGCCCGCAGTGGCGTTGAGCGCATAAGCATTGTTCGATTCCGTGACGGCAATGATCATCGGACCGTTGAGTCCGCCCTCGATGTAAAGCGGCTGGGCGTAAACGTCACCGGAAATGACGCCGTTGAAGTTCAGATCGCGCGTCAAGTTTGCAGCGGTGGATAGTGTAAAACCTGCATCGATGTAAAGCCCATCGCGCGAAGCATTGTTGTGTTCCTGGGTGACATTGACTTGGGCGTGTGCTTCGGCGCCACTCAGGACGGCGATGCAGAAGACGGCAGCTGCAGACCTAAGCCGCATCGACTCTCCACACATACAGGACCACCTTCGTTTAAGAACTACGGCCAGCCGGGGGTTACGGCGAGCAGGTGTCGATTGTGGAGGGGATTTCTTTTTCATAGGTGGGGCTTCCTTTCAAGTGTTGGGCGAAATGTCGAGAAATAAACGCTTTAACTTCGGCTGCCCGCTTAAAGAAAATAGTCGGACCAGCAGACAGGTTACAGTGTTCTGGGCGGTGGCCCGTCGTAGCCATGGTTGACGGGATCGATGCGGCGCATCGGTCTCTCGCGAGTTTGTTCTTCGATTACGTGTGCGATGAGCCCGGGCGTGCGCGCAATCATAAAAATACCGTTGAAGGTTGTTGGATTCATTCCCAGGTCGGCGAGAATGGCGCCGATTGCGCCATCCACGTTGATCGGCAGCGATTTCTTCGCTGCGGCGAATGCTTTCTCAACGGCCTGCGCGGCCTGCAGGTGCACACCATCCACGCCTGCTTCGTGTGCAAGTTGGAACAAACGCGCTGTGCGCGGATCTTTGGTGTGCAGGCGGTGACCAAATCCCGGCATGCGTTCACCTGCTTCCCGCATGGTCGCGAGCGTGCGCGTTGCCGCCTCATCCAATGAGACCGACTCGCGGGCGGCGCGATCGGCGATTGCTTTCAATCGACACGCGCAATCTTCAATCGCGCCGCCGTGGTGCCGATTGATCGACATGATTCCGGCCGCGACCGATGCGCTCAATGTAGCGCCGGTAGATGCAACGGTGCGCGCACTCAATGCACTGGGAGGCGTCGCGCCGTGATCAATCGACGAGACCAGGATCGCGTCCATCAACCGCGCGACGGCTGGCGATGGCAGTTCGCCCGTCACAATCAAATAAACCGCTGCGCCAAACGAGACGCGTCCCATGAGTTCCGCAATGTCGTAGCCGCGCACGGCCACCTTGTTAGGCTCGATTCGCGTGATGGCGGTGTACCACGATGCGTTTTTCTCGGTTTCACTCATGAGACTTTCACCTTTGAACTTCTTGAGAATTTTCACCACTGCATCGGGTAAATCACCAAATGCATCTACCACGGTCGCGCCCGCTTCGCGCAACGCTTTGACTTTGCCGGCATGCGTGCCGCGGCCGCCTTCGATGATTGCGCCGGCGTGGCTGAAGCGCGTGCCTTCGCGCGCCGCTTTGCCGCCTATATAAGCGATCAGCGGCTTTGTGATTTTGCCATCGCCGATCAACTGCGCCAGTTCTTCTTCCTGTGAAGAACCAATTTCACCAAAGATGACGATCGCCTCGGTGAGCGGATCGGCCTCGAACATCAGCGCAGCATCGGGCAGGCGAATTCCAATGACCGCGTCGCCGCCGATGTGCACGATGGTTGAGATGCGCACGCCTGCTTGCCCGAGATAATAGCCCGTGCTCGAAGCCATGCCTCCCGATCGACTGATCACGCCAACGCCTTTCGGGACGCCGGGCTTAAACCATTGGCGCGCGCTTTCCGCGCGGCCGCCAATCATGCCAACCACTGCCTTGCCTGGGCTCAGGACACCGAGCGTATTGGGTCCGAGAAACATTGCGTCATTCGCCTTCGCCGCTGCGGCGATCTCCATTGCGTCCCAAACAGGAACGCGATCGGGCACAAGCACCGTGAGTTTGATGCCTGCTTCAATCGCCGAAATGGCAGCGTCCTTTACACCGGCCGCAGGCACAAACACCACGGAGACATCAATTTGGCCTAACGAATTCACCGCTTTCTGCGGGGTATCGAATACTGGAACGCCGAGCACGTTCTGACCGCCTTTGCCCGGCGTCACGCCTCCCACGACGTTCGTTCCGTACTCGCGCATCAGCCGAGTGCGTGCGCGGCCTTCGCGCCCAGTGATGCCCTGCACCAGCACGCGCTTTTTTTCGTCAATCAAAATCGCCATTTAATCATCGCCTCCGATCAGTTCACTTAAGCCCGGAACATCAAGCTCCAGGTAGAAGCCTTCGATTCCGGCGAGACCGCATTCCACGTCGCAGGCGAGCAGCTCGGAATCCTTGGTGACGAACTCTTCGTTGGGCAACGCTGCTACGGGCGCGCCTTCGCGGTCGATGATCAATCCACTGGAATGCGTTTCAACCGCGGCGCGGATCTCCGGCCAACGCGCGGTGTCGATCCAAACGCGGCCATTTTTCACCGCGAGCTTTGTGGCGGAAGGTTCTTTGGCAAATTTTGGCACTCGCGGCGGGCGCGGTTTCCATTTTTTTCCGCCGGCGCCCCCGACCAGTTCGGCGAAACGCGTGGCGATGTACGCTGGTGTGTCGGTTTTGCGGTAGCCTTCGACCGGCGCCCGCAAGAGCTTCGACATGCGATGCAGGATCTCCACGGCGCGATCTTCAGTGTTGCCGCCCAGACGAATCACAGCGGGAATGTCGCAGATCGAGTTCCCAAAACGCCTTCGCCAAGCCGTACGCGGACCAATATTGTTCCTGGCTCGCAACCCCGGAGCCGGAACCGAAATAACCCACCAGATCGGGTTGGGCCAGAATGATTCGCGCCGCGCGATAAACTTTCGATGCAGACGGATTGCCGCTCGTATCCGTGAAGTCGGCGATGGTGAAGCCGGCATTCACGATCGCGTCCATCGACATCATCGAGCCGCCGCCGCCTGCGCCGTGAAAATCCGACAAGTCCTTTGGAATCCTTTTGGTGCCGCCGTCGCCAACTGTGCGAAATAAAACGTGCCGCGATGATCGTTTTGTTCGACGGCGTAAGCGATGCGCTCGAGGGCCGTCGGCGGATGATCGAACTCACGTGCAATCTCGATCCCCAGCTCTGGATGACGCACGACCGCGTAATCATCAATTGTGATCCGGCAATCGGCTGCGACGAACTCGCCGGTTTTGGTCAGCACCAGTGGATTAATCTCCAGCGAACGCGCTTCGACGCTGCGCGCGGCGGCGAACAATTTTCGGATCGACTCATTCAGCTGCTTCGCATTGTTCGCTGAAAGTCCGCACGACGCCACGGCTTCATCGACTGCTGAATCCAATGGTCCGCGATTCACATCGCACGGAATTCTTCGCGTTGCAGCGGCGCGCTCTTCGATCCCTGTGCCGCCGCCGGTGGCGAAAATGATCATCGGCGCGCGGACGGCGTCATCGATCGCGAAGGAAAGAAAAAACTCACGATCGATGTCGATCTTTTCTTCCACCAGCACAGCTTCGACCGGAAACGGCCCCACTTTCATCGCCAACATTCGCTCAGCCTGCGCGCGTACATCGCTCGGGACTTTTTGGCGAAGGCCACACCACCGATACCGGCACGTCCGGTGGTCCACGCTTGGATTTTGATTACAACTTCGGCGCCCAATTCCTTTGCTGCCGCGACAGCCTCCTCGGCGCTCGATGCAGCGCGACCACGCGGGATCTTAAATCCGTTCTCAGCGAGAATGGCTTTGCCCTGATACTCGTGTAGTCGCGCCATGGCGTTGAGAGTAGCGAAATTTTCGGATAGCGAACGCGCCAACGGTTGCAAGCGCCGCGACGCGAACTCTGCGAGCTCTTACCGTTTAGGAGCACAAATTCAGTGAAAGATTGTTTCGTCGGGACGCCGAACTACGCGGACGCGTGCGCTACCCTTGCTCTCGACTATCGAGAGTTGATGCTGCAATCGTTGGTAGCCCATTGGAGCACTGATATGCCTGCCGAGGTTAAAAAAGAAATTCGAACTGGAAATCGCGCACGTTCTCTTCATCGACATTGTCGGTTACTCGAAGCTCTCGGTTAACGAGCAGCACGCGAGAGTTGAAGAACTGAACGAGATTGTTCGTTCATCCGAACAATTCCAGAAGAGCTGAAGCGGCAAGCCGAATTTTAAAGATCCCTACCGGCGACGGCATGGCGCTGGTGTTTTACAAGAGCCCGGAGGAACCGGCGCAGTGTGCGGTTGAGATCAGCCGCGCGCTCAAGGAGCATCCTCGCCTGCAACTTCGCATGGGAATTCATAGCGGGCCGGTCAGCGGTGTGGTGGACGTGAACGAGCGGACCAACGTCGCCGGGGCTGGAATCAACATGGCCCGCCGGGTGATGGATTGTGGCGACGCCGGGCACATTCTTCTTTCACATCATGTGGCCGAGGATCTGGAAGAATATCGAACGCTGGCGACCATGTCTGCACGATCTCGGCTCAGTGCGAAGTAAAACACGGCGTGCCGTGTCCATCGTACCAATCTCTATTCGAACGAAGTCGGCAATCCGCAGCTGCCAGAAAAGTTCCAGGCACTGAGGAAACATCGCAGCCCATGTGCGCTGGGTCGAAGCGGCTGTCGCAGTGCTGGTGCTTGGCCGCAATCGCCGCGGCGTTCTTCTACCTTTTGCGTAAGGCGCCCACACCCTCGCTCGCAAGCGTCGCGGAAAAAAGCATCGCGGTCCTTCCGTTTGAAAATCTGAGCGAAGAGAAGCAAAACGAATACTTCACTGATGGAGTGCAGGACGAAATCCTAACGGACCTGGCAAAGATTGCAGATCTGAAAGTTATCAGCCGCACCTCCGTGTTGCAGTATAAGAGTGGCGTTGCACGCAATCTGCGCGAGATCGCGCAGCAGCTGGGAGTCGCGAACGTGGTAGAAGGAAGTGTTCAACGCTCGGGAAATCGCGTGCGCGTCAACGCGCAGTTGATCGATGCCCGCAACGACGCGCATCTGTGGGCCAGACCTACGATCGCGACCTGGCCGATGTCTTCGCCATTCAAAGCGAGATCGCCAAGGCGATTGCCGATCAGTTGCAGGCGAAGCTCTCGCCTAACGAGAAGAAAGCCATTGAGCAGCCGCCCACTACTGATCTGGCGGCGTTCGACCTTTACAGCCGGGCGAAGTCACTTCTCCTCACGGCAAATTTCAGCGCGACAGGCGATCTAGACCTGCGGAAGGCAATTGAACTTCTGGACGAAGCGGTCAAGCGCGATCCCTCATTTTTCGACGCTTACTGCCAGCTTGCCTGTGCGCACGAAACCATTTATGCAGTAAGTGGATCTGATCACACTCCCGCCCGGCTTGCGCTGGCTGAAGCTGCGGTGCAAGCCGCGACACGGCTGCGGCCGGATGCTGCCGAAACGCATTTGGCGCGCGCGCAATATCTCTACTACGGGCTGCGCGACTATGCCGGCGCCCTGGCCGAATTGGAGATCGCGCGGCGAGCGTTACCCAATGATCCGCGTCTCTTCGAACTCACCGGCTACATTCTGCGGCGGCGCGGCCAGCAGGAGGAAGGTCTGCAGAATCTGCAGCGCGCGGTGGAGCTGGATCCGCGCAACTTTGATACTCTGCAACAGATCGCGCTCAGTTACCAAAATTTGGGGCGCTATGCCGAGGCGATCGCTGCCCTGGATCGCGCGTTAGCGATCGTGCCCGACAACGTCGAAACGCGGGCCAATCGTGGAGCTATTTTACCTCTGCTGGAAAGCGGACACCCGGCCGCTCCACCAGACGATTGATGCAATCCTCGCGCAAGGACCGGGCGCTATTGCCAGCGCCGCGGACACTTGGTTCTTTTGCGCTCTGGCCGAACGCGATCCGGCTGCGGCCGAACGAGCACTCGTCGCGCTAGGCGACAATCCATGCTGGGGCGAGGGCGCGATTATTCTGAGCCACAGCTTTGGTGAAGGTCTGCTGGCGCGCATGACCAAAGATGAGGCAAGAGCGCGCACTGCTTTTGAAGCGGCTCGCGCCCAGCAGGAGAAGATCGTGCAGGCGCAGCCGGACTACGGCCCGGCGCTCTGCGTCCTGGGCTTAATCGACGCTGCTCTTGGGCGGAAAGACCTGGCGTTGGACGAAGGCCGTCGGGCGATCGCGCTCATGCCGGTGGAAAAAGATGTCATCAACGGCAGCCGCGTCCTTCAATATTTCGCCATCACGGCAGCCTGGGCTGGCGAGAAGGAGCTTGCCTTGCAGCAACTGGAAGCTGGGCTGCGTGCTCCCGTCGCATCGGTGATGCTGAGCTACGGCGCCTTAAAACTGTTCCCGGTCTGGGACCCGCTCCGCGGCGATCCGCGCTTCGAAAAAATCGTCGCCTCGCTCGCGCCGAAAGAGAAATGATAGCTACGCGAGTGTTGTAGCCACCGGCCTATGGCCGGTTTCGGCATGGCGTTGCATGTCACACCGAGATAGGAACGGCCCACAGGGCCGTGGCTACAGCGCGGCAGGTCGCCTGGCCCGCGCCGAAAGATGCGAAACTACGAAGTAGCAGCTCGCGAAACGAAAAACGCTCGCCGTGCTATCCACCGACAGCCTGGTAATGGCCGAGGCCGCGTTTCCACATGAAGTTTGCCCAGGCCCACGCGAGCAATAGCCAGCCGGTTTGGATCGCCAGTGCTTGCACAAGATCAGGCCCCTTTAATCGGCCGAGAAAGATCGCGACTGGACAAAACAGCTCATAGTAAAACGGCAGCCACTTCATCACGGCCTGGACTGCAGATGGCATGATATCGATGGGAAACATCTGCCCGCCGAGGAAATATTCGAAGGAATAAACGATGAAAACGATGGTGGAGATTTCCAAAATCCAGAACGCGAACATCGCCAGACTGTAGGTGATGAAGAATTGAATGAACGCTGCCATCACGGTCGAGATCGCCGTTAACACGTAGATCAGGGGATCTGTCGGCTAACACGATGTACTCCCGAAAATAAATGAAGATCAGCGCGATCGGCGGCAAGGTGACCAGGCTGTAAACCAGTCGGCCACTCAAAAAGATACTGGTCCGGTACGCGAGATAACTCATCGGCTTGGTGAGCAGCGCATTGATCTGGCCGTCACGAATGTCGGCGGCGATTTGAAATTCGTCCTCCGTCGGCACGACCAGGTTGCTGACCAAAAGGGTCAGCAAATAATAATAAATCATCGAGCCGTAATCGTAGCCGTGCAGTCCGCCGCCCCGCTCCTTGAAAACGGCGGACCAGAGAAACACGGTGCCGGCGAGCGGAATCAGCCCAAAGAGCGCGCGCAGAAAATAATTCCAGCGATACACGAACGTGTTCTGGAGGCCGATGTTAAAGACCGAAGCATACTTCGTGATCGTGATCATGCTCCTAATCGAGTTTGATGCAATCGAGCATGAGCAGGAGTAAGAGCAAGAGCAGGATTGGCTGCAGCGGCGATCCGCAAAGCTCTGTCATTCCGAGCGAAGTCGAGCGAATCTCGTGGCGAAACTTCCGGTAATTTCGCGGGATCCTTCGACTTCGCTCAGGATGACTTCGACTGCCAACTCCACCGCGAGATTGATCGCAGCGATCATGCTGTCCGCTCGCGCGATTCCCTTGCCGGCGATCTCAAACGCAGTCCCGTGATCAGGGCTGGTGCGAGGGAAGGGGAGGCCGAGCGTGACGTTCACGCCGTTGTGGAATGCATGCAGCTTCAGCGGGATCAACCCCTGATCGTGATACATGCAAAGCACCGCGTCGAATTCGCCTGCAATGGCGCGATGGAAAACAGTGTCGGGTGAAACCGGACCAACGATTCTCGATTCTCGATTCTCGATTCTCGATTGCAGTTCCTCGACAGCCGGCGTGATAATCTCAATTTCTTCCCGGCCGAGTTTGCCCGACTCGCCGGCGTGGGGATTTAATCCCGCTACGGCAATGCGCGATGCCCGAGTTTCAGGCTCACGCTTTGGCGCTCTGCCAGGAACTCGACGGCTTAAAGCCGTCAAGTTTCCGCGGCGTTGTAAAAAATCCAGAAGCAACGAGCCGACTCGAACGATCTCGGATTGCTTGAGCGCGCTCGGGACTTTGCGCAGAGGAATGTGCGCAGTGACCAGCGCGACAGTGAGGTTCCCGCCAGTCAAACACATCGCGAAATTTTTCACGCCGCAGCGCTCGGCAAAGAATTCCGTCTGTCCGGGAAACCTGAATCCGATTTCGTACATCCGCGCCTTGTGAACTGGCCCGGTCACGATTGCATCAAGTTCGCCGCGACGGGCAAGCGTCACTGCTTCTTCAAGCGCGGCTGCGGCGGCGCGGGAAGTCTCAGCCGTCGGTTTGCCTAACGAGCAGTTAGGATATTTGCCGATGATCTTGTAGTCGGCGGATTTCGGAAGTCGATCACTTTTCAGAGCGAGCTGGATAATCTCGGGCCCAATTCCGGCGCAATCGCCGAGGGTGATGCCAATAGATGGTTTTTTCCTGTTCATGCTCCTGCTGGTGAGCGTAATCGAATTCGCTCAATCGAGCACGAACAGGATTGCAGCAGCAAGAAGAAGAAGACCAAGAGGAACAGGAAGAGGGGAATTGGCCTCAGAAAGTTTTGATGTAGGCTTTTTCCCGCAGGCCGGCGATCCAGCGTTCCTGAATTTGCTGGGCTTCGTCCTGGACCAGTTTCTTCTCGATGTCGGAGCGGACTTCGGCGAGCGATTTCGTGCTACCGCCGTGTTTATCTTCAACCTTCAGAATGTAATAATTGCCGGCGTAATCGAAGATGTTGCTGATTCGGCCGATGGGCATGTTGAAAGCGAATTTTTCCAGCGGCTCGGCCAGAGTCTTCCGTTCGATCCAGCCCCAATCGCCCCCGTTGTCCTTGGTGCTGTCCTCGGAATACATCTGCGCCATCTGCTCGAACTCCGCGCCAGCGGCGAGCTTGCCAAGCACTTCTTCGGCGAGCTCCTTTTGCGCGGGAGCGCTGGCAGTGTCCTGATGGCCGGAAATCATGATCATTCGCAACTTGATCTGCTCCTTGGACGTAAATTCGTCGCGATGTTTCCTGTAGTAATCTTCGATTTTAACAGGCGAAATAATCTGGTTGACCTTGACGTTGTGGCTCTTCATCGCTCCCACAATAATTTTTTCCATCTCCTTTTGTTTGAACTCGCCCAGAGTGTAGTTCTGTGCCTCGAGCGTTTTGACAAACGTGTTTCGGTCGCCGCCAAACGATTCACGGATGATGTCATTGACTCGTTGGTCCACGATGTGATCGGGAATTTCGTAGCTTTCCTTCTTAAACGCCTGAATCACGAGCCGCCGATCGATTAGATCTTGCAAAGCGAGTTGGCGCACCTCCGTCAATTTCTTGGCTAAATCCTGCCCGGTGTACTGCTGGCGCAACATACGTTCCTGCGGCGCGGACAAAGCGCGGACCTGCGAGAAAGTAATGACCTCGCCATTTACCACGGCAGCCATGCCGTCCACGACTGTGGGCTCCTCGGCGAACGCGACGTTACCAATCGGGACTTGAGCAAGTGCGCCGACCGCCAGCACAGCGGCTATAAATGAACGCGTGAAACGCCTCATAACTTCTTAATCAATTCGACAAGTTCCGGGAGGTATTGATCGATTTTCGATCCAACTAAACGGGGGAATTTGCCCGCGACAAGTATAAAATCTCCATGCCGCGTCAACATTATTTTGCGATCGCGCACCTCCACCCGGTTCACCCCTGATTCTGCTGCCGCGAGTTTCATTTCGATCAAAGCGAATAAATTGTCAACGGCAGGTGGAAATGGCCCGAAACGATCTCGCCAATCGCGACGCAGTCGTTCCAATTGCTCGCGCGACGTGATCTCAGCAGTCTCGCGGTATGCTCTTATGCGCATGGCAGGATCGCTGACATATGCGACCGGAATGAAAGCGGGGATACGCTCAAGGAGTGGCGGCTTCGCAGCCGTCACATTTAACTCGACGTTTGGAAAGCCGTCTCTTGACGTTGCCGGCGTGATGAACTCCGCTTCGTTTGTGATCACAAAATCCAGCCGGATGTCCACATCTAGTCGGAGTTTTGGTTTTTGTCCTTTCAGTTGCGCCACCGCCTGCCTGAGTAATTGGCAATACAAATCGAAACCGACCGCGATGATGTGGCCGCTCTGAGCAGTGCCGAGAATGCTGCCCGCGCCGCGAATCTCCAGATCCCGCATCGCGATCCGAAAACCCGCGCCCAAGGAGCTGTATTGTTTGATTGCGGTGATCCGCTTGCGCGCTGCTCCAATCGTCATCATCTCCCGCGGAAGAAGCAGGTACGCATACGCCTTGTGCTCGGCGCGCCCAACGCGTCCACGCAATTGATACAGATCCGCTAGACCAAATTGGTCCGCGCGATCGATGATGATGGTGTTTGCATTCGGAATATCGAGACCGCTTTCGATGATCGTGGTGCAAACGAGCACGTCTGTTTTCCCGGAGAGAAATCGGGCCATGACGGCTTCCAGTTCGTCGTCGTCCATCTGGCCGTGCCCGATTTCGACTCTGGCCCGCGGACAAAGTTCGACAACGCGATCGCGAATCCGCTCGATCGTTGCAATGCGATTGTGCAAAAAGAACACCTGGCCCTGCCGTTCCACTTCACGCTCAATCGCGGCACGAATGATCCGCTCGTCGTACGCCGATACCACGGTTTCGACCGGCAGACGGTTGGGCGGTGGCGTTTCGATCGTGGACATTTCTTTTACGCCCACCAGTGAAAGGTACAGCGTGCGTGGAATCGGCGTGGCGGAAAGTGTCAGCACATCGACCAGCTTAAAGAGCTCTTTAAATTTCTCCTTGTGCAGAACTCCGAACCGCTGCTCCTCATCGATGACGACCAGACCGAGGTCCTTGAACAAGACGTCGCCGGAAATGAGCCGATGCGTGCCGATAACGATATCGACTCCACCTTCGCGCAGCAGCTGCAGCACTTTTTTCTGTTCGGAGTGCGAACGAAAACGACTAAGCATTTCAATGCGCACGGGGTACTCGAGCATGCGCTGCCGGAACACCTCGAAATGTTGCTGAGCTAAAACAGTGGTTGGCGCAAGCACGGCCACTTGTTTTCCCTCCATAACTGCCTTAAACGCGGCGCGCACTGCGACTTCAGTTTTGCCAAACCCGACGTCGCCACATATCAGGCGATCCATCGGCCGTGGCCGTTCCATGTCGATCTTCGCGTCGATGATCGCCTTCATTTGATCCGGCGTTTCGCGGAATGGGAATGAGCGTTCAAATTCGGCCTGCCATTTTGTGTCCGGCGCGAAGGGGTAGCCGGGCCGCATTTGCCGCTCTGCCTGGATCGCGAGCATTTTGCCGGCATAATCGAAAATCGAGGCCGCGGCTTTAATTTTCGCGCGCGCCCATTTTCCGTCGCCGAGTGAGCTGAGCGGCGGCGATTTTTTCCCTGCGCCGACGTAACGCGAAACGAGATATGCCTGCTCGAGCGGAACGTACAGCTTTGCTTCATCCGCAAACTCCAGAACCAACACTTCCTGTGGTTGTCCTTGCTCTGGCAGGGCAAGCGCTTCGCTTGCGGCGCTTCGCAGGCCAGGCTGATCAGCCAGGCGAGGTGCCTGCCCCACAGGAAAATTTTGCAACCCTAGAAACCTTCCGATCCCATGCTCTAGGTGGACGACCAGGTCCCCTTCAGCGAGTTCGCTAAAATCGATTTGGACGCGATGACGCTCGGCGCGGCGCAGCCGCAAAAGCCGTCGCGGATGGACCGCGAATCGTCCGAACAATTCGGCAGCCGAAAGAACGACGAGATTGGTCGCCGGGAAACAAAATCCACGTGCGAGCGTGCCCTCAATGAAATCAATGCCCTCAACAGCGCCCGCCATGATCTCACGGAACCGCTCGATCTCGCCTTCGGTCTGAAAATAAATGGCGATTCTGGAGTTGTTCGCGCGCCATTCTTTTAACCGTTCGATGAACTGCGCGCGTTTTGTCTCGGCGAGGACGAGATCGCCGGCGCCAAACTCGCCGATCTCGCAATCCTGAAACACGCCGCTGAAATCTTCCGGACCAGTCTCAATCCAGTTTTCGCTGATTTGAATGTGTTGCAGGGTGAGCTCCAGCGAGGCCGGCGTCGCTGGAGCTCCTCCCTCCATTGCAGGCTCGACATCGATGATGAGATCGAAATTGCGGATGTAATCGCGAACGGATCCAGTTTGATCCGCCGCTCCGGGGTTTAGCAAAACGTCGATCGACCGCAATTCGCGCACTGAGGTTTGCGAATCGATATCGAACTCGCGCAGAGATGCGATTTCATCGCCGAAAAATTCCAGGCGAAAGGGCAACGGCGACTGCCACGAATATAGATCGACAATGCCGCCGCGGACGGCGAATTGTCCACGCGTGGTGACTTGTGCGACGCGGTCGTAACCGGTGGTCGCGAGCCGTTCGAGAAGCTCCTCCATATTCGCGGTTGCTCCGCGCCGAAGTTGAACGACGGCAGATTCAAGTGTGCCGTGCTTCGGCGCAGCTTGATCGAGACCTGCGCGTGTCGCGACGATGGTGCGCTGGCGGGTGCCCCGCTCGATTTGGAGAAGCAACGTCAGCCGTTCAGCGGCGATCTCCGGATCGGGCAAAACATTTTCAATTCCAGCCAGCTCGGCTTCCGGCAGGAACAGCGCGTCCGGCTGCCAATTGAGCAAGCTTTCGTAAAAGACTTCCTGAGAATGAACGCTGGCGCACAGGATCCAAATTGTGGAATCGCTAGCCCGCCGATTGTCGAGTGGACGCCCGTGCCAGGTATGCGCAATCACCGCCGCCAGAAAAGGCTGAGCCGGCTGAATCACATGCGAAAAGCGGACAGGCCATTGAGATTGTCGCATCGCATGCAGTTTCCGAGCGATTGGTTCGCTCGCCGCGACGCGCTCGAAAAGCTCCGCTGATTTTTCCACCGCAAACTTTACGCTAAATCATGCAGAATTGTAGCCGCGTCTCTCTGAGACGGGTGGCGCCAGTGGTATAAACAAGCTTCGCCTCGGACGGGATCAGCGATCCCCGCTACAGTGTGCGGCCGATGGCTGCAGCGACGGCGCGAAGCCGCGGAACCAAGCCGGCAAAGATTTCGGGTGTGAGTGCCTGGTTACCGTCGCTCTTGGCCTGCTCGGGGGAATCATGCACCTCGATCATCAGCGCGTCCGCTCCGGCGGCGACTGCGGCCAGCGACATCTGCGGCACGAATTCGCGGAAACCAAGCGCGTGCGTTGGATCGACGATCACAGGCAAATGCGTTCTCGATTTCAAAATAGGAACGGCGCTCAGATCGAGTGTGTAGCGCGCCGCATTGTCGAACGTGCGAATACCGCGCTCGCAGAGGACTACGTTCGGGTTGCCTTCGTTCAGGATGTATTCCGCGCTCATGATAAGATCATGAATTGTGGCGCTGAACCCGCGCTTCAGCAGCACGGGAAGCCTGCTGCGGCCCACTTCTTTCAAGAGCGAAAAGTTGTGCATGTTACGAGTTCCGACCTGAAGACAGTCCGCATATTTTTCGATCATCGGAAGATCGCGCGGGTCCATGACTTCGGTGACCACTGGCAGGCCGCTCGTTGCGCGCGCTTCCGCCAGGAAGCGAAGTCCCTCTTCGCGTAATCCCTGAAAACTGTACGGGGACGTCCGTGGTTTAAACGCGCCGCCGCGCAGAATTTTCGCGCCGGATTCCTTCACGATTGTCGCGATCGATAAAATCTGCTCCTTGCTCTCAACGGAACACGGTCCGCAAATAAGAACCACGTCTTCGTGTTCGCCCAGCCGAACATCGCCAATTGGTACGGAGGAAGCGCCGCGCGAATCGCGCGCCGCGAGTTTGTACGGCTTCAGCACAGGCACGATTGCTTCCACACCGGGCATCGCGGCAATTGGCTTCTCGCGAAGCAGCGCCTCCGGACCGATGATGCCGATGATTACGCGGGATGCGCCACGGCTGATTTGCGCTTCGAGTCCAAATTCGCGAACACGCGTGACGATGCGCTGAATCTGTTCTTCGGTGGCGTTGGGTTGCGTAATGATGATCATATACCTCTTGCGGGATCACCAGAATGATACCGGCAGCAATTTTCTGCAAGCTTAGACACAAGGTCCAGCAAAGGCCGGTGTTGCTTGATGATCACGTGGCGCTCATGTGGGATACGAGAGACTGAGTCTGTGTGGTCGCCTCTCCCTTTGTCAGGGAGAGGAGGGAGGTGAGGGTTCATTCAGCGTGACTAAGCGGGACTCTCGACCCTCATCTTAGTCCTGACGGAGCGGCGAAAAGGGCGCGGCGTTAGCGGGTCAACAAATTATCGAGAGCTTAGTTCGTGATGGTGACCGGCGTACCGACTGAGACGGACCTGAAGAAATCTTCCGCCATGAATTCAGGCATGCGAATACAACCGTGCGACGCTGGATAGCCCGGCAAATAGCCCGCGTGCAAGCCTGTCCCCGACACGATGCGCATAAAGTAGGGCATCGGTGTGCCTTGGAAGTGCGTGCCCGGCGGTTTCGGATCTTTTTTTATGTCAACGTTGGGGACGACCACCTTGCCGGATGAGTCCACGTAATCTCCGAACAAACTGGAGGCGTGGTCCTTGTCCTTTTGAGTGATTTTATAATTACCGATGGGAGTGTTGAGTCCCTCGCGTCCGGTGGACAATTGCGAGACCCCGACGAGCACGCCGCCTTTGTAAAAATAGGCACGCTGTTCTCCGAGGCTGATCTTGATTGACGGACTTCCGCTGGCGTGATCGCCGTCCCAATAGGAGACGGTGTCGTGGGGCCCAGCAGCCGGGGCACCGCCGTAGGTGCCGCCCAGATACTGCGTATTGCCGGAAAAGCGCGGATCTTCCCCACAACCCGCGACGAGTAAAACCAGACCAACAGATAGAACTGCCTGCAAAAGAAGGAAGGAACGTTCCATAAATTTTCGACGGCGTTTTAATGCGCAACTAGCGCAAAAAGTCAAGCAGGAGGCCGGGTTTACCCGAACCGCCTACGGGCGATTGAGGTCAATCGCCCCTACCTTTTGCACCATTGATCCACCCAATCATTCACGGTTTTGTACCACAATCGCGAGTTCTGCGGCTTGAGGACCCAATGACCTTCGTCCGGGAAATACAACATCTTTGACGGCACGTTCAGCACCTGCAGCGTCGTGAACAGATCGAACCCCTGCGACACATCGAGGCGGTAATCGAGTTGCCCGTGCGAGACGAGCGTCGGCGTTTTGAAATTTGCCGCGTATTCATGCGGCGACCACTTCCGATAAACATCCCGTTTTTTCCAAGGCGGACCGCCGAATTCCCAGTTCATGAACCACAGCTCCTCAGTCGTGCCATACGCGGATTCGGCGTTAAACGTCCCGTCGTGCGACACGATACATTTGAACCGGTTCGTGTGACCGAGAATCCAGTTGGCCATGTAACCGCCGTAGCTCGCGCCCAGCGCCGCCTCGCGGTTCTTGTCGATGAACGGATACGTCTTTTCCACGTAGTCGAGTCCCTTCATCAGATCGACATACGGTTTGCCGCCCCAATCGCCGCTGATCGAATCGGTAAACTTCTGTCCGTATCCGGTCGAGCCGTGGAAATTGATCATCACCACCACGTAATTTCCGGTCGCGGCGAACAACTCGGCGTTCCAGCGATACGTCCACTCGTTTCCCCACGCGCCTTGCGGTCCGCCATGGATCAAAAACTTCAGCGGATACTTTTTGTTCGGATCGAACCCTGGCGGCTTAACCATGAAACCCTGAACCTCGTCATCATTCGCACCTTTAAACGTGAACGACTCCAACGGTTGCATGTCGATCTGCGACAACAGCGCGTCGTTCATGTGGGTGACTTGTTTCGATGCGCTGTCCAAACTGTAAGTCGCGAGCTCATTCTTAGGTGTCGGAACCATTCGCCAAATCTCATTCGGCGCGCGGGCCGACATCCGGGTGAAGAACAGCACATCCCCGCCAAATACGAGATCGTCGGCGTGCAGTTCGGGAGCGCCACCGCCAGCCGGCCTGCTTGGTTCCGTCCCTAAACTAACGCCGAAAATTGGAGCACCGCCGTGATCTTCGGCTGCGAACAGCAACGCGGTTGAATCCGGTTTCCACGCGAAACTGCCAACTGCTCGATCAAACTTTTCCGTCAGATCACGCGTTTTCGCTAATTGTCGATTTTGCACGAAGAGCCGCCATTTATCGGCTTCGAAGCCGGCGCGCGCTTGCGAGCGCCACGCGAGATATTTTCCGTCCGGGGAATAGAGCGGCGTAGTGTCGGCGCCGGGACTGGTGGAAATTTTCTTTCCGGCAGTCGCGGGACCGCTCATCGGCACGACGAAAATTTCGTCGTTCGTGCTGGTCGCTTCGACCTCGTCGATGTTGGTGGTGTAAGCGATCTCCTGGCCGTCGGGTGAAATCGCATACATGTCCTGCCCGCCTAACGAGAACGGCGGCACATCGTGATCACCTGGTGTAAGATCCCGCGCCTGTAGCCGCGGCCCTGTGGGCCGCTCCTGCCGCTGTGGCGTCCCGCTCGGGACGGGCCACAGGCCCGTGGCTACAGCATCCGCGCTGATCACAAACAGATGGCTGCGCTTGAATTCAGTAAACGCGTTCCAATGTCGGTAGAACAACCGCGTGAATATCTTCGCTTTCACTTTGCTCTTTTTCAGTTGTTCGTCGCGCTGTTTGTTGCAGGCGTCATCTTTGCAATCCGGATAAACCGCCGATACGAACACGATGTTCTTCCCATCCGGCGACCAGATGCCGCCGTCCGCTCCGGTGGAAAGATTCGTGACCTGATGCGGCTTGCCGACGAGCATTCCGGATCCCGAATCGAAATCGCATATCCAAATTTGCGTCGGATCGGTCGCTTTCGAGGTCCAGATCAAACGTTTGCCATCTGGCGAAAACCGCGGCCGCTCCTCGTGATTCGGCGTTGGATTCACTCGTCTCGACTCACCGCCGTTCGCCGGAACGATCCACAAATGCGAAATCTTCGTGTTCGTGTCGAGATCGACATCTACGCAATCGAACACTACCCATTTCCCATCCGGCGACGGCACCGGCGCGCCGACGCGCTTCAGTTTCATCATGTCCTCGAACGTGAAAGGATGTCTGGCGTTTTGCGCCAGCGCTGATGTAGCAACTGCGAAAATGAGTGCGAAGAAAATTCTCATGAGGCGCAAAGCTTTCGTCCGAAGTTTTTGATTCGCAAGCGCTGTGTCTGGGGAGCACAGCCTGCCAGTCTGCAGCCTTAGGCAGCTTGCCGAACGTATGTGGCTACACGAACAACGCTTGCCACCGCGTTCGCGACAACCGGCCGCGAACTACAGGCAAGCGGCCTGTGCGCCCCGGAATTCGCAGCGTTGCGGTCTTGAACTTTCGAAATTTGTCCGCCGTCGGAGGGATTCGCCGCGGCGAACTTGGGATTTCGGATTTGGTGCTTTAGTGTTCCGGCCATGGCTCACGTAAAAATCGAAACAATAAGGAACGGCCCTTACATCGTAACGGGCGAAGTGGAATTGATTGACGCCGACGGCAACAAGTTTCCCGTGGAAAAACGCATGGCGCTCTGTCGTTGCGGCGCGTCTACGGAGAAACCGTTTTGCGACGGCACACACTCGAAAATCGGCTTCAAAGCCGCCGAGAAAGCGGTTCCAGAATCGAAAGAATGAGCCATTGTCATTCCGAGCGAAGTCGAGGAATCTCTGGAATGAGATTTCGAATTGCGCTCGTAATCGCGTCGTTACTCTTCACCGCCGGGCTGCGGGCCGAAAAAGTTTCGCTTGTCGGCGCGACTGTGGTTAACCCCGCCGACGGCAAAGTGCTGCCGAACGCAACCATTGTGATCAACGGCAACAAGATTGAACGCGTGGCCATGGGCAAACAGGATGCTGCCACGCTCGGCAGACAGGTAAGTTGCGCGGGCAAATTCATTCTGCCTGGTTATATCGACACGCATGTTCATTTCTTTCAATCGGCCGATCTGTTCACCCGACCTGATGGTGCCGATTTCAACAGCACACGGCCATATAAAGACGAGGTGGCATGGATTAAATCGCATCTGGACGACACATTCGCGCGATACATCCGATGTGGAATCACCAGCGTGGTCGATGTCGGCGGCCCAATGTGGAATTTCGAGGTGCGCAAAAAAGCGAACGCGACGGCGAAAGCGCCGCGAGTCGCTGTGGCTGGACCGTTAATCTCCAGTGTCTCCCGCGAGAAACTCGATCTCGGCGATCCGCCGATCGTGAAGATCGACACTCCCGATCAGGCGCGCGAGTTCGTGCGCAAATTGGCAGAACAAAAACCGGACCTGGTGAAGATCTGGTACATCGTGGACAAAGATCATCCCGTCGAAAGCTTTCGCCCGATCGCGCATGCGACGATTGAAGAGAGTCACGCGCACAAAATTCGCGTCGCCGTGCATGCGACCGAGCTCGAGACGGCGCGCGCCGCGGTGGAAGAAGGCGCGGACGTGCTTGTCCACAGCGTGACAGATGAACCGGTCGATGACGCCTTCGTGAACCTATTGAAAGATCGACACGTAATCTTGTGTCCGACACTCGTGGTTTTCGAGCGCTATGGCCGCACGTTTTCGCACCAGCTGAATCTCACTCCCGAGGAACAAAAATGGGGCAACCCGGAAGTGATCGCGTCACTGGACGTCACAAAGATTCCCCAGGATAAATTGCCGCAACGAGTTAAGGACGCGCTGGCTGATCCGAAAGCTGCGCTGGATCGCATCAACAAGACCTACGACGTCGCGCTTCCGAATTTGAAGAAACTTGAAGACGCGGGTGTCACCATCGCTGCGGGAACAGATGCCGGAAACATCGGAACAATTCACGGGCCGGCGCTCTTCCGTGAATTTCAGTTGATGAAACAAGCCGGGCTGACGCCGATGCAGATCCTGCAATGCGCGACGGCAAATGCGGCACAGCTTTTCGGCGGCGAGACCGGTGCGCACATAGGCAAAATTGAAGATGGTTATTTCGCCGATCTGGTGATTCTAAATTCGAATCCGCTCGATGATATCGCGCACGCGTCCGAGATCGACTCAGTCATGAAAGACGGTGTCATGTATCGGGCGAATTCGATTTTGCGGTGAGCCGATCTCGGTAGCGCACGCGCGCTCGCGTGTTGGTTTCGCTTTCGGATGGCCGCGTTGTCACCTTGAAAGCTGGGAAAGTTCGCGATCGCGAGGACGCGCTCGCCAGGTCGCCGCGGCGACCGCTACCCTGAGCTCCTGTGATCGTGCCTAACGAAGTGAAATCCCTTGCTAGGTGCAAGCGCCAGCGGAAATTTCCCTATGGCTACTTACCCAACTGAATACGCGCATCCGGAAGCGCTGGTTAAGACTGATTGGCTGGAGAAACACCTTAATGACGACGGAATCCGGATCGTTGAATCGAACGAAGATATTTTGCTTTACGACACCGGGCACATCCCGGACGCGGTGCATATCGACTGGCGTGCCGATCTGCAGGACCCCGTAATCCGGGATTATATTTCACCGGAAAAATTTGCGCGGCTTTGCAGCCGGCACGGGATCACGCCGGACACGACCTGCATTTTTTACGGTGACAAGGCGAACTGGTGGGCGTGCTACGCGCTTTGGGCCTTCCGGTTATTTGGACATGACAAGGTGAAAATTCTAAACGGCGGCCGCGACAAATGGAAAGCGGAAGGCCGCCCAATGACGCGGGAAGTTCCAAAGTACCCGGAGACAAATTATCCGGTGCCGAAGAAACGATTCGACAATGAGATCCGCGCATTCTTTGACGAAGCGCTCGCGCAAAGCAAGAGTGGCAAACCGCTTATCGACGTGCGTTCACCGGGAGAATATCGTGGTGAGATCACACACATGCCGGAGTATCCGCAGGAAGGCGTGCTGCGCGGCGGCCATATTCCCGGGGCAAAGAGCATGCCTTGGAAAACGGCAACCAACGATGACGCCACGTTTAAGCCCGCGTCGGAATTGGCGAAGATCTACTTCGAGCAATGCGAAGTCAGTCCCGACAAAAGCACTGTCGTCTATTGCAGAATCGGTGAACGCTCCAGTCACACCTGGTTTGTGCTCACGTACCTGCTAGGCCTGAATAACGTCCGCAATTACGACGGTTCGTGGACGGAATGGGGCAACAAAGTCGGCGCGCCAATCGAAAAAAGCACTTAGCGATTGCCAGGCTGTAGTGTCCGCTGTCCACAGCGCAGCCTACAGCAGCAATGCGCTGGCGCGGGAAATGACGGGGGTTCAGAGATCAAACCCGGCCGGTCTTCTCTAACAGCCCATGGATTAACGCCATTCGCTTTTGCTCTTTCCAGCTGGAACGGAGCTTTGCAATGGAGCGCTGAATTCGTCGCGTCCAATTCAGGTTTGCCTTCGTCCCGGGCACGTTGAATCGATATGTGCGCACCAGCAGATCAGTGATCATGATGATTGCGATCCATGAGTTACACCTGAACAGCGCCTCCATCAGTGCCGGATAAAAGTCTCTCTCGAAATCTAGCCCGTCGATTTTTGGATTTAGTCCGGCGAAGAGCGCGATCTTCTCGAGTGTAACGCGCGTTTGTCGCCCCGTGTCGGAGTCTCGATGCTCGAGCACCTCATCCCATAAAGCGCGAATCGGCTGGTGATCGTGTGTCGCGTACGTCGCAATGGACAACCGCTCGTACATTTCCCCAGGGATGATCATCCCATCGCGCATTTCCCATTGCGGAATTTTGAATCCCGCGATGCCAAGCGATCGCAAATTGGGCCGCACGTAATCGGGCACGACTCCGAGATCTTCCCCGACCACGCGCGCGGCACCTGCTTCTTCCATGACGGCGCGCAAATATTCTTCGCCTTCGCGGTTGTTCGCTTCGCGGTTTTCAAACGTGTCGTCGTTGCGTGGAACAAAGTGCGGGGCGCGACCGCTCGTAAGTTCCAGCATCTGATGTTGATCTAACGGGAGGAATTCATTGTTCCTCTGTGGCCGCCAGGGGAATGCATAGATCCGATAAAATCCCTGCACGTGATCTACCCGAAACAGGTGAAAAATGCGCCGGATGGCGCGGACTCGTTCGCGCCACCAGTGAAAATTGTTCGCGCGCATCGTGCTCCAGCGATAGAGCGGAATGCCCCAGTTCTGTCCCCACTTTTGTGTAAAGACGTCGTCCTTGAAAAGCGGCTCCGGAGGCGCGCCGCCGAACCAGTCGAGGACAAACTCCTCCGGGTGCGCGAAAACGTCGGCACTGTAATAACTGACGCCGAATGGAATGTCGCCCATTAACGCGACACCTCGCTGTTCGGCGTGCGTTTTGATGTCGCGCCATTGCTGATGCGCGATCCATTGCACGTAACAAAAGAAATCCGTTCGTCGTGTCAGGCCTTGTCGCTTATCGTGCGGGAGATCACGCAGCCAACTGCGGGCACATTCGATCGTGCGATGGTGCGGCAACCATTTGTCCCACGCCGCGCTATTTTTGTTTTGCTCAATCAGAACGCGGAACAGCGTATAATCGCGCAGCCACGACGATTCTTCTTCGCAGAACTTTCGAAATTCAGCCTGCCGCTTCTCGTCTGCGCGAGCGCGGAAATTCGCAAACGCCTTTTCGAGGATGCGCTGTTTCAGTTGTTTGACTGGGCGATATTTTACTCGGCCACGGCAAAGGCTCGCGAGGTCGACGCCGATGAGTTCAGCTTCAAAGTCCTCGCGCGTTAAATCTGACGGCAAGTTTGGCGCGAGATGCAATGTCGCTGGCTCAATCGCCATCGCGCTGATCGCATTGTAAGGACTGTTATCGGCTCCGGTCTCATTGATCGGCAGAAGCTGAACAAGGCTGAATCCGATTTCCGATGCCCAATCGATAAACTCCCGCAGCGCGGCGAGATCGCCGATTCCCAAGTCGTGCTCCCCGCGCAGCGCAAAGACCGGCGCGAGCACACCAGCGATCCTTTTTTTCGGCGAGAGTTCCATCAATTCCCTTCAGCCACGGATGAACACGGATGAAACACGGATTAAAAGACGAGACGCTTGTACTCGACTTTCGTTCGCCCAAAATTGAGAAGCAGTCCCACCTTCAGACCAGTTGCTTTCAATTCGTTAAGCAGTTGCGCTTCATCACGTTTATCGTATTGAGCGTTGATTTTGATCTCGACGACCACTGAGTCAGCCACCATCAAATCGGCATCATATTCCCCAACAATGATGCCTTTGTATTTAACCTGAATTCGTTTTTCGATCTCGGCGGAAAAGCCGCGCCGGCTCAGCTCTACTTGTAGGGCGCGCTGATAAACGCGTTCGAGAAATCCATATCCGAGTTGACCATGCACTTCGAAGGCAGCTCCAATTACCGCCTCAGTAATGGGTCGATGCAGTAACTTGTCAGGATGTTCGTCTCGAAGTTCCAACATCTGTTATCCGTGTTTCATCCGTGTTGATCAGTGGCTCAAGAGATCAGCTTCTTTTTACCTGCCAGTCTTCGACGAGTTCGTCAGGAATTTCCTGCAGGAAACGCGATGGGCGCTGGAAGACATCACCGTAGCCTCCGCTCAAGCGCATGTGCGGGTAGGTGAGATAAAGCTCGTCGCGCGCGCGGGTGACGGCGACGTAAAACAACCGCCGCTCTTCCTCCAGAGCAGCCCGGATATCGAGTGAGCGACTGCTTGGGAACATGCCGTCAGCCAACCAGATCACGAATACCGTATGAAATTCCAGACCTTTTGCCTGGTGCACGCTGGACAGATTGACCGCCTCTTTGTCGACGTTTTGAACGGGCGCAGCTTCCGCATCGACATTGCTGATCAATGCCAATTGCGCGAGAAATTCATGCAGGTCTTTAAATTGGCGGGCGAACATCGCGAGCTGATCCAGGTCTTCCCGGCGGAGTTGGTAATTCGCAAAATTCACTTTCGCGTAGTCATCGTAGATTGCTTCCACAACTGATGTGATCATTTCCGATGCGGAATTCGGTTCGCCTCCCGGTGCGATTTCATCAAGCGTGTGCGTCAGTTGCGTCCACATCTTCTTTGATTTCGCCGGCACGTTCATCGCAAGTAGGTGTTTACTGTAGCTGGGGGCGATGACCCCGGCTTTCCCTGAGTCACCTCCAGAATCGCGGTCAACACTCGCGGCTACAACACCGGTCTCCCATTCGCGCCAGAGATTCTCCGCGGTGCGATTGCCAATTCCGGGAAGCAATTTCACCATGCGATGAAAGGCGACTTCATCGCGCGGATTGGCCACGAAACGGATGAACGAAATGACATCTTTAATGTGCGCTTGCTCGAAGAAACGGATGCCGCTGGTGATTTGGTATGGAATGCCCCGGCGCGACAACTCCAGTTGCAGCTCGAGTGCGTGATAATGCGCACGGTAAAGGACTGCGATGTCGTTGAGATCGACATTCTCATCGCGCAATTCCAGAATCCGTTGCGCAACAAACTGCGCCTGCTCCGCACCATCATTGAGCGCCACCAATGCCGGCTTCAGGGCCTTTGATTCGCGCGTTGCGCTTAGGTGTTTCCGAAACTGCTGAACATTTTCGGCAATCGCTGCGTTCGCCACCTCCAGAATTTCCGGCACACTGCGGTAATTCATCTCGATTTTGAACACCTGCGCATCCGGATACCGCTTTGGAAATTCAAGAATGTTTTGGAAATTTGCGCCGCGCCAGGAGTAGATCGACTGCGCGTCGTCGCCCACAACCATCACGTTGCGATGGTCGCGCGCGAGCAGATCCACGAGATCAGCCTGAATCTTGTTCGTGTCCTGGTATTCATCGACCAGAATGAATTGAAATTGGCGGCGGTAAACGTCCGCGATCCCCTCGTGCCGCTGAAACATCATTAACGTCTTTTGCAGCAGGTCGTCGAAATCCATCGAATTCGTCGCCTTCTTCTTTTTTTCGTATCGCACCCAAACATCTTGAATTTTTTCGAGCAACGGCAGGAAGTAGGGAAACTTTTCTGCCAGCAATGCCTCCAGCGGCATCTCGGTATTGACGACAAAACTGAAGATCTCCGCGAGGACATCACCTTTTGGAAAGCGTATTTCCTTCGGATCAATTCCTGCGCTCGCCACAACTGTGTTGATCAAATCCTTTTGATCTTCGCGGTCCATGATGGTGAAGCCGCTCGAATAGCCGAGCGCGCTACCGTGCCTGCGTAAAATCCGGTTTCCCACTGAGTGGAACGTCCCGCCCCAGAGTCCGCTTGCATCGACCGGCAGCAAATTCGTGACGCGATTCAGCATCTCGCGCGCGGCTTTGTTCGTGAACGTGAGGAGCAGAATGTTTCGAGGATCGATTCCGTTTTCGAGTAGGTACGCCACCCGATAGGTTAGCGTGCGCGTTTTTCCCGAGCCCGCGCCGGCAATCACAAGGATCGGACCCGGCGGCGCGGTTACCGCAGCAAGCTGTTGTTCATTCAACTCAGCGGCGTAATCGATGTGGATCGATGTAGCTACCGGAGCGCGCTGCAGCGTGTATTGTCGGGCCATCTAATGATCGCGGAATGCGGATTGCCGATTGCGGATCGAAAAGGAACCGCAGCATGAAGATTCGCGCAAACTTGCGCGGAACTGCCGAACTCCACAACGCGAGCGCGCGGAGCAGCGGTTCACGACACTGCTTCCACAGGTGTCGCCTGTAGTGCCGGATCAACCCATTTCCCGTGTTCGCGGATTAGATCTTTGAGCCGATCGACTGCTTCCGCTTCGGGAATATTGAATTTCACGGCCGTTTTGCTGACGTATAGATTCACTTTTCCCGGTGCGCCACCGACGTATCCGAAATCTGCGTCGGCCATTTCACCGGGACCGTTCACGATGCAACCCATAATCGCAATTTTCACCCCTTTCAGGTGCGAGGTGGCTGCTTTGATTTTCGCCGTCGTGGTTTGCAGGTTGAACAGCGTGCGGCCGCACGAAGGACAAGCCACGTAATCAGTTTTAAAAATCCGCGAGCCGGCTGCTTGCAAAATGTTGTAGGACAAACGGAGCGCTTGTCCCGGCGCTTCCTCGCCCTGCACCAAAATCGCGTCGCCAATGCCATCGCACAGCAAGGAGCCGATGTTGGTGGAGGCGGTGAGAAGGGTTGTTAAAAAATCTGGGGTAGGGGCGATTGACCCCAATCGCCCAGGGCCGTTGAGGTCAACGGCCCCTACCAGGGTGTCTTTCAGCAAAATTGGATGCCGTGGCTGCAATCGCGCTGCAAGCAAACGGAACGCTGCGATTACCGGAAGGTCGACATCGTCGCGCACTGTAACAAACTGCGCCTGCTGTTCCGCGTTAATTTTCGCAACCGCCGCGTCATCGCGTGGATCGATCTCGATCACGTTTGCGTGCTCACAAACAATCTCCGGCTTGTAATCGCCCATTCTGTCGATCTTGTGCGCGATTTTGTGGAAGTTCGCCTGTCGCACTACAACACGAATCAACTCGTCTCCGCCGAGTTTTACTCCGTCCCGTTCGATCTTTGCTGTCGCACGCCGCTGATACGAGAAAGGATCAAAAGAAAGTTGGATGTTCGGCGTTGGACGTTGAGCGTTGGACGTTCTGCTTATGTTCTCGATGAGCGCTTTCGCCACGGGAATTTCATGAGGACTATCTTCAGTCAGCGAAACACGGATCGTGTCACCGATTCCATCGGCCAGTAGAGAGCCAATCCCGATCGCGCTCTTGATGCGCGCGTCTTCACCTTCGCCGGCCTCAGTGACGCCGAGGTGCAACGGATAATTCCAGTCGGGGCCAAGTTCATTCAGTCGCGCTACGAGCAGCCGATAGGCAGCGATCATAACTTTCGGATTGCTTGCCTTCATGGAGAAAACGAAGTCATGATATTTGAGGTCCCGCGCGATCCGCGCGAATTCGAGCGCGCTCTCCACCATCCCCAGCGGCGTGTCGCCGTAGCGATTTAGAATCCGATCGGAAAGTGAGCCATGATTTGTCCCGATCCGCATGGCGATACCGCGCGTCTTGCACAATTCAACTAGCGGTGAAAACCGTTCGCGAATTCGATTCAATTCCGCCGCGTATTGTTCCTCGGTGTATTCACGAATGACGAATTTCTTCGAGTCGGCGTAGTTACCCGGATTGATTCGCACTTTTTCGACCCATTTGGCGGCTTCGATGGCGGCCTCGGGCTTGAAATGGATATCGGCCACGATCGGCACGTTGCAGCGCTGCTGGCGCAGACCTTTGACGATGTGCTCGAGGTTGCGCGAGTCTTTTACAGTGGGCGCAGTGATCCGGACAATCTCGCAGCCAGCCTCCGCTAGCTCGATTGTTTGTTGGATGGATGCCTCCGTGTCCATCGTGTCGCACGTGATCATCGACTGGACGCGAATTGGATTGTCCCCGCCGATCCCGACGTTGCCTACCTTCACTTCGCGGGTCTTGCGGCGCTCGTAGTGAAGAGGATTACGACAATAGTTCACAAGAGTGGAATGTACGAACACTCAAGCGACCTCGCAATGCGCGGCCGTTTTATGGCGCTTGCGAGTTTTTCCCAGGAGACTGCGCCTCGAGCTGATCGAGTTTTTTGCGGACAAAGGGCAAATCCTGCACGTCGAAGAACGTGATGTAGAGCATATAACCAATGATCAGCACCGCGCAGCTGGTCTGCACCACCTCGAGCACGCGCATGTTCACCGGCTTGCGCCGGACCGATTCGATCAGCGCCAGCACGATGTGGCCGCCATCAAGCACCGGGATCGGGAGCAAGTTCAGAATCGCGAGATTCACGTTGAGAATTACGCTGAACCATAGCGCCAGCTGCCAGCCACGTTCGCTTTGAAAAAGCAGATAGTAAATGCGACCGATTCCCACCGGGCCGCTTAAATGCTGGAGCTTCACGTCCGACTTAGGCGAAGCGACCGCGCCGATTGTCTTCAACGTGCTGGTGACGCTGTTGTAAACTTGTTCAATTGGGCTGGGGTGCTGGATCGAGATAATCCCCGCGGTGTCCCATTCAATTCCAATTCGCGGCTTCATTTTGCCCTCCGTGGGCAGAGGTGTGGGTTTAACCGGAACATCCAACTTGGCGCCGCCACGTTCCACACGCAGCACCAGCTCATCTTTTGGATGTTTGTTGATGTACTCCAGCAGTGCGATCGGATTGTAGATGGGCGTTTGATTGAACCCGCGGATAATGTCTCTGGCGCGCAGGCCGGCCGCCGCTGCCGGCGTGTTCGGCTCGACTTTGGCGATGATTGGTGTTTCTGCCGGATAAATGAGCAGTTGTCGCACGCTTTGCCTGCGCCATCCGCGCGTCTCCGCCTTATACGGTTCCACCCATACGGTTCGCACCGTTCCATCTCGCCGAAATTTCACCGCGATCTTGTCACCCTCGCTCCGCACCACGTCCCAGCTGATGCTGTCCTTCATCCCCATAAAACGCCTCACCGGCTTACCGTCCACGGCCAGGATTTTGTCGCCCGGTTGCAGCCCGACCTTCTCCGCTGGCGAATCGGGCGCAACGTAGCCGATTACGGTAGTCGAATCGGCTTCGCTCACCGGGTGCCCAACAGCCCAGACGATTGCGGCAAAAAACAACGCCAGTAAGAGACTGAATATCGGACCGGCGACGGCTACAATGATTTTATCGAGTGCGGAAATTTTCGGCAGCTTCGCCCGGTCCATGTCGGCTTTCCCCTCGATAATGTCCATGGGCGCAAGTTGCGGCAGCGCGACGAAGCCTCCGAATGGCAGTGATCCGAGCGAATATTGGACGCCGTTGATTGTTTTCTTCCAAATCGGTTTCCCAAACCAAATGCCGAATTTCTCCACGTATAGACCCCGCCACCGCGCCGCAAGAAAGTGCCCAAGCTCATGCACCACGATGAGCAGGTTAAACAGGATCAGGACCTCGAGCAGGATGAAGATGACGCGAGCGATGTGCAAAATCATGTGGTCAGCTGATGATCAGTGATCGTTGGACACGCCATTCTGTTTGTCGTTGTAAATCTTTTACCGTTCTGCCGATTTCACGCATCCGTGCGCTTGCGCTCGTGCCCACTGATCGGCTCCCAATATTGCATCGAGATCCGGGTGCGCAACGGGGGTATGCCGGTTCATCACTTGTTCAACAATCCGCCAGATTTCCGGAAACCGGACTTGTCGATCCAAGAACGCTGCGACTGCCACTTCGTTAGCAGCATTCATTACCGCTGGCAGTGTGCCGGCAGTCTCGCCTGCGCGGCGCGCGAGATTCAATGCCGGAAAATCGTCGTAGCGCGGAGTGGAAAACTCCAACTTCGACAGCTGCGAAAAGTCGAGCGGCGGCAGCGTGTTCGGGACGCGATCCGGCCAGGTCACTGCGTATTGAATCGGGAAGCACATGTTGGAATAACTCAATTGCGCGAGGGTGGAACCGTCCGTGAACTCGACCATCGAATGAACGATGCTCTGCGGATGGATGACGACCTCGACGCGCTTCATTTCTACGCCAAAGAGCCAGTGTGCCTCGATCATCTCCAGGCCCTTATTGAACAATGTCGCGGAATCGATGGTGATCTTGGGTCCCATGTTCCAGGTCGGATGTTTTAAAGCCTGCTCCGGCGTGATCGAATCGAAATCTGTCCGCGGTGTCTCGCGAAATGGCCCACCAGAGGCGGTAAGGATGATCCGCCTGATGTGTGCCGGGTGCTTGCCTTCCAGACATTGAAAAATCGCGTTGTGTTCAGAGTCCACCGGCAACACGTGCACGCTGTTCTCGCGCGCCGCGCCCATCACAACCTCGCCCGCCATCACCAAAATTTCCTTGCTCGCCACGGCGAGATCTTTGCCCGCTTCAATCGCCGCGAGCGCGGGCCGCAAACCGCCGGTGCCCACGATTGCAACCAGTACCATGTCCGCGTTTGTCAGGCAGGCGATCTCGAGCAAACCCACGTCGCCGGAAAAAATCCTCGGCTCGTAATCGAGCGCCTTCCGAAGAACCGCGACCTGGGTCTCATCAACCAAACACACCGACTCAGGCCGGACTTCGTTCGCAGCGGCGGCGAGCTTCTGTGCATTACTTTTCGCCGCGAGCCCTACGATCTCCATTCGCTCCGGAATATCACGCGCCACTCTCAACGCGCTCTCGCCGATGGACCCAGTCGCCCCAAGAATAACGACACGCTTACGATTCATTTGGACAGAATGAACAGAATTAACAAAATGAATCGATCAATTCAGAGAGAGGCTTGCTCCTGCTTCGGGAGTCGAAATTTCTTTCTTGTACTCTAAACGCTCCGCCCCGAAATTTAAGAGCAGCCCTTCATCAATCCCGGTTGCAACGAGATAATTAACAAGCTGAACTTCGTGCGATTTGACGAGTAACTGGTTCGCTTTCAGCTCAACAATCAAGGAGTTATTTACCAGCAAGTCAGGGGTAAATACACCGACGATTTGACTATCGTAATGCATCGCAATCGGTCTTTGCGCTTCAACTTTCAATCCGAACTTCTGCAACTCCCAGATCAACGCATTTTGGTAGACTGACTCCAAAAATCCCGGCCCGAGAGTTGAATGGACCTTCATTGCGGCGCCGATTACCTGGCCGCACAGGTCGTATTGTTTCGGATCCGCAACCATTCTGTTCATTCTGTGCATTCTGTCAGTTTTCTACGGCACGCGAATCACGAGCCGGAGATAAAAGAACAACAATGGCGCGGTGAAAAGAAGGCTGTCCAGAAGATCGAGCGCGCCGCCAATTCCCGGAACCAGATTCCCCGAATCCTTTACATCGGTACTGCGTTTGATGATGGATTCAGCGAGATCGCCGAGCACTGCTGCGAACCCAAGAAGCACACCCAGGATGCTTGCGTGCGTCCAGTTAAGCGCCGGCAGATGGCCGGGCATGAGTTTAAACATCGCCAGACTCGACAGGAGCGCAAAAATTATGGCGCCAAAGAAGCCTTCCCACGTTTTCTTCGCGCTGATGTGCGGTACCATCAGATGCCGTCCAATGGCGCTGCCGGTGAGATAGGCGCCCATGTCCGCAAACTTTGTGACCACGATCAAGTACAAGACATAAAATTGTCCGGTCAGTTGGCCCGTGCTCGCACGCGGCGTCAGATAAACGATTTTGGTGATGAAATTATAAAGCCAGAGAACGTAAAGCAGGCCGAACAAGGTGTAAGCCATCGTCTGCAACGGCTCATCATGACGCAACCGCGCAAACATTTGCCGCCCAAAGACCGTCAATAGAAAAAAGAGCAGAACGGCGACCTCGAAGTCATAGGAACCCTCCGGTCCGATTTTGGAGAAATAATAAAAACTGCCGGCGAGCATCACGGCGCCACAGATCATTCCGGTGATTTTGAAATTTGGCAGGCCCTTGTGATCGAGCATTCGGTAGAATTCCCAAAGGCCGATCATTCCGAACGCGCTGATCAAGACCCAGAACAAGATCTCGAAACCCGAGAACATGATCAGGAGGGCGACCGTCCAAAGCGCGATGGTGCTGATGAATCGCAGAATAAACGCGGAACGCGGCGTGATTAATTTCGGACCGGTTTGTTCCAAGGTTACAGGCATGCTTCTTCATCATCTCGAAGGAAGGCGCGCTGTGCAAGACGGTACCGCATCGTTTCGCGCCTGTCGGGAGAATTCCTTTTTGTCCGCCGGCTACCGGCGTCAGGACAGCGCGACGCACTCGCGAGTTGTTCTCTGGTCATTCTTCTTCGGGCCTGCTATGGATTTCGTCCGCGATGAACGAATCTGCCGCGCAAGCAATCGACCGGCGACCAATCGCCACCCGAAATCGTAAATGGGCGCAAGCTGCGACCGTGTGGCTGGCGTCGCGAAACGTATCGCCGGATGCCATTTCGATCGCGGGCATGTGCGCTTGTATCGTGGCAGGCGTGGCGCTCGGGCTGACGTCGGTTGCATATTATCGAATCTTCTGGCTCGTGGCCGCGCTTGGCGCCCAACTGCGGCTGACGGCAAACATGCTGGACGGCATGGTCGCGCTCGCGTCCGGTCGCGCTTCAAAAGTAGGCGAACTTTACAACGAAGTGCCCGATCGCGTCTCGGACGCTGCGGTGTTTATCGGCGCGGGATTCGCCTCGGGCGGGAACGTCGCGCTCGGTTACATCGCAACGATTCTGGCCATCTTCACTGCTTACGTTCGCGCGGCAGGAAAAATCGCCGGCGCGCCTAACGAGTTTTGCGGACCGATGGCAAAACAACACCGGATGCTGGTGATTACTCTGGCCTGTCTTTATTCCGCAGTCGTTCCGCGATCGTGGCAGATGTTCCATTTCGGCAGTTTCGCGATTGGCGTGATGACAATTGGCCTGGGTGTGATAATCGCCGGTTGCGTGATTACAGTCGTTTGCAGGCTAACGCGAATCACACGTGCCTTGAGATGAACAACACGACGTGGCAGCGCTTGTTTGGGTTCCGTCACGCATTCGACGATCGCGTTACCGTTGGTCTGACGATGGCAGCTGTTGGTTTGCTCGTGTTGGCGCCGCTCCTGATTTTCATCACAACGCGAAGTGCCAGCAGCACTGCCGAAAAAAGAAAGGAACTCTGGGATCGTTATCGCTCCTGGATTTGGCTGGCGCTGTGTATTCTGATTCCCATTCTGGCAGGCGCTTTTTGGAGCATCGTTGCTGTGGGTACGCTGAGTGTTCTTTGCTATCGAGAATATGCCCGCATTACCGGGCTGTTCCGGGAACGAACCATCAGTTTCATCGTGGTTATCGGTATTCTCCTTATCACTTTTGCCGAACTTGATAACTGGTATCGCCTCTTTGTTGCATTATTTCCCTTGACCGTCGCCTTGGTTGCGATCGGCGGGTTGATTCCTGATCAACCAAAAGGATACATCCAGCGCGTTGGCTTGGGTGTCCTGGGATTCGCTCTTTTCGGAAGCGCGCTCGGTAACCTTGGTTACATGGCAAACGATTGGAATTATCGGCCGATGCTGTTGGTGATCATCTTCGCGGTAGAGCTCAATGACATCTTTGCCTACATCTGCGGTCATCTGTTTGGTCGGCGAAAATTTGTTCCAAACACGAGTCCAAACAAAACCGTCGGCGGCGCGCTCGGCGCGGTGGTTTTGACAACGCCGCTCGTGGCAGTGATCGCTCATTTCATTTGGACTAACACGGCATTGGATAACCCGATCTGCTTGGTCGGTCTGGGCATCATCGTCAGCGTCGTCGGCCAATTCGGCGATCTTGATGCTCTCCTCAATCAAGCGCGATCTCGGCCTGAAAGACACCTCAAAGCTCATTCCCGGACACGGCGGATTGCTCGATCGTTTTGACAGCCTGATTCTGGTCGCGCCGGCTGTGTTTCACTACGTCGGTTACTTTGTTGGTTTCGGGCGGGAGAGCCGCAGCGCATTTTCTCGGGCGGGTGATGCCTATGGAACCGTGGCAACTCCAACCAGCGCGTGACACCGGTCTAACGCCAGCGGAGCGTTTCCGGAGCGTGCGACGCGAGAGCGGTTTGCTCGAAAGTCTGACGCAGCAGGCTTGGTTTTCGCTTTTGCGAATTTACTTCGCGATCGCTCATCGACTCACGATTACAGGCCGTGAGAACTTACCGCGACACGGACCGTTTGTGCTGGCAGCGAACCATTCCAGCCATCTCGACGCGTTGGTTCTCGGAGCGGCGCTTAAGCCCCGTCATCGCGAACGCGCCTTCCCAATCGCGGCGGGCGATGTCTTCTTTCAAACCACTGCAGTCAGTGTGTTCTCTGCAATCATGCTCAATGCCTTGCCGATGTGGCGGAAAAATTGCGGCCCGCATGCTCTTGCGGAGCTGCGGCGAAAACTACAGGAGGAAAAAGCGATCTTCATCATCTTCCCGGAGGGTGGACGCACGCGCACCGGTCCGATGATGCCTTTCAAACACGGACTCGGGATGCTCGTTGCGGAAACAAATGTGCCGGTTGTCCCTTGCGGCCTCATTGGAACATTTGAAGCTCTGCCGCCAAGTCGAAAAACTCCGCGGCCTGTGAAAATAAAGCTAGTCATCGGAAATCGACTTCAGTTTGCATCAATAGCGAATGACCGCGCTGGCTGGTCACAAATCGCGCAGAGCGTGGAATCCGCAGTGCGCACCTTGACTACTCACTAGACTAGAAATCGTAGTGAGATCGCGCTAGGATGTCCGGACGCCGCGGCGCGGCGTCCCTACCGGTTCGCGTATCGTTCCAGCTTTTGCGCCAGATCAGGCGGAACGTGCGCAACGATTAGCGCATCGCTGCCTTCGTATCTCAATTCGAGAACGTGACCGACTCGATGGATTTCAGCGATCAACGCGCTTTCGTTTACGGGAATCCGAAACCGCGAGCGCAATCGCCATGAGCTGAGCGCGTGCTCCAGAGCTTCCACGAGTTTGTTCACTCCTTCTCCGGTACGCGCAGAAATCGCGACGCTGCCGAAAAATCGCTTGAGGTATGGATCAACTAATTCGCGGTTCGGCAGATTATCGATCTTGTTGAACACGATCACGGTTTGCTTTCCGTAGGCGTCGAGTTCTTTGATGACTCGATCGACTGCTTCCATTTGTTCGTCCACGCGCGGGTGGCTCAGATCGACGATGTGAATGAGCAAATCCGCTTCGCTCACTTCTTCCAGTGTCGCCTTAAACGATTCAATCAGCGTGTGGGGAAGCTTTCGCAAAAAGCCAACAGTGTCCGTCAGCAGGACCCGCTGTTTGTTAGGCAAAACGAAGCTGCGCGTTGTGGGATCGAGCGTGGCGAAAAGTTTGTCCTCCGCTACCACATCCGCTCCGGTGAGCAGATTCAGCAGCGTCGATTTCCCGGCGTTCGTGTAGCCGACCACTGCAGCGACCGGCCATTGATGGCGTTTGCGCCCTTGTCGCTGGATGGCCCGCGTTTTGCGCACTGATTCCAGTTCGCGCTCCAATCGCGCAATTCGTTCCTGCACACGCCGACGATCAACTTCCAACTGCGTTTCACCCGGGCCGCGTGTGCCGATGCCGCCCGTCTGTCGCGACAAGTGATGCCACATCCGGGTCAGCCGCGGCAAAAGATATTGCAGCTGCGCGAGCTCGATTTGCAATCGGCCTTCCCGGCTGCGCGCGCGCTGCGCAAAGATATCGAGGATCAACTGTGTTCGGTCGAGGACCTTGCGCGCGAGTAAAGTCTCGAGATTGCGTCCCTGGGCGGGTGAAAGTTCATCATTAAAGATGACCGAGGTTACGTGTTGGTCCTGACACGATTCTTTGATCGACTCCGCTTTGCCGCGGCCGATGTAGTAGGGCGCCGTCGGCTTTTGCAATTTTTGCGTCACCGTATCGACGACCTCCGCTCCCGCTGAGTTTGCCAGCTCGCGCAACTCGTCGAGGGAATCGTGCAAGTCCCACTTGGAGACGCCTTCCTTTTCCAGGCCGATCAGTAGCGCGCGCTCCCGTCTCTTTTGCGGACGCGTTTCAATCATCTTCGGCGCGAACTGTAGCCGCGGGCGCCGACCTCGGCTGTGTGTAGGTGTTGCCGAGCTTTATGCCTGCCGGGGTCAACGCCCCCGGCTACAGCTTTTTGCGGACGCGTTTCAATCATCCCTGCGGAATCAGTTGTAGCCGCCTCGCTGTGTCGAGGCGCTCCGGCTTTGTTGCTCCTGAGGGCACGGCGACACAGCGCCGTGGCTATAACCTTGCGCGTTTATGAGACGGCTCCCAGCACGCGTTTCAATCATTGCGTGTCTCAACCTCCGAACGCACTCGGAGCAGAATCCATTTCACCGCTTCGTTGTGAGTAAGAAACGACAAGTTCAGCGGTAAAAAACTACTTTGCCGCCGAAACCAGGTCAACTGTCTTTTGGCATAATGACGAGTGGCTTGCTGAATTTCCGATATGCACTGCGGGAGCGTTTTTTTTCCAGCGATCAGTTCGCGGATTTCGCACAAACCGATCATTTGCGAAGCCGTCGCACTCGTTTTCCCGGCGGTGCGCACCTCGTCGGTCACGCCGCGCTCAAAGATGGTCCTCACTCGCTGATTGATTCGCTCGTAAAGCTCCGCTCGCTCGCGATAAACAAAGACACCTTTAGCCGGCATCGTCGATCCCGCTCCTGTAGCCGCGGGCGCTGACCGCGGCCGGATATTCCCTACGGTGCCGAGGTCAACGCCCTCGGCTACAGCACCGCCTGCGGCTAGAACTTCCGAAGCGGGTTTCCCGATCAGCAAGCAAATCTCCAGAGCGCGTACGACGCGACGGCGATTCTTTCTATCGATCTTTTTTGCTGTTTCGGGATCGAGCTCTGCGAGTTGTGCGCTCAATTCATCCAACCCGACCGCGTTCAATTGTTCGCGCAGCTTTGGATCATGCTCCGGCAGAGGCGCTAATCCGTGGGTCAGCGCCTTGATGTACAGCCCGCTTCCGCCGACGACAATCGCCACATTGCCGCGTGAATTAATTTCATTAATCGCGCACCTCGCCACGCGACGATATTTCTCCGCGTTCGTCTCTTCGGAAAGTGGCGTTGTGCCGATCAGGTGATGCGGCGCTTTTGCAAGTGTCGAAGGATCCGGCTTTGCGCTCAGCAGATCGAGCCCGCGATAAATTTGGAACGCGTCAGCGCTGACAATTTCCGCGCTGATTTCGGCGGCAACGTCGGCTGCAAGTTCGGATTTCCCGGTCGCCGTTGGACCAACAATAAAGAACGCGCGCCTCATTCAATCAGACGAATTTTACGTGTCCGCGGTTTTTTCCAAAAATAAATCGGCAGATGCCCGCTTGTCACCGTAGGCGGCGGAACCATCTATTACGTCCCGCCGTAGCCTTGGCGAAGACGGGTTCTTTAACCTTCGCGTTTTAATTGCGTCCATGCTTTGCCTCTTCGGGGTCTTTGTGGCGCTGGTTGGTTCTGGCACGTTCTCGAATCTGTTCGCCCAAACAAAAGGCACAAGACAGGCTGGGAGCGCTGGCCAACAAGACGCTCCTGGCACGCAAAAGCCAGATGTCCTGCATCTAGTCGGTCCTGTGCATGTCGAGAGCGTGCGCAACCTTCCTTACATCCCTCCCAGGGAAGAGCACCAAGAGAGAGTTTTGACGCGTTATCCGCACGGTACGGCCCCGCCAAAAGCGCAAGAAGGATACGGGGTTGCCGGCTTGGCGCAAGTGCAGCAGTTCCTCAAATATCTCTGGCGCCCCACACCGACAATGCCGGGTCCGATCCTGACTTTTGAGGGAGGTGATGCAGCCCAGACCTGCGGCGGTTGCGCGCCACCAGACAGCGAGGGGGATGTCGGTCCGAATCATTACGTCGAAGCGATCAATGCGGCATTCGCGGTTTATGACAAAAGCGGCAACCTTCTGATGGGCCCGACCACATACAACGCACTGTTCGCTCCCTTGGGCACCAGCAATGCCTGTGGCAACAACCAGAACGGCGGCGACCCATTTGTCATTTATGATCAAATGGCTGATCGCTGGCTGATAAGCGACTTCGCTTCGTCGCCTAACAGCAACTGGCAGTGCATCGCTGTGTCCGAAACTCCCGACCCGACCGGCAGCTATTTCCTCTATGCCGTGCAGATTGATCCGGCCAACCCGACCCAGTGGGGCGACTATCCCAAGTTCGCCTTGTGGAACAATCCACAGCCCGGCGGCGCCTATCATCTGACCGTCAATCTCTGGATTGGTAACACTCAGTTCACTGGGGTGCGGACTTTTGCGTTCGACCGTGCGGCGATGCTCGCTGGTCAACCAAATCCCACTGCCATCGCTTTTAGCATTCTTTCTCCCGGCGGTTTAGGCGATTCCTACAGCATGGTTGCTGCGAACTTTCGAACTGGCGATCCGCCGCCTGCGGGCCGGGATGAAATGCTGATTGACGTTCCAGCTCCTTTCAATGAAAACACCTCGGTATTTGATGTCATAGGCTGGTTGTAGCACGTCGATTTTGTCACGCCTTCAAACTCGACTATCGGCATTGGCGTTGACCATCTTCCCAACGCTTTTATCGCGGTCAGCCCGTTCGTCGAAGCATGGACAAATGCGTCTGGGTTTGGCATCGTGCCCCAGCAGGGAACCAGCCAACACCTCGATACCCTGGGCGATCGAATCATGACGCCGCTCGTTTACCAGAATCGCGGGGGCACTGAGTCGTTGTGGGCTAGTCAGACTGTTATGGTGAATTTTCCGGCCGGTCCGAGTGCTGTTCGCTGGTATCAATTTGATGTCACGGGTGGCACCTTTCCGGTCGTCCCCGTGCAACAGCAAACCTTCGACAATAACGGTGACGGCATATGGCGATTTATGCCTAGCATAGCTGTCGATCAAAGCGGCAACGCGGCTATTGGTTATTCCGTCTCCAGTGCTAACCTGCTGCCGGGTATTCGTTATGCGGGACGTCTTGTTAGTGACCCGCCGAATGACCTCAGCCAGGGCGAAGCCACCATGTTCAGCGGCACGGGCTATCAGTTGGGCGTTACTCGCTGGGGTGATTATAGCATGACCACGATTGATCCGTCCGATGGCATGACTTTCTGGCACGTAAACGAATACCAGGCGGTAAACGACAGTTTGAACTGGCACACGCGCATCGGTAAGTTCAATTTCGAAGGTGGCGGCGGAAGCCCGACACCAACCCCAACATCTTCTCCAAGCCCAACCGCGACCGCCACGGCGTCACCAACTTGCGCGCCGCCACCACCTGATATGGTGAGTTGGTGGCCCGGAGACGGCAACGCCGATGATATCATCGACAGCAACGACGGCGCGTTTGTCGGAGCTGCCAGTTTTTCCACGGGAGAAGTTGCAGAAGCCTTCAGCTTCAATGGATCGAACTACGTCGAAGTGCCGGACGCAGCGAACCTGGATTTCGGGCCCAATGCGCCGATCACCATTGATATGTGGGTGTACCGCACGGGCACTGCGGGAGCGATGCATTTCATCGGTAAACGCGTCGGGTGCGGCTCTATCAACTACCAAATGGGCCTCAACACGGGCAGTGGTGAAGGATTGTTCTTCGGCAACGGGTTGGGTGATGAAGTCGTCACCGGCCAGGACCTGCCGCTAAACACCTGGACCCACCTCACCGGAACCTTCGATGGATCGACCTATCAATTTTATATCAACGGCACACTCGCCGGAACGGCCGCCGGTAGGACGCTCGGCTCGCCCAACAGCGCATCCTTGCGGATCGGCACGAGCGGCGATTGCCAGAAGTTTGTCGGCCTAATTGACGAAGTGGAACTGTTCAACCGCGCGCTTTCGCAGGCAGAAATCCAGGCCATCGTCAACGCAGGCAGCGCAGGCAAGTGCAAAGGAACTCCAACACCTTCTCCGACACCAACCACAACAGCTACGGCTACACCCACGGCAAGTGCAACAGCAACAGCAACAGCAACAGCCACGGCGACAGTAACGGCAACGCCTACGGCTACACCCACGGGTACAGCGAGACCTACACCAACTCCGAGGATCGCTCCCACGCCAAGAGCTCGGCCGACGCCCGCACCGCGCCCGTAATGGCGCCTACTCTTCGCGCGCGGCTTTGACGATTTGAGCGAAACTGCGCGGATCGAGACTTGCTCCGCCGACGAGCGCGCCGTCGATGTCGGCCTGGCGCAGAGTTCGCCGGCGTTCTCAGGTTTGACGCTGCTGCCGTCCGCACCGCGCGGACACGGACGTTAACACGCACATATACAAGGTGTGTGAAACCGGCTCTTAGATCTGCTCCCAAGCAAGCAACGGTGATCTTTCGGCGATGAACGCGACCTTTAGGCTGTCAGAGTCGCACTTTGGACAGAATGAACAGAATAAACAAAATGGGGACGTCGGAGCCTAAGGCGAGTTAGACAGACACGGTCGTCCGCGATGGCTTCCTTTGGCGGCATTGCGTAGACGGCAAACGCCCTACGGAATTGTAAGCGCTTGAAATTTGTGCTCACGCACTGCCCCAACTGCGGAACGGATTGCATTTGCCGCGGCACGAAGTCGCCGAATATCATTGGTGGAGAGCTGAAGGATCGCGATGGCCACATTCAACAGATTCTGCTCGTAACGAATGCCTTGGTCGGAAGTGATGAAGAGATCGAATTCGCCTGCCGCCAATTGCAGAAGCTCGCCATTTTTGATGCCTTTCCAGCCCCGTCTTTGGGCACTCGTGCAATCGTGCTCAACAAGCAGATCGCGCAAGGGCCACGGCACGCACTCGTCGAGTAGAATTTTCATGCCGGCGCGAGCAGCGCCGACTCGGATCGCTCCAAAACGCGACACGCCATCTCGCGCGTCACCGACGGGAAACATTCGAGGAACTCTTCCAAGCTATAACCATTCTCGAGATACTCAAAGAGCGTTTTGACCGGCACACGTGTGTCCTTGAACACGGGTGTGCCGCCGAGAATATCGGGATCAACCGTGATGAGGTCGCTCGTTTTCATGGCAAAAGCATACCACTGTTTGTACTCCGGTAAATGATTCGCGGCACGCGACGCGCCTGCTCTACAACCGTAATCAAACCAAATTGAATCTTCGTTTCCTTCGCTGCCTTTGTGTAAAAGGATTCAGTGACTTTGGTTGAAGGCGTGCCGAGATCAACGCTGCCGGCTACAGCACGCTACTCTTCTCGCGCGGCCTTGACGATTTGGGCGAAGCTGCGCGGGTCGAGACTTGCGCCGCCGACAAGCGCGCCGTCGATATCGGTTTGGCGCATGAGTTCGCGGGCATTTTCCGGTTTGACGCTACCGCCGTACCTGGATCCGCACTCGGTCGGCTGTGGTCTCATCGGACATTTCGCGCAGGATGTGTCGAATGAACGCGTGCGCCTCCTGCGCTTGCTGGGGCGTTGCGTTGCGCCCGGTCCCGATTGCCCACACAGGTTCGTAGGCAATGACGCTATCCTGCAGTTCCTTCGGTTTGAGACCGGCGAGGCTGCCGCGTAATTGAATCGACAAAATTTTTTCCACGTTGCCTTTGTCGCGCTGCTCGAGTGTTTCTCCGACGCAAACAATCGGACGCAGTTTTGCCTCGAGCGCCGCGTGCACCTTGCGATTAACCACTTCGTCGGTCTCGCAAAACAACGTACGGCGTTCGCTGTGCCCAAGCACGACGTAGTGTACAAACAAGTCCCGCAAAAGCGGCGCGCTGATCTCGCCTGTAAACGGTCCGCTCTTTTCCCAATACATATTTTGCGCACCGACCTTGATATTCTGCGCTCTGCCCAATGCTTCGCTTACTTTTGCAATCGCGGTGAACGGCGGAATGATGACCACTTCGACATCGGTAATCTCGCCTACGTCCCGAAGGAACGATTCCACGAACCGCGCGGCCTCGCCCTGGGTCATGTTCATCTTCCAATTGGCGGCGACGATTTTCTTGCGCATAAATCGTTCTGACAGAATGGACAAAATTTACAAAATGATTTCAGAGAAACCCATTCTGCCCATTCTGTTAATTCTGTCTAAGTTTTGTCGCTAAGCGCGGCCACACCAGGCAATTCTTTGCCCTCGACATCGGTAATCTCGCCTACGTCCCGAAGGAACGATTCCACGAACCGCGCGGCCTCGCCCTGGGTCATGTTCATCTTCCAATTGGCGGCAACGATCTTCTTACGCATAAGTCTTTCTGACAGAATGAACAAAATTTACAAAATGATTTCAGAGAAACCCATTCTGCCCATTCTGTTAATTCTGTCTAAGTTTTGTCGCTAAGCGCGGCCACACCAGGCAATTCTTTGCCTTCGAGTAATTCCAAGGTCGCGCCGCCGCCGGTGGAGTTGAATGTCATTTTGTCAGCGAGCCCGGCCTGTTTGACTGCTGTCACGGAATCGCCGCCGCCAATGATCGTGGTCGCGCCCGATTGCGCCATGGCTTCTGCGATCGCGATTGTGCCTTCGCCAAATTCAGGAACCTCGAACACCCCCATCGGTCCGTTCCACAAAATCGTTTCGCCTTTAACAATCTCTTCCTGATACAGCGCGATTGTCGCAGCGCCGATATCAACCGCCTGCCATCCGTCGGTGATTCCGTGTTGAGGCGAAAGCCGGCTGGTGTTGCGCATGTTCGCGCCCGGACGGATTTCATCCGCTTCGACCACATCAATCGGAAACAAAAACTTCACGCCGCGTTGCTTCGCCAACTCCAGAAGGTTGCGCGCGAGATCGACCTTGTCGGATTCGACCCGGCTTGAGCCGACGGGAATTCCCTCGGCTTTCAAGAAGGTGTTCGCCATCGCACCGCCGATAAGAATGGTGTTCGCCTTTTCCATCAGCGCCTTCAAAACGCCAATTTTATCGGAGACCTTGGCGCCGCCCAGGATCACGACGAAAGGCCTGGCCGGATTCTCAAGTCCATCGCGGAGATGTTTCAGTTCCTTCTCCATCAACAGACCCATTGCCGATTTCTCCACGAACTTTGTGATTCCTACTGTGGACGCATGCGCCCGGTGCGCCGCGCCAAAGGCATCGTTCACGTAAAGATCGCCCAACTCAGAAAGCGCCTTGGCAAACTCTGGATCGTTCGCTTCTTCACCTGGTTGGAACCGAACATTTTCGAGCAGTGCCACGTCGCCGTTTTCCATGTGCTCGACGATTTTCTTCGGCACAGCGCCGATCGTGTCATGACTGAAAATAACCGGATGATGGATGAGCGAATGCAAGTATTCACCGATCGGTCGAAGCGAATATTTTTCCACCGGTTTTCCCTTCGGCCGGCCGAAATGCGACATCAAAATAGTTTTCGCGCCGTGTTCGCGGAGGTAGTTAATGGTCGGCAGGCTTTCGCGGATTCGCGTGTCATCAGTGACCCGAACCTTCCCGCTGCGGACTTCCATCGGCACGTTAAAGTCCACTCGCACCAGCACGCGTTTCCCGCGGACGTCGAGATCGCGGACGGAAAGCTTCGCCATCTTTACTCGTGCTCCTGCTCGCGCTCGTGATCGTGCTCGGTTTGATATGCAGGTTCCTCCTCGCGCAAAACATCAGCGCGCTCGGAGAATTTGCGAAGAAGTCCAATCAACATTTGCACGATTCTGGCGAGTTGCTCCTTGGCCAGAAGAACATGGTCCTCGCTTGCAAGCTTTCGCGCGAGCAAAAGGTCCAGACATGCCGCGCATTCAAGAGCAGACCCGCGTGCCATCTCGAGAAATCGGCTTCGATCCCTGGCTGAGAATTTTCCGTTACCCTCTGCGATGTTTAGCGGGATGCTGGTGGATGCCCTGTCGAGCTGGTCTTTGGCGGCTGCTTTGCGAGATCCCGCCGAGGAACTCTCCGACCCAGCCACAAAAGGCAATCGCTTCTTGATAAACGTCCAGTTTTTCGTGGCCGAAAAATAATTTCATTGCTCAAATGAATCGATTACGAGCAGGAGCACGAGCACGATTACGAGTCGCTACTCCCCCAGCATTTCCATCAATTCCACGCAACGATTGCTGTAGCCCCATTCGTTGTCGTACCAGCCGACCACCTTTACGAAACGATTGCCGAGCATCAGTGTCAGCTTGCTGTCGAAAATGCAGGAGTGCGGATTGCCAACGATGTCCTCAGAAACGAGCGGCTCATCGCTAAACTCGAGCACGCCTTTGTAGCTTTTATCTGATGCCGCTTCCTTGAACGCAGCGTTGATCACGTCCACGGTTGCGTCTTTCTCCAGCACGGCGCTGAAATCGGTGACGGAGCCATCGGGCGTTGGCACGCGGAACGCGCCGCCGTTTAGTTTTCCTTTGAGATCTGGAATTACTTCGCCAATCGCCTTGGCCGCGCCGGTCGTGGACGGAATGATGTTAATTGCTGCGGCGCGCGCACGCCGGAGGTCTTTGTGCGGAAAATCGAGGATGCATTGATCGTTCGTATAACTGTGGATCGTGCTCATGAACCCATGCGCAATACCGAATTTCTCGTGGAGGGTCCTGGCCATCGGTGCGAGACAGTTGGTGGTGCAGCTCGCGTTGGAAATAATCCTGTGTTTCGCGGGGTCATAGACGTTGTCGTTCACGCCGATGCAAATCGTCACGTCCGGATCTTTTGCCGGTGCGCTGATCAACACGCGTTTTGCGCCCGCCTTGGTCAAATGCAGCTCGGCTTTATCGCGGCTGGTGAATAAGCCGGTCGATTCGAGCACGACATCAACATTCAACTTTCCCCACGGCAAGTTGCCCGGGTCCCGCTCCTTGAAAATTCTGATCGGGTGACCGCGGACAATGATTTTTTCGTCATCGTAACTGATCTCGCCGTCGAATTTGCCGTGCACCGAATCCCATTTGAGCAAATGGGCCAGCGTATGCGTATCGGTGAGATCGTTGATTGCGAGCACACGCTCGACCTGTTTTTGTGACATGGCGCGAAGGACGTTGCGCCCAATGCGCCCGAAACCGTTGATAGCAAAATTGGCCATATTTTGAATGGTTAAAACGTTAAAGCGTTAAAGCGGAAAAACGCTCAACATTCAACGCTCAACGCTCAATGCTCAACCTCAAATTCAGGATCATTGGGCGTCGGGTCGGGAATGCTTTCGGAGTTGGACGCTGAGTGTTGGGCGTTGGACGTTTTCTGAATGAAATGTATCGCAGCGTTCCTGGTCATCATGTCGATTGTTTTTACCCAACAAGCGATTGCTGCCAAAACGAAAACCATTCTGGTTTTTGGCGACAGTTTGTCGGACGGATTCATGCTGAAACGCAGCGAAGCTTATCCGGCGTTGCTTGCGAAAAAGCTGCGCGCTGCCGGACTGAATTTTCAAGTGATCAATGCAAGCGCTTCCGGCGGCACCACCGACGGCGGTCTGGAACGGTTGCCCGCGCATTTAAAGCACAGAATCGTGGCGCGCGACGTGACGGCGCACCAGAGATTGTAACCCCAGCAACGCCGTCCTTAACCAGGTGTTGATTCGAAGGGAAGACAAACGCAGCCGCGGATCTGTCATTCTGAGCGAAGCGAAGAATCTCAGATTATTCTGGTTTACGCTCTCACAACCCAGTAGTCAGAGATGTTTCTCCTCGCTCAACATGACAATGGGCGTGGAGGCGACCATTGCATGGAGTTGACACGTTAGATAAAGAGACAGGCAAAACGCGATGGATCCCGCACGACCCACCGATCCCGATCCGGCCGATCCATTCTTTCCTGAACGCGCGAATCACCCCATTCTGGAAACGATCGAAATCGCCACCGAGGGTGAAGATTGCAATGAATGCGTGCGCAAACTGCGACCGGTGCTGAAGAACATTCCCGGGGTGAACGATGTAAAAGTCGATCTGGAGCATGAACGGGTAATCGTCACCTTCGATGCACGCAAAGCGCATGTGCCCGATCTGCACGACGCGATTTTGAAGAGCGGCTATAAGCCTTCGCCAGTGGCTGATTGAGGGGCGTCATCCCGAGCGAAGTGCAGCGGAGTCGAGGGAACCCGTGGCGAAACTTCGAGGTAACATAGCGGGATTCCTCGACTTCGCTCGGAATGACGTACTAAATCGCCGGTTGCTGCTGCGTGAGGCAGTGAAACGTGCCCAGCCCCCAGATCAGTTCGCGACAATCGATCCCGATCACGCGCCGATCCGGAAAACATTGGCGCAGGAGGGATAATGCAGCTTCATCGTTCGGATCGGCGAATGTGGGCACGAGCACGCACGTGTTTGCGATGTAAAAATTCGCGTAGCTCGCCGGCAGCCGCAGCCCTTCACGCACGATTTTCCTCGGCATCGGAAGTGTGAGAATATCGACATAGCGACCACGGATTTTCATCTCCCGCAGGCGCGCGAGATTCTCCTGGAGCGGCCCGTAGTTTTCGTCGTCGCGATTGTCTTCAACGACAGTTACGATGGTTCGCTCCGATACAAACCGCGCGAGATCGTCAATGTGACCGTCAGTGTCGTCGCCGGCTATGCCTTCGCCGAGCCAGAGAATGTCGCGGACGCCGAAATAATCGCGCAGGCGTTGCTCAATTTGGTCGCGCGAAAGATTCGGATTGCGATTTTTGTTTAATAAACACGACTCGGACGTCAGCAATGCTCCGGCGCCGTTCACATCGATGGACCCGCCTTCGAGAATCATGCCCGGATAGAACACCGGCAGCTTCAGGATTTCAGCGACCCGCGTCGGCACGACTTCATCCAAATCGAATGGCGGATATTTGTTTCCCCACGCGTTGTAACCCCAGTCTGCGATTACTAATTTCGGGTCACGCTCTCGTGTCAGAAAAATTGGCCCGTGATCGCGGCACCATGGCTCGTTCGTTGGGATCCGATAAAACCTAAATCGCCCCGTGGGCAAGCCCTGCAAAACCGATCGCGCTTCGGCTTCATGAGCGCCATCGCAAACATTGATGCAGACTTGTTCCGATTCGACTAGCGCCTCGACCATCGCGCGCAAAGCCGGCATCACCCGATCGAATGAATCGGGGAAACTGATCCCTTCGCGGCGCGGCCAGGAGAGCCAGGTGGCTGCATGGGGTTCCCATTCGGCCGGCATGCGATAGCCGAGGCTAGCCGGAGTCTGCGACGTCATGAGGCAAACGTCGAACGCCCAACGCTCAACGTCCAACGCCCAATTGCCAGAGCCCAGTTACCGCTAAGGCGCCCGCCTTGCTGCGGGTTTGTAGATCGCGCCAACGATCGCGCCTGCGATTGCGAATTGGATCACGGCGCCCACGATCTCAAATTCTACGGACAGGAACGATTCAATCGGCAATCGCGAATCGCCAATCGGCAATTAGTTGACCCACCTGCCGCCCTCGGAAACGAGGATCGGCAGTTCTTCCATCATGAACTGCGTTTTGCCGAGGGCGCCGATCATGCGCGTCCCGGTCGCGGCATACCATTTCTTGGACATGCTTTCGCCGGTGTGGCACCCCCAGCTCTTGCAATAAGCGCGCCGCGCGAAGGCATGGCCGTTGATTTGTTTCAGATCGTCTTCGTGAAGCCACGATTTGCACGCGCTATCGATGTTGTTGCTGTAATCGAACATGAAACACGCGCGGTTCGAATGCCCGAAATATTCGAAGTCCACGATCTTCATCTGGTCTCGCGGCTGTCCATTATTGATGTAATTGATGACCTCGTGGCCCGGGCCAAACCAGACGAGATTAATGTTAAATTTGTCGCGAACCGTGTTAATGAGACTGATCAGATCCTGGTGCTCTTGTTTCGCGCGGTCCTCGTAGCCCTGCCTGTAAATGAGCCACGTGATTTTCGGATCCGGGCCTATCTCGCTGCGCAACTGCTCCGTGCGCAAACGAGCGGCGCGGACAAAGTTCGCCCACCAATGATCGTGCGGGTAAGTCTTGTATTTTTCCCACATATACATGGACGGCCCGCCGACAAGGATGATGTATTCACCCGCCGCGGGCTGTGCCGCCTGCGTGCCGACGGCGATCATTGATAGCAAGCAAACAAGTAAGAGACGTTTCATCATTGCTGTGAAAGGACTATTTATGCGGGGCGCGAAAATGCGCAAGTTGTAGCCGTAATCGCTGATCGCGGCGCACCGCCATAAACGATGCTGGCTACACAGGCTCGATCTCCTCGCGCACCAAGTCTTCCCACGTTTCGCGCTTCCGGATCAGCGCGAATTTATCGCCGCGGACCAGCGCTTCTGCCGGTCGCGGGCGCGAATTGTAGTTCGACGCCATCACAAATCCGTACGCACCAACGCTCATGATCGCGAGCAAGTCGCCTTCGTGTAGTTTGGACATTTGTCGGTCGAGCGCAAAGAAATCGCCCGACTCACACACCGGCCCGACAATATCGACTTTTTCTGCCTTACTCTTGTTCGGCTCAATGACCGGCACAATCTCGTGGTAGCTCTGATAAAGCGCTGGCCGGATCAGATCATTCATGCCCGCGTCGACAATGGCGAATTTTTTCACGCCGGTTTGTTTGATGTAACGAACGCGCGTCAGCAAAACGCCCGCGTTTCCGATGAGAAAACGACCCGGCTCGACGAGAATTCGGATACCTAAGTCGCGCAACGGCGGCACGATTGCATCGGCATAATCGCAGACGCTGAACGCGGACGGTTCGCCGCCGTGGTCGTGCCACCATTTGCCTGATCCGCTTTCGAGTGCGCGCCGGTAAATGATTCCCATGCCGCCGCCGATGCTGAAGAACTTGATTGCATATTTGGATTTCAACTCGCGCACCAGGGGGGTCACTTTTTTGATCGCGTTCGCGAACGGTTTCGCCTCGGTAATCTGCGACCCGATGTGCATCTGCACACCGACGATATCGATGTTGCGCATTCGGGCGGCGCGCTTGTAAACGGCCTCGATGTGATCGAGCGCGATGCCGAACTTGTTTTCGCGCGAACCGGTGGAGATGTACTCGTGGGTGCGAGGAGCGACATCGGGATTCACACGCAGCGCAATTGGCGCGCGCAGATTTCTTTCGCCAGCGATTCGATCAACACACTCGAGTTCCGCTTCGCTCTCAACATTGAAGCTGTAAATGCCTTGTTCCAGCGCGTATTCGATTTCTTCGCTCGACTTGCCGACTCCTGCGAATGTGCATTTGGTCTGATCGCCGCCGGCCACGAGCACACGAAACAGTTCGCCGCCGGAAACGATGTCGAAACCAGCGCCCGCATCAGCGAGCAGCTTGAGAATCGCTCGATTCGAGTTTGCTTTGACCGCATAACAAACCAGGTGATCGACCGGTGCGAACGCTGCATCAAGCCGCGAGTAGTGATCAAGGATTGTTCCCGAGCTGTAAACATAAGTAGGCGTGCCGAATTCCTCCCCAACGCGCGCAAGGTCGACGTCTTCGCAATGCAGCGTGCCGTCCCGATAACGAAAAAAATGCACGCATCACTGTAGCCGCTTCGCTGTGCAACGCGCAACGCGCGCTAGCCAACCATTCTCAATGCGATATTGAGAACCGCAATCAAGACGACTCCCAGCGAGAAACTTGTCAGGACAAGTTTTTTTCCGTGCTTCAACATCTCTCCAAGTACGGCGTGCACCGCCAGATAAATAAACCCGCCGCCGACATGGGCCATGATTAAACCGAACCAAAAAGTGGAGATGCTTGCCAGGAAAAAATAACCGATCACGCCGCCGGCCAAGGTAGTTGCTTCAACCGCCGCCACCCATCCAAGCGCGGTGCCGCGGTGCAAACCAGCGCCGATTAACAGGCTCCCGAGCGCAAGGCCTTCGGGAAGCTTGTGAATGCAAAGAGCGGAGAAGAGCGACCATTTCGTCGCTTCCATCGTCGGAGCTTCCCGTTGAATTCCCAACGCCACTCCGTCCGTCGCACTGTGAATCGCCAACGCAATAACTAGCCCGGTGGCGATTTCGCTGAAATGTCGGGCGGCGTCGTCATCGAAATGACTCGCAGCGCACGCAGGACAAACGTGATGAACGTGTTTACTGATGAAGAAGAACAGCACGTATCCACTCGCGACCGCAATTAGCACGGCCCACCATGGAGCTGCGCCGAGACCTTCAGGCAAAATCGCGAAAAACGTCACGCCAAGAAGCGTCCCAGCCGCGAAACTGATGAGAGCGCACAGCTGCTTGTGTTCCAGCTGCAGCGAGGTGCTGATCCCTCCACCGATCAGCGCGAAACCATAAGCCGCAACGACCTGCCAGAGCGTATCAACCATTCAGCGGCTTGCGATCGACGCGTGGGCTTCGCGGCAATGGTGCGTTTCGATCGTAACGTGGACCAGCTCCTCGTGACCGCGTAATAACGCGCGATAGGAATCACAACTCTTCGGTTCGTGCGCGACGATCGAAACCATTGCCGCATATTTTCCGATGCCGACCTGCCAGACATGCAAATCGGTCACGAGCGAATCGCCATCGCTTTCGATCGCGCGACGAATTTCATCAGGCAAATCCGATGACGCGGGCGTACAGATCGAGCAGGATACCACTGGTGTCGCGCAGCAGCGTGTAAGCCCATGAGAAAACGACGCCACTGCCGACAATTCCCACCACCGGATCAAGCCATGCCCAGCCGTAAAATTTGCCGCCCGTAAGCGCCGTGATCGCCAGCACCGAAGTGAATGCATCAGCCAGCACGTGCAGATACGCCGCGCGCAGATTTAAATCGTGGTGGTGTGCGCTGCCGCCATCATGTTCGTGGGGACGATCGGCCAGTAAAAGTGCGCAGCCGAGATTCACCAGCAACCCGATGCAGGCAATGCCGATCGCTTCGTTGAAATGAATTTCCAGCGGCGCAAACAGCCGGCGTACGGATTCGCCTGCCATCAAAAAAGCCACGATCGCGAGCACGACCGCGCTCGTAAACCCGCCAAGCACGCCGATTTTTCCCGTGCCGAAACTGAAACGCGCGTCGCCGGCTTGTGTTCTGGCGAAATAATACGCCACAGCAGTTATCAGAAACGCAATCACATGCGTGCTCATGTGCCAGCCATCGGCCAGCAAAGCCATTGAGTGCGACATCAATCCGGCGACGATCTCGACGATCATCATCGCCGCTGTAACGCCGATCACGATCCGCGTGCGCCGTTCCGCATGGGAAAAGTCGGGAACGAAATCGTGTCGCTTACGGAAGCGCGAATGATCGGTGCGATGCATCAGATTCAACATAGCGCGATTACTAAAAAATCAGAGAAAATCGCGACAGCCATGCCGCGCACACCGTTATTGTGGATCCTGGACTGCAACGGAATGGGCCCGACGACCCTGACACAACGCGTAAAGTGAAATGAGAATTAGAAGTGCGCCAAACGTGCAGACGATTGCTGCACCGGAAGGTAAGTCCCACCAAAAGGAGAGAAACAGACCGGCGATTCCGCCGAGCCACGCAATCATCCATCCGATGAGCAGGCGGTGACTGATTCTCGTCGCCAGATTGATTCCGCAAACCGCTGGGACAATCAGATAACTAAAGACGAGCAAAACGCCGGCGATGCGAACGAAGCTTGTCACTACCAACCCGAAGACGGCGTAGAAGAGAAAGTCCCACCAACGCACACGCAAACCTTTTTGGTAAGCCACTTCGCGATCGAACGAAACCAGCAGAAAATTTCGGCGCAAACTGAAATGGAAGACGCCGACAGCGACAAAAAGTGCGAAGCATTTCCAAACTTCAGGCGGCGTTACGAGTAGAATATTGCCAACGAGCATGTTCTTGATTTCCTCGTCGCCTTCCGCAGCGCGACTTAGGAGCAAGACCGCGGCCGCGGCTGCTACAACGTAAGAAATTCCAATGACCGCTTCCTGCGGGATTCGGCTTGAACGTTTTCCAGTCAGAGAGAAAATGGCGCCTCCGATCAAGGTAAATCCGAGCGCGATGCCGAAAGTGGCCCAACCTTGAAGGTCAAGATGGAATAGAACTGCGAGACAAATCCCAAGCGACGCCATTTGCGCCATGGCGATGTCGATGAAGATGATGCCGCGCTGCACAACATGCAGGCCGAGATAAACCAGTAACCACGGTAAAAGGATGCACGCCACAATCGGCCAAAACATTACTTCCCACATATTATTTCAGCCCCGCCGCCAGCCGCGAGACGAGGGTATCGATCAGCTTCACGTAGCTGTCCGTTCCCGGCAGGCCCCCCGGGAATTGCGAAAACTCCACCACCTTCGCGCCGGTCGCGCTCGCCACTTTTTCGGCGATTCGGCGATCGTGAAACGGTTCGACAATGATCGCCTTGATGTGCTGCGCTTTCATTTGCGCGATCACTTCGACCAGGTGCGACGGTGAGGGCGGGATTCCGGGCTTCGGTTCGAGGAAGATATCGATGTTCAACCCAAAGCGGTGCGCGAAGTACGGCCACGAATCATGGTACGCGACAACATGTTGGCCGTGAAACGGCAACAGCGCCGTGCCCCACTCCTGCAACTTCGCATTGATCGCCGCCTCGAACTTCTTGTAGTTCGCTTCGTAAAATGCGGCGTTCGCCGGATCGAGAGCCGAAAACGATTGCGCGATGTGCTGAGCAATCGCCTTGGCGATAATTGGATCAACAGTGAAATGCGGATTACCCAGCGCATGCACATCACCAGCGGCGCGCGTGACGTTTGCGGGGACGTTCATAAGGCGAACGCCTTGTGACGCCTGGATTCGCCCAGGTTTGCCCACCTCGATCTTCGGGTTCCTCGCGTTTTGCAGAAGTGGCGGCAACCAGCCGACCTCGAGTTCTGCACCGCCGTCGATTAAGACATCCGCATTGCGCAGGGAGACGACGAAGCTCGGTCGCGCATCGACGAAGTGCGGATCCTCGGTGGCTTTCGCCAGAACCGTTACGTTGACTTTATCGCCACCGATCTCGCGTGCGAGCGATCCGAAGTCCGGCAGCGTTGCGACAACGTTGAGTTTTGCCTGCGCCGAACAAGCGCAGGCGACAATTGCGGACAAGATTAAAGAAATCTTCTTCATGATTTTAGAATTTGTGCGCACCGTGAGAGCCGAGAATGAATTCCCATTGGAGAAAAACTGATTCGACTTCCCGTGCGGAAAGGAAAAAGTTTTCCTCAAGAAAATCCTGGTTGTACTGCAATCGGATTTTTGAAAACTCTGTTGGATACCATGTAAGATTAGCGCTAAGCCGCCAGCGTGGTTGCCGATCCAGATCATCAGTAAACATCGAATCCTGCATATGGACATAATCGCCACGAATGCCGGCGACCCATCCTTTTTTGAATCCCCAGAGCACCTGAGAATAGAGTCCCCAATCGTGAAAGGTTTCCGCGACAGGAAAAGAGTCATCCGCGCCGTGGCCGGCTTGAAAACGACGGTACATGAATTCTGTCTGCCATTTCACAAATGGAAAACCGCCTTCTGCATGTGAGCTCTTCCACTTGTATAGGAGGTCTGCGCCGTAAATCTGAGTTCGCGAATTCGCACCTGTCTCGTTGGAGCCAAACGCTCCTGAAACGCCCGCCAGCACGGTTTGGGTGTCGCTCAAATTGAAGGAATTTTCAAAGCGTGGGATCCAGGCGAAATCCTGCAACCCGCGCGCCTCACGATCGGTCGTTATGCGGTCGAAAAACATTCCGTTGTCACCGGGATTCCGGAACGAAAATCCCGTCTCACCGCGTCCGTTTTGCGACGCAAAGATCAATTGCGAATACCACGGCAGAGGCAGCGTCCAGGAAGCTTGGGCGCCGACGCCGCGCAATCCGTCTGGCCCGAGGAATAACCCGTTCACGAGAGGACTGTCCGCGAAGTCCCAAGTGTGTGGATGCGTCGGGTTCAGCCGGCCGAAATCGGCGAAGAACTGCCCGGCTTTCAATTGCAGATTGTACGGCAGGTTCGTGGTTTGCAGGAAAGCTTCCTCGAGTTCGACCTCGGTTTGGTTATCGTTGTCCAGCAGGAAAACGATGTTCGCGAACCCTTGAAAGTAAGGATCGACTGCGCCGTCAAACGCCAGCTCGGTGTTGCGCGCATTGAAGCCGCGCTGTTGTGGATCGTGGTCACCGACCTCGATGTCATGGAGATTGGCCGCGCTCGAATAGGCTAGGGCGAAGACACTGTCGAGTGAGATGTTCATGTAAGCTTTACCGCCACCGATAGTGATTGGCTGGATTAACGATGCCCCAGCACCCGTGCTTGAAATCGTTTCCGGTGCAGATGTTACAACCGAGGTGTCGGTAGTAGGGAAGGCTTCTGACGCAGGTGCCCCCGGTGCGCCTGGCGCAGGTGATGTGGGAGCCGCAGCTGCGGATGAAACAACGGAAGTGTCCTCCGTTGGAAATCGTGGCAGCGTACTTCCGGACGGCGCGGGAGATTCCTCCGCGCCAGCGATGGGTGAAGGCTCGGGATTCTGCGGAAGTCCCGACTCACCCGTGAGGTTTGCCTTTTCCAACGCGGCCTGCTGATCTTTCACTTGTTGTTGCAAAGCCTTCACTGTCTCGGTGAGGGATTGCACTTGCTGGCGTAGCGTTTCCACGTCCGCTGCAGTCGCGGGTGTAGAATTAGAAACTGTTGGTGCTGGGGATGAACTGGCCCCGGGAGTCACGTCTTGCGCGGAGCCGACCGTCACGGTCAGAATCACCAGCACGAACAAAATAATTTTTTTCATCCAAAACTCCTGATTCAAAAATGCCGGGCGAAATCGCCCGAACAATCAAATTGTGCGTTCCGCACACGTTGATTCAGCGGCACAAGGAACGCACTAAGTGCCGCTACCCGCGCGAGGTGGGAAGAATCAGCGGATCAGGAGGCCGCAGGCGGCGCGTGCTCGAAGATGCGCGCTGCAAGAAACGGCGATTCGACCCACTGTGGATTGAGAGCCGGAATCTTCGAAAGATGCAACGCGAGTCGTGGGCGCAATCACAGCGGCGCAGCAGCGTTGTAATGACAACTAGCCGGACGCGATAAGCGTAACTGCGCATTCATGAAGCGACGCGGCGGCGGGGTGGAGTCGTTCGTGTAAATTCGGCGCGACTGACAGATCTAGCATTAACACAATCGACCCAGCAAGAACGAGGACTGTGGTGCCGCCCAACCAGCCCGATCGAAAGCGAAGCGCGCGGCACGGCATCGAGCGCGACTTTGCTTTCGAGCGATTTCTTTGGCAAGGACTTTCTATGCAGCGCCGCTACGGGCGGTGCCGGGTCAGCATTGCCCCAGACGACGGGATTCTCCCCACACCGACTCATGTTAGTTCGAACTCTTCAAAAATCGCGGGTGACCATTCCGTAAAGGGCGTGGCGTTGTCGAAATTGTGGCGCTCCAATGCCTCGCGCCATTGGTAGATCTTGTCGGCAAAGCTCGTAAGATCGAAACGAATACTGACCGAAGCTTCTTCCGTTGAAAACCAGCAGAATCATTTCGACGGTTTTCGCTCACCGCCTCTGTCCATGGTGAGCAGCTCGGAGACGGTGACGAATTTGAATCCCTTTGCGAGCAGTGCGTCAAAAACTTGCGGCATCGCTGCAATCGTCGGCGGGTGGATGTCATGTGACAAAATGATCGACCCCGGCCGCGCTCCCGCGATTATGCGTTGGGCGACGACATTAGAGCCTGGTCGCTTCCAATCGAGTGGATCAACGTCCCACAAGATGACTTTGTAGCCGAACTGGTGATTCACCAATATGCGCTGCCGTTTCGTCAACTCGCCATACGGAGGACGCATCAACTTCGGTTTTATCCCGGCAGTCTTCACGATAATGTCTTCGGTCCGCTGGAGCTGGCTTCGAACATCCGCGTCCGAGAGTTTCGCGAGATTGGGATGCGACCAGGAGTGATTGCCGATTTCATGTCCTTCCGCGATCTCCTGGCGGAGAACGTCCGGGTTCTGCTCGACGCATTCGCCAAGGACAAAGAAGGTGAGTTTGATGTGCCTCTCCGCTGCCATCTCCAACAGCTTGGGCGTGTTGGTCGCGTGCGGGCCGTCATCAAAGGTCATCGCGATATACGGCCCATCGACGTTAACTTCCGAAAACGTGATTTTCTCAGTGCTCGGAGGATTCGGCGTAGGCGAAGTCGCTGCTAATGCCGAATCTGGCGCAGCCGCGGCGGCGCAGGCCGAGAAGATAAAAATCAGAGTATATAATACAAAACGTCGGATCATAAGCGTGACAATGAGCGACCAACCTCAAAACTCGTAGGCAATCGTGCCGTAGAAACCGCGACGCTGGCCGAACTGTGGCGCGCCGACGCCGATGCCGCTGCCGCTGCGCAGCTGGTAGATTTTGTCGAAGAGGTTGACGACATCGAAACGGATTTTGACGGCAGTCTTTTCTGTGATCTTGATCCGGCGCGACAGGTTGACGTTGAATGTCTCGTAAGGACTGAGCTTTTGAGTATTGGCAAAACCTTGGCGCAGGCCATTACCATAGAGGCCGTCAATCCCCGCGCTCCAATCGTTCCACGTGTAGGAAATCCCAGCAGAACCGGTGAAGCGCTGATCATGATCGAGAAAGACCCAGTTCTTCTTGATGTAGGCGAACTCATCCGGATCGAAAAGAAATTGTGCGGAGCTGACGTTCGTGCCGCGCGCCCATTCGTAGGCCGCATTCAGATACGCGACGAAGCCGCCGCTATTATAGTTTGCGGTGAATTCGCCTCCGTAAATCTCCCCGCGCTTGTAATTGAACGACGAAAGAATAAGCGCCTCACCGAACTGACCTTCATCCAAGACCGAGTGTGAGCTCTTGTAGAAACCATCGATGCCTACATTGAAGCCTTTGGCAATTTGCTGCGTTGCGCCCGCATCGAAATAATAAGCGCGCTCCGATTTGGTGACGGAATCCTTTTGAATGGCGGATTCGTTGGTTGTGCCGTCGAACTTTGAGATCGTGCCTTGTTCGACATTTTCCAACGGTGGCGGTGTGAAATAACGCGCAAAGCCGGCGTGCAGCGTCGTGCCTGTCAACGGCTCCCAAACGATGTTGATCCGTGGGCTGAGCTGGTTCTCGTGCGCGAACGCGTCCACGATGTCGAATCGGCCGCCGAAATTGATGGTGAGTTGTTCGAACGGCTTCCATTCATCCTGCAAATACAATCCGTAGAGATAACCGTACCTGCCGGAGTTATCGACGATGCGCAGGGGGATGTCGCTGGTCTGGTTGCCGTTGGCGTCGACCGGGAAAACCAATGTTGCCGTTCCGACCGTAGCATGCTGCTCAGTAAAAAAGAATCCGCCGCGAAGCGTGTGCTGGTCGGTGAGCTTGTAGCTCGCGTCCAACGCGAGGCCATTCGAGAAAATGTCGCGATCAACGCGTGAGGCAACGCCGTTGAAAATAAGATCGCCGGTATTATCGGGACGAAAGAGCACCGAGCTGTACAGGGTGAAGATCGATGCCTGCATATTGAAATCATCAATCTTCTTTTGATAGGCAAGGATGGCATATGCATCTTGCTCGACCTGGGTCTCATCGAGCGCGGCGGAATTGAATTTCGATCTTCCCATGTCGACGAACTCTGGCGTTTGGCCGGGATTATTCGGAATTTCGAAATCACCGTGATAACCGCTGGTCAGCAATACGAATCGGCTGGTGTCGTCGATAATGTACGAAGAATACCCAAACATTCGATATTGATCGGTGTCGTCGTGGAGAGGGTTGGCGCTGCCCGTTGGGTTCTCGATCCCGATGCCGTCGTGCAGGTAACTCCCGGTCCAATAATAGTTCAGTTTCCCAGTCACACCGCCGTACTCAAAGCTCGGCATAATCGTGTCGAAGCTTCCGCCATAAACCGTCGCGTCGCCCTGTTGGAAAACGGCGCCGTTCTTCGTGTGGATGTCGATTACGCCCGTATTGCGAAATCCAAACTGTGCCGGCAGCGCGCCAGTAATGAGCGAAATGTTGTCCGCGAAGCGGGTCTCCAGTACCTGGCCAAAACCCGGAATACTTTCCGGGAGAAGGATGTCGTCGATGCGGTATTGCAAATTTGCATGTTCGCCGCGGACGTGAAGCTGACCGAACGAATCCTGCGAGACACCGGGGAAACGCAATATCGTTTGGTTAAACGGCGCGTTTTCACCTTCCGCTTGAGAATCGAGACGGTCAGGTCCGACTGTGTAACGCGTCGCGCCGAGGCTCGGGACGATTTGTTCACGCGTGATGTCCATCTCCTGACTTTGGACGATCACGCGTTCGGTTTCTTCCGTGCCCGCAGGTGAAGGGCTGGGACTGCCCGACGCCGAAGGCGCGTCTTGACCCAAGGCAATGTTGCGCATAAGCGACACTGCCACTGATGCGATTAGAAATTTTTTCATTGAGATGTTCTTCAAATAAGTTTTTCAAAGTTGTGATTGGTTGCGGCGTTCACGATTTGCGTGAAGCCAAGTGAAAAGCAGCTGTTGTAGGGCGTTTCTGTGAAACGCCAATTTGTTAGGTGGCGTCTGGCACAGACGCCCTACAATTCAAACCAGCGCAGGCGGCGCATGCTCGAAAATGCATGCACCGAGAAACGGCGACTGAACCCAGCACGGGGTCAACGCCTGAATTTTGGAAAACTGAACAGCAGGGGCCGGTGCGCTTACGAGTGGCGGATGAGCGGCGTGGTCGTAATTCCCCGAGGCGATCATTGTCGCCGCGCAGTTGTGCTCGGCACGATTCGCATCCTTGTGGACGCGTTGGTGCAATTGCGGGGAAGCACTCAGCGCAAGCGCCCACAGAAATCCCATGGAGACGCAAATCGCAACAAATGCGCGTCCAGGATTTCTTGAACGTGCGAATCTGCTCATCGCGCTCGGAGCTTGTGACAACGTCGCCGGCTGCGCAAGCAAATTTTGGTCGGGAGCGTCCATCGTTCGTAGAAACGATGAGCGGCTACCTTGTGACGCTCGTTTGAAGGGCAACATGATCAGCGCCATGACGTGCTTTCGACGCCGCTCGGGTACGAACCATCTGCGCGTATTTCTGGTTTTCATAATACCGGTCTTCGTCCGAGGGGACGAGGTTCCAACGCAGGTGTCCAAAATGACGCCAGCACTCGAGAATCATCCCGCGATCGAACGGTTGTCCTTTCGCCGTAACGACCAGACAATTATTCTCGAGGTATGTGCCGGCATACGATTCGGCCCAGTGCAGCTCAAGCGTCTTGAGTTTCAGCGTATCCAGCGCAATAAGCAGGTCCTCTGTCCATTGATAACAATAACCGCGCTTTCTAAGCCCGTGATACACAAGGAAGTTGTTGAAGATAGGCGTGCCAAACATTCGATACTCCCGCCTTAGTCGTGCGACCGTGGCGTAGGCGCAGTCGGCCAGGAGATTCGCTTCGTTCCGATCCACTCTGGGCGAAAGCGCCGCGAGCTGGTTAGCCAATTCCTCGGCGTTGCCCGAGTCTTTTTTTGCCACTTCGAAGGGAGCGTGTTGCTGTTCGGCGGCAACAGTGCCGGTCGAAAGTGCAAACATAGCAATTATGCCGGTGACGCGACGGACGGATCGACTGTGAACTCTCGTGTGCACTTGCGAGAATCTGTTCGAGAAACAATCGCGTTTCGCATGCGTCCGACGCCTGTTGGCTGGGCAATTTTTGCAAAGTAAAACCCAATCGAGGCCGAGTTCTGCGATCACTATGACCTTATTTTTGCATCAAAGGAGCACCGATGAAGCCAATTCTCTTGTTGAGCGACGAAACCACACCTCGCAGACAGTTGTTGCAAGACGCGGCGCATACCAACGTGAGAGTTTACCACGCTGAGGCGAGTGCAGGGTGTAACTGCGATCGCTGGGGTCATCCATGTCCAGGCTGTATCGAAGCTAATGTCAAGAAAGCGGAACTTCCAATTCACGAGCAGTCAAACAACCGAGGTAAATAGATATAATACATGACTGTGCCCACGTCGCGGCGATTACCAGCGATGAACGAGACAATATCACAGAAGGAACGCGGAAAGGCTACCGTCGGCATTTGGTCGCGAATAGTGCGCCTGATCGAAGAGCACCCGGATGTCAAGCAAGTACGGCTGAACGCTAACGACCACAGCGTCACGGTTGGATTTTACGAAACGCCATCGGAAGAAACGCTGAACCGAATCAAGGCCGACGTGGGCGCGGAGTTCTCCGGAGAATGGGACGTGTCAATCACGCCTGACGACAAGTCGCCGACGATTCATCTGCACAGGATCGATGGTTATACGACCGAATTTCATCGCGCCCATCCGCTCGACGAACCACCCGTGATCTGGCGACGCATTCCGGTACCGGTGTGGCGGAACCGTCCATTTCCGCGCGCTGTCCCTCGTGATTACCGCGTGATGTTGCTGTTGGCGACCGTTTGCGGATTGAGCACGCTCGCCGGTTTTCTTCTCAGCCACGCCGGAATTCGGGGCGAGGTCGTCGCGCCTTTTTTTGTTCTGGCTTATCTCAGCGGCGGATGGTTCGCGACTCAGGATGTGTGGCACGCGCTCAAGCGCGGCAAGATCGACATCCAGTTTCTCATGGTCGCGGTCGCGCTCGGTGCGCTTTTCGTCAAAGGATGGACCGAAGGAGCGACACTCCTCTTTTTGTTTTCGTTAAGCAACGGGCTGGAGCAGTTCGCAAATTATCGCACACGAAAATCCATCGAGTCATTGCTCAAGGTCGCGCCGAAACATGCATTGCGACGTGAAAACGGTCGTTGGGTAGAAGTTCTGATTGAAGAAGTGCAGATCGAAGATGGGTTGCTCGTCAAACCCGGCGAACTTTTTCCGGTCGACGGGGTGATGATCGAAGGCGCGACGTCGGCGGATGAATCGGCGCTGACCGGCGAATCGATTCCGGTCGTAAAAGAAATCGGCGACGCGGTGAGCGGCGGCACGCTGAATCTCGACGGGCAATCGGTCATTCGCGCGACGCGTCGGCTGGGGGAGAGCGCGCTTAGCCGTATTCTTGGGCTGATCGAGATCGCGCAGCGGCAGAAAGCGCCAGCGCAACGTTTCACAGACAACTTTAGCCGTTATTACACCTGGGTCGCGCTTTCGCTGGCTGCGGTTGTTTTTTTCGTTTTGCTCGCGAGACATCGTCCAGCCGCAGATGCATTCTATCGCTCAATGACGGTGCTCGTGGTGGCGTCGCCGTGCGCACTCGTCTTGTCGATCCCATCGGCGATTCTGGTCGCCATTGCCGCAGGCGCGCGACGCGGAATTTTGTTTCGCGGCGGTGTCGCCGTTGAAAATCTCGCCGGCGCGACGCAGTTCGCGTTCGACAAAACGGGGACGCTGACCAAAGGGGCGCTCGTCGTCGCGAGAATCGCAGCGTTGGATTCGCAAAGCGAAGATGCAATTCTTCAACTCGCCGCGTCAGTAGCGCATTTTTCCACGCATCCGCTAGCGCGTGCGATTGTGGCAGAGTCGGACAAGCGCAAGATCCCAGTGAGTCCGGCAACGGATTTCCTAAACGTTCCCGGCCTGGGAATGGAAGCATCCGTCAACGGCAATCGAATTTTCGTCGGGAGCAGGCGATTGCTGCACGACCGCGGCATCGTGTTGCCGGCAATTCAAACGACCAATGATGCGGAAGTTTGGATCGCGAACGATCAGGCGCTCGGCGTGATTTATTTGCGCGATGAGATCCGGCCAGCCGCGAAACGCGTCGTTGATTTCCTCAAACGTTCCGGTTTATCCGTCACATTGCTGACCGGCGATCGTGTGGGCCCGGCCGCGATGGTCGCGGAACAGGTCGGCATCACTGACGTGCGCGCCGAACTGAGTCCGCAGGCCAAGCTGAAATCCATTCACGATTGGCGCGCGTCAGGGAAAAAAGTTGCGATGGTCGGCGATGGAATTAACGATGCGCCCAGTCTGACGGCCGCGGATGTCTCCATCGGCATGGGCGCGCGCGGTTCCGACGCTGCGCTGGAACAAGCCGACGTTGTTTTGATGCACGATAAAATCGAGAACGTCGAAGAGGCGTTCGTGCTGAGCCGGCGCGCTCGCTCGATCATTCGCCAAAACATCGTCATTTCTCTTGGCGTAATCCTGTTGCTGATCGTTTCCGCGCTGGCAGAGAAGATCAATCTCACCGCCGGCGTAATCGGCCACGAAAGCAGCACGGTTCTTGTTATTTTGAACGGCCTGCGCTTGCTGCGGTCGCGTAGGAACGGTTAGAGATTTCGGTTAACTTCTCGATGCACACCGCAACGACCTTGTACTCCGGCGTGTGCACTACGTTATCGCGGCCCGGGCCGGTGAGGCGATTCAGAAAAACTTCGCTGGTGTGAAACGTGGCGAAGAGTTCACCAGGCTTCACAGCTGGATTGATTCGAATTGGCGCGAACACTTCGCCGTAACGACTGCGCAGTCGTGCCCGCTCGCCGTCACTTAACTCAAGTCGCGCCGCATCTTCGGCGGAGATGTCGAGTGTATCAGTAGGGCGTAGCTCAGCGTTTGGCGTGCGCATGGTCATCGTTCCAGCATTAAATTGATACAGCGTGCGGCCGGTTGTAAGCAGAAACGGAAATTCTGACGATGTCGTTTCGTCCGACGCGGCAAATTCAAGCCGCTTCAGTGGCGCGCGCTGACCGCTCGGAAAAGATTTCGTGTGCAGCACTGTGGTGCCTGGATGGTCCTCTGTCGGGCATGGCCATTGCAGCCCACCCTTTTCCAATCGCGCGTAAGTGATGCCGTGACCGGCTTTCCAGACGCTGCGGATTTCTTCCCAGATTTCTTGAGGCGAATGAAAATTGAAAAATTCGCCCTTGCCCATCGCGCCGGCGAGCTCGCAGATAATTTCCCAGTCGGCTTTTGCTTCCCCCGGCGCTTCGATTACTTTGCGCACGCGCTGGATGCGTCGCTCGGAATTCATGAATGTGCCGTCCCGTTCGAAAGAGGAGGCCACCGGAAAAAAGACGTGGCCGCACTGGCGCGCGAGTTCGTTGAGGAACATATCCTGGACGACCACGAACTCGAGGGACTTCAATGATTGCGCCGTGGCATTTGCGTCCGGATTCGTCAGGGCAATGTCGTAACCGATTGCCCAGAGAGCTTTCAGTTTTCCATCGTTCGCGGCGTCCATCATTTGCATTAAATCCAATCCTTTAGCGTCTGGCACAGGCGCGCGCCAAATTTCCTCGAATAAGGTTCGGCCTTCATCGAGCGCGAGCATCCCTGTCAGGTTGCCAGGTTCGCAACCCATGTGCGCGGCGCCTTGCACATTGTTCTGTCCGCGCAACGGATTCACGCCGCTGCCGGGTTTGCCAAAATTGCCCGTGAGCAGCGCGAGATTGACCAGACACATCACGCCCTCTGTTCCTTGCCGCTGTTCGGTGAGGCCGAGACCATGAAAACACATCGCCGGTTTTGTGGTGGCGTAGAGTCGCGCAGCCGCGCGGATCAATTTTGAATCAACATCGCAAATGGCCGCTATTTTCTCCGGCGCAAACCCCCGGATGAATTCACGAAATCCATCGCACCCGGAAACGCGCTCGTTTAGCACAGATTCATCGAACAATTCTTCCTCGACGATGACGCACGCGATCGCATTGAGCAGCGGGACGTTCGTGCCGGGCGTTAGCGGCAGATGGATATCAGCATACTGCGCCAGTTCGATCTTACGCGGATCGATGAGGACTAACTTCGCGCCGCGCAAAGCCGCTTGTTTGATACGCGCCCCAACAATCGGATGATTTTCCGTCGCGTTCGTGCCGCACAAGAGAAATCCGCGCGTTTGCTCGATGTCGTCGAAGGAATTGGTGGCCGCACCGGTGCCGAACATCGCTTTCAACGCGGCGGCGCTGGGCGCATGGCAGACGCGCGCGCAACAATCCACATTGTTTGTTCCGAGCACGACGCGTGCGAACTTCTGCGCGAGATAATTATCCTCGTTCGTCGCGCGCGCGGAGCCAAGCACGCCCACGCTATCGGAGCCATGCGTCTTGAGAGTGCGCCTGAGCTTGTCGGCGGTAAAGGTGATCGCTTCGCGCCACGAGACTTTTTCCCATTCGCCATTTTTTTCCCGAATCATCGGCTGCGTGACGCGGTCAGGCGCGTGCGTAAATGCAAAGGCATAACGGCCTTTCACGCAGAGATGGCCTTTGCTCACTGGGGCGTCCATTGCAGGCTTCACCTGCACGATGCGATTGTCTCGCGTGCCCACCATCATTTCGCAGCCGACACCGCAATAAGAACACGTCGTGCGCGTCCATTTTTCCGCGACGCCGAGTTCGAGAATGGTTTTATCTTCAAGCGCCCCGCTCGGGCAGGAATCGACGCACGCGCCACAGGCGACGCACGAGCTCTCGCGCAGGGTTGTGCCAGAATCAGGAACAATCTGTGCCGCGTCGCTGCGGTCCCAAACCTTCCAGACAAACTGGCCCTGGAGTTCATTGCAAATGCGGATGCAACGAAAACAGGTGATGCACTGCGTCATGTCCACGTGGATGTACGGATGCGACGGATCAGGCGCGACTCGCCTGATGAATGCCCCGTTAGAGGGCGAGACACCGTACTCGAGTCAGATACCTGTGAAATTGTTTCTCAGGAAATTGGCGGACGGCTTCGGCGGGATAATTTGCAGCCAACAATCGCAGCAAAGTCCGCCGAACTTCTTCAACACCAGAAGAATGAGTCAGAATCGACATGCCGGTTGCCAGCGGCGTGTTGCATGCCGTCGCATAACGGTTCCAGCCCGCGATCTCGACCGAGCACAGTCGACACGCGCCTGAGGGTTCGAGCCGATCGTCGTGACAAGCCGTCGGCACGTCGATGCCAAGTTGCCGAAGCGCGGCCAAAATGGTCAGGCCGGCAGGAATTTCGTGTGCTCTGTCGTTGATGGTTACTTGAAGCATCGTGCGAGATCGTCTCGGTAGTAGCGCAGCACCGACTCGGCGAATTCACCGAGACCGCCTCCGTGGCCGCACAAACTGGTCCATTGAAGCGCGGCAACAAGTTGTTCAAACTCAGCAAAATTTGCGGGCGGCGCCGAACCAGCGCTAATAATGCGTTCAAAAATTTCCTCAATCTTGCGAGCACCGAGCCGGCACGGCGTACATTTCCCGCAGGATTCGTACGCGCCAAACGAGAAGACATGATGCACGAGCTCGGGAATGGAGGTGTGTTCATCGAATGCCACAATCCCTCCATGGCCGACACTCGCCCCGATGGCGTGCAATTCCTCGAAGCCGAATGGCGTATCGAGCAGATGCAGTGGAATAATGCCAGCCAGCGGTCCACCGATGATCACACCTTTCAGCGTAGCGCCATCGCGCAAGCCGCCGCCAACTTCTTCGACAATGTGCCGCACGGTCATGCCGAACTCGATTTCGTAAAGACCCGGCCGGACGAACAGCGAGTTGAGCGACACGACTTTGGTCCCGCGACTGTGCGAGAAACCGAGCGCGCTGATACGCCTCGCCGCCGTGGCGGACGATCCACGGTACATTGACCAGCGTCTCGACATTATCGATGAGCGTTGGCTTTCCAAACAAACCGTGTTCGGTCGGGTACGGCGGCCGCGCCAACACCTCCGGGCGCCGGCCCTCGATCGAGCGAAGCATCGCAGTTTCTTCGCCGCAAACATAACTGCCTTGCCCAATGACGATCTCGATGTCGAATGAAAAATCGCGTCCCAGCACGCGCTCGCCAAGAAATCCGGCGGCGCGTGCTTCTTCGATCGCAGTGCGCAAAATTTCTTCGGCGCGCGGATATTCTTTTCGGAGGTAAATCCAGCCTTTGTGGGCATCGATTGCATAACCGGCCAGCAACATTCCCTCGATCAACGCGTGTGGGTCGTCCTCGATGAGAAAACGATCGATGTATGCGCCGGGATCGCCTTCGTCGGCGTTCGCAACGACAAACTTCTCGGCCGATCCCTGCTGCGTGACCGCGCGCCATTTCTTTCCGGTTGGAAATCCGGCGCCGCCGCGTCCGCGCAGAGCGGAGATTTCGATGGCATCGGTGATTTTTTCGGGTGGCTTGGCGAGAGCTTGTTCCAGAGCGCGGTAGCCTCCATATGATTTGAGTGTTCGAGCTCCGCCTCGCGCCAGCCGCTCCAGCGCGATCCCGCGACGTGAATGAATTTCCATTTTCGGACGCGCCTCCCCGTTACTGATCGAAGGCGCGACGAAACATTTTCCGAGGCAATAAACTCGCGGTTCCTGAGCGGTCGCTTGTGCCCAGCGTTTCGGATTCAGATGGCGCCCAGCGAAACAAGCCGTGCCCCGGCACACCTTCCCGGAAAGACTGCAACCGGAAAGATGATAAAACGAATCGACCTCCCGCTGCGCCGCGGCGCCAGCTGTAGCCGGGATCGGCTTGTCCGCCGTAGCCTCAGCGAAGGCGGATGATCCCTGCCGGGACTGAATTTTCATCGCGCCACTCATAAAACGAGTTTCGCTTTCCATTCGCCTTCGATTTCGTCGAGATGCAAGCTGAAGCCGGCTTCTTCGCTGCGGTTGTTGTATCCGGCGCAGCGCAGCCTGACAGATCGAATGCCTAACGATGCCAACCTCACAATGACTGCGGCGTTCACCTGATCGTTCACAAATATGCACACGGCTTCGAATCCCGCGGCGAGCCCCGCACTTTCCTCATTCAAATGCGTCTCGAAAAAACGCAATTCATGACGCGAACCATTCGCCGCGCTGAGAAATTCGCGGTCGTATTTCTTTGCGCTAAAGACGCCAATTTTCATTTGTCACTGAGCGGATTGATCCATCGCAGACCGCGGAAACGCGCAAAGCCGCGGTCGGCGCTTGCCAAAATTGCGCCGGCTTCAACTGCCGCGGCGGCAACGAACGCGTCGCTGAGATCATTTCCCCTAAGATGATAATCGCGCGCCATCCGAACAAAAATAATGCGATGTTCCGGCCCGGGATGCAGTTCACTCACGATCGAACAAGATCGGACCGCATCAATAAAGCGCAGTGCCTCCTCAAATGTCGACGGGTGAGCGAATGCGCGGCGATTAGTTGTGATGCGAAAGAATGCCAGTTCCGATACTGCTAACAGTTCCAGCGGTTCGTCGGCGGAGAGTTTTCTTTCCAGCCATCGTTTGGCTGTTGTATGCTGCGGCAGGTCTCGGCGGAAGGCGTAGATGAGGACGTTAGCGTCGAGAAGGAGCATCGGTGGTTAGCGAGGAAATCAGTTACGTCGCATCAGGAACCGGGCGCCATCGGCATCGTCAGTGATCGCCCGCGCCTCTTTGAGGTCGCGAATCCCAGGAGCCAGACCGCCTCTGGCCCGGCTAACCGGGAGCTTGATTTTTCTGGATCCTTCCCGCCCCGATTTGCGACGACGGCGCAGCCTCTCGCGCAGCGCCACTTCGATGTAGCGAGTAAGGCTCATTCCATGTTGCGCTGCTTCGGCTTTAATTCTTCGCATCAAATCTTCATCGAATCGCAATGTCGTCTGCATTAAATTAAAATGTCCACTCTGACAGATTTCTGTCAAACAGGACAATCCGCCCAAAGACGCTCTTTGCGTCAACGCGAGCCAATCGCCACGCTGAGAAATTCGCGGTCGTATTTCTTCGCGCTAAAGACGGCTATTTTCATTACTTCAGAACCTCAATTTACAACCTGCGCTTTACAGCGGAGTGATAAAACTGCGAAACTCATCTTTAGGCAAGGTATGCGACAATATTCGCTGCACCCGGAGAAATGCTGGGAATGAGACCAGCCGTAGAACTCGAGTTGTCTCGCTGTCAGGAGGAAGCCGCTTCAGTTACAACCTGTCAGGATTTCTTCGCACCAGCCGATGCAGTGTGGGATGCGTTGATGTTTTATGAGGAGATTGCAGAAGACCGGCCATTTTTTTTGCGCCGTTTCCTTCCAACTCCAATCGGAACTCAGGGTTGCAAGTCTGAAGTTGGAAGCGACGTAAAATGTCAATATGTGGGCGGACACTTGCTCAAACGAGTGACTCGCATAGTTCGAGGGCATAGTTATGCGTTCGAGGTTGTCGAACAAAATCTCGCCTTGGGCGGGATTAGGCTCCTCGGAGGCGATTACACATTGCGCATGACGTCGAAGGATCGCACCCGAGTCGCGCTGGCAACTCACTACGCAAGTCCGAATTGTCCCCGGTGGCTGTTCGGTCGCCTTGAAGCCGCCGTCTGCCACTCGTTTCACCATCACATTTTATCCGCGATGCGGAGCAACATCTCGGCGCGCTGAAATTTCATAGAGCAACCAATGATCACAGCGCTTCTTCCCCCGTTATGGCTAATCCATGTCGCGGTGGCGGCCGTATGGTTCTATGAAGGTTTATGGTGCAAGCTCCTGAACGGTCAGCCGCGCCAGGTGCGCGTCGTTGAGGCGATGCCGCTCTACGGACCGCGTATTGCGCCGAAGCTGCTAAAATTGCTCGGAGCTGTCGAGACAGCGATTGGGGTCTGGATCTTAACCGGAATCGCTCCCATTGTTTGCGCAGTCGCACAAACTGCGCTGCTTGTAACTCTAAACACTTGCGGACTCCTATGGGCGCGCCGGTTAATTGACGATCCGGCTGGAATGGTGGTTAAGAATTTCGCTTTTCTCGTGCTCGTCTGGGTCTCTGCGAGTTTTCCGGCATGGAGATGAGTTCTACCGTCCCGGTAACGGCCTGGCAAAATGGCCGATTCCGCGCAGCGCGCGCCGGACCACGCAAACTACTGTTCGGATGCATGTATGAGGACAGCCGCAATTGAGCTTCGTGCGTTCCAGCCTGGTGGACGAATCTTCTGCATCGCCTCTGCTGGTTGCACTGCGATGAGACTCGCCGCCCATCACACTGTAGTGGCTGTCGACATTAATCCCGTTCAAGTTGCCTACGTTCAACAGCGCCTCGGCGGGCGTACGATTCAGAGTGGCAGCGCCGAACGCATTCTCGCCTTTGCCCGCACCCTGGCGCCTCTCGCAGGATGGAACAGACGCACGGTGGGAGCTTTCCTCGAGTTCGACGATCCGAAGGAACAAATCCTCTACTGGCGGCGTCATTTGGACACGCACCGGTTTCGTGCCGCCTTTTCTTTTCTGTTCTCGCGCCTCGTTCTTCGGTCGCTTTACTCCGCTGCATTTCTTAACGGTCTGCCGCCGAATTTCGGAACTGTATTGCGAACCCGAATGGAGCGCTGTTTCGCGCTGCACCCCAATCGCAGTAATCCCTATGCGCATGCGCTGCTTGTCGGAGAGATGCGCTCTGCGCCGGATGCTCCTGACCTCCGACAGATTGAAGTTCGATGCGCCGACGCAGCCGATTTTCTTGAACGCCAGCCGGCCGGGAGCTTCACCGGATTTTCGCTTTCAAATATTCTGGATGGAACCAATTCGGCGTACGCGCAGCGATTATTCGCTGCGGTGAAACACGCTGCTGCACCCGGTGCGATGGTAGTGTTGCGTAGCTTCCGCGAACCTCAATGCGCGACGCAAACCAACCATGCCGCGGAGGACCGGGCCATGCTCTGGGGGATTGTTGACGTTCGTCCCGCCTCCGACACTCCAGCCCACTGATCTTCGCCACGGCGAATCTTCGATCTGACCGGAGTTTACCCGCCGTGGCGGGACCTCCTTGGCAGGCCGTAGTCCCGCGACCGCGGGACGAAGGCTGATCGGCGAAGGCGGCTGTCCGCCGCTCTTCCGCACCCCTTTTGCCTGACAAATCAACGAGAGTCGATTACAATTCCGCCCGTGAGCGCGTCTGAAATTATCCAGGAGCTTCCGAAGCTTAGCGATGCCGAGCGACGCGCGATACTCGACAAGTTACGCGAGCTCGCGCAAGTGGACGACGACCGCTGGGAGGAACTGCTAAACGATCCCAAGCCGCGTCCGAAGTTGGAAGCTTTCCTGCGCGAATCTGGTGCTGAAGGCGGAACTCCTCTGGATCCCAGCCGTTTGTGAAATCATTCGCTCGCCCGAGTTTCTGGCGGGCATATGACCGGCTTGATGATAGAACGCGCGAAGCCGCTCGCAGAGCGTATCGACTTTTTGAACAAGACCCAGAGCATCCATCGCTCCGATTCAAGAAGCTCGGCGGCTACGACCGCGTTTGGTCGGTCCGGATCAGCGCACAATATCGCGCAGTCGGCGAACGCCATGGCGATTCGATTTCTTGGGCATGGATTGGCACACACAATGAATTCGACAAACTTTTTGGATAATCCCTCTGAGATCTATTGGCCAGGAACAACAGATTCGAGAGTTGCAGCGGTGTTGTTGAGTTCTGCTGACTTCCCGTTTGCGCAATCGACAATCGAAAATCGTTTATGAAGAAGAAATCTCGTAAATCCGAAGAGCGCTCGATGAAAAGCGATTACGATTTCTCGCAAGCGATCCGCGGAAAGTACGCGCGTCGTTATGCGAAAGGGGCGAACGTCGTGCTCCTTGAGCCCGATGTCGCCAAAGTATTCCCCACTTCGAAGATAGTGAACTCGTCCCTGCGAAAGATCATTCGGCAGCGATCCTTGGAACCCGCCCGGTAACAGTTTGTCAGGACGTCCGACCTCCTTGGCAGGCCGTAGCCCCGCGACCGCGGGACGAAGGCTGCCAGCCCGCTAATCTTCGCCACGGCGAATCTTCGATCTGACCGGAGTTTACCCGCCGTGGCGGGACGTCTGATTCTATTCCCCCAGCTTGCCGCGCCGTAGCCCTCCGGCGAAGGCGGGAGCAGCCCAGGAAACGCGCACTGCAGAAATGCCATGCGTCGTTTTCTATTTTCCTCCAATCGACGGAGGCTACAAAATAGGCACAATTAACGCGTAAGAATGGATCGCTATCTCATCCGACACGTTCGCAACTACTTGGTTTGCATTTCCGTCAACGGGCGGTTCTCCTGGGACCTCGCCGGCAACTACTAAGCAATGGCAAAGATTGAAGATCTCGTTAAACGAATTTCAGATGAGAAACTGCGCGACGAGATCGCCGCGGAAGTTCGCGAGCTGAAAAAGCACAAGCAATTTGGGCTCGTCTTCGAAGAGCATCTTCCGGAGATGTTACGGTTGCCAAAGGTCGCGATTCGCGTCGGCAATCTTGTCGTTCAGCGCGAGGCGCCGGGGAATAACGTGTGGCGCGTCATCGCGATCAAAGGAAGAACGCCAATTGCCGGCAGCCGATTAACCCGAGCAAGTATGACGCAGAAAAAGCGACAGAATTCCCGCTGGCCGAGCTCGTGCTGGTGGTCAGCTTTGGCGAGCCGATCTATCCGGTGCTGACCCCGGTCGATCGCATTGCGCGCGGCGGGCCGGACAAGCCGTGGCACATCCTCATCAACGCCGACAACTATCACACGCTGCAGCTCCTCCTCTACACCTACGAGCGGAAGGTGGACGTGATCTACATCGATCCGCCTTACAACACCGGCGCACGAGATTGGAAATACAACAATGATTACGTCGATCAGACGGACGCCTGGCGCCACTCGAAGTGGCTTTCGATGCTGAAGAAGAGGCTTACCCTTGCGAAGCGACTCTTGAAGCGAAGCGGCGTGCTGATCGTCACGATTGACGAACACGAAGTTCATCATCTTGGTGTGCTACTTGAGGATCTCTTTTCGGGATACTCTCGGCAAATGGTGACAATCGTCATCAACGAGAAAGGCGTTGCACAAGGTCGATTGTCTCGCGTCGAGGAATACGCGTTCTTTTGCTTCGGGCCCGATGCTAAGATACCTCCGCAGAACGACGATCTCCTCGCCCCCGATCGTAAAGACAGCAAACGATTTAGTGTTCCGCGATGGGAGAGGTTACTTCGTGGCGGCACAAATTCCCGCCGAGCGGATCGAAAGCAATTGTTCTTTCCGGTCTACGTTGACCCGACTGTTCCAAAAATAATCGGATTTGGGGAAACGTTGCCATTCGAGCAAGAACCAAAACTAGGACCGAAAGATGAGACCCGCGTCGCGTGGCCATTCCGAACAGACAAGAGTCTTGGTAACTGGCGCGTCAGTCCCGGCACATTGCGCGACTATCTAAAAAAAGGATATGTAAAGCTGGGCGGATACGATCCTAGTCGCAAGACGTGGACAATTCTTTACTTAGGGCGGAAGGCGCAAAAGCAAATCGAATCCGGCGCTATCCAAGTGAAGGAACGTGACCCGGTTACTGGAGCGGTCGTCTTGGAGTACGCATCAGGCGAACAGCGACAGATAAAAACCGTCTGGCACCGCGGCACTCATGATTCCGGAAACTACGGTTCGACAATGCTCCGGACACTCCTCGGCGAAAGCGGCGTTTTCGCTTTTCCCAAATCGCTTTACGCAGTGCGAGACACTCTCCGAGTCGTTGCGAGCAAGAATCCCAATGCCCTAATCCTAGACTTCTTCGCTGGATCAGGAACGACGCTTCAAGCTACGGCCCTACTTAACCAGGAATTAGGCGGGAATCGGCAATGCATTTTGGTCACAAGTAACGAGGTGACGGAAAAAAATGAGAAGGCACTTGCGGAAAAGGGGATTTTTCCCGGCGATGCAGACTTTGAAAAACTCGGAGTGGCCGAAGCAGTGACGTGGCCTCGGTGCAAAGCGAGCATAACCGGTAAGCGAGCAGACGGAGCTTTGCTGGACGGCGATTATCTGAACGGGCATAGCTTACAGGAAGGATTCGAGGAGAATCTTGAATATTTCCGCCTCGATTTTGTTGACCCGGCCCAGGCGGAGCGCGGGGATGCCTTCGAGGGTATCATGCCGATTCTCTGGATGATGGCGGGAGCAATCGGCGAGCGAGAATCTCGGCGCGGATCCTCAGACTGGTATCTCGCCAAGCATTCGCCTTTCGCCGTGCTCATCCGCGAAACAAAGTTCAGTGACTTTGAAAAGAAGCTCCATGAGCGAAAGGACATCCATTACGTCTTTCTCGTCACGGATTCCGAGGACAATTTCGCGCTGATGCGTCAAGACCTCGGACGCAAGTATCGCTGCGTCCAGCTCTACAAAAGTTACCTCGATAATTTTCGCATCAACACTGTGGACCGCAACGCCGCCGGAATCGCGCCAGAATGAAGATAGAGCTAAAGCCTTTTCAAATCGGCAAACGGCGTGAGCTGCACGAAGAACTCATTGCCGCGACTGAAGAGTTTACCCGGCGAGAGAAAACATCAAGCCATAGTCTTCAGCTCGCCGACCGGATCGGGCAAGACGATTACCATCGCCGGCTTGCTGGAGGACTTGCTGGAGGGCACAGAAGATTTTCCTGCACGCCCGGAGATGCGCTTTCTCTGGATCTCTGATTCGCCGGAGTTGAATGCGCAAAGCCGCAATAAGCTTCTGAACGCTTGCGACGCACCTTCCGAGGTTGGCGATTTCGAGCTGATAAACAGCGCCGAGTTCGATGAGGAATTCCTCCACCCAGGCCGAGTCTATTTCATCAACACACAGCTCCTCGGTAAAGACAAACTTCTTACCGCCACGAGAGGGGACAAGGAAGGCGTAACTTTTTGGCAAACAGTGGCGAACACAGTACGCGACTACGGCCATGATTTACTGCTGATCATCGACGAAGCGCATAAGGGTATGGGTATTAGCACGAGGGAACGTAATAAGGGCATATCTATCGTCCGGAAATTCATTCAAGGATCGCGGGAGGACGGACTGCCGCCAGTTCCTTTAGTTCTCGGGATGAGCGCGACGACCCAGCGGTTCGATGCTTTTCTTAGCGAAGCGCAACAAGAAAGAACGGTCCGCAAGGTAACAATCCGCGCCGAGGAAGTACGGAGCAGCGGGCTGCTTAAGGATCAAATGGTGGTGATGGTGCCGGAAACGAAGGTCAACACCGACATGACGTTGCTCGAAATCGCCGCGCAAAGATGGAAGGATTTTGAAAAGACATGGGACGAGTACAGTCGGAAAGAAAACGAGCCATTTATTCGCCCCGTCTTCGTGGTCCAAGTTGAGGATGGCGAGCCCGCGCAGAAACGTTCTTAGCAAAACTCCGCTCAACGATGTTATAGAGATATTGCGTCGGACGGTTGGACCATTCGGAAAAGGCGCAATCGTTCACTGCTTCGACACGCCCGGGGAATTGAGTTTCGGTGGCGAAAACATCCGCCGAATTGATGCGTCGCGGATTCAGGATGATGAAAGCGCACGCGTCGTCTTATTCAAGACAGCGCTGTCCACCGGTTGGGACTGCCCACGCGCTGAAGTAATGATGAGCTTCCGGAAGGCCGTCGACCACACTCTCATCGCGCAACTAGTCGGGCGAATGATACGCACACCGCTTGCGCGGCGAATCGAGTCTTATGAAATGTTGAACACCGTCGAGCTTTACCTGCCACATTATGACCGCGCAAACCTGGAAAAAATATTGGAGGAGCTGCGAAATCCGGATGCGGAAGACAGACCTGCGACGGAAGTAACCACAGAACGGCCGGTCAGCTACGAGCGAAACAAGACCTTGGCGGAAGCGTTCGAAGTTCTTAAGGAACTAAAGACCGCAGTTTTTTCTAATCCGTCGCCACTCTCGCCGGTTCGACGGTTACTTCGAATGGCCTTTTACCTAACGGGTGACAAGTTGGATGAAGATGCCTATGAGAGAGAGCGCGATGAATTGGTAAAGATACTTTTGCGGCATCGCGAGACGCGCTGGAAAGACAAAGAGGATTGGGCAAGCGTGATTCGAGAGACAGGCGAAGTCGAATTACAACAGTTCATCATTGGCCTCGGGAACATGGAGTTGCCGGAAGCAGCTGTGCGGGTACGTGCGGAACTTGCGCCCGAAAATGTTGAGGGACTTTTCAGGGAAGCACAGCGGCGGATTGGTCCCGGAACGGATGTCCACATGACTTTTTGGAAGCAAGCTGAGCAGCGCACGGATCCGCTTCTCGCGAAATTAGAACTCTACGCGTTGTCGGGTGATGCCTCGGTGCTCAAAGAATTGAATGAACATGCCGAGAGGCGCTTTGCTGCGCTTGAAAACGCGAATCGCAAAAAGATCCGCGACCACATAAAAGCGAAGAGGCGAAGTGAATACCGCAAGCTGCAGCAAGCTGGCCGTGATTTCGCATACCTCGACTGGGAATTGCCCGAGGAAATCTTGGAGAAACCCGGCGGTGAGCTATTTGAGCACCACCTCTACTGCAACGATGCTGGAAGGTACCAGGTCCGACTCAACACTTGGGAGACGCGCGTGCTCAATCTATGGATGAAGCGAACGGACTTCGTTGGCTGGCTCCGCAACCCGCCAGGTAAGGAGCGTTCCTTCTGCGTGTCGTATGAGCACGGAGGTTGGAAGCGAGCATTTCCTGATCTGATTATATTACGACGCGAAGGGAAGGCTCTGGTTGTCGACGTTCTTGAACCGCACCGCGCAAATGAGGACGACACGTTCGCGAAAGCGAAGGGCCTTGCGGAATATGCCGAAACGCATGGAAACAACTTTGGTCGCATCATGATGTTGAAAGTTGAGGGCACAGGCGAAAAGGCGGTGTATTCTCGGGTTCGACGTGAACGAGCCGGCTACTCGCAAGAAGGCACTTTCGATGCGAAGCAACGAAGACGTTCAGGGATTATTCCGGGAGCTCCAATCCTAATGTCGAAGGCAGCAGTTTCCAGCTTAGCGAAGCAATTCCTTCAGACCTATGATGCGTCGTCCAAAGATCAGGTGTGGGAAAAACAACGGGACGCGTTTCGCACTTTTTGGTCCACTCGCATCCTGGACGAATCATCTGCTCTTCCTTCCGAGGCAGAATGCGACGCGATAATTCGCATTCTGGACAGAAACGGCAAGGGCAACACCAAAGACTCCGAAGCTGTAGCCGGGGGAGCGATGATTCCGCAAGGAGCCTGGCGGAGAATGTTCATCGGATTTCGCGCCAACAATGAACTCGCGAAATTACTCGATAGCATTTTCACAACCGATGACAGCGTTTCTAAAGGCGCGCTCATTGATCAACTTTACTCGATGAACGAGGGCCAGAAAAACCGCCTAACCGGCCAGGCAGGCAATACGATCAATACTTTTCTTGCAGCGTACGATCCGTTCAATAATCTCAGCGTAATTTCGCTTAAGGACAGACGCGCATTGATTGAATTTCTGGAACTTCCTGTTCCGTTCGATTGGGAGAAGACTCCGATTGGTTCCCAAATTGTTCAGAGCAATCAGATCCTTTACGCCGGGTTGCAAGCCGCCGGCATTCCCGGTTCAGCACGAACCGTTTCTGTCTTTTGCTATTCTCCCGCAGTCAAACCGTTGTGGAAGCCGGAGCACACACTAAAGCGAATTGATAAAAGCGTTAGCGTGTCTATTCCTTCCCACGCCGATGAAGAAGAACCTGAATCGAGCGACGACGAGTCCATTCGTGAATCGCTGCAAATCCAAGCAGCGCTCGCCGAAATCGGATCTCGAATGGGCTTAAAGGTTTGGCTGCCGAAAGCCGACCGCGGCAAGATTTTGACGAAGTGGCAGCCCCAGGAAGGAGTTCTTCTGAACGAATTACCGCTCAACTACGACGACGTGACGCTGCAAACCATCGAGCTAATCGACGTGCTCTGGCTCCGCAACCGATCAATCGTCCGAGCTTTTGAGGTTGAGCACACTACATCTGTTTACTCTGGGCTTTTACGCATGGCAGATCTAATCGCTCTCCAACCGAACATGAATATCAAACTGCACATCATCGCACCTGCGGCGAAGCGAGAAAAGGTTTTGAAACAAATAAAAAGACCAGTTTTCTCGGCCTTGGAAGGCCGATCGCTTTCGGAAATCTGCACCTACTTATCGTACAGAAGACATTAAACATCTTCACGACGAAAAGCACCTGGAGCATCTTTCCCCTGACGTATTGGAAGAGTATGCCGAATCCGCAGTAACGGATTAGCCTGCAACTACCACGCGCTTTTTATCCAGTTCGGGTAACGTACTTTTCCCGTTCATGCGCCGCGTCCAGGGGTTGAAGGGAAGCCACCTGTGCGTTGAATTGGATGTCGCAAGCAATCGCGCTAGGACATGCCGAAACGAGAAAAGCTTCCCGATGATCTGAAAGAGCTTTGTTCGCTTTGCCGAGGCGGGAAACTGTTCGCAGTGCAGCAGTGGATTCGAGACGGTCGGCGGTATCGCATGCCGCCAGGAAATTTTGCGACTTCACCAATTCGCACTGTAATTGAATCCGGCTTTCACAGTATGGTCGAAGTTCTCCTGCAGGAAGGAGCGGTTGACCAGGAAGAGAAGAACGACGTACTCGTTAGGGCGATCGATAATCGCAACTTCGATCTTGTCGAGTTGCTTGCGAAATACGGCGCTGATCCTCTGACGGTTGACTTCGATACGATTCTCTGGTCACGGCATCCACAGATCATGCGTTGGTTTGTAGCCAACGGACTGGATCTCGAATGTGATTGTTACCCGATCGCGAAGGCCTTTCGCGACAAGCACCGTGAGTTTCTCGGTGTTTACATGAGCGTGCGGGACACAGTTCCCACCGCGCGACGTCAAGCGACCATGGCACTCCGCTATCATGCAGCCGATGGAAATCTCAAATGGGTATCTCTGCTCCTTTGGGCAGGAGCTGATCCTCGGCTGCCCGTGCCCAGGATGGAAGATTCAGATGTCGACGAGGAGGATCTCGAAACGGCGCTTGTTGCAGCAGTGCGCCGCGGTCAGTTCGATGTCGTTAAGAAAATCGGGATTGATCCGGCGCGAGATGACGTCACCGCACTGATCAATAAGTATTGTTTTTGGCCCAATCCACAGCTCCTCGAATTTCTCATCAAACTCGGCGCTGATGTGCGGAAAGCAGTAGGTGAAGATAACGCAATGCGCTGGGCTTTCTCTTCGTTCGAATGGAGCTTGGATTCGTTATTCCGAGATTATTCCCGAACCGACGCTGCGCTGAGTTGCATCGAGATTCTCGCGGAAAACGGCGCGCGATGGCACCCTAACGATCCGTACCGGGTCAGCTGTTTTCGCAGAGCGATCGCCAAAGCTCCGGCTTACGACGCAGTTCGCCACTTGGAGCGAATCATCAAAGCAGGCGCCATTGAGCAGCCATTCTTTAAAGAAGTTATGCGGACGCCGCGGATGAAAGAGATTTTGAAGCAGACCTATCCAGGCGTGATCAAACTCCGCGAGTACGCCGGCTACACCGGCTGGCGCTCCCGCAAAAACCGAATACCGAAATGATCTCGCTTTCGCGATCATCGGCATCTTTTTCTTCTTCGTTTTCATCGTCGTCGTCGTTGTCGTGGTAGTAGTGGTGGTGGCGGTGGTGGCAGTGGCGGTTCCGGCGGCAGTGATTCTGGCGGTGCCTCGGGCGACAGCGGCTGCGGCTGCGGCGATGACGGCTGCAGCGGCGCCGGGGTGGGACGCAGAGCCGCGCGCCCGAGAGAATTGCAACGTTGCAATCGGCTGCCTGATGCGACCTCTTTAATTCACCTTTTCTTGTCTGAAAAACAGGGTAGTTTTTCGGACAAATCCTATCCAATAAAATGTCACAAATCGTTCATAGTAAGGTGCTTGACCGAATATATGGCAAAGGGAGGGGTTGGGTGTTTACTCCGAAACGATTTCTTGACCTTGGTTCCCGCCCTGCCGTGGACAAGGCCCTTAACCGACTCGCCGACAAAGGGACGATTCGGAGACTGGCTCGGGGTCTCTACGACTACCCCACGCAGCATCCGCAACTGGGTCTCCTAAGCCCCGACCTCGATGCTGTCGCCAAAGCGATCAGCGAAAAGGATGAGAGCCGATTGCAACCATCCAGTGCATACGCGGTTAATCGTCTTGGTCTGTCGCAGCAGGTGCCAGCAAAAATTGTTTACCTTACCGACGGCACTGACAAATCGGTGAGGGTTGGACATCAGACAATCCAGTTGCGGCGCACCACACCAAAGAACATGGCAACTGCCGGTTCGACTTCCGGTCTCGTGATTCAAGCTTTCCGTTACCTCGGCAAAGAAGGAGTTACGCCGAATCATATCGCAACACTTCGCCGGACCCTTTCGGCCGACGATCGCAAGCGATTGTCGAAGGACAGAATTTACGCGCCGGCCTGGATGCATCGACATTTTGCCGAAATTAGTAAGAGCTAAGCGATGGACACTTTCGCCCGCCAGCCGGCTGCAGATCGAGCAACGTATTTCAGAGAGGCCGCGGGTCGCATGGGGCTGCCGCCACATGTCATTGAAAAAGATTTCTGGGTCTGCTGGACGCTGAAACGTCTTTTCTCGCTGCAGTCTTTGAAAGAACATCTCCTTTTCAAAGGCGGCACATCTTTGTCAAAGGCCTATCGACTGATCCACCGCTTTTCCGAAGACATCGACATTTCGATCCAGCGAGAGAGCCTTGGATTCGGCGGAGAGCAGGATCCAGCTAATCCGAAACTATCTAACAAGGCCAGGACGCGCCAGGTCGATGCGCTAGCTGATGCGACGAAATCGCAGATTTTTGAAAAGGTTTCCCCGGAGCTAGACAAGATGATTGGGAACCAGGGACTGAACGAAGATTGGACACTAACGAAGGATGATACTGATCCGGACCAGCAATCGCTTGCTTTCGCTTATCCTCGAACTGAGCTGACGCAGGATGCAGCCGCGTACCTTCGGCCATCGGTGAAAATCGAGTTTGGTGCGCGCTCCGATCATTGGCCCGCAGAGATCAAAGAAGTACAGACTTACTTGGCTGAGGCGATCCCAGATGCCATGCACGAATCAAGGACCGAGGTGAAGGTGATGGACGTCAGGCGCACCTTTTGGGAAAAAGCCACGATTCTCCATCAGTTGGCCCATTTGCCGGCCAACAAACCCTTTCCAGCACGCTACTCCCGGCATTATTCCGATGTTGCGGAGTTGATCACATCAAGAATCGCGGATGAGGCGGCGAATGACGAAGAACTCCTCAAAGCTGTCGTGCAGCATAAGCAGACGTTCTATCGGTCGGCGTGGGCGAATTACGTAACCGCGACGAGAGGCACGCTGCGGCTGCTTCCGCCCAAACAGCGTGTTTCGGATCTCGGGAAAGATCTGGAATCAATGCGCGAAATGTTTTTCGACCAACCGCCGGACCTTAACCAACTGCTTCAGATCCTTGACGATTGGCTGAATAGTTTCAACCGAGCTTGAGTTGTTCTGCCGGCTACACCGGCTCGCGCGCACGCAAAAACCGAATGCCGAAATGAGCTGCTTTACCGCGGCAGCTTCGTTTCGGTAACGATCTGTTTCAGTTCCTTTGTCTTGGGCAGCTCCGCCTTCAATTTCGGAGGGAGTAGTCGATACTCGGCAACGCCGATCGGGCTTTTGGCATCGCGCAGCGTGTATTCCACGACCGTCTTATTTTTGCCGCGGCAAAGTATGATTCCGATGGTCGGTCCGTCCTGCGCTGTCTTAACGAGGTCATCTACCGCCGCTTGGTAGAAGTTCATCTTCCCGGCAAATTCTGGCTTGAACTCGCCGACCTTGAGATCAATCACGATATAGCAGTGCAGCCGGGTGTGGTAAAAGAGCAGATCGAGGAAAAATTCCTCGCCGTCCACTTCCAGCCGGTACTGATTGCCGACAAACGCGAAACCTGAGCCCAGTTCGATAAGAAAATCTTTCAACCGGGCGATTAAGGCGTTTTCCAATGCGCGTTCGTTAGCCGATTCATCCAGCGGTGCCGGCTTGAAAACGTAGGGGTCTTTCAGAAGCTCTTTTGCCAGATCGGACTGCGCCGACGGCAGCGCGAGCGCAAAATTCGTCGGTGCCTTACCAATCCTTTTGTGCAACTCCGTGTCCAGATGGTGAACGAACACGCTGCGCGACCAGCCGTGCCTGACTATCTGAACGATGTAAAACTCCCGTGTTTTCGCGTCCTTCACCCGATCAAGCAGAACGCAATTATGCTTCCACGGAATTTGTGCACCAAGCTGCTGCACAATTGCCCGGTCCGGCCAGGCAGCGGCAAACGCGCGCATATACTTAAGATTTCTCGAAGAATAACCGCCGAGCTTCGGAAACTCACGCTGGAGATCCGCCGCCAGCCGATCAATGACCTTCGCGCCCCAACCTTCCTGTTTCTGATTGGCAAGAATCTCGCGTCCAATTTCCCAATAGTGCAGGACCAGCTCGGCGTTGGCAGCCAGCGCCGCCTTTAACTGCGCCGTTCGGATGCGCTCTTTGATGCCCTCGACAAATTGGCGATAAAATTGTGCACCAGGCTGGTGCACAATTGCCAAGGATTTAGATTTTCGGGCGGCCATCCGGAACGAGACCTTCGCCAATTCCCACTTTTATGTCCATACCTCGAGTATGCGTGCTCGCGCGCCGAACGACTGACAATCACCGGACCTGCATTCTTGAAGCATACCCTTTCCAGGCGTGATCAAACTCCACGAATACGCCGGCTACACCGGCTCGCGCTCACGCAAAAACCGAATACCGAAATGACGACTGATGTTTGCGCCAATCGCGTGAGGGCGGAATGCTGGAGAAGAAATCAGGAATGCAGGAACGTAGGAAAAAAGTAACCGACGACAAAGCCGGTATGCCGACAGTAAAGTTGATTTCTTGGTAATTTTACCGGAACATGTTTTGGTATGACTACGACACTTTCAGCAAAGCGACAGGTTTCGGTGCCGAAATCGATTTGTGACCGGCTCGATCTCAAGCCCGGGGCGCGGATCGCCTGGGACGTAGAAGGCCAGAAACCTTGTGGGGCGACCGCTGCCGAAGGAAGGCTGGCGTTCGTTAGTCGGAAAGTACAAGGGCGGCCCTGACCTGGTGGCGGCGCTTCTCAAACAACGGCGGGAGGATCGTGCGCGAGAAGACCGCAAGCTGGCTCGATAGCAGCGCGATTCTCACGTTGCTTTATGGCGAGCCCGGCGTGGAGATCGTGCGCCAACTGTTGGAAGACGCCGAACGGGAGAGAGCCAGCCTTCATCTTTCGGCGGTCACGTTGTGTGAGATTGTTTCGAGCCTGATCAAGACGCACGGCGAGAGCGTCGCGCGCGATGAATTGGCCGTGGTGCTGACGATGCCGGTGCAAATTGATTCGCCCACGCGGCAGAATTGCGCTGAGGCTGGATGGTTGCGCGGCCGCTACAAACTCTCCACCGCGGACGCGATTATTGCGACTCAGGCCATGGCCGCGAATGCCGAATTAGTGCACAAAGATCCGGAATTTGAGGCGGTCAGCGGATTGCGCCAGCGACCCTTGCCGTATAAAAGAAAAGGTCGGCGATAATGAAGATAAGCTATGACCACGAAGTTGATGCCTGAGCATTATCTTTCGTGAAACGACGGTGACGACAAAGCATCCGAAGCATATTCTGGCGCGAGATGTTTATGGCTTTAGCGCCGCCCAAATGAGAAAGATCGCTCACAGCCTGCATGCCAAAGCAAAAGAAGAAATCGCGAGCGGACGCGCCAGAAAGTTTCACGGCTCGATCGAAGAAGCTCTATAGTGCTTATCCTGCCGAAGAGCTGCGAATCGAACTTCGCACCTGGTCGAAGCCTGATCGATAACGCGTCGGTAAACTGATTCAAAGCGTTCAAGAAAATTTCGGCAAACCCCACTGGCATTCCGGCGGCGGAATTCGCGACCTATCGCCGAAGGGAAGCCGCTTACGAAAGCATTTTAAAAAATCTTGTAGCCACCGGCCTATGGCCGGTTCACTTGGCACTGCTTTCGCACTCCAGGGAGGACGGCCCACAGGGCCGTGGCTACAGCGGCCACAGTTTCATTTAAAACGCTCTAGTGTATGAATGCCGAATCGGAACAGGACTCACAAATTGATCTCCGCTTTCCATTCGCCTTCGGCTTTATCGAAACGCAAGCTGAAGTCGACTTCTTCACTGACTTGTTTCATCGTAATACTCTCTGCGGAAATGCAGCCGGTATCTCGCGACGTGATTCGCACACCGCGTATGAAAGAGATTTTGAACCAGACCTATCCGAGCGTGATCAAACTCCGCGAGTACGCCGGATACACCGGCTCGCGCTCCCGCAAAAACCGAATGGACTCGTAGCATCCTGCTACCGACTGGGATCGTCCTGCAGAATTTGATGGAGTTTAGCTAGTTTATAAAGATTTTGTAAATCGGCTCCTTCGCCGCGCCTTTTCTCTCGTTAGTGTCTCTCCATGGCTCGGTTTCGCCTCTTTCAAAAACGGATTTAGCTGGTCACGCGAAACAGTTGGGAAATCCTCCAGTGATCCGGTTTACAAATTGATTTCCGCTTTCCATTCGCCTTCGGCTTTGTCGAAACGCAGTTTGAACCCGACTTGTTCGCTCACGGTTTTCATCGTCGTGTTCTCTGGAGAAATGCGGCCGGTGATCCGACGCAAACGTTCTTTGCGTCCGATTTGCACGAGCAGTTTCAAAAGTTCCGAACCGAAACCTTTCCCTTGCCAGGGGTCGCTGATCAGGACAGCAAACTCCGCTTCGTCTTTTTCGTGTTCTTTGATCAAACGTCCCACACCCAGAATCTGTGGGTGCCATCGCGGTTCGTCGAGATCGGCAACCAGCGCGATCTCCCGGTCGTAATCGATGAAACAGATCCGGCGGAGGCGTTCATGCATGATCCGCTTCTCAAGACTGACAAATCCAAAATAGCGCAGATACACGCTACGATCGGAAAGCGTCTTGTGGAATTTTACCATTAGCGGCTCGTCCTCCGGCCGGATTGGGCGAATGGTCACTTTGACGCCGCCGATTTTTCGCGTCGTCACGTACTCGGTCGGGTAAGGCCGGATCGGCGATCGCGGAAGATCGGCTTCGCGTGCTTGTGGATCGTGCAAGAGCACGCGCGCATCGAGCGCGACAATTTGTTCGGACGAAACGACGAAGAGGATTGATATCGATCTCCTTGATCCATCGCTGTTCGATAACCAACTGGCTGAAGCGTACGAGCAATTCTTCCAGTGCGGCGAGATCAATCGGTCCACGTCCGCGAAAACCTTTCTTCAGTGCGCTGTAAATCTGCGTTCGCTCCATCAGCCGGCGCGCCAGTGTGCGATTGAGCGGCGGAAGCCCGAGCGCTCGATCTTTGAACACTTCGACAAAATATCCACCAGTGCCGAATAGGAGCACCGGGCCGAATTGCGCATCGATGCTGCTGCCAAGTATGACCTCGTAACCAGTATTTGCGATCATCGGCTGTACGGTCACGCCGAGAAATGTCGTTGTAGGCGCGTCGCTCCGTGCGACGCCGTCCATGTGTCGGTCGCCGGCTCCATCGTGACGCCGTCTTGATCGTCTGAGACGCCCTACAACTCCGTTCAATCTCCCGATACGCGCGGCGAACAGCAGCCGCGCCGCGCAAATTTAGTTTCACGCCACCGACGTCGCTTTTGTGCGTGATCGTTTGGGAATAAATCTTGAGCACTACAGGGCCGCCGATCTTTTCTGCAAGGTCGACAGCTTCCTGTTCGTTCTTCGCGAGTTTAGTTTCTACGATGGGAATTCCGTAGGACGCCAAAATCTGCTTGGATTCGATTTCGGTCAGCAGCGTCCGTCGCGATTTTCTCGCGCGATTGATGATCTGTTCGGCGCGCGATCTGTCGATCTCGGCGGTCGCGGTCAGCGCCGGTGTTTCGTATAGCGCATCGAGATTGTGCGAGTAACGCCACATCGCGCAGAACGCGTGCGCGGCCGCGTCAGGATATTCAAACGTCGGAATGCCTGCGCGATCCAGGATTTCCATACCCGGACGCACGCCGACTCCGCCGATCCAACTCGCGAGAACTGGCTTTCCTTTCAACTTCGCAAACACACTCAATCGCTCGGCGGTTTCGCTCGGTTCGGTCACCGCTTGCGGCGAAAGAATGACGAGCAGTCCATCATTGTTTTCATCGCGCGCGACGATCTCGACTGCTCTCGTGTACGTCTCCGGACTGGCGTCACCGAGAATATCAACGGGATTGCCGCGGCTCCAGTGCGGCGGCAAAAGCTTGTTTAATTCATCGAAAGTCTTGGCGGACAACTCCGCCAGTTTCCCGCCGCACTCGATCAGCGCGTCGGTCGCAAGAACACCCGGGCCACCGCCGTTGGTCACAATCGCCAGACGCGGTCCTGCCGGCCGCGGTTGTTTGCCGAGCAACTCCGCAAGACCAAACAACTCTTCGATTGTATCCACGCGCAAAACGCCGACTCTGCGAAACGCGGCATCCAGAACGTCATCGCTGCCGGTAAGCGCGCCGGTGTGCGACGCGGCCGCTTTCGCCGCAGCTCCCGTGCGCCCGACCTTGATGACTATGATTGGCTTCGTTAGCGCAACTTCCCGCGCAGCGGACAGAAAAGAGCGCGCATCGCCGACCGATTCCATGTAAAGTAAAATGCTGCGCGTATGCGGATCATCGCCGAGGTAATCGATCAAATCGCCCCAATTCACATCGGCCATCGAGCCGATGGAAATAAACGCACTGAACCCGAGTTGGGTTGATCGGCTCCAATCGAGAATCGCCGTGCACAGCGCGCCGCTTTGGCTGATGAATCCAATGTTGCCGGGCAACGCTAAAGGCTTCGCGAACGTTGCGTTCAAGCCGATGTGCGGCAGCATCACGCCTACGCAGTTTGGCCCGATGATCCGCATCTTTCCGCGTCGCTTGAGAATCTGCTCTTCGAGTTCGGCCCCGGCAGGTCCACATTCCTTGAATCCAGCCGAGATAATGACCGCACCCTTCACACCCGCGGCTGCACATTCGGCGACAATTCCCGGAACTGTCGCTGCAGGCGTGGCGATCACAGCAAGATCGACTTGCTGCGGCGCGTCCTTGATTGTTGGAAACGCCTTCTGCCCGAGCAGCCTCGCGTGACTTGGGTTGATTGGAAACACGCGACCAGAAAACGATTGCAGATTTTCCAACAATGCGCGTCCTACACTCCCGGGTTTTTCGCTCGCGCCGATCACGACAACCGACTTCGGCGAAAACATCGTGCTTAAAATCGGACGGCGCTCAGACAGAACCTCGCCTGTTCGTTGGTCTTTGAGAACGGATAGGGTGCTCACTTGCTCAGCTCAATCTAGATCATCGCGTCGAGCTATTCAGGCTTTGGTTTTGCTCTTCAATTCTTGCGTACCCACAATGCGACGCATTGTTCGCCTAATTACGCCGCACCTACGGCGCTGAAAATGCGTCGTCCCCAAACGTCGGAAAATTTGATCAAGCGCCATTTTAATGCCGAACGATCAGCCCGATTACTGCCCCGCCCAGAATGAGCCACGCAGAGTTGATTTTAAAGCAAATGAGCAGCACGCCGCTCAATGTGGCCAGGAGCACAGTGAGCCAATCGACAAGCGCAGAGCGCGCGAGTTGCCAGGTCACGACCGTCATCAGACCCATCGAGGCGGCCACGACGCCGTCGAGGAACGCGCTGACCACGGGCGAGCGACGCATGCGCGGCACCAGCGGGCCGCTGATGGCAACAAATACAAACGCAGGCAGAAAAATTCCGACTGTCGCAACCCATGCGCCCGGTAGTCCGCCGAGAACATAACCGATGAATGTCGCGGTGGTAAACACAGGTCCTGGCGTGACCTGACCGACAGCAACAGCGTCAATCAGCTGCGATTCACTGAGCCAATGCCAGCGTTCGACCAAGTCTGCACGCAGAAAGGCGAGCAGCACATAGCCGCTCCCAAAAAGCACCGAGCCGACTTTCAAAAAGAAACCAAAGAGTGGCCACAAACCAAATGCGACACCGGTTGCCGCGGCGTTTCCGGCCGCTCCATTCATCGCCGGCAATAGCAACGGGATCGAGTTTTTCACGCCGCTTTTCAGGCACTTGCTGAACCCACTCGCCACACAGATCACAATGCCAGCTGCGAAGAGCAGAATCAGCTCGTTCACACCCACGAAATTTAACGTGGCCACCGTGATCCCAACCAGCGCCATCCGTCTTGTCCTGATGGCGCTTCGCCCGAGTGCCCACAGCGCCTGCACGATCACGGCAATTACCACTGGCTTTACCGCGTAGAGAACGCCTTCGGCTTGGGGCAGTTTGCCGAAGCGCACGTAAGCGTATGCAGTGCCGATCACAATCAGCGCCGCGGGCAGGATAAAACAAACGCCTGCGACGACTAGCCCGGGCCAGCCCGCACGCCGGTGACCAATGTGAATCGCCATTTCGGTCGAGTTTGGGCCGGGAATGAGATTGGTCGCTGCCAGCAGGTCGAGAAACTCTTCCCGCGACAGCCATCGCAGCCGGCGCACGACTTCGTGATCCATCATCGCGATGTGCGCCGCAGGGCCGCCAAATGCGACCGTACCAAGTTTGAGAAAGACAAACGCAAGCTCTCTCAGCCTCGCCCTGGTTCGCGGGGTTTCTACCGGATTGGTCATTGCCCAAATCTCCAACAGTTCCTACACGTCCAGCCGAGTTGATGGTTTCGTCGGAGCACGGCGCGCGGGATTGTTACTCTTCGATCAGTTCGAGGAAAAGCTCGCGCAGCTTTGCCTTCGCGCCTGCCAGGGCCTTGCGACCGGCTGCCGTTGCGCGGTATTCCCGCCAAAAACGTCGGCCGTCCCGCTTTTCAGCGGAACGCAAATAGCCTTTCTTCCTCCATACCGCGCAGCATGGGATAGAGCGTGCCCGGGCTGAGACGGTAGCCGTGTCGGCGCAGTTCCTCGATCATCCAATGGCCGACCAAAGGTTCTTTGCTGGCATGATGCAGGATGTGCAGCCGGATGAAACCTGAGAGCCAGTCCTGGTAACGATTTTCAGTATCGACTTTCGATGTTGTCATTCGTAGTCTAATTTCAGTATCGAATCATACGGCCGACGCGGCTGTTAAAAGCGAAGAGTTTTTTCGATGGAAAGGCTGGTCGAATCGAGGCGCGAGTTCCTACGGACTACCGGACTGGCCGCCGGCGGCCTCTTATTTTGTCCAAAACATCTTTTCGCTGCTGAGGCCGAAGCTCCCGCCGAGTACACGGTGCGAATCAAGGCGGCCCCCATCGAGATCGCGCCTAACCAAATTCTTTCAACCATCACATACAACGGCCAGTTCCCCGGGCCGCTCATCCGCTTCAAAGAAGGCCGGCAGGTGACGGTCGATATTTTCAACGAGACCGATACTCCTGAGCAGTTGCATTGGCATGGCCAGTTCGTCTCCACCGATGTCGATGGTGCTGCCGAGGAAGGCACGCCTTACATTCCTGCCCATGGTCGGCGTCGCATCACTTTCACGCCCAAGCCAGCCGGGTTGCGCTTCTATCATACGCACAATCGCGCCGGGGCCGATCTCTCGGCCGGCCAATACAGCGGCCAGGTTGGACCGGTCTACATCGAGCCGAAGAACGATCCAGGCCGCTACGATCGCGAAGTCTTTCTCGTCTTGAAAGAATTCGAGCCGACTCTCAGTCGCGGTGGCGACATGCCTCAGGATTTCCTGTCGCCTTCCACGGTTGACAAGGCTCTCAAGGAAACTGGCGAATCGGCGATGAAAGCTTCTCTCGCCAAAGGCATGCCACACGGGTACGAAGTTGGTTATAAATTCTTTACCATTAACGGCCGGATGCTGGGCCATGGCGAACCGATCCGAGTGAAGCGAGGCGAGCGCGTTCTCTTCCACATTTTGAATGGCAGCGCCACGGAAATTCGCAGCCTCTCCTTGCCTGGGCACTCCTTCCAAGTCATCGCGCTCGATGGAAATCCGGTCCCTAATCCTGCGAATGTTCCCGTTTTATGGCTCGGTACAGCGGAGCGTATTTCCGCCGTCGTAGAAATGAACCACCCCGGGGTGTGGATCCTCGGCGATCTCGCAGACGACGATCGCCGCCATGGCATGGGCATCGTTGTCGAATATGCTGGCCGATCCGGCAAGCCGCAGTGGATGGCACCGAAGCCGTTTCGTTGGGATTACACGAGTTTTGCCAAGCCCAACGCGTCCGCTCCCCAGCCCGACGAAACCTTCGACATGACTTTCGCCAAAGACAACGCCGCTGAAGAAGGCTTCAACCGCTGGACCATCAACGGCATCGCCTATCCCATGAGCAACGAAATGGCCCCCGCTTCATTCCACTTGAAGCAGGGTAAACGCTATCGGCTTCGGATGCGCAACGCCAGTGACGACATCCATCCCATCCATCTTCATCGCCATAGCTTTGAGCTTACCAATTTCGCGGGAACGAAAACCGCCGGCATCTTGAAGGACGTGGTGATGCTGGGCGGCTATCAGCAGGCGGAGGTTGACTTCGTCGCCGACAATCCCGGCCTAACTCTCTTCCATTGCCACCAACAACTGCACATGGACTTCGGTTTCATGGCGCTTTTCGACTACGTGTAGGAGCACCATGGAAAGCGTCGACCCGACAGCAAAGCGAGAAGGAGCTGGCAGACAAGCTGCCGCAAGGGTTGGATTTGTTCTACGAAGCGAGGCGTCGACCACGGACAATTTTCGTAATCTCAACCAAGGAGACCGGAGCGAGCGCCAGCAGAAAAATCGTCAACCAATCGAACCCGAATTGCGGCGCCCTTAACATCATGTCTGCTTGGAAATCGTTCGTGAGCCGACTAACGCTGACCCGTTGCTGGCATACTTAATCCGGTAGCACGTGATTGTCGCGGTGGTGACCAAACCGAATCCATTTTTCCAATTCGACGGTGGCAAAGGCGATAAAGGCGACGGCAACGATGCGCAACCACGACTCGCCAGCCATGGGCGCGGAGTGGAACAGTTTGTTCATGACGGGCGCGTAGGTGAAGAGAAGCTGGATCGCGGTGATTAGACCGATGCCGAGGATCGCCCACAGGTTGGAAAAGACACCCAATGTGAAAATTGATCGCGTCAGCGAGCGGCAGTTGAGTAAATAGAGCGCTTCGACCATGACGATAACGTTTACGACTGCGGTGCGAGCTTCGGCCAACGATGCGCCCTCACGCCGCAATTCCCAAAGGAATAGCGCGAAAGCGCCGGCGAGCATCAGGAGCGATACCAATCCAGTGCGCATCAAAAGAGGAAACGTAAGGATTGGCTGCTGAGGATCACGGGGCGGGCGATCCATCAAATCCGGTTCCTTGGGCTCGAACACGAGCATAGTACCAAGCAGCGTGACAGCTGTCATATTGATCCAGAGCAATTGCACCGGAAGCATGGGCAGGGCGGTGCCCAAAAGAATGGCAGCGAGCAAAACAAACGATTCACCGACGTTTGTGGGGAGCGTCCAGACAATGAATTTTTTGAGATTATCGAAGATGCCGCGGCCTTCTTCGATTGCCGCTTCGATCGAAGCGAAATTGTCATCGGTCAAGATCATGTCGGCGGCGCTTTTGGCCACGTCTGTGCCGGAAATACCCATGGCGATGCCGATGTCGGCTTGCTTCAGAGCGGGCGCGTCGTTCACGCCGTCGCCCGTCATCGCCACGATTTGCTCGCGAGCCTGGAGCGCTTTAACCAGACGCAGTTTTTGTTCGGGACTCACCCGGGCGAAAACTGCCGAGTCCTTCGCGATCGTGAGCAACTCCTCGTCGCTCGCTCCTTCCAGTTCGCGGCCACTGATTGCATTTGGCGCTTCGGCCTCGGTAAATCCGCGTAACCCGATTTGCTGGGCGATCGCACGCGCCGTGAGAAGGTGGTCCCCTGTAATCATCTTCACCACAATGCCGGCGTTTTGACAGCGCTGCACGGCGGCGATCGCTTCAGGCCGCGGCGGATCCATCATTCCTTGCAGACCAAGAAAAGTCAGATCGCGCGCCACATGATGATGATCGAGTTCGCGTTGTCCGGTTATAGCCTTTCGTTGGGCGAACGCGAGGACTCGAAGAGCCTTTGCCGCCATTTGGTCCGCAGCGGCGAAGATTTTTTTGGGCTCAATTTGTAACTCGTTGCCGAGGTCATCGACCATTACTGAACACCGCCCAACCACACGTTCGACCGCGCCTTTTTCGTAAATGATATGGCCACCCTTTCCGTAATGGAGAGTTGCCATGAATTGATCCTCGGATTCGAATGGGATCGCGTCGAGCCGCTCCAACTCGCGGCATGCATCCACATGCGCCAGCCCTGCCTTTTCAGCCGCCACAATCAACGCCGCTTCCGTTGGATCGCCTTCCACGCGAATTTTTCCATCCTCGCGAATGAGCACGGAGTCGTTGCAAAGTAGTCCGGCACGAAGACACGCTATCAACGCTGGATGCTCTTCGGTCACAACGGGCTTGCCATCTGCTTGAACTGTCCCGCTCGCGTCGTAACCGGTTCCAGTCACTTCATAGAATTGATCGCCAGCAAAAATTTGCTGCACGGTCATCTGGTTTTCAGTGAGCGTCCCAGTTTTGTCCGAACAAATAACGGTCGTGCTGCCGAGTGTTTCCACGGCTGGCAATTTGCGAATAATCGCGCGGTGACGAGCCATACGTGCAACGCCGATGGCAAGTGTAATGGTTACGGCAGCAGGCAATCCCTCCGGAATCGCACCGACTGCCAATGCCACGGCAGCCACGAACATCTCGACGATGTTTTCGCCGCGCCACACGCCGACGGCGAACGCGAACGCAGCAAAGCCCAAAATTAACCACAGCAAGATCCGGCTGAATTGTGCAACCCTGCGCGTAAGCGGCGTTGACAAATCGACAGCTTCCGAAATCAGCCACGCAATCCGGCCGATTTCGGTTTGGTCGCCGGTGGCGCAAACGACTCCTTCGGCTTCTCCCCGGGTTACCAGTGTCCCGGCGAACGCGAGGTTCTTGCGATCGGCCAGCATGGTTTCGAGCGCGAGAGGATTGACGTGTTTGCGCGCTGGCAGCGACTCGCCCGTCAACATCGATTCGTCGATCTCGAGACTTCGCACGCGAACGAGGCGGAGATCAGCCGGCACGCGATCGCCCGATTGAAGTAACACCACATCGCCCGGAACTAGTTCAATGGATGGAACTCGTTGTTTGCGTCGGTCGCGGCGTACTGTTGCTTCGGCGACAAGCATTTTCGTTAGCGCCCGGATCGCATCTTCGGCCTTGGTTTCCTGGATGTAGCCGATAAGCCCCAGGATGAAAACGACACCAAAAATTACCGAACCGTCTACAAACTCGCCCAGAGCAAGCGTGAGACCGCTGGCGACGAGTAAAATATAAATGAGCGGCTGATGGAACTGCAGAAGAAATCGTTTCCACAGTGGTGTCCCGGCCTTCTCCGTTACTTTGTTGGGGCCGTATTGCTTTAATCGGGATTTGGCTTCAACTGCGGAGAGGCCGCTTAACAAATCGGTCTCTAACAGTCCAGCAACCTCACCAACGGGAACCTCGTGCCAGGAAGTGTGAGCCGCCGCCTGCATACTCTCCAGCCGGTCATCGCTTGTCACGGGGACGGTTTGCCCGGGTGTTTGAAGCGCAATATAGCTGTGGGCTTTTGTTCTCGACCGGGCGCACGTTTTCCCGGACGCAGGAGAATGACGGGGCAGGGCGCGAGCCGTGCCACCCGATCAGCGACGCTGCCAATCAAGTACCGATCCAAGCCGGTGAAGCCGCGTGTCGAGAGCACGATCGAATCGCATTTTGATTCTCGTGCCGCGGCAATAATTTCCTCTGCCGGCTGACCGACACGGACTTCCATGTCCGCCGCCACTTTGTGACCGACGTTTTCATCGGCAAAAGTGCGCAACCGATCCGCCGCCTGCTTTTGCAATGAGCGGTCCAGGTCGCGCAATTCGTCGCGTCCGATTCCCAACCATCCGTAATCAGCAGGAACGACGTACACAACAATCAACGACCCGCCGGATTCTGCGGCTCGTTTCCCAGCATGCCGCAACGCGCGCGCGGACGAATCAGAAAAATCGACGGGTACCAATATGCGCCGCGGTTTGACGCGAGCGCGACGATTTTGGCTGGATGATTTGGTTCTCATTTTCCTTGTTTTCGCGCAGCACTCTCAGCCGGAGGAATGACGGCTACTGCCACGTTTGCGTGATGCAAAACAGCGCGTGAAACCGACCCTAAGAGGTACTCGGCCGATCCCATGTCGCTGGTGAGTTCCGACGACGATTAGATCGACCTTTTGCCGGCTGGCCAGTTCGAACAAGTATCCTTCCGGAGTTCCCCAGCCAGGTTCAACAATGACCTTAACTTCTTTGCTCGGTAGAAATGCTGCAACGCGTTTCCTTAGATCGCGCTCAAGCTTCTTTTGAACGTCGGTCGGATTCGTTACCAGTGGAAGCGGCCCTTCGTATCCCAGCCGCCGCGCCTCATCTGGAGGCCAGTTGCTGTAAAGGACTGTAGCTTGGAATTTCCCGATTTCCCCGAGCTGATTCACCCAACCCAAAGCCGCGTCACTGGCCGCGGAAAAATCGTACCCCGCAAGAATCTTTAGTTCATGCTCGCCTCGAATCCAGGAAGCGAGCCTCCCACCCGGACGCACAACTAACGTTGGAATCGGCGAACTCTCTGCCGTCCGTTCGGCTACGCTTCCCACGAGCAGGCGCCTGGCGAGACCGTGTCCCACGGCACCGACGACAATCAGTCTGCCTTTAGCGTCCCTCGCAGCAGTTACCAGCTGGTCAAACGCCGAACCGAAAAGAAGCTTCGGTCTAACTTCAGTTCCCAAGCTGCGTAGCCGATTCGCCTCATCATTGAGTGCGCTGCGTCTTTCGGACAGCTCTGGGTCAAACATTTTCGGGTCGACTGGTGCCAGTCCGTAAAATTCATCGACGTGTACGAGAATGAGCTCGGTGCCGAGCCGTCGCGCCAATCCTGCCGCGATATCGACCGCTTCAGTCGCAGTGCCGGAGAAGTCTGTTCCGCAAACAGTTGGGTGTTGATGAATCTTCTGTTTCACGTTGTCCTAACGTAGTCACTGTCGCTTATCAATGGCACGCGCGTCTCCAACTCGGGATGCCATTTTCGTCGCGGAACTTCAAGGTTTCCTTGCAAAATAAGCTCGTACTCCTTAAAGATCTTCGCTAACTGCCCAAGCCGAGTGATCTCACTGTTGGTTGATCGATTGCTCCCGTGACGGGAAGCCCGTAGTCGCGCTGGTAATTCGCAATGGCTGCTTCAGTTGCCGGTCCCAACACTCCATCAACTGCATAGACGTAATATCCCATTTGCTGCAACGCTGCCTGAACGTCGGCAATGACCTCGTCGGGTCGAAGTCCATCGTACCCATAGATGGGACCATTGTAATCGTAGTAGGAGTAGTAGGGATCGTAGCCCCAGGCCGGATACCACCAGCCGTCATACCAGCCCCAAAAACCTCCCCCGACAAACACGATAGCGTCGCAATTATGACGCCACCAATCATGGTCGTGGTGACGACGATCACGCCAGTGTTCCTGGTGATGACGTTTTGCGTCGGCGTATCCAGGCGCTCTGCCTTGCCAGCTACGCAATCTTTGCGTTGCTTGAGGGTCGAGTCGCTGCCTGTTGGCTGCATTCTGTCGCGACCAAGTCCTCTCGGGCCGGGTTGCACCCTTTGCAGTTATGCCGGCGCGTTGCTCGATGCCGGGTTTACGCGCAAAGCCAGTGGCGGATTGATCTCGCGGGACGTAGTAGCTGCCGGAACGACTTGGCGATGGAGTAAACTGCTTGGAAGCGGTTCTACCTTGCGATCTCGCGCTGGAACCATAAATCTGGCCTCCCGTTGAGCTTCGCGGTGCGTAGTAGCTCTGTCCATATCCCCCGTAGTTGCCGTAGTGTCCAGTCGAGATTCCGGATGAATAATACCTCGCGCCATAGCTACCGGCACCCCGGCTAATCCCAGTTCCGCTGTAGCCACGAGCCGCACTGCCGCCATGGGCACCGCCACTGAAACCTGGGTGTCCTCCGCCTGCGTGTCCTCCGTTTCCCGCATACGCGGGAGCTCCAATTAACGAGAGGAAGGCAACGGAGACACCAGCGAACGTTGAAACAAATTGTCTATTCATTGTCTTAATCCCCCTTTGGCTAATGCAACCATCAGCAACGCGGGCGCGCTCGCCGAACCTTGCTTTTATCTGGGCAAATCTTGTTCTCGCCGGCTGGGGAAACGCGACTTAGCAGCTAGAGGAGGTCGAACTTGGGACCTGCATCTCTGGGTTTAACACCAGTTCAATATTTCTATCGAGCTGCTTCAGCCGCGTTACGGCCTGATCGCCACTTTGAGACAGCCGTCGCGGCGCGAGCCGAAGACCTCGTATGCTTCGACGATTTCGTCGAGCTTGAAACTGTGCGTGAGCAACGGCAGCGGATCGAAGCGGTTCGATTGCACCATCGACATGAGCCGGCGCATCCGTTCCTTCCCCCCGGGGCAAAGTGTGGTCACGATTTTGTAATCGCCAATGCCGGCCGCAAACGCGTCGTACGGAACCTGCAGTTTTCCCGAGTAAACGCCGAGGCTGCTCAGCGTGCCGCCGGGGCGCAAGCAGCGCAGGGCATTCTCAAACGTTGCCTGGAGGCCGAGCGCTTCAATCGCCACATCCGCACCGCCGCCGGTGAGCTTCTTAATTTCAGCGACGACATCGCACTGGTTCGGATCGAGCACGACGTGCGCGCCCATTCGTTTCGACATCTCCATTCGCACCGGATCGCCTTCCACACCGATGATGAACGAAGCGCCGATCAATTTCGCGCCCGCGGTGGCGCACAAACCAATGGGTCCCTGCGCAAAAACCGCAACCGTATCGCCAATGCGGATGTTCGCCGATTCCGCGCCGCTAAATCCCGTCGAAGCTATGTCCGCGAGCAACACCACTTGTTCGTCGGTGAGGTCATCCGGAATTTTTGCGAGGTTTGCTTGCGCATTTGGGACAAGCAAATATTCCGCCTGCGCGCCGTTGATAGTGTTACCGAATCGCCAGCCTCCGATCGCTTCCACACCTTCACCATGTCCGCATTGAGCCCATTGCGCGGATAAACAGGCGCGGCATTGACCGCACGGCGTGATCGCCCCGACCAAAACGCGATCGCCGATTTTGTATCCGGACAAACCTTCACCGAGCTCTTCGATCACGCCTACTGGTTCGTGTCCGATCACCAGCCCCGATTTCACCGGGTATTCGCCGCGTAAGATGTGCAGGTCGGTCCCGCAGATCGTGGTCAGCGTGATGCGAATCACCGCCTCACCCGGGCCGGCGCTCGGTCGCGGCACTTCTTCAATGCAGATCCTGTTTGGTCCGCGAAAAACGTTAGCTCTCATTGTTTGCATTTTGATCCTCCCCATTTAGGCAAAGACCTGTTCCGGTCTTGGTTCGCTCAATTCTCGAATCGTGTTCGCCAACTCCGTCCGCACGGCCTGCTTTGAAACACAGGCCTTCGCGCCGTTTGCGTACGCCAACGCTTCCACATGTTTTTCATCGTCACGAGTGATCGCAATTACAGGAAGGTCCTCCCGCAACGTGCTGATCGCATTGAGCAGCGTCATCCCATGCGGGCCGTGTTCGAAATCGATTATGGCAAAATCGAGATCGTTTGCGCCGCAGATGATTTCCAACGCTTCGCTGGCATCGCGTGTGAGATGGCTGATAGCGCCGATCCCCGATAGCGCGTCGGCCACCGACTCTTCCAAATCGTTGTCGTTTGTAAGCAGAAGCATGATGGGCGTTTTCATGCTTCCAGTCTCATGAACAAACGGATTCCTGCTTGGCAATAATTGCGAATTGCCGCGCATTTTTTGCCCGCCTCCCTATTTCGGTTTCGGTGCAGATTGCAAAGATTGTTTGCGTCGCCGTCGCGCGGTTTTGGCTACCGGCTTTTTGCGTACGCGGGGAAACGACGGCACAACGAGCACTGGGCACCCCGCATGTCGCACCGTGCCTTCAGCAACGCTGCCAAGTAACGCATGACGCAATCCAGTCCGGCCATGCGTCGCAATCATAATCAGATCGACGCCTTGCTTTGCAGCAGCCTCATAGATAGCGGCGGGGCAGTATCCGGCCACGGCAACTGTATCGACTGGAACCCCATCGAAATTGACGCGTTTCAGGAAAGCTTGCATCCGATCGCCACATCGGCGCCGCGCTGCTTCCAGATAAGTAGGGGAATCATAATCGCCACAGGCCGTCGTCATCATTACCGGGCCGAGATCGGTGACGTGCAGGACGATGAGGCGCGCACGGACTTCCTTAGCGAACTTGACCGCATACCTTAGACCTGCCAGTGAACAGTCCGAGAAGTCGACCGGAACCAAAATACTATGAACCAATCGGTGCTGCGCGCGGTCGCGCGAAGTAAATGACGTTTTCATTTAGTAATTTCACGGATGGCGATGCGTCAGGTGGCCGGCAGCATTAACGAGGCTCTGAATGAGCGCAGCAAATGCTATCAGCAAAGCCGCAAGAAAGAACACCGGATGCACCGCAATACCAAGGCCAATTGCAAAAGCCGTTAGCAGAGTTGCCGTGGTTGGTTCCAAAACTGTGACCAATACTTTTTTCATAACGCCTCCTTTGTCCACAAAAACGCTAGCTTGGCGACATGTTTGGCGATAACCGCGGCTTGGCTTTAACTGCGCGTAAATTGCGAGTCTGACATGGTGGACAGATGCAACCGGCGTAACCGTGCGCTCTTCTTGCTCTGGTGCGCCTCCATGCGGCAGAGGATGTCATCCAACACCTGCACCGCCAGCGCGAGATGCGGCCCTTTGTTTAACATGACGCATTCCGCCCGTTCGCCCATGGCTGCGTCTGTGATTTCCGCGCGTGACGGCGCGCCTTTTTTTGCGAGGCCCTCAAGAACTTGCGTCGCCCAAATCACCGGAATGTGCGCCGCTTCGCAGACCCAGAGAATTTCTTCCTGCACCTCCGCCAGACGCTCCCAACCGCATTCGACGGCAAGATCGCCGCGCGCAATCATGACTCCAACTCGGTGACCGCGCATCGCTTCCAGTAGGATCGTGGGCAATTGTTCAAAGGCTGCGCGCGTTTCGATCTTCAGCACGACGCCCATTTCGGGAGCATTCAGGCGCGCCAGTTCTGCTTGCAGCGTGCTTACATCCTTTGGCTGTCTAACAAACGAAAGCCCCACCAGATCAGCGTGCTTGACCACAAACGCCAAATCGGCCATGTCCTTCTCCGTCAAAGCAGGTAGATGTATGGTGCTTTCCGGCAGATTAATTCCCTTGTCTGCTCTTAGTTTGTCACCACCGGGTTTTGCGGCGGTTATGCGCACCGTGACCTCGTCCCGACCGACCGAGTCGATGAAACCACCGATTTTGCCGTCGTCGAACCAAATAGGCTCCTTAGGCTGGACGTCGGCGAAGACTTCGGGCAGTGTGCAAGCAATCCTTGCCGGATGGACGATCTGCCCTTGTTCACCGTACCGGGCGGGCTGTCCGGAGAGTCGACGCACGTGTCAGTACCAACCTGTCGCCTGGCTTCACAAAAATGCATGCCTTGTCGGGAGAGACAACAGCGACACTCGCCTCCGTGTGTTCCTTCATAGCCACGCCGGCTTTCGGAATGCGCGTGACCGCCAACGGGTTCCCAGTGCTCAGATATACGGTTTGGGCGGAGCTCGCTAAGCGACTCCGTCCCTGTTTGCTTCGAACATCAAGGACGCGGGACTTGCCGCGCAAGTCTTCAAACTTGAGCCGGTCGCCCTCGCCGATTTTGGCGAGCACGCGCGCCGGCACACGCAGGCAACCGCTAACTAAACTGGGTGGTTGCTCCGGAGTTTCTATGGGAGTTAGCCAAATCTGGGCGGGTGACGTCATCCAGCCGCGGATGTCGCGTTCAGGGCGCCACTTCACAATTTGCGAGTTCAGGTCGATCGATCCGGTGCGGAGTTTCGGACCAGTCAAATCCATCTCTACGCGGCATTCTCGCCCAGTTCGTCATTGGCACGTTCCAAGTTGGCCACCATACCAGCCCATGCATTCATGTCGTCGTGGGCGCAGTTGATACGCATGCAATCCATTCCGCCTGCTACCAGTTCACGCACGAACTCGAAGTCGTGTGCCGCTTCGCTGGGCATAGTTACCATGATGCGCACTTTGCGCTTCGCTCCTGGCGGCCCCAAAAGGGCATCGGTGTTGGCGCGCAGCAATGTATTGCCCTCCGCAAAATCGATACTTCGCTCGCGCCGGGTGGGTGGCAGCCACTCGCGGTCTCCAAGCTGGTGCAGCACCTTCAAGACCGCTTCAATCCCGGCGAGGACATGCGATTCAGTACGCCCCAACGACGAAAGGCCAAGCGCGGCTAGCTGCTCCTGCACCTGACGAATGTCGTGACGTCGCAGTGCAAGGTAGTGGATTAGATTGCGTGCACTCCTTTCGTGGGCGCCGTAATTCCTGAGATGTTCCCCGAACTCCCTTTCAAGATCCAGCATCCCGGCGTGGATTGCTTGGAGTTCCGTCGAAAGCACGCCGAGCACCTGCCGGTTCCCTTCGTTTCTCTGCGCAGTTATCGTCAGCGCGTTCACTGGTGGCTTAAGGTTTTTTGTCCCGCTCGAAAAGCAGCAAGCGCGGCGCACCCTCAAAATTGATGATTGCGCTTTCGATAAACCCTGGCGCGCGACGCGTCATGTGACAAAATTGTAAATATTGCGCGATGAATAATGTCACCAGCGGGGTCTTCGAATCAGCTCTCATGGATGCCGATGCGTGAGGTGGCCAGCAGCGTTAACACTGGTTTGAACAAGCGCGGCGATTGCGATCAGCAAGGCGGCGAGAAAGAACACGGGATGAACCGCAATGCCGAAGCCGATCGCGAAAGCCACCAATAAAGTCGCCGTGGTTGGTTCCAAGGCTCTGACAAGCACTTTTTTCATAACGCCTCCTTTGTCGATGCAAGCGTAAGACGACTCCGTTCCTGGCGTTAATCGCGGCTTGTCTTTAGCTGGGCAAAACTTGCGCGCTCGACAGGGCAAGCAAATGCCACCGGCGCAAGTAAACTCAGATTCTCTCTACCTGAGTGCAGATGCGAGTCTGAGGAGGCTTTCTCGAATTTGCGTGGGCGTCCAGGCAGCAAAACCGAAAACAAATGCCGGCTTGAGCTTGGCCTCGACGCAATAAAACGATAGCGGCGAGGGTTTGATGCCAATGTCGGCGCAGACACGCCCGACTCTCGCGAAATCTTCTTCGCGTCGAAGCCAGGCGACGAAATTTAATCCGGCTTCCGGAATCTGAAGGATGAAGCGATCAGCGAGCAATTTGTTGAACTCTTTGATGAAAAACTCTCGGCGCTCCGCGTAGAGTCTTCGCATTCGTTTAATATGACTCAGGAGAAATCCGTCGTTGATGAAACGCGCAAGCGTAGCCTGGTCAATCGCCGATGAGTGTTGGTCCATTGTGCTACGAATTTTGACCAAGGGATCGATCAACTGCTCCGGCGCAACGACGTAGCCCAGCCGCAACGAAGGATAAAGGATTTTACTCATCGTTCCGGCGTAAATGACCCTGCTAAAATTGTCGAGCCCCTGCAGGCAGGGAAGCGGCGGACCGGTAAAGCGAAACTCGGCGTAAAAGTCGTCTTCAAAAATGAATGCATTGTGAGCGCGCGCAAAATCGAGCAACGCGCTCCTGCGCTCCAAACTCATTGTCATGCCAAGCGGGTATTGATGCGAAGGCGTTATATGAATGAGTTTCGGCTGCTTTTCTTTTGGCGACCGGGCGATCACAATTCCTTCCTGATCCAGCGGTTTCGGTACCAATTTTGCGCCTGCCAGGATAAAGACTCTACGTGCCTGATGAAAACCTGGATCTTCAATCCACACCGGAGCGCCCGGATCCAGCAGCGCCATGGCGCTGATTAACATCGCTTGCTGCATTCCACCGACTATCAGGATTTGATCGGGATGACATCGTGCACCTCTAAAATCGCATAGGTAAGTGGCAACGGCTTTGCGCAGATCCGCATCACCACGACTGGATGCATGGCGCAGTAGATGGGCGCCCTTTTGTGCAAGGACCTTCAATCTGAGGCGTTCCCAAATGTCGAGGGGGAATTCATCGACTGCTGGAAGTCCAGGAACTAAGGACACACCTGCTCCTGCGCCCAGCGCTCCGAGATCAAATTGTTTCCCTGCGCGCTGGTCTGGAATCGCTCTTGCCCGGCCGGAGATGCGAGGTTGATTCCCGACTAAAGGATACGGTTTGGGCTTGTCAGCAGTCAAAAACGTTTCGGGGAGCGGATGCGCCACAAACGTTCCCGATCTGGACTTCGAGCGCAGATAGCCTTCTGCGTGAAGTTTCGAAAACGCGAGGTTAACGGTTAATCTCGAGATTCCCAACTCGAGGGCCAGAGTTCGAGAGGAAGGAAGCCGAAACGCGCTTTTGTTAAAACTGCCAGATTTCAATTCATCCCGGATTTGACGGTATAGTTGCTCGTGCAGTGGTTCAGCCGCGGTGCGATCGAGCCGAATCATTTCAAATCCGATGATAGAACGCCGCCGTCTCTTTTTCAGAAGAGATTTCGTATCGGACATAACCAACCATGCCCTTTCCCAAGAACTAATGTTCAGTTTGCAGGTGAATTATAAGAAACATACCAAAGCAAAACTGGCATGCCAGCGGACGCAACGAAGCAAATGACACGCAAAGTGGCCTTATCGAATTTCGCCAACTGGATCTTGTGCTTGTTGCCACATTCGCGTTTGGATTTGTTATGATTATCAAATCAATTTGGATTGGTTTCGTTGCGGTAATGATTTTCGTCGCAAGCACATTGGCCGTCGGGCCCCGTACTTGAAGGAATCGTCAAGGATGCTAACGGACATCCTATTCAAGGCGCGGATATTCGGATTGAAGCGAGCGATAGCGGCAGATTGCGGACGACAGTTAGAACAGACGCAAACGGCCGTTACATTTCACAAGGGCTCGCGGCAGGCAATTACCGAGTGACATTGGTTGTAAATGGCGTCGTGAAGACCTCCATCAATAATACGACGCTCGAACCAGGTGAATCGACACAGCTGAATTTTGATCTCACGCACAGGCGCGCATCGGTGACCGTAAAGAAAGGTAAACATTGGGTGTGGATACCGGCGTTTACCGGAAGTCGTCTACCCGGCCACTGGGTCGAAGTTGATGATAATGGCAGCTGGGCGGCGGAGGCTACTGCCAACAACATCGTTCGGGTTAGCGGGGAAGAACTGCAGCGGACAATTCACAGCACAGGCATCAAAAGGGGCCAGTAACCCCCCGGCCACTCTTGCTTTCGGCAAACCAAATACCCGGTGCGCATCCGTCGTGTGACATCCGTTCGGATCTGACGAAGCGGGCCCTAGTGATTGTGCAGCTGATGCACTCAGCGGGTTTCTAGGGCGATCCGCCGCGCAATTTTTCGCACGTAAGCACGCCCGCGACGCGCATTTGTCATCGTGACGGCGGGATCATCGTGACCGGCCATTTCGAGAATAAATGCGCCGCGAAAACGCACCTCGATTAAGTCGCGCAGGAATTTTTCCCAATCGATTTTTCCGTCGCCGGGCGGCAGGTGGTTATCGTCGTGGCCGGCATTGTCATGGGCATGAATCATTCGGAGGTGACCGGCGAGTTTGTGGACGAGGTTGTGCATGTCCCCGGCGAGATAAGCATGACCGGTGTCGAGACACGCGCCGACTTCGGCGGAATTGATTCCATCCAGAATCCACAAGATGTCGCTCGTGTTTCCGAAAAGCAGATGCGGCAATTTATTTTCAAGCACGCACATGATGCCGAGTTCTTTACAGCGCTGGGCGATCTGATTCAGCGATTCGACGACGTGCTGCATCCGCGGCAACTGCTCTGCTGCTGGGATCGTCGCCGGATTTTCCGGTCCTGGGTGCATGACGAAATAGTGCACCTGTAAAGTCGCAGCTGCTTCCGCTGCTTTGAAGATCTCTGCAACAGATGCGGCCCGCTGTGCGTCGTCGGAAGACGCGATGTCAATCCTTGGCGCGAACGGCGCGTGAAACGAGTACGCTTCCATGCCCAGCTCCCTGATTCGCTCCGCCGTGCGATGTACCGATTGGAGGTCGTGGAAATTGAGATGCTCCGGCGTGGAGCAGACCTCGATCATGCTAAAGCCGCTCTCGCGAATCAGCGGCAGACAATCAAGAATGTTTCGATGATAAAAACAGCCGGTTGAAAGGCCGATGGGCCAGCTTGTCATGCGCTCTCCTTTCCAATGCCGATTGCTTGAAATCCAGCAGATTGAATCCGCAGTCTGAAAATGTGCACGTGCCTTGTTCCTGCGCAGAGACGCAGTTGAAATCGACAAGATTATCCGTGCCGGCCGCGAAAAGGCCGGCGAAAACGCGCGTGTAGAAATCAGCGCGTGTCGCCGGGTCGACATTGACGAACTGTGTCCAACCAAAATCGCGTCTGTATTTTGAGCAGATCAATCCCGCAATGTGCCGGGGATGCCAGCCGAGAGCGAGCATCACGCGAACAAGCCGCCGGATAAATGCAGGTCGAAGCAGCAAATCATTTGGCGTTTCGAGCGCGACGCGGGCGCAGGCCGGCAGAATTTCCAGAGGCTGCCGATCGTAGGTTTCCGGCCAAAGTTCGGCAGGATGCTGTTCTTGCGAATAGAAGAATGCATGAAAATCGGCGAGCTTTGATTTGCTGTAATCCTGAAGCAGTTTCTCCGTTCCGCGAGTTCCATCAGGAATCTTGATTGAGGTGCGCTCCGCCAGTTCGGCGGCCAAATGCGCATCACGCATCGCAGAAATTCCCTGCCGTAATTGGATTCCTTGCAATGGAAGGACAAAAATCGGCTCCAAGTTGAGCAGTGAATTAAAGTCGAACGCCCAGGGCTGTTGCCACGGTTTCAAATAAACACTGAAGGGTACCCGGACTGCGCGTGAATAAAGCGGATCGCCGTATTCCGAGATGTCGATCGAAATCATCTCGCGGCCATGTTCCGAAGGCCCAACCTCCACCGCTGTCAATTCGACTGGGATCTGCATGAGCGGCGCCGCGATTTGTTTCACGCGATGCGCGAGAAATTCCATCGCCAAGCCGAGACCTGCGAAAGCGCGAGCCAGTTGTAGTGGAACCGCATGACCATTGGGCGAATGACGTTGTGCCTCGGCTTCCCACAAGCTCGGCGGACCGCGGCCGAATGCAGATAACTTTTGGAACTCGCTCGAGCTTTGTTCAATTCGCCAGAAAAAATGATGACCGCGCCCGCTTAAAACGTGCAGCGCTGGAATGCCGTATTCTCGTAGAAGCTGCTCAATCGTTCGCGCCACCGGCTGCTGAATTGCAAAAACGCGTTCAGGACTTAGAAACGCCTCATCGGGATTATCAAAATTGACGTATTCGATATCGAAGTCCGCAATCAATGCGTCGCGGTCCCAAAGGGAACGGCAGATTTCGAAGCCGTCATCCAAAAGAGAATTCAGCGCTCGTGGCGAATACCGCGTGAATGGTGGAGATGCATTTTCATCGCTGGCGGCGAGAAATTCGCACGAGAGCTCGCCATTGCGCGCCGGTCCAAGAAATTCACGGATTCGTGCGCGGACATGGAGATTCCGATAATAGCTCTGACGTTCTTCGACTGAATTCACTAGCGAAACAGCCTTTCCTTGGCTGAATCTCTCCCGTTGTCGTGCACCCTGACTAGCCCCCGTTTGCGTTTTGCTGCGCAAATATTAGCAAAGACTTTCATATCACGATGGCCTCCCGTTTGCGGAGACGAAGGACCGCGCGCAGCCTTTTCCACCAACTGCTGTTGTTCAATTTAACAGTGAGGCCGGCGCAGCGAAAGATCGTCCGCCTATTGCGAAGATTGACCCAGATCGTTCGCTTATAAGTCTCAAAGAAATGCAAATTACCGCGGTGTCGGCCAACCACGATGCAGGAGAGATCGCGTGTGGGGAAATTGGCGGTCTTGCCATCGAGCGAGCCGCCGTCGTAAATCATTTTGAGCGTCGTCAATACCCTCCGCTGCTCGGAGTCGTCGGGTTTGACCGGTTTATCTGCGAAGCGTGCCGCAATGGTCTTTAGTTGCATGGAAAACGTCCCTTCTTTGCATTCAAGTTCTTGTTTGAGCCCCAAGTCTGCTCTTCGTTACTTGGGTTTTATTGATCGAAAATTGTCCTGTCATATCGGGATCGGTTTCTTTCCTTACGAAGCGGGCTCCTTACGGCGAGGTTGCCACGGCCCCCTACCGTGGCTATCTCTTCTCGTTAGATGCCGAAGGAGGAACGAAAAACATGAGCATTGAAATTACGCGCAGCTTTCTTCTCTGGTGCACGGTCATCAACTACGGAATCCTGTTGATGTGGTTTCTGGTTTTTGCAATCGCACATGACTGGATGCGCCGCTTCCACGGCCGATGGTTTCGTCTATCTGATGAGCAGTTCGACTTTCTTCACTATCTTGGGATGTCGATTTATAAGATCGGAATTCTTCTGTTCAACCTGGTGCCGTTTGTTGTTCTATGGATCGTCGCCTAAAGATGGTCGCCTTCAGTGAGCTGATGCCTAATATCCGGCTAACCAACACCTGAGATCGTTTGCGGCCAACTTCGACGTACATTCTCAAGGACCGAAATGCTGGCAGGCTTTCGTTGGGCGACAGCGTCGTGACAGACATCCAGATGCTATGGGGGAATGCGATAAACTTGTGCAAGCTCTGGGTGGAGAGACATGAATCGAAAATTGAAAACTTTTCCTCGATGTACCAGTTGGGCCAGTGGTCACGATCAGCTTGGCAACAGTTTCAAGACTTTCATCGATCGTAAACTTCGCGAATGGCGTCAAAACGAGCGGCGACTCGCCGAGCACCGTACGACAAACCATCGGCTTCAAGCCAGGAAATCATGCATTGCCGATGCCAGAAGTTATCGCGTCGCGTCGCGTCAATTTAAGCGGTGGCTCCGTGCGATAGTATAATAAGGCGCCGATTATCTCTGCACTTCGCATCATCGCGGTGTGCTAATGCCAGCATGTGTCATTATGCTCAGCCTCCGACGCGCCGGTCTTATCAGTGCTCAACGCGCTTCGCAGCCACCGCGGTGAAATCTTTTCTTTGACCGGCATTTGATGCTTCGCGCGCGCATCGCGCAGCGTCTCTCACGACCTTCTGGTCGGAGAGACGCCACTTACTTTTTCGTCCCTTATTGGCGAGGATTAGTCATGGCTAATTACCTCACTCGGGTAGCCGCAGATTACGGGGCTGGCGGCGGCAACATAAACGTAGGAGTTAGCAGAACGGCGTGTACGCCACCATTCTGAATATCGAACGCGCTAGCCACGATCTGCCCGTTGTCATTGATTGCTGTCGCGGAGACGAGCAGATAATTTTTTCCATTCCCATAGAGCAGCTTATTCAGGTTAATCATCTGTCCGCTTCCGGTAATACCTCGGCGCCAGAGAAAAGCCACTTGCTGCAGAGGCATTCCTCCGACCGTCGGGAGATAACTGTATCCGACAACTTGGTCGGAGCTATTAATAGCCAGAGCTACGCTGACATCGGTATCTGTCCCCGGCCAGCCGAGTGATCCAAGATCGGTCATCTTGTTGCCATCATGGAAGAACGCATGAACGCGCTCGGCGTTTACGTCGTTTGTTTGGATCGTCGAATAGCCAGCGACATGGTTGTAGCTGTTGATGGCCATGCCATAACTGGAAAGGCCACCTAGAACACCCAGGTCGACCATTCGGTTATGGCGTTGATACGGCGGAGACGGCAGCCGATAGATAAACGCGTGGGTGATCACCATTGGGCCCCAGGTTTGAGTCTGAGACGCGCCGGTTACGTAGCCAGCGTCATTGATCGCATTCGCCTGCGCATATGAGCCGCCCAGCGTGCCAATGTCGATCATGCCGGTTTGGCTGGTCCACATAAAGGCATGGCTGTCGGTGCTATCGCGCTGTAGACCGGAGAATCCAACCACTTGCCCTGTGGCATTAATGCCATTTGCCCGGCTATACACCTGCCCTGGCAAAACTCCGAGGTCCGTCGCGACTCCGTTTTTGAACATGGCCGCGTGGCTTCGAGGTTCCATCGGAACCAAAGTGAAGGTGTCTCCCGCTACGATCCGTGTTTCAACAGAGTTGAGGCCCAAGGAGTTAATGGCGAAACCGCGGCTGTTGAGGCCGCCGGCATCTTCCATCAATTTCTGACCGTAATCGTAGTAAAAGGCGCATGACTCCTCGCCTTTGTACGCCGTGCCGGTCACCCATCCCTGACTATCAATCGCTGCAGGCACACTATATTCCATGTCTTTGACGACTCCGAGGTCCTCGAGGCTATACATCACTTGTCCTCGTGCCGTCGTTATCCCGATGGCGAGGGACGCCATCAGGCCGATTAAAATTGCTGGTAATTTTTTCATTTCTGTATCTCTCTCTTTCTTTTGTTTGAGTTTGCGTTCCCCTTTCTTTCCATGGCTTCAGCTAACGCTGGCAATGCCTCAACCGCTACGCAGCAATTGCTTTTTGCTTTGCAGAACTTGCTCGGGGCGGAATCCGGAAATTGTTCCCTAACGACACGATAAGGTGAGAAAATGCCAACAGAAGAACACCAGGACTGTTCCAACGGGAATTAACTGGTTGCGTTCCGTACGGTCACCACGAGGGGACCGATTCGGAAAGCAAGGGCTTCAAGGTCAACGAAACGCTATTGCTCGCCGCGAAGCGCGTCAGCAAATCAGATTTGTTCGCGGTTGCGAATTAACACAGATCCCCCAGCCGCGACTCTGCTATAGGAGAGCGCGCCCAGAACATTTCAAATTCCGATAACCCTCGGTTTACGGATGAGAAGGACCACGAGCAGTCTCTTCCACCAACTGAATTGACACCCAGATGGACGGTGGTTATGAAGGATTGAATTTACGCCGCCAAACTCAGGCAAGTTTCGGTGCCGCCCATCGCGGTCGCTGGTCTCTTTTGTTGAGGAGTCGGCTGGATGTGAACTACGCGAATCGCAGATTTCAATTCAACAAATGCAATCAACTTTTCATCCGCAGGACAACGAAAAGCCTTCTCTGGTTGCTGATTGTTTTGAGTTGTTTAAGCTCGCTGCTCCTGTTCAACGGACATTTAGATGCTGGGGTAAACGCGATAGAGCTTCCAGCACACATCGCCGCAGCGTCTCTCACGACTTGCTGGGCCGGAGAGACGCCACTTACTTTTTTTTGTACCTTATTGGCGAGGATTAGTCATGGCTAATTTATCTCACTGGGCAGGCCCCGTCGGAGTTAGCAAAACGGCGTGTACACCACCGTTGTAGATATCGTACGCCTTGGCCACAATCTGCCCGTTGTCATTGATTGCTGTCGCAGAAACGAGCAGATAATTTTTGCCATTCCCATACAGCAGCTTATTCAGGTTAATCATTTGTCCGCTCAGCTCGACGCCAGAGAAAAGCCACTTGCTGCAGAGGCATTCCGCCGACCGTTGGGAGATAACTGTATCCGACAACTTGGTCGGATTTATTAATACCCAGAGCTACGCTGACATCGGTATCTGTCCCCGGCCACCCGAGCGATCCAAGATCGATCATCTTGTTGCCATCATGGAAAAACCCATGAACGCGCTCGTCGTTGGCTGTGATCGTCGAATACCCAGCGACATGATTGTAGCTGTTGATGGCCATACCATAACTGGAAAAGCCACCCAGTACACCCAGGTCGACCATTGGGTGATAGCGCCGATACGGCGGAGACGGCAGCTGATAGATAAACGCGTGGGTTAACGCCATTGGAGTCATGCCCTGCGTTTGGGACGCGCCTGTGATGTAGCCACCGTCATTGATCGCATTCGCCTGTGCGTATCCGCCGCCCAGCGTGCCAATGTCGATCATGCCAGTTTGGCTGCTCCACATGAAGGCTCGGCTCTCACTGCTATCGCGCTGTAGCCCAGAGAATCCAACCACTTGCCCTGTGGCATTAATGCCATTTGCCCGGCTGTACAACTGGTTTGGCAAAACTCCGAGATCCGTCACGACTCCGTTTTTGAACATGGCCGCGTGACTTCGAGGTTCCATCGGGACGACAGTGAAGGTGTCTCCCACTACGATCCGTGTTTCGACAGAGTCGAGGCCCAAGGAGTTAATGGCGAAACCGCGGCTGTTGAGGCCGCCGGCGTCTTCCATGAACTTCTGACCGTAATCGTAGTAAAAGGCGCATGACTCATCCGTTTTGTACGCCGTACCGGTCACCCATCCCTGACTGTCGATCGCGGCAGGCACGCTATAATCCATGTCTTTAACGACTCCGAGGTCTTCGAGGCTATACATTACTTGTCCTCGTGCTGTTGTTATCCCGATGGCGAGACACGCCATCAGGCCGCCAATTAAAATTGCTGATAATGTTTTCATTGTGTTTTCTCTCTCTTTCTTTGGTTTAGGTTTGCGTTCCCCTTTCTTTCCACGGCTTAAGATAACGATGGCAATGCCTCAACCGCTATGCCGCAATTGCTTTTTGCTGTGCAGAAATTGTTAGGCCGGAATCCAGCGAGTTTTGCCTAACGACAAGATTAGGTGAGCAAATTGCCGAGAGAAGAAGAGCGGTATTGTTGCAGCGGAATTAACTGTTTGCGCTCGCTACCCTCACCACGAGGGGAACCGATGCGGAAAGCTGGTACGAATCCCGACCACGAAAGAAGACCGCCAGGCGCAATCCCCGTGCTCGATCGGTTGGTGGTTGATCGTCGAGCCGAGTAACTGCTGGATAGATTGGTCGAATTAAATGGTGGGGCGTGGATAACTGGCCAACGTTCGCAGCCGCTCACCTACTGGTGTGATCCGCAGTTGAGAAACGCCTATTTTGTAGGTAAAGCTCTGTTCAAAACGTGGAGGAGTTTGGCTATCTCTCCGTTCTTCTTTCGGTCACCGAGTTGCAGCGGTCCGGGTATACAGCAAAATGATGTAAAGGAGAAAAACAGCGATCGTGAAGATGACCAGCATCTTTTGATATCGTTCGTTGGGGTGCCCCGCTAGAAGTAAACTGAGCAGCAGGCGTGTTTTCATCGTTATGATTTCTACTAATTCTGCAATTCATGTGCAGACCCAATGAAAATAAAATCGGGCTATCCTCGTTTGCGAATTTCCACATGCATTCGGCTCAGCTTCTGATACAGGCGGCTTTTGCGCAGAAGAGGCCACCATTCGTAAAGGAAAATTTCCATCGGGCGCCACATTGCGACCCAACCAGCGATGATCAGGCCTTCTCGCAGGACGATTGGTAATGTTCCTGCCTGACGACGCAGTAGTTGGCTCGCGAGCATACACGCCGCCAGAAAAGCCAGCCCGATGATTAAGCTGGTGCGTCCTTCGTTGAGCAGATGGCGCAACTCAAGCGTCTTCAGCTTTGCCCGATAGGCAAAGTAGTGATGCACTGCCGTTTCAACCAGGTGCTGCGCGTCGCGTTGTGCAGGAAGCTGGTTTACATGGATGACCAGAGAAACTGGATCGCGGCGCGGAAATTCCTGCGCCCAACTGACGATGAATTCTTCCGCATCATCATCGAGGTCTCTCTCCTGGAATGGCGAAGGATCCATCGAGTTGAACAATTGCTCGATTCGATCAACAAAAATTTCGATTTGATGGTGCGGTCTCTTACGCGACTTCAAGTTGGCGATTCAATCAAGTCGTCGTGACGACAGCGGCACAAGCTCTGCGCAGACGCCGTGGATTTTTTGGACTGTTTCTTCCGACAGAGAACCATTTTCGCTTTCAATGAGTGTACGAATTGTGTGTATCCCATCGAGCAGTTTTACAACAACGGGACGAGCTTGGATGTCACTGCTCATCGCACGAAGTTGTTCCTCCAAATAATCAATCAACTCTGGTTGGCGGATAAGCTTGGAATGCTCGGGTGAATAATTCTGAATTACGATCGCGGATAGAGCCTCTGTACCGCGCAACCATCCGCCAAGACTTACCAGCTGGGACAGCTGTTCACTTTTGAGTTCAATCATTCCGCTTTCGAGGTCTGAAAGCACACCATCCCACTCTTTTCGCGCCTCCGACCATTCATTCTTATCGGCAAGCTCCATAATGCTGCGACTGCGGCGGAGAGCGTGCTCTCTGATGCCGAGTCCTTGGGCTAAGCCTAGCACGCTGCTGCCGAGATTTTTTACCTCCGTCGAATCTTTCGCTTCCATTGCAATGAAACCTTCGGCTATTACGACTCCAAGCAGAGTTGCGATCTGCGCCTGGTCGCCGTGCGATTTCCAGCGAGCGACCTCGGGACGCTTTACAGCGCCCCAGTTCGCGTCCCGGAATTGATCGAGAGAACGGAATATCTCTTTCGGCACCGGCACCGCGAGCCCGTGCACCTCTTTAGCTTGCGAAGGGAGTGGGTTTTGATTGGAAGACGTTTGAGCCACTGCTGGAGTGACAAGAACGGCCAGAACGAAAAACCAAGTCTTTAGCAGACACAACGAGTTCACAGGCCGCTCGGGAATGTTTCTTCCACTTCGCCCGCTTCCCATTCCGCTGTGCGCTCCAGCGGCTCCACTGCGCGAGTGTGATCGTAATGCAGGATCGCGTCGAACTGATCTGGCAGACGGGCATGAAAGTAATGACTGACTAATTCCGTTTCCGGCCGGTAGATCACGCCGATGGCGCGCTCGAGACGTGCACTGCGCAACGCTGCGGCGACATCAGCATCCTCCTGAAGTGCGAGAAAGAAATTTGGAACATCGACTTCGTGAAAAAGCGCTTCGTAACTGTCCGGATGCGCCGGACGCACGTTCTTGCGTTCGGCTGGCCCGTCCCAGTCCGACGCAGCGGTGACGGTGCCATCATAAGTAGTAAAGCCAATCGACACTGCTTCCTTTCCAAAATGTTCGCGGACGAGCTGCCCAAGATTGAGCTCGCCGCGCTCGCCCATTTGCGTCGCACGCGCATCGCCCAGATGCGAATTGTGCGCCCACACGATGATTTTTGCAGGCGGCCGTTGATTGCTTAAATGAATTACCAGCCTGACCAGTGATTCCATCATGTGAGTGTCGCGCAGATTCCACGACGAAACTTCGCGTCGAAACATGTTTCGGTAATATTCTTCTGCGTTTCGCACGACGAGTGCATTTTGCTCCGCGCAAAAAAAGGCGTCGGCCGCCACCTGGCCGTCGCGTTGCAGGTATTCCATCTCCTTCTGCCGAAGCGCGACTAGTTCTCTAATGACCGCCGATTCGCAACTCGGTGTCATTCCGAATCCAGTCGCGTAGCCGTAGGTTTCGATCTTCTTTCCAAACTCCTCGAAACAACTGTAATGATGCCGCGCGCGTTTGGCCGCCTCGGGATCGACTTTGCTCAGGTAACCGAGCACCGCTTCGATCGAAGCGTGTAGACTGTAAAGATCGAGGCCGTAGAAACCGCATTTGCGATCTTCGAATGCCTGCTGGTCGTTGTGCTCGCGCAACCAGCCGACGAAATCGAGGACATCGGCATTGCGCCACATCCACTGCGGAAAACGTTGGAATCCGCTCAATGCTTCCACGCTATCGTTGTCCTTGCTCGGGCCGCGGACAAACCGATTGACGCGATATGCGTCTGGCCAATCCGCTTCCACTGCCACGGCATTAAAGCCGCGTTGCGCAATCAGGACCTTCGAAATTTGAGCGCGAATCCGATAGAATTCGTGTGTGCCGTGGCTGGCTTCGCCGATCAAAACAAAACGCGCGTCGCCGATTAAATCGACCAGTGAATCGAAATCCTCAGGCGCGCCGACCAGCGCTTCTGCCTTTTCGCTGATTAGATCGGGGAGAGATTTTGGCATAAGATTCTCGATCAGGAGCTGGCGTCATGGCTGGGCACAACCAAGACCGGGCGCTCCGCATAACGGACGACGTGCTCTGCGACACTCCCGATCAGCGCGTGCTTCAAACCGGTGCGGCCGTGAGTGGAAGTGACCACGAGATCAACGTCGGGTTCACCGGCCGCCGCGCAGATTTCATCCACCGTGGGACCAGGCAGCATTTTCGTTTGGACGGGGACACCGCGCAAAAAATCCATCTGCTTTAGCGCGTCCATCTCTTGCCGGGCTGTTTGTTCAACCGCTTCGGCCAACCCGGAGAGACGAACGCCGGCATGGTCAACGAACACGTAATTTGTATACGGGTAGATCACATGAAAAAGGCGCACCGTGGCACCAAGCGTCCTTGCCAGAAACGCCGCGTACTCCGTTCCGGCAAGCGAACATTGCGAGAAATCTGTCGGAACCAGAATGGCGCGGATAGCGAATGGTTTGGGCGCCGCCTTCGATTTTTGTTTTCGCTTTCGTGCAACCAGAACAGGGCACGGTGCGCTGCGGACCACTCGTTCGGCCGTGCTCCCGAGCAGAAGATGCTTCAGTCCGCTATGTCCGCGCGTCGCTAGGACGATCAAATCGGCATCAATCTCGCGGGCCAAACGGACAATCTCCTCGTATGGTCGCCCGCGACGTACAAAGCAATTCTCCGGACGAAACGTCGGCACATGTTTGCGATGAATACCGCTCAGTTCCTCGTTAAGCCGTTCGATCGCTTCCGCTGACTGCAGCAGGAGATGTCCTGCGCCGGGCGCCGACGACGCCTCGTCCGGCGGGTAGACGTGGACAAGATGGATGCCAGCGCGAAATTGTTTCGCCAGCGAAACGGCGTAATCGAGCGCTTCCATCGATCCGGCAGAGAAATCTAGTGGCACCAGAATTCTTTCAATTTTGAACTCTAGTGGATTATCCCGCGGATGCGGGAGTGTGGATGCATCCTGTGTCATGTTCATTTGCTAAAAACTTCTAGTTGAAGACGCGCGTTGATTGCTAACAAGATTTGAACTGACTTAAACACGATCGCGCAGCCGGCTTTCGCCGCTTTCTCTGGCGCAATTCGCACAGCAAAATATTCTGCCGCCGTTTTCAACTCCGTGGCCGATAATTTTGCACCCGCAATGATTACAGTCCGGCGCCATGGTTTGAATCGCGCACTCGAAGCTGTCGAAGACGTGCGTCTTCCCTCCGAACCTGACCTCGAATGCCTTGTCATATTCATTTCCGCAACGTTCACATTTGGCCATAACTCTTTGCTCCTTTCCTTACATTTGGTTTCGCTGGATTTCATCTTTATTGGGAACGCAATCATGAATTAAATCGGTTGAAGCGAGCGGAAGTGCGATGGCAGCGCTGCCGTCGGCAACTTTACTAGATCGGACTCGACATGCTCCACAATCCGATCTCGGATTTCAGGCGGCAATTGATCGACGATCTTCCTGTGGATCGATTCGGGCGCGGCGAACGACCAGCCTTCGCCCGCTTTGCGCTCCACGGTTTTGGCGATTTCGGCGGCGAGCTCTTTGCAAATACGGCGATCCATCTCTGCTTCCAATACCGGCCAATCGGTCATTGGCGTCTCGTGCCTCGCGCTCGCCGCATTGATGACATCAGTGAGTTCGAAGGCCTGCACCAGCTCCAGGTGGGGACCTCGCGTCGGTGTTTCCTGTACGCGATACGCGCGCAGACTCCCGCGATCGGCCACGATGATGAGTGAAGTCGCAGTCATCCCAAGTCGGAGAGGTCGACGGTCTCGCCCTCGAGGCATATCGCCCGCAATTCCGGCGGAAAAATTCCGAACACTTTCTTGAGTTCACCCGGAGAGGTGTTCGCGGAGAGCACCCTCAACACAGCCCCGGTCAATCGCATTGGATTGACGTTGCGGTCTGCGGCGAAATTCTCACGGACGGCGTCGTAGAATTCCTGTGCGGTCTTGATCTTTGTTGGCATGGCGGCCGGCTTCCAATTGTCGTAATAAAAGCCGCGCACGAGCATGGGAAGTTGGGCACCGAGGTGCGCGGCTTCCGGCACGGGTAAGCGATCGCGCAACACGTGTAGCACGGCGCGCAACCCGTGATACGCCTTGTGATGATCGTCCCAGTGCAACGAATCGCTGATTTCTTTCACCCAGCGATTTGTTTTTTCCAGCGTGGTTCCGAAAACTTCAGGTTGATGTGTTTTCATAACGTTTATTTGTCTCCTTCTAAATGAATTCTCGTTCTTTTTCGCGCACCACGAGAACCGGGCATGGTGCCGCCCGGGCAACCCGGTCTGCCGTGCTGCCCAGGCCAAAATGTTTCCAACCTCTGACACCGTGAGTTGCCATGATAATCAGATCGGCATCAAGTTCCTGGGCCGCTTCAACGATCTCATGCGTTGCAACTCCTCTGCGAATGCCTGATGTAATACGAAGGTTTGCATCGCGAGGTGAGGCGTCAGCAAGCGCTTGCATCTTCTCTTCCGCCGAAGCCGCCTCATTTTTAGTCTGCGGCGTCCTCTCAACTGCGAGTGGCTCTGAATCCACAACTGCTGCCGGTTCGATAACGTGGATCATAACTATCTGGGATCCGAATTGCCGCGCGAAACCGAGAGCGTATTTGAATGCCTTGTTACAAGGGGCGGAAAAATCGATCGGGACTAAAATCTTTTGGACATGTAAGGCGGGTACCGCTCGTGCCGGAGTTTCGACGGGTTGTGCTTCGATGAATAAATTGCCTTTCATACGCTTAATCGAACATACCAAGCGACGGACGCGCTTTACGAATTTTGTGAAGAAGTACGCAAATCTTGCTCACGTCCTGGTTTGCACCGAGCCGATTTTTGCGAACGGGATTTTGCCAGTATTTGCTCATGCGCGCGCTAGGCGGCAATCAAAGATTCCGCGACGGAAAGTCTTCTTGTTTGGCGCGAGTCCTTAAACCATCCATAAAGGTGGACGCCAAATTTTGAGGAGCGCTCCGCAAAAAATCGCTCTGCGATCTTCACGGCAAAACGAGTCGCGACCGATTTGCTCGCTAAGCAGACGAAGAACCGCGCGCGCCTTTTTGCATTCGTCCTGCTTAATGCGAGTCACGCGGGCCGTTCCGTTCCCATGACGACACGTACTTCGTGCGGCCCCCCGTCATCAAGCAAAGTCACTGCCTTGTCGATAACCGCGATTCCATCTACTTCCACTAGGGCGACACCTCTGGAACAGTGGTCTGGATTCTCGACAGCGATGCGATAAATGGTGTTCTGAAAACGGTATCGCAGCTGGAAGCCAGGCCAATCTTTCGGTATGACCGGGTTGATCATGAGCCTGTCGCCGCGGCGTTGGAATCCCAAAACCTCCTCGAGCCAGACACGATATGTCCAAGCCGCTGCGCCTGTGTACCAACTCCAGCCGCCGCGTCCGACATGGCCGGCTAACGAGTAAACATCGCCGGCGATGATGTAAGGCTCGACCTTGTATCGCTCGCGATCCTCGTCTTCCCGAGCACGCTCGACCGGATTCAACATTCGCAAAAGTCGCACCGCCTTATCGCCATCGCCCAGGCGGGCGAAAGCCATGGCAACCCAGGCGGCAGCATGAGTGTACTGGCCGCCATTTTCCCGCACGCCGGGTGGATAACCCTTGATGTAGCCGATGTCGGCGGCGGTTTTGTCGAACGGTGGAGTGAACAGCAAGATAAGCTTGTCGGCCTCACGAACGAGATTTGCTTCGAGTGATCGCAGCGCGATTTCTACGCGATCAAGCTTGCCTTCGCCGGATATCGCGGCCCATGTTTGCGGAATCGAATCGATCTGACCTTCGGCGCATTCCTTTGATCCGAAAGGGGTGCCATCGTCAAGGTATCCGCGGCGATACCACGCTCCGTCCCAAGCCTGTGCTTCGATGGTCTTTGCGAGCTCGGCGGCGCGGCTGCGGCAGGCCTGGGCTTCCTCGCTCAGTTCGCGCATGGTGAGCAGCCCAGCGAAATCTTTCAGCACACATACCTCAAACCAGGCGAGCCACACGCTCTCGCCTTTGCCGCCGAGTCCGACGCGGTTGAGACCATCGTTCCAATCGCCACTTCCGATCAGCGGCAATCCGTTTGGGCCGACGCTCGCAGAGCGCGCGATCGCCCGGCGGCAATGTTCGAGCAGTGAACCTTCCGTGTGGGAGACAACCGGAACAGAAAGGCTCTCTGTCTGTTGTGTTTCCAGCGGTTTTGCTTCAAGGAACGGAACCATCTGATCGAGAATCGCGGCGTCGCCGGTAGTGCGCACGTAATGCGCGGTCACGAAGGGAAGCCAGAGAAGATCGTCACTGATCCGCGTGCGGACACCAGCGCCTGACTCGGGGTGCCACCAGTGCTGGACATCGCCTTCAAGAAATTGTCGCGCGGCTGCGCGCAGGACATGGTCACGCGCAAGGTTGGGCGCGGCGTGCACGAGAGCCATGACATCCTGCAATTGGTCACGGAACCCGTAGGCACCGCTTGACTGATAAAGAGCCGACCGACCCCAGACTCGGCAACTGAGTGCCTGGTAAAGCAGCCAGCGGTTGAGCAGAAAGTTCGTGGAAAGCTCCGGTGTTTCCACTTCGATCGTGCTCAGGATCCGGTCCCACCACCGACGGGTTTCCTGGAATGCAGCCTCGACGTTCGATGGATCGCGGAACCGGTTCACGAGTTCCCGCGCTTTTTCTTCGTCGTCCGCCTGGCCGAGGAGAAAAGTCATCTCAACGGTGGATCGGGGTTCAATCTCGACCACAATTTGGACGGCGACGCAAGGGTCGAGACCGGCGCCAATGTCACCGGTCAATCGTTCATGCTGCATCGCCGCTGGATCGCGCAGCGAGCGGTTGCGCCCGATGAATGCGGCGCGATCACCGGTGAACGAAGAAGGCGCCGGAGTCGAAGTAGCAAAAGTGATGCATTCGCAAAATTCCGGATTGTAGGAGTTGCGGGCAAACAGACTCTGGCTCTGCAAATCCCATTTCGTGACGATATGCATACCGGTTTCCTCGGGGTCGGATCCGAGAACGAGCGTGGCGTAGGAGGTGACGGTCAGCTTCCGCCGACGCGACGAATTGTTGCGCAAGCGCAGCCGCTGCAGGCGCACCGGCAAGCCGCCAGAGTCATCGACTGGGACGAAGGTGAGCAGCCGTTGTTCGATCGCGTGACTGTTGTGTTCAAAGGTTGTGTAACCCTGGCCATGCCGCGCGCGATAGGCGTCCTTTTCCCGAATCGGCTGGGGTGTCGGCGACCAGGCGACGCCCATGTCGTCATCGCGAATGTAGATGGCGGTTCCGGGGGGATCGGAGATCGGATCGTTGGACCAGGGTGTCAGGCGATCGTTCTGGCTATTGCGGCCCCAGACACATTCCGTGCCTGACTCGGAAACAAATGCGCCGAACTTCGGATTGGCCATGATGTTAATCCAGGGCAGCGGCGTTTGCCGGCCAGGCCCCAGGTAGATAACGAATTCTTTTCCATCCTCGGTAAATCCGCCGAGGCCGTTGAAGTATTTTAGCTCCACGAAGGCGAGAGGGGCGGAGGGCTCTTCGTGGAAATGCCGGCCAAGCGCTAGCAACCGCGGCTTCGCAGCAACAGGTATGGTCGCGGCAAGTTGCTGGCGAAGTGTTCCGCGAGCTGCCACCAGAACCATCCGGGCAGCGGCCTGCAAGGCGATCAATTCTTCCTTCGACATTTTAGTCGCCGAACGGAGATAAACGCCGCCAGGCTGATCCACACCGGTCAGGTGAGCCTGTGCCTCAGTCATCTGGCGCAACTGAGCGGTCAACGGTTCGTCATAACTGGGGGGTTCCTCGCTCACAAGCACGAGGTCGACCTTCAAGCCGCGCAAATTCCAAAAGGTATGCGCGATCAAAGTTTCGCGCACGATTTCGATGTCGCGGAGGTGACCGATCATGATGACGACAATTGGCAGATCGCCGGAAATTCCCAGGCGCCAGAGCGCCCGCTGTCCCTCGGTCCGGCGGCTGAGCCGCGCGGGCGGCGGTCTCAGTTGAGCGTGCGGAAAGACAATGAGGGTGGCGAGTTGTTGAAAGGTTTGGGCATCGGCCGGCCGGATATGGAGCCGGCGCATCTCCAGTTGGGAACGGGTCCATGCGGTCTCAAAAGCCCGTCCGCAAGTTTGAAACTGCGAGTAACGCTCGGCCAAGGCGATCACTCCTTCGCGCGACGTCGCCATTACGGTAACCAAGACAAACTGCAATCGCTCGTTAGGTAGAATGATGACGCGCTGGCGCAAACTGAAGATCGGATCGAGCACGGCGCCAATACTGTTCGTTAGGCTACGGGTAATCGCTTCGGGATTTTCCGGCGTGCGCCCCCGGCCCAGGAATTGCGCGCGGTCGGTTTCAAACTCGATCGAATCGATAAAAGTGGAGGGTTCGGCAACCATAAGGTGCGCGGCCCAGATGGGCTGATCGTCGGGAGCGCGGACGCGGCGCCGGGCGACGAGCGCCTCGCAATGCGGCAACCATTCGGTTTCAATGAAGAGCTTGTTGAACGCAGGATGCGCGCGATCGGCCCGGTGCGGCGCGAGCGCGAGCTCCAGGTAACTGGTCAACTCCAGGCGGCACGGTTTGGGCGAGGTATTCACCAACGTCACGCGGCGGATTTCAGCATCGTCTTCCGCGGAGACGGCGATCTCCGTGTTGGTCTCGCACGGTCCGCTCCGCCGCCGGAACTCCGCTTTATCCGGCGTGAAACTCCAGGTATAACGACGCTCGGGAGACCGCACCGGTTGATGGGTGTTGCTCCAGATCGTTCCGCTTTCCAGATCCCGGATATAACAAGCCGCCCCTGAAACGTCGCAGGTCGTATCGGCGTGCCAGCGCGTCACGTCGAAGTCCAGCCAGCGCAAGGCGCCGCCGCCAGAGTTCGTCACGGCGACGGAGCAGCTTCCATTGGAGAGCAGGTGGATGCGCGGCGAGGAGATGTCTGGTGTTTGCGCCACAACTGCCGGGCCGGGGCCCGGAATCGCCCGGAGCAGGGGTCGCTCTTCGTGCACCTCGCGGGTCGTGGGCAAAATCTGTTCGGGGATATGCTCGTGCAAAAGCGGCTCAGTGGCGCCAACGCGCGGGTCGGAATGGAACCGCCGTCGCATCACATTGTCATGCAAAGCATTGTCGTAGGCGAGGAGCGACATGCCATGGTGATGTACCATGTAGCAGTGAATGATGATGCCGGCCGCTCCGCCGGGTTCGGTCCGTCGTGAATAATCGATCGCCTCGTAGTAGCCGTAGTCGCCGAGCAACGTCGAATCGGCCAGCGTGGCGAGCTTCCGCAGATTCTTTACGGCGGCGGTCGGTTGCACGCCGAGAGCTAGCGCGGCCGCATACGGCGCCACGACCAACTCGTTTTCCTGCCCACGCTTCAACGCCAACGCCGGCACGCCAAAGGCCCGATACTGATAGACGTTGTGCCGGTCGAGCGCGCTGAAAGCAGACTCCGAGATGCCCCACGGCACGCTGTTTTGCTCGGCATAAGCGATCTGACAGCGCACGGCGTCCTGACAGGCGCGATCAAGCAGCGAGTTCTCGTGCATCTTGGTGAACAAGAGCGGCATCAGATATTCGAACATCGTCCCGCTCCAGGAGAGAAGCGGCAGCCGTCCATAGGCTGAGCCAAACGGGCGGCTTAAAGCCCACCAATGTTCCACCGGCACGTCGCCGCGCGCGATCGCCAGGAAACTCGTTAGGCGCGCTTCGCTCGCGAGCAGATCGTAAAACGAGTTATCGAGTCGACGCTCCGCCACCTGGTAGCCGATGGCGAAAAGCCGTCGTTCCTCGTCGTAAAGAAATCGCAACGACATGCCGCTTTCCAGTTGCTGGCTGCGGGAGATCAGTTCGTCCAATTGCGCAAGCTGCTCCGAGGCGCTCCCGCGTGAACGCTCTACCTCGGTGACGAGACGATCGAGCCACTCACGCACCGCAGGAGGAATCTCCGGTTGCTCTCCTCGCCCGTGGAAAGCAAGCAGGGGCTCCAGCCCAGGGATGCCTTCGACGGCGATATTGCGCAGCGAAAAGGTAGCGGCAAGCGCCTGACGCCGGGATTCATGCGCCGCTTCGCCTAACGACATCAATTGCGCCGGCGGCGCCATCAGGATTTCCACCGGTCGAAGATATTTATCAATGACGCTATTCCATGCCGCGATCTGCTTCGAAATTTGCCGGGCCCAATAAACACGCGGATCGGTTTCTTCCCCATGAAAGTGTTGTAAAAGATCCTGAGCGGGCTGTTGGGCGCTCCGTAAACGCACGATGACTTCCTCCAGATCCGCCGGCTGGCTCGCGGTCAGTTCCACCAGGCGGTCCAACGCCGGAGGATTTCCCGTTCGCTCCGGTGTGGCAGCGATTTGCCGCAGTACGCCAAGCGTGTCGGCTATTCCACGCAATGCGCCTGCATCCAGAAGCGGACGCGCTGCCAGCTCATCGCAACTGGCCTCGAAAGTCCAGAGGCTGGCAAGCAAATTTCCGCTGTCGACGGTGGAGACATAGCGTGGACGCAATGGTTCGAGTGCCTTCAGGTCGTACCAATTGAACAGATGACCTTCGAAACGCTCGAGTCGAGTCACCGTTTCGAGCGTGCCGAGGTTGCGAGTCACCAAGTCGTCGATCGTGATGTAACCAAAGTCATTGGCCGCCACGGTCGCGAGCATCCACAGCCCGACGTTCGTCGGTGAAGTGCGCATGAAAATTTCCCTGACGGGCATTTCCTGGACATTGTCCGGCGGCAACCAGGAGGTTTGCGGTCCTACAAAATCGTCGAAGTATCTCCAGGTTCGTCGGGCAGCCGTGCGCAGGAATCGGCGATCGTCCGCCGTCAGGATTCCTCCGCGCCAACTTTTCGCCGGGCGATTGATCACCATCACCGCTACCGGAAAGAGCGCCCACAAAAGAAGAAACGGACCCGCGGCTACGATTGCCGATGTTCCCCGCCAGGCTGCGACGGCGAAAAGGAGCACGCATGCAGCGGGGATCCAAAGCCGGCTGAGAACAAATTGCCGGAGCTGATTTCTTGCGCGCTGGTGAGCGTCAAACGCCGTCTCCCATTCCAGCAGCAGCCGATGCGACGTGATTCGCCTGTAGGCGACGCGAGCAATGGCATCGAGTGCCATGCCCGCATAATCCGGCAGAAAAATAATCGCGACCACGGAGCGCAGCAGGCGATCGCGCGGTTCCCGCCAGAACCTCGTCCCGGGCGGCGGCGGATGGAACAGAAGGGCAAGGAGAGAATTCAGCACCGGCCACAACAACAGGCCCGCGATAATCCCGCTCCATAACATCGGCGCAGGCGTGCACAGCCAGCCCGCCAGGAGGAGGGCTACGATCGCTGGCGGCACCAAACTGCGGCGCAGATTGTCGAAGATTTTCCATCGGTTGAAGGCGGAAAGCGGGTTGGGTTCAACCCTGCCGCCGCCTATGGGGACCCGTGGCTTCAGCCAATCTATGATTTGCCAGTCTCCACGAATCCAACGGTGGTGCCGATTCCACCACGCAATGTAACTGCTCGGGAAGACATCCAGCAGCTCGATGTCTGTCGCGAGCCCCACGCGAACATAGCTGCCTTCGAGTAGGTCATGACTCAACAAGTGCGCCGTTGGAAATCGTTCGGACAAGAGGCGGTGAAACGTCTGCAGTTCGTAGATGCCTTTGCCGTGATAACTGCCTTCTCCGACCAAATCCTGGTAAACATCGGAGACTGCGTGAGTGTAAGGATCGATCCCACGCGGATCAGCAAAGATGCGTGAGAACCATGTCGCTCTCGCGCTCGGAAGGGACGCGCTAACGCTTGGTTGAATGATGGTGTAACCGCGAATTACACGGCGGCCATCCGGCGAAACGCGCGCCTGATTCAGTGGATGCGCCAGGGTTTCGATCATCCTCCGGGCCGTATCGCGCAGCAATTGGCTATCGGCATCCAGCGTGATGACAAACCGAATGCCCTTGAGCTGCGCGCGATCGCCTGCACACAGAAACCCTTCCAACTCGGGCGCGGATTCGCCGATGAGGAATCGATTGAGCTGCTCGAGCTTGCCGCGCTTGCGCTCCCAGCCGATCCAGCGTTGCTCGCTCTCGCTCCACAAACGTCCGCGATGGAAAAGAAAGAAGCGCCCGGCTCCGTGGCGGCGATTCAGTTCCTCGATCCCGCGAGCCATGATGTCGATATACTCTGTGTCCTCCGGCATGGTCTGCCGCGGTGCGTCAGCAAAATCGGTGAGAAGCGAAAAGCGCAGATTCGCATCGGTATTTCCCAGGTAACGAATTTCCAGACGGTTAAGTTCGTTTTGGATTGCGTCCGGGGTGGTCAGCAACATCGGCACTACCACCAGCGTGCGGCAATCGTCCGGAATGCCTTCTTTTTCGAAGGACATTTTCGGCAAGACCTGCGGCGGCAGAAGCGCGGTCACGAAATAATTCACGGCCAGCACCGCCAGCTCGCTCGCAGGCAAGAGCAGCAGAAATGCGAATAGCCAGTGCAACAGCCAATGCATCGACACGCCGAGGAAAAGGAGAGGGGCTGCCACCATCGCGGTCGTGAGCAGAAAAGTGCTTCCGAAGTACGCACCAGCCGCGTGCGCGCGAAGCCATCGCCGGGAGAATTCCGCGAGTGGAACTCTGGCGTTTGTTGCCCGCTCAAGCGCCGGTCGGCCCGCGTCGATCAAATAATAGCCAACGTGTCTCGCGACTTCGTTGTCCGCGGTCCTTGCCAGCGCCAGCGCCGCCTCGATAATCTTCTGCTCCGAACACTTTGACCATCGAGCGATTTCCTCCACCGCGCCCCGGCATCGATCACGCGTCTCAAAATCCTGGCGGGAATAAACGCCGACGGGATCAGCAGCCAATTCGCTCTCCGCCCAGCTGATCGATTGCAAAACTTCCCGCCATTGGATTTGCGCAATGCGGCGGCAACTATTGATCAGATTGGCCAGCGCTGTCTGCTGCACCGCCTGCCGGCGGTGTTCCTGCTGAATGACTTCGAGCAGCGGCGCGTGGAGGGAGTGTTCCAACCAGCTGCTTACGACCGGCAGCGCTGCGTCTTCGTCGTAGAGATGCGCTACCAGTTCGCTTGCAAAATGCGGCGTCGGCTCCGGATACTGCTTCACCAATTCTTCCATTATCCTGAACGAACGAGGCGAATCACGGCGCACGGCGGTAATGAGCCGATTCGCCCAAAAGTCAGCCTCCTCGCTCTGGCTTTGTTGTTGTTCGACTTGAATCGCGATCGTCCGCAGGCATTCGAGCAACTGCAATCGCAACATCAGCGGCAACGCCCAGAGTTCTGCGATGTTCAGCGGTGCGGTCGCCTGAAAAGCGAGCAGAAATTTCCGGATGAACTCCGACTCCAGCGCGCCGCCGCCTTCGGCTACTATTTCTGAAGCCAGTTGATAGACCCTCGGCAGCCCCGCGGCGGGGCCACTGGCGATAAGAGGCAGCTCTCCGTACTGTTTTTGCGGGAGACTCTCCCGCAGATCGGTCACCTGTTCCCGAACCAAGTAGGCGTTATCGAGCAGCCACTCCGCCGAAAGGGTGAAGGCGTGGTGCACCTCGGTGGACATCGTGAGGCTGGCGTTTGCCCATTCCAGCGCGCGCTCGATCTCGCGCAACCGGCGCAGAAAGGATGGTCCGCGCGGCTTCGCTTCGCGGTTGACCGGAAGCTCGTGCGCGAGGCGCTCCGCATTTTCTGTGAGACGCTGACTCGAAGGTAGTTCATGACCGAGCGGTCGCGCGCTCGACTTGAATCGGAAAGGCGCGGGCGCATGAAAAGCAAACGTGACAGGCGCCTCTGTTTCCACATCCCGCAAGATCGCCAGCAGACGCGATGTTTCGGCAGCTTTAACTTCGGCCAGCACCACTGTTTCATCGGGCAGGATCGTGCTTGTGCAACGGGCCAAACTCGCAACACCGACGTGCCGCTCGCGCAATCGAACAAGAAGCCAGCCAGCCAGTGCGCCAACCAGCATGAAAGCAATCAAAACCAACGCAAGCTCGACCGGCCGGTAGTGGGCGACCATTCCGCGTTCCCGAAAAATGATTGCGCCAACGGCCACGCTGAGGGCTGAAGCGGTAATCGCCGCGCCAACCGTCAAGATGCCATACTCACCCACGCTCAGACGACCCGCGGATGAACAGTAGATTGAAGCTGCGCGGCGAAACCCGGCCCGGCGGAGATTTTTCAGCACGGCCCGCCCGATCTCGGAGCTCTGAAAGATGCCGACCACCAATACGCGATCGTCTTTCGTCCGCCGAAATCTCATGCCCAAATTTTACTGTAGAAATTCTCCCATGACGATAGTGGCGTCCATGTTAACAGGCCTATAGCGCGTCTGGTGCGGATCCCACCGAATCTTGGATTCAGGGGATTGATTAGTTTCATACATCCCTTTTCTTGCAAGAAATATGAAATCCGCTGCCGAGGGCGGCTAAGGATCGCTTGCTGTTTTGTTGAGTGAATGTTCTGGACTCTTTCGACGCCCTGCGGGCGGCCTGCTCATAATATTTTTCACACTCGGCTTCGCGACCGGCAACGATGCGTTCTCCCTGCAATCGGCCGAACTCGGATGTGATGACGGTGAAGCGGTGTTCTCTGTCGCCATTGTCACAAAAGAGCACCACCCAATCGCGTGTTTTCCCAAGCTCATGTGCGTGTGCTGTGTTTGAAAACAGCGCCGTGTAATGACGTCCGTTCCGCATCGTGTGAAGGACCGGGAGCCAAAATTCGCGTTTGGGGTTGAACCGTCGCGGCGCGATTTGCGTCAGTTTTCCCGCGGCCGCTTTCTGACGATACTCGCGATCAATATCGAGCAGTTCAGTGACGGGCGGGAGCCGTCTCGGAACCGGCGCTACTATTCTGCGGCGAATGCGGCCGAGCCGTTGAGCGAGTGAATCGCGGACGCCAGCCAACCGTTTGGCGCCGATGCTGTGGAACTTTTCGATGCGTCCGTCGTGCGCTGCCATCTCGAGTTCTTCGAGCGTTTCTATCCCGAGATTGTCATGAAAACGACGCGCCAGTTTCCTGCCGATGCCTGGCACAGACGCAAGAATTGCAATCGCTTCGCTCTCGCCCCGGAGGCGATCCAACATCGCCAGCCGGCCGTGAAGAAGGATGTCCCGGATCGCGCGTGAAATGCTTGCGCCGACGCCGGGAATTTTCTCCAGTCCTTCAATCCCTTCACGCCGGAAAATCTCAGCCACCGAATCGGGCAGGGTGCGGAGCGCATTTGCGGCATTGCGGTACGCCTGCACCCGAAACCGATTGGCGCCTTGCTTGGCAAAAATAGTCGCGACCTCATCGAGCCGCCCGGCGATGTCGACATTCGGACTTGTATCTGGGTTCTGACCGATTGACGACGCGCGTGATTTCATTGGTCCGCGCCTATGTCATGCGGCTAAGCAGATACTGGCTGGCGGCGAGCGGCCTGCCCGAGAAGCTCGCGAACTTCCTCGTCGCTTGTCTGGGAAAAATCTTCATACCATTGGCCGACTGCGTAAAAATGTTCCGGCACGAGAACGGCCGCGACCTCATCAGCTGCGCGTTGGATCTCGGAATAGGTGGATTTTGCGATGACCGGTGTCGCGACCACGATGCGCGCGGCATTCAATTGTCGCAGCGCTGAAACCGCGGCGAGCATGGTGGATCCTGTTGCGATGCCGTCGTCCACTACGATCACAGTTTTACCTTCGAGCTCGAGCGGCGGTCGGTCGGCTCGATAAGCTTTTTCGCGACGCTGGAGCTCGACTAACTCATCAGCACTGACGGCGTCGATCACTTCATCAGAAATCCGAAGCGCATTGACGACCTCGCCATTGAACACGCGCACGCCGCCGGAGGCGATCGCGCCCATGGCCAGCTCCGGGTGACCGGGTAAACCTAGCTTGCGCACAACGAACACATCGAGTGGCGCGTTCAATTTTTTAGCCACTTCTGCCGCCACTGGCACGCCGCCGCGCGGCAAAGCAAGAACCACCACATCGTCCCGATTCGCGTAGGCGCTCAGATTTTCAGCCAGGAACTGGCCGGCTTCGCTTCGATTAAAGAATTGTGTTTTCATGGTCTCCATTAATTGGGTTAACGGCCGCCTCGGACAGGCGTGAAGCTAAACACCAGAAGCTCGGCGTGCCGGGGCTGCCAATGGTGGAAATCGACATGGTAGCGGCCCACATTTTGCCCGCGCACGTCCTTGTCTGCGTTCATCATGCGAAAGAGCTTGTCGGTTTCGGTGCGATTGAAAAACTGAGAGTCCAGGAATTCGGTTACCCAATTCATCTCATGAGCGTCGGTAAGGTAAAAGGTGACCTGGATGTCCTGGTCGGAGTTCTCGACCATAATGACGCAATAGTCGTAAACATTTTTGTTTTTCCATTCGCCTTCGAAAAAGATGGTGCAACGCGGTTGCACTTCGGTTGCTCGAAACTTTGCTTCCTTAAAAAATGAAACTGCATTGGCGTAAGTCAGCGGTGTCGTTGCTGCGTTCGCCGACTGGGCCGCCGCCGCTTTTGAGGCGACTAAGCTGCCGATTAGACACAGGCAAATGAACGCAATGCTCTCGAGTGATTTCATATGTGGTTACGCACTTTGGCTGTTTTCAAACTGGAGCGTGCCGGAATGACCAGAACCGGACAACGAGCGTAACGTACCACGTGCTCCGCCACACTGCCGATGAGCAGATGCACGGGCCCGGTGCGGCCATGCGTGCAGGTAACGATGAGATCAACGTCTTCATTTGCTGCGTTGCAGATTTGGACCGCCGGCGATCCATGAATCACCTGGACGGAATATCGGGCTTTCGCTCTTGCTGCCATTGAACGCATCTTTTTTTGCGCCGCGTCCTCCGTTTCCCGCATGAGCTCGGCAGGATCGAGCGCGGCGTATTTGTCCCCAAATGGGTACGCATGCGGATTAATCACGTGCACCAGGCGCAGTTCCGCATCGAAATCGCGAGTGAGTTGAAGGCCGTACTTAAACGCGGTTTTTGAATATTTCGAAAAATCTATCGGCACAAGAATCTTCGTGAGCTCGAACCCCGTGCGGCTGCGAAGATCGCCGGCCTCGTTCCAGCGGTTGAGGTGGTGGCGCACAACCAGAACAGGGCAGGGCGAATGTTGCACCACCCGCTCAGCAGTGCTGCCAAGGAACACGCGCTTATAACCGGTGTATCCGTGCGTCGCCAGGACAATGAGATCGGCCTTTAACTCTCGAGCTGCCGCGCAAATTTCTTCGTAAGTGATTCCGATGCGCGGTTCCAGTGCCGCGACGTTGGCGTCGGTCCGATATTTCAAAACAAGCCTTTGCAGGCGTTTCATGAAACGCCTGTTCCATTCTGTTTGCGGTACCACGGGAAGTGTCAGCAACGAAGGCGGCGGTTGCTGCGTCACATCGGTGACGTGCAGAAGATGCAAGTCCGCGCCGAACTGGCGGGAAATCGACAGCGCATAGGGGATTGCTTTTAGCGACGGCCGCGAGAAATCAATCGGGACTAGGATTCGATTGAATCGCTGCGATCGAGATGGCGTCCCGCGCCGGCGCGGTTTCGGACTGACTCGAGTGGGGCTTGGCTGATCGAGCAGGTTTTTCATGACGCAATCTTGCGACGGCTGCCATTCACTGCTCCGCGCAAATTGCTAAATGCTCCTCATTTTTTGGCTGCTGATTTCAGCGTTACTCGCGCGACTAGCCAGGCAACGCCGGAGCTGATCATCGCCAGGCCGAGTGAAAATATCGGCGCGAATACAAAGACGCCGAGTTCTTCGCGGAGCGCGGGATACACGACCAGGGCGATCACTGCGGCATAAGCAATTGCGATCCAACCGAACTTTGGCTAGTGCCGGGAATCATGCATCGCGTTTCGCTCTATCTAATCCGCCGGCGAGAGCATGTGATATTTGCTGCGCTCGAGGATGGGCCCTTCGGTCGTGCCGCTTAGGAACTGAACCAACACAGGGTCCTTCGATTGCCGCATGTGCCCGGGCGTTCCCTGTTCGATAATTTTTCCCCGATGCAACATCGCCATGCGCGTGGCGACATGAAACGCGCTGTCCATTAAGTGTGTGACAATGATCGATGTCGTTTTAGTTCTGTTCGTCAGGTCGATAATTAATTTGTCGATTAACGCGCCGATCACGGGATCAAGCCCCTGAGTCGGTTCATCAAACAGAATCAGTTCAGGCTCCATCATCAGAGCCCTGGCGAGGCCGACCCGTTTGCGCATGCCGCCGCTCAGCTCGTACGGCATCAACTTGTCCTCGCCCGTCAGCTCGACCATTTCGAGTTTTTCATCTATCACCTTATCGATCTCCCCGGGGGTTTTGTTGGTCAGCTCTTGTAGCGGGAGCGCAAGATTTTCACGCACAGTGAGCGAACTCAGCAGCGCTGCATCCTGATAGACCATGCCCATGCGCATCCGAACTGCTTCCAGTTGATGATCGTTCATCCGGGAAACCTGATATTGCTTAAAGAAGACCGAACCAGCATTCGGTTTCAAGATTCCTAGAATCAAACGCAGGATCGTGGTTTTCCCGGCGCCGCTCTGCCCGATGATAACCAGGCGTTCCTGCGGAGCCACAGCCAGCGACACATGATCGAGCACTTGTTTACCGCCAAAACGCATTGCTACATCGCGCAGCTCGACAACCTGTCCCGTCGAGGTCGCTGGAGATTCAGCGGTCAGTAATTCCTGTTTCATCGGCTGGAATGCGATTCGCGAAACTTGTTGGTCTTGCGCCTTTCAGGAAACGCGTGGCCGGCGAGTTTGCGATCTTTTCTCGTGAGCGGATTACCTTTTAGCGGTCTCCGTGGCTGCGTCCGCACCTTGCGGCCGCCTGATTTTGCCAGGTTTGCCGCTCTGACCTGCGGATGCGATGGCACGACCAAAACGGAGCAAGGCGCGTGTCGCACAACCTGCTCCGCGATGCTCCCGATCAACACGTGTTTGAAACCAGTCAGGCCATGCGTCGATGTAATGATCAGATCGACATCGTGATCTTTTGCAAACTGGCAGATATCCAACACCGGTGAGCCTTCCGTGAAGACCGTACCGAATTTGACGCCTGCGAAATTCACCGCGTTTACGAGTTTGCGCATCTTGTGCTCCGCCTTTTGCCGAGCGGCTTTTTGCAAACCCGGAATGTCATACAGAGCAGTGCCCTCGCTCGAATAGATGTATCCCAAATACGTGGCATGCAGCAAAATAATCTTCGCCCCGAACTCACTAGCGAAGGCAATCGCGTAGCGAAGGCCTTCTTGCGAGCATTTCGAGAAATCCAGTGGCACTAGGATTGCCTTAATTTTAAACCGTGAGCCATTGCTCGATTGAAGCGCCTTTCCCCGCGTGACGAGAACCGGACACGACGAATGCTGCACGATTCTCTCAGCTGTGCTGCCAAGGAAAACATGTTTTAACCCCGTGCGCCCATGCGTTGGCATCACGACAAGATCGGCAGGAATTGCCTGCGCAAATCGACAGATTTCATCGAAGGCCGGTGCGCCAGCGAGAATATGGGAGCTTGCGGATGGGACGCCGCATTCACGTGCGACCGCCTTGAGGTCCTTGAGGATACTTCGTTCTCCCTCCTGCTCATATGGCATAAACGAAAACGGGACGACCGGCGGTGCTGGTGTCACAAAATCTGCTGCGTAATTAAGTTGATGAACATGGGCGAGATGTATTGACGCGCCAAGACGCCGAGCCAACCGCTTGGCGATTTGGATTGCTTGCAGCGACATTTTCGAGAAGTCGATTGGGACGACGATGTTTTGAATGTTCAGCGTTTTCATGGAGAGAGCATGAACTCCGCGCAGCTGTCTGGCCACGGCATTGTTTGCGAAAGGCAATCCGTTTCTTGCGCAGCCATTGCACAGTTCAAGTCACTATTTGCCTACTAGCGCTTTGCCGCCGCCATAAGAAAAATGGCATGAGCCGATGGCGAAGGGCACAATGCTGGAGCGTCCGTCTTGGTCCAGTTCTCATGAACAGACCCTGGTCGATCGCGCCTGATCACGCTCAATCGCGCCACGGCGGCTCTCGATGAGTCTCGTGTCCGTGAAGTTCATGGATGAGCGCTTTGGATCACAAGGAAGTGTTCGGCCAATCTATAACTTTATCTTGATGTCTTGTCTGGCCAGCATCAGCCCGGGAATCAGCGGAAGCCAGAGCGTTAGTCCACGAAATAGCAATGTGCCGGCCAATGCCGCCTCAATTGGGGACCCAAGGATAGTCAGAGTGGTGACCGCGCCCGTCTCGAAGCCCCCAATGCCTCCCGGTAAAAACGAAACCGTTCCGGCAATGAACGCAATGACGATTGCTACAAATGCCGTCGGAATCGCAATAGGGGCGCCTGCCACATGCATAATCGCCCAGAGAGTACCGCCATCGAGTATAAAAATCGCTACATTGAACGCGCTCGTTCGAATAAGCAATCGCCAGCTTAATATGCGATGCGACGACACATGCTCAACTGCTTGATGCGCATCGAAGAGCGGCTTAAAACGATTAGCCCATGACGGAAGTTGGCGGTCCTTATGTTTTAGCAGCCAGAGGATGGTCGATAAGACCACGGTAGCAGCCACAGCAAATGCGACCAAGATGTAAAATATGCCAGGTGTTATTCCTCCCAAAACCAACAATGTGGCCAGTGCCACGATGGCTACTGTAGCGTAGGCGATATAACCTGACAGAACTTCCGCAAGCAACGCTTCCGCCGCGAGCCATGCAGGCAGACCCAGTCGCCTCATGGCGTGAAAGACGAGGAGATTGCCGGCCACGCCGCCGGTCGGAACGATTTGGTTAACACTCAACTGCTCGACTGAGAGACGGAACAAGGACCGGGCTGGAACGCTGCTGGCACGAGGACGCGTCACTTCATGCCAGATCACCCCAGCGCAAAGATATGTGCCAGCTTGCAGGATAACTGCTAAAATCAGCCACGCCGGTTCTGCGTGGGACAAGAGCAGCACGAACCGCTCCATTTCTCCCACATGAACGACAACAAAAACTACCAAACCTGTTAGAACAAGAATGCCGAGTAGCAACATCGGCCGCGAAATCGTCAGCGTCGATCTTTCATCGCCTCCGAAGTCTTCTTTGTGATTTTTCCTTGCACCGGATGTCATCATCTGCGGGAAAACTACGATCCGAGTTGGTGGCCGTTTACTTCAGTGCTGCGACTTCGCCAGTGCCGCAAATCGATGTAACCGCCAACCAATATTTCCCAAGTGAGTGAAATACGCGACACAGGCTTCCGTTCCGAGGATGCCGCTTAGTCGTTCATTCACATCGCATGCTGGCGTCTACTCAAGTTGCCAACATCAAATATCTCGTTGCGCGTGCCATCCACCGGAGCATTGCGTTCACTCGTCGTTGCACGCCAAAAGCCGCTTGTTTTCTACGCGCGGATAGCAGGATCACTGCGGTGGCAATGACGGCGGGCTAGAGGAAGAGAGCTCGCGACTCTGAGGCGCTGGCGAGGCATCAATGTAAATATCCATCTGCTGCCCGACGTAGATGGGCAAATCCCCGCGCTCAAAACTGTAGATGGCTTGCATCACGCGCGTATCTACGCGCTCCGTTGGCTGGCCGGTTAGCGATACCTTCGGAATCACATAAGGCTCGAAGCGGACAAACTTCAGCGGCACTTTAATTTGCCTGTTGCCCCGGAGAAATCCGATTGCGTCTGCGCTGGCGCGCACTCGCCAGGCATCGTTTTCATCGACGTCCACCCGCACATTCATCGGCTCAACGCTGCCGAACAAAATCAGCGGCTGGGCCAGCACGCCGGTCGGCGCAAACTCCCCAAGATGCACCTTTAATTGCATCACTTGCCCATCGACCGGCGCTCGCACCGTCAACCTTTCGAGGTCGGTCTTCGCTGCTTCTAAATTTGCCTGGGCCTGCAAATATTGCGCTTCGGCCGTGTCGGTAGCGTGCGTGCGTGTTTCCAGATCTTCCGCACTAATCACTCGTTTGGCTATGAGCTCGTTACCCAGCTTCAGTTCGTACTTCGCTTGCTCCATTTGCGCGTGAGTCGCGTTGACCGCAGCCGTGTCGGTGGCGATCAACGCGCGTTGAGCACGATCATCAATCGTAAAAAGCGGATCGCCAGCTTTCACCTGGCTGCCGATCTGCACATAGATTTTTGAAACAATGCCTGCGATCTGCGTGCCGATGGCGATGTTTTCCGTGTTTGCCTCGACCAAGCCCGCGCCAGCCACGAAAGTTTGATATGGCGGCGCCGGCGCATCGGAAACCATTGGAGTCGGCGCCAGAGTGCGGGCGCTCCGGACCGCGGCGAAAATGCCAAGCCCCACGCCAACGAGCGCGAGAGCCGACAGAACATATTTGCGAATCATAATTTTCTCCTAAACAACTTTCTCCTGCATCGATTTCAGTTCACTGGGGGAATCAACCACCCGGGTAATGACCCCATCGTTCATTTCCGCGATCCGGTCGGCAAAATCGAAGATGCGGGCATCATGAGTTACCACAATCAGGGCGCGATCTTTTCCGACAGCGAGCTGGCGCATCAGTTCCATCACCTTGCGACCGGTCTCGCTATCGAGCGCGCTGGTCGGTTCGTCGCAAACGATCAGTCGCGGGTTGTGCACGAGTGATCGGGCGATGGCGACGCGCTGTTGCTGACCGCCGGAAATATCCTGCGGCAACGAGCGCATCATCCGGTCGTCAAAACCCACCTCGATCAGGATTTCACGGGCATGGCTCACCGCCGCGCGTGGTTTGGCGCCATTGATGATCAAGGGCGTTGCCACGTTCTCCGCAGTGGTCAACGTGGGAATGAGGTTAAAAGCTTGGAAGACGAAGCCAATGTTCACGCCCCGGAAGGATGTCGTCTCGTCTTCGCTCATCCGATTGTAGTCGTGCCCAAAGACGGCGCACGCTCCGCCATCGCGCCGGAGCACCCCGGCGAGGACCGAGATCAGTGTCGTCTTTCCGCAACCGGAAGGTCCGACTAACATCAGTAGCTCACCCTTGCGAACCTCCAGATTTATCCCGCGCAAGGCTTGTACCGCCACGTTTCCTTCGCCGAAGGTCTTGGTGACTCCCTCGCAACGGACGGCAAATGTGGTTTCCGGCGTTGTCGGTTTAATTGTTGCGCTCATAGCTTAACTGCGGAAAACCATCGCGGGCTCCAGCTTCATTACTTTGCGAATACTCAGTGCGGCCGAACCCAAACAGATCACCAGCACCGCCACTGCGCTGATTACCAGCAGATGCCACGGCAACCGGAAGGCTAGTTGCGTTCGCCCGCCGATGAGCAGCCCCCACGCCGAGGCCGCGCCCACCCCGAGCCCATAACCAACCCCACCAACTACCAGTGCTTGAAGCAGGATCATCCGCAGCAGCATCCCGTTCTTCGCGCCCATCGCTTTGAGCGTTCCGAAGTAGCGCAAGTTATCGAGGGTAAAGTTATAAAAGGTCTGGCCCGAAATGGCGACTCCCACCAAAAAGCCAAGCGCGACTGCTGTTAGAAAATTGATCGGTATTCCTGTGTATTTGAGGTAGTAAAGGAACGTTACCATTTTGAACTTGTTACGAGTGTAGGCTCTTAACCCCGTGGCGCGTTCGATGCGCTGACACAAAGCGTCCAAATCCTGACCCGGCTTGGCTTTGACGGTCACAAACGACAGCAATAACCGCTGCGAAGGAGCAAATGACGTGGCCGAGGAGTAAGTGGTGTAAATAACCGGATTGGTTTGGAAAGTTTGGGTGACCCTGCAGATGCCGACCACGACTGACCAGTTGTCGTTGATCTCCATTTCGTCTCCCACCTTCAGAGGGATTCTTTTCCCGGTGGGCAGAATGTGAGCCAGCTTTCCCGCAGCGCCAGCCTGGTCCACGATCACGCCGCCGCTCTTCCGCAGGTTCCATAGATTCCCTGTCACCATGCTCGGCGGGCCGCCCATGAGCGTTTCGTCGTCCAGACCGATGACAACGCAGGATTGGTAAGTGCCATCGGTTCGACGCACCGCAAGCGATCCTTTGTAGAGCGGCACCGCCCACTGAACTCCTTCCACGCTGCGCACGCGCAGAACCATTGTGTCCCGCATCGGACGGATGTCGTCGATGTATTTCACCTGCGGATCGACCACCCAGATGTCCGGCAGGCCGACGTCCGAGAGGAAACTAAAAGTGCGCGTCATGATCCCGGCAAAAATACCCAACTGCTGCGTGATCAGGAGCGAGGCGAACATTAGTCCGATGACTATGCCGATGTATTTGGCCCGGTCACCGAGCAGCATTTTTATCGCGATAAAATTCATTCGCCATCCACCTTTGCCGATTAATTAGACACGGCTCATCCTGCTTTGTTAAAAGCGACTCATTTCTTGCGCACGCGCGGCTCTATCTTCTTCGCCATTTCCTCTTTGGGCAGCAATTGCTCAGTCTCGACAATCGTGCGGGTCGTTTGGAGAACGCTGTCCGGATTCAACGAGATGCTGTCGATCTTTTGTTCGACTACTTTGGTTCCACCAGTTCCATCGCTAACGCGAATCGGGGTTCAACGCTTCAAAGCCGGAGATCACGTCGAACAGTTCCTCGTCGATGCCACTCTGGCGCAAACGGTGGAATGTCCCGTTGAGGTCCTCCAGCAATTCGTCGATATTCTTGTCGGCGCGCTGCATCGCCGCCAGGCGGCTCGCGTTCTCGCTCGCGAGGGATTCGGCGCACGCCCGGAAAAGCGAGACGAAAAGATATTCGCGGATGAGCGCCCGCAAGGTCGCGGTGCCGCCGCCCATGACCTCGGGCAGGTTCTTCGTCGGCCAGGGAAGTTCGGCCAGCTTGCGTCGCCAGGTTTCGTCCAGCGGCAGCAGCCGCTGACTGACGGGCTCATAAGCCGCTCCGGAGGTGGGGCGGTTGTAGAAGAGATGAAGTTCGGCGACTTCGCCCTGGCTGCGGCGCGTCTCGCTTTCCACGAGAATCTGGCCGACGAGCGGGGTGATGGCCTTGACGGAATTCGGCACGGCGAAGAGTCCGACCAGCGGCAGGCCCGCGTCCGCCAGGCGCGCATGAACGCGCTCGCCGACGGCCCAGACTGCGGGTTTGCCCGGCAGAGCTCGCGAGCGTCTTGACCGCATAATCGGCCACGACATCATTGAACTGGCCCACCAGTCCCTGGTCGGAACCGAACACGACCGCGCCGATCGCACCCGCATCGTGCGTTTGTCTCTTCCGTGCTGCATCAATGCCGCTGAGCCGGCTTGCCCGGAAGCACACGCCCAACCCCAGCTCCACGGTGCGATAGTAGTCGGCCAACGCGCGCACCGATTTCTCGTATTGTCCGATGCTCGAAGCGGCCAGGGCTTTCATCGTGCGGACGACGGATTGGAGATCTCCGGCGCTGCCGATCTTCCGGCGCAGACTCGCCGTGGTGTCGCTCATGACTTCTCCTTGCCGTCGCCTTGGGCTTGGCCTCCGCTTGGGCTTCGGCTTGGACTCGGTTCATTCGGCTTGGCTTCGGACTTTGGCTTTCGGTTTGGGCTGGAAACGGCGAGCGCTTGGCGGGCGATGTCGATAATCGTTTTGCGATCCTCGTCACTCAACTTGTCGGCGGTATCCAATCGCTCGCGCACCTCCGCCGGGATGTTCGCCGCCGCCTCGCGCACGGCGTGCTCGGCGTCCGTCATCTGGTCAAGCGGCACGTGGTCGAAGAGTTCCGCGGTCAACGCCAGCAGGACGGCGATTTGTGCGGGCACGGACACCGGGGCGAATTCCGGCTGCTTGAGGCAGGCGCGGATTCGCCGTCCATGCTCGATGATCTTGCGGGTGTCTTCATCCAGGCGGGCGCCGAACCGGGAAAAGGTTTCGAGTTCCTCGAACTGCGCGTAGGCGAGCTTGAGGTCGCCCGCCACCGCGCGGTAGGCCGCCCGTTGCGCCTTGCCGCCGACGCGCGAAACGGATTTGCCGACATCGACCGCGGGCAGCACGCCCAATTCGAACAGCGACGGCGAGAGGTAGATCTGCCCATCCGTGATGGAAATCAGGTTGGTCGGAATATAGGCGGAAATGTTTTGCGCTTCGGTTTCGATGATGGGCAGGGCGGTGAGCGAGCCGCCGCCGAGTTCCTTGCGCAAGTGCGTCGCGCGTTCGAGCAGCCGCGAGTGGATGTAGAAGATGTCGCCGGGAAAGGCTTCGCGACCGGGTGGCCGGCGGAGCAGGAGAGAGAGCTCGCGATAGGCGCGGGCGTGATGGGTGAGGTCGTCGTAAACGATCAGCACGTCGCGGCCCGCTTCCATGAAATGCTCCGCGATGCTGGTCGCGGCGTAAGGCGCGATGTAGGCGAGACCTGGCGGGTCGTTGCCCTCGGTCACGACCACGACGGTGTAATCCATCGCGCCCTTCTCCCGCAAGATCGCCACGGCCTTCGCGACGGCGGACGCGCGCTGGCCGATGGCGCAATAGACGCACACGACATTCTGGCCCCGCTGGTTGAGGATGGTGTCGATCGCAATGGCGGTCTTGCCCGTCTGGCGGTCACCCAGAATCAACTCGCGCTGGCCGCGCCCGATGGGAATGAGCGCATCGATGACTTTGAGGCCGGTCTGGAGCGGCACGGTGACGGGCGCGCGGTCCATGATGGGCGCGGCGGGGCGTTCGATGGGCAGGCGCTCGCTGGCGGCCACCGGCCCGTTGCCATCGAGCGGCCGACCGAGCGGGTCGATGACGCGTCCCAGCAATCCGTCGCCCACGGCCACGTCCATGACCCGGCCCGTGCGCTCGACTTCATCGCCGGCGTGCAGATGCCAGTATTCGCCGAGCAGCACGACGCCGATTTCGTCCTCGTCCACGTTGAACGCGATGCCGAACACATCGCCGGGAAACTCGAGCAACTCCTCGAAACCCACGCTGGGAAGGCCGGAGACCTTGGCGATGCCGGTGGCGACACTGGTGATCGTGCCCACCTCGTGCGGCGTCAGTTGCGGCGTGAAGGCTTCCCGCACCTGGCTGATTCCAGCGAACGTGCGGTCGAAGACGCTCTGCAGGCTTTCAGGTTCCATGTTCATTGGCTCTTTGTTTCGGGCTTAGGCTTCGTTCAGGCTTAGGCTCGGCTTTGGCTTCAGGTTTGTCCTTCTCTTTCAGAAGTTCGCCGACGCCCTTTTCCAGCGACGCCAGATAATCCGCGATGCTCCAGGCCACCTTTTGTCCATTCGTGGTGAGTTCGATGCCGCTGACCAGGTCCGGCGCGGTCTCGAACCGGACGTGGATTTCAGCCGAGAAGGTTTCGTTGAGCGCATTTTGAATCGCCGCGCGTTGCTCCGCCGGCAGGTCGAACGCGCTGCGCACGAGCGCGGGTTCAGACGCTGTCTTAAGGGCCTCGGCGAGGCTGGCTTTCGCCTTGCCGTCCATCTCTCGCAAGCGGCGCGTGAACACCTCGCCCATGCGTTCTTCCAGACTCGTCGTGGCGAGATCCGTCAGCGCCTTTCGCGCGATGGCAAACACTTCCTGCTGGGTCCGGCGACTGATGGCTTGATTCAGGTTCTGGGCGTCGTTTCTCAGCGTTTCCTGTCGCTTGGCACTCAAGGCATCGGCCGCCTTCCGCGCTTCGTCGAGGAGCCGCTGACGTTCGGCTTTCGCCTCGTCCGTCGCCTTGCTCAAGAGTGCGGCGCGCTGCTGGTCGAACTCCTCGTTCTTGTGCTGGAACTCGTCGCGCTCCTTTTGGGCTTCGGCCTTTTTCGCGTCGGCGTCCGCGAGTTCCGCGGCGATCCGCTTCTCCCGCGCGTCGATGGCGTGAAGGATGGGCTTGTAGAGAAAGCGCTTCATCAACCACACCAGGATGAGGAAGTTGAGCGCTTGCGCACCGACGGTGAACCAGTCGATGAGCATGGGTTACTTTCCCGCGGCTTGGGCGATGACGTGGTTCCAGAACGGGTTGGCGAAAATGAGAATCATCGAGACCACGAAGCAGTAGATGGCCATGGACTCGATCATCGCCAGACCGACAAACAGGGTGCGGGTGATGGTGGCGGAGGCGTCGGGCTGCTGCGCCAGCGAGCTCAGCGCCGTCGCGACCGCCCGCCCTTCGCCGAGCGCAGGTCCCATGCACCCCGAGGCCGATCGTGAGGCCGGCGGTGACAATTGAGGCGACGGCGATGAGGGTCATGCTATCCATAGTATGTCCTTTGGTGGTTGGTCGTTGTTGTCTTCAAGTTTTGGGCGTTGGCTCAGGCTTGGGCTTGCGAGTGCGCGTGGCGGCCGCGATGTAAACCGCGGCCAGGATGCTGAAGATGTAGGCCTGCACCATGCCGGTGAGCAGACCGAGCACCGTCATGACGATCGGAAAGATGAAGGGCGTGATGGTCAGCAGAATGCCGATGATCATCGCCCCGCTCATCATGTTGCCGAACAGGCGGACGGCCAGGGCCAGCGTGCGCGAAAGTTCGCTGATGATGTTGAACGGCAGCATGATGAACGTCGGCTTCACATAGGACTTGAGGTAGCCGCCCAGCCCCTGCTCCTCGATGCCGAAGAACGGCACGGCCACAAACACGCACAGCGCGAGGCCGCCGTGGTCGAGAGCGAGCCCGTCGGCGGCTCGTAGCCGGGAATGATGGTGCAGAGGCTGGCCGTGGCGACGAACAGGAAGAGCGTGCCCAGAAAGCCGAGATACTTCTCCGGGTGGCTCAGGCCGACGTCTTCGATTTGTTTCTCGATCGCGGTGACGACGATTTCCAGAAGGTTCTGCCAGCGGGAACGTTTCAGATCCATGGAAAGTTTGCGCGTGATGAGTTTTGAACCGACGGCCAGCACGAGCATCAGTCCCCACGTGAACACAATGGTGGCGTTGAGTTTGAGAAACCCGTGTTGCCAGAAGATCATCTCGATCGGGACTAAGGCGCATGGCTGGCCTCCTGTGCCGGCGGGTTTGGTGTTCTCCCGGCGGCCGGGTCAGCCACGTCACGACCAGGCGTGCCATGACAAATCCGAGGAGACACACCAGCAGCCGCTCCCAATGACCGCCGCGAGACAAAATAAAATCCAGCCAGGACAATGCTCATCCGCAGCAGCAGGCTGCCGAAGAACCAAAGCGCCGGCTGTTTGGACGAAACGCCCTTGCGCACCGTCCACCAAAGGCCGCCGAAGAAGATCGCGCCGAGCACAACGCCCGCCACCCACGCCAGCACCAGTGTCAGCGTTTCATTCATCGTTATCCTCCTGTTCCTCCCGCATCGCCTTGTCTTCCTTGGCGACCCAATGCCACGCATTCAAACAGCCGATCGCGAGCCCGGCCACCAGCAGCGCCAGCGTCCAGGAATGGCTTGCCCGGATGGTGTTTGTCCAACCAGATACCGAGCGCCGCGCCGAGCAGCGTCGGAACGACCACCGACCAGCCGATCAGCCCCATCATGCCCAGGCCAAACCAGACGCCCTGCGTGGAGTTACGCCGCGCCTTGAGCTTGCGCGCCGCCTTCGCGCCGACCTCCCGGCGAAGCGTCGGTCCGGTCCTTCGCGGTCTTGCTTTCGGCTCGTCATTCATGTTGAAAGCTCGCGAAGCGACGGATGAAATCCGCTTTCCAATTTCGCCATCACCGAGCGCACGCTCTGCTCCTGCTCGTCCAGGGTCAGAAACTCCCGCTCCACCGCATCGCGCAGTTGGCCAAGGTCCGTTCCGCCGATTGCGCTGCGCACGGAGACGAGCACGTCCGGGCCGGTCTTGACCAGCACCCCTTCATCGACGGCCACGTAAACCTCGCCCTCCGCTTCGGTTTCGTAGATCAGAATCCCGGGCGCGAGCGCCGCCACGCAATCGAGCCGGTGTGGCAAGAGTCCAAACGAGCCCTCGCGCGTCTCCGCGACGATGCGCGACACGCCGGTTTTCTCGGCGAAGATTTGGAACGGCAGGAGAACCTTAAGATTCATGAGTGTCGGCGGCATGTTCGACCTTCGGTTGAGGTTTCGCCCGGCTTCGGTGCGGTTCGGGCGTGGCTTGGCCTGGAATCGGCGGCAGGCTTCGGGTCGGCCTTGGCTTCGGTTTTGACTCAGGTTCGGCTGGGGCTGCGGGCGGCCGGGTTTCGCTTTTCCCTTCGCTTCGCCAATCGTCCCGATCATGTAGAGCGCGCTCTCCGGGTAGTCTTTGAATTCATCGCGCAGGATTCGCTCACAGCCGTCCAGCGCGTCCTTGAGGCTGACGAGCTTTCCTTTGAGGCCGGTGAACTGCTCGGTCGTGAAAAAGGGCTGGGTGAGAAACGCTCCAACCGGCGGGCGCGGGCGACCACGTTGCGGTCCTCCGGCGAAAGCTGCTCCAGGCCGAGCATGGCAATGATGTCCTTGAGTTCCGCGTATTGCGCGAGCGTCCGCCGGATTTCCTGCGCCAAGCCGTAATGCCGTTCGCCGACGATGCCCGGCGTGGCCATCTTGGAACTGGATTGCAGCGGGTCGATGGCCGGGAAAAGCCCTTCGCTGGCCCGCTTGCGCGAGAGCACGATCGAGGCGGAGAGATGCGAGAACGTATGCACCGCCGCCGGATCGGTGAAATCGTCCGCCGGCACATACACCGCCTGGATCGAGGTGATGGCGCCGGTATCGGTGTTGGCGATGCGCTCCTCCAACCCCGACAGCTCGGTGCCCATCGTGGGCTGATAGCCCAGACGCGACGGCATCTGGCCCATCAAGCCGGACACCTCCATGCCGGCCTGGATGAAGCGGAAAATATTGTCGATGAGCAGCAGCACATCGCGGTGCTCGTCGTCGCGGAAATACTCGGCCATCGTCAGCGCCGCATGGCCCACGCGGAACCGGCTGCCCGGCGGCTCGTTCATCTGGCCGAAGACCATCACCATGTTCGGCAACACGCCGGCTTCCTTCATGTCGCGGTAAAGCTCCTCGCCTTCGCGGCAACGTTCGCCGATGCCGCAAAAAATGCTCACGCCCTCCTGGTGCCCGATCATGTTGTGGATCATTTCGGTGAGCAGCACCGTCTTGCCCACGCCCGCCCCGCCGAAAAGTCCCGCCTTGCCGCCGCGCTCCAGCGGCACGAGCACATCGATGACCTTGATGCCCGTTTCAAAGATTTCGGACTTGGTGGAACGTCGTGCCAGCGGCGGCGGAGCCCGATGCACAGAACGCCATTGGACATCGGACAACGCCGCTCCGCGGTCGATGGCGTTGCCAAACACGTCGAACATACGCGAGAGAATCCCTTTGCCCACCGGCGCCTTCAACGGCCCGCCCGTGTCCTCCACCGCCATGCCGCGAGCGAGACCTTGCGTGGGCGTCAACGCAATCCCGCGCACGTGATGCGCATCGAGTTGCGCCAGCACTTCGATGACGATTCGCTCTTCATCTCCCGCGCGCAGCACCGAGTAGATCGGCGGCAAATGCTCATCGAACCGTATATCCACGACGCTGCCGCGCACCGAGACGACTTTGCCGTTGTTGTTAAGTTTCGCATTTCGCATTCACTTAATCGGTTTTTAACCAGTTCCGCGCTTCGTCGATAGCGTCGCTCGGAAAATAGCGGACCTTCGCTATCGTAAAAGGCCGGCAGATTCTCGCCATCCATTCCTGCCACTTCTCGTCGCTACCATGGCGATCCGTTCGATGTTAAGAAATGTTTCACTCTAGTTTGAGATCGTGCTAGGCCGCTTGCGGCTCCCAGCTATGGAAGTTCACCATCTCAAACAGGAGACGGATTTTGCTGCGCTGGTTCACGAGCTGGTTAAATTCGGGCACGAAGCGCTGATAATCTTCATGCAAGTTTTTGGTTACGCGATTTTAGATTTGGTTGTTTTATTTTGTTTAGGTGTATGGTTATTATTGGTTTATTTTGTTTTATTTTTTTGATTGTTTTGTTTTGGGTTTGCGCGAAGCGGTGTTGATTTAGCTGATTTTTGTGTTGATTTTTATGGTAGGTGGTTGGTTTTACTTGGTGGTGAGATGTGGAACGGTTTTCGATGCGCGCGATTTTATGGTTTTAACTGAGATGTTGAGATAGGTGTTTATTTAGGATGTGTTTGGCGGACGCATGTTAGTGGTTTGGGTTTGAAGTTAACTCTTATGCATGATTACGCTTCGCTCGCTGACGTGTATCGAGCGCTTGCTTCTTTCGTGCTGGTTTTGCTGAATGGCGTAAGGCTGTTTTGGTTTGCGCGTGGTGTTGGATCGTAACCGCGCGCCTTTTTTCGTACTGCAAGTTGTAGTAGGAAGGCCCCGCCTGATCTGTTCCGCTGTTCGATTTCTCGATTTGTTCGATCGTTTGCACCATTGCCTCTTGCCATCTCGCTCGCAGAACAGATCAGTTCCGTGTCATCAAGGGCATGAAGAAAGAGGCCGAAGGCGTGCTCAGAATCAAATCTGTTCCTTCGATCTGATCGTAAATGGAATCCGGCAACGAATCTGTATACGTTGCTTGATGCGGCGAAACTCGTTGACCAGGCCATTGTGCATCCAGAGGTAGCGACGATATCTGGAAAGGATGACAGTTGCTTCGCTCACGCGCATGCCGGCGAAGCGGCTGCACGCAGCAAAAAGTAATTGACATCACGTGCCGGGCCTGAGCCGGCGAAGAATTCTGATCGCTTGATGCCGGCATTGTGCTTGGTGATCACCAAGGGGTGGCAGTGATCTGAGGCCGGTACCATCTCTACACCAAATTGATCGCCATTAGTGGTTCGGGTGATCCAGCGCATGGAAGCTTTGTCGAATAAGAGAGTTTCGCTGTCGGCAGAAAAGTTCGGCTAGGAGGAAATCCGTCGGAGCAGATGAACTGTACACATGTGTGCGATGTGTGTTTACTTCATGCGAAGTGCTGTTGTCATTCGTGGATCACAGGCTAAGGAAGTCTTCAAAATCTCCTTTTTGGTTTCGGTTGGCGCTTTCTCCTTTTCCAAAATTGCCATCGTCGTCTTAAAGACCGTGTCCGGGATTCAGCGAGATGCTGTCGATCCCCTGCTCGACGAGGAACTGCGCGAACTCCGGATAATCGCTCGGCGCCTGGCCGCAGATGCCGATCTTGCGGCCTTTCGGCGACGCGCCGTGCGGATCACCTTCGCGATCATCTTTTTCACCGCCGGGTTTCGCTCGTCAAAGACGTGCGCCACGATCTCGGAGTCGCGATCGACGCCGAGGATCAGCTGCGTGAGATCGTTCGAGCCGATCGAGAAGCCGTCGAAAATTTCCGCGAATTCGCTCGGCCAGGATCACGTTGCTCGGGATCTCGCACATGACGTAGACCTCGAGACCGTTCTCGCCGCTGCTTGAGCCCGTGCTTGTCCATCTCGGCGATCACGTGGCGGCCTTCTTCGACGGTGCGGCAGAACGGCACCATCAGCTTGACGATTCGTCAGGCCCATCTCGTCGCGCACTTTTTTCATCGCGCGGCATTCGAGCGCGAAGCCGGCCCGGTAGCGCTCGTCGTAGTAGCGCGAGGCGCCGCGGAAGCCGAGCATCGGATTTTCTTCCACCGGCTCGAAGTCGCTGGCCGCCGATCAGATTGGCGTATTCGTTCGTCTTGAAATCGCTCAGCCGGACGATCACGTCCTTGGGATAAAACGCGGCGGCGATCATGGCGACGCCCTGCGGCCAGCTTATCGACGAAGAATTGCGCCTTGTCCTCGTAGCCGACAGTGAGCTCGGTCGATCTTCGCCTTCACTTGCCGCGATCGTCGAGCTTCGTCGTAATCGAGCAAAGCGAGCGGGTGGACCTTGATGTAGTTGCTGATGATGAACTCTTCGCGCGCCAGGCCGACGCCGTCGTTCGGAATGAACGAAAGGCGGAAGGCTTCTTCCGGGTTGCCGACGTTCATCATCACTTTCGTGCGCGGCCGGGCAGGTCTTTCAGGTTCGATGCGCTCGCACTTCGAACGGCGAGCTTGCCTTCGTAGACGAAACCGATCGTCGCCTTCGGCGCAGGAGACGGTGACGGTCTGGCCGTCTTGCAGCACGTTCGGTGCCGTGCTCGGTGCCGACGATGGCCGGGACCCCGAGCTCGCGGCTGACGATCGCGGCGTGGCAGGTGCGCCCGCCGCGATTGGTCACGATCGCGGCGGCCTTTTTCATGATCGGTTCCCAATCGGGGTCGGTCTTGTCGGTCACCAGAACTTCGCCCTCCTGGAATTCGCCGAGGTATGCGCGCTCTTGATCACGTGCACCGGCCCGGCGCGATCTTCTCTCCGACACTGCGCCCGCTGACGAGAACCGGCCCCGTTTCGCTTCAGTCGATAACTTTCGAGCGACATCGCGGTCGCGGCGCGATTGGACCGTTTCCGGCCGCGCCTGGACGATGAACAGTTCTCCCGTTTGTCCCGTCCTTGGCCCATTCCATATCCATGGGCGTGGGCCTGCCTTTGCTCGCGCCGATAGTGGTCTTCGATGATGCAGGCCCAGCGGGCCAGGGTCAGAATGTCGTCGTCGCGAAAGCGCGAATCGGCGTCCGATCGCTCGGGCGGCACCGGGCACGTTCTTGCACCATCTGGCCGCCGCCGACGTCGTAAATGAGCTTGAATTCCTTGCTCCCGAGTCGTCTTCTGGAGAATCGGGCGGAAGCCTTGCTTCAGCGTCGGCTTGAAGACATGAATACTCGTCCGGATTGACGGATCCCTGGACGACGTTTTCGCCGAGGCCATAGGCGGCGTTGATCAGCACGGCGATCGCGAAAGCCGGTTTCGGTATCGATCGAGAACATGACGCCGGAGCGCGGCCAGATCCGAGCGCACCATGCGCTGCACGCCGATCGACGAGCGCGATCTTGCAGGTGATCGAAGCCCTTGTCGGCCCGATAGGAAATCGCGCGGTCGGTGAAGAGCGACGCGAAGCAGCGGCGGCAGGCGTCGAGCAGCGCGCTGCTGCCCGCGCACGTTCAGATACGTTTCCTGCTGGCCGGCGAAACTGGCGTCGGGCAGGTCTTCGGCTGTCGCGCTGCTCCGGACCGCGACGCCCGCGTCCGCGTTGCCGCTCGCACGCAGACGCTCGTAGGCGGCCAGAATTTCATCCCGAAGCGCATCGGAGAAGGACGTGGCCAGAATCGCTTCGCGAACTTTTGCTCCACAGTCGCGCAGCGCCTCGAGGTTTCGTGTGTCGAGCCCGCGCAGAAGGTGATCGATCTTGCGGTCGAGCGCTCCAGTGCTGAGGAAACTGCGATACGCCTCGGCCGTGATCGCGAACCCATCCGGCACTTTCACGCCCTGCGGCGAAAGTTCGCGGAACATTTCGCCTAACGACGCCGTCTTGCCCCGACCGACGGCACATCTCGATGGGGAAGGAGAGGGGAGGGGAGGGAGAGGGGGGGGGGGGGGGGGAAGGAGAGGGGGCGGGGGCGGGGAGCGGCGGGGAGAAGAGGAGGGCGGGGCGGAGGGGGGAGGGGGAGCGGGGGGGAGGGCGGGGGGGGGGGAGCGCGCGGGGGAGAAGCGGGGGCGGGAGAAGAGAGCGGAGGGGGGGCGGGGGGGGGGGCGGGGGGAGGGCGGGGCGAAGGAGCGGGGGGCGAGGGGGAAAGAGGGGCGCGCGAGAGCGGCGCGAAGGGGCGCGGAGCGCCGCGGGCAGAGGCGCAGCGCCGGTCACCGAGCAGCATTTTTATCGCGATAAAATTCATTCGCCATCCACCTGCCGATTAATTAGACACGGCTCATCCTGCTTTGTTAAAGCGATCATTTCTTGCGCAGTCGCGGCGCCACGCTCGAGAGCGCCAGGTTTATGGCGTCAGCGATTTTGGTCTCAATATGTTGCCGTCGTTCATGCTCGTCGTTCAGGTAGTCGAATTTAACCACGGCAATTGGACACGATTGCTCTTCGCGATTTTTTTTGAGACGGAGCGTTAATTCAAGAAACCAATACTTCTTGGCGAAGATCGGATCGTGCAGATACCACTTCAATTCGTACGACGCGATGTCTTTTAACGGGATTACCGTTCGCTCCTCAAAAAAATGCAGCACCACTGCCTCCCGTGTAATTTCAAGGTCGTGGAATTTGAACACGATTGTTTCAGCTGTCGTGGCTGGGGTACTCATAGGTTTTTCCTTCGCCGGAAATAGCCACCTCTGGCCGCGAATCGCTCGTCGGATTTTGCGAAGAATTCTCCAGTTCTTGCGGCGCTTGCGGAGTCGCGCGCTGTTTACTGACGATGCAGTTTATTCCAGATCACCGCGCCGAAAAAACCAAAGAGATATCCGATCGCAGCAGTGATCACAATTAGTGCGGTCGCAGCCGCCGGATCGAATGGCTTAACGAAGTAAACCGGCTTGATCATGTGCGCCCAGAAAATGAAATCAAGGATCGGTTGCGCCCAGCCGATGACAACAAGAAGCGACCAAAGCAGATGCCAGCCGCCAATCAGCACGGCGATCACCAGACCAACCCTGTTGGGATTTGTCATCGTTCGTTATTTTTAATCAGGCGGTTTTAGCCGAGCGGCTGCGGGAAGAAGCGCGCGCCCGAAACTCGGTGGGCGATTGACCAAAAACCCGTTTGAATGTGCGATTGAATTGCGTGAGCGATTGAAACCCAACGTCGTATGCGATCTCGCTCACTCGCAGATTCGGGTTCAACAGCCGGTTGCGCGCGTCTTCCAGGCGCACACGCGCAACGTAGTCAGTAAACTTCAATCCCGTGGATTTGTGGAAGACTTTGCAGAAATGAAAGACGCTCGCTCCAGCCGCTTTCGCTACGTCAGTGAGAGACAATTCTTCATTTTTATGCTTGTTGATGTACTCACGCGCTTTTTGCACGAGTGGCGGCTCGGCGTTCTGTTGCTCCAACATGAGTTGATTAGCCAACGCGGAAAGTTGTTCAGCGAAAAACGTAAGGAGCCGCACTGTTGCGTTGTATTTGTCTGGTGGAATGAGCGGAGTTTTCTCCCATGCTTTGCGAATCTCCCCCGAGAATCGCACCCGGTGGCGCTCCAATTCGCGGCTGACCTTCGAGGTCTCCGATTTAGCCGGCGTGTGACGCAGCACCGAGCCGATGCGCAGGTATCCGATGATCTTGTCCCCAAGTTTTAACGGAACTGCTGTTTCAGTTAACCCGAAGGGACAGGTGACGGTATGCGGGATCAATCCCGTGTGGTCAATGATGTCCTGGTGCGCTTGTAAACAAACCGCCAGTGTGGCGGGACGCTCGGCAAGCATGGCGCAGAACCGATTCTGATGCTTCTTGCCGCCATGCTCCAATTGCCAATAGTCCACGGCCCGAAGCGTCAAAGGCAGGCCGGTCGCTTCGCTGAATACCTGCTCGTACCTGCGAAACAGCTTCGAGCGACGTAGAGTGTCAATGAGCTGCTTGTTCGAATCTGAGTGAACGACTTCGGTCTCAACCATGACCCCTACTATAGAGTATCATTCCAACTTGGAAAAATCGCGTCAATCCGATTCGACATCGGAGTTGTTGACTTTCGTAGTTACCTTATCGTTGACTGTCAAATAGATCGGCGCGTCAAAACGTCAGCCGACGTTCTCCGGGCGAGTTTATAAACTTTGTAGCAGCTGCGTGAGATCGCGGCGGAAGCTGGTCTCGGAGCTGTTGTAGCCAGTGTGCGTCAATCGCACATGACCGGTGCGATCGATCACCACCAGATTTGGAAACCCGTTCAAACCAAATGCGCGCATTGTTGCTTGTTCAGGATCGAATGCGACTGGCAGCGAAATATGGCGACGCTGCGCAAACGCCCGCACCCGCTCAGGCGTATCGCCTCCTTTGTTCGTGCCGACCAGCACGAACTGAATGTCGTGATTAGTCTCTAAATCGGCACGAACACGCTCCAGCTCCGGCAGCTCAGCAACACAGGGAGAACACCAGGTGGCGAAAAAATCGAGCACGAGAATTTTCCCGGGTGTCGCGCGAGTCGGCACCGGACCGTGGCTAATTGGTTGCAACATGAATGGCGGCGCTGCGCTGTTGACCACTTGCGTTAAGGCTCGCTGCATCCGCACCGGGATGTAGGCGACACAGTACCAGGCTGAGACCACGACTAAAATAACAGCGCAACCGATTCCGATTATTTTACTGAATCGCTTACCAAACAGCAGCAACGCTACGATCGCCGCCCACAGCACAATGGTCGGCCAAAGAAAGGGTGCTTGTGGCAGGACGAAGAAGCCGAACAACAGTATCGAGGCTAAAACAAACAGAACAGCTGCGATCGAATCTTCCCCCGCTCGTGCGCGCAGCAAAAATCCAGCCACGGCAAGCAGCAATGCGCCGCTGACATAAAGGAGACGAAGGTCATCCGAAACAACGAGCGCAATTCCAAATACGGCCGCGGCAACCAGGATTCCGATCCCGAAAGCGACGAGTCGCACCTTCCAACTCGCGCGAAATGCAGGCATCAAATCGATACGGTTCACTTTCCGATTTGATGCGGCTCCGCTTGCATCTGGATTCAGACATTACGTTGAGAGTTGTTGCGGTTTTCTAATCGCAGAAGAAAATGGCCGACTTATGCGATGGATTCGAAATGCAATCGTAATCTGGTTCCTGATTGCGTCGGGCATTGGCCAAGCGCCCGCGGGAGAGTTCGATTCCATTTTGCGGTGGCGAAACATCGGCCCTTATCGGGGCGGGCGGACCCGTGCGGTTTGCGGTGTACCGTCGCAGCCGAATGTCTTTTACATGGCGCCGGTGAACGGCGGCGTTTTCAAATCGATTGATTACGGCCGTACTTGGCAGCCGATCTTCGATGATCAGCCCACTGCGTCGATCGGTGCGATTGCGGTTTCAGTTTCAAATCCGAACGTTGTTTACGTTGGCAGCGGGGAAGGATTGCATCGGCCGGATCTTTCAGTAGGCGACGGCATTTACAAATCGACTGACGCCGGCAAAACGTGGACGCATCTGGGATTACGCGATGGTCAACAGATCGCGCAGCTGGCGGTCGATCAAAGAAATCCGGACTGCATCTTTGTTGCCGTAGCCGGTCACCCGTATGGGCCTAACGAAGAACGCGGCATTTATCGCTCGCTCGATGGCGGCAAGACGTTCCAAAAAGTTCTTTATCGTGACGAAAACGTCGGCGCGAGCGATGTGCAGATCGACCCGAGCAATCCGGCGATTGTTTACGCTGCGCTGTGGGAATCTCGCGAAGGCCCGTGGGAAAACGGCGTGTTCAACGGCGACAACGGCGGCATTTTCAAATCCGTCGATGGCGGCAAGACGTGGCGACAGTTAACGAAAGGTCTGCCGGGCAATATCGTGCAGGCGAACATCGCGATCGCGCCGAGCGCGCCTAAAATGTTGTTCGCTGCAGTCCTGACAAAAACGATCGCGAAGCTCTATCGGTCAGACGACGGCGGTGAGACCTGGCATGGCACGACTGACGACCCGCGGCCCGGGCTCGGCATTGGCGGTGGCGATCTGCCGGTGGTGCGGTTCGATCCGAAAAATCCGCAGATTGTTTATTCGGCCAGCGTAGTCTGTTGGAAATCGACGAACGGCGGCAAAACGTGGGACGGCTGGCGTGGTGCGCCCGGAGGCGACGATTATCAAAACGTTTGGATTAATCCGATCAATCCCGACGTCATTCTACTGGGCTCGGACCAGGGCGCTATCGTGACTGTGAACGGCGGAAAGAGCTGGAGCTCGTGGTACAACCAATCGACGGCCCAGTTGTATCACGTCAGCGCGGACAACACCTTTCCGTATCGGCTTTACAGCGGGCAACAGGAAAGCGGCTCGGTCGGAATCAAAAGCCGCGGCGACGAAGGCGAGATCACATTCCGCGACTGGCGACCTGTTGCCGCGGAAGAATACGGTTACGTCGTCGCCGATCCGCTCAATCCAGACATCATCATTGGCGGCAAGCTGGCACGCTTCGATCGTCGCACTGGCCAGGCGCAAAACATACTTCCGGTCCCGGTGCAAACGGAAGACTTCCGGATGCTGCGCACCGAGCCAATTGTCTTTTCACCGTTTGATCCGCAGTTGCTGTTTTTCGCTGGGAACACGCTTTGGCAAACGCGCGACCGTGGCGATCACTGGCAAAAGATCAGCCCGGATTTGTCGCGACCGGATTACGCGTTGCCGGCGACCGTTGGAAAATACAAAGAATATGCGGCAAAGCAGGCTCATCGGCGCGGCGTGATTTACACCGTTGCGCCGTCACCCTTCGAGGCAAACCGAATCTGGTGCGGGAGTGATGATGGTTTGATTCATCTCACGACCGACAGCGGGAAAACGTGGACGAACGTGACACCGCCGAACATTTCCGCGTGGCAGAAGATTTCGCTGATCGACGCCGGTCACTTCGACCCGAACACCGCTTACGCGGCGCTCAACACCATGCGAATCGACGATCTGCGTCCGCACATTTTTGCGACACATGACAGCGGCAAAACGTGGACAGAGATTGCGAACGGAATACCGGCCGGCCAGATCATCAATGCAGTTCGCGAAGATCCGGAACGGAAAGGACTGCTGTTTGCCGGAGCAGAAAAAGGCGTTTACGTGTCGTTCGATGACGGCGCGAACTGGGAGTCGCTGCGTTTGAATCTGCCTGCGACTTCCGTGCGCGATCTTATCGTCAAGAATGACGATCTCATCGTGGCGACGCATGGTCGGGGGTTCTGGATCCTCGACAACATCACGCCGCTGCGACAATTCAACAGAAATCAACGTGAGGATTTGCTGTTTAAACCGCAGATTGCGTTGCGTGTTCGCGCAAACCTGAACACTGACACGCCGTTGCCGCCGGACGAACCGGCAGGTGAAAATCCGCCCGACGGAGCAATGATCGATTATTTTCTGTCGAAAGATGCGACCGGTGCGGTAACGATCGAGATCAAAGACGGCAAAGGCCAGTTAGTTAGAAAATATTCAAGCGCGGATGTGCCGGTCACGCCGAATCCAAATCGGCTCAGAATTCCGAGCTACTGGATTCGACCGCCGCAATCGGTTTCCACGAAGCCCGGCAAGCATCGTTTTCTGTGGGACATGCATTACACGCCTGTGCCGAATGTGGAACCGGAGTTTCCAATTTCTGCGACGTATCGCAACACGGCGCCGGCAGCGACATCGCCTTGGGCTGCCCCTGGTGATTACACAGTTGTGTTGACAGTTGACGGCAAAACTTTCAGCCGCCCGTTGACCGTGGCAATGGATCCGCGTGTTACAACGTCGCCCGCTGAACTTCACGAACAGTTCGATCTCTCGTGGCGCTTGTATCAGCTGCGGCTCAAACTCGCGCCCATCGGCGAGAAGTTCGACAATATCGCCGAGCAACTAACGAAACTCAAAGCGCGTGCTGCGGAGCGACCTGACATCACGCAAGAACTTGAGGCCTTTACTCAAACCTTGATGAAATTTGGGCCGGCGCATCCGCGGCAAGGCGCTCCGCCTTCGCTTTTCGTTTTGGAATCGACGGCGCACCTGTTTGACGACATCCAAGGGGTAGATGCTGCGCCGACAGCCGCGACGAAAGCCGCCGTGGCGGATCTCGAGGCAAAAATTGTACCGACGATCGGAGCCTGGCACAAATTGCTCGCATCGGATCTCCCCGCGTTGAATGAGCAGTTGAAGGACGCGGGGTTTGCGGAGATCAAAACAGAATCGCAGCTGGTGAGTCGTTGAGGCAGGTCGCCGGCCAGAGACCACAGCTACCGCGCCAGACCGGGATCGCCGACGGCTTCAGATCTTAAACCCCACTGTTTCAGGTTGAACTTTTTTGGCCTGTTCTCGCCGTCAGTTAGGGCGGGATCGGCGCGCTGATCCAGGGTATCACTTCGCCTCTCACCTGATCCCAGTAGTCAAATGAATGTGAGTGAACGCTCACGTCCACAATTGTTGCCTCAAATGAGCCAGCCTCCGGCTCCCTTGCCGTCGATTCTCTTAATCCGATTGCCAGGGCTGTTGGCATAATGCCGTTTTCGCCGTTCTCAAGTACGCCTGGGGTGTTATTTGGTAGGTACGAGCGAATGTCGAACCCAGTTGATGTTGGAATGCCCAGGGAATCTCTGCTTGAACACATAGCCCAAAACGGACACATGCCGACGTGCATCCAGTGACTTGGCGAAGCCTCCTGTGCAAGTACCAGGTCGCTTCCGACTGGCGGATGTGGTGCGGGGTCAGGAATGTTTAGATAATTTGTTACGGCTGCGGAGGGACAGGTCTCGCCACCTACGCAATCGAGCGCGTATGATTGGGGTCTGCAAGATTCGAGACACCGCATGAGAGAAGCACCGCAAGGTCAGGCATGTCATATCCTGGCGTGCCTGTAGCGGCCAAATAAAGACTGTGAGACCCGCCGGCGCTGCCGCCGATTACGACGACTTCGCCGTTGCTGCGTGGATCATTCCGGTAATGAACAATGGCGTCCCTCACGTCATCTGTCTGCTCGGGATAATATCCGTCGTCGTGGATGTCGTTTTGCCCTGGAAAGGGATGCGCAGGAGTGTTCATTTCAGTGTGAGGCGGTGCCAGGCGATATTCAATCGCTACACCCATGAATCCATACTGCGAAAGGTCCTGGGCAACGTCTGTTTCCATCCCGCCGCTGTCGTAGTTACCTCCGTGAATCGCGATTGCTAATGCTGGGAGGGAACATTTTCATGGTTGCCGATGCTAACGGTTTTGCGCTCGATTGCGAGGGTTAAGTCCCGACAGCGGCAGTCGTTTCGATTTACCTCGATGCGCCAATTATTCCCATTTGTCCTTTGCTTTCGCCTCTTGAATCGTCTGCCATTGCATGTTTGAAGGACAATCGCAGCCGCCACGCTTTAACGTTCTTAGGAAAAAGAGGATGAGCGGGCCACGGGAATCGAACCCACTTGTTGTTTCGGCGATTGAACCCAGGGATGACTGCAAAGTTGCCGAGAATCTCAGGAACCGCTGAGGCAAGAAGAGACGGCGCACCCGCCTTTGCCGCGCCTCGGCGCACGAAGCAGCGCGTGGCTACAGCTACTTTTTGTCGAAAAGCGGCAGGTAGGCTTGGTAACCTCTGTCTTTCATTTCTTCGACAGGAACGAAATGAAAGGCGGCCGAGTAAACCACGTAACGTTGGCCGGTGGGCGATTTCGGGTCGGGAAAAACATGGCCGAGGCGGGCGTTACTGCGCTTGGCGCGCACCTGGATCCGTTGCATCTCGTTTGAGCTGTCGGGGACCTCGACGAGGAGATCTTTCGAGATTGGCTTGGTGAACGTAGGCAGGCCGACTTTGCCATCGAACTTGTCGACTGAAGCGAACAGCGGTTCGAGTGTAATTACATCGACGTAAATGCCCGTCTTCTCGTTGTTCCAGAACTCATTTTGGAAAGGCGTCTGGGAGCCGTTCCCCCGCACCACGTCATATTCCTCAGCCTTTAACCGGCTTTTCAAGACCGCATCGCTAGGAATCGGCCGGTTCGGATCGAAAGTTGTGGTCTCTTTTTTCACTTTCTGCGTCAGAAAAAAGAAATAGATCCCGACGACGGCGAGCACGATGGCGATACCAGCACCGACGTACGTGCTGATCGCCGATCGTTCCTCGCTGGTAATTCGCCCCCCGTGCATCAGATGCGATTAACGCGTTAATTGAATCCGCCATCCGTGGCATCCGTCAAGACGGAATACGAACCGAATGCTCACTTTTTGCACGTGAGCGTCGAATATCGGCGTTCTGAGACGCACCGCTTAAGCATCGTAAAACGTTGCCGGCAAGAATCGCGTGTGATTGGCTAGGCTCAACTCATGCCGAGAGAATTCAAACCAGTTCGGTTTTTTGTGATGATGGCGGTGGTCGCATTTTTCGTGTGCGGTGTGACTGCGTTCTACACACATCGTGCGGCTCACGGCCGAGCACCGGAGGAACGCCAGGCATATTGGATCGGAGAAAAAGCCGGAGAGCAATCGCCGCGCGACGCAAAGTTGCCGACACCAGCTGAGTTGAACATGATGGCCCAGAAGTATTTCGAGCAGCAGGGATCGGGCGACAAGCAGAATTGGGACCTGGCGTTCGAAGATGGTTACGAGGACGGGTTCAAAAAAACGCATTCGTCGCAATAGAATCATCTGCTGCCCGGCGGGCAGCAGAAACATCGAACATGAAGCTGTCGGAAAAATTTGAGGAAGCGTTGATTTACGCGACGCGCGCGCATGCCGATCAGATGCGCAAAAAAACGGGGATTCCGTACGTCGCGCATATTCTTGGAGTGAGCGCCATCGCGCTGGAGTACGGCGCGAACGAAACCGAAGCGATCGGCGCGCTTCTCCACGACACGGTGGAAGATTGCGGCGGCGCGGAACGATTGCGCGATATCCGGGAGAAATTTGGCGATGATGTGGCCGGGATCGTTGATGGTTGCACCGACACATACGAGACGCCAAAGCCGCCGTGGTTGGAACGCAAACGCGCTTACATCGAACACCTCAAAGAGTCGGATTCTTCGACGCGGTTGGTGTCCGCGTCAGATAAATTACATAACACCCGGGCGATATTGGCTGAGTTGCGAAGGCACGGTCTGGAAGTGTTTGACCGGTTCAGCGGAAAGAAGGACGGCACGCTTTGGTATTACCGAACGCTTGTGACTGCGTTTCGCCGGCACGGCGATCATGCCGATCTCATCGACGAACTGGATCGGGTGGTGAGTGAGCTTGAGAAGCTGAGTGCCAGGTGACGAGTGACTGGAGATCAACCGGATACTGCCGCAGAGATAATCATAGCTCCTGCGAATATTCCTGCGTTCCTGGTTTTGAAACTCGCTCGCTTCACCGCTTTCTCGCCGCTGCCCGTCGCGGCTTTACCTTTTTCGCCAGGATCTTTCGTGCAGCAGGGGCATAGGCCGATAACGACGGACGTCGCATGGGGAGACTTAATTCTTGTTTGTCCGCGTCGTGCGAATTCTGTTTAATTCGACGCAGTCGAACCGAGATCACCAGTTTTCGAAGCGCTCCTGTGAATGCACGAACCGTAACTAAATGGGCGATTGGGGTCGTCGCGTTTTTGGCTCTCGTAGCTGTAGCCGGTGTGGTGTGGTTATTCGTTGCTTTTTACCTGGACATGGAAAAAGGCGAGCAGCATCGCCGCCAATTCCAGGCAGAGCTGGATTCGGGAAGATGGGACTTTGGCGATCAACCGGCGCTGTTCGCTGTCGCCCATGGTATCGTGAAGAACGATCCGGGGGCGATTCGTGCGGCGGCGAAAGGCGTGTCCGACTTGCAGGCACCGGGGCGGGACGGCGAGACGCTGCTCGACTTTGCTGTCAGACGATCGTGGCAACATCCGGAAACAGTCGACGCCGTTAAAACCTTGCTCTCTCTCGGCGCCAACCCGAACCACACGAATGGCAGTCGGAACTCGTTTGCGATGGCCAACGCCGTGCATTCGTCGGCACCAGTTCTCCGCGCAATGCTCGAAGCGGGCGGAAACGCGAATACTCACGATGAGTTTGGCTGGCCCATGATTCTCATGAATTGGTATTTAGGCTACTACAAAGATCAGGCGAGACCACGACTTGAGCTGCTCCTTGATCACGGCGCTGACGTCAATTCCGCGATGCCTGAGGATGCGTCAGATTCGGCAGGGTACCCGTTGCTGCTTTATCGCACTGCAATGGGACTTGAAGACAATCTCGCGTACGCGGATGCGCTTCTTTTACTCGAGCGCGGCGCCGACCCGAATCAGGCCGGAGCGGACGGAATGACGTTTAGCAACATGCTGATGGCTCATCAGGTACATTTTCAGCGAAAGCTCAAGCCGCGGCCGACCGAATTCTCGACGCTATGGGACTGGGCTGAGAAACGCGGGATCGTCCAGCAAACCCATTAGCTCGAGAGCTACCACGGAGCGACCCATTAACTATGGTGGAGAATATCAATAGTGAATGCGAAGCCAAATAAGAGATTTCCGTGGATTTTATATTTGCTGGCGCTTGCAGTGATTTTTGCGTTTGCCTTTGCGCCGATAGGATCGGTGATGTTGTGCAGTGCGATCGCGAACGCGTACGGGTGCAAGGTGGACGAAGGATCCGTGCATCCGTGCATCATCAACGGGCAGGATTATGGCCACCTTCTTTATACGCTCGGCGTATTAGGTTGGCTGATGCTTGTTACGATTCCCAGTGGCTTATTAGCGTTCGCCATTTGGTTAATCGTTCTCATCCTGCATCGTGCAAGCTGGCGAAAGCGGTTCGCTGCCGGAGTTCCTCCTCCAATTCCACCACCGCCCGTAACATCATGAACTGCGTCGCTGTCGATTGAAGTGAGTTTGGCCGGACTAGCGGGGTTCTGTCAGAGACAGCGAACGGCTGCTTCGACAAACGTCGGATCTCCAGAGAATTGTGGCCGGTCGCCTTTGCCTAACAATCGCAGCTTTTACCGCAGTTGCACGCCTTCCCGTTATTCATCGGGCAATTTTTGCCGGTCTTTTTACAAGCGGGCTGATCGGCCGCGAACGCGCTGGCGCAAATGATTGCGGCAACAACTGAAAAGATAATTTTAGCGTAGTTTTTCATGCCGACATTAATCTTGCTGCGGAGTTGGAGTTGCGCGAGTAAAAAAACCGCAGGGATCCAACTCGCCGCAGTCGACGTTCTGGCGTGTTCGGATTTGAGCAAACTGAGCAATCCGCCGAAGATCGGTGCCGATGAAGGATCTGACTCAAGGCTCAGTCACCAAACATTTGCTGCATATGTCGGCATTTTTGGCCGCGAGCATGCTGGTGCAGACGCTTTATTTGCTGGCTGATCTCTACTGGGTGGGACACCTCGGGAAAGAAGCGATTGCTGCCGTCGGTGTAGCGGGCAATATCACCATGATTGTGCTGGCGCTCACCCAAATGCTTGGGGTGGGAACAACCACGTTGATCTCGCAAGCAGCGGGAAGAAAAGATCAATCGCGGGCGGAGCTGGTGTTCAATCAATCTTTCGTAATGTCGGTCGGGATCGCAGTTGTCCTCGGCGTTGTGGGCTTCATTCTGCGCCCGGCGTATTGTGATTCGCTAAGCGCAGACGAAGTGACCGCGACGTTGGCAAAGGCGTACCTGCTCTGGTTTCTTCCCGGCCTCTTGCTTCAATTCCCTCTTGTCGCATTGGGTTCGGCGTTGCGCGCCACCGGCATTATCAAGCCGGCTGTGGGATTCCAAGTGCTCAGTGTGTTTCTCAATATCGTACTCGCTCCATTGCTGATTTTTGGAATGGGTCCGTGGCCAAAGCTCGGTGTGACGGGCGCAGCGCTAGCCACGTTCATTTCGATTCTGATAGCTGATGTGCTGATGATAATTTATTTCGAAAAGAAATATCATTACGTGCGGTTCCGGTTTCTGCTGTTTCGTCCGCAAACACAAATTTGGCGAGGCATGCTTCGGATCGGTGTGCCCGCGGGTGCGGAATTTTTGCTGCTCTTTGTTTACATTGTGCTCGTCTACGCGATCATCCGCGGCTTTGGCCCTGAGGCTCAGGCCGGTTTCGGCGTGGGCGCCCGCGTGATGCAGGCACTTTTTTTGCCGGTAGTGGCGCTTAGTTTTGCTGTTTCGCCAGTCGTAGGACAGAACTTCGGCGGCCGCCGCGCGGACCGCGTCCGGCATTCTGTTTATTCGGCGATCGGCATTGCGTCGTTGATGATGCTTGTGCTCACGCTCATTGTGTATCTCGCGCCGGCAACGCTGATTCGTGTTTTCTCACGCGACCCACGAGTGATAGCCTTCGGCAGCGAATACCTGCGGATCGTTTCACTGAATTTCGTGTCGGCAGGAATTGTTTTCACGACTTCGAGCGTGTTCCAGGGAATCGGGAACACACTGCCGCCGCTGTTTAGCTCGTTAACACGGCTGGTCCTGTTTGTCGTGCCTGCGGTGCTGATCTCGCGGACGCCGGGTTTTGAGATCCGACAGGTCTGGTATTTGTCCGTCGGGTCTATCGTTCTTCAGATGTGCTTTAATCTCCTGCTACTCCGGCACGAACTACAGAAACGACTGCGTTTCGGAGAACCGGAAAATTTCATTCCTGCCAGCGCGACTGCGTCGTAGTTCAGGCGCTTTCAATTACCTGTGCGTTTTTCTTGCGTCTGTGTGCGTGTGAGGAATTGAAACGCAAGCAGGATGACGAACAGGGCGACACACAGCCAGGCGAACCAATCGCCGGTTCGCGTGTAAAGGGTTTCTTCACGCGCCACGTTTATCTTTCCAGTGATCGACACGAAACGACCGGGAACCGTCGTCGCTTCCGCAATGATGCGACCACGGTTGTCGCTCAGAGTTAGAAGCCCGTTCCGCGCCGAACGAGCGAGGGCGAAACCGTTCTCGACGGCGCGCAGGATCGCCATGCGCGCGTGCAGCCAGCGATCGAGATTGAAGTCCCAAGCAGGCACCAGCAGCAGGTCCGCGCCTTCGATTGCGTATTCGCGACTGAGTCGTGGGAAATCCATGTCCTTGCAAATTTGCAATCCCCAACGCCCGGATGGCTCGTCAAGAACCACTCGTTTGTCACCGGGTTTTTCTGGTTCGACTCCAGGCAGGAGATGATGCTTATCGTAGTTCGCCTCCAATTTTCCATCGGGCGAATAAAAGCGCGAAGAATTGAAGGCGCCGGATGACGTTTGCCGAACCAGCCCAACGACAATTGCTGCGCGCGTGGCCGCCGCAGCCGAAGAAAAGAGCGTGTCAATTTCCGGCAGAGTGTGCTCGCTGAGCCGACCGATTTTCTCCGGGAGTACAACGGCCTCCGTTCCGGCGGGCGAAACGCGACGAACCTCGTCAGCGTACTCGCGCAACAATTCCACCGCTTGATGTTCCGTGCCGAGATAAACGCTCATCGGCACATCCTTCGCGATGAGAGTCACGGCGACAGATTTAGCCGCCCGATTGGACTGCAATCGCCGTTCGCCAAACACAAGCGCTGCGCAGATCAGGAATCCGACGGCGACGGCAAGCGCACTACGCTGCGACAGGTTGCCTTCGCCGCTCAAGAGGACCGCAACTGTACCGGCAAACAGAAACACAACAAAACTGATTCCCCAAACACCGGTGATCGAAGCAATCTGGATCAACGCCAGAAAATCCATTTGCGTGTACGCGAGATTGCCCCAGGTGCTGTGCGGCGATGCAATGGCGGTGAGATATTCGTATGCCACCCAGTAAATGGGAAAAACAAGCGCGGCCAGGAAAAGCGATCCGCGCCGCAAAAAACCGCGCGCGAACAGAACGCCGAAGCCAAAAACTACGGCAGGAACTACGAAGTAAAGCGCCGCGATTTGCAGTGGCAGTTCGATCTCATGCCTGACGTAGTTCCATTGATTCGTTTGGCCGATAAGCCATGCCACCGAACCGAGGAAGAAAGCAGCGTCACCACGAAGTCGCGGCGCAATGGCGAGCACCGGGACAGGCGCTAACCAAAGCGTCCACCATTTTGGATGAAGCCCGGTGCCAAAGTAAAATAGTCCGGCGGAAGCGACACCGGCGCCGATGAGGAGAAAAACGTTATAACGGGTCAGATAAAAATCTGGCGTCTTTGACCCGACTGGTGCATCACGCATTCACCGCTCTCCATAGACGACTTTGCCGCCCGTAATCGTGGTTTGTACCTTCACGTCGCGAATGGCTTCCGGTTTCACGTCAAAAATGTTGTCGCTCAGTATCACCATGTCGGCGAGCTTGCCGGGGGTAATGGATCCTTTGTCGCGCTCCTGGAATTCTGCGAATGCCGAGCCCACGGTGTACGCTTCGATCGCTTCCGGCAGCGTGATTTTTTCCTCAGGAATCCAGCCACCGGGATTCTTCCCGTCCAGCGTGGCGCGTGTTACTGCGGCGTAAAGTCCCTGTATTGGATCGAGCGGGGCGACAGGCCAATCGGTTCCGAACGCGAGCGTGACACCATGATCGAGGAAGCTGCGCCAGGCGTAGCTGTAGCGCGCGCGATCGTGGCCGAGGCGTGCTTCAGCCCAGCGGCCGTCGTCGATGGCGTGATAAGGTTGCATTGACGCGATGACGTGGAGCTTCGCGAAACGCTCGAAATCTTTTTGCGCCATGTGCTGTGCGTGCTCGATCGCGAAACGCTGGTCATGATAGCCGTGTTCCTTTTCGATATCGCCGAAAATGTCGAGCATCATCGATATTGCGCGGTCGCCGATGGCGTGAATACGAATTTGTAATCCCGCGGCATCGGCTTGCATTAATCGTTCGCGCATGGCGCTGGGCGGATGCATTTCGTCGCTCAACAGCCCACGATTTCCCGGATCATCGGCAAACGGTTCAAACATGTAAGCGGTCCGCGAGCCTAACGAGCCGTCGGCATAGCCTTTGACTGCTCCGAGTCGCAGATAACTCGAGCCCCATGCGTGACGAATGCCAATCTTGGCCTGATCGCGCCACTCCGTTTCCATCGGCACCGCGTACATGCGCGTGGCGAGCTCATCTTTTTCCGCGAGCTCGGAATACGCAGCGACGTCTTCAAACTCGGGGTTCATGTGCTGCACGCTTGTCACACCCAGGGACGCTGCATGTTTCAGTGCGCCGCGAGCAGCGCGGAGCCGTTGGTCGCGCGTCATCGGTGGAATCGCTTTATAGATCAGCGACATTGCTGCGTCCTTGAAAACGCCGGTGGGATTTCCGCTTGCATCGCGCACGATTATGCCACCGGGTACGTCTGCGGTTTTGGCGGTAACGCCGGCCAGCTTCATTGCCGCCGAATTGGCGAGCGCCTCGTGTCCGTCGTAGCGCTCGACAAAAACTGGAGTGTCCCCGGTAACCGGGTCCACGAGATCTTTCGTAGGAAGCTCGGGCTTCGGCCATTTCGTTTCATCCCAGCGGCCGCCCAGAATCCACTCGCCCTTCGGCGTATTGGCGACTTGCGCCGCGACGCGCTTGGCGAATTCCTTCGGGGTTGCGGCATCGGTAAGCTGAACCTGGCCGAGCTGCGCTCCGCCCTGAATGAAATGCACGTGCGCGTCATTAAATCCGGGCAGCAACAGCTTGCCACCGGCATCGATTACTCTCGTTTGCGGCCCGCGCCACAAATCAATCTCCGCGCGCGAGCCCACGGCAACGATGCGATCACCGATGGCAGCTACTGCCTCGGCCTTCGGACGTTGTTTATCAACGGTGTAAACGGCAGCGTTGGTCACAATCAACGTTGCGGAAGGTTTCGACTGCGCGTTCGCGTCCAGAGCGGCCATAATTATCAAGAAGCAAAATGCGAATTTACATTTCATAATCGTGTTCACTGTTGGGCAGACACTCAGCTTTGCTCAGCACAGGCTGTCTGCTGAAACATCTCTGGCTTATTTCCATAGAGTCGGTCTAAAATTGATCTGAGATTCTCTCGCTTCGCTCAGAATGACATTTACGAGATGGCTTTTAGAATCTGGCTGGTCAAGATGAAAGCAGGCCCGAACAAGACCGATCGCAAGATTAAAACCCGAGAATTCTCGATTGACGATTACGACGCCGCATTTCAGCTCTGGCAACGAGTCGAGGGTTTGGAGATTGCCGAGGGGGACGACAGAGAAGGCGTTGCTCAATTTCTCGTGCGGAATCCGGGGTTAAGCAGAGTGGCACTTGACGGATCGGCGGTTGTTGGCGTCACGTTGTGCGGACACGACGGACGCCGCGGGCACATTTATCATCTGGCCGTTGATCCGGCGTATCGGGGATGCGGCCTCGGCAAGCGCCTTGTGGAAGAATGCCTGAAACGGTTACGAGCGGCCGGCGTGGTGCGCGCCATAATCCTGGTGGCCGACAACAACTTTGGCGGCGCTGAATTCTGGAAGCGCGCCGGCTGGGAGGACATCCCGGGCGCCGTGCCGATGGGCATTGATGTGTAGCCAGTTGAGCGACTGGTGAGTCACAGGTTGTGAAAGTCGGCGGCAAACATTTCCGGACGATCTGGCTTAAACCGGATGATCAGCGCGTGGTGCAGCTGATCGATCAGCGGTTTTTACCGCACGACTTCGTGATCGAAGAAATTCGCACCGTCGAGCAAATGGCGACGGCGATTCGCGACATGCATGTGCGTGGAGCAGGGTTAATCGGCGCGAGCGCTGGATACGGAATGTATCTGGCGGCGATCGAAGCTGCGTCCCATCCCACAGTCGCGGGATTCGACGAGCACATGGCTCGCGCAGCAGCTCAACTCAGGACGACGAGGCCGACAGCGGTCAATCTTTCATGGGCGATTGAGCGCCAATTGCAGAATATCGCCGTGGCAAAAACCGCGGAGGAAAAGGTCGCCGTGGCGCTGCGCACAGCCGAGTTGATTGCCGATGAAGATGCCGAGCATTGCCGGTTAATAGGGCAGCACGGCTCGAAGCTCATTCGCGAGATCGCGCAAAGGAAGACCGGACCGGTCAATGTGCTTACTCACTGCAACGCGGGATGGCTGGCATTTGTCGATTACGGTTCAGCGACTGCGCCTATCTACGCCGCGCACGATAACGGATTGCCGCTGCACGTGTGGGTAACAGAGACGAGACCCAGAAACCAGGGTTCGAAACTCACTGCGTGGGAACTGGGCCAGCACGGTGTGCCGCATACGGTGATCGCGGACAGCGCAGCAGGGCATTTGATGCAACGCGGCGAAGTCGATCTGGTAATTGTCGGGTCCGATCGCACCACCTACACGGGAGATGTTGCGAATAAGATCGGCACGTATCTGGAGGCCGTGGCAGCGAAGGCCAACAATATTCCTTTCTACGTTGCGCTGCCTTCGTCGTCGATTGACTGGAAGATGCGGGACGGATTGAAGGAAATTCCGATCGAGCAACGCGGAGATGAAGAAATCAACTACGCCGACGGCTGGTTTGATGGACAACACGTCGCGGTGCGAATTGCACCGGATGAAAGTCCCGCTGCAAACTACGGATTTGACGTTACTCCGAGACATCTGGTGACCGGATTAATTACCGAGCGCGGCGTGTGCGAAGCCAACGAGAAAAGCATTTGCTCGCTTTTTCCCGAGCACGCGCCGTGAGTAAGTATGTAAAGTTCACATACGAGCGCACAGGCGCGGAGATCGCGCCATTCGATCAGCTTCCGGCATTGAACGAATGCAGGCGGAAACTTCATGAGCTGCGTCTGATTGGCGTGGACTCAAATGGAATCGGCTTTGGTAATTTGAGCACCCGGGACGGCGCGACCAGCAATTTTTACGTAACCGGTTCGGCGACCGGCGGTCTCGCCGAGTTGACACTCGCGGATTGCGTACGGGTCGTGGCGTACGACTTCGAACAGAACTGGGTCCACTACGAAGGCGCTGCGATTCCTTCGTCTGAATCGTTGACGCATGCCGCGATTTACGAGTCCGATCCAATGGCGTCAGCGGTGATTCATTGTCACGACTCGATTTCGTGGACGAGACTTCTTGGTCGCGTTCCGACGACCTCGCTGGCCGCTGCTTACGGCACGCCACAAATGGCCTACGAAATTATCCGATTGTTCGATGTTGGCGATGCGCGAACTCGAAAGATTTTCGTAATGGCCGGGCACGAAGGCGGCATTGTCGCTTTCGGGGAGAACTTCGAAGATCGCATTCGATATTCTGACGCGCGAGCGAAGGGCATCATCTCCTTGAATTAAAAATGGTTTTCACGAACGTATCCCTGCGCGTTATGAGGGGTCAACTCGCTGCAGCGAATCGGGAGCGCAGTGTGACTCGCCGCACATTTCTTGGAATGAGTCTGGCGAGTGGAGCCGCGCTTTTGACAGGGAAATCCGATGTAATCTTGGGAGCTGACAAATCAACATCATCGAACATGGCTACAAATCCGACATTTACTTTGGGCGGCGATTTCACTGTGAATCGGCTTGGTTTCGGCGCAATGCGCGTCACAGGGCAAGGTATTTGGGGTTGGCCACCTGATCGACAGAACGCGCTAAAAGTTCTCAAACGCGCGGTCGAGCTTGGTGTGAACTTGATCGACACGGCTGACTCGTACGGGCCAGACGTTAGCGAGCTGCTCATTGCCGAAGCGCTTTACCCTTATCCCAAGGGACTCGTTATCGCGACCAAAGGCGGGCTGACCCGGCCTGGACCCGGGCAATGGGTGCCGAATTGTCGGCCTGAACATCTTAAGCAGGCTGTCGAAGGAAGTCTGAAACGGCTGCGCCTGGACCGCATCGATTTGTATCAGTTGCACACAGTCGATCCCAAAGTGCCCATTGAAGAATCCGTCGGCGCGCTTAAGCAAATGCAGGACGCAGGAAAGATTCGGCACATTGGATTATCGAATGTGGACAAAAAAGAAATCGATCGTGCGCGCAAGATTGTTCCGATCGTGAGCGTGCAAAACCGCTACAATATTGAGGACCGCGAATCGGAAGACGTTCTCATGTATTGCGAAAAGGAAAAGCTTGGATTTCTGCCATGGTTTCCCATTGGTGGAGGCAACGGTTTGAAACCGGAGAACCCGCTGAATACCGCGGCAAAGGCGCACGGCGTCAGTGTATTTCAAGTGGCGCTGGCGTGGCTGTTGGAGCGGTCGCCGGTAATGCTGCCGATTCCCGGCACGTCATCTCTGGCGCACTTGGAAGAAAATGTCGCTGCCGCCAAACTCAAATTGACGCCGGAAGAATGGAAGGCGATTGACGCGCTGAAACGCTGACCGCCGTCAGGGCGTTGGAAAGTAAACGGAGTAGCAGTCGGTGTAGGTGTTACACCGGGAGTAGGACTGAAGATGGGGATCGGCGTTGGGCTACCGCCTCCGCCCCCGCCTCCGCCGCTGCCATCGTCACGTTCTTTTTTATAACTGATGAAGATCTTTGCACCGACTACTGGCGTGATCTTGACGATAGCGGGGCCTGCTACTGTCACTCGGTTACCAATTTCGGGATAGTTCTGCGAGTTGGTGCCGGTACTGAAGATCAATCCGGGTCGCTGTGAGAACATTGGTGGTTCCGCCATTTTCGGTGTCCCCCGGCAGGGTCACCTCAACAACGGCCCGATCTGTGCCTCCGTCCTGCGTGAAATTCGTGATCTTTAGGAAATGATCGCCAGGCACCGTGATTACAAGAACCGAATCGTTGCTGGAGATGATCTTGCTTTTAAAAGGATTGGCGAAAGCAACTGCTGCGGCAGCCAAAAAACACGCCGCGACGAAAAATCGTACGGTGAGCATTTTCATAATTCTAGACATATACAAAATTTATATTTCGCAAATGGAATCGTTGCCGGTTGCTGTTGGAAAGCGCGTGATTTAGCGCATTGGCCCGGTATGGAAAATCAGGATTCGTGTCGACGTAGATTCGCCACGGATTTTCGCCCTCACCAGATGCGCTGGAACGTATCGGCGTCTGAAGACGTTATTCCTCACTTTGGATTCTTCGATCTGTCGGCGGATTTGCTGTTTCAATTGAGGCAAGTAAGACGAATTCATGAAAGCGATTCGAGTGCATGAGTTTGGCGGTCCGGAAGTTCTTCGGTTGGAAGATGCGCCGACGCCGCGGCCTGGTCCCGGTGAGGTGCTTGTTCGAATGCACGCGATCGGCGTTAACCCGGTGGAGACTTACATTCGTGCGGGAACCTATCCGCGGAAACCGGCGTTACCTTACACGCCGGGCAACGACGGCGCTGGTGTGATCGAGCAGGTGGGTCCGGAGGTAAATCAATTCAAAATTGGGGATCGTGTTTATACCGCAGGATCGATCAGCGGAACATATGCGGAATTTGCATTATGCGAGATAGCCCAGGTGCATCCGTTGCCGGCAAATGTTTCCTTCGCACAAGGCGCGGCCATGGGGACACCGTACGCGACGGCATATCGCGGGTTATTCCAACGCGGGCATGCGAAACCGGGCGAAACCGTGCTGGTGCACGGCGCGAGCGGGGGTGTCGGGACGGCGGCGGTGCAGATGGCGCGTGCTCGAGGTCTACGCGTATTCGGCACTGCAGGCAGTGCCGAAGGACTCAAGCTCGCGCGCGAACAAGGCGGGCATCAAGTGTTCGACCATCGCGCTCCTGACCACTTCGATAAATCATGAACGCGACCGGCGGGCGCGGTGTTGACGTGATCGTGGAATTGCTTGCAAACGTGAATCTGGGAAAGGATCTCACAATTCTCGCAAAAACCGGTCGTGTCGTGGTCATCGGGAGCCGCGGCCGCGTGGAGATCGATCCGCGCGACACCATGCAGCGCGACGCCGATATTCGCGGGATGGTGTTGCCGAACACGCTGCCGGCAGAGCTGGCGAGCATTCACGCCGCGCTCGTGGCCGGTCTCGAAAACGGGACGTTGCGTCCGGTGATCGGCAAGGAACTTCCGCTGGCCGAAGCCGCTCAGGCGCATCGAGCAGTGATGGAATCAGGAGCGATGGGGAAAATCGCCCTAGTGCCGGGAAAGTAAGTTGGATTAATTCCGGCGGGAAAGGCGAATCACGGTAAATGTTTATTGCGCTAAACGCGCCATCAAGATTTCGCAATCCGATCCGTAATCTTTCGCGACGCAGTTTGTAAAGTAGATCGTTTTGCCGTCGGGCGACCATCGTGGCGCTGTTCCTCGTCCTTCAGTATTGGCAACCAGACGCGTGTTAGTGCCATCGGCGTCCATGACGAATATTTGGTAGCCGTGGCCACGACGATTGGAGGCGAACGCGATTTTCTTGGCATCAGGCGACCACGCTGGCCAACCATCGAAAAACGGGTTGTTCGTAAGGTTGCGCGGGTTCGAGCCGTCGCCATTGGCAACAAAGACCTCCGAGTTCTCATCGCCAATGATTTTGCGGTACGCGATACGTTTCATGTCGGGCGACCACGAACCGTAGGTATTGATCCCGCCCGTTAAAAGCGACGTGATTTTCTTGGTGGCAAGATCGACAGCGTTTATTTGAGCGGAATTCTTCTTCGGCGGCGCCAGATCGTCATTCGTGCAATAGATCACGCGCTTGCTGTCCGCGGACCAGTTTGGATGGATGGTGTTCTGATCCGGTGGCGTTATCACTTCCACGTTGCTCCCATCGGCTTCGATGACTGCGATGCTGTGACGGTCCTTGGTGATGAGGGCGAATGCGATCTTGCTGCCGTCCGGTGACCACGCGGGATCTTCATGATCGGCATCATCGCGGGTGATCTGGACGATGTTAGAACCGTCAATCTTCATTGTGAACAATTGTTCCTTACCAGAAATCAATGAGATAAAGACGAGCTGTTTGCCGTCCGGAGAAGGAAACGGATCGAAATTCTGAGCGTGGGTAATCTGCACCGGAATCGAAATTGCCCTATCGGCTGCCTCGGCGGCGTGCAGCGACGTCAGCGATATCGCTACGACAAGTGCGAACACACGGTGACCTCTAGGCGTCGCAGACATAGTCGAATGAAATTGTCATAACCTTGCCACGCAAACAAAGGCAAAGCTCCGATTGCGGATTATTTCATTTTGCGCCAGATAAGGTCTTCGTTGTTTGTATCTCGGCTGCTCCCGCAGCGCTCGACCGCTAACCCTCGCGGCGTACCCGGCCATGTCGCTCCATTCGCCGATGTCAGTATGATAGTTCGCCTAACGGGTCTTCTTCCACACCACATCTTCGTTGTTTCTTCTGTCGATCAGCGCGTCGACTTTACCGTTAGCAGCGTAACGGAACAGAATTCTGCCTTCGACGCCTTTGCGGAAGAAAACCTCTGATGTTTCCGGCAGCAATTCCTCCTTCTTTCCGTTCCGTTCAACGAATAGCTTATCGTCTTCACCAACGACCGACCTGGTTTGGCCAGGCGCCAGTTCGTACGTGCCGATAAAGTCGGCAAACTTTTTCGGGTCGGCTTTTCCTACCGCGGGATCTTCATAGTAACGATGTGCCTGACTGGCAATGATCTGCCAATTGCCGTTGCGGTGCAGCCATGTGTCAGTGATGTGATAACGCGCTTTCAGGCTTTGGCCGAAGAGCGTCTCGGTCTCGTCCGCGTCGTAACTGAGTATCGCCGTGTTCCCAATGATCCGGCTCTGGGCGTTTTCAATCTTGATCGTTCCGGAATATCCGGCTGGCAGCGGTGCGATGTCGGCGATCAGCTTCGGTTTGTCGAAAACGCGTCCTTTCTCGTCGGCGAAGATGCAGTCGTCGGCGAAATATTTTTTCAACGGCGCCTGATTGCCGGGGACGACTGCATCGTATAGCTCCTGAGTGCGTCGGACCAGCTCGTCCTGTGCAATCGGAGCATCTCCAGCGCAAACGCTGGTGGCGGCGGACATAAATGTAATGAGGGCGAGCTGTTTCATAACGATGAATTAAGGAATAAGGGTTAGAATACATGAAATGACTTCAGAGGAACGTTCACGGCTTGAATTGCTCGATGCGGCGTTGTGCTCTGAGAATGTGCGCAAACACATTTGCTCTGTTGTCTTACGCGTTCGCGAGGAGCTGGCTCGTAAAAAAGATGCGCTCATGAGTTGGGAGCCGATTCCATTGCACATTTTCGCAACGACACTACCGCCTGAGATCCGATCTGCGTGGGTCTTTGTCCTGCGCGCGGGTGCGGACACAGGCGCTGAAAGGCATCCGAACAGTCACCAACGCATGATGTCGTTCCAAGGCGGCGGTGATTTGCAAACCGGTGAGCATGGAAATTGGCGATCGAATGTTTTGGTTAGCGATCCTGACGCGCCGTTGGAAGGCCGCTGGATTTCAATCCCGACGAATGTCTGGCATCGCCCGGTAATCGGCGCCACAGCAGATTGGGCAGTCGTTTCCTTTCACACTGTGCCCGCTGAGGAACTGATTGAAGAGCGACCCAATGACAGCCGCGAAGCTGGTACGAGGCAAATGAGGTATCTAAATCCGAAGTAATAAGTAGCAACGAGTTCTAGCTTTCCAAGCCTAAGCATTGCAAAGATTCGACCGATTCAGCGCGAACGGCAGATCACCATCTATCAAACCGGGATTGTATAGCAGACACTCGTGGAAAAGCCGAATGAAGGAAACCACGCATCCGAGACATTCGACGAAACAGGTAATGCGCAGGATTGCGCGCTGGCTCGCAGCAATGGAAGCGATGACCGGTCTGCTTTATGTGGCGGTCTTGATCGCCCGTTTGGTTTCACTTTATTCCGCAGCGAAATCCGATGATTCCTGACGGCTTGGCGCGAATTTCTGGATGTGCCCACAGTGCCCTAAGGTTTTATGGCGAAATAGTGCACGCACATACTTCTCGGATACGATCGACGATCCCGGTCAACATCTCCGACGCTTATGAAGCCTGAAGACACAAGAATATCCATTCGCCTGGTCGCCGCTGTAACGTGTCTCGCGTTTCTCGCCGGCTGCGCGACGTCGCCGCAGACAGCACGTGGTCCCGAATATGCGCCGACCGCAAGCCTCATGCGCGAGGCGCGCTCCTCAAATGTCCAAGTTGAAAAGCGAGCAGCCGATTATTTGCAGGCGGCAGCCGTTACTGCCCCACTGCTAGGGACCGGAATTGGGACACCCGCCTGTGAAACTTATAACTCAGTCTGCGGCGAACTGACTGTTCTGCTGCGCTCCAGTGAAGGAGGACGCCTGTGGAACCATCCGCTGACGCTCACCGGGAACAACAACACTTATCATCTACGACTTGAACCCGCCGGCAATGCTGTCTGGGCGCCGAACTACTTCACAAGCTTTGAGAGCCCAGATCAGATCAAAGAAAAACTCATCAAAAAGGCAAACATTCACCAGGGTGTTGGCGGTGCGCTGGTCGGAGTGCGAATCGTCAATCCACCCGAAAAGTTCGCGCCAGCCAAAGGAATCACCGCACCGGTCACGGCCACGCTCGATTTTCATGCAACGGATGCGACACTCGCACTCCGTCGCCCTCGCAAGCAACCGATGGCGAGCGTTGAGGGAAAAACCCGTCCTCTGGCGGCCAATTTCTCAGCGCCAATCAGTTATTACCAGCCGCCAGGTAATCTTCTGGTCGTCGGATTAATGGCAGGGTTAAGATCCAATCGCTATATCGACAAGACTGGTTTGTATTTCCTCCAGCCTTACGATCCCGACCGAATTCCCCTTGTTTTCGTGCACGGCCTTTTCTCAACGCCGTTCAATTGGGTGCAAACGATTAATGGACTTCAAGCCGACCCTGAAATCCGCAAACACTATCAATTCTGGGTCTTTGCTTATCCGACCGGCAACCCCATCCTCTATTCCGCACTTCGATTGCGTGAAGAGCTCGCCAAGGTCGACAAACTTTATCCGAACCATCGCCCGTACGTTGTTGTGGGTCACAGTATGGGCGGGATGCTTACTCGGATGCAGGTGATTACGGTCACAAGGGCGATGTGGGAGAAAGGTCTAGGGGAAACCGCGAAAAGCATTTTCAGAGGAAATCCCAGCGATAGCTTGATTGTTCGCGCCACTACATTTCATGCCAATCCTCGGATTAAACGCGTTGTCTTCATTTGTACTCCGCATCGCGGGAGCGAGATGGCCAGCAGCGGATTGGGTAGATTTGGCACTAGCTTGATCGCGCTTCCACTTAACATTGCCTCGGCCATGAAAGACGCGCTCAGCAGCGCAGAACTTGTGCAATTGACCGGAACTTCCAAACGTCTCCCGAACAGTATCGCGGGTCTGAAACCATCGAATCCAGCGTTGCCGGTAGTCAACAGCGTGCCGATCACCGTTCCTTATCACTCGATCATCGGTGATCGCGGCAAAGGCGATTCACCAAACAGCACTGATGGTGTGGTGCCTTACTGGAGCTCTCATCTCGATGGCGCCCAGTCCGAGGTGATCGTTCCCGGCCCACACGGATCGTGTGAACTCCCGCAAACGATCGCTGAGCTTGACCGGATTCTGCGTTTGAACCTAGGACTGCAGGGCGCCTCAAAAACCAGCGCCGCTCAAGCGGCACCTCAATAGCCAGTTAACAAAAGCCGGTGCAGCTTCTCGCTGCGTGCGCAACTACAATGTCACCGGTTGAAGAAGCTGGAACCGCAGCAAGGTTTGAGGATTAACGACTGTCGTGCCGGCGGTATGTCCATAATGCGCCTGTCGCGCTGTTTGCGGTGGGCCGTGCGGTTCCATGCTGTTCGTCTTCACCGGGACATTACGTCCGTTCACGGAAACGGAAGCCAGTTCGACACTGAGCGGCCCGGACTTGTGCGGATTACGACGAGAAGAGCGAATCTTGCCGAATACCTTTGTTCCAGCTCTTAACAGAACGTTTCCCTTGACTGAAACGTCCTGAGCGAGCTTCGCCTCGAAACTGCTGCCCACGGCATCCTGCGCCGTGATGAGGCTTACGGTGCTTACTGTCAGTGTTGTTCCAGCTGGAATCGTAGCCGCGTTCACAGATGAACCGGCAACGAAAGCGCAGATTATACTTATAACTGCAATGGTCTTGGCTTTCATCATAACTAATTTGAAGAGTAAGCGGTTGAGTTGTCAATCGGGCGTTTCGTAAGGCGGCTCCTGTGTTGCGATCGGGGTGGTTTGCAGTGAGGGGTTAATCAACTGGAAAATCACCACTGCGACGACCGCGGCAGCGAAGTTCGCCAGTAAATAAGATCCAGATGTTGCCCAAGGTCGAAATGCCAAGGATGCAAATGCCAACGGCAACTGCGGGATTGAATGCCCCGCCCGAGATGTCGCCCACGGCAAATGCGCCGGTCATTACAGTCATGCCGATTGCCAGGCCATAGAATGAATTTCCTGAAGTGCCTTCGGCTGTGGCCGCATTCAATACCACATACACGAGCGCGAAAGTAAAAAGAAACTCCGCGAGCAGCGCCGGGTCAACATGCGGCGCGATGGGAGCGACAGCGACACCGGCGCGAAGGAATTCTGCGGCCAGCGCAGCAACCGTTGCTCCGATAAATTGCGCAATCCAGTAAGGCAAAACATCGGCTGGTTTAATTTGCCGCGAATCAGCTTCAAGTGTGGGTCGCGAGAATTTTACCGAACATGGCAAGGTTGAGTTAGGTCTGTGGCACCTGCCGAATCGCCGGAGTAGCGCGCTCATACCAGCGCTTCGAATGAATGCAGGCCCGGCAAACCGAAAGCATCACCGGCACTTCTACAAGCACGCCAACGACGGTGGCCAGCGCGGCGGGACTCGTCGGGCCGAAGAGCGTGATCGCAACTGCTACCGCCAACTCAAAGAAATTGCTCGCCCCGATCAATGCACCGGGAGTCGCCACACTGTGCCGTACTTTGAACAAGCGCATCAGCAAGTAAGTGAGGCTCGAGTTGAAATAGACCTGGATCAGGATCGGTATCGCCAGCAGCAAAACGGCAATCCAGTTCCGGATAATGTTTTCCGCCTGAAACGCGAAGATCAAAACCAGCGTGGCGAGCAATGCCACAATTGTCACGGGCCGAAACTTCGGCAGGAAGACCGAATCGAACCAGGCGATGCCTCTCATTTTGATAAGCGTGGTCCGGCTAACCCATCCCGCGGCCAACGGAATGACGATGAACACCAGCACCGAGATGAGCAGCACGTTGCCAGGGATGTGAACCCCGCTGACGCCAACGAGAAACATTACGATTGGTGCAAAAGCGAACACCATGATGAGGTCGTTTATCGCCACCTGCGCTAATGTGTAAGGCCCATCTCCGTCGGTGAGATAGCTCCAAACGAAAACCATCGCCGTGCACGGCGCCGCCGCGAGGATGATCAACCCTGCAACATAATTGCTCGCTGTTTGCGCGTCGAAGAGGCCGAGCCAGCCCGAGAAAATAACTTTTACGAATACCAAACCCAGCAGCGCCATGCTGAACGGCTTGATCAGCCAATTGACGAATAGTGTGATAAACAAACCCTTGGGCCGAGCGAACACGCCGCTGATTCCGCCGAAGTCGATCTTCAGCATCATCGGGTAGATCATCAGCCAGATTAGAACGGCAATGACGATGTTCACGTGTGAATCCCGGCCAAACTCCCAGTGCGCGAGCCGCATGGTGAACTGCGGCAGGAGCCTGCCGAGAGCCAGTCCTACCGCCATGCAAAGCAGGACCCAGAGCGACAGATTGCGCTCGAAGAAGTCCAGCCGTTTGGGCGTCCCTGCGGTGCTCATGAGGCGGCTATCTAAGCCTCCCTGCGCCGCAGCACGCCGTTGAGTGTAATGCCAGCCGCCACGCTGTTGAACGCGGTGCCGAACTTCTTTTTTCAGCAAGCCGTGCTGCAGTGCACATCCAGTTCGCGGGGAGGACATGAAAGGTCATTTTCCGAGCACGCATGGTATGGGTCCAAAGACGGTTTGGGTTCGCCAGCACGCTCTTTAGCTGCAAGCCGAAGTCAGTGCCTGCTGAAGCGCGAGTTTCGCCATGCTCAGGTCGTAACAGGCGCGGAAGTTTGGGCTCTTAAGACATTCTTCCCACGCTCGTCTATCCACTACAATCTTCCGATCCTGAATTCCGATTCCTCGCGATTCAAGCAGCACGCCGAAAACGCGACCTTTGTTGAGCCGGTTCTGTTCGAGATGGAGCATATTCGGGAATAAGTCACCGGTGCATGCGTCGGAGCAGCAGCCGTTGCTGGTTTCGTAATCAATTTTTGGTGTTGTGTTCATTCTTTCTCTCTTCCGTTTATTTGGCGTTATGGCCAAGTTCTGAGCTGCGAAATCATGCAACATCTCGCTCCGACTGATTCCCAGTTTGACAGATTAAGTCCACACAGCGGAAGAACTCGAGCAGGCATGGACAGCGTAAACGATAAAATTGATTCAGCCCACGCTTCTCTACCTCAACCAAGCCGACGGCCTTCATCACCGCCAGATGCTTCGACACTGTGGAAATGTCTGCCGCAACTGCATCGGTCAATTCGTTCACACATTTTTCGCCCCCAGTGAGCATCTCGGCGATAAGCACACGGGACGGATGACCAAGAGCCTTAATTACTGCAGCACGGCGATCGGTGCGGGACCTTGTCGAGTTTGTCTTCATCAACTATTTGGCATTTACGCCAAATAGTCAGGAGCATCAACTTATTTTTTAACCAGCCTGAGGCGGCTTCAGATTGGCTACTAGATTCTCTTCGAACTGATGAGGCGTATTCCGCTATCAGCCAACGCTAAGGCGTTTTGTAAGGCGGCTCCTCTGTTGGGATGGGTTCCACCTGCGCTGGTGGATTGATCAGGTTGAAGACCACAGCCGCAAGCACAGCTGCGGCGAACTCCGCCACCAGGTACATCCAGATGCTGCTCCAGCTGACCATGCCCATCGCCGAAATAGCGACTGCAATGGCGGGATTGAACGCGCCGCCGGAGATATCTCCGACCGCAAACGCACCCACCATCACCGTCATGCCGATAGCGAGACCGTAAAAAGAGTTACCCGACGTTCCCTCCGCGGTTGCCGCGTTCAGGACCACATACACGAGCGCGAAGGTGAAGAGAAACTCAGCCACCAAAGCGGGACCCATCTTTGGCACGAGCGGAGTGACAGCAACACCCGCCCGAAGAAACTTAGTGACGATGACGGCAGCCAGGAGGCCGGCAATGACTTGGGCAATCATATAAGGCAGCACATCCACTGTTTTTACCCGCCCGCGGATCAGCACGCCGAGGGTAACCGCAGGGTTGTAATGCCCTCCGGAGATATGACCGCCGGCGTAGACCATCACCATTAACACTGCACCAACGGCCAGCGGCACTATGACCCCGGAGCCGGCACCGATTCCGGTGCAGCCGATCGTTAGAATGAAAAAGAAAGTTCCGATGAATTCGGCGATGTACTTGTTCATAATTTAAAGTCTTACTCGACACAGCGTGAAAAAAGCAAGACACATTCGCAATGAGACTTTGGTCTTATTCGCTGTGAGACAACCCCATACCCGTTCGAGGCCGCCATCAAAGGCGGAATAGAAACGGAATGTTTGCCCCGATTTTGAACGACGCGGAGCAAGCCAATGACCTTCGTCAGGCCACGAATTTTATCCAAATAAACAGTAGAATGATCGCGCCGATGATCGACATGATGAACCCGGCCGGATGAAAGGCCGAACCTGGCTCCGGTTTGGAGAACAAGCGACCGATCAATCCGCCGACGATGGAGCCAGCGATCCCAAGCACCGTGGTCATTATGAAACCGAGATGCTGCGCGCCCGGCATGATGGCGCGTGCGATCAAACCGACGATGAAACCGACAATGATGTACGAAATGATCTGTATCATAGATTTATTTTGGTTTGGTTGGGGAGGCTAACAGTTTCGTCAAGGCGATGTCGATCCTTTTTGCAGGAAAATCGCAAATTTGTTCTTCACGAGGATTAACCCGTCCCATCCGTATCTAATGGCTAAGATTTCTCTGTCGCGTGGTGCGCAGCTCTGATATGCTGTTTCACTCTAAGAAACTCATTCATCTTACTCGCAACCAATAACGAAAGGAGCAATAAGTTATGGGATTATTCGATTCAATACTCGGCGCAGTTAGTGGACAAAGCGGAGCATCTGGTGAAGCGAATCCGCTGATGGGAATTGTCGGCGGTCTCCTCGCGCAGAGCGGCGGTCTGCAAGGCTTGGCCAGCAAATTTTCACAGAATGGCCAGGGGAACGCATTTCAGTCGTGGGTCGGCACGGGTGAAAACCAACCGATCTCCAGCAATCAAATTCAGAATGTGCTTGGTTCCGAGCAGGTCAACGCGATCGCGACCAAAATGGGCGTGGACCCTGCGGTTGCGTCAACCTTTCTGGCTGAGTACTTGCCGAAGATCGTCGACAAGCTGACACCGGCCGGAAAAATCGATCCTGGCGCAGACCATCCGCAGGGATTAGCGGCTTTGCTGCCATCGCTCTTGCAAAGTCTTGGCGGCCAATCATCGGGCGACGGCCCAGCGCACGCATAACGTCATCGCGGCGTAGCGCTGGCCCCTGCTCCAGCACCACTTCCAATTGCAGGCGCGGAATTCCCGCCGGATGGACTGGCGGACGGCGACCTTTTGGGTTTGAACAAACGTGGGAACCTGAATTTGTGGGGCGTCGGTGACGCGACTGGAGTCGGAGTGGGACTAGCAGGCACCTCGGCTGTTGTCTTTCTACGAATACGTTTCGGTTTCGGCAAAGGCGCCGGCGATTCTACTGAAGGTGATCTAGTGGTCTCAGCAGATGGGGTCGCCTCAGTCTTCTTGTGCATGCGATGTTTTGATGGCGAAGCAGATTCCGTTGGTGTTCCAGTCAGCAGCTGTGATTGAACTTGCCCAACCCAAATGGTGAGGCCGATTACCAATACTGCTGGAAACAGTTTGGCGACCATAACAGCAAGCTGGAAAAATCGGACGATTTTGGTCAAGGTGTTTCCAACGCTAAAGTTAAAGGCGCGCCCGTTCGCAGCGGTTGCTGACGTCGAACTCCAGCGCGCCGACAACACACGGCTGCTGTGTTTCGTTATTTTCATAGCGCGTCGTCCTTATTGTTTAATCGAGTTACTGGGAATCTTCCCTTTTGGCCGTTAGCCGTTCAACCGGCACACCGAGCCACTCCGCGGCTTCAGTGCGGTCCTGGAACACGCGGACATTGATAGGAGACCCTTGAGTAAGTAACGCGTGCAACCGCGCGTAATGAATCATTGTCGAATCGGTGGCGAGAATCGCTGACTTCACCGGTGGATGCCCTGAGTAGGAAAGACGCCGACACAGAGAGACCTGGATGACAGATTTGAAGTTGAGCTCAACTTCATCGGCTCGAAGCGTATCCAAGAATCGATTGAACGGCTCCTGCAACTTCGCTTCCAGATCTTCGAGCACGGAAATGGCTCTCTTGACAGCCGCCTCGTCGATCACACCGCGCGGCCGATACATGAACAGACGAATGTCTTGGTGGAATTCAATCTCTGGAGGCAGTTTCATCTCTCGGCCCGATTGTCACACAGGGCAGCAGCGAAAACGAGGAATTTCGCCCTTAACTTTGCCTCCTTCCGCTTGATCCCGTTGCGGTTTGATTTTTAGTCAGCAGCCAATTTCGGTCCTAGTCGATCGGTCGGCACGCCGAGCCATTTGGCGGCGTCTTCTCGTTCGCGAAATATTCGAACGTTAATGGGGGAGTCCTGAGTGATTATGGCATGCAACTGGAAATAATGGGCAATGGTGGAGTCCGTCGCCAGCATCGCCGATTTCACCGGTGGACGATCGGCGTACGTCAGGACCCGGTAGACAGAGACCTGAATGACGTATTGGTAATTCAGCTCAACTCGATCGATTGCCGATGTATCGGAGAATCGATTGAAAGGCTCCTTTTGGTTTGTCTCGAGCTCTCCGAGAACGGCCACCGCTTTGTCAACCGATGCCTCATCGAGTAAACCGCGCGGTCTGTAAATGAACAGACGAATGTCTTCATGAAATTCAATGTCAGGCGGAAGGTTCATCGCGCGTTACTTTCGTTCAGGCGATTTTTAAAGTCATCTCTTTCGAATCGGCTGCCAAGCGCGAATACAGAATTTAAGTCAATGAGTCGTGTAGCCGCCGTCGATGACAAACGTCTGGCCAACCGCGAACGAGGCGAAGTCGGAACAAAGAAATAAAACCATGCCCGCTACTTCTGCCGGTTGCGAGACACGGCCAATCGGCGTGTTCGCAATGAAATGGGCGCTCATATTCTGGATCATCGAACCAGGCCTTTGTCATTGCAGTATTCACCAGTCCGGGCGCCAGCGCGTTGATGCGAATACCCTGATTTGCGTATTCGACGGCCGCCGCCTTGGACAATCCAACTACGCCATGTTTGGCGGCGACATAGGCGCTGATTCCCGGCTCCGCGATCATGCCGGCGATCGACGCGTTATTTACGATTGCGCCGCCGCCGCTTTGCAGCATGTGCGCGATCTCGTGCTTCATGCAGAGAAACACACCCTTTAGATCGACAGCCAAGGTGTTGTCGAAGGTCGATTCGTCCATCTCAACGAGCGTTCCCATCGGAGGCAGAACACCAGCATTGTTAAACGCGCAATGCAATCCGCCGTAAGTCTTAACTGCTGTTGCGATGAGATTTTTCACATCGCCCTCGTTGCTGACATCAGTCTTCACAAAGAAGGCTTCGCCGCCGTCGCGCTTGATCGCCTCGACTGTTTCCGACCCGGCAGGATCGACATCGCCGATCACAACCTTCGCGCCGCTTTGCGCAAAGAGCTGGGCGGTCGCGCGACCAATCCCTCGACTCCCGCCCGTGACGAGCGCGACCTTGCCTGAAAAATCAAACGTATTCGCGCGCACTATCAGAATTTCAAGCTCGCCGTAAAGTTGAACCCGTCGCCTTCGAAGCGCTTGCTCACGTCAGAGTCGTGGATCCCTTCGATGCTGTTACCCACGGCAGCACGGCGACACCCGCCACGGCGGGCAGGCTCTGCCGTGGCTACAGCGCTGCAATTCTGTGAGATAGCTTCTGGCAACATTAGCCTGGTAAGCCAAGGTCTCGTCTTCATGTTAACTTCACTTTTGCGTCGTTACTTTCATTGGCCGTTGGTTCACTGATGCCGGTCCGCGTCAGCCATTAGTATTGCGATTGGTGCACCTAGCCATTGCGCGGCTTCTTTGCGATCCTGGAATACGCGGACGTTGATTGGAGAACCTTGAGTCAGTAAGGCGTGGACCTTGCCGTAATGAATAAGGGTAGCATCAGTGGCGAGAATCGCCGATTTGATCGGCGGGCGTTTGCCGTAGAAGGAGCGCCGATAGAGAGAAACGTGAATGATATATTCGAAGTTCAGGTCAACTGCATCAGCTCCCACTGTGTCGGAGAATCGATTGAAAGGCTCCTTCGACATGGTTTCGAGTTCTCCGATAACAGCGATGATTTTGTCAACAGCTTCCCTGTTCAACAAACCGCGTGGCCTCCAGACGATCACACGAATGTCTTCGTAAAACTCGACCTCTGGAGGAAGTGTCATGTTTTTCATTCCATTGATTCAGCCAGAGTGGTTCCGGCAGGTGGCTTCGCCGCCAGCAGTTCGACCGGGACACCGAGCCATTGCGCGGCTTCTTTGCGGTCTTGGAATACCCGTACTTTGATCGAAGAACCTTCAGTCAGTAAGGCGAGCAACCGCGCGTAATGGATAAGAGCAGAATCTGTCGCGAGAATCGCCGACTTTACTGGCGCACGACCCTTGTGCAAAAGACGCCGGTGAAGTGAAGCCTGAATCACGTATTGGAAGTTGAGCTCCACTTCGTGGGTTTCTGACGTATCGGAAAATCGATTGAACGGCTCCTGCGTTGCAGCTTCAAGATCGTCGATAACACTGGTGATCTTGTTAATCGCCGCCTCATCAATCAAACCGCGCGGTCGATAAACTAGCAGACGAATATCTTCGTGAAACTGAATCTCAGGTGGAAGCTTCATTGGGTTTCCTTTCCTGGCTACTTGGGAATCATTTCAGGTGGACTGCAACTTTGTTAATCTTTCCGTTGAACTCGAACGGGCGGCGTTCGAAGTAATCGCGCGAGACGGGTGAGCCGAGGTCCACACCGACATCGAAGGTTTCGCTGGCGGTGAACGCGGCCGGCACAGTCATCTTCACCGCGGTGCGGGCGACTTCCTTGCCATCCACGGATAGCACGATGTCAGCAGGCGCACCGGGCTTTGGAGCCTTGAGCGTGGTGTCCACAACGATCGTGTGTTTGCCGGGCGCGATCTTCTCCTTCGATTTCGCGATCGAGCGGTCAATGATCATCAGATTGTATTCAAAAACGAGCTGACCCTTGTCCATGTAACAAGTCAGGCCACCGCCCGCACCGCCGAGAGCGTAAAGCACGCCTCTAGCATCTGCGCCGCACTCGATGTCGATGGTGACGGTGTTACTTGTGTTACCCACAGCGGGCGCAGTGAACTCCGGCATGCGTGTGGTGGTGTCGTCGAAGGTCCAGCTGGTGTAAGGCGTCTTGATCCGGTCTTCGGGATGGATGCGCAGCCAGATGCCGGCTCCGATTGGGAAGACTTTGTTTTCCTTGGCTTGGGCCAGGAAGAGTTTCTTCATGTCCGCCAGCTTTTCAGGACGCTCTTTCGCGAGGTCATGCATCTGAGAAAAGTCCTTGGTCAGATCGTAGAGTTCCCAGATATCCTTGGATGAATCCCAGTCCGCCAGACCCGGTTGCGCGTTCACCCACGGGATGAGCGGGCCAAAGGTGCAGGCATACCAGCCATCATGATAGATGCCGCGGCTCCCGTTGTTATCAAAATACTGGACATGTTTGTTTTCCGGCGCCTTTGCGTTGTTGAAGGATGCCAACATGCTCACGCCATCGATCGGGTCCTGCGGGAAACCGTTGACGACTTTCGGCGGTTTGATGCCGAGGATGTCGTAGAGCGTCGGGGCGACATCGTTGACGTGGTAAAACTGCGAGCGTGGCGTCTTGTCCGGTTTGATCTTCTTCGGCCACGAAACGACGAGCGGATTGCGAGTGCCGCCGAAATGGGATGCAATCAGCTTGGTATAGCGGAGCGGAGTATCGCCAGCCCAAGCCCAGCCGGCGTGATACATGTTGTCGGTTAGCGAAGTGCCAAGTGCGTTGAGGCCGCCGAGTTCATCGAGAGCTTTGATCTGCTGGGCGATGGTGTTGGGAATCTGGTTCTGCGCCAGCAGTTCGCTAATCGAGCCGTTCTGACCTTCGGCCGACGAGCCGTTGTCGCCCCAGATGTAGAAAATGATGGTGTTATCGCGCTGTCCTATCTGGTCGAGGTAATCGACTAACTTGCCGACTTGCGCATCGGTGTGTTCGCAAAAACCGGCGTAGATTTCCATCAGGCGCAGTTGGAAGGTGCGCTCCGATTCCGGGATACTATCCCACGAAGGCATGGTCGGGGCGCGCGGAGTAAGTTCGGCGCTGGCTGGAATCCAGCCAAGCTGCTTCTGGCGGGCAAAGATTTGCTCACGCAGCTTGTCCCAGCCCTCGTCGAACTTCCCTTTGTATTTATCGCTCCACTCCTTGAAGACCTGATGCGGGCCATGGACAGCGCCGGGCGCCCAATACATGAAAAACGGTTTGTCCGGCGAGAAGGCGCGATGCTCTTTGAGCCAGACGATGGCCTTGTCGGCCATGTCCTCGGTAAGGTGATATTTCTCGTTGTGACGCGGCTCGATCGGCGTGGTGTTCTCAAATAGACGCGGTTCATATTGGGAGGTTTCTCCGGCGAGAAATCCGTAGAAATAATCAAAGCCGTAGCTCGTGGGCCAATAGGTGAACGGCCCCATCGCGGTGGTCTGGTCGGCCGGCGTGTTGTGCCATTTGCCGAAGGCCGAAGTCTTGTAGCCGTAATCTTTCAGGACCTCGGCAATGGTCGCGGCAGTCCTTGGCATGACTCCCGTGTAACCGTCCCAATCCACCGCGCGCTCCGCGATCGTGCCGCTGCCGACGCGTTGGTGATTGCGTCCGGTAAGCAGCGCTGCGCGCGTGGGCGAACAGATCGAGGTGGTGTGAAAGCGATTGTAGCTAATGCCTTCGTCGCGCAGCTTGGTAAGCGTCGGCGTGTGAGCGAAACCGCCGAAAGTATCGGGCGTACCGAAACCGGCGTCATCAATCAGGATGATGAGGATATTCGGCGCATCGGCGGGGAGATGGTTCGGTTCGGCGCGGTGCTTCATCACGGATTCCTGCAAAGTCTGGCCTGCCTTGCTCGCCGACGGTGGAGTCGGGAAAGGCAGAACTGAGCCGTCGTTAGGCGCGGCTGCGGTGGCACCCGCCGCGAATAATCCGCAGAGGGTGATGGTGAGAAGGGTGAGTTTGGTTTTGATCACGGTTTTTTCCCGGCTAATTGCTGCCGCAGCGGGTCGAGCGAATTCACGTCAGGCTACTTCTTATCCACGCGGGTCAAGGGAGGTGGTCGCCACGTTTGATTGACGAGATCTTCTGCTGGGAGGTAGGTGCGCATGATGAGGAAGAAGTTTCCTTCCGGCGCGGGTAGCCAATTGGCTTGTTTGTCCGGGCCGGGCGTGTCCTTTTGTACATACATCGTGATGCTACCGTCCTCGTTCGCCTTCATCCCGCTGCGGTCCCCTAGCGAATAACGGTTAATTGGATTGGCTACAAGATTGTATTGCGGGTTATACATTGTCACTGACCAAAACGCCTTGACCTTTGGCAGACCGCCCTTGGGGAAGCGGACCTCGTAGCGACTCTCTCCGGACAACGGCTTTCCTTCGCCGTCCAGAGAAACATTCAAGTAAATCGCCTCTACAGGATCATTTGCGACAAAGCCAGCGAGCGCCTGAACAGCGCGGAATAACCAGTCTCGGGAAGGCGTCGGTCTTCCGGTAGCGAGGGGCGGATAACTCCAACCGTTGACCTGCTTCTGCAAATAGCCCCCGGTAAATGCTCCGGCAATGATCTTCTTTCCGTCCACGGCAGCGCGGGCGAGACCTCGCTTGATCGCTTCATCCTGCTTCTCCACATCGAGTCCGGGGCCGATGCCGATGCGGGCGTAGGCTTGGAGCAAGTCGGCGTCACGTGTGGCGGGCGGGACTTCGACGATGGCGCGGTTGATCGTCTTCCACTCGGCGAGCGGATCGGCCTTCGGGTCCAGCGGCTTCCAAATTTCCGGGACGACGGGTGGTTTGGCGTCTGGCTTTTTCCATTGCGAGAGCGGAGTCAGCTTGTATTGATCCTGAATCGCAAACACGACTTTCAGGTCTTCCCCTTCTTTCACCAAAGTCCGTCCCAGAATGGTGGCCCATGGTGTTGCCGCGGGCGGAAGCGCCTTCACGCCATCGGGAAGAGTGCCTTTCCAGTTCGGCCCGATGATCGCGTAGTCGCCGGCCTCGGTGCCAGTCGCGCGAACGCCGACGTAGGCGAAGTTGTCGCCCATGAAATCCACGATCTCCATCGTGTAGTAGCGGTTCTTGATCGCCGGGACGGAGATGATGACGGGTTCGTCCTGCAAATAAACCCAGGCACGGGAGTAGAGGGTGTCGTTGTTCGGCGCTCCGCCGCTCAGGTGGCCCGCATCCTCCAGCTTGCGGACGTGGAGGAAATGGTTGGGCTCATGCTTGATGGCATCGGCGGGCGGCCATTGGGCCTCGGGCAGATAGGCGCGCGGATCGGTTCGTAGCCACCGTGCCTCCGGAAAGTACGCCCACGGAAAGGCGTAAAGGTAGGCCTGCACGCCAAGTGTGTATGCATTTTGCTCTTGCCAGTTTGGGGCAGAATCCTTCTCGCTCTGGGTGGATTCCACCGAGCGGGGTGTTGCGGATAGAATGCCCATTAGTGCGGCGATGACCAGCGTTGTGCTCTTCGTTTTCATAATTTTGTCTTTCTATAAGTCATTCGTTCATTTCGGCGTCGTTAGGCGTCGCCAGTTCTCCAGCAATTGCCGCGGACTCAGGCTCATGCCGATGGACAACATCAACATGAGCACCGCAGCTTGAAGTAGATACTTCATGGTTCTCGTTTCAACAGCCGTTAGGCGAAGTCGGCTGTTGGACTACTTCTGCGGCAGCACTGGCTTCTCATGCGGCAAGCCGCCGTCATCAATGTCGTAGTCGGGATCGAAGATTGTCTTGCCTTGTTCGCCGACAAACTCCGGCTGGGCCTTGATCCACATGCTGGGCTTTTGCTGTTTGGCGTAGACCAGCAAACGCGATTCCAGATCGGCAACGATGTCCGGGTGCTGGTCGGCCACGTTTGTTTTCTCGCCGGGATCCGTGGCGAGATTAAAAAGCTCGGTCTTGCCAGGGAGCAAAGCAATCTTGATGAGTTTCCAGTCACCTTTGCGGATGGCGCCGCGGAACGCTTCGACATTGATCAGAATGTCATCGTGTGGCGATGGCTTGCTCTCCGCGAGCACCGGCCAGATGTCCTTGCCGTCGAATGGATGATCCGGACTGCCTTTGCCGCCGGCGAGAGCGAGCAGCGTGGGCATAATGTCTACCATATGCACAGGGTCGTTAACCACGGCAGGCTTGAGTTTCCCTGGCCAGTTGGCAAAGGCCACCACGCGCACGCCGCCTTCGTACAGGCTGCCCTTGCCACCGCGCAACTCGCCGTTGGAAGCAGGCGCTTTCGCGTTCTGCGCGATACCGCCTTCCTCGTGCGCGCGTTCTTCCTTGCTCTTGGCGCCCTGGGCAAACATGCCGCTGGTCGCACCGCCGTTGTCGCTGGCAAAAAGGATCAGCGTGTTGTCGCGTAGGCCCTTCTTGTCGAGAGCTTCAACAATTCGCCCGATTTGGTCGTCCAGGCATGAGATCATGGCGCAATACTCGCGCCGTTGTTTGTCCTGAATGTCGGGGTAGCGCTTGAGATATTCCTCTGGTGCCTGAAACGGCGCGTGCGGTGCGAGCGAAGCGAAGTAGAGAAAGAACGGTTTGGAAGGATCCTGCTGATTGATCAGCTTCACCGCATCGTCGCCGATCAGCGTTGTGTAGTAACCGGGTTCCTTGAGAAATTTTCCGTTGCGCTGCCAGTCAATTACTCCGCCGCGCTCACGAGTGAAGTAGTCCACTTCGCCAACCACGTTGCCATAGAAGTAGTCGAACCCGCGATTCTGAGGCCAATACTTTTTGTCGGCATGGCCGAGGTGCCACTTGCCAACCATATAGGTCTGGTAGCCGGCGTCCTTCAACGCCTGCGGCAGCGTCCGCTCGTCGGTAGGCAGACCATAGGTGTGGCTCGGAAAGATCACCAGCGTTTGAAGTCCATAACGCATCGCGTAGCGCCCCGTCATCAAGGAGGCGCGTGACGGGGTGCATACGGGCATGCCATAGAACGATTCCAGGCGGACGCCTTCGGCAGCTAGTTTGTCGAGATTCGGTGTCTTAACCTGCCCGCCGTGGTAACCGACATCCGCATTGCCGAGATCGTCGGCCATGATAAAAATAATGTTCGGCTGGTTCGCCGCAGATGCCGTCAAGCACGCCAGGCAGCAAAGAGCGGCAACGAGAGTGGGTTTCATGGTGTCGATTTGCTTGATAAGGTTACAACGAGCGCAAAAGTCGGACCGCGAATTACAAGTAACTTGACCGTCAGCACACGTTTCATTTCTACTCCTTTGTCTTTGTGTTCTCGCCTGCCGTCCCCTCTTTGAGCATCGGGAATGCGGTCTCCAGCTTCTGCTTGGCTTTCATCTGTACGCAGCGTCTCTTCCATGATGTTGGCTGGGTTAAAGCTTGGCGGGCTGGAGCGCGGCGGGTAGTCCTTAAACGTCGCGGCGAACTTAAAGATGTCATCCATCACGCCGTACATGCTTCCTACGTGGTTGATCTGCCAATCCCAGAACGTATTGGACGTGATATCCGCCCGCTCGCATGGGTCCTGCATCAGGTTGAATATCTTCTGGAGGCGAAGCGTGGTGAACGGCTCGGCCCAAAACGGCACATAGGTTTAGTTTCTATTTCGTTCGCTTCTGTTTGCATTGGCTGGCCCATGAACGGGACGCAGCGAAAATCGACACAACCAGCAGCCTGTACGGATTTCGCATAGCCGGTGAGCGCACGTCTCGCCTGACGAGTCTGAAGTCGCTCCTTTGCAATGCTCGCCCACATGCGATGAGGGACATGCCGCTATTAGATTGGCGCAACCAACGGAAGTCGGAAATAGGACTTAAGTCGTACGCGACGCCAAGTTGGAAGTAAGAAGTAAGAAGTAAGAAGTAAGAATCAGGCTCGATTCAGCGCATCGCGCACCGCTGCGATGAATTTTTCGTCATTGAACGGTTTCATGAAAAATGCGACCGGCCCAATGGCCATGGCCGTGGCGCGTGCGGCCAAATCTTCGCGCGCCGTGATGACAATGACCCTAGTTTTCGGTGAGATTGCGCAGAGCTGGGCCAGCACTTCCAAGCCGGTTACGCCGTCCATCCAGATGTCGGTCACGACAACAGGAACATGATTTTTGCCGGCGTGTGCGAGGAAATCTTCCGCCTTATTGAACGGGCGAACCTTGAATCCTTCGGACGCGAGCAAGTACTGCATTGACTTGAGGACGGACGGGTCGTCATCCACGAGACAAACCTCCTTTGCTTCCGTGTTACTCGCATCATTCATGCGGCTGCCTTACTTTTTTGAGCTTGTCCGCGTGCTGCGGGTAGGCGAACAACCATGCGCGCACCGCGATCAGGGGCATTCTCGCCGGTTATTGTGCCGCCGTGAGCCTCAATAATTGATCGAACAATGGCGAGACCCATTCCCATTCCTTTTTGTTTCGTGGAGAAGAAGTGATCGAAGACTTTGTCTGGACGGTCCTTCGGTAGTCCCGTTCCAAAATCGCGCACGGTAAATTCAGCCACGTCGCCTTTATCGGAGCGCGTACTGACAATGACACGTCGTTCTGCCGGCGGAAGTGCTTCCATGGCGTCGAGTGCGTTGATGATCAGGTTCAGCAGCACCTGTTGAATTTGAACGAGAGTTCCCTGCACCTGAGGGACGTTGGGGTCGAGCTCAGTCGTGACGACACTTTCGCGATTCAATACGTCCGAGCTGACAAGCCGCACGGAATCTGAAATAATTGCATTGAGATTCAACAGCGTCTGCTCGCTGGTTTCTTTGCGCACCAAACTTCGAATACCACGGATTACTTCTCCGGCACGCTGGCTGTCCGCAGCGATCTCCTGCAGCAATTCCCGCAGCAATACAGGATCGATATTTCCACGATCGAGAAAACGACGCGCCGCAGAGGCTTTGTTCGAGATTGCAGTCAGAGGCTGATTGATTTCATGCGCAAAGGACGCCGTCATTTCGCCCATTAACGCCACGCGATTGCGATGCGCCATTTCTTCGCGTTGAACCTGAAGCTGAAGCGCGGCCTGCTTTTGCGCACTCACGTCAAGCGTTACTCCAATGGTTTCCAAAATGTTGCCGTGTTCGTCTCGCAAACAGCGTCCACGCATAATCACCCAACGCGTTTTGCCGTATGGCAAAAGAAGGCGATGTTCGGTCTCAAACGCTCCGCGCAAGGCACAGGCACGATCGTACTCGGCTTTCACTGCAGCTCGTTCATCGGGATGAACCCGGGAAAGAATTAACTCACAGGTCAAAGGCAGGTTGGAGTCGAAGCCATAAATCCTGCGTCCCTTATCGCTCATCCAAGCGTCGCCTTCCGGATACAAAACCCAGAACGCAAGATCGGCCGACTCAGCAGCCACACTAATACGGGCATCGCGCTCCCGCAGAACCTCCTGCTGCCGCTGACGATCAATGGCGATCCCGGCGATATGCGTGGCAATGCTGGTGAGCCGCTCTTCTTCCGGACGCGGCCCGCGTTTTTCTTCGCGATACATCGCAAACGAACCCAGCACGTCGCCCTGAGAAGAAAGGATCGGACTCGACCAGCAGGCGCGAAGTCCACAAATCCTCGCGAAATCGCGATAATCGCTCCAGAGCGGATCGGTCATGACGTCAGTCACAATGACTGGCTTGCGCGTGAACATGGCGGTGCCGCAGGAACCGTTGCGCGGTCCGATCGACGAACCGTCGACCGCTTTCACATAAGCTTCTGGCAAATTTGGCGCCGCTCCATGGCGCACATGTTTCCCATCGCGGTTCAATAGAAGAATCGAACAGCGTAGTCCTTCTGCCTGACCTTCCATGAGAAGAACAAGGCTGGTAAGGACCTCGGAGAGCGGTGCGTCGGCCGCGATCATTTCTAAAACTCGACTTTGGCCGCTACGAAAAAATTCTTCCTCTTTGATTTGGGTGATGTCCCGGCAAACAATGACGCCGCCTAACAAATCACCGTCCGCGCCACGCAGGGGGCGACCAGTAATTCGCGTCCAGATGCCGTGGGGCGCCTTTTCATGTCGTACGAACATCTCAATGTTGTCGACTTCCTCACCACGAATCGAACATGCGATGGGCAACTGATCGTGAGGGAAGGGGGTCACCTTGTCTGGCAGAAACAATCCATAATGCTGCGACCATTCGGCTAGCGGCATTTCCATTGCACCTTTGCCGAACATGCGCTCTGCCGCCGGATTGAAGACAAGGAAGTTATTGTCCTTGTCGGCGACGATGACGGCATCGCCCATGTTCGACAAGATGGAGCGCAGGATTTCGTTGGTGCGGGAGAGCTCGGCAGTGCGGCGTGTTACTTTTTGTTCCAACTGGTCTCGACTCTCGCGCAATGCGCGCTCCAACTCCCGTTGCTCGGTAACGTCGGTGTTAGTCCCGAACCAGCGCGCAACCTTGCCCTCTGCAGCGAATATTGGAAGCGCTCGCGAAAGAAACCATCTGTATTCACCAGTTTTACTCCGTAACGGGAAGGTGTCCTCCCAGGGTTGGCCGGTTGCAAATGCGACCTTGATGCGTTCAAGCACCCGGCCGACTTCATCCGGGTGATGGACTTTCTGCCAGCCCCATCCTTTCATCTCCTCGAGCGTGGTGCCGGTGTAATCGTACCACCGGTCGTTGTACCAAAAAATGTAACCTTCACCGTCGGCCATCCAGGCGAGCTGAGATATGGAGTTTGCCAGAGTCCGGAACTGCTGCTCTCTTGCCGCCGCCTCCGCGTGCGTAGCGCGATGAAGCAAATCCAATTGGCCGGCGACTGATGCGATGACGTTTAACAAGCGCTCACTTTGGGCCCGCGACTCGCGCATAAAAAATTCGAGGACAGCGATGACCTGGTTGCCTGAGAGAATCGGAATTCCAACGCCCGTCTTTAAACCTGCGATCCGGGCGGCCGCTGATCGCGGAAAATTAGGGTCGTTCGTGACGTTCTCCAGCCAGGCCGGCCGTTTCGATTCCCACACGCGTCCGGGAAGACCAATGCCGGGTTCAAAGTGAGATGCCTCGGAGGCGGTCCTGAAAGGTTTTAACTCACCATCACCGCAATACCACGCCGAAACCAAGTCAAGAACAGTTCCTTCTGGGTTTGGCACCCATGCGTGTCCCAGAACCCAACCCGTCTTCTCGCAAACGTCGCGAAGCACAACTTCCAGCGCCGACGATAGATCCTCGGCTACCGTCAATTCCGTTGTAATCGTTTGGAGCAAACTGAGCTGCTCTTCACTTTCCTGGCGCTTCTGTTCCGCGCTTTGAGATGTATCAGCTCTTTTATGATCGTTGCTCATAGGCTCGACGAGTTAATCTTGTGATACGCGACAGCATAATTCCATTAGACCAAAGGCCTACTAAGGAAGCAAGAACTGCTCCGGCAGAAAACCAACCGATGCAAGATAGCTGCGCCCCGAATGGAAGGAAAACGGAAAACCTTTATGCTGAGCAATCTGAAAGTTTACTTTATCGCTGTTTGCGAAGCTGATTTCACGCAGCGAAAACCGAGATGATTCGTGCCGGTGTTCACTTCGCCTTTGCCGCGCGTCCCGACGATGTAGCGCGAGCAATATTGCTCGTTGCAAAGAAACGAGCCGCCCCGATGGACCCGTTTCTTCTCGTTAGGCTCAGCCGGATCAAATGGCGAGCCGGGCCCCTGCGGATTGCGCGTCACTCCACCTTTGTCGGCGAGCGTTGCGTAGTAATCAGGGCGATACCAGTCGCTGCACCATTCCCAAACGTTGCCAGCCATATCGTAAAGCCCGTAGCCATTTGGCGAAAACGATTTCACGGGGGCGATGCCGGCGTAACCGTCTTCGCCTGCATCTTTCACTGGAAACTTTCCCTGCCACGTGTTGGCCATCCATTTGCCATCCGGCCGGAATTCATCGCCCCACACATATGTCTTCCCTGATAAACCCCCGCGCGCGGCAAACTCAAACTCGGCTTCAGTCGGCAAACGTTTACCTGCCCATTTGGCGTAAGCCTCGGCGTCGGGATATGCGATCTGCACTACAGGATAGTTCTCCTTGCCTTTGATATCGCTTTGCGGTCCAAACGGATGACGCCAGTTTGCGCCTTTCACGTAACTCCACCATTGATAATGATCGTTCAGCGGGACCTCGTGATCTGTCGGCGCGAACACCACCGCACCCGCCACCAGATTCTCCTCCGGCGCAGTTGGAAACTCCTCTTTCGTTGGCGTGCGTTCAGCAATTGTGACGTAACCCGTCGCCCTGACGAATTTTTCAAACTGCGCGTTCGTCACCGGGGTCGTGTCCATCCAAAAACCGTCCACGTAAACACGGTGCACGGGCTGCGAGTCGTTCGAGGCCATCGGCATTTCATGACTTCCTTCGCCGTTCACAACAGCACCCATGGAAAATTCGCCGCCCGGAATCCAGACCATGCCCTCCCGCGTCTTTCCTGGCGCTCTCGTTTTATTGGACAGTGTTGGCTCGAATGCGGAACTACCGTTCTGCGCGTCAACCCATCGTGCGAGAGGGCTGAAACTGACAACGGCAATAAGGCTAAGAATGATTGGCCTCATTTCAGTCTTCGATCGTTGCTGCGATATCTTCTGCGGTTTCCACAGTTTTCTTGTCAGCCGCGCTTAGATTTGAAGGCTTCGTATCTATGGTCACCTTTACGATTTTGCCAGTGAACTTGTTCTCTCCGGGCTTGTAATCGTTGGATACCATCGTTTCATTGTCCACGCCTACGTCGGTGCCTTCATCTGCCGAGAACGCATACGGTTGCGTTTTTGGAATGCTCCCTTCCGCCACCTTTTGTCCGTCCACATAGAGCGCGCACTTACCACCTGAGCCAGGCTTTGGCGCATCGACTATGAACTCATATTTGATTTCATGTTTGCCCGGCGACAGAGCCGTCTGCCCGCCGATATTGGTCCGTTCGATTCCAAAATAATTGTATTCGTGATGGACCTTTCCGTCCTTCATGTAGAGCACCCACCCGCCGAACGCGCCGGCCTGCGCAATGATTACGCCATTTGTATTTGCGTCCTTCAATTCGACCGGCGCCGTGATCGTATAGGAACGGTTCTTTACGTTGATGAACGCGTTTTCCGCCATACCAGTCATCCGGGGATAAACCGTCAGCGAGGTCCGATTGCCCATCAGGTCGGGTCGCCCGGCGATCGTCGCATCAAAGCGCTCTGATCTGCGGTCATCGATGGGCAGCACATGGTTTTTGATTGCTTCCTTCGTGAAGAGATCCTGAAGTTCTTTTAGCTTTGCGGGATTTTGCGTCGCGAGATCGCGCGCCTGACTGAAGTCCTCGGCTACATGGTAAAGTTCCCAAGTATCCTTGGAGAGCGGCGGAAGCGGCACCATCAACCAGGGAATCGAATGGCGCGTGCACGCTACCCACCCATCGTGATAGATGCCGCGATTGCCAAACATCTCGAAATACTGAGTCATGTGTGTCTCTTTGGCTTTAGGATTGTCGAACGTGTAAACCATTGATGTGCCATCAAAAGGTTTTTGCACCGTTCCGTTGACGCTCTTAGGGAATGGCAAACCAGCGGCTTCCAGTACCGTAGGCGCAATGTCGGTGACGTAAGTGAACTGGGAGCGAACTTCCCCCTTTGCCGTAACTCGTGCGGGCCAATGGATCACGACTCCATTAGTAGTGCCGCCGTAATGCGAAGCGATCTGCTTGGTCCATTGAAACGGAGTATCGCCAGCCCAAGCCCAGCCGATAGCATAATGTGGAAAGGTCGTTGGGTCGCCCCAATTATCCAGATGCGGCATGTTAATCGCGGCAGTGTTAATGATGCCGTTCAGAGCCATCATCTCGTTGTAGGCGCCTTCCGGCCCGCCCTCCGCGCTGGCCCCGTTATCGCCCGCGATGTAAATGAACAAGGTGTTATCCAGTACGCCCATTTCTTGCAACGCATCGACTAGACGTCCTACTTGTTCGTCAGTGTGCTCGGCGAAACCTGCAAACGTCTCCATTTGCCGCGCCTCAAGTTTTTTCTGGTCCGGCGTCTGAGAATCCCAGGACGGAATTTCTTTTGGTCGCTTCGTTAACTCCGCGCTGCTCGGGATGACACCCATCTGCTTCTGACGCGCGAACGTCTCTTCGCGAAGCGCATCCCAGCCCTGATCGAATTTGCCCTTGTATCGATCGATATAATCCTTCGGCACATGATGCGGAGCATGCAGCGCGCCGGTGGCGAAGTAGGCGAAGAAAGGTTTGTCTGGAGTCAACGCGTGTTGCGCCTGCATCCAGGCAATCGCCTGGTTCGTCATATCAACAGTGAAGTGGTAATCCGGAGTGTGCGGCGGCTCTACCCGGATCGTTCCATCAAAAATCGCCGGTGCCCACTGATTGGTCTCGCCGCCTATGAAACCGTAAAATTTATCGAAGCCGGAATGAGTCGGCCAACGGTCGAGAGGTCCTGAGACCGAAACCTCCCACGGCGGCGTTTCGTGATACTTGCCAAACGCGGCGGTACTGTAGCCGTTGAGTCGCAACATCTCTGCGAGCGGTGCCACACTTTGTGGCCGGATACCTGCATTCCCGGGAAAAGCGGTGGCGAGTTCCATGATTGCGCCCGCATTGTTGACGTGGTGATTGCGCCCCGTTAGCAATGCAGTGCGCGTCGGCGAACAAAGCGCAGTCGTGTGAAAGCCGTTATATCGCAGGCCGTCGGCAGCCAGCTTGTCCAGCGTCGGCATCTTGCACGGACCGCCAAATGCACTTGGTTGTCCGAAGCCGATGTCGTCGAGCAGAACGACGACGACGTTTGGTGCCCCATTCGGGGCTTTAACTTCAAAGCGCGGCGGCGCCTTAGCATTACGAGCGTCAAGTTCCGTGATAGTTGGCGGCTGCGGCTCGGGGACGGGCAGCACGGTCCGATTAATTTGTTGCGCCGTCAGCGACAACGGCAGCAAGCTCGCCGTAGCGACCAGGAAATGGATCACTGGCGAATTCTTTGCGATCTCTGATTTCATTATGGCTGGATTGCTCCTTTGAGTTTCACTTACTAACTAAAAGTCCGAACATGGGTCATCTCCCTTTGGCGGCGTCCGGGCCGATCAATGCTCTTCCCAGTCGCTCGAGTTCCTGCGTGTAACAGAACACGGCGAACAACGCGATAATGATAACGAAGTAGCGGGACGCGGGTATCTGGATAATACACAACTACCGAGTCCGCGTGATGCCTCAGATCAGACCTGTCTGTCAATCGTTTTTGATGCACGCAAGACTACTTGCGGCGCTAGGCAGCCGACTCCGAGTGCACTTCCCGATGATCTTGCGGTAGATCAGCAGCCGGCAGATGAGAATCCAGAAACCCAAGCGCGTGCGGCACCTTGATGACGCGCACCCCAGCCTCGCGCTGCTGTTCAACGATCTGATCCCGCAGCACCTGCATTCGCGTCCAATGCACTTTTGGGCGAAAATGATGTTCTGCATGGTACCCGTTGCAAAACCAGGTCCAGTTATAGAGCTTGCCGTACGTGCTCACGCCCCAGGCGATGGGCTCGTCTGGATTGCCGCCGTAGTGGCGATAGTAGCCGTTCAGATAAGAGAGGCAGTGGCCGAAATACCAAAACGGCAAAAGGAAACAGATGTAATGCCAGTTAAGGATGCCGAGAATAACAAACGTGGTAACAAAGCATGCCAGCTCGAACACTCCCCAAAACGCCTCGCGCGGACTTTTGCGCTTCAATTCCTTGAAAACAGTTTTCGGGTCCTCACGAAAGAAACTGACAAAGGTGTATTTCAAAGGATGCTCGGCTTCACCGTGATGGCCGTGCTTGTAGATTGAAATCCAATCAATGGTGTCGCCGTGCTCGTCGGGTCGATCGGCGTTTCCCTTGTGATGCTGCATGTGAATGCACTCGTAAAAAACCTGACCGAAACCGACGGTCACTGATTCCATGATGCTGAACAAGCGGTTCAGCAGCGGCGCACGGAAATAAGGATTGTGAATGAAGTTGTGGGAGATGCCGTTGATGTTCCAGGAAATGCTGACCGAATACACAAAACCGAGAATCAGCATCACCCAAAGCGGCACGCGCGAAAACAGATAAAACATGCCGAAGAAATAGGTGCAGTGCAGAATGCCTGCGGCGACGGGAATGGCATCCCAGCGTGTGTGCGCAAAAATCCTGGAATTCGTCTTCGGACGATCAATTGGGACGAAATCACTCGAACAGGTTGGCATTCGTTCAGGTCCCCGTGTGTTCAAATACACAATATTGATCGCTAAATCCAGTCGGAAATTTTCCCTGAGCTTCGATTTAAAGCCGCTTCAGGTCGAAATTCACATTGCAGAAAGGGCAAATCGAACAGCGGTGAGAAACTCCTCATCATCGAATGGTTTGGTGAAAAAGGCTGACGCGCCAGCTTTTAGCGAGGTGGAACGAACGAGCGGATCGTCTTTGCCGGTGAACATTATGACCCGCGTCGAAGGCGAAAGCTCGCGGACTCGGGATTGAACCTCAAGTCCATTCATGAGCGGCATCCAAACGTCAATTATTGCGACGGTAGGCCGATGAACTTTTACGTAGCTCAAGAACGCGTTTGGATCGCTAAACTGTTCGGGGTGCCAACCTGCCGACGCGAGCAGTCGATTGAGGCCTCTCAATACAGAGGGATCATCGTCCAAAAGACAGATTTGATTTGTGGGCGGAGCATGCAACACAAGTGAACACTACGCCGGGTTTCGGCCAGGCCATATTAGACTTTGGTCTCACACGACTCAACCGGGAGCAATCCGTGCTTTTTCAACCAAACGCACCAGCTCAGCCACGGACGGGACACCGAGCTTCTTCATTACGCGACCACGATGAACCTTGATGGTCTTTTCCTTAGTGCCGAGTTCGGCCGCAATCTGTTTGTTCAACATGCCTGTGATCACGAGTTGCATCACTTCGAATTCGCGCGGCGTTAACGCGTCCAGAAGACGGCGCGCCGCAGCTCTCTCCGTGCCCAGTCGCCGTTGTTCGACAGAGCGTGCCAGCGCGCGCTCGACACATTGCAGCAATTCGTTGTCCCGAAACGGCTTTGGAAGAAAATCCACTGCGCCCGACTTCATCGCCTGCGCGCACATTGAGATGTCGCCGTGACCGGTAATGAAGACAAGTTGTTCCTCTCGGCGCCGTTGAATCAAAGCGGTTTGCAAATCCATTCCGTTGAGACCAGGCATCTGCACATCGACGATCACGCAGGCCGGTCCAGGGTGTTGTTCGCGCGCGAGAAAATCAGACGCCGAGACAAACGCTTCATTTTTGTAGCCGGCCGACCGCAATAAGCGCGACACACCCTTCCGGACCGATGCGTCGTCGTCGATTAAAAATACGAGGCTGTTCGCAGGGATCATGTCGGAAGCCCGCTATTTAGCGGAAGAACAAACTCAAACCGAGCGCCACCGCCATCAGCATTTCCAGCTGTGATCGTGCCGCCGTGCGATTCAACAATGGAACGCACAATAGCCAGCCCCATTCCCAGCCCTTCCGTCTTCGGTACTGAAGAAAGGATCGAAGAGACGGTCCCGCATCTCCTCCGAAATGCCGAGACCGTAATCGCGCACGCTTATGCGAACTGTGCCGTCCTCATTTGGTTGTGTCGCGATCGCGACCCTGCGGTTGGAGACCGGTGCGTCTCGCATCGCATCGAACGCGTTGATCACAAGATTCAGTAAAACCTGTTGGAGCTGGATCGGATCGCCGTTGACCGCAGGCAAATTTGCATCCAACGAAGTCTCCAACTGACACGAGTGAAGTAGCGCATCCGGAGATGCCATCCGCACTGTATCCATTACGACCTCGTTAAGATCCACCGAGCGGCGCGCGATCTGCTCTTTCTTGACCATACCGCGAATCCCGCGAACGACGTCGCTGGCACGGCGACCATCCGAGATAATGTCACCGAGGAGTTCGCGCACTTCGCCAAGGTCAACATCGCCCCGATCGATAAAACGCTGTCCGGCTGCGGCGTTACTGAGAATTCCAGCAAGCGGTTGATTCAATTCGTGGGCAATGGACGCAGACATTTCACCCATCAACGCTACGCGACTGAGATGAGATAGCTCCACGCGATCGCGTTGCGCATCGAGTTCCGCCTGTTTGCGTGCCGTGATATCGATGCTGATTCCCAGAATTCGTGCAGGTTTTCCCTGCCCATCAAAGTGAATGCTTCCACGCGTTGACATCCAACGCACGATTCCGTCGGGCAAAACGAGGCGATACTCCGAATCGTAGTCCTTTGCGTCACGAATCGCGTCACTGATGGTTTGCCGGATCTGGCTGCGGTCCTCTGGGTGCACGCGAGAGATAAAATCTTCGAAGGTAACTTTTCCTGAAGCCGGCCACCCCAGGAGGGTTCGGCGGGCGTTAGTAGCCCAGATCTCGTTCGTTGCGAGGTCCCATTCCCAAATTGCCAGATTAACCGCGTCCGCGGCCAGGCGCATGCGCTCTTCGCTTTGCCACAACGCCTTGTCCTTGTTTAGCAGCTCAGTAACATCGACGCAGGACCCAATGTAGCCAGCGAACTTTCCTTGCGCATCGTATCGCGGCACGCCCTGATCCGAAAGCCAGCGATACTTGCCATCGTTTCGTCGTAACCGGTATTGCATAACGAATGGCTGCCGCGCGTCGAATGCGCTGGTGTAAACTTGAAGACAATTTTGCAAGTCATCTCGGTGCACCCCTTCAGCCCAGCCGTTTCCCAGCTCCTGTTCCATGCTGCGTCCCGTAAACGCCAGCCAGGGTTTGTTAAAAAATGTGCAGAGCTTGTCCACACCGGACATCCAGATGAGCACGGGCGCAGCATCGGCCACGATCTGGAAGCGTGACTCGCTTTCGCCCAGCTCGGTCTCTCCAGTTACGCGCTCCTCGATCACGGTCGCCAGAAACAACAGGGGAATCGCCAGGCCGATTAGAAAGATTTGAATCGAAAGCGCGCTTTGTTCAGCTGTTTCACCCGAGAATGGCCCATGTCCGTGCGATGCGCTCCAAATCGCGAGGAAGCTGACAATCGAAATGCCAGTGCTTTCTCCCAAAACGCCGAATCGTACCGCCGCCCAAAGCAGAAATGGCAGAGGGAGAAAAAGCAGAGTTAGATCCGCTTCCGATCTTAACTCATAAAGCACAAAATAGCTGACTGCCAACAAACCGAGAAAGACTGTGCATGCCTCCAGGTAACGCGAACGTGATGCTGTTCTCAGGGGCCGAACTCCATTCGTGACCCATGTTACGATCAACGGCACGATGACTAACGCTGAGATGGCATTTGAAGATAACCGTCTTCGGATCAACTCCCAGTAGCCGTCGTGACCCCAATGATTCCACACCACGAACGCGGCGTCTAAAAACGAGGACAAAAACGGGCCGATGAAGACTACGCAAAGACAAAAAAGGCCCACGTTGCGAAGCGTTCTGAAGCGAATAGGCCTGCCAACCAAGTAGCGCATCAAGCCCGCGCCAATTACTGCTTCGCACGAGTTGCTGATGAACCAGCCTAAAATCATCAACGGGGGTACGTGGCCCTGCAGCTGCGCAGCCCAATGCGCCGGAAACGCAGCCAGAAGTACGAACCACCAGACGCGCGGCGGCGTCAGCAAAAACGCTGCAACCAGAATAGAATTCGGAGGCCAAAGAACGGAGATCGGATGCGGTTTAAATGTGAGTGCAAAGCCGATCTTGCAACCAAGATAATATCCCGCGAACACCCACAACCCGATTAGCAAAAGCCGCCGATTAAAAACCGCATGGACACTGGTCCGGTCGAGCGCCGCTGACTGAATGTCCCGGGGCTCAAAGGATACAGAAGCGCCCTTCATCTTCAGCGACCCTCATTGTATGTAGCATTGATTTCGAGGGGAACGCGATGTCGGGTAACGGAGAAAGGTATTTTTCGAAAAGATGCGGGACAGAAACCAGTCCCGATGTGACTGTCGCGATTGCGGTGCCTGGAACCACCAGAATGTCTGCCCTTAGATGGCAACTTTTTTCCCACGGCAGTTCCGCATTATTACATCGTTTTGTCCTTGGGAGAAGCCTTGTTTTTGCCGCGAAATTTTCCATGTCGCTAGGGCTGATTATCTCTATGGAAAGTGCCAGGGAGGGGACTCGAACCCCTACGGATTTCTCCACCAGATCCTAAGTCTGGCGCGTCTGCCAATTCCGCCACCCCGGCAATGGATTTTCGATTTTAGGTTTCCGATTTGCGATTTCAAGGAGGCGCCTTCCAGAAGCGGCGGTTCCCTTGCAGCCGCGATGGCACTTCCCACGTTCGCAATTCTCGCAACAAAGTCGCGCACAACAGTGAAAATCAGAAAACAGAAGACCGGGTCGCAAATATGATCAATCGCCAAGCGGGCCGAAGCCATCGAATTGCTGAATGAGAATCCGATGCGGTCCGTGGGTTTCCTGCACAAAGCTGGGGCTCGTCGTTAGGCCGTATGCGACAAGCGCCTGTTTGTAGGCGTTGCACTGGGTTTGATTGCCAACGAGGATCCGGTCCTTGGTCGCAGTCGGATACACGTAATATAGTTGTCCCTTGTATCCGACAGTGGAAACCTCGCCAGCAGGCAGCGCGCTTACTCGTTCTCGCTGTTTGGGAGTAGTCACACTTTTCGCCCTGAATCCAGCCTGAACCAACAGGGCTTCCTTTTGAGGCGCCGGGCCAGACCCGACGGATGTGCTCTGGCATGCTGTCACCAAACCCAGGAGAGAGAGCGCTACGACGACCATGTTGGTAAATGAGAGCGTTGTTTTCATGTCTTTGCGTTCCTTCTTTAATCTCGCTTCGTTTGCCTTGATCAAGCAGGCGACTGGGATGCCGGCGCAGTTGCCGACGCCTTTGCTGCTGCGGCTTTTGCAGCTGCCTCAGCGGCAGCTTTCTTCTTCGCCTCAGCCGCAGCTGACGCGTCCGCCAGATTTTTGTCAACCGCTGCGGCTTCGACTGGATGAATCTTGTGATAATACTCGTTTGATTTGGAAAGTTCCTCTCTGCGCAGAAGCAGATGGTCAAATCGCTCGCGTTTGCTCAGCTCGAAATCCTTATCCATCTTGATCGCTTCGAATGGGCACACCTCGACGCAAATCTGGCAGCTCATGCAGACTGAGATGTCGATGTCGAAGATTTTCGGGTAAAACTGCGGTTTGCCCATGTAATCGGGCTTTTTGTCATCGCTCTTGACGATGTAGATGCACTGGGGTGGACATTCCTTCTCGCAGATCTTGCAGGCCACGCACCGCAGGCCGGCATGCGGATTGTCGCTGTCATAAATGAGAAACGGAAAATTGCGATAATTCTCCGGCAGCGGCGCGCGTTCCTCCGGATATTGCACCGTGATCAGCCGCTCCTTCTCGAAATAACTCCCGACAAAATTCCGCGCCGTGACCGCCATTCCCTTGAGTATGCCTGTGCCAATCATGTGTTTTTATCGATCTACTTCCCCCATCACAATATCTACGCTGCCGAGGATCACCATCACGTCCGCGACAGTGTGACCCAGGCACATGTCTTCAAGGATGGTAAGATTGATGAAGCTTGGTGGGCGAACGCGGTAACGATACGGACTTGGGCTGCCGTCGCTGATTAAATAAAAACCGAGCTCACCTTTTGGGGCTTCAATGCGGCCGTACGCCTCCCCCACAGGCGGACGGAACGCGCGCAGCTTGACTTTCGGATTGACGATGGGGCCGGGTGGAATTTGTGGGAACGCCTGTTTCAAAATTTCCACGCTCTCACGCATCTCCAGCGCGCGCATCATTAAACGATCGTAAGTGTCTCCATGTTCACCGAGCGGGATTCGAAATTTGAACCGCGGGTAAAACCCATAGCCGTCGACCTTGCGGATGTCATAGTTCACGCTGCACGCCCGCAGCATCGGTCCGGTGATGCCGGAGTTGATCGCCAGTTCCGGCGAGATCTTTCCGACATTTTGGGTGCGACCGATGACGATTTCGTTGCCGAGAATGAGTTCCTCGAACTCGTCGAGAAACTTCGGGAACCGGTCGACAATCTGTTTTGCGTGGGCGAGCCACTCCTCGCTCGCGTCCACGCGGCAGCCGCCGAAACGCATGTAATCGCACATCATTCGCGAACCGGATAACGACTCAAAAAGATCGAGAATTTTCTCGCGCTCGCGGAACGCGTACATGAGAGGCGTGCCCCATGCGCCCATGTCGCTCAGCAGAAAACCGAGCAGCGACGCGTGATTTTGCAGCCGAGTCAGTTCTGCGAGAATGACACGCAGATATTCAGCGCGCTCGGGAACTTCGATGCCGGCAAGTTTTTCCACACTGAGCGCGTACGCCCAGTTGTTGGTCATCGAGCAAAAATAATCGAGCCGGTCGGTGTAGGGCATCGAGCCGAGATAACTGGTGTTCTCGCCAATCTTCTCGTGGTTCCGATGGAGATAACCAAAAACCGGTTTGAGCTTCCGAACGATCTCGCCGTCAAGGGCCACATTCATCCGAAACACGCCGTGCGTTGATGGGTGCTGCGGTCCCATCGAGACTTCGAGCAATTCACCTTCGAGTCGCGAAGCCATCGTTACCCCCGAAAGCTTTCGGGGCTTCATTGCTTCGATTGTTTCAACCGGTCCGTTCATTTCAAATTGTCATCCTGAGTCGCGAAGACGACGAAGGATCTCTGGATGTGTTTCAAGCTCTTGCATTCGGAAATTGCCAGAGATGTTTCGCTCCGCTCAACATGACAGATCAGGACGGTTTTAATTCCTCCTCGGCTGGTCTTGGCGTGTAATGCTGCTTTCGCTCTCTCGAGGACCGCATCATGCGGGGTGGGTTCCCATTCGTAATCATCCGGTTCCCGGTAATCCTTGCGCATTGGATGATCTTCAAACTCGTCCCACATCAAAATGCGGCGCAAATCGGGATGCCCGTCGAAGCGGATGCCGTAGAGATCGAAAATCTCGCGCTCCTGGAATTCCGCGCTCCGCCAGATTGGCGTGAGTGAAGGCAGGCGCGCGCCTGCTAGGCGATCAGCCGTGCGCATTCTAATGATCACCGGCCCGTGTTTATGCGTCATCGAGTAAAGGTGATAGACTGCCTCGAGATAGCCGGGAATTTTCTCCTCTGTCGTTTCGACGATCTCCTTTTCCTGGCCATCAACGAGGGTTTTAACTTTTGTCGTGCTCTTCACTGTGCGGTCGAGCCAATCGACGCCTGTGACGTTCGAGCAAAAGTCGAGGCACAGCGCCGGATCGACGCGCAAAAATCTCGCAACCGCGACGGCATGCTCGTTATCGATCAGAAGCGAATGCTGCTGCGATGGACTGCCGTTTTGCACGATTTCGACTTTCGCACCGGTCACGGCCGCTTCGACGCGGGATTTGATTTGCTCGAGAGATTCCACGGTTAGCTGCGCTCGATTGCCGCTGGATGAAAAACGTCCGGATTCGCGGGTGGCTCCAGATCATGTTCGCCAAATTTCGGCACGGGAAACTCGCTTGGCTGCTCGGGCTTCAAGAATTCCGCCTTGTCGGCCCCGGTGAGTTTCTGGCTATCGATCTTGCGCTGCAGTTCCATGAATGCGTGCAGGAGCGCTTCCGGCCGGGGCGGGCAACCGGGGATGTAAACATCGACCGGGATATAACGATCGATGCCCTTGAGCACGTTGTAACCTTGTTTGAACGGTCCGCCTGAAATCGCGCAGGCGCCCATGGCGATCACGTATTTCGGGTCGGCCATTTGGTTGTAAAGCCGCACAATTTGCGGCGCCATTTTTTTTGTGACCGTCCCGGCCACGATCATTAGATCGGCCTGCCGCGGCGATGGCCGGAAAACTTCGCCGCCGAACCGCGCGATGTCATAGCGGGATGCCGCCGTGGCTATCATTTCGATGGCGCAACAGGCCAATCCAAATTGCAGCGGCCATATCGAGTTCTGACGCCCCCAGTTGTAAAGCTCCTGCATCTTGGTCACCCAGACTCCCTGCCGTTGCAGTTCGCTGCGCAGTTGTTCGTCGATTTGGCTCATGGATCGGTTACAAAAGTTACAAGCGTTACATGGTTACAATGCCAGAAATGCGCATTTACCCTTTGGAACAATGTAACCTTTTTAACGGTTTCAACCAGCGCGTCGGCGCCCTAGCGCTGCCACTGCAAACATCCCTTGCCCCAAGCCCAAACGAGGCCTTCGAGAAGGAGCACAAGAAAAATCAGGATCGCGATAAACGCTCCGACCGGCAAAACGGTGAAGGCGACCGCAAACGGAACGAGAAACACTGCTTCCACATCGAAGATCAAAAAAATGATGGCGTACAGATAGTACTGCGCATGGAACTGGATATGGGCGTCGCCGATCGATTCGACTCCGCATTCATAGGTCGATGTCTTGTCGGGCCCGGGCTTTGGGGGCTGAAAAAATCGCCGCCACAGCCACGCGAGTGCCAGGGGGATCAACGGAAAGGCCAGTGCTACACCGATGAAAACGACGATGAACAAATATGGATTCGGCCTCATGGCGCTCAATCAAATTCGCTCGGAAAGCGTCGCTGCCAAGTTATAGTTAAGGCAGTAAATAAAACCGTCACAAAATTTTGCGGTTTCGCCGGGCCTGAAAGAGCCGATCGCGACTTTTACAAACAGCTGTCGGAGAACAAACGTCCGCAGGTTCTGGTGGATCGCTCAAGTTTTCAGCTCTTGCCCTGATCTTCATTTCCTTCGTGCGCCGTTGCCCCAAGTCGGGGAGCCGTCATCCCTGTTTATTTGTTTTGCCTGAAAGGCCGATATTGTCCTATTGTAAAAGTGCCGCTGTTTCGGCAGCGAAAATTTCTGAGTAATATGGACGTTAGCGGCACGATCGGCGCGGTTCTGAATCAAAAAAGCCGCGACATTTATTCCGTGTCGCCCGACGCGACGGTATTCGAGGCGGTACAATTGATGGATGCGAAGAATGTCGGCGCTCTGCTGGTCATGGACGACGCGCGATTGGTTGGAATCATTTCCGAGCGCGACTACACGCGCAAAATCATGTTGCGTGGCAAACGTTCCCGGGAAACCAAGGTGGCAGAAATCATGTCAACGAACGTCTTCACTATCCATCCTCGTGAGGGCGTGGAGAGATGCCTGCGCCTGATGACCGACCAACATATTCGGCACTTGCCAGTGCTCGACGGCGACAAGGTCGTCGGCGTGATCTCCATAGGCGATCTCGTGAAACACGTGATTTCCTGCCAGCAAGCTGCGATTGCGCATCTGGAAAGCTATATCCACGGTGGATTTATCGCGGAATGATCCAGATTTGTAGGGCATCTGTGTCAGACGCCAATTCGATGGGCGGCGTTTGACACAAACGCCCTACAATTTCCAAACAGTTTTCCCGCCGACAATGGTCCGCACCGCACGGCCTTTAAGCTTCCAGCCGTCGAATGGCGAATTGCGGGAAGCTGATTGAAACTGATCCACTCTGACTGTCCACTCGAGTTCCGGATCGAGCAGCGTTACGTCGGCTCTCCCGCCAACAGATAACGTCCCCGCATCAACTTTCAGCAAACGTGCTGGCTCAATTGTGTACATCTCGACCAACCGGTCGATTCCAATCTTGCGATGTTTGTGCACGAGCAAATCGAGAAATAACCCGAGCTCCGTCTCCAGCCCGATAATGCCGAATGGCGCTGCATCGAATTCCACTTCCTTTTCGAAATGTGCGTGCGGGGCATGATCGGAGCACAAGATCGACAGCGTTCCATCCGCAATCCCCTCCAGCAGCGCATCCACGTCGGCTTGTGAGCGCAGTGGCGGGTTCATTTTGTAGTTCGTCTCGAAATTTTGGATTGCTTCGTCAGTTAACGCGATGTGATGGGGACAAACCTCGCCGCTGATTTTTACACCGCGCGCCCGCGCTTCACGAAGCAACCGCACACTGCCTGCGGTCGTGACATGCTGGCAATGAATGTGATGATCGCAAAGTTCCGCGAGCAAAATGTTCCGCGCGACAACGACTTCCTCGCCGGCAGCGGGCCAGCCCGGCAACCCGAGAAGCGTGCTCCAATAGCCTTCGTGCACCACGCCGTTGCCCACGAGATTGTAGTCCTGGCAATGGTCAAGCACGGTCACACCGACCATGCGCGCATACTCGACCGCGCGCCGCATGACTTCGTGATTTTGAATGCAATGGCCGTCGTCCGTGATCGCGACCACGCCTGCCTGTGCGAGTGAGCCGATTGGTGCGAGTTCTTCGCCTGCGAGATTTTTTGAAATCGCGCCGGTAGGCAAAACGTTCACAGATGCGACGGCTGCCGCGCGATCTTTGATCCACGCAATTGTGCTGGGATTATCCGCAGGCGGCAAGGTATTCGGCATACAAACAACAGTTGTAAATCCACCGGCTGCCGCCGCGCGCGCACCGGACTCGATCGTTTCCTTGTGACTGAATCCCGGTTCGCGCAGGTGCACGTGCATGTCAATGAGGCCCGGTGCGACAATGAGGCCTTTCGCATCAATCTCTTCGATTCCGGATTTAGAATGGCGGATTCCGGACTTGGAGCCGATTATTTTTCCGTCGGCAATGTAAACATCGGCAGTTTCATCGCGTTTGTTTGCGGGATCGATCACTCGACCGTTGCGAATGATGGTCGCACTCATGTCGCGATCCCTCCGCACAAATACAAAACCGCCATGCGGACAGCGAGACCGTTGGTCACCTGATCGAGAATGACGCTCTGCAATCCGTCGGCAACGTCGCTGTCGATCTCGACCCCGCGGTTAATCGGTCCGGGATGCATGATCAGGCAATCCGGTTTCAAAAGTTTCGCGCGTTGTTTCGTTAGGCCGAACAAGCGAATGTATTCGCCGAGCCCCGGGAAATATTCGCGTCGTTGACGTTCGTGCTGAATCCGCAAAAGATTCACTACATCGGCTTTGGGCAGGACATCCTCGATATTGTACGAAACCTCTACGCCGAGCTTTTCGAATTCCAGCGGAACCAGGGTGCTCGGGCCGACCAACGTGACGCGCGCGCCGAGCTTCTGTAGACCGAAAATGTTCGAGCGCGCGACGCGACTAAACAAAATATCCCCGATGATCGCCACATGGAGCCCGGCGATTTTGCCTCGGCGCTCGCGGATCGTATAGAGATCGAGAAGCGCCTGTGTCGGATGTTCGTGCGCGCCGTCGCCAGCGTTGATCACGCTCGCTTTTAGCCGACGTGCCAGAAACTGTGGCGCGCCCGCAGAACTATGACGGAGAACGATAATATCGGCCTGCAACGCCTCCAGATTGCGCGCGGTGTCCTTGAGCGTTTCCCCTTTTGTCAGGCTGGAGGTCGTCGCCGAAATATTAATTACGTCGGCGCTCAGGCGGAATGCAGCCAACTCGAACGAGGTGCGCGTGCGTGTGCTTGGTTCGACAAAAAAGTTGACCAGCGTTTTGCCACGCAAGGCAGGTACTTTTTTGATTTCGCGGGTGCCGACCTGCTTGAACGCGTCGGTCGTTTCCAGAACGAAATTGATTTCGTCTGCCGACAATTCGCGCAGGCCGAGGAGATCCTTTCGTGTCCAGCGCGTAGTCATGACGTTTTCTGGGGAGCGCACGCGCCTCGCCCGCTGATTTCGGCGCCGCGCTGAAACAGGCTTTCATTGCGAGCGAATTTGCGATTAACACAAGGGCCAGGGAAAGTTCGCGATGGCAGAATGCCATCGCCAGCACGCTGCAAGCGTGCGCTCCCCGAAAATTGCGTGGTTACATTCATTCTCTTTCCAGCCACACTACGTCTGGTTCGTTGTCAGTTTCTTGCAGGCGGACCTGAATTCGTTCGGGAGTCGCAGTCGGCAAATTTTTCCCGACGTAATCGGGTCGAATCGGCAGTTCGCGATGGCCGCGATCCACCAAAACTGCGAGTTGAATACGCGCAGCCCGTCCAAACGAATTGATTGCGTCCATGGCCGCGCGCACCGTGCGCCCTGTGTAAAGAACATCATCGACGATAATCACCGTCCGCGTTTCCAGCGGCACCGGAAGCTTCGACGCGCGCACGACGGGTAACTCCGGACGCGTTCCGACGTCGTCGCGATGCATCGCCACGTCAATCACGCCGGTACCGACGTGAGTGTTTGCGATCTCGCCAATGACAGCCGCTATGCGGCGCGCGATCTCCACGCCGCGCGACGGAATTCCCGCGACCACGATTTCTTCGAGATGGGGATTTCGCTCGACGATCTCATGCGCAATCCGTCGAACAGCGCGACGAATTGCCTCCGCGTCCATGATTGGGACGCTGGCGGATGAATTTTGTTTCGGTTTCATCAGTTTCCTTGGCGACCTCGCAGGATCACCTTAAAGGTACAAAAAATTAGGAGGCGGCCTGTTCGGTGCGCGCCTCCTTTCTTCGTCGCTCTCGCCAGTTGGAGCGATGTTTCACAACCCAATCCAACAGAGCTCTTTCAAAGCCGATGTCTTTACCGGCTTTTTCACTCTCGATCCACTTGTGTTTCAAAATCTCCGCGCGCTCGGCAAGAAACTCCCTATAGAGCGCCGATTCCCTGACGAATTGCGCTTCATCTGCTTCCGAAGACGGCATGTCTGGTTCTTCTTTCATAAGATTTCCACCTAGTCAACACTGAACGGCTCGGTCGCCGCGAAAATCGAACATCGGAATTTAGACGAGGGGATCGTGGAGTTTATTTAAAACTCCGTCCGCCGTTGTGTTGCGGATGTCTCACTGGTAGCGATGTCGCACTATCCTGAAAGGTTTCGGGAGACGGCGCAGCGCGCTGTCGCTACCGCAGAGTCCTACGAATGGCTTCGGCAATCCGCTTGAATTCAGCTGTCACAGGCGATCGCTGGTCTTCGCACACGATTGGAATCCCGCGATCGCCTCCCTCACGCGTGGCGATGTCGATCGGAATCTGGCCGAGCAACGGAACGCGCAAGCGTCTGGCTTCGCGTTCGCCGCCACCGGTGCCGAAGATGTCGTAGCGTTTGTTGTCCGAGGGCGAGATGAAGTAACTCATGTTCTCGACCAACCCCAGCACTGGCACGTTCACCTTTTCGAACATCGTCGCGGCCTTGCGTGCGTCGATCAGCGCGACTTCCTGAGGCGTGCTGACGATGATAGCTCCTGATAACGCCACGGTCTGCACAATCGTCAACTGAATGTCGCCCGTGCCCGGCGGAAGATCGAGCACCAGATAATCCAGTTCGCCCCATTCGACCTGCCGCAGAAATTGTTGCGTGTAGCGTGTCACCATCGGTCCGCGCAAAATTGCCGGCGAAGTGTCGTCGAGCAGAAAGCCCATCGACATCAGCCGCAGCCCGTATTGCTCGACGGGGACGATCATGTTTTCATCCGTAGCCGTCGGCCGTTCGCGCGTACCGAACATGAGAGAAATGCTCGGGCCATAAATGTCGCAATCACACAGGCCGACGCGCGCGCCGGTCTGCTCGAGTGCGACGGCAAGATTTGCCGCGACGGTTGATTTGCCCACGCCGCCTTTGCCGCTGGCTACGGCGATCACGTGCCTTACTCCCGGAATCTGCATCGCAACCATGCCGGCGCCCGTGCCCCCCGGAGGGGCCTGTATATCGATCAGCACTTTCGCGCTGCGGACTCCCTCGATAGCGCGGAGTGCGCGTTCCGCATCATTTTTGATTGTCGCCGGAACGTTTGGATCGTTTGTCGCCAGTGCGAGTTGCACTTTCACATCGCCATTGTCGATCTGGACCGATTTCACCAATCCGAATGAAACTATGTCGCGAGTGAAACCCGGATACTTCACCGTCTTCAACGCGTTCTTCACTTGTTCCTCTGAGATCGACATAATGGAACTTACCTGCGCGGCGTGAGAGGTAAACCGTGGCGCCCGCTTTCGTTGTACGTCTGTGGAGTGCAGGCTGGCAGCCTGTGCTCCCCGGAACAGAACATGCAGAACTATCGATCCTGGTAATCTACTTTGTAGCGAATCTGGTAGTCGTTCGCGCCGGAGAAGCGGGTGGGTTGCTGGTCGGCTTTCGCCACGAAGTCCGGCTTTTGCCATTCAGACCAGGTCCGGTATTTCGCCTTCATCGGATTGGCCGGAAGATGGAGGTTGAAGATTCGATCTTCGTGCCCCGGGAATTTCAGAACGAACAGTCGCTTCGATGCGCGAAAATAGAGGTCGACGTAGCCGACACGCACCACGGGGTTCTGAGGCGTTTCCGTACGCCAGGTTCCCGGCATGGAATTACGGTCCGTGTCGAGTTCTGGTTCAACATTGGCGAGATTTTCGACAGATTGTCCGTCCGGTGGTTTCACTTCGAATTGCAACTGCGGCGTTGGCCCGTTCAGGTTCAGAACGTGCGGCTGAGCTGCATACCAGATTCCCAGACCGGACGCGGCAATTGCAAACATCGACACACAAACAATGATCAGCCCAACGAATAGCCAAATCCCGCGTGTTCCGCGCCAGTAAAGCGTGACAACAATTGCGACTGGCGCGACGACAATTGTAACCAGTATCGCGATCGAAATGGCAAAATAACCGGCGCCGCCTTCAAACGACGAAACATGAAATACACTCGCCAATGCTGCCCCGAGCGCGAAGCCGAGAAATAGTCCGCCCGCGAGACCAACGATTCCACCCAGTATTCCGAGAAGAATTGCGCTAACGGAAAGTTTTTTTGTTGCAGCTTGCATCGAAATGGTCAGGGCGAACTAGCCGGCGCCGGACTCTGGAGCAGATCAATCCGTTCATGGGTTTGTCCGACCTCTACGACGAGCCCCGAATATCTCCACTGGCCAAGTGACTTTTTTGCCGAGACGTAAATTGTTCCTTTTCCCTTTGGGCCAGAGATGGGAATTGCCAGGTTAGCTTCACCGGATGCGCCGTTGACGTTCGTGTTTCCCGAGACAAGAAAGCCATCTTTGATAGGCGTGCCGAGAGCTTCGATCACTGCGCGAATTGCCCCGGGCTTGAGACAACGCGTCTTTGTAAACGTCAGTCGATTTCATCGCGCCGAACACGATCACAAGTATCGATCCAACAAAAATGACGAACAAAAGCATCACAGTGAAACAGCCCAGCGGCACGAACCATTTCCAGTTTCGCTTCCACCAGTTTGGTGTAGGCGTCGCAGGCTGCGTCAGTGGCTGATCCACAGACCTCTTCTACTTCAGTGACGAAGCTATTTGCAACGCCTCTCTTCGGCGGTGCGCTGCGATCCAGGCTTGACGCCTCGAGCTATTCTGAGGCAGCATGCGGAACATGAAATTACAAGATTCTCTCCGAATGGTTTTCGCGGGCATTCTAGTCGTGTTGGTAAGTTCTTGCGCGACTACTCCATCTGGCCCAGCCGCGCTCACCGGGACATGGACGAACTCGCTGGGCACCGTGTGGACTCTCAATGCCGACGGCACATTTCATGTCACGGCTACGAAGCCGAAGACAGAGATCTGGGGCAACTATACGGTCGCAGGCGATAAAATTACGATTCAAGAAACGCGCCGCGCTGGGTCGATTCCCAAATCCTGCAAAGGCCCTGGCGTTTATAAGTTTAGTCGGCAGGACCACAACACCCTGGCGTTCGTTTTGGTCAGCGACGAGTGCAAGCCGCGCATCCAAAACGTGACGCAGCCCTGGCACGCGAAGTGATCTGAGAGGCTGCGAAGGTTTCGCAGGGACCTTTTGGCGACGAATGAGCACAGGTAGGGGCGGTTCACCCGAACCGCCCGGGCGATTGAAGTCAATCGCCCCTAACGATGGCTCCCAGGTAAATTTCTTCCAGCCGCTCCGCTTGACTGGAGAGGTCAAAATTCCTTCGCACTGCTTCTCCGCCCGCGCGCGCAATTCGCGAAAGGAAGCTGCAATCTTGCGCTGCATCGAGCAACGCCTGCGCTAACGCTTTGTCGTCACGCTCCCGCACGAGCACGCCGGTTACGCCATTTTTCATCTGCTTCGGGAATGCCACCGTGCTCGGTGGCAAACACTGGCAGGCCGGTGGCCATTGCTTCGAGCATCGAATTTGGAATGCCCTCCTGATTTCCGTCGTGACCGGTCTGGCTGGGGTGTAGGAAAATGTGCGACCGGTAATAGATGTCCCGCAATTCCTCCTGCGAAATGAAACCGGTGAATGAGATCCGCTCCTTGATGCCTAATTCGCGCGCCAAGTCTTGAAGTTCATTGAGCAACGGTCCCTCGCCGGCAATCGTCAGTTTAGCGTCTGGATGTTGACGAAGAAAAATTGCAAAAGCCCGAAGAGTAACTGGCAGACCCTTCTTCTCGATCAACCGCCCGGCCTGCACGAACCGCCACTGACTCCCGCTACTGCGGGACGTGAATACCCGTTCGCGAAATGGAAATTCTCCCAGAGGAATTCCCGTGCGCTGGATTTCTATCTTTTCCGGATTGCAACGAAGATCGATAAGAGCGCGCCGCAGCGAATCCGAGCGCACCAAAACCAGCTTTACCGCATCCAGCATCTGCAAGGTCGCCTCTCGATAGGCTGGCTTGTTCATATCCACCATGACATCGGCGCCGTGGAACGAAACGATCGACGGATGTTCCCACGTCCGAATCAGCGGCAGGAGATGAACAGCGATTTGGCCAAAGTAAATATGCAGAAGGCGCGAGCGGGTTTCGCTTAGAACACGTAGCATCGCGCTCAGTTCTGCATCCGAAATCTGCCACGGCTTATCGCGCACTTGCCTGAACCAAAAGCGGCGGAGGAAATGTGTTGGCGGCTTGGGGATGATGCGAACAGCCTCGAATGGAAACCGCTCGGCATTTTCCCGTTTCTGCGAGATCACTACGGGAGCGCATCGCTTCAGCGCTGTGATTTGCCGGTAGATGTGTAGCATCTCCGGCTTGAGAAACGTCGCGCAGTAACAAGCGACAACCGGGCGGGATTCGGGCGTATTACTCAACGCCGAAGATTAGACGTTCAATGTTGAACGTCCAAACCTAGTTCATACTGGGATTGTTCTTTCGCTGCTACCGCGCTGAACCGAGAGCTGCTTTCATGTTACCTGGCCTGCACTGCCCTGCTGCGCATTCGACCTGACCCGCATTTGCGCCCTTGGACTGACGAAAGCGGTCTATTTGGCTAAAGCCGGCCTGCTCTGCGCTCATTTGGTCGGTGGTCGATACATCGTCGACCATGTCCAGGCGCACACGGCTACGAGACCCGACTTGGTTGTCAATGTCCATCCTTTGCCTTCAGCGATGCCGAACCAGTGGAGCGCGCTGGAGTCAGTCAATGCGACGATGGTTATAGCGACTGCGAGCCAGAATAGAGCAGTCGGAATCCAACCCGCCAGCCTCCAAGGCCGATAGAGTAGCAGCGCCCGTCTTAGTCGCTGCGCAATCCCGTCGGTGTAATCTCCAGACCAATTCACCTCAATCGCGCGAGCTGCGCCCCGTGCCGAAACAATCAGGGCCAGGGTCGCCGCAGAGAGCACGAGGTCTCTACGATTTTGTGCGACATCGATTTTTCGGAAATTCCCGTCGTCTCCCACCGCCATCATTGCAAGCTCGCCGACGAACAACCAGCAAGAACAGTAAAAGACGATTCGCGGTAGCCACGCGAGACCATGCCGCGGCTTCCAAATACAAAGTAGACGACCGAACCAGGTCGGCTCCGTAAGCGCTGACTTGAGAGGATCACTCGCGGCTGCAATTTCCCTGATGACAAATGTGGCCACCCACAGTGAAAGGGAGCCCAACACGAGGACAATTCGTGCGACATCGGTTTTCTGAATTTGAATCAATCCCCACGTCGTGGGGACGTCAAAAACGCACCCCAGGAGCATGACGAAGAACAAAAGATGAACTGCGGTCATGATCTTGCGCGGCGGATTGTACAAGAGGAACCAGCGACGAAGCGGACTGACGACCTCATCCGGCTCCAGGATAAGGACAAGGCCTCGGATAAAGACCACAAACAGCCCCATTGAGCTGATGGCCTCAGGGACCATTTTGAGATCGTGTGTCGCGGACCACGCTAAAATCGGTGCACAGAGCAAGAATACGAAGAAGAAAAAGAACAAGATGTGAAGGATCCACATCGCGGGACGGGTGGGCTCGTACAGAAGGAGTAGGCGCGCCCACCAGCGCTTGGCGATTTGGATTGCAGGCCGTGGTGCGAGGCGCCTCCTTTCGCGCGTCCGCGCCGCGGAACGCTCGACCGCCCGAATCAGCCGGGCCAAGCTCGCCGCGAACGCGGTGTCATTGACTGCATACATTTGCCGGCGTGTGAGGTCGGCCAATTCATCTGGGAGTTCGCTCTGCGGCGGAACCGCGGCCCCTGCGACCAGGACCGGAATCACCTCAACTCCGCGTGCGAAGGCAGTCGCGATCTCGCGGAACACGTAATCTTCGGTGTGGTCGCTTTTTCCCGGGCCGCGAGCACTAGCAGGGAGCCAGTTTGGCCCCACCACAGCGACGACGACCTCGGCTCTCGCGATTCTCTCGTCCAAGACTTCCGTGAAATCAGTGCCCGGTTCGATCCCTTCCACATCCATGAACACGCGGCTTGATCCAAAGTAGTCACGCAGGTGATCGTAAAGGCGCCCCGCGTGACCCGCGCTGTCGTGCCGACGGTAGCTGACGAAGATTCGCGCCATGTTTGAGAACCTGACGGCAAGGCTAACGCCGTGAGGGTAAGGGTGTAAATCTAAAATCGGCGCGAGCGACGCGGGACATGCGGGTCAGGTGTCTACGAACTTTAGAAGAGGACACGCGAAAAAGCACTCTCTACGAAATCGAAAACTGCTCGCGCACTTCCGGCGGCACACGGACTGGATGACCAGTTTGCGCATTGATTGGACACCAGAGAGTCCGAGCGTTCGAAAGCAACTGTCGATCCGAGCTGCGCAGAATTTCCGTGAACCGTTCGAACGTAAGCCGGGTGGCTTTGCCAACCCACGTGCGCAGAACAACCTGATCGCCGGAGCATGCAGGCGCTTTGTAATCGATCTCATGCCGTAACACGACCCAGCCGATGTTCTCTTGTGCTTCCGGGTTCGCGATCGCTTGCCAATGCGCAGTGGCAACTTCCTGAACCCACCGGAGATAAACCGTGTTGTTCACATGGTTTTGCTCGTCGATGTCTCCAGGCAGAACTGACAAGGTCATTTCAAAAGGCGCGGACATTGGGCTACGATCAGACTCTTGCGTTTCGCTTGGAGTGACAACGAATTATATGCGCTTAAAAAACATTGTAGGGCTGGCGCTCCGCCTGCCAAGGGTCGGCAACCGATGCGGTTGCCCTACAAAGGCAAGAACGGTTCAGAAAATGTTGAATCTCCGCATCAATTCCTGGCGTGCTTCCATCGCCTGCGCTGGATTCATTCGACTTAGCATCTTTTCCCGACGTTCCCGATCCATCGCGGCAAGTTCGCGCACGAGCTGGTTGCGCGCCTTCCATTTCGCGTATTTGGCCGAGCCAATGCCGAGCGCGAGCAGCACAGAGATAACCCAGATCGTAATGTCTGTCGCAGTGACAAGGAGCATATCGGCAACCTACAAAACGCGATCCTCGTTTGCAAAGACACGCCCACTGCGCGCCTTCGCGAAGGCTACGCGGACCAGGCACAGCCGCTCGTTATATCGAGCCTTGGCGCAACGAGTGATTGCTAATTTGACGTTGCTCAGACGGGGCGGAGATTTTTCCGATGCGTTTGCGCCCAGACCTTCTCGTTGTTCTATGCATTAGCGTCGCGTTCGCCGGTGCGCACTGGGCGCAAAGTCAGGAGGCGGCTTCGGCCGGTCTTCCCGATCAATTTCAGACCGGCGAAATGGCTTCAACTTCCAAGCCGAAAAAGAAAAAGACCGAACCGAGCTCGCAAACTTTGGCAACAGTGCGCAAGCAAAACACTGCGCCACTCCCCGAACAGACGCCTGCGCCGGAAGAACCGCCCCCACCGAATCTTCCGAGCGAAGAGAAAAAGGCCGAGTCCAGCCTGCGTAGCGCCTCGAGTCCACCAAGTCAGAAGCCAACGATTGTGACTGAACAACAATCTCCGGCGGAAGATTTGGCCGTGGCGGTCGCACCGGTAGCAAAGAAACCGCGCCCGAAAAGGCGGCAGCGTCCTGCAATTCAACCCGAGCCGACCAGCATCCGGGCCCCGGTTCCGATGTCGCTTTCGGTTGCTCAATCCATGGCAATCAGGGCTCCGCTACCAGAGTATCCGTACGAAGCGAAGCGCCGCGACGTTACCGGAAGCGGTGTTTGCGTCATAACCGTTGATCCTGGCACCGGGAAAGTCACCGACGCGACCATGGAGCGAAGCACCGGCGTACCGCGTCCTGGACAAAGTGACCACCGAAACCTTTAAAAGGTGGCGGTTCAAACCAGGAACAGTCTCCCAAGTCCGATTACCTGTCAGCTACGAATAATGCGTGAATCATTAGGCACATCGTGTTTCGGTCAGAAATTTTCTAGTTAAAAGAATCGGCGGAGGAACGCCTCCGCTTCATCCGAGATGCCGGCGATCTTGTTCGTTGCCTGACGATAGAATTTGAAATTGAGCTCGGTTTCGGGTCGACCGTCGTTCCAGTCGGAGAAAAGTTTGAGCTCACTCCTCCCCAGACGCCGCTTCGCGAGCGCAGTGCGTCTGACGGTGATGCTCACGCGCGGCGTTTGCCGGGCGATCCCCCGTTTCCTTGCGATCGCTTTAGCCGAGGTCACGATACCGATGGCGATGAGACCTGGGCCGCCTTCGTTCTCGCTCGCGAAGACGAAGATCACGTCGCCTTTGGCGATGTGCTTGCCACCGTACATCGTCTTCTGCGCGGCGAACGCGAACGTCTCCGCGTGCGGATCGCTAATCTCCGTTTTGATCGCGAAACTCATTTTACTCATCTCACACCATTAATTCCATCGACATCCACTGAACCAGCCTACCGAGATAAAACTGCTCTTCCGCCACCGAGACTCTCCATCAGGCGAGACTAGGCGAAGCGCATCAACAACACGAGCGAGGCCACGGCCAGCACGATTCCAATCGCCTCAAAGTAGTTCAGAGACTCCCGGAACAGCACCACGCCGATAGCGGTCAGGAGCAGCACCATGGAGATGGAGTAGAGGACGCTGATAGTGGCCAGCTTCAGGTGCCTCATGACGAACACCCAGCCAAACGCCGTCGAGGCGTACAGGGCGAAGCCGAGGTAAAACCACCCCGTTCGTAGCGGCTGCTCGCGCGCGCTGGCGAGCTTGAGGAAGTAGTCACCTACCACGCCGACGACGCTAAATGCAACCGTAACGAGCACCGCAATCGTTCTTGTTCCCATTGTCTTGCTACTCCGACAATCACTAATTAATCGATTGATCAGGCCTCATTCGCCTTACGGCTTCTCGACCGCGAATTTTATCGTCGATTTCAGGACCCTGGGTTTGTCAGATCGATCAAATCCAAGCACCACGGTGCGGGTCGCAGTGATCGAGCCCTCGTTGCCATCTATCACGTTTTCAATTTCCACGACAAGCGACCCATCTTTTTGCCATCGTTTCGCGCTCTGCGAATTCAGCTCGGCGACATGCGGGAAACTTTTGCCGCCCTTGACCTTCTCTGGGATATCCGCCAACAACTCCGGCAGTTTGATCTCGCGAAAAGTAGAGCCGTTTCGCACAAAGACCGCAACATAGCTTCCCCGCTTCCACAGCATGGCTGTCAGCGCAAACGCTCTCGAGTCCGGTTTCCACAGCACCTCCATGTTGAACCGTGCGCTGGGGCCAAGATCGGGATCGGACTCGGCGACACTCATCAGGACCTTCCCTGATCGCTTGTCGATGAGATCATACGTTTGCTTTTCTGACTCCGAGTCCCCCGTGTAGCGAAAAGCAAATTGCCCGTCAGGTGAAGGCGCTTCACTCGTCGTCTTCTTCGCCTCTTCTTCTGTGTCCTCTCCGCAGAGCGGGTGGCACCAGGTGACAAAGATCGACAAGACGACCAAGGTTCTTTGTAAGTGCGTCATGCTCGCTGGATCTAACGAGAAAGAACTGAGCCGCCGCCGGCAGCGGCGAGATTTGCCTCACTCTCAACTATCATCTCTCAACCCTCAACTCTCTCAGTCACAACGGCCAGCGGTTAGCTCCAGTGCTTGGCCAGGCCACTTGAGTCTCATGCGCAGCAATCATTTACTTGCATAGACATACATCAAAAGAAAAGCGACGATCAGCAGAATCCCAGCAATCCACCAGGCCATGTTAAGTCCCGGTGGCTTAACTCGTGATCCAAACTCTCGCTTAACAAAGTCATCGTAATTGAAATCGTCGTCCGGTAAATCCACCCCGGCGTAAGCATCGGCATCCTCTCTCCAGCCTGAGTTATGATCGGCACCGCATTCGGGACAGGCCAATGCGCCAGGCGGAACCTCTTCTTTGCAGACTGGACATAGCTCTGGCGAGCTCGGTCGGGAGCGTCTCTTCTGGGTCATGCTACGGCAGCCTGTTCCTCGGAGAAATGATCGACGCACCTAACGAGAAAGAGACAAGCCACGCATTGAGAATCGGTGTGCGCATTGATCGAAAGCTTACAACAAAGTGCTGGGTTGGCTTCATCGATTGGTTAGCCGGCGCAAGACGTAAATTGTCCAGGGGGCCGTGCTTGTTTCGGTGACCCATTGCGTCGCCTCCCTCCCGGTCGCAAGTGGGCTCTGGATGTCAAGCACGCGCAACCGCGCACTCTCAAACAATCGCTGGTAATGCGCGTCAGTGCAGAGGACATCCTCGACCGGACGGCGGTCAGGAACGTCCAGCATTATTATACGAACTCGCTCACCGTTGCGCGCCCGGCGATTCTCTGGAAAGTCGCGCGTGCTAAAGGATGCCCACTCATTGACGTAGATTGCGGGTGAAGAGACAACTAAAAACAGAGCCCCGTTCAGTGCTAGAACATCGCGCAGCCCGCTCAGGGCGTTCGCCTTCGCTGGATCCGTTGGGATGTTGTCAAAAGTGAAGGCAGCCAAAATGACGTCAAAACTGCCTGTCGCGAACTCGCTTTCAATGCTATCACGAACAAGGTAGTACTCTCCCGAAGGGTCGAGTGCGCGCGCTTGATCCAGCATCGCTTGCGAGATGTCTACGCCGGTAACCTGCAGGCCCAAATCTCTGAGAAATCGAGTCGATCGACCGGTTCCGCAGCCGAAGTCGAGCGCTCGACGGCCGTGGCTGTAGCGGCGAATCAAAGCAGGCAAGTCGCGAAACGCGAGGTAGTATGTTCCAGGAAATTGAAGCGTCGCGTATGCGCGCGCTCGCTCCTCGTCTTCATACACGTTGAAGGCGCAATTCATGGCAACTTTTCGCCGTCTAGACCTTATGGCTGCGGGCGCGAGGTGAGCGCGCAAGCACGGGGTTGAAAAGAGGAGTGTGTTTGCCGTTCATATTTTCGCGGGCTACTCGCCTTTTTGAGGTGGAGCAGAGCCGCATCGACGGCCGGGAAGCATGTCTTCCTCTTTATTGCCCACTCCGGAGCAGAGCAAGCCGAAATTGCTCGACACGAGCGCAGAGCTCACCACTCGCTGAAATCGCCCGCGTGTTCGTGCGTTGCGATCACGTTGCCCGCTTCATCGTAAACGTGAATCACAACATCATGTGAGCGGCTGAAAAACTTCGCGTAATCGACTGCGTTGCTGATTGCATTTGGCTCACCATACCGCAGGCGACCAAAGGGCAGGGCATCGAAAATCAGATCAATGCCGCGATGATCGCTGCGCGGGCGGACTTCGTGGAGAAGAAACTTTATGTGTTCCGCAGTTATCCTTGACCTAACCACATGTCTGTGTCGCCTAGCATCAGGTAGCCAGCAACGTAAGCTACGGACGCGGTGCCGGCATCCAGGCCCGCGCCGTCTCAAAACGCCGACGGCGCGGGCTCCCCTCAACGCTGCTCAACTCAGCGCGCCGGCATTGCATCCCCCCACGCCGAGGGCGATGGGTTAAGTGGCGTGACCGGCGACGATGGGTTAAGTGGAGCGACCGGCGTGCCAGTCGCACTTCCCGACGGATTGCCTGTGGCGCGAGCTATAAATCCGTGGGCAATGCCAGAAGCATCGACGTAACGACCACAGATATTTCCCTGCTCGCTGATTCCGTTTAGCGATGTAAAAGTTGATCCGGGAAAATCGAAGGTGATAAATGTGCTTGGCGGGACAAAGAAGAGTCCATGAGTCACGCCTGCGCTGTCCGCATATCTGCCCACCACGTCGTTCTTATTGTCAACTCCAAACAGGACCGTCGCAACGGAGCCCGTAGGATCGATCGGGAAGTGCAGCGCCCCATCCTTGTCCCGGTACTGACCGTGAAGGACTCCTGAGGCGTCTATATAGTATCCTACCGTCAACTTTTTGTTATTATTCATCTCGTAAGCAAGGGTCCCGGCAGCACCAGGGACGCTATACGACGTTATTGTTCCGCCACGGTCGATGAACGCCTGGAAAATCCCGCTGCCGTCGGGATCAAACGCGCCGGTAAGGATGCCGGAATTGTTTATCGAAAGCAGATTGGTTTGGACCGTGCCGGGAACATCGTATTCGGTAAAAATACCGCCCGACAATAAAAACGAGTGTACAAAACCATCGCTGCCGACGTAATCACCGTCTACCGTGCCTGGGTTATTGATGCCGCGTCCTTCGGTAAAACCGACGGTATCGTTAGGATCGACGATCGGCGCGCTAAAGCTGCCATCGCTGAACCGGACAAAACCGCGCGTCACTGCGCTCGAATCGATGTACTCGCCGACGATGTCACCTCTTTCGCTAATCTTTTGCGGAAGGGTCGAATTTCCCGTCCCCGGAAAATCAAAAGTCGTGATCACTTGAATAGAGAATGCGTTCGATGCTTGCTGAGCGAACGTCCCCACCAATGGGAACACGAATAGAACTGCCAGAATGCTGATAAGTATTTGTTTTGGTTTCATGATGTTTATTGACTCCTTAGTTGAATTTCCATTCCTAAAACGCCGATATGGCAAAGGCACAATGCCCAGTTGGCGAATTTCGATGTGACCAGTTTGCGTGTTATCTGGGTCCACTACCCCTTGAGAAAGGATTCCCCGGATGCGAAAGTCGTGTCGGAAAAATGAATGAGGCAATCTACGGACGCACAGGGTCATCGGTCCCAAAGCAGCGCCGGCGTCATTTACAGGGTGCAGAGTGCCACTCGGCCGATGTGTCGAGACGCCTAACGAGACAGAAATAAGCCACGAGCGGAGTCGATAGCAAACTCGTTGACGTTATCTCGCCAAAGGCCGTTGGCTTCATCCCTTGGCTAGGAGCCGTTCGCCACAATGGCATCAATCGCGGCAAAGGCCGCTCTACAGACATCTTGATCGTGGTCGTCTTCGGGCGAATAGGAGGTGAGCGCGGCGGCGCCGAGCGGAACCCGAGCGCGGATTACGGCAATGGCGGCGGTCAGGTGGGGAAGGGAGAGGCCGTTGGGGGCCGGCAGGTAGTTCGCGTGACCGACGGCCGGATCCAGCACATCGACATCCAAGTGGAGATAGCCGAGGGTATCCGCCAACGGCGCCCTCGCCAGGAGGCCTGGGAGCGCTTCCGGGATTTGACCGACTGGGATGGCAGTAATGGCCAGCCCCTGCAAAAGCGCCGCCTCTGGCGGATCGAGGTCCCGAGCGCCGAGTAGAAAAGTGGCTTCGGCCGCGACAGGCTGAAATCCTGGCACGGTGGCTCCCAGGTGATGCCAACACAGACCCATCGTCATGGCGAGGCCCATGCCGTCCAGGAAGCCTGACGTGGTAGTCTCTGGCGTATTGCAGTCGCCGTGGGCATCGAACCAGAAGGTGGCACGGCGAGCGGGCGTTAGGCCGCTCAAGGTGCCCACTGCCGTGTTGCAATTGCCGCTGAGCACCAGCGGAAAGTGACCGGCGGTCCGAGCGGACCGAACGGTAGTGGCTAGTCGCCGGGCCAGTTCGAACGCGGTTCGGATTTCGGCGGGTGGGTACGCCGGGTCATCCTCGATGATGTGGATGGCGGTAACTATGTGTCCCTGACGTTGGAGGTGAGCAGGGAGCCCGGCACGGACGAGGTGCTCGGGCCCGGCCCCGCAGCGCCAACCGCGCTGGCCGGAATCGTAAGGGACTAGCAGGAGTTGGATATCCATGGGGGAGATCAGGACAATGGAAAGCGTCTAACAAGAATTCGACCCAATTTTTGGGCATTTCAAGAGAAGCACCTACTCTCACCCCTACCAGGGCCGGATCCACCACTAAATATGCGAAGAACGGCAGTAGCATCATCAGCTATCGCCCGAGCCAGCCCTCAATCAATAACCGGTTGGCGAGGCTTTGCTGTTAGCTACCCGTTGCAGTTCTTCCCCACTGACCTGTACGACATTGTCCGTTTGGACATGCGCCCCGGCCCAAGCGGTACTGTCATCAACTTCGATCCAGCGACCAGGCAGACGACTTCCGGTGAACGGCGGCACCCATATCCGGTGTGTACCTTTCGTTACGGTTACGGACGCGCGCGTTTGTTTGAGCTCAAAATTCAGGTGTGTCGATTCACCTGGTTCGAGCGTCGTATTATTAATGGAACCCTTCACAATACCATTCACAACCAGTGTCACCCGGTAATTGCCTGCCGCGAGACCCTCTAAACTGTAACGGCCGTTTACATTCGTTTTAACCGTCTTGAGCAATCTGCCAGTGTTTGTCGCTTCAATCCGGATATCCGCGCCTTGAATCGGATGTCCGTTAGCATCCTTGACGATTCCCTGCAGTACGGAACTCGCGGCCGATGCACTTGCGACAAAAAGCATGATCCCAATAAAACCAATCCAAATAGATTTGATAAACATAATAAGAAAGAGGGTGGCAACGTGGCAAACGCACAATATCCAGTTGGCCAATTTCGATGTGGCCAGTTTGCGTGTTATCTGGTTTTGTTCGGGCGCGCTTTTGGGTTGCCTATTAGGGCAGCATCTCATGTTGAGAAAGCATTCTCCGGGTGCGAAAGTCGTGTCGGGAAAATGAATGGCGCAATCTATGGACGCACAGGCTCAGCGGTCCCAAAGCAGCGCCGGCGTCGTTTAGTCATGTCGTTCGAAATGGTGCGGCTGGATCGCGCGTCGTCCGAGCCGCTTTACCAACAACTGTATCGTCAAATACGAGAAGAACTTGAGAGCGGCAGTTTTGATTCAAGTGCTTCCCGTGTGCCTTCCTCACGAGTTCTCGCTACAACTCTCGGGATTTCGAGACCGACCGTGAACCAGGCGTTCTCAAAGCTGCTTGCAGAGGGCTATCTTCAAGTCCGGAAACGGTCTGGCATCTTTGTCGCCGATCATTTACCGGCAACTTTTCTGAAGGCCGTCAGGCCGGCGACGATCGCGCGCACCGAGCACTCTCCGCGTGTCGCCCGACGAGTGACCCGAATGACCGATTTTCGCAGCGGCCGACAACTCGATGTCGGCATTGGCGGCCCGCCGAGCGTCACATTCGTCGCGGGGTTGCCGGCCGTGGATGAATTCCCGATTGCTGTTTGGGAACGCTTGCGCGCGCAGGTTTTGGCAAAGAAGGGAGCCCACCTATTGCGTTATGCCTCGAGCCGTGGCGAGATCGAACTACGGAAGGCAATCGCTGCTTACTTGTGCGACTTCCGCGGCGCCAATTGTAATCCCGAACAAATCGTAGTCGTGGGCGGCATGCAGCAAGCGATGCTGGCGTGCGCGCTCGCGTTAATCAATGAGGGTGAAGTGGCATGGATCGAAGATCCCGTCTTTCTTCAGGCACGTAATGTCCTGGCTTTTGTCGGGGCCAAAATAATCCCCCGCCCGATCGATCGTGAGGGGCTGGTAATCGGGAAGTGCTCACGTCAAAATTCTCCCAGACTCATTCTTGTCACTCCATCGCACCAGTTTCCCTTAGGTGTGACGATGAGCCTGAGGCGGCGGAAAGCTTTGATCGAGTTCGCAGAGTCGCGCGACGGCTACATCCTGGAGGATGATTACGATTCCGAGTTCCGTTTCGATGGGCCGCCGCTGCCGTGTCTTCAAGGTTTGGACAACACCGGCCGGGTTATTTATACCGGCACTATGAGCAAAATCCTTTATCCATCGCTGCGCCTCGGTTTTCTGGTCGCACCGCCACAACTTGTCGATACCCTCGTCAAGGTGCGCGCGGTCATGGACCAGCACTCCCCAGCGATTGATCAAGCTACCCTGGCGCGTTTCATCACCGAAGGATTCTTCCTCAGCCATGTGAAACGGATCCGCGAACTCTATGCCCAGCGACGAGTATTCTTTATCGAACAATTCCAAAAATGGCTGGGCGACTATTTCGTTCTGGAAGTGACGCCAGCCGGTTTACACTTCATCGCCTGGCTGCGGCGCCGGGAAGATTTCCCGTTATTCATGCGTGCTCGCGAGCAAACCGGCATTTGGCCCCGCCCTCTTTCTTTCTTCTGCATCAAGGCTCAGTTGGATCCGGCATTCGTCTTTGGATTCGCGGCCTGGTCGCAAGCGCAAATTGAACAAGGTTTGGCAAAGCTAGCATCGGCGGTTAAACAACTGAAGCAGCGCGGCGCGGGAAACGGTTCATCGTTTCAAATCCACCACTCCTCACCTGTTACCAGTCCGTACTGGCCGTCCACGGCGGTCCGATCAAACTAACTGGCTGACGAAAATTGGATTGAGCAAAACAGCCGGGATCTTTCGAGGCCACGCGACAATCAGAAAGACTTCTGGACGCAACCGCTCGCTTGCGGCCCATTCGCGAAGCGCGCCGTCGTCCACCTGATGAGCAACTCCTCGAGCGGCGTACCGGGCTGGATGATCGTGAAGTGGTCGCGACCGGCGAATGTCCAATACTCGAGTAGTTGACCAGCAGCGCAGCGCTCTTCGACATATGCGTCAGTGGCAGACGGCGGTACCACGATGTCCGAGAGGCCTTGCGCGATTAAGACGGGAGTCTTTATCGGACTGTCCGGCGTGTTCTGCTCAAGCCGAGCTTGAAGGGCTTTGTTCGAACTCGTCGCCAATGCCGGACCGTCGAACGTCGCCGCCAATGCCTCGATGCGTTCCGGATCCTCGGGCGGGACGAAGTCGCATAAGTTTACTATCTGACGCGCAGCATCGAGCGCTGCGGGCCGAAGTGCTTGCTCGAATGTGATGTCAGGGTAGAACCGGCTGTATGATAGCGCGAGATACGGTCCAAACCGCTTGTCCGCCTCGACGTTCATCGCGAGAATGTTCTTAACGTTCGCGGCCGGTGCGATTGCCGCAACGCCGAGGATTTCGAGGTCCGGCGCGTAGCGCGGCCCGACAATGCCGGTCCAAAGCGCTGCGTGTCCTCCTTGCGAGTAACCCCACACCACCATGCGTTTGTCGAGCGTAAGCTCTGACATCTGCCGCGCGGCACGAACCGAATCGAGCGTCGCGCGCGCTTCGCCTTCACCGATCAGGTACGGATGCGGGCCACCCTTCTCTGCGAAGGAGTAATCTGTCGCGATCACGACCCAGCCAGCCATTACGATCCGGTCGCGCCACAGGATGCCCTTGGTCGGCGCCGACAAAAGCGACGGCATGCATTTCTGCAGCAAGCCCGTCGTTGCGTGCTCCCATGCGATGACAGGACGTGGGCCTGCGGGAGGATCGGTCAGCGCAAACACAGTCGCGACCGCCGTCGCTGGCGTGCTGTCGTCCACAGTGGTTTTATAAAGGATGCGCCAGCCTCGGATGCCGGCTGGCAGTATCACGTCTTTGAGGGGCTCGCTCCGCAATAACGCGCCAGGCTGGTGCGGCAGGTTCGACGGTGGATCGTAGAATGCATCTGGCGCGTGCGCAGTGATGCTCGCGCCAGCCCCCTGGGGTGTCGGCGCGGCGCTCGACTCCGACGACGTTCTCTTGGGCCGATTGCAGCCAGCTCCCGCAAGTAAAACAAGCAGCACCGCAAAGCCAATCGAACGAAGTCCGGCAATGTTCATAAGCCTCTTTTCCTGACAAGCTGTAACGGGAACCACGCGGACAGAATTATTTTTTTCGGTGGCCGACCATTTCAGCCTGAAGCGTCCGTTGATCGAGGCGAGTCAGATTCTTTTCCATTGCGGGTGTAAGCAATGAGATGTGCGGGATTTCGCAGAGGTATTCTGCGATGAACCAGATCGGTTTATCCGTGATCATCCAGTTGAGATGATCGAATCGCGCCAGGTTCACCGGACGCGAATATCGCCGCAAGGTGCGTTCGCCCCGCAGGTTGAAGTAGATATTGAAATAACTCATGGCCAACTCGCGCAGGCTGCGATACACCGGCTCGCGATAACGGCAGCCGGTAAAATTCGATTTCGCCACCGCGCCCCAGTGCCCGCGTACTTTGAAAATCGCGACAACATGGTCAGTGTCCTGTTCCGCTTCCAAATCGAAAATCAACGGTGGAAACCCGAGGACGCGGAGCGCGGCGGCAGCGAAGATTCCGCCCTCGAGACATGATGCGGTGCGATCGTGCAAAACTCTTTTCGGTGAGCGCGCGGTGTAGCTCAGGTTGTACGGCAGGCCGTCCAGAAATTTCTGGACGCCTACCGGTGTTTTCAACGCCCGCAACTTGCGCAACTCCGACGGTGTAAAACCGAAACTACGTTCGCATGCACGAGGAAAATTCTCAACATCCAAGAACTCCAGAGAAATTCACAAGGGACGGACGTTCCTGGACCGTACGTCCAAACAGTCAATGTGCTTGTCATCCGAGGGTAGCGAAGGATCTCGGTGAGGATCATTTGACAGGTCAATGGTAAGCAAACCAGAGATGTCTTCGCTTCGCGCAACATGACAGGATGAACGAGCTGGCGGTAAAGAGGCGTGAAACCGTTCAGTAGTTACACGAAGCAAGCGTAATATTCAATAGCCAACCTCCAGGGCATCACCAAAATCAATCATGAAGGATCCACGGTCACGCTGGTCATACTTGCACAGCTCACTTCTTTTCTTTCACTCGCGTGAAAACGCCCAGAGATTCGCTTTCGAAACTGTCGGCGTTGCCCTCCTCGCCGATCATGAACGTCGTGACCGAAGGCGTCTGGGTCGCGCCGGGAAACTGCATCATGAACGCGCCGTTGTTCCAGTGTTTCAACGTCGCTGGATATTTGGCCGGGCCGAATTGGATTTTGACCCCAGCGCCGTCCTGCGCGATCTCGCACCGACCGTAGTAATCGTTTTCATAAACTCCAACGAGCGAATGCAATGTGCTGTTGAACTTTCCGGGATTCTTTGGCGCCGGCGGGGGCGCCATCAGTTTTTTCAAGTTCTCGTTCAGCGCGAAAATCTTTTTCTGATCGGCTTCAGGATCGATGCCTAACAGTTGATTCAAAAAATAGGCGCGCACCGCTTCGGGAAACGCAGTGAGATTGAGGTTCGCGAGAACGACGATGCCGGCGTTTTTGTCCGGCACCATAACGATAATCGTTCGGACACCTGCGAGAGCGCCGCCTTTTTCGATGATCTGATGGCCGGCGTAATCGTAGCTGCCGACGCCGAGTCCATAGTAGAAACCTGTTGCATCGCTGATCGGTGGCAGGTCGGTGAAATCGATCGCAGTCACCATGCTGCGCTTGAACATTTCTGCGACGGTCTCCGGTTTCAGAATGCGTTCGTCCTTAAATGTTCCCTTGTTCAAAAACATCAGCATCAGTTTCGACATGTCCGCAGCGGTAGAAGTGCCGGAGCTGGCCGCGCCGGTAACGTCGAGTTCCGTTGGTTCGACGACGGCAATTTTCCCATCGACGAGTGCATGCGCTGCCGTGGCATTGGGATCTTTTAACGCTTTGATGACCGTGCCGGAACGCGACATCTCCAAAGGCTTGAACAAGCGCTGTTCAACGAGATCGTTCCACGACTGCTTTGCGCAACGCGCCGCAACTTCGCCGGCCACAAAAAATCCCGGGTTCGAATACTGCGCGACCTCGCGCAAGCTGTAGCGCGGCTTGAAGAACCGGAGCCGTCGCAATATTTCCGCGCGATCGTATCCAAAACTGTCGAGCTGGTCTCCGGTATACGCCGGCCAACCGGTGCGCTGCGCAAGCAAATCGCGTTCGGTCAACCACCGCGTCATGTATGGATCATAGCCGACAAACTCCGGCAGATAATTGAAGATCGGTTTGTCCCAATCGAGCTTGCCTTCGTCCACAACGGTTGCGGCAGTTGCGGCGGTCAATGTTTTTGTAACGGACGCGAGCTGGAAAATCGTGTTCTCGTCTACTGCGCCGGGTTTGGTCGCGTCGCGCATGCCGTATCCTTTGAGCAAGATCACTTTGCCATCTTTGATGACGGCGACCGCCGCGCCCGGCACCTGGTATTCTTTCAATGCCCGCGTGATGAATGCGTCCAGATCCGCGGCAGGATCGTTTGCAGCCGCGGCGGTGTGCGAACATCCGCGCACAAGCAACACCGCGGTGAATAGACTAACGAACAAATTTTGGCGAAGGAGTTTCATCTTGCTTTCATGTGTCTTCCACGGGCGAAGCTCCAACGTTCAACATCCAAGCTCCAGAGAAATCTTAGTCCTCAAAATTCAACCGATTGCTGCTAGCCACTCCGTAATTCGAGTTTCTTCGGAGTTTGAAGCTTGGGACTTGGGGCTTCCCAGTTACAACCCAACGGGATGCCTCGCGTCAAAACCGCTCGGCGGACGATAAACCGTTTGCCAGCGGGGCGCCCATTTGCCGCGATAGCGATCGAATGGCGTGGTGTCGAGTCGCAGCCCGGCAATGACGGCGAACGTATGACCTTCGCGCGCATAAATCGTGATCCATTTGCCGGGACCGCGCTCGCCGTAGCTGCGAAACTCTGTCGAACTGATCGGCGAGCCGATCAAACCAGCCGCGCCCAGCACGTAGGAGATTGTGCCGGAACAATCGTAACCATGATCGTCAAATGATTTGTGACCGCCGCCGTAGCGATACCGCTTGTGTCGAAGTTGGTTCCCGGCCCAAATCGCGCGCTTTACCGGAAGCGGCGCATTCTTCGGCGCGGCAGCTTTCCCGAATCGAACACGCGCCGTTTTACCCGAAACGAGAGGTCCGGACGCCGGAAAAAGATCCGCCGCGGCGGATGGAACGATCACTGCCAAAACCGCGATAATCGTTAGGGCCTGACGACAAACCGGATTGATACTTTCCTCCGGTGCCGTCTTCTACATAAGGAAAGCGGCCGTTGAAAGAAAAATTTTCAACAGTAGGTCAAGGAATGACGGCTTAAGAGTCGCCAGGTGTTTTCTACGGCTGTCCAAGCCGTTATTCCTTGCGTGTGAATGTTGTGATAAACTTGCTGCATGACCCGCGCGATCGCGTTGCCGGTGACCTTTCTCGCCAGCGCAATGATCGCACTAGCAGCGGATCAATCGAGCAACTCTGACGAACCTGGCGAGTTCGATATTGAGCCGCCAATACTGAAACAAAATCTTTCGGACGAACTCGCCGAGACAGGAACGCCCGACGGCGACATTGCTCGGTGCGAAAAAAAACTGGAGCGCGCAAAACAAAATGCGGCCGGCGCGGAACGCTTGTGGAAGATTGGCGTGCTGGCGAAAGTCGAAGTCGAGCAGCGAGCATTGAAGGTGATCAAGTGCGAAGCTGAGCTGGCAAGCGCGCGAGTCGCGCAGGCGAAGGAAAGACTTGCCGAGCAAGAATCGCGAGTTGCGTCCGGTGAATCTACGAAACAAGAGTTGGAGGTAGCGAAAGCAGCGCTGGCGCAATTAACCGAAGCCGAGCAAAAAGCACTAGCGAAACGCGAGAGCGCCGAGCTTGAATTTGCAGAAGCGAATCTGCGGCGTCAGCAGAGATTGCTTAAGCTTGGCAGCGCGCACAAATCCGACGTCACGAACGCCGAGGAAAGACTAGCCGAGCTTAAAGCGCCGAAGAACTAGCTCGCACAAAGAACACAACGGTCACAGGCAAAATTCCTGATAATGCCTCGGTGTCCTCTGTGTTCTTTGTTCGAGGCAATTGTCGCCAGCACTCAGTAACCTGCGGCCTGGCCGTCTTTGCGTGATTCGCTGGCACCGACGTAAACGCGCCGGCCATCGTGCATTTCGACTTTGATGGCTTGATAACCGCCGTAACCGCCCACATCGAAACGCATGTCGTGCCCCTTCTTGCGCAGCTCGCGCACGCTCTCGTACGGAACGCCGCTCTCAACTTCGACGTAGCCACCATTCTCCATTTTTTCGCCAGTCGGTTCGTTGTCGCCTTCATGGTGCCAGCGGGAGGCATCGCCGGCTTCCTGCACGTTCAAACCGAAGTCGATCTGGTTAGTGAGCACTTGCACATGTCCCTGCGGCTGCATGTCCCCGCCCATCACGCCGAATGCTTCCCACGGTTTGCCGTCTTTCATGACAAACCCGGGAATGATGGTGTGGAACGGGCGTTTTCCCGGCGCGTAAACATTCGCGTGCTGCGGATCCATGGAGAAAAGTTCGCCGCGATCCTGAAACATGAATCCAAGACCCGGCACCACAATCCCGCTGCCCATCCCGCGATAATTACTTTGAATGAGCGAGACCATGTTGCCTTCGTCATCGGCTGTGCACAGGTAAATTGTGTCACCTTGATCGAGCGCTGGATTCCCGGCCTCGACCTCTTTGGCCGCGTGATTCGGGTCAATCAATTTGCGACGCTCCGCTGCGTATTTTTTTGAAAGAAGACCGGCCAGGGGAATCTTTGCAAACGCAGGATCGGCGTAAAACTTCGCGCGATCGGCCCACACAATTTTCTTCGTTTCGATCATTGTGTGCAGGGTCTCCGGTGAATTGCGCCCCATCGCGCGCAGATCGAATCCTTCGAGAATGTTCAGCATTTGCAACGTGGCAATGCCCTGACCGTTCGGCGGAAGCTCGAACACATCGTAACCCCGATAATTCACCGACACCGGCTCGATCCAGGTCGAGGTATGCTTCTCGAAATCGATCTTGCGCAGGAAACCGCCGTTGGCGCGCATGAACGCGTCGATCTTGTCGGCAATCTCGCCTTTGTAGAAAGCGTCCCGTCCTTTCTCGCCAATCAATCGCAAGGTTTTCGCCAAAGCTGGGTTCTTAAAGATATCGCCTTTCGCGGCTGTGCGTCCTTTGCCGTCAAGCGTATACGTCTCCAGAAATGCGCCTGGCAATCCCTTGTAAAGGCGCGGACCAAACGCCCAGTAATACGCGATCAAATCCGTGACTGGGAAACCTTCTTCAGCGTAATGAATCGCCGGGGCGAGATCGTCGCTCAATTTCAGTTTGCCGAATTTTTTGTGCAGTTCCGCCCATGCATCAACGCAACCCGGTACGCTGATCGGCAGCATGCCGAGTGGCGGAATCTTTAGCGCTCGACCCTCACCCGGCCCTTCGCGTCCTCCTCTCCCTGGCCAGGGAGAGGATTGAGGTGAGGGTGGCTCCTGCAACTTCTCGATCTCGGATCTCATTTGATCGTAACTCAGTCCAAGCGGGGAACGGCCGCTCCCGTTGATTCCGTAAAGCTTATTTTCTTTTGAGCTGTAAACGATTGCGAACAAATCACCGCCAACTCCATTCGAGACTGGCTCCATCAAACCGAGCGTCGCGTTCGCGGCGATCGCCGCATCCACGGCGCTGCCGCCGCGCTTCAAAATCTCGAGTCCAACCTGCGTAGCCGCCGGCACGCTGGTGCAAACCATCCCATGCGTCGCCAAAACTTCCGATCGGGTGGCGAAATTTTTACCCGTCACACGGTCGATCTGGCCATGCAGAGGCAGAGCCGCAGCCAGCGAAGCGAGCAGTGCAAACAACAGCGGCTGAATCCCGCGCATCGCTCAATTAATGCCTTCTACGCAAAGAGCGCACTTGAATTTTGCGGTCGCAGCTATATTTGATTGCCGCAGCCATGAGAATCTCTAACGACGATCAGAGAGCGATCGGACTGATTATGTTCTGCATTGGCTTTCTTTGTTTCCTGATCGGCCTCGCTGGGCATCTCAAAGCAGACTACCATTCGCGGGTCGAAATCGCATCCGCAGGCTTCACCGCCGCGGCGATTCTGGCCGGCATTGGCGTGATCCTCTTTCTGTTTTCGTTGAGAAAGAGACGAGGCTGAGTCCGGTCGCTGCAAGGCAGGGGCTGTTGGCCTCAACAGCCCGGGCGATTGCGGCCAATCTCCTACCAACCGTGCATGAAAAAGCGACCCGGCAGCGATCGTTTTTCAGATCGCCGCCTTTTCCTTGTCGCTCTAACGAGCGAAATTAGTCGCCCGTTGTGTCGCGAGGCTCGTTGCGCCCCCTCATCCTGCCTTGACGAGCATTCTGATTATCATCGAGCTTCTCCTGCTGTTCAGGCGTGAGCAGCGGACGGATTTGCGACGCGGTATTTTCCACGACTGCTTTCATTTTCTGCATGGCCTCCCGACGGATCTCAGCAATTTTCGGCTGGGCTTGATCGATGATCGGTTGAACCTTGGCCTGTTGATCGGGCGTCAGGTTCAGCCCCTCGGTTAGTTGTTCAAGTCCGTGCCCTCGGGCGCCACCACCATGGCGGCCTTGGGCTTGCACGACAGCAAAGCCGCCAAGCGCGATTAAGCCTACAGCGGCGAGCGTAAGGAAGTTTCGTTTCATAGTTCGTACTAAGACACCCTGAGCGGGTCGGTCAAGGTCGGCGAAAAACTGATTGGGAGAGGTATCAGACGAAGTCGTTACACACAACGCAAGAACGGCATTCTCTCGAGCTCGCGCGCGTCGCCTCATGCCACCCAAGTAACGCGACAGCCAGCCGGAGGAGGAATCTTTGCGCCGATTCTTAATGGTCCGGCGGTATTCCAACCGTAATCGGTTAAAGATTTTGGCGTCGTGAATTGCCGCTCGAAGTGTATAGCGTTTCATAATTTCCAGACATCACCTGCCCCAGGACGCTGCCGTTCCCACCGCTCCGAAGAACCGAAGTTATTCCTGGCTTGCTTGGTGAAGCTCTCTCTGGGCGTTCATCATGTCTTGATGCGCCTTCTGGATGGCGTCGAATTTCGTCTGCTGCTCAGGCGTAAGGAGCGGACGAATTTGTGACAATGCGCCATCGATCACGGTTTTCATTTTCTGCATCGCCTCCTGATGAATGCTGGCGATTTGCGGTTTGGTCGCGTCGAGGATCGGTTGAACCTTCGCTCTGCTGGTCAGCCGTCAGGTTCAACTTGTCGGTGATCCCTTGAAGGCCGAACGCGTGACCGTGCCCGCACCCGGATCCGGGTCCAGCCTGAGCCTGGGTAATGATAAAACCGCTCAGCGCGATCGCGCCGGCGGCCATAACTGCTAATAGATTTCTTTTCATAGTTGGTTTCGTTTGTTGTTTGGAAGCGCTTCTTCGCGCCTTTGAAAGACATGACCGCCCGCGCGCCGCAGCGGTTACAAAATTTTTTGCACGTGGTTGTAGCGGTGCTCGCCGTGACGAGCACCGACCCCCAGGTGCTTGGCACAAGCACCTCTACACGAGAAGTTGTAACCAAAGCGCAGTCTCGCCGGTCATGCTTAATGGTGTGGATGCGCTCTTGATCACATGGATGATTTTGATGCAGGCGCTTTGGTTAAAGCTGCGCTTCAAAACGACGACAAAGCGGCTCGCGAGCTGGTACGACGGCTGTATCCGCTGGTGGCCAGGATCGTCCGCGCGCATCGGCCGCGTCGAACGCCGGAGGAGGACATTTGCCAGATGATTTTCATCAAAGTATTCCAAAAGCTATCGCAATTTTCCGGCAATGTGCCGCTCGAGCATTGGGTGTCACGCGTGGCGGTTAACACCTGCCTGAACCAAATCGCGTCGGAGAAAGTGCGGCCGGAAGTGCGTCATGCTGATCTGAGTGTCGAAGAGCAAGCGGTGATCGAAAATCTGGCAAGCTCCAGCGAGGAACTAGCTCCTGACCAGCGGTTCGCGTCGCGTCAACTGGTAGAGCATCTTTTGGCAGCGCTGAAGCCGGTCGAGCGGTTGGCGATTGATTTGCTATACTTGCAGGGACGTAGCGTCGATGAGATCCGCAAGATCACCGGTTGGAGTGCGGCGCTCGTTAAGGTGCGAGCCTTTCGAGCACGGCAGAAAATGAAACAACAGCTCGCGAAAATTTCAGCAAAGGAAAAATGAAGAACGACAAGACCGATCGGTTGCTGCGATCTGCGGCGCAGGCAGGCGAAGAGCATCCCGCGGCGATGCCGTTCGGGTTCGACACTTGCGTGGTCGCGCTCTGGCGCGCTGCGATGCCGAATGGGGGATGGTGTCATGCGACTGCTTCGACGCGTAGCAGTCTTGTCGACAGCGGTAATCGTTATCTCAACAATCGCCGCCGTTCGTGAAGCAAATCAGAGCCGCGAAATCCGCGAATCGCTTACGAACGAATTCGCCATCGCGGATTCGGCGATCCAGGATGAATTCTTGAAATGAACCGGGCGTTGCAATGGAAACTCATCGCCGGATTTCTCCTCGTGTTCGTTGCGGGTGGAATTACTGGCGCGTTCGTTGGGGGATCATATGCCCGGCATCATTTCCTTGAATTGCATCGTCCCGAGCGGATCGGCGCGCAAATGAAAGAGAGACTCCGCGCCGAACTCAATCTCACACCGGAACAAGTCGCGAAAATCTCGCCGATCATCGACAAGACAGCCTCGCAACTAAGAGATATCCGGCGCGACACCGGCCAGCGCGTCCATCAGTTCATCGCCGAGGCGCACCGGCAGATGGCTGCCAATCTCACAGATGAGCAGCGGCAAAAACTTCAGCAAATCGAAGAGCGGCATCGACGGTGGCGTCATCATCACTTTCACGAATCTCCCGCCGAAATGCCGTCGGCGACACCCTAGCGGTAGGGCCGGCACGCTGCGCTGACCGGACGCCACAGCGCGACCTCTCTGCAAAAGAGCGCGCTAAAAGCCCAAACCCTTAAACAAAATTCGCTCGCGTTCGACGTCCGCACCGCGGCTCAGGAAAAGATCGCGGATTTCGGGCGTATAATAGTCACCATCGTAGCTGGGATTGAGTCCGAAAAAGATTTTCCCGCCCGGCGCCAGATGATTTTGCAGATCGCGCAGGAGAAAATCCCATTCCGCCGTTCCCCAGCGTTCCTTCGACGGATGATAAAGATTAAAATTGACGGAAAACCCGGTGATCCAATCGAACTTCTGACCAAGATCGGGCAAAGGTTCGAATGCATTAATCCGATAAATGACTCGCGGAACTCCGAACAACTCCAGCAGTTCGCCAAACAACGGAACACGCTCGACATCGAGCCTAGGACGGAGTGGCCGAGGTTCTTGAGGATGAACAAAAAGAATCCGCCGCCGCACCCCAGATCGAGCACACGTTTCGGCGTTGATCGATGAAGGTTCAAATCCTGCGCCCGTTCACGATTCAATCGCAACCACGGCTCGATGTTTGCGTATTTGGCGTAACCAGCAGTTGAATTCACATATCGCTGCTGGATTTCTCGCGCGCGTTCCCGATCGATCTGCGCCAGCATCGGCCCGAGCGGTACACGGAAAATCGAGCGTTGCGCCCTGCGCCAGCCGCGCCGATACGTCAGCGGCTTGGTGAACTTGAGGATCTTACGCGAAATTTTCATTCCAAAAATCGATGCACTGTAGGGCAACCGCTCCGGTTGCCAAGCATGACGACAGCGGGCGATACGGCAGCGCCCTACAATTTGTCCGTGATCTGCTGTAAGAGTCGCGGTCCGCGGTAAACGAGGCCCGTGTAAAGCTGAATGAGCTGTGCGCCAGCCTGAAATTTCTCCCGCGCAGATGCTGCGTCGCAGATTCCGCCGGAAGCAATTACCGGAAGTGCGGATTGTGCAACAATTTCGCGCACGAATGTGGTCGATCTTTCGCGCAGTGGCGCTCCACTTAAGCCGCCTTCCTGATCGAGTTTGGGCGGAATCGAGGAATGATCGAGCGTCGTGTTTGTTGCAATGATTCCCGCCACCTGGTGTTCTTCACAAACTGCGAGGATTGCTCTCAGCTCAGTGGGCAAGATGTCCGGCGAAATTTTTACGACGACTGGCTTTGGAGTCGCTCCCGCTTCCTTGGCGATCGCCTGCAGTAACTGCGAAAGCTTTTGAGGCTCCTGCAACTCGCGCAGGCCGGGTGTGTTTGGAGAACTGACATTCAGCGTGATGTAATCGGCAAACTCCTGAAGCAACCGAAAGGAGTAGAGGTAATCATCCGTCGCTTGTTCGAGCGGAGTTGCGCGCGATTTCCCAATGTTGATTCCAACGGGAACAGCCGGCCATCGCTCGCTGTTGCGGAGTTTGCGCAGCCGATCTGCGATCGCATCCGCGCCATCGTTGTTAAACCCAAGCCGATTTATCAGCGCTTGTTGCGCAGGTAATCGAAAGATGCGCGGCTTCGGATTTCCCGGCTGCGCTTTTGCAGTCACGGTCCCGATCTCGATGAAACCGAATCCCGAGCGCCGTCCACGCGGGAAGGGCAACACCGTTCTTGTCCAGGCCGGCCGCAAGTCCAATCGGGTTTGGAAAGTTGAGACCAAAGATTGTTTTTGGTTTCGACGGCGGCCGAAAAGATCTGAGCGCGCGCAGCGCTAGATTGAAATGTGAAGCGGTGCGAAGCAATCCCACGGTAAGTTGATGCGCAGTCTCGGCATCCATTGAAAAGAGCAGCGGCCTAACGAATCGTTCGTAGGCGTTTTTCGAAAGGCGGCGGTCTTGGGCTGTCATGGCAGACATGCATCCCAGCATGTCGGGTCCGCCGACTTTGTAAACAGCCAAGATGCCAAAGGAGGCGGCGCGCACTCGCCACGGCAAGCAAGCTGCATGACGCGCCCTACCAACCAAATGCATGCGCATCGGGTAGGGCGGGCAGTCCCCTGCACGCCGTATGCGCCTACGGGCGAGGCACCGGTGTGGGACGAGGCCGCGGTGTAGGCGCGGGTCTCGGCGTGGGCGTCGGCGTAGGTGTAGGTGTCGCTGTTGCCGTCGGTGTCGGCGTAGACGTCGCAGTCGCTGTCGGTGTAGCTGTCGCCATCGCCGTTGGCGTCGGAGTCGGGGTAAATGTGGCTGTTGGTGTTGGCGTTGGACTTGCTGTGGGCGTAGGCGTGGGACTCGGCGTGGACGCTGCGGCGAGTACGAATTGCGATTGGCTGGGGATGCCGTTGGTGAAAACGGTCGCCAGCGCGTAGCCAATGGGAAAACCGCTAGAACTGGTAGTCATCAGAGTAATCGGCGTGGAAGTGAAAGAGTTGTCAGACCAGCCCGTAGTCGCATCTACCGGCAGGAAAAGCGTTTCCTCGTTGGCGAGACTGCGCAATTGGACCAGCGGATAATTAGAGGATGAGTTCTGGGCGCCGTTACCACCGGAAGCTTCGGAGATGCCTTGGAAGCGTGAGCCGGAAGCGGTCAGTTCGCTACCGGACACGATTGAGGGTGAGACCATAGTAAGCAAAGGTTGCCAGTTGGGATCAAAGCCGAGGCCAGGATCATACAGCTCCGCACTGCTCAAGGTAATAGTGTCGTCTCCTCCCGCCACCAGCACTTTGCCCGAGGCCAGCAACGTCATCGCGTGTTGGTCGCGCGCGGTAACCATGCTACTGGTCGGACTCCACGTTCCACTGACCGGATCGTACACCGTCGTGCTGCTCAAGATACCACCGCGAAAGTAACCTCCCGTCACAAGCACCTTGCCTGAAGGAAGCAGCGTCGCCGCGTGCGTTTGACGTTCCGCGCCCATGCTGCCGGTTGCAGTCCACGTCCCATTCATCGGATCATACAGCTCCGCACTGCTCAACGAACCACTCACACCGAATCCTCCCGCCGCCAACACCTTGCCTGATGGCAACAGCGTCGCCGTGGGTAATTCACGTGCGGTGGTGAGGCTGCCGGTCGGGGCCCACGTTCCACTGGCCGGATCATACAGCTCCGCGCTGCTCAAGGAACAGCCACAAGAATTGTTGTGTCCGGCCGACACCAGCACCTTGCCTGAGGGCAGAAGCGTTGCCGTGTGGAGTATCACGTTCGTGAGCCATGCTGCCAGTGGGCGTCCATATCCCAGTGACCGGATCATACAGCTCCGCGCTGGTCAAGGAAGTGATAGGATTGAGCCCACCCGACACCAGCACTTTGCCTGAGGGCAGAAGTGTCGCTGTGTGATATTGAGCGACCGGTGCCCATGCTACCAGTGTCGCTCCAAGTCCCACTCGCGGGATCATACAGCTCCGCGCTGCTCAAGGAATTATTGCCATCGCTTCCTCCGGCCACCAGCACCTTGCCGGAGGCCAGAAGCGTCGCCGTGTTACCGATGCGGGCGGTGTGGAGGCTGCCGGTCGGCGGCCCACGTTCCACTCTCCGGATCATACCGCTCCGCGCTGGTGCGAAAGAAATCCCCTCCGGCCACCAGCACTTGGCCTGAAGGCAGCAACGTCGCTATGGGCCAAAACCGTGTAGTGGCTCATGCTGCCGGTGTTGCTCCAATTTCCAGTCGCTGGGTTATACAACTTCGCGCTGCTCAAGGGACCCCCATGAGAGTATCCCCCCGCCACCAACACCTGACCTGAGGGCAGCAGAGTCGCCGTGTGATGTTCACGCCCCGTTGCCCGTGTTGCCGGTCGCAGTCCATGTTCCTGTCGCCGGATCATAAAGCTCCGCGCTGGTACTGGTGCGTCCTCCCGCTACCAGTACCTCGCCAGAGGGTAGCAGCGTCGCCGTGTGATAAAGGCGTTCGTAGCGCATGCTGGCGGTAGCAGTCCAGGTTCCACTCGCTGGATCATACAACTCCGCACTACTTAAGTTAATTCCCCCCGCCACCAGCACCTTGCCTGAGGGCAGCAGCGTTGCCGTGTGATAATCACGCACGGTGCCCATGCTCCCAGTCCCAGTCCACATTCCACTCACCGGATCGTACAGTTCCACGCTGCTCAAAACACCAGTGTCACCGATTCCCCCGGCCACCAGCACCTTGCCTGAGGACAATAAGCGTGGCCGTGTGACTGCTGCGTCCGGTAGCCATACCGCCGGTCACGGTCCAGGTTCCAGTAGCCGGGTCATACAGCTCAGCGCTGCTTAAGTAAGCGGCATTAACGCCCCCGGCCACCAGCACCTTGCCTGAGGGCAATAAGCGTCGCCGTGTGATAAGCACGTGCGAAGTGTCATGCTGCCGGTCGCTGTCCACGTTCCTGTCGCCGGGTCATACACTTCCGCGCTGCTCAGGATATGAATGCCATCACTGGATCCCCCAACCACTAACACTTTGCCTGAGGGTAGCAGCGTTGCCGTGTAAGAATAACGTGCAGTGCCCATGCTGCCGGTGTCGCGTCCAAGTCCCACTCGACGGGTCATACAGCTCTGCGCTGCTTAAGTAACCACGGTTGTCTCCACCCGCCACCAGCACCTTGCCTGACTGCAGCAGCGTCGCCGTGTGAAGTTCGCGCGCGGTGATCATGCTGCCGGTGGGAACCCAGCTTCGATCTAAGAGCTCTGACGCAGTTGCGTCGGTGCGTGCGGATTCTGGACAGCCACACTCGTGCCGACCGGCTTTCGCTCGAATTGATTTCTCGCAGGCCGCCGCGCCCAGCGTCAGAAACACCGCGTGACAAGCGAGATGACCCAGACTGGTACCGCTGAAGCGCACCTGGAGTTATTGTTTTTCTTCTTCATGGGAAGTTGTCGTTAAGGCTGAAGTGACTGTTGCGGACGGTGCGAGCGCGGGATGCGTCCCGCCGGGATGCGAAGATGCAATCATTTATGGGACGCCATCCCCGGAACGTCCAGCCAAAGGGCCGTCAGCATTTCAGACGATCCATCGCAGTTGCAATACTTTTCATTGTGACAAATAAAATTACCCGCTAGCCTCGTGCTCGCCCTCGTAATCGTGCTGCTGATCGAAATCCTCGTCGCTAGCCTATGGATCATCGGCAGGGACGCGGTCTACCACGTTCATTTACCGATGCAAAACTGGCTGAAAACCGAATCGAGAATCTGCTCTACGTCTACGACGCCAATTACTTCGCCGACCGATCGCAGCGCCTCATCAAGATCAACGGCAACGTATTCCCCCGACAATCCCGCGCCCAGGGCCGTCTGCGCGCGATCGCATGATTCCAAAGCGCGACGCAGGCAATCGCGATGACGCGTATTGATCGCGATCGGGTTTTCCGGCCTCAGATTCTGCTGCCGAATTCGCGCCAGAATTTCTGATTGCAGGTCGAGCATTCCGTCTCCGGTCACGCAGGAAATGCGTAACGCCGGGAAATCTTTCCAGTCATCGTCCTCGGGCAAATCGCTTTTGTTCAACACGAGAATCTCATTCGGCTCTCCCGCCCGGCCGTTGAACTCCGAAAGCTTTCGCGAGTTGAAATGCGTCGGCTTCGGCGCGTTGCGGTCAGCTATGTGCAGGCGCAAGTCAGCCAGTTGCAATGATTTTTCGGTGCGCGCAATTCCTTCCCGTTCCAGGTCGCTTTCGGAAGTGCGCAGGCCCGCGGTGTCGAACAAACGGATCGGCACGCCCTCGAGATTGACCATCTCCTCGATCGAATCGCGCGTGGTGCCGTGGGTGTCGCTGACAATCACGCGATCGTAACCAAGCAGACGATTGAGCAAGCTCGATTTGCCGGCATTGGTGGCACCATAAATCACCACGCGCACGCCTTCGCGCAGCACGCGACCTTGATCCGCAGTAGCCAGTAATGCGGCGATTTGTTCGCGAATGGAGTCGAGTCGGGCGGACAGCGTTTCGCCTTCGTCCGCCTCAATGCCTTCTTCCGGAAAATCGATTGACGCATTGATATGCGCGAGCAGCGCGATCAATTCATCGCGGATCTTGCGAATCTGATCGCCGAGCCTGCCTTCGAGTTGTTCGGTGGCCGAACGCAGCGCCAGATCGGTCCGGGCACGAATCAAATCGATGACCGCTTCGGCCTGGGTGAGATCCATTTTGCCGTTGAGAAACGCGCGCTCCGTGAATTCGCCCGGACGCGCCGCTCTTGCCCCTGCGCGCAGGCAGGCTTCCAGAACTTTCGCTGAAACTAGCGTGCCGCCGTGACAACTGAGCTCGACCAAATCTTCGCCCGTGTAACTTGCAGGAGCGCGATGCACTGAAAGCACGACTTGATCGATCAACTGATTCTCTGCGCTGAAGATCTCGCCGAGATGCTGGACGTGCGACGCAAATCGCGACGGCCGTTCTTTGCCGCGGAAAATCTTATCGGCGATTTCGATCGCGTTCGGGCCGGAAATGCGAACCAGCGCAATCGCGCCTTCACCCGGGGGCGTGGAGATAGCGGCAATGGTGTCGGAAATGGTCATCACTCTGCAACGCAAATTGTAGGGCAACCGCTACGGTTGCCAAATGGCGCGGAGACAAACTCGAAAGCGGCGAACACCGCCGCACTCCAAAACGTGGCCGAAGTTCGACACGGAGTTTGCGCCCTTGGGTCTTTGGAGTACCGCGCCGCTGCGCCGCTTTAGCGACTACGATTTCGGTAGCTCAATTACAGTGAAACACTTCGCTTAACGCGGCGATTAATTTCTTGTTCTCTTCCATTCTGCCCACCGAAATGCGGACCCAATCAGGCAAACCGTATCCTTTGAGCGGGCGCACAATGATTTTGCGTTTTAGCAATTTCTCGAACACCGCGCAGCCGTCGCCAACGTTTACCATGACAAAATTTGCGACGGCGGGCACGAAAGGAATGTCCATTTCAGTGAATTGTTCCTGCAAATAAGCGCGACCTTCGTCCACAACCCGTTTGGTTTCGCGCAAATGCCCTTCATCATCGAGCGCGGCCAGCGCGCCGGCCAGCGCGATGCTGTTTACGTTGAATGGCTGTCTGGTCTTGTGAAGCACCTCGATTATCTCCGAAGGCGCAACGGCGTAACCGATGCGCACGCCGGCAAGGCCATGAATTTTCGAGAACGTCCGCAACACAACCACGTTTCGGTGTTCGCGAACGAATCGAAGCGTGTCGGGCGAATCATCGAGGAATTCGAAATACGCCTCGTCGAAAACGACGATGATGGTGTCCGGGACGTGCGACATGAAGTGGTCGATCGCGCGCTGTGAAACCAGTGTCCCAGTTGGATTATTTGGGTTCGGAATAAAGATGAGCCGGGTTCTTGGCGTGATGGCCTCCAGCGTGGCGTACAAATTCTGCTGATAATCAGGGCTCGGCGTTTCAATCGTGCGCACACTGAACGCAGTGGCGAGGAGTTTGTAGACAATAAAGGCGTACTGACATGTGATTACGTCATCGCCTTGATTCAGAAATGCGTGGCCCAGAAATTCGATTATTTCATTCGATCCATTGCCGAGGATCACGTTCTCCGGCTTTAGGCCAAGTTTCGCTGCGATCGCTCTGGTCAAGCAAAAACCGCTGCCATCGGGATACAGATGCGCATTCTCCAGCGCGGCGCGCATGGCCTGGATTGCCTTGGGAGAAGCGCCGAGCGGATTTTCGTTTGAAGCCAGCTTGACGATTTCAGCCGGATCGATACCGAGCTCGCGCGCGGTTTCCTCGATTGGCTTTCCCGGTTCGTAGACGGCGAGATCTCGCAATTGCGGATTCGCGAGATCCCAGATCGACGTCATGCGCCAGAGATTAAATGGAACTAGTCGAGTTTCCAATCGCATCTCCTGCTTATACTCGTTCTCCAAGGCCGATCGAAAGAGAGCAGGAGCATAAGCACAAGGAAATCGTCACTCGCTTGTCGTCTCACAATTTTGACTGCGGCGATTCTGGTGCCGATGACGTTAACTGCTCAAAAGTCCATGATGGACTAAGGAAGCGACTCTAGCGGAAACGCAGGATTGGGAACGGGCTTCTCGATAATTTTCTTGCAGCGCGACGCTGAGGCGAGTTTTTTATCGCCATGGAGGTCCCACGCGATCCCGCAGCTTCACGTTACGATCATGTCGGGAAAGGCCTGCGCCGCAGCGATCTCGATCCCGATCCGATCAGGCAATTTGCGAACTGGTTCACCGCGGCGATCGAGGCCGGCATCCGCGACGTGAACGCGATGAGTCTCGCCACCGCGGGTCCCGATGCGAGACCATCAGTGCGAATCGTTTTATTGAAAAGTTTCGATCAGGACGGGTTCGTTTTCTTTACCAATTACGAGAGCACGAAAGGGAAACAGCTTGAGGCCAATCCGCACGCTGCGCTTGGATTTTATTGGATCGAACTCGACCGCCAAATTCGCATCAGCGGGAAGGTGGAGAAGACTTCACGTGAAGAATCGCAAATTTATTTTCATTCCCGTCCAGTTGGGAGCCAATTGAGTGCGTGGGCGTCGCGTCAAAGCGCAGTAATCGACGCGCGGCGCGTGCTCGATGCGCGCATGGCGGAGATGACCGAGCGCTTTCGAAACAAACGGATTTCATTGCCGCCGCACTGGGGCGGTTACCGGTTAAAACCCGATATGGTCGAATTTTGGCAGGGGCGGGCGAACCGGTTGCACGATCGCTTTCGGTACACGCTGCAGCCGGACGGTGGTTGGCTCGTCGAGCGGCTCGCGCCGTGAGCGAGCGGGAGAAATGGAGTGCTTGAGCACTCCATCACTCCAGTTTTGCGTTGCAGATGCAAGGCGGCAAGAGAAGTTAATATGGAGAGAAAGATTGAGATCGTCCGCGGCGACATCACAAAGCTGGAGATCGACGCAATCGTGAACGCGGCAAACACTACGCTCCTCGGCGGAGGCGGCGTGGATGGCGCGATTCACCGCGCCGCCGGCCCTGAACTGCTGGCCGAATGCCGGACGCTCGGCGGTTGTGAACCCGGCGAAGCGAAAATTACTCGCGGGTACCGTTTGCCAGCGCGCTTCGTCATTCACACTGTCGGACCGATCTGGCGTGGCGGAAAAAGTCGGTGAACCTGAGACGCTGGCAAATTGCCATCGCAGCGCGTTGCGACTGGCCACGGAAAACCGGATCAACATGATAGGATTTCCAGCAATCAGTTGCGGCGCTTACGGCTACCCGATCGACCAAGCTGCTCAGATCGCGCTGAAAACGACACGCGAATTTCTCGCGGGCGAGGAGAACATCAACAAGGTGATCTTCGTTCTCTGGGACGAAGACGTTTACGAGGCGTTCGCCTCGACGTTAAATCGTTAAACCGTTAAATCGGATGTGTTGTAACGATGTAACGATTTCACGAATCACGATTCTCTCGGTCGAGAGACGCAATCGCGCCTCGACATACGATAAGCTTTTGTATGAATCCGAACGAAAACGATCTTACGAGGGACGAACCGCTTCCGCCGCACGTTCAGCCGCGCGAAGAAGAAATTGGCTCAACTGGGCGTGAGCAGTTTCGTCGAGCAACAGAACAGGTTTCCACGGAAATGAGCCAGACGTGGGACCAAACTAGACAGAAGGCGAGCCGGGCGTTGGAGCGCACGGAACATTTTGTGCGCGAGAATCCCGTGCCCACCATTCTCGGCGCACTCGGCCTCGGAATCGCCATTGGCCTGGCGATCCGCTACGCTGCTCCCGGTGAGCGCAAACGAGAAATCGAAATCGAGTCGCCGTGGGGGAAATTCAACTGGAGCGTTCTTTCGCTGCCGTTTCTGTGGCCGCTGTTCAGATCGGCCAGGAAACGATATGATAAATCGGCCGATGTTGTAGCGGATGCGATGAAAGACGGCGTTAAACGACTAAAAAAAATGGACGTGGAACGCTACGCAAAGCCGATCCGCAAACGCTGGAGAGCTTGGAAGCGCTAAGCGTGTCCGTTCTGCCTGAATTCTGGTGTAGCAATTGTCCCGTCGCTATGCCGATTACAATTGTAAATGGACTGGCCACAGGTCGATGGCTATAATGCTTGCCAGCCGGCTTCAACGTACCTCATCAAAGGCAAGGAAGCTATTGATCAGTTCGGCGACGGCCTGTGGGTATTGCGCCATGAACGCGTGGCCCGAGCGAGGGAATTGCGCGAGCCACGCGTCAGGAATTGCATTCACGAGCTTTAGCGCGTTTGAAGGAGGAATCACAACGTCCTCAGTGCCGGTAGCGATGAGCACCGGCACGCGCATCTCTCCCAATCGGTTCGCGACGCCGCTGCGATGCCACGCGTCCATCGCGGCAGCCTGGCGTCTCAGGAGATCAGGCGATAACTGTGCCCGCGCCGCTACCATGATATTGCCGAAATCACGATAAAAAAACTCGGCAACGTCATTTGGAAAAAGCAGGAACAGCAACCGACGCGCTTGCTCGTGTGTCGTGCCGGATGTGTCGATGAGTCGCGACCACACCGCAGGCGAGGCGAGATCTGCATCGGTTCCTCCCGAATCGGTCGATAGCAAGATCAGCTTGTCAACAAGGTCCGGGTGTTCCGCCGCGAGCGTCTGAGCAATGAACCCGCCCATCGACCATCCGAGTACACTCGTGCGATCAAAACCGACCGTCTCGATTACGTGCGCAGCATCATCAGCAAGTTTCTGGATGTCGAACGGTTGTCCATTATCTGTGGAGCCGCCGATGCCGCGATTGTTGAGCAGGATGAGTTGATTGGAGGATGCTAGTCCATGAATGAACGACGGATCCCAGTCTGCACTCGTCGCTGCGAAGCCATTCAAGACCAGAAGCGGTGGACCTTTTCCGATTGCGCGACAGACGACTTGGGCGCCATCAACCGCGACCATCTCTAGTGACTCAGGTTCCATCAAACATCGACCTCAGAGTTGAATCTTGAATATTGCGCGATAAACGTTGCCCTCATGGGAAGCAGCAAGGGAATTCAATTGTTTGCATTCATTGTTCTATTCGCAACCGCATTGGCTGGATGCGCCTCAAGCAATGGGGCCGGTGACGCGTCTGGTGTCGACCAAACGATTCCAGGGGCAACCAAATGGGGTCATTACAACGGCGAACCGGTGACAAAGTGGAACCCCGACGGGCGGACAATGACGCTCTTAACTGAACTGCGCTACACCGATCCGCACGGACAAGTCTGGGTCGCACCTATTGGTTCGGTTGTCGATGGCGCATCCCTTCCGCGCTATCTCTGGTCGATCATGGGCGGTCCATTCGAAGGGAAATATCGGAATGCTTCGGTCCTGCATGACGTCGCTTACGGCGAGCACAATCGGCCGTGGCAGGATTGCGACCGAATGTTTTACTACGCCATGCGTTGCAGTGGCGTGAGCGCGGTCGAGTCCAAGACGATGTATTACGCTCTCTACAAATTCGGTCGTCACTGGAAGTTTCCAATCAAACGCGCGAAACCGGTGAAATATGAAGGTGCGCTGGTGGCGAGAGGCGAAGAAATTCCCCGCGCGATTCCGGTGAATCCGGCGCAAATCACGCAGGCGCGAAATTGGATCAGCGATACTGATCCCAGTTTGGAGCAGATCGAGCAACGCGCGCAAGCCGAGGGGTGGTGACGGCTTTCAATCGCTGTGTTCGATTGAGGTTGTCTACCCTAACGAAGAATTCGTTAGGTAGCGCCATTTTTTGAAAGTAGACTTAGGACGACGCGTTTTTTCCACAATTTTCCATCCATATCCCGCTAATCCGCACGCACGCGACTGACACGCGCCAAGATTCCGACACCAGTGTTGCCGGATCCGTTACTGTAATAGCCACAGATCAATCCATGTCCATTGATTCCAGTGAGAATGGTTTCAGGTGTTCCGGGATAATCGAAGGTCACAAATTTGGTCCGCGTTTGAAACAACACGGCATGAAAGAATCTTGACCCGCCGAGGCAATATTTTCCCACCGTCCACCTGCGGTCGTTGATATCGTTCAATACCGTGCCTCGTGCGCCGGGGACATTGATCGGAAAGGTTAGCGTGCCATCTGCATCACGGATGACATGTGGGCGCGCGCTTCAGCTTCTTATCAAGTCCGAAACAATTCGTCAATACTGCACCGCTCCAACGTGCATCTGTGACAACGCGTGTTGGACTCAAGATCGGACCCTCGCCTTCATTACGGACGCGGTGCCGGCGTCGGCCGAGGTCTAGGCGTAACTCTGGGGTTCGGAGTAGGTGTAGGCGAAGCAGGCGGCGCGATGACTAACCCAACTACCGCATGCTGCGCGGAACTGAATACACAGTTCTGACCGTTGCGAACAGCTGTCGCGACGAATCGCCCAAAGCCGCCACCGGTCTCCGGGCTTTGCCAGGCGATGCTGTCATAACTTGGAGCGAGCCGCTGATTGATTATGCTGCCCGTGCCTGTCCACAGTGCGTCATCTGACGTGATATTGAGACCGTTCAAGCAAGGCGGGTACGCGTACGGATCGCAATCGGTCGCGAGCTGGCGCGTGAACGTCTCGGTGTAGGTATCGTTGTCCCACAGAAAAAAGTGGCCCACGCCTGATGTGTCTCCCAGCACGAGACCCGCAGGGCCGGCACGGTTACTCAGCAGAGCGCCATCGGTGGTTTGGCGAAGATTCCGCAACTGCCGGCTGGGGCCGTCCCACGTGTACAAGTCGCCGGTGCCGACTAGCGCCGCGATTTCTTTGTTTCCATCGCCATTGAGATCTTCCACGATGAGTCCAGTAACTGCACTGAAACCGCTGGCAAGATTGACCGACTGCCACGAGAGCGCTCCCGAGGGGTAATCATAGGCGTAAACATAAACGCCGTCTGAGCCGGTGTGTGCGACGGTATTGCCGCCAATGACTTTGCGCGTCCCGTTATTATCGAGATCCGCTACCTCAACGAAGTTAAATGGATTTCCTACCGGCCGTGTCGCATTTGTCCAGTCCGTGTGAAGGTATTGTCCGAATCAAAGCGATAAATCTCGATCGCGCCGTCATACAGATAATCCGCCCCAATGATGATCTCCAACCGACCGTCGCCGTCTACGTCTCGCAGCTTCAGGTCGTGCACACCGGTCCACGCAAGATCATCTACCACCGGGTCCGAAATTGCTCGAAATGTGAGGGTATCAAGATCAAACACTAGAATGCGACCGCTGCCGTAACCCGAGTCAGAGTACCCGAGAGCAAATTACTAGCTCAGACTCCCCATCGCCATCGAGATCACCGATCACCGGCCCAAGGAATGGCCCTTGCAGATCAATGCTTTGCCATTTGACGTCGTGTGCTCCCGTCGTGCGCGACACGTACAAGTAGTCGGGACCGGTATCGCCATAACCAACAGCCCAGAGCAATTCAGCGACTCCGTCCCGATCAACATCACCCGCCGCGACGCTATTGACGCCTGAGATAGCGTATGGGGTTTCCCATTTTTCGGCTTGGGTGTTTAAATCGTAGATGTGCACTCTGCCCGATTGCCCCTCACCTGCGATAACCTCCGGGATCCCATCGCCATCCACGTCCGCTACATCCATGGCGCCGATATAATCATTGGCAACATTGATGGACCACCGGGGAAGCTGTCGGCCTATGTCGTACGAATACACAAATTGCCAACCCGAAGCTGAGATGAGCTGCTGATAATTTTCCCCTGGAAAAGGCGCAAGCCTCAATATGCCTCCGAATCCGTTCTGGTAATCCCAAACCACACCATGTGTGGCAGCGTCAATGACTTTGCCGCTGGTTGTCGCAATCTTAAGCGAAGCCCCGTTATCCATTCTCCCGCCACCACATCGTACCCGCCTGCGCCCATGGCTTGCCAGAGCAACTGGCCAGAGCCATTATAAACATAGAGATCCTCCTCAGTTGTGACAATCACCTCCGCCAGCCCGTCTCCATTGAGATCGGTTAGACTTAGCCCCTTCAATCCAGAGTAGAAGGAAAAGGGACCTGTATCGAAGTACCCAACCAGCCCTTTCGTCGCCAAATCATAGAGATAGATGCGACCGTCCTCCAGCATGACCACGATTTGCCAGTCCAATGCATTGGTGACATGTGCAAGCCCGATGCGGCTGATGATGGCAAAAGGATCACCATTGCGAGGTTGATAGATCGGGCTAGCGAACAGCTGATCGTAATTGCCGGTACCAGCATTGTACCGAAGTACCTGCCAGAAATCGTCTGCACCGAAATCATTTTTCGAGTTGCCGCCGATGATAATCTCCGGCGCGTCAGTTGGCGGCATTGGACCAATAACAATATTGCTTGCGCCGATGCCCGATCCAAAGATGGCGTATTGCCAGAAAGGCCGTGGGCCTACGGGTGGCGGTGGTGGCGTCGGGCGCGGCGGAGGCATCGGCCGAGGTCTCGGCGTAGGCGTGGCACCGACCGTGCGCGGTCGCACAGGTCTCGAACGAAGGTCTGACCGATCGACTTTCGCCCGCGCCATGGCATCCAAGGTTCTCCGGTCGTACTTGATACGTCTGCCATGGGCGTCGAGAACTGGCGCGCCATACTGATTCACAGGCAGCGGCTTTTGATTGGCCGCCCTCACTGATCCTGACGCACAGGCTAGAAGAACGGCAGCGACGAGAACTTTATTCGCAGTGAAGCTACAACGCGATCGCAGAAACTTCTTCATGGGGCAATTCACAAAGAGAAGTCAGGCTTTTAGCTCGAGGAGGGCATTCACCGCAAGAGACTTTTTGCGGTTTATTGGATAACCTCAATTGCGGCAACAATTCCCGATACGACCGAAAACCTGAGTCACTAGACGATGAGGCCAACTGTGCGTTTGCTTTTCGTGCTGGATTTTTCCGATTCCAAAGCGACATATTGCCCTCGCGATTTGCGCCCGTAGCTCAGCCGGATAGAGCAACGGATTTCTAATCCGTAGGTCGGGTGTTCGAGTCACCCCGGGCGCGTGGACTTTTGTAGCAATCTGGACCGGACTGGATTAATCGGGGCGAACACGATCTATTCACCGATCACGACTCTTCTGTTCACTTCGTGAAGCGTCGCTCGTGATCAAGGAGCCATTTCTTTCGCCACAAACCGCCACCGTAACCGCATAACGTGCCGTCGGCGCGAATCACGCGGTGGCACGGAATGATGATGCAAATCATATTCGTGCCATTCGCGCGGCCAACTGCGCGCCGCGCATTTTCATCGCCCAGGCGTTTTGCCATCCATGAATACGAACGCGTTTCGCCAACCGGGATTGATTGTAAGAATTTTCCATGCGCGCAATTGGAATTGCGATCCGACTGGTGCCAGCGGGATATCAAACCCCAGCTTCTTGCCGGAGAAATAATTTGCTAATTGCGAACGCACCGTTTCAAGATGCCGATGCCCCCCGGGCACCACATTTTCGCGCAATCGTTTCCGCAGAATGGACAGCTCGCGTTCTGTCGCGCGTCGGTCGATGAATTCGAGTAAGCGCAAGCCTTCATCATCGGCTACAGCGATCATGGCGCCGAGCGGCGTATCGATTCGCTCCGCAAATAGCGGTGTGCGCGTCTTCGCGTTGCTTGGCGATTCGCCAAAAATCTTTGTGAATGCTTCACGAAAGCCGCTCTCCGACTCAAATCCGCTTCCGTTTCGCGTTTCGCCCACCCGACCGCCCTGGTGCACCCGACTCAAGGCAAGACCCATCCGTCGCGCGCGATGGTACGCCTGAAACGTCATTCCGTAATGGCGTTTGAACTGTCGCCTCGCAGTGGACGGATCAATCGAGAGCGCCGCCAGTTCCTTGTCGGTCAGACGCCCGCCCGGCGCTCGCTCGACTTCGGCGCGCAGACGCTCAATCAGTTTCGGCGGACGCGCATTTAGCTCGAGTGGGTGACAGCGTAAGCACGGACGATAACCGCTCTCCAAAGCCTCGTTCGCTCTGGCAAAAAAATCGACATTCTCGCGTGCCGGCTTTTTAGCTGTGCACGTGGGCCGGCAGAAAATTCCAGTCGTGCGTACGCCGGCGTAAAAGATTCCTTCAAAGCTCGGATCGCGCTTCACGAGCGCGCGATACATCGTTTCAGGCGGCGGAAGGAGCTCGAGTGTCTTCATGCGCAAAAGCTAAGTGCTCACAGCCGTTGATGCATCGACGAAATTCGAGCAGGAAATTCTATAGCCGCCTCGGTGTGTCGAGGCGCTTTGTGATTTGCCATCGGGCACCGCGACACAGCGCCGTGGTTACATCGATCAGCGATGCTTTGAGGCCTCTTCATCCGCGTTGAACCCTGAACGTAAAGCAGCCGTGAGTAACGCTGCGCACATCGACGAATGCAGTCTCTGGATTTTCGAAAAATTCTTGAATGACGAGCTCCGGTTCTCTCCCATCCACAACTTGCGCATCGATGATGTTGTAATTTGAATCGTAAGCGCGAAACACGCGGCCATTGCGAAAAGCGCCAGGATATTCGTCAGTGGCGGTGTAGCGCTGGCATTCATCGGCGTGAACGAAAATCGGTCCGCTTTCAGAATACGGATGGCCGGACGGAATTGCCGCATATGGAAACAGAATGACTCGCTCGCCCGGTTGCGCCCAACGCAAGCAGTGCCGGCACGGGTACGTTCTTGGCGCTTTTGCCGTAAGCAGCGAGTGGTTCGCTGCGCCTTCATTTGCTGCATGCCGCGCTGTTTCCGCGACTTCGGTGGGAACAGGAACAATGCGAAAATTCGAGCTTTTCATGAAGAACAGCTAAATGCATCGGCGCAGCAATGCATCGACGAAATTCAGGCAGTGAATTGTGAAAGGCTAGCGCGAGCGTCCCGCTTGCGGCAAAGGCGACTGCAAGCCAGAGGCATGCGCTACCTTAAGAACTCCAAGACGACGCGCGCCGCATCTGCAACAACTGCAGCACGATCATCTGACGGCGCTTTCGACCCAATGGAATAAACAGCAATTACAATCGGCGCACGCCGGGCGGGCGAAGAATAGCGATATCGTTGGTCGCTCCATTTGCGCCTCGCCCAGTCTTATCGCCTACGCTCCAGTCTTTCGGAACGCCAGCCCGAATCATGAGTGTTCCGGTCTCGTTTCGTCGCAGCCAATCTTCAAGCAGATGGCGCGAAGATTTGGACAACACATCACTGAGCAATAGTCGCTGCATATCCGAGCACATCGCGGTAGGTGTTGTTGTGTCGCGCTCGTCGCCGGGAATCGCGCTGTTTAACTCCGGTTCTTTGCGATCAAGTCTCGTTACATTGTCACCGAGCTTACGCGCGAAATTTGTCAGGCCAGATGGTCCGCCAATTGCATCCAACAGAAGATTGCCAGCGGTGTTGTCACTCTGCTCGATTGCCGCTGCGCACAAAGCCCCAAGTGTCATGCCGCCGTCTTTGAGGTGCGCTTTGGTGACCGGCGCATATTCCAGGATGTCTTTTGCGCCATAACGTACGAATCGCTGCAAATTCTCTTTTCCTTGATCGACACGCTTCAAAACCGCGGCGGCAGCGAGAAATTTAAACGTGCTACACATCGGGAAACGTTCCTCCGATCGGTGATCGAGACGTTTACCGCTGCCGGTATCCAACGCAGCTACACCGATCCGGCCGCCTGTTCTTGCTTCAACAATGGCAATCCGATTGACAAAATCGCTTGTCGTCCTCTTCGTTCTCACCGCGGCCAACCCGTCCGGCGATGTGCTCGCAGCAACCAGTAAAATAAGCCTGCTACCATCGATGGTACGCGGGATGGTCTTGCTTTACCGCGACGAAAACTCCGCGGCACGTGGCGCAGACTTTTCCTCCAGCAGTCAATGTTCCCTCAACGGTCGCGCGATCATTGGTGATATCGACAACTCTGGCAGCGAGAAAGACAGAATCGTTCGTAGGAGTCGGTCGCAGTAACTTGATCGCATATTCCGCGGTAACAGTGCAAGGCGGGCGATCATCACCTGCACGTTTCATCAGATGGTACGCTGCGGTCCAGTTGCAGTGACAATCCAGTAACGTCCCGATAATTCCACCGTTTAGAACACCATGGAACGCTTCGTATCTTTTCTCTGGCTTCCACTCAGCGACGACCTCGCCGTTTTTTTGGAAACTGCGAACATGCAAGCCGTCCGGGTTTGCCTGGCCGCAGCCGAAGCAAACGTTTTTGGGCGCGTACTTTTCCTGGAGGGATTGTTCCATTGTAGCGGCGGTCTATGACTGCCGAAACTGCATCAGTCCGCATGATATTCCAATGCGAAGATCTCGCCCATGAACGCCCAATCCTCGGTCTTTGACACAAGTCCTGCCCGCACTGGATTCTCACGAACATAACTCCACTTTTGTGAATACGATTCTCCGCTGCGAAGTAAGTGATCAAAAAACGCTTTCTGCCAATGCGGCGGAGGAATTCCGTTCAAGCGCAGAGCTTTGGAAGCCGTGTTTTTCAAAGATTTCATCCAGGCACTCAACATTATTGTCTGATCATCCACCGAGACAAATAGATGGAAGTGATCCGGCATGATCACGTACGCGCCGACCCACGCTCCATGCTCAGGACCTCTCCTGGCAAAATCGAGAAAAGTTTCGTGAACTCTTGCGGTGGCAAGAATTTTTCGCCTCTCATGCGTACAAGCTGTGATGAAATAAACGGAGAATAAACAAACCTTCGGCGGTCATAGACCGCCGCCACAATTTGCAATGTCGATGGTCACGCGGGTGGCCCTGGATAAGGCCGCAGCGGCGGGCCGACGTAAAATGAGCGCGGCCTGATCAGACGATTATGATCGTGTTGCTCCGTCACGTGCGCGCACCAGCCGGCTACGCGGGACGCAGCGAAAAGAGGCGTATTCAACTCCGGAGGAAATCCCAACAGCCAAAACACGGGCGCGGCGTAAAGATCGACATTGGCGCAAAGTTGTTTTTCCCGGTCCATGACTTGTTCGAGCTTCTCGCAAATGGGCACCCAGTTTTCTTTGCCGGTGCGTTTGCCGAGGTCGCGCGCGATCTCTCGCATCGCCGGCACGCGCGAATCGCCTTTTTTGTAAACCCGATGGCCGAACCCCATGATCTTGCCTTTGCTGCCCAACTTTTTCATCAACCATGCCTCAGCGCGATCCGGTGTCCCGATCTCCTCAAGCATTTTCATTGATTCCTCATTCGCGCCGCCGTGCAGCGGCCCTTTCAGAGTCGCAACCGCGGAGGTAACAGCAGCGTAAATGCCCGCCAAGGTAGAAGCGGTCACGCGCGCGGCAAACGTTGACGCATTGAACTCGTGGTCGGCGTAAAGATTGAAGATCGTGTCGAGCATCCGGGTTTGCCATCGCTCGGGAACCTTGCCGTTGAATTTGTAGAAGAAATTCGCAGCCTGCGTCAGTTCCGGTTTTTCCGGAAACGGCTGTTCGCCCTGCGAGATGCGCCAGCCGTCGGTGATCAACGTAGAGACGCGCGCAATCAGCCGGATCGATTTGCGAATATTCGCGTCGTGCGAGTGGTCGCTCAGGTCCTTGTCGAATGCGCTCAACATCGAAACGCCGGTGCGCAGCATGTCCATCGGATGAGTATTTTTCGGCAGAAGGCGCAGCATTTCCGTGACTGCGCCAGGCAACTCGCGCTGGCCGGCGATTTGTTGTGTGAACTCCTTCAGTTGCTTCGCATTCGGCAACTCGCCATTGAGCAACAAGTACGCGACCTCCTCGAAAGTGGCCTTCTCGGCCATCTGATGAATGTCGTAGCCCCGATACATTAGCCCGGCCGCGGGATCGACCCAGCAGATCGCCGTTTCACCGGCGATTACGCCGGCCAGTCCCGGGCTGTATTCTGGTTTTGTTTCAGATACCCATGTTGTCCGCTGATTCTAGCAACGATACGCGCGCCGACAAATGATCAGTCGTTCAAGCCCAGCCATTTCTCGGCATTTGGATCGTAATCCAGCAGTCCGTAGAGCTCCTCCCGCGTCTGCATCCCATTGATCCATTCCTTTTGCGTGCCGCTTTTCTTGAGGGCATGCAAAAATTGATCGCTGGCTTTCATCGACACGCGAAATGCGCTCTGCGGGAAAATCACCATGCGATAGCCGAGTCCAACCAAATCATGGAACGAAAGGAGCGGACTTTTCCCAAACTCCGTCATGTTCGCCAGCAGCGGCAGATCGATCTTGCTGGCAAAATTGCGAAACTCCTGTTCGCTTTGCAACGCTTCTGGAAAGATGGCGTCCGCACCTGCTTCCAAGTACTGCTGCGCCCGATCGAGTGTTCGATCGAAATCTTCCACCGCGCGCGCGTCTGTCCGCGCGATGATCATAAAGTCGGGATCCCGGCGGGCAGCTACCGCTGCTTTGATTTTTTCCGTCATCTCCTCAACATCAACCAGCGATTTGCCGGCAAGATGTCCGCAGCGTTTCGGAAATTCCTGGTCTTCGATGTGGCAACCGGCCAGACCTGCTGCTTCAAGCTCCCGGATTGTACGCGCGACATTTGCCGTACCTCCAAACCCGGTATCCGCGTCCACGATCGCAGGAATCTTCACCGCCCTGGCGATGTACCCCGCCAGGTGCACCACTTCCGTTAACGTCAGCAGACCGATATCGGGGACGCCAGCTGTCGCGTTCGCAATTCCAGCACCGCTGACGTACACCGCATCGAATCCAACCCGCTCCACCTGTCGCGCCATCGCCGCGTTCGGCACCCCCGGCAGCATCACTGCTCCTTTCGCAATTAACTCACGCAGTCGGCCCGGCTTCGTTTTCTTTGTCATTCAAGCAAACCGCTCTCATTCCGAGCGAAGTCGAGGACTAATTATTTCTTCTCCGTGATTTCCAACGCCTGCATCAACGCGTCGACGTTCTTCGTTTCATCCAATTTCCATGCAATATCGATAATCTTTTTCGCTGGTTCATTGCCAATCACCGGCTCAACAAGCATAAGGAATTTTCCTTCTACTGCTGAATCTTCTAGCCGATTCTTGGCGTGTCCCAAGCGGATAATCGACGCGCTGGGTCAATTGTCGGCCATCGGCAAGATCAATGTGCACGATGTTAGCGACCGCATCTGGATACATCGCGCTCAATTCCGCATTGCGTTCCACCTTCACATTCTCCAGGAACTTCCACACCTCAGGATCTTTGAATCGCTCCGGCTCGAACTGGCGGTCGGTGATTTCGCCGTCGATGAGCGCAATGGCCGTGATGTACGGCAAACTGTGATCGGCCGTCTCGCGCGTTTTCGGTTTCCATTTCTCCGGCTCGCTTCCGATGATATCCACCGACGCGTCATGGCTCTCGATTACCACGCGTTTGATTTTCGAGAGGTCGCCAATCTGGCTTCGCAGAAAAAGTGCCGCTTCAATGGCGCTCTGGCTATGATATTCAGCCGGCCAATATTTGATACTCGTTTTCAGGATCATTGAAGGCGATCCGTGAAATTTTTCGCCAACGTTCCCGAGGGACACGCCGAGTTGTTTCTCGAAACCCATTTCTCCTTCGAAGATTGGCCCGGGCCCGGTCATGCCTTCACGGGCAAGCAGCGCGGAGAATACCCCGTGACGCGCCGCATTGGCGAAAGCCACGCCTTTCCAGTGCGAGAGTTCGCCTGCGCGCGCCTGGCGCATGGCCGCCCCGGCCACACCGGCGATGTTCACTGCGTGCCGCATCTTTGCGGGATCAAGTTTCATCAAATACGCAGAGGCGAGCGCGGTCGAAAACGTGCCATAGGTCACGTGGTCCCAGCCGCGCGCACGAATGCTCGCTGCGTCGCATAATCGGCATTGCACTTCGTAAGCAAGCGCGATCGCGGTGATTAATTCGCGTCCTCCGGCTCCGACGCTTTCCGCAACGGCCAGCGCGGCCGAAATGTTGTCGCTGGGATGCGCCGGCTCTTTTGAGAGATACGTGTCGTTAAAATCGAAATAACGGATGCCGCAGCCGTTGGCGAATGCCGTCCAGTCCGGCGGCGCCTTGTGATCGGTGCCAATGATTGTCGATCCGTGTTTGGCCGAAAAATCTGAGGCCACTCTTCGCGCTATCACAAACGGTTTTTCCTTCCATGCACCGAGCGCGCAGCCGAGCGAGTCGATTACTCGACGTTTCACTTCGTGCACGACTTCCTTCGAGAGATCCTCAAACTGCAGCGCGGATGTGTAATCAGCAAGTTGATGAGCAAGCGTTGTTTTCATCTAAAAAATTGGGATTCCAATCTGCCGACGATTTGCGCAGGAGCAAGAGGCGCGCGGAATTGCAGTCACTCGGCTACCGGTACTACTGACTCGGCGCGGAGCGACGCCGAATCAATGCGGCGGCTTTGGCGGTGCAACTGCTTCGGCCATTGATTTCAGCATTCGGCCGAGATCGCTGTTGGTGGAGAGGACCGCCGTTGTATCCTTTTCAAACGCGGCGCGCATAACGTCGAGGCTGCGCAAAAATGTATAGAGTTCCTGTGCATCAGGCGCGCCGAATGCGGCGGCGTAAATCGCCGCGGCTTCCGCGTCAGCCTTGCCTTCGATTTCAAGCGCATTCTTCGTGGCATTAGAACTGATTGAGGCAACGTCGCTTTCCTTTTGGCCGCTGATGTTCGCCGCTTCGCCGCGCCCCTCGGAACGGAATCGCGCGGCGATTTGGTGTCGCTCACTGGACATTCGCTCGATAATCTTCTCCGCCACGGCCGGATTGTATTTGCTGCGTTTGAAACGCTCGTCGAGCAGTTCGATCCCAAAGTCAGCGATCTTTTGACGCGTGCGCTCGGTGATCTGTTTCTCGATTTCGCCGCGCCCATATTCGATATCGGGAATTGTGGTGGGCAGAACCGTGCCGGTTTTCTCCAGCTCCTCGTCGCGCGCAGGTTTCCGCCCTTTGGTTACGCGAATGATTTCAACCAGATCATGCGTGGCGACTGCGGTGCGGGTCTCGCTGCCGAGAATGTCGTCGAGGCGCGAGAGCGCGCTCCGCTCGTCATTAAGCCGATTGTAGTACAGCATCGGATCACTGATTCGCCAACGGGCGAAACAATCGACAATGATGTAGAGCTTGTCCTTTGTAGGGCATTCCGTGGGCGGCCCGTCCCAGGCGAGAATGCGTTTATCGAACCGCTGCAGTTTATCGAGGACCGGTAGCTTCATCTTCAATCCGGGCGTGGTGATGCTGCGAACGATCTTGCCGAAACGCGTGATGATGACCGTTTCGTATTGCGGGACGACGAAGAGCACTGTTCCCCATTTGAGCGCCGTCAGAATGAAAAGGAGGCCCAGGATTGACATGAGCGGGCTTTGCAAAAAACGAACCGCAGCCGACACGACAGCCGGTCGCGGAGTGACATCGATCACGTTCATGGGTTTACGCGCCTAAAACCACATGGTGTTGTCATTCTGATCCGGCAGTCGCGGGAAGAAGAATCTCAGATCATTTGCAGCAGCGTGGTGCCGGGTCGCTTCCAGAGATGTTTCACTTCGCTGAACATGACAGAGAAGGGGTGACATGGCGGAACGTGAGAGCATCGAACAGATCAGGTTCATGGCGACCCTTTCGATTCGCCGGGCACCTGAAGCGGCAGCGTCTGGAGAATATTCTTCAAGCTGTCATCGACAATGATTTTCTTTTGCAAATTTGGCAGGATGGCTTGCATCGCCTCGAGATAAAGACGGCGCCGCGTGATTTCAGGCGCCTTGCGATACTCGGTGAGCAACAACGAGAACTTTTCCGCTTCGCCCTTGGCCTCGTTCACCCGGCGAAACGCGTACGCTTCGGCCTGTTTCTCGCGCTCTTTTGCCTGGCCGCGCGCGTTCGGAACAGCATCGTTGTATACCGCCCACGCCTGATTGATTGCGGTCTGCTTCTCCTGTTGCGCCTGATTGACATCATTAAACGCCGCTTGCACGGCGGGCGGCGGGCGCACGCTTGTGAGTTGCACCTGTTGAATCTGAATTCCCAAATCGTACTGCGAACAAAGATCGGCTAGGCGTTTCAACGTCGATGTTTCGATGTCGTGACGCCCGATGGTGAGTACTTCATCCACGGTCCGGTCGCCGATGACTTCCCGCATCACGCTTTCGGAAAGATCGCGCAAGGTTTTCTCCGGCTCGCGCGCTCCAAACAAATACATTTTTGGATCGGTGATCCGATATTGCACCACCCACGGCACGAGCGCGGTGTTCAGATCGCCCGTGATCATCGTCTCGGTTTCCTCCGGCTGCGGATCGCCCTGAAACATGTTCGTCGCGCCCGGGGTAAAAAAACCGAACTCGAGTTTCTGCAAACGCTGTGTAGGCACGACATAAATTTCGTCAATGTACGGAATGGCGTAGGCCAAACCGGGATTAACGATCTCGTGATATGCGCCGAATCGCGTTTTTACGCCCACGGAGTTTGCCGGAATCGTTGTGAACCCGAACAGCAGCGTGAAAAGTGTCGCTGCGATCCCGATGCAGGCGATCACACCAAGAATCAACCGCAACGGTTTAATCGGAAGATGTTCGGCGATATCCGGCCTCTGCATAGGTGCGCCTCTTATTCACTCAAACAAGTCGTAGAGCGCAAGCTTCGAATTTCAGGAGTGACGACTTTTCGGTCAAATTGTTAGGACAAATCAGGACGATCTAGGCGGCAGCGGCGAAACCGACTCGTGCTAATCGGCGAAAACTAACGATTTCCTTCCGAAACAAGGAGTCCTGGCCGGTGACGCGGAAATTCTTCGATCGGCGAAACGTCTGAATCCAACGATGTTTTGAGCGCAACCGTCTTAGTCGCCCCGCACTCTGGCGGACGATGGCTAGGACGTTCTAATACTGGCGAGGATTAATAATCCTTGCTTATACGGCGTCTCGCGCGTGGAGAGCACAACGGAAAACGTCGCCGACTTCGGATCGCGCTTGCGCCGCGCGCGGAGGTATCTCAGAAAGGACAGTTGGTCACCCCAACAGGACGACGCGTATCCATTCGGCCAGCAGGAAAACGATTGCTAACCCGCCGCCTAGCAACCAGCGAAAGTCGGGGACGACCATGCCGCTCGAAACCGGCACCAAGTCAAGCTCCACGGCTATGAGCTTGTAGGGTGCCAGGGGCGCATAGGCGGGGTGGGAAATCAGTTTCAAGAATGTGCGCCGGCTGGGATAGCGCACGACAGTCATATTGCCCCAGGTTCTCTCCGGTTGCATGTTGATCAGGTTCTTGGTTTGAGGAGCTCCTATGAACGTCGGATAAGACGCGTGACTCAACCAGAGCCATATCAGGCTCTTTTCATAATGTGCGTTGGCCTCTTCAGGCGTTCCCTTGAACTCCGGCGCGCCGGGAAACGTCTGCACCCGCGGGAAGAAATGGATGAGGTTGAACATGTAGACCGGCTTGCCATCGTCGGCCTCGGCCCATGGACGGAGACGGGCAATGAATGCCTGAACCCCCTTCTCAGGCAGCGGTAGCTTTTCGATGATCGCCAGGTATTGATCGATCTCTGCTCGAGTGAGCTTGCCTGCTCCTTGAGAATGCCAGGCCCAGAAGGTCAGGTACAAGACCACGAACGCGGCCGCAAGAATGAGCTCGAACCACATTTTCGTTCTCTTGATCTGCAGAAGTGGCCACTTAGCCACCACTTCCTCGTTTTCCGCATCCAGAGTTAGGCAAAGAATTCGGATAGCAAGCTATTAATCTGTGCGGGCTCTTCGTGTTGGACCCAATGAGTCGCAGTCTCAAAGATCTCAAGGCGTCCATCATCGCAGTACTGAAGACTTTCCCTGGCCATTGCTTCACCCACGAACCGGTCATTTTTCCCCCAAATCAGAAGCGCCGGGACTTTCACTCGCGAAGCTTCGGAATCCAACGCGAACTTCGACGGACGCAATAAGGCCGCTCGATACCAGTTAAGCATAGCTGTCAGTGCGGCCTTCCTGGCCCACGACTCCTTGTACTGCTCGAGATCAGCATCAGAAAAGGCTCCAGCAGGTGAACTATTCCGCAGCACCCGAACCAAGAGCGACCAGTCTCGCCTTTGCAGGAGTAATTCGGGTAGCCAAGGAAGCTGAAAAAACAATATATACCAGCTCCTCCACAGCTGCACGGGGTTTATGAGGAGGTTCTTTATGAACACGCGGGGGTGGGGGACGCTCAAAATCGCGGCGCGGGTAACCCTTTCCGGATATCGAGCAGCCAAGTACCAGCTAACACCAGCTCCCCAGTCGTGCCCCACGACGAACGCTTTTGAAGCCGCCACGGTATCCAAAACGCCGACGACATCTCTAGCGAGCAGATCAATGGAATAGCTAACAATGCCTGTAGGTTTGTCACTGAAGTTGTAACCTCGTTGGTCTGGTATGATCACGCGATATCCGGAGGCGACGAAGTGATCAATTTGTCGACGCCAGGCGAACCAGAACTCGGGAAAACCGTGAAGCAGTATTAAAGGTTTACCGCTTGCAGGCCCGGCCAGAACGACGTGCAAGGCAATGCCATCAACGTGGAAAACACGAAATTCAAGAGGCGACCGGATGCCTGATGGTGTCATAAAAACCAAGTCAGAGAGCGATTTTTCCAGGTCAAGAATGTGTTAGAGGCAAAATTGTTTACTTTTCGGCGCCTGGCGAGGACTCGTTTCACCTCTCTCGCAAAGATGAGTCGTCCTTTGTTCCTGACAAAATGGTCGAACTGTGATGAGTCCGCCCACCACGAATGAGTGATCACAACCTCTACTGGGTCTCTGAGATTCAGCACGTGATCTGGATCGGCGGTGAAATCGCCAAAAACTAGTCTGAAATCCGATCGGCCCGCGTTGTCGTGAACAGTCAGTTCAAAGTCGTTGCGTTTTTTAGCTCTGTGCCCGTGCAGCAACCGGCGATTTACATAATACGCTACTGATTACATCAGCAGACGCTACGGACAAAGGCTCCCTTGCGGTTATTACTAAACGGGCGCCACTTCGCGGGACCATGGCTTTCAGGGGATGGCTTTGACTCTGCTTGGTATCTTTGAATGTGTAGGTGACTATAATTTGCCGAGTAAGCCGTCCAATGATCCGATTTGTGTAGCGCGAAAGATCATAGCGAAAGCGCCGTCACCGGTTTACTCTGGATCCGACGAAGGCTATGCAAGTTTGACCCTTCTGAAACATGGAAAGAAGCCAAATCCTCGCAGCAAGCTGGTATGATTATCCGCAGTATTACGATATAGCCTTTCAAGGGTATACTCGACAGGAGGCCGACTTCATCGAGGCCGCATGCCGCAAACACTGCCCTTTTGGCGTGCGCCACTTCCTGGAGCCGGCCTGTGGCAGTGGCCGTTTAATGACGACGCTAGCTCGCAGAGGTTACCAAGTTACCGGCTTCGACCTAAGCAAGCCAGCATTAAGGTATCTTCAACGGCGTCTCGCACGGAGTGGGCTCAATGCGGAGACATTCGAGGCGGATATGTCCGATTTCCGCCTCAGTCGACCGGTTGATGCAGCTTACTGCACTATTAGCACGTTTCGCTACTTGTTGACGGAACAGGCGGCTCGCGACCACCTGCGGTGTATTGCCGGCAGCCTTCGTCAGGGCGGCATCTACGTCCTCGGCTTACATCTGCTACCTTTGGGTGTCGATAAAGAGGACGTCGAGTGCTGGACCCAGCGGCGATGCGACACAATAGTGACCGTAACGCTGCGCGTGCTACGCATCGATCTGCGCCAACGAATCGCGAACGTTCGGGTCTGCCTGCTGGTGCGCCGCGGGTTGAAGGAACTTCGCCTGCGGCACGAATTTCAGTTGCGCACGTACACGGCCAGGCAATTTCGACGGCTGCTCGATTCGGTTCCGTCGCTGGAACTGTGCGACGTCTACGATTTCCGGTATAACATTGAGCAGCCGTTCGCCCTGAATGATGAAATGGCTTACAGAGTGTTCGTGTTAAGGCGACGACTGCCATCGTAGTTACTTGTGCATCGAAAACCTTCTAACTTCAAAAACCCGGATCGAAATGTTCGAGGGGCGACGGGTGTGTGCACTGAAACCGAGCTTAAAGATTGGATAGAACGATTTCGAATCGTGAGAACTGTTTCCGTTAGTTTATTGCGAGGCCCGGCCGTAATTATCGGTGAGCGTGACTACCTGGAGTGAAATCTAGAATCTCCAACTTTATCGACCGCCTTTTCCGAAAGGAGGGAATCAACGGTGGCTATAGGTGGAGGCTGGCGTGTATTGGATGGCTTGGCGTCTATCTGCACCACTTCGTTGCCGACGATTGGCTGACAGATATGCACGATCACCCCTACCGCCTAGTTTCAATAGGTCTTTTAGGTAAGTATCGGGAAGAAACTCCCAGCGGTGCGCGCATTTATCGAGCACCCTGGGTGCGGTCCTTCCCTGCTTCACATATACACCGGCTCACAATGGTGGACAGTGGATCGTGTTGGACAATCATGATCACGCTAAAGCCTGTGAGGAGTTGGGGTTTTTGGACTCCTGCGGGCTGGACGCCGTGGCACAAATATGTGAACACTGACACAACCAGAAAAATTGCTCGTGATTCCGAATAACCCATTATTTGGTTATCCGAAATTAATCTTCGCACGGCTCGACGGCACAAGCCCCAGAGTAGACAAAAAAACGCCGCGTTCCATCAGACACGACGCTCTCAGACCACCTCGAACCAAAGTTTCTTTGGGCTGTCAGATGAATCGAGGTAACTGATCGTTATTTCCTCACCGGCAGCAATGGACCTTGTCGCTATAAAGTCAATTACGTTTCGATTACGATTCGTGTAATATAAAGCATTGGGCTCGTCAGAATGATTGTACAGCGACCCGTAGCCCAGTGCGATTGCAACTTCACGATAATCGTTAGACCAGCTGTATAGATAATCGTACAACGGCGTCGCTTCAAGCACAGCCGTGTATTTCGGTTCAAACCGTATGACAGGACACGATTCGATCAGCTCATCGCGGCTAATCGGTTGAATTGCAAACACGCCGCGCCCACGACCGAGTGACGGTTTGACTTCAACCTTGCATCGTTTCATGGCGACAGATATTCAAATGCGTGCAGTATCCACGCCGCAAGTACCCATGCCCAACCAATCAAGCCAGACATAGCCACGATCACTAGTAAAACAAATTGCAATTTGCCTATGTGTTTCGAATCGTCCAAGTCCATGCTCATGGTATTTCGTCCCATTTGTCTAGCGGATGCTTCACACGCCGCTTGACATTAGATACAGGATTGTTAGCATCGTTGCCTATGACGAAACCACCCGTTATGACGAAACCGCCCGGCCCGCCATCGCCAACACCGCCACCGCCGCCGCCGCCGAGTTGATGAGGTAGGTTCAGCGTTGGATCGCGAGGCGATCTGCGAGTGAACAATGACTGGTAGAAGTATTTCGAGACCGGCTTGGACAAAGCCTGCACAAGCCTGGCGTTGAGAACTACAAATCGGGGGAGTGTCAGTTCCCTGCGGGCGTAGCGACAAGTTCTTGGAAGCGCGGATCATGTCGTAGCGGGTCGAACATTGGATCGAGCCGTAGGAGCGCGGGAGTGAGCGGCACACCAAACGCGAATGCGCCTGAATACGGTACCGAGAGTAGTTTCTGTAAAGCAGCGATGGCGCGGTCGGGCTCTCCCATGCGCGCCGCGACCCGGGCGAGGACCTCGATTGGAACGGGACCAGTCACGGCGTTCTGCTCGATCGGATTCGCGGCGATAGCCCGTTCCGCGAAAGCCAACGCGTCGGCCTTGTCACCAAGGGCCATGTTGGTCAACGCGAGATCGCCAATTAGGCTATAATTGTCCGGCTGTTCTTTGAGAAAAGGTTCCATTTCGCTGCGTGCCTGTCGCCAAGTTTCCTGGGCGTCGACATTGTCACCAGCTATTTCCTGCGCCCAACCTAACCAAAAGCGCAGTTCGCCATTGAAGTAACCCGACGCTGGATCTGGGTTGGCGAGTATTTCCTTTAGCCGAGGAATGATTTGTGCAGGGCGCCGCTCCAAAATCGCTTGATAAACTTGAGTTTCCAAGCCCTCGATATCATCGGCCGCGGGGCGTAGTCGAGCGAGGAGCGCCGAGGCACGCGGCAAGTCGCCCTGTGCTTGTGCGATAGCCGCCTGTGACACCAGGGTATTTAAGTCATCTGGCGTAATATCGAGAACTTCATCAAACTTCCGCAGCGCTTCCGGAAAACGACGAAGACAGATAAAGTTTGTCGCGTGCTGGGTGAGGAGAAAAACATTGCGTGGGTCGATCCGCTCGGCTTCCTTTAGGTAGGCTTCGCTCCGGTCCCACTGGCCTTGCTTCCGTGCGACATAAGCCAGCGATTCAGGAATCCGGCTGCTATTTGGCAGGAGCTGACCTGCTTCCTCAAAGTAACGTACCGCAGTGTCGTAATCCTTCCGACAGGCGTAGTAGTAAGATCCCTGGGCCAATACGGCCTCGCCGAGATTGGGCTGTAGAGTGAGGGCGGTTTCGGCTGCCTGCCGGGCTTCTTCACAAAGGGCAACCGTTGGTTGAAGACTCTGTGTGACGTAGTTACGCGAATCAACGATCGATAACAGCGCCCAACCAAGGGTGAACTTCGGATCCAACCGCACTGCTTCCTTGAAATATTTCTGTGCAGCAAGGGCATTGGCCCTTGTGGGGAAGGTTTTTAGTGTATAAGCCAGACCGCGGAGGTAGGCATCGTAAGCCTCAGGGTTCTCCGTCGGTTTAGCAGCGATCTCTTGCTTTTCCTGACCAGTGAGGTGTGCTCGTAGCTGATCTGCTATTGCCTTCGCGATATCGCTTTCGACCGAAAAGATGTCAGTCAATTTGCGGTCAAAGATATCTGCCCAAAGATGGGAATCATTGGCCGCTTTGATCAACTGGACGTTCACGCGCACGGCGTCGCCGCTTTTCTGCACGCTGCCTTCCAGGATGTGCGCTACGCCAAGTTGCTTTGCGATCTCCGGCAAGTTTCCCGGCGCGCTCTTGTAATGCTGCGTCGATGTACGCGAGATGACCTTCAGATCGGCGATCTTCGATAAGCGTGTCAGAATCTCGTCCTGGATGCCGTCGGCAAAGTAGGCATTGCTGGGATCAGGGCTTCGGTTTTCAAACGGCAGCACTGCAATGCTCTTCTCTGGAACTGGTGACTCTACCGTGGCAGGCGGTCGTCTATAACGGAACAGGATAAAACCGATCACAGCGAGCAGAGCCAGCACGCCCACTGACAACCATCGGTACGCGGCCCGTTTTCTTCGTGCAGCAGCCACAGCGACATACGCCGCTTTCAGCTTTTCCGGCAATGCCGCATTCCCGAGCTCCGCAGTGTACAGATTCACCACAGAGATGCGAACGCCATGTTTTACTTCACACTCGCCAAGTTCATGCAGGTGCGGCTGCCAGTGAGGGTATTCCTCCAGATCTTCAGCCACGTGCTTCGACAGCAAAATGTGTCCGGCATCGCCGCAGTCCATGACGCGCTGCGCGATATTGATGCCGGGGCCAGCCACGTTCGCTTTTCCGGTTGCGTCGATGACCCCACTCACGGGTCCGCTGTGAATGCCCATTCGCAGCTGAAGTTCCGGATGTTTCTTGAGGGCACGGCTGATTTCCAATGCGCATTCAACCGGCGCTTCTGGGCTATGATAAAAAACAAGCGTGATGCCGTCACCGGTCGGGATTGTCATCAAGCGTCCCGCTGTTTCGGCGGCTTGGTATGCGTCCGTGCCTCGGACAACCTCGTTCAAGCGCTGGACTAACCCTCGTTGCTGATTGATAGGCAGCTTCGAATAACCGACGATGTCTGTGAACAACACATGCGCTATTTCGAGTTGAATTTCCTTTTTAACCTCGGCGGCCATCTGGATTCATATGGGAATTCCCGGTCGCCGGGATACTCTCAAGTAGGCTGCCGATGTCGAGCGCAAAGCTAGTCCTCAATGAAATCGCTCCTGAGCCGACCACCATGAGGCGATTCGTTGTCTCTAACGATTGGCTACGCATTGAAAGTCCGTCCATCTCGCGAGCTTTGATTTGGCCGAAGATTTTTTAACTTTTCGGCGCTTGGCGAGGGCTCGTTTTCGCCTTTCGCCCAATAAATGAGTCGTCAAATGATCATTCCTTCACCAGTCGTGGTTTTCTTGACTCGGCGCTTCTGCGCTTCAACACTGATTCATGAACATTAGAAAGACGATCTTGTCATTGGTCGCCGGCATTGCGACGTTTACGTGCATGGCGGCAACGGAACTTCAAACACAACCCGAAGTCGGAAAGCCCGCGCCGGATTTCAGTCTCACCACCGGCGATGGTTCGCAGGTGAGCCTGAAAGATTTCCGCGGTAAATGGGTAGTTCTTTATTTCTATCCGAAAGATTTCACCAGCGGTTGCACCATGGAGGCCCGCAATTTCCAACGCGACCTCGCGAAATACAGTGACGCCGGCGCAGTCATTCTCGGGGTGAGCGTCGATACCGCGCAATCGCACAAAGATTTTTGTGCCAAAGAAGGGCTGAATTTCAAATTGCTCGCCGATCCAGACGCGAAAGTCTCCAACGAGTACGGTTCGGTGATGGATTACAAGGGCCAAAAGCTCGCCGCGCGTAACACGTTCATCATTAATCCCAGCGGCGACATTGCCAAAGTATATACTGGCGTGAAGCCCATCGACCACAGCGAGCAAGTGCTCAAAGATTTGGCGGAGTTAAAGAAAAGTTAATCATTATTGACATGAATTTCGTCAGTGCGAAGTCGCTTTGGCCAGGCGCTGGGTTCTACCGCGATCGGTTACCGATCACTGATCAGTGATGATTCTGGAACTCGCAACGCTGGACGAGGGAGTAGCTCTCGGCGTTGCGCTTCGCGCAATCGCGCCGGAAACGATCAGCAGTTTCCTTCTGACCGGCGCAACGGTACAAGCTTATAGTACCGAGACCGGATGTAACGCTTTTAACTAATCACTAGCCTTACCAGTCATTCCGAGTTGCGCAAAGAGAAACGCGTAAATGTCTGCCAACTGCCTAACGCGCTCGCTCAATGCGGTGCCGATGCCATGCCCGGCGCTAGAACTGGTTCGCAGAAGAATCGGGTTCTGTGATTTGTTCGCGGCAACCAGGCGCGCTGTCATCTTGCGGGAATGATAAGGCGCGACTCGTCCGTCATTTGCGCCGGTCATCATCAACACGGCAGGATATTTCGTGCCATCGACCACGTGGTGATAAGGCGAGTAGGCGTAAAGGGCCTTGAATTGCTCCGGGTTTTTTACTGTGCCGAACTCGGTCACGTTGAAGGCGCCATTCGGCGCGAGTTCCACCCGCAGCATATCGTAAATGCCGACCGAAGACACCACAGCCCGGAATAAATCAGGATGCTGCGTGATCATCGCGCCCATTAAAAGGCCGCCGTTGCTTCCACCCTGGATGGCCAGCTTTTCCGGGCGCGTATATTTCTCTTTGATCAGGTATTCGGCGGCAGCCGCGAAGTCATCGAAGACGTTTTGCTTCTTTGTTAGGTTGCCGGCCTTGTGCCACTCTTCGCCGAACTCGCCGCCACCTCGAATATTCGCAACCACGTATAGGCCGCCGCGATCAAACCAAAGTCGCCGGGTGAAATCAAAATTCGGCGACATGCTGATTCCGTAGCCGCCATAGCTGTAAAGCAGCGTCGGATTTTGCCCATCGCGCTTCGTGCCTTTCCGGCAAAGAATGTTGAGCGGGATTTTTGTGCCGTCTTTTGATGTGGCGACCTCACGGGTTACTTCGATATCGGCAAATGACACTGGCGACGTGCTGCGCAGCGCAGTCTTCGCCGGCTCGGTTTCGCCTTTGGAACACTGAAACCACGCCGCCGGCTCAGTGTAACTCACGTCGCGGAACAAAAGCGCGCCATCGTCTGTAGCGATTATTTCCTGCACAGCCGAGATTGCCGGGATGGGAATGATTGTTTCACCCTTGCCTTCCAGGCTGAAGCGCCGGATTTGCGAAGGACCACCGAGTAGATCGCCAACAAAAAGCGTCTCGCTGGTGGGGACAATTTGCTCGATTACTGCTTGCCCGGTCGGAACGATCTCAACGGCGTTCTTCAACTCCGGTGTGTGCAACGGCAGGCGCAGGATTTTTCCGCGCGGCGCGTTTGCGCGTGAAAGAAGGTAGAGCGCGTTATCGCGACCAAGACGGGCGAGTTTTATCTGGTCGCTGAACTGCGTGATCTGGTGCCACTTCCCATCTGGCTCGAGCAGATAATGTGCGAATTCTCCGCCATCGCCGTTTGCCACAGTGGCGAGAATGTATTTGCCGTCGTGGGAAGCCTGGAGCGCGATCTCCGCGATGCGTGGGAAGTCCTTGCCGATCGAATAACTGTCCTCTGTGTCGGGCGTGCCGAGTTTATGAAAATAAATCTGCTGATAAAAATTCAGATCGGCGTCGGGACGCTCGCTTTTCCGGGGGAAGCGCGTGTAATACACTCCGGTGCCATCGGCATTCCAAGCCGCGCTGCCACCCGCCGTGGGATATTGGACGTGCGCAATTGTGTCCGGCAGCGCTTTGCCCGTTGCGGTCTCGTAAAAGTGAAGTGTGCCGTCTTCGCTGCCGCCTTTGGAAAGTGAGATGGCGATATATCTGCCGTCCAATGACGGCACATACCAATCGATCGTAGTCGTGCCTTTGGCGTCGAGCACGTTCGGATCGAGCACAATTTTCTCCGACTTCAGGTCGTCCGCCGAAGCGAGGGTAACTAACAGGGGTTGTTGTTTTGGCGGCTGGAATTTCATTGCGAACAAAACTCCGGACCGCGAGACGAGCGAAAAATAACTCGGCGACGTTTTCGCGTACCACTCTTTCAGCTGTGTCTCAATCGCCGGCCGGTCCGGTAAGCTGTCGAGATATTTGCGTGTTCGCTGGTTCTGCGCATCCGACCACGCTTTGACCTGTGGCTCGTCGTCATTTTCGAGCCACTGATATGGATCTTCCACGGCCACGCCGTGGTATTCCGTGGAAACAGGTTTTGTCGGAGTCTCGGGCGCCCGCTCGGCCAAAGTTGCGTTGCTGAGCATAAGCGCACCGGCTGCCGCGACTAGGGACAGGAAAAAATTCGCTTTCATAATGAGGAGAAAAGGCCAGCGCACGTTACTTGCCAAAAAGATTTTGCTAAGGCGTGGCCGGCGCTGGTGAGGCCGCAGAAGCCGCCGCATACTTTGGATCTTTTACCTGTTTGCGGATGGCCGCGTACAACTTCTTGATTGCCGTAAGGCTGGCGTGATTCGCAATGAACGCTGGGATAACACCCCCGGTGTCAGAGTAGATGGAATACGTGGCGTGAGTTTTTGCCGGTCCGTCCGCCTCAAGCAGCCATGTGCCATTGCAAATCTTTACGCGGACAACGTTTTTCTGTTCCGCTGGTCCAAGTTCGTTTGCCGCTTCCCATTGGCTGAGATATGTGAGTCCTTGGGGCCCGGGCCACGATTTCTTCCACACGCGCAACGTGTAATCGCGATCCTCGCAAATCTTCGGAGAAAGACGCTGATAGCCGATCATGGAATCGCCTTCGCGCTTCAGGAGCCTGCATTCCAATGTGTAGGGCATAAACTTCGGATAATTTTCAAAATCATCGATAACTGCGTGGACAGAATAAGTGGAAGCGTCGATTGGGCCGATTGCCTTGAATTCTTTGAGTCGCGAATCACCGTGCGGCCGGCTGTAGATGATGACTTCTTTCGTGTCAGCCGCGAGCTTCCAGCCGTCTTTGGGATTAACTGCGCTGGAGAATTCCCCGGCAAACGTGTTCGAGCCGGAACCGAGCAAGATCAATCCCAAGCCCGACAGGACGCGGCAAAGCATCGGGCGATGATACACAATTTCCCCTATTTAGCCATGTTTCTCTGAGCATCGTTCGCCTGTGCGTGGCGTCCTGAAGAGCGAGTTTCGATTACCGAAATCCACAGGCCGGTGTGACTTGTTAAAACAGTTAGGAAGGGTACATGAATTACAAATCGCGACCTGTTGCAATGACGTAACAGTTTGACGATTTAACCAGGCGAAGCAATGACTCTCCAGCCCATTGTCCTGATCGTTGACGATGAGAAGCATACGCGCGACGGATTGCGGCGTTTGCTCGAAAACGATTACGACGTGTACGTCACCGCCGACATCGCCGGCGCGATGGACGTGCTCGAGCGCGAGCAGGTCGATGTGCTCCTCACCGATCTCCGCCTCGGCAGCGAAGACGGGATGGTACTGATCGATCGTGCATTGAAAATGCCGCGTCCGCCGATCTGCATCATGATGACCGCTTACGGTTCAGTGGATCTCGCAGTGGAGGCGATGAAACGCGGCGCTTACGATTTCGTCACCAAGCCGCTGAATCTCGACAAGGTCGAATTGCTGATCGCGCGCGCGATGCAGGGCCGCAAACTGGAACAGGAAAATCGCGCCCTCCGCGAACAGGTGGACGAACGCTACGGGCTCGAAAACATCTGGGGCGACTCCGCGGCGTTGCATGAGGTGCTTGAAACCCTTAAGCAAGTCGCACCCTCCTCGGCGAATGTGCTGATCGAAGGCGAGAGCGGCACAGGCAAAGAATTAGCTGCTCATGCCATTCACAATTTAAGCAGGCGTAACAAAGCAAAATTCGTCGTCGTGCATTGCGCCGCGCTCTCATCTCAGCTTCTCGAGAGCGAATTGTTCGGGCACGAGAAAGGCGCGTTCACCGGTGCGTATGAACGACGAATCGGCCGGTTCGAGCAAGCGAATGGCGGCACGATTTTTCTTGACGAAATCGCGGAGATCGACGCGAGCACGCAGGTGAAATTGCTGCGCATTATGAGCGAGGACCGCGCGTTCGAGCGCGTCGGCGGCAATCAGACGTTGCGCGCCGATGTGCGCCTGATCGCAGCCACGAACAAAAATCTCGAGCAACTCGTGCGCGAAGGGAAATTCCGGGACGACCTTTATTTTCGGCTCAACGTGGTGCGGATTGTGATGCCGCCGCTGCGCGAGCGAAAAGAAGACATCCCGATTCTCGTCCGCGGATTCCTGCGCCACTTCTGCAAGGAAAACCAGAAGCCGCTTCTCGAACTGGCGCCGGACGCGATGGACGCGCTGCTTACTTACGATTGGCCGGGCAATATCCGCGAGCTGCGCACCGCAATCGAGCACGGCGTTGTGATGGCGACCGGCAAACAAATTACGTTGCGCGATCTGCCGATGGCCGTCCGCCGGGCAGCCAGTCCCGCAGGCGCGGGATTGCCCGGTGGCTTTTCAGCAATCGAGGCGTTCGGCGAAAAAACCAGCCCGCTAGATTTACACGAGACGGAGAGGAGATTGATTGCCCAGGCACTCGCAGCGACGAATGGCAACGTAACCGCCGCTGCCAAAAAGCTCGGCATCAGCCGGCGCACGCTTCACCGAAAGATCAATGAAATCAACGAAATGAATCGGAAAAGCTCAAGCGAGAGCGTCGGCGAAAAGACAGCACAAGCTGTAGCCAGGCCAGAGCATTACCATCATTGGTGGGGGTGCCACCCGGAGGTAGGCTTAACTCGTGAGCGCGAACGAATTGATCGCAGAAATCCAACGTCTTCCGGATGATCAGGCCAAACAGGTGTATGACTACCTGTTTTCTACGGAGAGTGAATTAGATCGCGTGCTAGCCACGTTCGACCGTCTGCCAAGAAAGAGCCGTCTGACGGAAGAGGAAACTCTCGTCCTGCCGCGTGCGCGTTCTCCTCGACAGTAATGTTTGGCTGGCAATTCTGACGACCGACGGGTTCTGTCGACGCGTGTGGCGACACGCACGTCACGCCTGTCAATTCTACGGATCGGAGGATATTGTCTCTGAAATCCAGGAGAAGCTGCGTGCCAAATTCGGGTTCTCGCGGAGGCACACGCATTTGATGACTCTGTTCGTGGCCCAGCAAATGGAACTTGTGGAGGTCACGTCCGCTGGTGAAAGCGTGTGCGGACCCGGATGACGATCGGATTCTCGCGGCGGCGTTCGACGCGGACTGTTCGCTTCTTGTGACTGGCGATGCTGACTTACTTAGTCTCAAGAAATTTCAAACCATCGACATCATCACCCCGCGCCAGTTCAACGAATCGATTGGTGTGAAGTGACTGACACTGCATGGGCAACTGTTTTCTTTCCAGGCGCGCACCCTGAATGTCAGATCTTGGTAGATGCCAGGAATGGCAATGTAACCGCGGCGGCAAAGAAGCTCGGCATCAGCCGCCGCACGCTTCACCGAAAGATCAACGAAATGAATCTGGCCAAGAAGCCAGCAGAAAAATGAGGGAAATCGTCCCCGCTATTCTTGGAACGCCATCACAAACGTTCGCCACGTGTCAATTAGGAAGAGAAGAATTCAATCAGGAAACGAGGAACCCAGGAAGAATTCTTTAATCTGCAGAAATGTGCGAAATCTGTGGATGCCTTCCTGTTTTCCTGCGTTCCTAATTAAGATTTTCTTGGCCTCCTGGCTTGCACATGTAATCGCCCAGCCGGCCGCTGCTCAGGGCTCGCCGCCGTTTTTGACGTGCCCATAAATACGGGGATCTTCGTTTGTGAAAACAACGTTCGAAATTCCTCAGCCTCTCTTCCGCAAGGCAAAAGCCATTGCTGCACGGAAGGGATGCACGCTCAAGCAGCTTGTCCAAGAAGCGCTATCGGAGAAGATCGCACGCGTAGATGGCGCTAGCAGTCAGCAAAAGCCGTGGATGGTATTGGCCGGCGGGCTGAAGTATCTCCATAGCGAGAACCGCCGAATCGAGCGCGTCATCGAGGCGGAGTTCGAGAACATCGAACCGGAAGACCTGCAATGATTCTGGATACCAACGCGCTCTCCGCGTTCGCGGATGACGTGCCTACAGTCGTGCAACAGATCGGTTCGATCACTTCTCGCTTTGTAAAAGGCGATTCTTCCCTCAACGCTTCGAAAGTTTCCCGTTTACGAATCGCGCTTTGAGAGTTTCAATTACGCCGTGACCGAGCATAAGAAAATTTTTGGCACAGATGGCGTGCGCGGTGTTGCGAACGTGGAGCCGGTGACGGCAGAGACGGCTCTGAAACTTGGGCGCGCCGCTGCGTACGTCTTCGCGCAAATGAATCCGCGCAGGACGCCTGACGGTGCGCGCCCCAAGATTGTGCTCGGCAAAGACACACGTCTTTCAGGTTACATGCTGGAAAACGCGCTCGTGGCCGGAATCACCTCGCTCGGAGTGGACGTTCTGGTAATCGGTCCGTTGCCTACGCCGGGCGTTGCTTACATCACGCGATCGCTGCGCGCTGATGCCGGCATCGTTCTTTCGGCTTCGCACAATCCTTATCAGGACAACGGCATCAAATTCTTCCGGCACGACGGTTACAAGCTGGATGATCAGATCGAGGAGAAAATCGAAAGCCTGGTTTTTACTGACGAGATCGATTCTGTCCGCCCAACCGCCAGCAACATCGGTCGAGCGACTCGAATCGATGATGCGCTTGGGCGTTACGTCGAGTTCGCCAAGGCGAGTTTTCCCAGGGGAATGTCGCTCGAGGAAATGCGCGTCGCAGTCGATGTGGCAAACGGCGCTGCTTACAAATCGACGCCGTGCGTTCTGCGCGAGCTGGGCGCGGAAGTCGCCGTGGCCAATAATGAGCCCAACGGAATTAACATCAATGACGTTTGTGGCAGCATGCACCCTGAGGAGATCCAGCGCATTGTCCAGGTCAGTGACGCGGATGTAGGCGTCAGTCACGATGGCGATGCTGATCGCGTTCTTCTTTGCGACGAAGATGGCGAAATTGTCGATGGCGATGAAATTCTGGCAATTGCCGCCTTGGATCTTTTGGAAACCGGGCGGCTGGAGCAAAACACTGTCGTGGCCACTGTGATGAGCAATTTCGGTCTGGATGAAGCACTCGCAGCGCGTGGCGGCAAAGTAGTGCGGACGAAAGTCGGCGATCGCTATGTCATTGAAGAGATGGTGCGCCAGAACCTGAACCTCGGTGGCGAACAAAGCGGACACGTCATTTTCCGTGACTTCACAACGACCGGTGACGGTATCATCACCGCGCTACAGATTTTGCGTATCATGCACAAGACCGGCCAGCCATTGAGCAAGCTCAAGGCGTGTTTGCAAAAGTATCCGCAGGCCCAGCGGAATTTGCAGGTGAAGGAAAAGCGCCCTCTGGCGGAGTTATCTGCGGTGATGAGCCTCGTCAACGAGGCGGAGAAAGAGCTCTCGGGCAAAGGCCGCGTGCTCCTGCGTTATTCCGGCACCGAGTCGAAAATCCGTCTGCTTATCGAGGGCCGCGAGTTTGCGATGATCGACAAGCAAGCGGACCGGATCGCGGATGCGATTCAAAGCGCGATCGGAGCATGATGAACACAGTCATTCCGAGCGCAGTCGAGGAATCCCGATGCGAAAACGAAAAGCTGGCTCCGCGGGGTCCCTCGACTCCTCCCGCGGCTGCGGGATCCGCTCGGGATGACAAGTAGTATGAGCTTGGATAAGGTAATTGAGGCCCTGTCTGTTCAGCGCACAAAAACCGCTCTCTATTCGTGAAATCACCACTGCGATCAGAGGCGCGGAAGACGATCCGGCGAGTGAGGCGCCTAACGAGTTTGCGCGCGTGAAAGAGCCGGAAGTTGCAGCGGCACTAGAACAACTGAAAATGGAATACGTCCAGCAGGGCCGCGGATTTCAACTCATCGAAAAGGCAGAAGGCTGGCAGCTCGCTACTGACCCGGCGTTCGCGAAATGGGTGCGGCAGCTTTTCCCCGTGCCGAAGCCGGCGCGTTTGAGTGCGCCTGCGCTGGAGACCTTGGCGATCATCGCGTATCGGCAGCCAATCACGCGCGCGGACGTCGAGGCGGTGCGCGGCGTGAACATCGATGGCGTGCTGCAAACGTTGATGGAGCGCGGGTTGGTAAAAATCGCCGGACGCGCTGAAATCCCCGGCCGGCCGCTTCTTTACGAAACGACACAGTTTTTCCTCGATCATTTTGGACTTCGCAATCTGGATGAATTGCCAAACGCGGAAGAACTGCGAAGACGAATTTTGCCAAGCGCGCAGCCATCTGATAGCCGGCATCGGGGATGGCGGTCAGCCGGGGCCATCGGCGCCGGCTACAACGCCGCAAGATAGGGGCGATTGACCTCAATCGCCCGCGAACCGCGTGGTGACCTTTGCACCGGGCGGTTCGAAGGTGAACCGCCGCTGCCATTACTTCGGCGGCTCTTGGCGACCGAACGCGTGGCCACTCGTGTTTTGGACTTGCTCTCCTGTTACAACATCGGCATCCGCATTTGCCGCAATCCGACCCTCCGATTGCGCACGTGCGGCAAAGTATTCCGAGAACAGACGCGGCAGTGCAATCCTCGTCCTGCAAAACGGCCGGACAATTTTCGAGCATTACGCCAATGGGGGCTCGGCAAATCGAAGATGGCCGATCTTTAGCGGGACGAAAAGTTTCTGGGGGATTGCCGCGCTCGCCGCTGTGCATGACGGGCTGTTTGGACTCGACGATCGGGTCTCGGATACGATCACGGAATGGAAGAATGATCCGCGCAAATCACAGATCACCATCCGTCAATTGCTCAGCCAAACTGACGGTATTGAGGGCGCATCGCGTCTTCAGCGTCCAACGATTCGAGATCGAAACGCAATGGCAATTCAGTTGCCCATCCTCGCCTCGCCCGGCACGGCTTTCATTTATGGACCGAGTCATCTCCAGATTTTTTCCGAGCTGCTGCGCCGGAAATTGGAAGGACGCAGCGTTATCAATTACTTCGAAACGCATGTCTCCAGCCGGCTTGGACTGCGTAGTCTCAATTATAAAAAAGACGCGCGCGGCAATCCGCTGCCTGCGACCGGCTTCGAATTAACAGCGCGCGAATGGGCGCGACTGGGCGAGCTCGTAGTTGGAAAAGGTAGTTACCATGGACGCCAGATTGTTCCGGCAAATTTATTGCGAGAAGCGTTCATCGGTTCGCAGGCGAACCCCGCGTACGGACTCACGTTCTGGTTGAATCAGCAGGCACCAAACGGACGCGAAGCCGACATGGAACGCATGCTCGATTTGCCCTGGCAAAACGCGGAATGGCGAGAGGTTTGCATCTGCAAGGATGCGCCGAACGACACGGTGGTAGCGCTCGGCTCGCATTATCAGCGCCTGTTCGTCATTCCGTCATTGAAAGCGATCATAGTTCGGCAAGGCTCGGGCGGAAACTTTTCGGACGCCGTGTTTCTGCGACTGGTTCTCGGCCGCGCGCAATAACTCATGCCGCCGGTTTGACTTGCTTGCCGCTTTGGCGAACGATCAAGCCATTATGAGTGATCACTCGCAAGACGAGCAGGCGCTCATCAGGATTCAGCGCGATTGGGCGGAAGCGCGCGTCAAAGGTGACAGTTCATACACGCAGCGACTCGAGGCGGAAGATTGCACGATTGTCTGGCCCGACGGCAGAATCGCAAACAAACGGGCAGATTTGCAAACGATGACCGGCGACATCGTTTTCACCGAATTCAAAGTCGATGATGTTCGAGTGCGCTTATACGGAGACACCGGGATTGTTGTCGGCCAGGGGATAGTTCGAGCGCAGGAAGGAAAAAAAGATCTACTCGGCGGAAAATTCGTTTGGACGGATACGTTTGTAAAACAGAGCGGCCAATGGAAAGTGGTCGCTTCGCAAATCACTTCAGTCTTGGAAAAGTAATCGCTGGGATTTATACATAATTCGTCATGAACAAATTTGCTCTCGGTTGTGGCGTCCTCGTAGCCATCCTCCTCTTCCTCGTCGTAGTTGCCGCGATCGCGGTTGGCGGCAGTTACAATCGTCTCGTCCGCTTGCAACAGGCAGTCGATCAAAGCTGGGCGCAGGTGCAAAACGTCTATCAGCGGCGCGCAGATTTGATTCCGAATCTCGTAAATACGGTTTCAGGTGCGGCTAATTTCGAGAAATCAACACTGGTGGAAGTGACGAATGCCCGGGCCAGTGTCGGTCGCGTGCAAACACAGCTCGATCCGAACAAAGCGCCAACCGACGCGGCACAGCTTGAAAAATTCCAAGCTGCGCAGGGAGAACTAAGCAACGCGCTGTCGCGTCTGTTGGTCGTCGTGGAGCGCTACCCAGAGTTAAAGGCCAACCAGAACTTTCTTAGTCTTCAGGCGCAACTGGAAGGAACGGAGAACCGAATATCAGTCGAACGCGGCAATTTCAATAAGACGGTCCAGGATTACAACGTGGCCGTGCGCAGTTTTCCAACCAATTTGATCGCGGGCATGCTCGGTTTTCCGCCGAAACCGTTTTTCGCTGCGCAACCGGGTGCGGAAAAGCCGCCGCCGGTGCAGTTCAATTTTAGCTCGCCCGCTCCCGCGCCCGCGACCACCCCGTAGTGGTACGCGAATGGTCGCGCACCAACAGCGCAGTGCGAATTCTGGGGAGCGCACGCGGCTCGCGTGTTGGTTTTGGCGGCTCGCCAAAATAATCTTTTGGGTCTTCAAAGTTCACGAAAGCGGGCCGCTTTCGCCAGCACGCGAGCCGCGTGCGCTCCCCAGAATGCTGCGTTCTATTGTTGTGGGACTTTGCGTTGTCCTTATCTCGCACTCCTTTGCAGCGGAAGTGATTCCGCCGAAACCCGATCGTTACTTCAACGATTATGTTGGCGTGGTTTCGAAGGAAGCTGCTTCTCGGTTTAACGAGCAGCTTGCGCAATTCGAGCGAGAAACATCTGACCAGGTCGTCGTCGCGGTTTTTCCAAAAATGCAAAGCGACTCGGACATCGCCGATTACACACAGCGCGTGTCACAGGCCTGGGGCGTCGGCCAAAAAGAGCAGCGCAACGGCGTGGTTCTTTTTGTATTCGTCCAGGACCGCAAGATGTTTCTCCAAGTCGGCTACGGCTTGGAAGGAGCGTTGCCGGACGCGACTGCATTCGACATCACTGAGCGTCACATCAAACCACTATTTCGGACTGGCAACTATGAGGCCGGGCTAGCGACAGGAATCGATCTGATCTGCAAAGCAATCCGGGGCGAGTACACAGGATCAGGAAAAACGGTGGTGGAACGCAAGGGCGGCGGCGCGGTTACCGGTCTTTTGCCCTTCATCATCTTTGTCGTTGTGCTCATCATCATTTCGCGGCTATTCCGAAAATTGGGCGGTTACGGCTATTCATCGCGAGGAGGTGGGCCTGTGTTCATCCCGAGCGGCGGAGGCTGGTCGTCCGGTAGCGGCAGTGGGGGCGGATTCAGCGGGTTCGGCGGTGGCGGTGGCAGTTTCGGCGGAGGCGGCGCGGGATCGAGCTGGTAACAAAATGCGAACGCGGGAATTCCTCAGCAAACTGGAGCACGATCGGATCATTCAGGCGATTCACGAAGCTGAATCGAAAACGTCGGGTGAGATTCGCGTTTTGATCGAGCGCGGCAAATTAAAGAGTGATCCCCTCGAGGCTGCACAGAGCAAGTTTCATCGGCTTGGTATGCACAAGACGCGCGAACGCAATGCGGTGCTTATTTTTGTCGCGCCGCGCGTTCATAAGTTCGCCGTCGTTGGCGACCAGGCCATTCACGAGAAATGTGGCGATCAGTTCTGGCAGCGCGTCGCGACCGCAATGCACAATTGCTTTCGTCAACAAAAGTTTACCGACGGTATTGGCGGAGCGATTAAGAGTCGGCAGGTGCTGGGAATTACCCGAGGAGCAGGGCGATGCAAATGAATAGCTGAGACGCCCTGAGCGCGAGCATTTTCCCGAAGACGTCGAGCGACACAAATTGAACTGCCCGGATGACGTGATCGAGACCGTAATGAAAATGATCCGCGTTTGCAAAATTGCGGATTTCGTCTTTATTCCAAGCTCCGCAGCGAGTTTTGAAATTACGCCGTTGGTCCCTGGGCCTCCGTCGCTGGACGTGAGGCCACACTCGCCAGGGGGAACCCGGCGAAGGAATTTTCAATTTTAGATTTGCGATTGCCCATTTGTTATCGAATTGCGCATCCAATCGAAAATCGAAAATCGACAATCGAAAGTTAAGTTATGCCAATCCGTTACGGTCGTTTCGAAATGCCGAAGACTCTCACGAAAGACGAGAGCACGGCTACAGATACTTATGCAAAGTTCATAGCCGAGCCCTTCGAAGCCGGCTACGGTCATACAGTCGGGAACTGCCTCCGGCGCGTCCTGCTTTCCTCTCTCGAGGGCGCAGCGATCACCGCGGTAAAAATTACCGGTGCACAACATGAGTTCGCCACATTGCCCGGGGTCGTTGAGGACGTGACCGACATCGTTCTCAACCTCAAGAAAGTGAAATTTAAATTGGACGGTCAGGACCACGAGCCAAAGAAACTCTCGCTCAACGTAAACAAAGAAGGCGAAGTCACTGCCGGCGACATCCAGGCTATTCAGGGGTTTGACGTGCTCAATCCGAAACAGCTGATCTGTACCCTGGATCGAAAGCACAAATTCGACGCTGAGCTTGAGGTGCGAATAGGCCGCGGATTTTCTACCGGTGAGGAGAACAAGCGTCCTGATCAGCCGATCGGACTGATCCCCATCGACTCGATCTTTTCACCGGTCACGCGAGTAAAATATGCAGTGGAAAACACTCGTGTCGGTCAGCGGACCGATTACGACAAACTCATTCTCGAAGTCTGGACCGATGGACGCTTGACGCCGGATGATGCGTTGCTCCAGGCATCCGCGATCCTGCGACATCACCTCGACGTCTTTGTGCACTACAACGAGGAAGTAATCGAATTCGACCAGACGCCGGCTGGCGTGAGCGAGGAAAACATCAAGCTGAAGAAGCTGCTGAACATGAGCGTGAACGAGATCGAGTTGAGCGTGCGCGCGGCCAATTGCTTGAACAATGCAAACATCACCACTGTCGGTCAGCTTGCGCAAAAGACCGAGGCCGAAATGCTGAAGTATCGGAACTTCGGGAAGAAATCGCTTAACGAGATCAAGGATAAACTGCAACAACTCGGGTTGGGCCTGGGCATGAAGTTCGAGCCGGGCTTGATCGAGTTGCCCGTGAGCGGCGATGATGCTGCGCCAAACAGCGCACCCGCTGGCCAACAGTAAGCCTCTGTGCCAACATCGTTTCGCTGCCTATGAGACATCAAAAGAAGACGATCAAGCTTGGGCGCACCGCTGAGCATCGCAGGGCGTTACTCGCCAATCAAGTCGTCGCTCTAATCCAACATCAGCGAATCAAGACAACCCTGGCCAAAGCCAAAGCGGTCCGTCCTCTCGCCGAACGAATGGTGACGCTTGGTAAGAACGGCTCGATCCACGCCCGCCGAACCGCGCTGGCTGTGTTGCGGCAGAAAAGCGCCGTGAAAAAGTTGTTCGACGACATTGCGCAACGATCGGCGGAACGGAACGGAGGTTACACGCGCATCGTCAAACTCGGCGCGCGCAAAAGCGATTCTGCGCGGATGGCACTCATCGAATGGGTGGACGCAGAGCAGGTAGTCGAGGAAAAACCAACCAAAGAAAAGAAAGCAAAACGTAAGGAACCGGAGGCAAAACCGCAGCAAACGACGCCTGAAGCCGAGCAGCCAGAGCGAGAACAGCCAAAAGCCGAAGCTCCTGCTGCTAAAGAAGAAAAATCCGAGGCCCTACCGGCCGAAGAACCGAAGCCGAAGAAGCGACGCTGGTTCGGCAGGAAGTCGGACCAGAGCTAAAACGTCGTGAAATGTACCGCAGTGAAACCGGCGGTATTTGTGACGTAATCAAGATCGGCGGGACTAACTATTCGAGAAACTCTCTCCAGTCTTTGCCGTAACAGCTGCGAAGTCGTCATTTCTTAAGGCCGTTTACATTTTTCCGTTTACCATCAGCCAATTGACGGGCGCCTCGAACGCGATGATTTGCTCGAAAACATCTGTTGAGGCAGAGCACGGAACAGCTACCAAATCTGCTTTAAACCCTCGCCGAATGCGTCCCAGCGCATTTTCCTGATGTAATGCCATCGCTGGATTCACCGTTACCATTCGCAAAATGGCTTTCGGCGAAACGCTTGGAAACGCTTTTTCAAACGCCCGCATCTCGGCAAACAAACTCAAGTCTTCATTACTCGCGAGACTGTCTGTGCCGAGGCAAATGTTAAACCCGAGCGAGCGCAATCGTTCGAACCCAAAGCGGCCATGGCCAAAAAAATTGTGACTTCTGGGACAATGCACGATGTGAAATTTTGACGCCGATCTTTCCAGTAACTCGAAATCGCTCTCCGCTAATTCGTTGAGATGAACAACCATCCAGGAAGGGTAGGGGCGATTGACCTCAATCGCCTGCGGGCGGTTCGGTGAACCGCCCCTACCGATTAAATCCAGAAACCGCGCAACGGGTGTGTGCCCGCCACAGTCATCCACCGCGCGTCCGATGTTCTTCAAAAAATCGTAGAGGGGCCCCGAGGCGTCGTGAAACATCTGCATCTCCTCGCGCGACTCGGCCAAATGCGTCGTCAGCAAAGCGTTTTGCCGTCGCGCGATTTCCTCGCACCGCCGATACACATCCTTTGACGCCGTAAACAACGCGTGCGGCGCCAGGCCCCATGGCGCGCCCTCGCCACGGCGAGCAGGCTGTGGTCGCGCCATACCAAGCGATTCACTTGCACGATCAACAAGTTCCTTCGCGCGCTCGGGCGCGCGGATATCGATCAATTCCGCAAACCACCTTGTGCGAATCGGTGCATGAATCTGCGCAATCAGTTCTGGAAAAGCAGTGAGATTTGCAATTGTGGTTGTGCCGAATCTCCTTGCTTCCTCGAAACCGTCGTTAATTGAGACGACATAATCGTCTGCCGAGAGGTTTGCCTTTTCCGCATTGATCGCGCGAATCCAATCCGTGAAGGATCTCTGTGGCGGGATTTTGCCGCGCAAACAGGTGTAATCGAGGTGGCAATGCGCGTTGATCAGCCCGGGCAACAGCGCTTGCTCGCCGAGGTCAATGACTTCACCGGTGTGGCGCGCTTTGATCTCATCAAATTTTGCAACATCAACGATTCGATCTTCGCGAATGGCGATCGCGCCATTCTCGATGGGCGGTCCGTCCATCGTGACGACTGTCCGCGCACGAACGATCATTCTTCAGCTGTAGCGGCGGTCTGCTGCGGCCGTCAAATTCCCTTGTAGCCACGGCGCTGTGCGCCGTTATCTGTTGTGATGATACTGAAATGCGATAGACCGCCCACAGGGCGGTGGCTACAGATAAGTGTGATCGCCTTTCACCATTTTCCGGCATTCGGCGATCAACAGATTGCACGCCTCCTGACAAAGCAACGGCACTGTAGCCGGGGGCGTTGACCCCGGAGGATTTACCTGAAACCTGATCACATGCGGGATCAAACTTGTCCTTCGGCAACTTCGTCGAAGCGATTGCTCCGCTCCGATCACGTTTCCACAAGATCGTTCGAAGACATCCGCCATTGGATCGACAAAAATCCGCGACAACGTCGTCGATTTGTGCATCGGAAATTTTCGCCGCCACGCGATACATGCCCGATTGCCGCTCCAGCGTATCGCGCAACGATGTCGTTTGCAGGTTGCCGGTTTTCCACGCTTCGAATACTGCGAGCCGGCCCGGATAAAAATAATCCAGCGCACGTCTCAATTCTTCCACGGTGGCGACATCCAGCCGCCAGCCATGTCGCATGTTCGGCGCGGTTTTGAGTGGGCGATAGTGTCCCGCGTCATCGTATTTTGCGATTTCGATCGCGTCCTCCTCGTCTCGAAATGTCTGCAGCCGCTCCAGCAATTCGTCATCGTGATGCGTCAGGACAAAACCGTCGCTGCTCGGTCTTATTAGAATCTGGCCGCAATGGAACGGAGCAGTCAGCGTGGCGCCAGGGATCCGCTCAATGGAATTCGGCATTGGCAGGGCGCAACGACCGGGCGCGCCGGCTCATCTGCTAGTGCAGACAATGGGCGATCAGCCCAGCCGCGCGTTCGAGAAACTGGAGATCTTCGTCGCTGAACGCATTCAATTTATCGCTGTCGGCATCGAGCATACCGAGAACGTGCCGGTGGTCGTTGCGCATCGGCACGATGATCTCCGAACGAGTCGTGTGAAACGCAGGCAGATAGCGAACATCTTTACTCACGTCGCCGACAATGATCGGTTTGCCCGAATCCAGTGCCGCACCGCACAAGCCCTGAGTAATAGGAAAACGCGGATACGTTGGGGGTTCGTCACCGGTTTCCGCCATGATCACGAATTCGTCTTTAATGATCTTGTAAACGGCGACCCAACGATAATCGCGCGCGGCAGCGGATCATCTCCACGAGTTGCTTCATTCGCTTCTTGGTGCACCCGCCGGCCAGAGCGAACCCCCCGATCTCCTGAAGCTTCTTGCACGTGGTTTCTTTCATTCGCGGGGAAGCAATCTGGCGCAAAACAAACCGAGCGCGAGCACGATTTCAACTTTTTGCAGCCAGGCCCGCCTGCTCGAGGATGATGTCGGCAAAACCGGGATCGGTCCCGATCGACGGTGCGTAGAATAACGAGCGATTGTCGATCTTGTACGGATTGCGCCGGAAGATCTCGCCACGCTCTGTAGCCGGGGGCGGTGACCCCGGCTGGCCGCGGTCAACGCCCGCGGCTACAACGATTCCCAGCAGCCTCGGGATGTCTTCATAACTGTGAAGACCGTCAGAAATAAAAAATGGCACCACCACCACGTCCTCGGTTTTCGTCAATTTCCGCCAATCAGAGACCAGCGGCGGTTCTTCCATGTAAACGTTGAGCACTGCCGCGTATTTCCCAGTCGCACGGATCTTCTCCGCTTCGCGTTTTGCCGCGACGGCGCTGTTTTCATTCAAATCCGTGCCGTGTGCCACGATCAGCAAGCTGGTTTCGGCGGGAGCTGACGTCGGGTGCGACCTCGCGTGCGCGTTTTAGCAGCAACTCCGTCATCATCGGATGATTTCCAACCGGCTCACAATAGTTCCACGTCTGACCGCTCGGTCGTTTTGTCATGGGGCCAGTCAGTTCAAGCTCGCGCGGAACCACAGTCTGCGTGAAATAGCCTTCGCTGATAAAATTCGGGTACCACGTAAACCTCCCGAATCGATTCAGGATCAAACAAAAACTTCGCATCACGCAGACTTGGTTCCTCTTTCCAGAATGCGCATTCCACATCTAGCAAAAATTTTCCGACGCCGAATCTCAGTAGCATGCGCCAGCGTCGGCGCACTCGAATCCGGATTTACGGTCGAACCGTGAGCGACGATTAGAAGCGCTGAGTTAGTGAACTCATCAATTGTCATTCAGCCCTCAATTTACTCCCCGGCTGGCCAGTTTGTCATCCTGAGCTCGTCGAAGGATCTCATTATTCCTTCAGACGCGTAATCAAGAACAGTGAGAGATTCCTCGACCCGCTCGGAATGACAAAGCAGGTAAGATTCGGCCGCTCTCGATCGCTGACACGCGAAGAGGTTTCTTAGAATCTTTTCTTCAGCTGGACGTACCAGAACCGGCCTTTGATCGTGGCAGAGCGATTCGTCGTAGCCATTCTCGCCGCTGCCGGCCACAAACGGCGGATCTGCGTCTAACACGTTCTGCATCCCAAGCGTGATCGTGGTGTTATTCAACCATGCGCGCCATCCACAGGGATTGTATTCAGCCGTCGAGACGGGCATGACATTCTTCTCTTTGCCGTCCATCTTCACATTTTTGCCACCATCCTTGGCCAGGCCAGGTACCTCCGCCGAGAGCGGGCGGTGGCAGGTTGAACGTGTAATTTAAGATGAGATCGAGCGTCGTCCACGCCGCCACTTTCCGCGCACGGAATGGAAAAGGAGCGGCGTTATCTCCCGGACCGCCGGTTCTAGGCATATTTACTTTCGGCGATCCTGTGAGACTGACATTGTCATCTTCGTATTGGCCGGTGTAATGGACTACCGTGCCGACATCAAGACCAGCCAGCCACGTGTCAGCCGGGCCGTCGTAGAACAAACTAAAGTTGGCCCGATTCCATGGCAGCGAACTGGTCAGGGTGAATCCCGGCGGGATAAACTCGCCCGCGATACCGAACCGTTTTGTATCAGGCAAAATCTGAAGCTCAGCCCGGGATAGCCACGTGCCGTTGACCGTGGCCGTTAGCCTGCCGAAATCCCCGTGGCCAAAGATCGACGAGTCCAGAATATAGATTGCTTCGTAGTCGAGACCTTCAAAAATCGCGCCTGTAAGATTTTCGTTGGGATCAATGACCAAAATGATGGGTCCCGGTTCACCAGGAATCACTGGAGGACCACGGATAACCAGGCCGGGGATGTTATTATCAACAACGAATTGCCCGCCTAGGAGTGACGCGATCGACCGCATATCAATATGCCACCAATCGGCGGTAAGCGTCAGCCCCTTGATCCATTTCGGGCTATAAACGAGTCCGTAAGACCATTCGTAGGCCACCTCCGGTTTTAGGTTGGGGTTTCCTATAGTGCGAACTTCGCTCTCAACCGACTGGTTTGTTAATGGGTCGAAAGCGGCGCCGACGCCGCCTTCCGAGGACGCGGGTGAAATTTCCGATAGCGCTGGAGCATGAAACGCTTCGGTGTAGCTGCCGCGCAGGATGAGCGCGCCAATATACTTTGGCTCAAGCGGCTGCCAACGAACAGAAACTTTTGGCTTCTGCGCATTATACTGGCTGTGCGTCGCCGGCTGAAATGGGAACGCTCCGGAAGCTAAAACGGCAGAGATGTTCTGGCTGTACCACTCCTCGCGCTCGGCAAAGTCAACTTCGAAGCTATAGAATCCGGGGAAGTTCCACGTCGGGCTGGTGAAAGGCACCCGCACTTCCTGGTAGATTGACCAAACATCGCGGTTCACCCGGGCGTTTTCACCGTTCGCCGAACCAATGCTTTGAAACGTTGTGTTAAGCGGGTCACGATCGCGCGTCCACCTCGGTGCATCATACTCACCGCCAAGAGCAAAGGAGACCGGCCCGGCGGGAAGATTGAACAGGTCACCGTTAATAGTGGCATAACCTATGGGTAACTCATATTCGCCTGAGTTATGCAGAGTGACATAAACTCTTTTCTTGCCGCCTTGGTGTTGTGGGCAGTGAAATTCAGGAACGGATCAAACGCCGTAGCTGGATTCGTATCCAAAAGTGCTTCCCGCAATCCAGGCTGGCTCACTTCGCCGACGGACAAGTCCTGCCCTTCGTTCCGCGAATAACGAAAACCCAGCTTCCCAGTTCCAAGCTCTTGAAATAATCGCCAAATTCCCCCATCTCGCCACGCAGCCCAACATCGAAGAGATAATCGTAGTAGGTGAGCTTTTCATGTCTGGGACCGGTATCGTTAATACCCCGAAACCCAACTGCGGTAGTCACCGGCAGACCGCGTCCATCAGGAAAGAAATTTGGAATAGTCGCATCGGCGACGGTGAAGGGATTAAACGCATTCTGAGATTGGCACACTGATATTGAAGCGACTAAAGCTTATGTTAGTGCCTGGGACCTTGAATGGGTCGGGAACAAATGGCACAGCTGCTAGGGACGCGTCGAAAAATGAGCGAACAAATTTAAAGTCGGCAAACACCGTCAGATATCTGTCACACACATCGCGCATGAACGAGCCATAGAAACTCTGGCGATCTGCGGTTGGAAGCGCCGGCGTGACAGCCGCGGAGTTAAGGAAGAAGTAGTCGCCGCCGCCGTTAAAGTCGGTGCCGAACTATGAATGCGCTGAATCACCGGCATGATAGCTGGGAGCCGACCGGGGTGCCGATGGAAGGCAATCGGACAGAAAGGATTTATAAAATGGCGAAGTCGCGACGTTCGGAGCTGAATGCGGTAGCGGCGTGTTCACGCCGGGCTGCGGAAGCCCGCCGGGGCCGAAAAATATGCTCGGGATTAACCGGAAGTTTGGGAAGTCTCCAACACGGCCAGGAAAAGTCCCGCTGCGATTGCTCGAATCCCCCGAAGGGTACGTAAAACGCATTAGCCGATAGGTCGCGGTCGCGGCTGAAAAGGCCACCGGTACGCTCCCAAAAATCGGCAATGACGACGATGTCGGTCTTGTTATCACCTGTGCCAGCTTTCAGCCATGCCTCCCACTCACCCATGTCATTGGAGGCTCCGATGTTTGTGTTCCCGTAACTCCCCCCGATCTCCAGTCCACGGAACTTGTGGATTAAAAAGAAGTTGACCACGCCGGTGATCGCGTCGGAGCCATACACTGCCGACGCGCCATCCTTCAGGATGTCAATGTGATCAATCATTGGAAACGGAATCAGATTAATGTCCACACCTCCGCTGAACCCGACAGCGTTCAATGAACCAAAGGCGACGCGTTTTCCGTCAACGAGCACGAGGGTTTCTTTAGACAACAAACCGCGCAGATTGAATTGGACAGTACCGTCGCCGCCATTGCTGATATTCTGGTTGACAGTGCCGCCTGCCTCCTGGGCCAGAAAAGTTGTCAGGTCTGTTGCGTTGCGGATGCCCAGTTTTTCGATGTCAGCTGGACGATACGTATCCACTGGGTTCGGGCCGACTTCTTCCGCCGTCGGAATGTTCGAGCCGGTCACGATAACCTCAACTACCGTGGCGACACGCTGGTCAGCCGCCCGAGATGTGGACACAGGCTCCTGGCCAAATGAGATCGAGGTCAGAAGCAAAGGAATTCCTACTATGCCGAGCCCCTTGCACGCAAAAGGATGGTTGCTTGATGACAAACTCCTCTCGCTAAACTTTCCGTGGTTTAGCAAACTGCCAGACAAGTAACAAGCTGGATCTGTAGTCGAACAAGGAGCTTAGAATTTCTTTTTCAGCTGAACGTACCAGAACCGGCCTTTGATCGTGGCAACCGACTCGTCGTAGCCGTTCTCGCCAGCGCCGCCTACAAACGGCGGATCCACTCAGTCTCGAGATACCGCAGCAGCTTTAGAACCGCTTCGTCAATGCCACAAACCAGGTTCGCCCCCTGATATTGGCCGTCCACTGGTCGTAGCCGTTTTCGCTGTTGACAATGGACAAACGGCGGATCCTGGTCGAACACGTTGTTCATGCCAAGCGTGATGGTGGTGTTATTGAGCCATGCGCGCCAGCCACATGGATTGTACTCCGCGGTAGAGACCGGCATGACGTTCTTATCCCTTGCCATCTTTCATATCCGTGTTCTTACCCCGTCCCTGGCATAACCTGGGACTTGTTCGGTGCCGCAGCGGGAGGTTAAACGTGTAGTTAACGATCAGATCCAGTGTCGTCCATTCACGGACTTTGCGAGCGGGGACCATTGTCCCAATACTGCCCAATGTAGTGGACGGTCGCGCCGGCATCGAGTCCGCCGAGATCGTAAAACACGCTTGTATACCAGCGGTTTCTCGGGAACGAGCCAAATCTCGGTCCTACGACGCGGCCGACAAAATTAACTCTGGGGTCCACCGGGCTCGGCTGCCGCTACAAACCGAGCCAGGTAGTTGCCATTGAAGGTGAACGTGAATATTCCGAGGTTACCGCGGCCAAAGATCGAGGTATCCAGTTGATAGAAAGCCTCGTAATCGAGGCCTTCGGTGATAAACCGGATCAGGTTCTGAGGGCGACTATTTACGTTCAGGACCGCGCCGGTAACGGGATCGCGCTGAATCAGGTCTGAAAATATACCACCCGTTGGAGCGCCGTTAGGCAGGGTCCCCGTACTACTACCGAAGTTATTACCCAGAATGCTGTTGGGATCGCGACCGCTGATGACGTTGCGCAAATCGATGTGGTAGAAGTCGGCGCTTAGGGTGAGTCCCTTGATCAATTTCGCGGGCGTCCAAACAACACCGTAGGTCCATTCATACGCCACTTCCGCGTTCAAGTTCGGATTGCCGCCAACCGTTTCTTTAATCGGAGTGTTCGGAGGAGTCAATCCGGCCGGGTCATCCACGAGCACGAAGATCTGGCCTTGCGAAGTGTACAATTCGGCAAGGGCCGGAGCGTGATAAGCTTCGTTATAAGTCGCGCGCAACGTCAGCGACGAATCGATTGGCTGCCAGCGAACGAAGAACTTCGGCTTTTCCGTAGCGCCAAAGTCGCTGTAGTTATCATATCTTTCCTGGTAGCCTAATTCCAGGCTGTAGAGACCAGGGCAGTTCCAGGCGGGGCTCGTAACAGGAACACGAACCTCCCAGTAGATGGACCAGACATCACGGCTCCCTTTGGTTGGCAGGAAGTTAGGCACCGGCTCGTTTGGGCCGAGAATGGAGGGAGGAGTTTTAGGCGCGCCAGTTATTTGAGCGGAAGCCGTTAGCGCGTCAGGCTGATCATTTTCGTGCTCGGTCCGGTGTTCACCACCGATCGCAAAGGAGATGGGCCCTGCTGGAAGGTTCCAGAGCTCGCCGTATAACTTGAGGTCTTCGAGCATGAGCGAGGCCGTGCCGAGGCGATGGGTCGTAGCAAAAATTCTATTAATCACTGCGGGCGAGTTCTGGTTAATGCCGAATGGATTGAACGCGGTTGCCGGATCCGTGTCGAGTAAGGCCGTCCGCAGGGCATTGCTGTCCACGTTTCCGCCAAAGCGCTCGATGCGACTATCTTCGTTATAACGAAACCCAGCCTGCCAGTTCCATGTCCTGAAATAGTCTCCAAACTCACCCAGATTACCCTCTAGGCCGCCGGTGAACTCGTAGTTATGGGTTGTAATCTTGTCGGTACGCAACCCTGCTTCCAAAGCAGTGTAACGCACGCTGGTCGTAAGCTGCGTTCCGGGAGGCACAGCACTTATGTGACTCCCCGGAACCTTCGGATCCGTTCCTCCCGGCGAGGTATAATCCGCTACTGTGAATGGATTGAACGGATTTTGGATCGGCACGCTAATGCCCGCGGAACTTATCCCAAAGGGGTGAGTTGCATCCGTGAATACGTCAGGGATAAACGGAGCCGGCGCCTGAGCGCCGTCCCAGAACGTGCGCACGTACTTGAAGTCAGTAAAGAGCTCCAGATATTGGTTGCAAATTTTGTGGTCGAGCGAGCCGTAGAGGTATTCACGGTCCACTGGGGCCATTGCCGGTGTGAGAGCGAGGAAGTTAAAGAGCTGTTGCGCCCGCGGAAGACTGGAGAGCGGCACGTATTGCGGGTCGTTTGCTACATCTGGAAATGCATGCCGCGTGGGTGACTCCGCACCGCGGTTAAGGCTGGGCTGGTAAACGAAGTCTCCGACACGCCCGGCAAAGTCCTCCGACCGCTCATCTATACCACCAAAGCGGGTAAAGTCAGCGTTGGAGGAAATGTCGCGGTCGCGGTTGAAAATGGCGGCGCGATTGTACAACTCAGCGTAAACAACAATGTCGGTCTTGTCGTCTCCCGTGCCTGCGAGGAGGTATGCCCTCTCTTCACCCTGATCGTTGGAGGCGCCGAGATTGGTGTTGCCATAGCTGGCGTAAATTTCGAGGCCGCGAAACCTGTGGATCAACCAGACGTTAAACACACCACCGACCGCGTCAGTGCCGTAAATGGCTGAAGCGCCGTCCTTCAGAATGTCGATGTGATCAATCAGCCCAAGTGGAAACAGGTTGAGGTCCACTGTAGGACTGTAAAAGAAATTGAGGCGCGATTTCATAACCGGCAAAGCCATCAGTCGCGAGACGTCGTCCGTCTTGCAACACAAGGGTTTCTTTGGAATCAAGACCACGCAGGTCGATTTCCGTTCGGCCATCACCGATGGTGTTTAGATTTTCATTGATCGACAGTCCGCTAGCCACGGGCAACTTCTGAACAAAGTCAGTGGCACTGCGCACGCCGAGCCGCTCGATATCGACCTTGCGATAGGTATCGACTGGCTGCGGCCCTACTTCTTCAGCGGTAGGAATGTTTGAGCCGGTGACGATAACCTCTACCATGGTGGCGATAGGTTGACTGGGTATCTGCGGCGTCGCTGTGGGCGTGGGCTCCTGTGCCTGCGTGCCAATAACTGAAGAAGTGACTACCCGCGATGATCGCGAGACAGAAACGGGTAAACGTGACGTTTAGGTAGGACGCGACCTCCGGGCGCACCCAAGAGAACGGGCGGACCGGCCGTGCGTCCTCAGCGTTTATGAAGCGGCTTCGAGCAAGCTTCGAGCAGTTGCCGTTATGGTTAGAAGCCGCGGTCAACATTCGGAGAAGATGTAAACTAGCTGTCGGAAGAGAACACCGTTAATAGTTCTGACGGACTTGCTCGCGAATCCTGTAAGTGGCCGTCGAAATACACTCGGACAACGAACCCGCCATATCGACGTCCGTCAGATGAAGATGTTTGAATCTTGGACGCACGTAAGTCGCGGCGAGGAACTTCGGAGTCGCATTCGTCCAGTCTTCCGCTGAGCGTAAGCCAATGATAACCGACCTGCGCATTAGTTGGTTTCATTTTGTTATCTTTCGTTAGGTCGTAAAAGGAGACAACAATTCTTACAGCATGGCCATTCGGGGTTCCTGGTCGTGGCTTTACTCCAACTTTGAGAGTGAAATGGCTCTGGGCCTTGGGGTCGGCGGTCTCTGATAGAGTTGTCTCGGTGATCTTTAGAATTGTGTCCTGCGAAGCACTGATTCGCCGTAAAAGATCAGGGAAACGTGTGTCGGAGTGGAGGGCACGAAATTCGGGAAGAAACGCGATCCACTGTAACACGCCCGAGTGCTCGTCATAGGCACGTTCGAGCCAGCGGAAAGCCTCTTCTTTGTCACCTAAGGCGGTCCAAACTGCTGCGATCAAAGGAGCCGAGACGTATCGCTTCTCCCTCGCTTGAACAAGCTGAGCAAGAATGTTTCGTGCCTCGCTTTGCTGGTCCATGCGGGCGTAGGTGATGGCAAGGCCGCTACTCGGCAAATGCGTTGTCTCTTGGGCTTTGGTATAAAGCGCGATCGCTTCGTCGAAATTGCCCTTCTCGCGATATGCGGCGGCAAGAGTCGAATCCAGATAAAAGTAATTGGGATCGAGCTGGAGCGTGCGCTGGCCTTCGATAATTGCATCATCAATGCGGTCGTTAGCCAGGTAGGCGGCGGTTGCGACATAGCTGGTGATCGAGCGACACCGGATCTAATTTCTCCGCCTCCAGGATAAGTCGAAGACCGTCTTTTACCTCGCCGCGGAAGAGTGGGTGCATTCCCGAGAAGAAGTGAGCCGGCGCCGAGTTGGGATCGAGCTCGAGCGCGCGCTTCAGCTCCGCATCCGCGCCGGCCAGGTCCCAGTCGAGGACACGTTTCGCTTCGCTAAGATAGCAATGCGCCTCGGCATCTTTCTCGTCGAGCGCGATTGCTTTTAAAGCGGCTTCTTTTGACGCCGGGTAAGCTTCGAGTGGTTTTACGTAGACGTCAGCCAGAAAATACCAAACCTTCGAGATCCCAGTCCAGGCACGCGCAAATGTCGGATCTTTCTCGACGGCGCGCTGAAAGAAACTGAGCGCCCTTCGCAAATCCTCCTCGCTGCTCTTGTTTGAGAAATAAAGGCCCTGGAGATAAAGATCGTATACCTCGATGTTACGTTGTTCCTGGGCGGGAAGCGAAACGGCGAGCTTGATCTTGAGTGCGTCAACAATGGAGCGAGTTATTTCATCCTGCAGCGCAAACACGCCCTCCAATTTGCGGTCATAAGTTTCTGTCCAAAGGTGAAAACCGCTGCGCGCATTGATCAATTCAGCGGTAACACGAACGCGGTTACCCTCCCGTCGCAAACTTCCTTCAAGCACATTCGCAACGTTTAGTTTTTCCCCAACTTCCTTCGCGTTCACGCTCTTCCCCTTAAATGAAAATGACGAGGTGCGGGCAACGACACGCAGCCCATCGACTTTTGCCAGGGCGTCGAGGATCTCTTCGCTTATGCCGTCGCAGAAATACTCTTGGTCTTTTGTCTCGCTAAGATCGAGGAATGGCAGCACGGCGATGCTTTTCTCGGGTGGTGAGCTCGTTGCCAGGTTCCGATGCCGGTAAAATGGAAGCGCCAGCGCTAAAGCAGCTACTAACACTACGAGCGCCAGGGCAGCGGGCGATCGTGTCCAGCGCTGCCAAAAAGGAACCAGCGGTGGCGCGTGCCAAGTCAGCCTCGAATTCCAAGTTGTGACGAAAGTCTTTGAGCGCCTGAAGCAACTCGTGTGCGCTGTGATACCGTTCTTCGCGATCTTTGCGCAGCGTTTTGCTGATGATCTGCTGAAGTTCAGCGGGCGCGTGCGTGATGTAATTCGTGAGCGGCGCTGGCTCTTTCTCAAGAATCGCAGACATGACGTCTTTTGGTGTGCCTGCGCGCGTAGCTTGGAAGGCGTCGCCAGTGAATGGCGCATTCCCGGTTACCATTTCGTAAAGGACGACGCCGAGACTCCAGATATCAGTGCTTTTATCAACCCGCGCCGCCGCACGCCTGCTCCGGCGACATGTAACGAACGGTTCCCAATATGGATCCGAGATTGGTCTCCACCAGCTAACAGACGCTTCGTCTCTCGGCGTATGTTTAGCCGGCACATGCTGTTCTGCAAGCTTTGCAATCCCAAAGTCGAGCACTTTCACGTATCCGTCCGGCCGGAGCATGATGTTCTCCGGCTTGATGTCGCGATGGACAATGCCTGTTTGATGGGCGGCGGCGAGCGCATTGGCCACTTGGATCGCGACGTCGACAGCTTCACCGAACTGGATTCGCTCGCGCATCAGACGTTGACGCAGCGTCTCGCCTTCGATCAGTTCGCTGGCGATGTAATGAGTTGAGTGATCCTCGCCGATCTCGTAAACCGTCAGGATATTTGGATGATTGAGCCCGACTACGGCGTGCGCTTCTCGTTGAAAACGCTTCAGGCGCTCCGCATCACCGGTAAAGCGCGCCGGCAGGAGTTTGAGCGCGGCTTTGCGGCCCGCTGTAATGTCGGTAGCCAGATAGACTTCACCCATCCCGCCGGTGCCGATCCGTTTGGAAATTTTGTAGTGGCCGATCGTCGACCGACGAGCAAATCAGCTTGCCCATTTTCAATAATCCTCGTCGCGAGACCAACAGCTGACGTTTCAATGAAGCTGCCTGCTCGTTGACGTGAAGCTCAGAAGCGCTTCAACTTTACGGCGCAAAAGCTCATCACCTCCGCAGGCATTATCCAGAAATGCACTGAGTCTGATCTGGCTCTTGATCCAGCGCTGCACGATAGATTTCCTCAATCGTTTGGAACCGCGCCGGATTCATTCTAAGTGAGCCCGCGAATCACGCGAATCAACGCGAATAAATCAGAGAGAAACATCGGAAAATTCGATTTTCGTTTTTATGCGCTGCGTTTTCGCAATGCGTTCATATTCGAAGCCCGGATAGTGCCCAAAGTTCACCAGAAGACCTAGGTCAAATCCGGTTGCGTGCAGATAATTTAAGAGTTGCGCGCGATGCTCGTCGGTTAAAGAGGAGACAGGTTTTAATTCGACGATAATCTTCTCGAAGCACACGTAATCTGGCTCGTAAGTCTGCTTCAATATCCGACCACGATAGCTGAGACTGAGCAATGTTTTGGCGATTGCCGGGATCCGCTGATATTCGAACTCGATGCCAAGGCATTCTTGATAGACTGCTTCGAGAAAGCCACAACCTTTTTCGTTGTACACTTCGAAGCAGGCGCCAATGATCGCGTAACTCTCGCTCTTGTAAATGATTTCAGTCATTTGATTCGCGTTAATTCGCGTGATTCGCGGGCTCCTGCAAAACGTGTCTCATTTCTATCAGGTACCGCTGCGCAATTCCGTGTACAGCCATATCTTGGCAAATTCCCAGTCACGCCTCACCGTTATCCGTGAAATCTTGAGCACTTCTGCCATCTCGTCGTAGTTGAGCCCGCCAAAATATTTTAGCTCGACTACTTGCGCTTTTCTTGAGTCGAGTGTGGCCAGTCTTTCCAGTGCCTCGTGCAGATCAACGATTTCCTTCGATTGCTCCGGTGAGACAATCGCTGCTTCGTCCAATTCTATCCTGAGGAGGCCGCCGCCGCGTTTTTGTGACTGCTGACTTCTGGCGTAATCAACAACGATTTGGCGCATCGCCCGCGCAGCCACGGCGAAGAAGTGGGCGCGGTTCTGCCAGCTCGGGTTGGTTTGATCGGCCAGGCGCAGATAAGCCTCGTTGACCAATGCCGTAGTTTGCAGTGTGTGGTCGGGACGTTGTCCGCCCATATGACGATGAGCGATGCGTCGAAGTTCCTCATAAACAAGCGGGGTCAATTCCGCGAGGGCAGCATCGTCCCCGTGACTCCAGTGCGCCAGGAGATCGGTCAGTTGCTGCTGAGAAACCGAGGGCGCATCCATAATCGGTTTTCACAGCCTATCATCCCAAGAAATCTCTGCACGCCGAAAGCGTTCCCGAAAAAATTCTCAATTAAGATGATCACTTTGATCGCCCGTTTTCGTTTATGGCAGTGAAAGGCAAACCCCGAAACCCAAACAAAAGAAAAAGGAAGGAAGAACAATGAATCCACTGACTCAGTTCAAAAAAATACTAATTCTGTCGCTTCTCATCGCACTGTCGCTCATCGTCGTTGCGCCGGCCCGCGCAACGCCCTCGTGCATGGTTAACGCGTCCGGGGAGAGCATGCAATCTGCGGTGGATGCACCACAGGCGTCGCCGCAGTTGAGATATATCGTGATTGACCTCGGCAGCCGTGTGGCAAATGCGATAGGTGAATCAGGCCGGATTGTCGGCGCGACGCTTTTTGGAGCGGAGATACATGCCGCATATTGGGACAACAGCCGGAGCCCAGCGATTGATCTCGGCACATTGCCGGGTTTCACCTCAAGCTTCGCGGCGGATATTAATCCACGCCGCGAAATCGTGGGAGCGGCAGGTAGTTTCCCAACGTTTCGGCCTTTATTTTGGGCAAGCAGTCAAAGTGCGCCGGTAGAACTCCCCGGTGTACCGGTTGGGCTTTTTGGTGTGGCATTTCACATCAATCCAGTCGGGCAGATTGTCGGCTGGTTCCTTAGCGAGGACTTTTCAGTGGTGCGGGCGGTGTTTTGGCCGAACAGCAACGCAGCGCCCGTTTACCTTCCCGAGTTGAGCAATGAGCTTCCGTACAGCACAGCCTCCGCAATCAATGCTTCCGGCAACATCCTCGGCGACGGCTGCGACGCGGACTTCGTTGAATGTCATGCCGCATTCTGGGCCAGTAGCACGAGCACCCCGGTGGCGCTGGCATCGCCCGGAGGCCAATTCATTTACACCGATATCGGCCTTTCGGGCGGCGTTGACTCTGAGCTGAACAACGCGGGCAGAATGGTTGGTTTCGCGTACAACGCGGACTTCTCCGAAACCCGCGCGGTGTTCTGGGAGCGCAGTACTAGCCCCGCAGTTATTCTGAGCACGGCTGGCGAGTTCATCAACGGGAGCGCCGAGGGCATCAGCGATAGAGGCCAGATCGTGGGCAATGCGTTTAATAGCGACTTCTCGGATTTCCACGCCTTTATATGGCCGAGGTCTACCAGTCAGGGGATCGATCTGAACACGGTAATCCCATCTGACTCAGGCTGGGAGTTACAGCACGCCAGCGACGTTAATAATCGCGGCGAGATCACCGGCTTCGGGGTTCTCAACGGAGCAGAACATGCCTTTGTGCTGATCCCGGTGCATGGGTCTTCAAACTGACGACTTTGAGCAGCCGCCGCGAATATCTCGCCAATTGCACGTTTTGAAAATCAGGCAAAGGCTGCGAAGCGGGGCGGGTAGCATTCGAAAGGCCGCAAAACGTGTTCGGATCAACGTCCAATTCGTTTGACGCGCAAAATCTTATCTAAAAAAAATCTCAATTCAGATGATCACTTTGATCGCCCTTTTTCGTTTTATCGCAATGAAAGGCAAACCACAAAACCAAAAAGAAAGAGATCACCTCAACAACAACTAGTGAAAGACAAAATCACCTCAACCAGAAAGTAGAATCATGAAAAACAAACTGAAAAATTCAAACATTACCAAAAACCGCATGCGAGTCGCTCTGCTACTCGTGTTAGCGACTTCCATTATCGGCCTTGCGCCAGCCTTTTCGACTAGTGCCCGGGCCGATTATAGCATCAACGACGTGTCGGGAAACTACGTTTGGCACGCCGAAGGGTGGGCCGTCGGTGGCCCCGATATCCGTGGTAAACCAGCATCCGTCCCATTGAGTGCCGTCGGTCTCATCACGTACACGCCCGCGACCGGCACCTGGCACGTTGACTTGAACCTGAGAATTAACGGAACAAAATTCCATAACCTCCGTGATGGCACCTATACCGTGGATGCGAACGGCCACGGGACAATGACATGGTTATCGGGAGCCGGCCAAACCAAGCACATCGATTTTTACATCGTGAACGGAGGCGCTGAGCTCAAGTGGATCGATACAGACCCCCGACCCCATTGAGTTAAGCACCACCGGCACCATGACAAAACAATAGCGAGAACCATCTCAGGTGACCAGCACGGCCCGATGCCGACTGCGCACGCTGCGTGCCGTGCTGGTCCAGATGAGCAGACAGTGAGATCGAAATTTTCTGCACTCGCAAGCGTCTTCGAAAGATAGACACGAATTGCACGAATTTTCACGAATCTCGTAGCACCAGCAAAACCGTGAAAGTTAATTGGTGCGAATTCGTGAACCGAGCTGATGGGATCAGCGAGATAGAAGGCAAGTCACGAGCGTAGCGGCGAGCGAGCAGGGCAGGGAGCGAGTTTCAAATCCGCCTGCCACGCCGAAGCAGGCGAAGGCGGGTGTCTCAAAAGCGTCTTCGAAAAAAATCTCAGTTCAGATGATCACTTTGATCGCTCTTTTTCGTTTATGCCAATGAAAGGAAACTACGAAAGCAAAGAAAGGAAGAAACATGAATCCACTGACTCACGTCAAAAAAATGCGCATTCTACCACCTCTCATCGCACTGGTGCTCGTCGCGTGGGATGCTGGTGCAGCCCGGGCCGCAATAGGTGACTTTAACGGCGACGGCCACCCGGACTATGTGCTTCAGAATGCCTGCACGCGTCAAACGGCGATCTGGTATCTGAACAACAACATTTTCATCAGCGGCGCGTACGGCCCGACTCTTGTAGCTGGCTGGTACATTTTAGCTGGCGTAGCGGATTTTAATCGCGACGGCCATCCAGATTATCTCTTGCTCGATTCCGGTATTTCGCCCGACACAGCGATCTGGTATTTATCGGGGCCAACGCTTGTTGGAACTGCTCGTGGGCCGAGCGTTCCTCGCGTTCCCAGTGGCTGGGGCTGGGAGGGTGCCAGCGACTTTAACGGCGACGGCTACCCGGATTATGTGCTTTATAACGCCGCGACGCGTCAGACAGCGATATGGTATCTCAATAACAATGTTTACACAGGCTCTGCGTGGGGCCCAACTCTTCCGGCCGGGTGGTTTTTGGTTGGCGTAGCGGATTTTAATCGCGATGGCCATACAGATTATGTGCTCGAGAACGGCACGCGCCAAACAGCGATCTGGTATTTATCAGGACCAACGTTCATCGGGAGCGCTTATGGGCCGACTATCCCCAGCGGCTGGGACTTGGTAGGTACAGCCGACTTTAACGGCGACGGCTACCCGGATTATGTGCTTTATAACGCCGCGACGCGTCAGACAGCGATCTGGTATCTTAGCAATAACGTTTTCATCAGCGGCGCGTACGGCCCGACTCTTCCTGTTGGCTGGAGCTTCGCCGATTTTTGTGATCCGTGGGACTATGGCTGTTGCCAGTAAACGCTGCTCATCCGTCGCGGGAAATTCAGAAGCAAAAATCCGCGTAATCCGCAGTTAAAAAAGTAAGAGATTCCTCCCGACCTTCGCAAAAAGCTACGGCGCGGCAGGCGACTTCGCTTGGAATGACAGGGCCATGGTCTCGTCAATAAAGCGGACGATGCGGCATTGAACGTTGGACGTTGAGCGGTTAATTCCGTTTCATGCGTTTCCGGACTTACAAAAATACTGAGCTGACCGTGAGCGAGGTCGGCTTTGGTTATGCCGTGAATGAGAGCGCATATGTGGAGATAAGCGGAGGCGAGCTGCCAACTTATCACAGATGTTCTCTGATCCATGTTGGATCGCGGCGGCAATCCACGATCGCGCGTATAAACGCTGTTTGCTCTGAGACGGAGTGGTACAGCGCAAAGGGAAACCGCGTAGCCAGCGCGCGATGATAGTTCTTGTAAACGATGCGATGAACGCCTGCTGTCTTCGCGGGGTGGAACGCGTTGTCCTCAACGCGTTGGCAGCATATGCGGCTTTGGCCGCCTGATTTTTGCGTCTTTGGCGAATTATTTGTGATCGTCTTCGGGAGAAGCCCAATCCACCTTGAACCTCCTGCCTCGCCGTAGGCGGGTCATTCAGTTCGCTTTCGAACACGCTCCTTCATTTCCTCCAAGGAAACGAAAGTGGCCTCTCCAGCCCCGAAAGCTTTCGGGGTTGCCGCTCGTCGAGAACTTGCTTATGCCAATCAGGCACCGGCACTTGATCTTCGTGCTTCGAAAGCGATCGCCAAATATCCTCCATCGCTCTCAGCTTTTCCTCTACCGTCATTTGATCCAGCGGCAGAACAGCATCCATAAGCTCCTCCCGATAGCGTATCACCCACAGAAATTTTCTGCACGCGGAAGCGTTTCCGAAAAAACTTCAATTCAGATGATCACTTTGATCGGTCTTTTTCGTTTATGGCAATGAAAGGCAAACAACGAAACCAAAAAGAAAGGAACAACAATGAATCCACTAACTCAGTTCAAAAAAATACAAATTCTGCCACTTCTCATGGCACCGGCGCTCGTCGCGCTTGTCTCACCTGCGGTCGCGCGCGCGGACGCCGTGACTGATTGGAACCTGATCGCGTCAAACGCGATCGTCGTGACTGCAGGGCAGCCGCCGCCGGTGTCGGTGCTGCACTTCGCGATGGTGCACGGCGCGGTCTATGACGCCGTCAACGCGATCGACCGTGGCCATCAGCCGTACCTTGTACAGCCTCCTTCAAATCCAACGGACTCGAAGGAAGCGGCCACAGCGGCGGCGGCCTTCGGCGTGCTCGTGGGCCTCTTCCCGGATCAGGCCGGGACACTGCAGCCGCTTTACGACGCGTACATAGCAGCTCTCCCCGACAACCCGCCCGGATCGAAGGCTGCCGGGATCGCTATCGGCGAGGCGACAGCTAGCGCAATGCTCACCGCCCGCATGAACGACGGACGCTTCGGACCAACGCCGACGCCGTACCCGTCTCCGGTGCCGCCGGGCATCTGGGTGCCGACGCCGCCGAACTTCGCGACCGATCCCACGGCGTGGGTCGGGAACGTGCGGCCGTTCATCGTCCCGAGCGCAGAGATGCTCCGCACCGACGGGCCCAATGCGCTCACCAGTGCCGAATACGCGGAGGACTTCAATGAGATCAAGGAGGTCGGCTCACTTAACAGCACGACCCGCACACCGGACCAGACCGATGCTGCGATCTTCTGGCAGGACCAAGCGATGGCGCTCTGGAACCGGATCTTTTGCACGCTGGCCGCCAACCAAAACTTGAATATCGTCGACAGTGCTCGCCTGTTTGCCATGGAGAACCTGGCCGCGGCTGACGCCCTAATCGGTTGTTGGAACGACAAGTACTACTACTGGTTCTGGCGTCCGATCACGGCGATTCGCGAGGCCGACACCGACGGTAACCCGGCCACCGAGGCCGATCCGACCTGGCTGCCGCTGTTCGACCCAACAACACCGGTCTGCAACCTGCCGTCGCTCGTCACACCGCCATTTCCCGACCACCCCTCGGGTCACGCCTCCGCAACTGGTGCGTTCGTCTACACGCTCAAGAACTTCTTCGGTACCAACAGGATCGCTTTCAGCGCGTTCAGCAACAAATCCTGTACCACGCGGAGCTTCGACCGATTCTCGGACGCGCTCGAAGAGGTCATCGACGCTCGAGTGTGGGCCGGCATCCATTTCCGCACCGCCGACACGCAGGGAGCAGTGCTCGGCAAGAAGGTCGCCCATTACCTCAAGAAGCACTACTTCCGGCCGGTCCGTTGAAAACTAAACGCCGCACAACGTAACTGATTCAGAACTAGCCGCCACGCTTTGGCAGTGTGGCGGCTGTTCTTCGTTTGAGTATTGTAAGCTCGGTGTTCTCTCGCGGTGATCGAAACAGGAAACATCAACAGCGAAATTTGAGGGATTGAGACTAAGGGGTCGCGCGTTTAAGATACTCACCAATGATCGCCTCACAGACTCGTCCATTTACGGCTGAGGATTACCGGCAGCTGGCGCCGGATGACTGGCGGTATCAACTCATCGAAGGAGAACTCGTTAACATGGCCCCGGCACCGAATCTGTTTCATCAAACAGTCGTATCGAACATGATCGAGATTATCGCATCGTATCTTGCAGATCATCCGATCGGCCGAATGTATGTTGCGCCGACAGACGTTTACCTGACCGATACAAATGTGTTCCAGCCGGACGTGCTTTTCGTCCGCGGCGCGCGCAAGTCAATCCTTAAGGAAGACGGCGTACACGGTGCGCCGGACTTGGTGGTGGAGATTCTATCGCCGCACACCGCGCGCTATGACATAAATGCCAAACGCGAAGTGTACGCCCGTTGCGGCGTGGAAGAGTTATGGCTGGTTTACCCCAAAGCGAAACGGATTGACGTTTACCTTTTGCAACATGATTCCGAAAAACCGACGCGTTCGCATCAGCCAGGAGACAAGTTTACGTCCGTCTTCTTCGCAGGATTGGAATTTAGCGTGGACGAAATTTTCCGTGCCCCATGAAGTCTCGCACTTACAAAAATACTGAGCTGACGGTCAGCGAGGTTGGTTTCGGTTTGTGGACAATTTCCACCGGCTGGTGGGGAAATTTTACTGAAGGCGAATCAATCGCTCTCATGCACAAGGCATTCGATCTCGGGATCACTTTGTTTTCGTCCCAGTTGATGCAAAAACCACTTGGACGAACTGTCGAAAGATTCACGACTAAAAAACGGAGCGTGCGTCAATGTCGGCGAACGCCCTATGGGTAAGGCGATCGGGAGCGCTCACAAATGACAATCAACCACGCGCCTTGTATGGGAGCGCTTTCAATTTAATTACCGATTTGAGCGATTCGAACTCAGGATCTTTGTGGATCAGGAGCGCGCCAAATCGCTGTGCAGTTGCACCGACAAAGGCATCAGCGAATGAAACCAGGAAGCGCGCTTTAATCTCGCCTGCAGCGATACAGAGCGCCTCATCCGAATGCACAAACTCGACTGGCCACGATTTAATGACTGCAACCAGCTCGTCCGCGCGCCTCTTGTCAGCAAGCTGAATCGTCTTGTAAAGAATTTCGGTAAGGCTAACGAAGCTCGCCGCGATTGCGATTTTGCCTGACGCCCCTTCCTCAAGTCTTGCTTCGACGAAGTCAGCGCCAGGTTCGTCCTGAATCACGCTGAGAATAGCAGAAGTATCAAGAACGAGATCGGCTTCGTTCACGTCGGCGTTCCTCTGCGCGATCAGCGCGTAGGGCGCGAGCCAAATCTAAATCTTTAGCAATGCCGCGCCCGTATTTGTTCGCTCCAGCAGCTAAAGGTACAACACGGATTGTCTGACCGTCGTCGATCCAAGCCAGACGCGATTGCTCGGTAAGGCGGTGGCGAGCGCGAATCTCAGCAGGAATCACTGTTTGGCCGCGTGATGAGATTGTTGTGGTCATGGAACAAAGTAAGGCAATCGGCCAAAAAGTAAAGCAGATTCATCATTCGTCTTGTATACGAGACAAAATAAACAGAATAAGTTTCGCGATTGCTTGCACGCGTGCGACGGAGCTTGATATTGTTGCCGTATGCGCTTTCGCATTTACAAAAACACTGACCTGACCGTGAGCGAGGTTGGCTTCGGGCTGTGGACAATTTCCACTGGGTGGTGGGGAAATTTTACTGAGGGCGAGGCGATCGCTCTAATGCACAAGGCGTTTGATCTCGGCGTCACTTTGTTCGATGCGGCCGACACCTACGGCAATGGCCTGAGCGAAGAATTATTGCGAAGACGTTTCCGACCCAACGGGACCAAATCGTGATCGCGACCAAGGTTGGCTACGATTTTGTTCACCACGGTGAAGCGCGCGGACGCGGTCAGCGGGAAATCCCGCAGGATTTTTCGCCGGAAGCGGTCACACGCGCGACGGATGCGGCACTGAAACGATTGAGGACGGATCGGATCGATCTGCTTCAACTGCACAACATTCGGATGGAGCAGGCTTACGATGACGCGCTCTGGAAGACGCTGGAGGAATTAAAGAGCGAAGGAAAAATCCGGTTACTACGGGATTGCGCTCGGGCCGGCGATTGGCTGGTTATACGAGGGACTGAATTGCATTCGAGAGCGTGATCTCACAAGCGTGCAGCACATTTACAACATGCTCGAGCAACATCCGGGACGTGCCTTTCACGACGCCGCAATGGAAGCCGGCAAAGACACAATGTTTCTTATTCGTGTGACGCATTCGTCGGGAATGTTGGAAGGCAAGTACACGGCTGAAACCAAATTTCCGCCAACAGATCACCGCAGCCATAGACCGCGGAGCTGGCTGTTGAATGGAATCAAGAAGATCGAACAACTGCGGTTCCTTGAGAATTCCGAGCGCACGTTGGGACAAGCAGCGTTGCAATGGTTGCTCGCTGATGATCGCGTGGCTTCGACTTTGCCGAATATTTACAACGAAGAACAGCTCGTTGAATTCGCCAAGGCGCCGGATACTGCACTGCTCACGTCCGACGACATGGCAAAAATCGAGGAACTCTATTCGGACAACTTCGGTATCGAAGAAGAACCGCCGAAGTTCAAGGGCACAATGGAGCTGGTGGGAGCAGCGACATAGACACGAATTTCACGAATTCGCACGAATTGACACAGGCGAATTGAATCAAGCTTCTGAGATTCGTGCCTATTGGTGTAATTGGTGTCTCTAATCTGATTCGTCGTCTTCCTCGACTGGTTCAGCGCGGCGGATTTCCGGCTTCTCCCGTTCGCGCCGTTCGGAGCGGCTGGTTAACATTTGACCTTTATAAACGTCCTTGAACACGTCGGCGATCATGGGCGCAGCAGCGGAACCGCCGTGTACTTTGCTGCCGACGTCACCCTCGTAAACAGCCGCGAATGCGTATCGCGGTTGATCCGCAGGCAAAAATCCAGCGAACCACGCTGCTGTGCGTTCTTTATGTTTTGGTCCCCATTGCGCGGTACCGGTTTTGCCGGCTACTTCGATGTTATCGAGGCTGGCCTGATGTGCTGTCCCGCCTGCGCCATTCACGACATTCACCATCCCAGTGTGCAATTCATCCAGCGTCTCCGACGAGAGGTCGAGGTTTCGTTTGGCGCGTACCTGGTAGGCGGTGACGATTTGGTTATCGAACGTCTGCACCTGTTCGACCAATCGTGTTTGATAGAACGTTCCGCCATTGGCGACAATGCCCATTGCCTGCGCCATCTGCAACGGCGTCACCTGGACATCGCCCTGGCCGATCGACATGTTTGCGATATCGCCGTTGAGGATTTTGCGGCCGTGCGTGGCCTTCATGTATTCGTCGTTCGGGATGCGGCCTTCAGCTTCGCCCCGTAACGGAATGCCGCATTTCGCGCCAAAGCCCAGCTTCAATGCCCAATCGATGATCGGTCCCGAGCCGGTTTTGATCCCAACCTGATAAAACCATGTGTCGCAGGATTCCGTGAGTGCCTGAACGAAATTTAAGGCGCCGCGATTGCTCTTTTTCCAGTTATGGAACGTGACATTGCCAATCTGAATTACCGGGACGCATTCGTATTGGTCTGCTGGATACACGGCGTGGCTTTCCAGCGCCGCAATGCCCACCGCGACCTTGAATGTCGATCCCGGTGGATACGATGAACGATACGCACGCGGCAAAAGCGGGATGTCCGGATCCGACTGCAAAGCTTTGAGTTGATCAGCTGAGATGGAAGGGACAAACACGTTTGGGTCGTACGTCGGCCAGGATGCCAGCGCCAGAACGTCGCCGCTATTTGGGTCGATTATCACCATCGCGCCGCGCTTTGCTTTTGCTGCCAGCGCCTTCTCCGCGAGTTCCTGAAGGTGCAAATCAAGAGTGGTAACTACGTTGTATCCGGGCTCGGGCGGCGTGATGAGTTTCTCTGATGTTTTCCGGCCGTCCTTGTCGAACGTGAGTTTATATTCGCCGTGCTTGCCGGTGAGCATCTCGTTGAATGTTTGCTCGAGGCCTTCGCGTCCCTCGGTTTCAGGCCAGATGGTTTCGTGATTATCGACAATGCCATCGGGATTTCGGCCCGTTTTGCCGGTATAACCAATAATCTGACCAGCGACCTTTCCATTCGGGTAAATCCGGACGTAAACAGGCCGCACCATCATACCGGGCGGCAAATTATCTTTGATGCCTTCGTACTCCTGCGGCGTGAGATTTTGTGCAATCTCAAACGGCATGATTCCGCGGTTGCGGTAATGCCGAAGGATCGCCTCGTCAGAAATCCGAAACCTGCGTCCGATCAATTTCGCGGCCTGATCTATTTTTTCCCTCGTGAACCTCAGCGCCTCCGCATCTGAAAAGTTCAAGGGCGTTGGGAAATTGATGGCCAGATTGTAACTGAGCCGATTTTGCGCCAGCGGCGCACCATTACGGTCGGTGATCTGCCCACGTGGCGCGGGAATGTCGAGAATGTAAGTGCGCGCCAGCTTTTGCGTCTCGAAAGTGGGGATGATTGCTTCTTCTTCCTGCGAAGCACTTGCACTCGGTGCAGGCGTCGGCATCAGCGTTTGTGTGTGCGCCGTTATAGCAGTCGCAAAGACCGACAGCGCAAACAGCAATACCCCAACCCACAGATTCTGCAGATTTTGGCAGATTCGAGCGCGAGTCATCCGGGTAATCCCAACTTAGGCCTGTCATTCCGAGCGAAGTCGAGGGATCTCATGATACTCCCCTCGGATTGTTCCGCGGGATTCCTCGACTCCGCTTCGCTTCGCTCGGAATGACAGCGAATTTCGGCAACACTGCGAACAAATCAATGCTGCCGCAGAAATCGATGCACTTCTTCGGCCAATTTTCGGCCGATGCCTTCGGTGGCCGCGATCTCATCCACGTTGGCCCTGCGAAGGCGATTCACCGAGCCGAACCGCCGCAGTAACAAGTTTTTCCTGTTCTGGCTCACGCCCAGGCAATCGTCGAGAATGCTTTCTTCGACTCGTTTCTTCATCAGCAATTGGTGATATGCGTTCGCGAAGCGGTGCGCCTCATCGCGGATGCGCTGGAGCAAACGCAGGGCAGGGGATTCCATTGGAAGCCGTAACGGCAATGCGCGTCCGGGCCGATAAATCTCTTCGCGTTCTTTCGCCAGGCCGATAATGGGAAGATCGTGCAAGCCTAATCGCTGCAATTCACGGCACGCCGCCGAGAGTTGTCCCTTTCCGCCATCGACAATTATTAGATCGGGTAATCGGACTGCGACAAAGTCACTGTCATTCCGAGCGCAGCGCAGCGACGTCGAGGAATCCCGCGAAGTTACCTCTCCGGTTTGCGACGGGCTCCCTCGACTTCGCTCGGGATGACTGGAAATTCGCGCCACGGCATCTGCCGCGTTCTCTTGCGAATATTCCGCTGCGTCGGAATTTGCGGCTCGCGCTTCAAGCAGGATTCGGGAATATCTGCGTCGCACCACTTCGGCCATGCTCGCAAAATCATCCTGTCCTTCAACGGTGCGGACCCGATACCGACGGTAATTGTCCTTATCCGGCACCCCGTCCCGGAAACAAACCATGGAGGCGACCACGTGCGTCGCCGAAATATTGGAGATATCGAAACATTCCATGACGCGCGGGGTGTGGGGTAAATACAGCGCGTCGGCTAGTTCACGCACATCCGACATCGGATCAATCGTGCTAGGCAAACTGCCGCGGGTGAATCGTCGTGTCGGCTTGGTTGTATCGCGCAAGTCCGCGATCATGTCGCGCAATTCGGCTGCCTTCTCGAAGTCCATCTTCTCGGCAGCGTTGCTCATTTGTTCGTCGAGAGCGGCGATCATCTCTCGCGATTTGCCTTCCAAAAACTCACACGCCTGCGCGACGCGCTCCCGGTATTGTTCGGCGCTGATCTCGCTTAGGCGCACAGGCACCTGATACGTCGAGGATTTCAATTCCCGCTCCGTTGGCGCGCCCCGGCCGAAGGTGAGCACGCCAAATTTCTTGCGCATGAAGTTGAGTGTCTGCCGCAGCGCACCCGCGTGCGCGTATGGGCCGAAATAGCGGCTGCCGTCGTCCTTCTTGAATCGAGCGAGGCGAAAGCGCGGCCACTCTTCCGATAGATCGACCCTGACGACGAGGAACCGTTTGTCGTCACGGAACGAAACGTTGTAACGCGGTCGGTATTCCTTAATCAGTTTGCCCTCAAGCAAAACTGATTCCGCTTCGCTCCGGACCGTGTGCGTTTCAAAATCCCATGTAGCATCTAGCATGGCACGCGTTTTCAAATCGGCCTGTGCCATTTTGGACGGCATAAAGTACGAGCCCACCCGTTTACGCAGGTCGCGCGCTTTGCCGACGTAAATCACGCGGTTGAACCGGTCGCGCATCAAGTACACACCCGGTTTGTGTGGCACCTCATGCACTTTCTTCTGCAGATCGGGTTTCTGTTTTTGAGAGGCAGCCACGCGAGTGCAAATTTACCCGAGAAGAGATCACTGGAAACCTGACTTCCGGCTCGGAGCCTCGTGTGCCGCCTGTATCCAGGGCCCTCCGTGCGGCCGCCTCAATGTGCGAAACCATCCCGATCTCGACCGGCCACAGGCCGGTGGCTACAGAGATGAAACGGCAAAAAAAGCGCCCGCGAGATTTTCGCAGGCGCTTTTGAGTTTCTGCCGGAAAACAACGGGACCGTTATGGCCTTGTTGTTGTCGTAGTAGTTGTTTCCTCGTGTCGAATCACACCGGCAGGCTGGGTTAATACTACTTTGCGCACCACCACCCGGTCGCCGACTGTTGAATAGTAAACAGTCGCCGGCATGTCCGGGCGGACTGCCGACCAATTTACCACATGACCCGCGGGATCGACCACAGTCGTGTCTTTCGTGTAGTAATAACGGACGGGCGCCGCACCCGACGCTGTTCGGAACATGAAGTAATCCGAGTCAGGCGTATAGGTGACGATGTTGCCCGCACTGCTGGTGGTCGTCTGCTGGGTTGTCGTCGTGCCCGTTACGGGGTCTGATGTCGTTGTAGTGGTTGTAGTCTGAGCGACCGCTATTCCGAGCGATGCCGCACAAGCCAAGCCTGCTGCCAATATTTTTGCTAATCTGATTTGTTTCATATTTCTCCCTCTGCTTTGATTCAATCGATGTCCTCTATTGTGTATCTTCCCGGTGCCTTACCGCCGGAGTTTTTTCAGGTTCGCCATCATATCGTAAATTCCGTATCGCGCGGTTGTGTCGGCAGCAATTAATCGAGGCCGCTGTGAGCGCAACGTAGACTGTTTATGCAGACTTTACCCGGTTTTCGTGATTTCCTGCCGGACGACTGCGCCAGGCGCAATTACATCTTTGCGCGTTGGCGCGAGGTCGCCCGACGCTACGGCCTTGTGGAATGGGAGGGCCCGCCTCTTGAAGCGACCGAGCTATACAAGAAGAAGAGCGGTGAGGAAATCGTCGAACAGCTTTTTAACTTCACAGACAAAGGCGAACGCGAAGTCGCGCTGCGTCCCGAGCTCACGCCTACGCTTGCCCGTGTTGTGGCGGCACACGAACGCGAATTCAAGAAACCACTCAAATGGTTTTCGATCGGCCAATTTTTCCGGTATGAAAAGCAACAGCGCGGCCGGTTGCGCGAACATTTTCAGCTCAATTGCGATATTGTCGGCGAGAAAGATCTCGCCGCCGACATCGAGCTCGTAGCGCTTTGCATCGATGTGCTGCGTGCGTTTGGGCTTACTGAAAAAGATTTCGTCGTCAGGATCAGTGATCGTGAATTTTGGACTGATTTCTTCCGCGACAACAATGTACCGGCCGAGCGTTGGGAAGATTTACTGCAAGTGATCGATAAATCCGCCCGTGAGCCCCGGGAGAAAACTGCAGAAAAACTTGGGGAACTTGCCGATCCCGTATTTGCGATGCTGAAAAGCGGCGGCAAGAGCGCCAAGCTGGAGCAACTCGCGGCCGGACTGCGCACTCGCGGCCTTGCCGATTTCGTCGCGATTGATGTGGGAATCGTTCGTGGTCTTGCCTATTACACCGGCATCGTTTTCGAGGCGTTCGATCGTGCCGGGAAGTTTCGCGCGATCGCTGGTGGCGGGCGCTACGACAATTTGATTTCGCAATTGAGCGACGGCGCGCTTTCTCTGCCCGCGCTTGGTTTCGCAATGGGCGACGTCGTTCTCGGCGAGCTAATCGACGAGATCCCCCGCGCAAGCGAGGCGATGCACAAGCTAATTGCCAGCGAGCGCAGGATCGACATCTACATCGTCATTGCAAAGGAAGAACGCAGGGCCGACGCGCTCGCACAGATCCAGCAACTGCGCGACTGCGGGTACCGCGTGGATTACCCGCTTACGCCAACGAAAGTCGCCCGGCAGTTCCAAGCCGCCGAAGAGCTGGGTGCGCGCATCGCGCTTCTTTATGGAGATGAGTGGCCGCAGGTGAAAATCAAAAATATGGGAACAGGTGAGCAAGAGCTTGTGGCGCACGATCGCTTGCTTGCGCACTTGCAAGCGCAGTTGACCTTGTCATCCTGAGCGGAGCCCAGGCGGAGTCGAAGGATCCCGTGGAGATACTCAGGGTTTTCGCACCGGGATTCCTCGACTTCGCTCGGAATGACACAAAACATGTATCGCACGCACGATTGCAATTCACTTCGCAAAAGCGACATCGGCAGGGAGGTCACGCTTGCCGGCTGGGTAAATGTCACCCGCGACCATGGCGGCGTGATCTTCATTGATCTGCGCGATCGTGAAGGACTGACTCAGGTTGTCTTTCGCCCCGAGGAAAACGCCGAGCTTGCGAAGCAGGCACACACGTTGCGCGGCGAAGATGTCATTCAAGTTTCGGGTAGCGTCGCAGCACGCCTGCCCGGCACCCAAAATTCAAATCTCGCGACCGGGGATATCGAAATCATTCCAAGCGAGCTGCGTATTTTGAATCGGGCCGATGCATTGCCCTTCCCGATCGATGCCGAGCCGCAGAATGAAGATCTTCGGATGACGCACCGCTATTTGGATCTGCGGCGGCCACGGCTCTCCCGAAACTTGCGGATTCGCCATCGGGCGGCAAAAGCCACGCGCGATTACCTCGACAGCCAGGGATTTATTGAAGTTGAAACACCAATTCTGTCCAAGAGCACGCCCGAAGGAGCGCGTGACTTTCTGGTGCCGAGCCGGATCATGGCAGGAAAATTTTATGCGCTGCCGCAGGCGCCGCAGCAGTACAAACAATTGCTAATGGTCGCCGGCGTCGAAAAATATTTTCAGATTGCAAAATGTTTCCGGGACGAAGATTTGCGCGCCGACCGGCAGCCGGAGTTTACTCAAATTGACATCGAAGCGTCATTCGTCACGCCGGACGACATCTTCGCGCTGACCGAAGGAATGCTCGCGGCGATTTTCAAAGCGGCGCGCGATATCGAAATCAAAACTCCATTCGACCGGCTCACGTATCGCGAAGCGCTCGATCGCTACGGCAGCGATAAACCTGATCGCCGATTTGCAATGGACCTGGTCGATCTTGATGAAATTTTTCGGAACAGCAGTTTCAAAGTTTTTCGCGGTGCACTCGATGCGGGCGGTGTCGTAAAAGCAATCAACGCAAAAGGCTTTGCCGGAATCACTATCGGGCAAGCCGATGAGCTGACGGAAATTGCAAAGCTACACGGCGCGAAAGGTCTCGCTTTCATCAAAGTTGAGAATGGAGAATGGAAATCGCCAATCGTGAAGTTTTTCAGTGACGCGGAGAAAGCCGCGCTGGAATCGCGGTTGAACATCGAAGAGGGAGACTGCCTCTTTTTCGCCGCTGACAAATGGGAAGTCGCCTGCGAGGTCCTGGGGCGATTACGCCTGCGCATCGCCGAGATGCAAAAGGCTCATGCCCTCTTCTGAGATTTGGGATTTCCTTTGGGTTATAGATTTTCCGCTTTTCGAATGGAGCGCCGAGGAAAACAAATTGAACGCGATGCATCATCCATTCACGCGACCGAAAGCGGAGGACATGCGGCTGTTCGAGGCAAAGAAATTCCCGGATGTTCGTGCCGACGCCTATGACGTTGTTTTGAACGGCGTAGAAATCGGCGGCGGCAGCATGCGAATCTACGAGCCGGAGTTGCAGGCTAAAATGTTCGAGGCGCTCGGCATCAGTCCGCAAGATCGAGAATCACAGTTCGGCCATTTACTGCGCGCGCTTCGCCTCGGCGCGCCGCCGCATGGCGGCATTGCGCTCGGCCTCGATCGCCTGGTGATGCTGATCTGCGGCGAACAGAGTATCCGCGATGTTATGGCTTTCCCGAAAAACAATCGCGGCATGGATTTAATGAGCAATTCGCCTGCCGAAGTCGATCCTCGACAGTTGAGGGACTTGGGAATCGAGCTGGCGAAAGATAAAAAACTGTAGCGGCGGCTGTGTCAGCCGCGTTTCACTTGAGAACCGCAGATTTCGCAGATTAGAATCAGGAAAGCAGGAAGGCAGGAAAATGGATGCCGAAGATCTAGCAGCGTATCGAGCGATGATGCCGCAAGAAAAACTAACCCGCGCGTTGAAGTTCACTGAACGCATACGCCAGTTCAAAATCGAATCGGTTCGCGTTCATCACCCCGGCTGGAGTGAGGAGAAGGTGATGGAGGAAGTGCGCCGCTGGAGCCGCAACGGAATGAATCCGGCAGAGCTTTACGATTGGTGGCCAGCCGAGTGAGGCTTGGCGGTGGCTGCGACGATTTTGATTTCCTCTTCGGTCAGGCCGTAGAGCTCATAAACGAGCTTGTCGATCTGTGCATCGGTGGCATCGATCTGGCGCTGCAGCGCCATCTGCTCGTGACCGGTTTTGGCGGTGGCCAAGTTGTTTGTGCAACTCCAGCATCCGCTCCCCGCACGACACCATCCGATCATGTCGCTTTTTGTCGCCTTCGTCTGCGAAATTGATGGTTCGGATCGGCAATTGATCCAGATCAACTTTCTTAAGCTGAGCAATGCTCCTTTTATTTGTTATCGCTTGTGCGCGGTAGTACGCAGTCAACAGTCGAGAGTTTTAACAACCCAAAGATGTACCTCGGGTCGGCATCCGTCCTTCTGTTAAACAGAAAGTGTAACGATTGCTCAGGGAAAATTCCTGAATCGTCGTACATCGCCAGAAGCTTATCTCCGGTCTTGCGAATTAGGATCTTTGGGACGGCGCCGAGCTTCGCAGGATCAGTCGTTCGACCGGTGATATTCTTCATGCGGAAATCGAACCAATAAGAGTTGCGGAGTACCGCGGAATATGGTGTGGCGAACTGTGGCAGTAATTACCATTAGCTGATCGGCAGTCGCAGCCGTATGCTAGTTCCGTAACAATCGCAGCGTCAATCGATCGCGCAGGTGTGCGGCCCCTTCCCTCTGCACACAAAACCGCCTCATGAATCTTATCGCTGCTCATAAAGATGAGCTTAAAAAATTGCTCGAGAACTTATCGGGCGACACTGCCGTCTTAGGGATAACTTTCGTGGCGTCTCTGGATGCTTATATCACGCGCCTCGATACGAATTGCTCAGACATCAGCGCCCGCGTCAATCCAATCCGCCACCAGCGGAAACAAACGGAGAATTAAGATGGAACCAACATTGACTCAGAACTGCGCGCTTTACTATGCGCGACATAAAACTTCAAAACGTCGTGCGGCACTTTTCAAGAAGTTTCGCGCCGCGGCCTGCAAGCAGAGGCCGGATGTTCGGCGGCGGCTGACGTCCGGCGACTTATTCGTCGTACCACGACTTCATCGGGACAACGGGCGCTGAGCCGCTTCATTGATTGTGATCATGGATTCCCTGACTTTCGCAAGTTCACAGAATGAAGAAAGCAATTCTGCCGCCGAGCGACGTTGGGAAAACGAAGGGGGAAATCCAGGACGACTTCAACAGTTACCCTGTGATGATCGGAAGGAAGACGCCACAACCGGTCCGGCGCAAGGCGCGTTGAAGGCATTCTGCTACCAAGGTTGACGGCACATGCATCTAATCCAATTCCGCGAAATAATGCGAGATGCCGAAGTCGCATATGCAATTCATCCTATCGTGCGCAAATACCTCCTAACTGTACAAGACACGACTAAAGCCCTAATCGCATGCCGCGTGCCGAGGGCTGCTAACGTAGCTCAGATTGCGAGCGCCCTGAAATGACTGCGGGTATTTTAACAGAGCGCAAGAGTCTCGCTAGAGGAGACAGCGCTCCGGCTGTCGAAGCTGCAATCCCCATTGATAACCCGGTCTCGAAAAATAATTGACGCCAATGAGACGCTCAAAAACAAGCGGCCTGATCCGCAGCGCCCGTGGACGGGGCGCGATTTCTGCGGCTTCGCAGAGCGCAAGGACGCAACCGGGCGCAGCCCGGTCCTCTTCTGATCAGGAAGTAATGGTACATCTGTCACGTTCTCAGATTTTCAAAGATTACGAACGGGCTTTCAGCGAAGCCACGGGTTTGCCGCTTAATATCCGAGGACACGATTCATGGTCGCCTGCACACCATGGCAAAACGGATCACGTTTCGTTCGCCGCGATTCTGGCTCGTTTCAACAAGGCTCGCGCCGCATGTCTAAGGGCCCAAACCGATTCGTCCCAGGAACCGGCCTCGACGACGCGCACCGTTACTTGGTTTGCGGGACTCTCAGAAAGTGCAGTGCCAGTGTATGTGGGTGACCACATTCTCGGTTTTCTCGAGACGGGTGAAGTAATGCTCAAGAATCCGACAAAGAAACACTTCGCCAGCATTACTCGGCAGCTCCGCGCGTGGGGCTACAAGACGGATTGGAAGCAACTTGAGCGGGCCTATTTTCGGTCGTGCGTTTTATCGCCTGTCCGGTACCGCGCGATGTTGCGGCTCCTGAGTATTTTTGCGCAACACCTTTCGATCTTGTCGAATCAACTGGCCGTACGGCGCGAAAACGATGAGTCCACAAATATGACGCGAGCGCGACAATTTATCGAGGACCATCAAGCGGAGCCGCTGTCGCTGGGGCGGATCGCCCAAGTGGCTCATATCAGCAGGCATTACTTTTGCAAGATGTTCAAGAAAGCGACTGGGATAAATTTCATCGATTACCTCTCGAGAGTTCGAGTGGAGAAATCGAAGGCGCTTTTGCTCAATCCCAACTCGCGAATTAGCGAAGCTGCCTTCGCATGCGGATTTCAATCCATGACGAATTTCAATCGCGAGTTTAAGCGAATCGTCGGTCGTTCTCCCACGCAATTTCGCGAAGCGCTTCCGAAGCTGCGACGCTCGATGTAGGGCGATTTCAGGTCTTAATCAGCGGCGGCGGGATATCTTCCGTTATGCCGGCGTCAACGCCGCGCCTCAGTTTGCTGTGGCGCACACTATAGGCGAAGTAAATCGAGAGCCCGATCGCAAGCCAGATAAAGAAGCGGCCCCACGTCTCGAGCGGCAAGCTTAGCATCAGCGCGAAGCAGAAGACCACACCGAGAAGGGGAAAGACCGGTACGAATGGAACACGAAACGGACGCGGACGTTCTCGATTCGTCCGGCGCAGCACGATCACGCCGAGGCAAACGAGCACGAAGGCAAAAAGTGTGCCGATGTTCGTAAGATCAGCAAGCGACCCGATATCTGTAAACATCGCGACGCCACCGACGGCGACTCCAGTCCAGATGGTTGTGATGTGCGGTGTGCGAAACCGGGGGTGAATTTTTGCGAAATATTGCGGCAACAGCCCGTCGCGTGCCATGGCCATGAAAATGCGTGGCTGGGCGAGTTGGAAAACGAGCAGCACTGAAGTAATACCAGCGAGCGCGCCTGCACTGATGAGCGCCGTGGCCCAGGGCCGGTCGGCGAATGCGGTCGCGACTGCCGCAGGATCGCCGAGATAAGTGGTATACTTTCGCATCCCGGTGATAACCCCCGCCATCAAAACGTAGAGCACTGTGCAAATAATGAGGCTGGCGATGATTCCGATCGGCATATCGCGCTGAGGATTTTTTGTTTCCTCGGCAGTCGTTGAGACGGCATCGAATCCAATGAAGGCGAAAAATACGATTGCCGCCCCGCTCATCACACCGCCGATCCCGGTCGGAACAAAAGGATGCCAATTGGTCGGGTGAACCAGGAATGCGCCAAACGCAATCACAAACATGACGACGGCGATCTTGATGATGACAATGGTCGTGTTCGTCCGCGCGCTCTCACGAATTCCGTAGACCAGAAGGGCCGTCACTGCCGCGACGATGAGAAGCGCCGGAAGATTCAGTGCGATTGCGTGGCCGGCCATGGTTGGAAGCGTAGTCGACGAATAGTTTGCGAGCACGTCGCCGCCCTGCGCGATAATGCCCGTCGCTGTTGTGTGATCGCTCACCAGCCAAAGCGGAAATTTCAGATTGAAGAGACTGCCGCACAGTCTAACGAAATAGCCGGACCAGCCGACCGCGACCGCCATATTGCCAACTGCGTATTCGAGAATCAGGTCCCAGCCGATAGTCCAGGCGATGATCTCACCCAGCGTCGCATACGAATACGTGTAGGCCGAGCCCGAGACCGGAATCATCGCGGCGAGTTCGGCGTAACAAAGCGCTGCGAATCCGCACGCGATCCCGGCCACCACAAATGAAAGCATAACAGCCGGTCCTGCGCCCGGCCGCCCAAAAACCAAAGGCGCATGCGTTGTCCACGACTGAACGAAATTCAACACCGGCGTTTTCCAAATTGACCCGACTGCGTGTGCTTGTTCTCCTGCCGCTGCCGTTCCCGCCAGCGCGAAGATTCCAGTCCCAATAATCGCGCCAATGCCGATGCAGGTAAGATCGAACGCCGAGAGAGCACGCTTTAACTGGCGCTCGGGCGCCGCCGCCTCGGCCATCAGGCGCTCCGGGCTTTTCGTCCTGAAAAGATTAAGCGCCATTGCTTCTTACTGGTTAGGAATTCGGTTCAAACCGTGACGATTTTCATCGTAGAATCGCTTCTTAAGCTGTGCATGATGGCATTGATCGGTTGCAAAACCGATTGTCAGGATGCACTACTGATACTGCCGGGGCAAAAACGGATTCGCTCAGAGCCCTCGTCTGCCTTGAATCAGCTGAATAACGAGCACGATGACGGCAATCACGAGCAGTAGATGGATCAGACCGCCGCCAAAGTGGCCGATAAAGCCCAGAAGCCAGAGCACGACTAGTATTACAATTATAGTCCAGAGCATAGATGTTTCTTTCGGTTAGGTTAAACTTTCGTCCGCCCATTTATCCAGCTTTGTAAGCACTTGCCAAGATTTTTCAGCTACGTTCAAGTGGATCGTTGTTCCCGCTGGAGCTTGCGAACCGATCATTGGCTGACACTGGGAGCAAAGCGCGTCAGAATGCTTTATCGTCCGCGACCTGAGCGAGAATGGCGTTGAGCCGAGGGGCGGGCCTTAGACTGCTTGATTCCCGTTGCTTTTTGGAAAGGCGTAAATGCCGTTTGATCGAAGTCGCGTTCTCCTCTTCTCGCCTGATGTTTCGATTTGCGCTTTGATTTTTACACGACCAAATCCTGCCACAGTTCGGTTCAACGGATGCTGCGGCCAACGTGCTCGACGATTTCCACGTAGGCTTTCAAAGGAGCGGACGGATTTTCGCCTTTCCACGCGACACAAGCTTCGGTCGCCACGGCCGGCATGACTGGGCGAAACACGACATTTTTGTGGGGGAGTTTTTTTAGCTGCTCGGGGACGAGGGCGACACCCAAACCAGCGGAGATGGCGTGGATCATCGTTCGTTCGAGATCGACATCCTGCAAAACCTTCGGGATAAAACCGGCGCGGTGACAGGTCTTGGTTAGCCACTCGTGGTAGTAGGGATAGCTCGCTTCTGACATTCCGATGAAAAACATGGGCGCGAGAGCTTTCAGCGCCACCGTCGTTTCGCCCGCCAGCGGATTGTCTTTGGGCAAGGCGGCGACGGTTTTGTAGGATGCAATGGTTCGGAATTCCAATCCGCGCCGCGCAATTGGCTCGTGTAATCCAACGAAACCCAGATCGAGCTTGCCATCTTCAAGCGCGCGAAACTGTTCACCGCACGACATGTCGAAGAGGTTAACCGAAACGGTGGGAAACAATTGACGGAACGAAGCGAGGGTCCTCGGCAGCAAATCGTAAAAGAGATTGCTGACGTACCCGATATTGAGCGCACGAACCTCGCCGCTGTGCAATCGGCGGACGGACTCGACCGTTTCGGATGCGAGAGCAAGAAGGCGTTTGGCATCGGCGAGAAAGGAGCGGCCCTCGTCTGTCAGCGTGACCAGTTGCTTTGTGCGATTGAGAAGCCGGACGCCAAGCTCTTCTTCCAGATCCTTAACCTGCCGCGAAAGTGAAGGCTGCGCAGTGTGCAGCTTTTTGGCGGCTTTTGTGAAGCTCAGCGCTTCGGCAACGCCGACGAAGTAGCGCAGATGACGAAGTTCCATCGCGGTAAAAAACCTATCGTAAACCGACTCGGCACGTTAATGCAAAGAACGAATTGCGAATTATGACAGACCGCTCGGCCACAGGCAGACGGGCCATACTTAAAAGGTATGACGTGCTACCAAGAACATATTGGCCGGGCAACGAGCGGAGGGGTAACGCTTTGCTTTGCCATTTATGGACCGAAACGCTTCAGCTCTTTGGAAAGGAAGCCTTCACAAGGGCGAAGGGACTTTAAGCACCGAAAGCGGCGTTCTTTCTAAAACGCAATATTCTTTTCGAACGCGATTCGCGGAAGGCCGGGGCACCAATCCGGACGAACTGATCGCGGCTTCGTTAGGCGGGTGTTTTTCGATGGCCCTGTCCAATGAGCTTGGTCTTTGCGGTTTCCACCCGCAGCGCATTGAAACCACCGCAACCGCAACGTTGGAAGATTTAGCCGCGGGCTGGACGATCACGCACATCCAGCTCGACGTCCATGCGAACGTTCCGGACGCCTCTCAAGCGGGTTTCATGGATGCGGCGATCGCGGCAAAAACAAACTGTCCCATCTCCCGCCTGCTTAAAACAAATATCTCAATGACAGCGAGTCTCGACCGATGACATCAAATGCGTCAATTAGCCAGGCGAAGCTAATGCCCGCCGGTGGCCGAGGAAATTCGTTGGAGCTCGCCTTGGAAGGATCGGAGCTTCGCTACCGCCGGTTATTCGAAACCGCGCAGGATGGCATCCTGATTCTCGACGCGAATACCGGCAAGATCATCGATGTAAATCCATTTCTCCTCGATCTGCTCGACTATCCGTTTGAAAGCATGATCGGCCTCCAGCTCTGGGAGATCGGCCTATTCGAAGACATCGCAGCGAATCAGGCAGCGTTCGAAAAGCTGCAAACAGAGGAGTACATCCGGTACGAAAACCGCCCGCTCCGCACGAAGGCCGGGAAACAGATCCAAGTCGAGTTTGTCAGTAACGTTTACTTTGTTGGCTCAGCCAAAGTGATCCAATGCAACATCCGCGATATTAGTGTGCGGGCTGAATTTCAGGCGGCGTCCAAGAGCCACGCCGATGCGCTCGAGCTCGCAGTCAGAGCAAGAGATGAAATGATCGCTGTGCTCTCTCACGATCTGCGCAGTCCGCTCGCAGCCATCTCGTCAATGATCGACGTGCTCACGCTGGGTCACGGTAAGGTCGGGATGCCCGACAAGAAAGATTTGCCGCCGCAGTTCGATAAGTCCGCCTTGGCATTCATCCGCCGCAATGTTCAAAGTCTCGTGCATCTAGTCACCGAGTTGCTCGACTTCACCCAGCTTGCGAACGAGGCCTTGGGGCTGGAGCTCGCGAAGGTGGACGCGCACGATGCGATCCGCTTTGCACTCAAGAATTTCGAGAGCCAGCAGAAAGGGGCGGGGATTGGCATCGACCTCCGCTTGCAGGCTCGGCATAGCTACATCCGGGCCGACTCGGGCAAACTCGAACAGATTCTGTCGAATCTGATTGGCAACGCGGTGAAGTTCACACCAAAAGGTGGCAAGGTTTCGATCGTCACGCGCAATGAGGAAGGCGGCAGACTGGTCATAGAAGTGAGCGACACCGGGATTGGCATTCCGGCAGACGCACTCTCGCGGATTTTCTCGCCGTTCGAGCAAGGGGATTCGTCCATTAACCGACGCTACGGCGGGCTCGGTCTCGGTCTTTCGATTGCGCGTACTTTGACTAAAGCGCATGGCGGAACATTGGAGGCCGCAAGCGAGGGATTAGATAAAGGCGCGAAGTTTACCGCGCGTTTCAAAATAGACGATTCGACCACTGAAGCCCGTGAGAATGAACGCCCTATGGCGCGAAGGGAACCCGCTACCACTTCCACAAACGTAAACCCCAGATTATGGCGCCAACTATCACACAAAATGGCGCTCTGTTTGCCGTGCAACACAGACCGGTAAAGAGAAATTATTTCCAGCATCATCGCCGACAGATCGCAAGCCCCAATAAAACGACTCCACTTTACGACCGTCTGTCGGAGAATTTGTCTTTCGCCAAACTCAGCTCGGCTGTTATCTCGAGCTCGTCGTCGGCAGGGCTCGTCGGGCACTCGTATTATATGGGACGACTGAAGCGGCTGTCCGCGCGCTGAAAAACGGCAGGACGGGTTTCCGGACGTGGGATGCGTTGGGACGCAAGACCGCTGCCAATCAAATCGGCACGCTGAGCCGCTGGAACAAAGGCGAGCAGACGCCATGAACGACAGCTCCTTTATCGCCAACGGAGGGAACTTCACGTTTCCCGATAAAGCGAACGTGCGGCCGGAGCGCCTGTTTTTCCGGTTGCCACTCGATCGCATCAATTGGTTAACCAGTTCCTTTCTCATTGGCACGCTGGCTCTCACATTGACCGCCGTCCCGCTCTATCTCTGGTTTTTCGGGCTTGATTGGTTTCAGGTTGTACTCTTCTTTGCGATGCTTGCCGCTTGCGGATTTAGCGTCACGTTAGGTTATCATCGGCTTTTCTCGCACATTACCTTCCAGGCAAGCTGGCCGATCCGGCTTTTCACACTTATTTTTGGCGCCGGCGCGTTTGAAAATTCGGTTTTGATGTGGGCGAGCGAACATCGGCGCCATCATAAGCATGTGGATCATGACGATGATCCGTATTGTATTTCGAAAGGTTTCTTTTTCGCGCATATCGGTTGGCTGCTTTTCAAGCTGAAGACCGATCAGCCGTACGACAACGTAGCGGACCTGCAAAAAGACAAGCTCGTTTGCTGGCAAGATCGGTACGTCCAGTGGATCGCCGTCCTGGTCAGCTTCGGTATCCCGGCCATCCTCGGCGCTCTGTGGAATGGGTGGCATGGAGCGCTCGGTGCTTTCTTGATCGCGGGGGTTGCGCGAATCGTTGTGCTGCAGCATTGCACATTTCTGATTAACAGTGCGTGTCACACGATCGGACGACAGCCGTATTCAACCAGGTGCAGCGCGCGTGACTCTTTCTTCCTCGCCCTTTTCACCATGGGCGAAGGCTATCACAACTACCACCACGAATTTCAGCATGACTACCGTAACGGAGTGAAGCCTTGGCAATTTGACCCGACCAAGTGGCTCATCTGGACGCTGTCGAGACTAAGACTTGTTCGAAATCTGCGCCGCGTCCCGTCAGATAAGATTGAGTCCGCGCAACGACAAACCCGAAACGCGAGTTGCAGCCATGCCCAAATACACCCGTAAACATGACTTCGGTGGGAGGCCCTCGGTCGGAACGCTGAAACGTGATACATCGCGACTGGAAGACGTTTCTGCGAAGCAGCGCAAACAACATGCTCACAAAGCCCCTGTCCGACGGGCTGCGAGCAAATTTCGCGAACGATCACTGTGCAATGGAATGTCGTGATTCAATGCGTGTCCTCGCCACTCTCAATTCGGAGCGGCCAGAAAGGGATTCCCGCGAGACGAGCGCAGTCCGTATGAGAGTCCGGTAACCATATATGGAACCAACAGTCCAACAAAGCAGCGCGATTTATTTCAAGCGACATAAAGGCTCTAAACGTCGAGCTGCGCTATTCCGGCAGCTTCGCGGCTCGCCAGCAAATCAGACCCGCGATGTTAAGCAGCAGACGTTCGGTAAGGCATACATCGCGCAAGGGCTTCGATCAGGACAACTGTGGCTGAGAGGGCTCAAGGTTTAGTATGCGCGCCGCGATGCGACACTTTCAGCGCGGTTAGAAATACCGCTTCGCCTTGCTCGAACTGCGCATTCCTAGCGCCGCAAACGTTGCCCGGATCAGCGTTGGCCCCGAATCCGGTTTTTCGCGGATCGATGCCGAACATGCGATAGCAAACGGAGCCTAGTAAGAAGAAAGAACACTCAATCATGTTACACAGCATTCAAGAACGATACGGAGAGAAACTACGCGCGTCGGACGGTGAGATCGGTCATGTCAGGGACTTCTATTTTGATGATAAGAATTGGACCGTGCGTTATCTGGTAGCGGACACCGGTCACTGGCTGACGGGGCGGTTGGTTCTTATTTCTCCTCATGCCTTTGGTCACCTTCATCCCGAAGGGAAAGTACTTCTCGTCAATCTGACCCGAAAACAAATTGAGGACAGTCCACCCATTGACGAGCACAAGCCCGTGTCACGCCAACATGAAGAGGAATATCACCGGCACTACGGGTACCCTTACTACGCCAAATCAATGCCGTTGTGGGGTTTGGCTGGTTACCCGGTGGTGGTTCCTCCGCCACCGGCAAGGGATACAAAGCAACAAGCAGCTGATTCACATCTTCGAAGTGCGCGCTCTATAAACGGCTACAACGTCGAAGCGAGCGATGGAAGAGTCGGAGAAGTGGCAGATTTTCTGATCGATGGAAGGACATGGGTAATCCGCGAAATTGTTGTTGAATGCGGCCATTGGTACGTCGGCAAAAAAGTAGTCGTATCCACGGATAAGGTTTCGCGTATCAGCTACGATGAATCCACGGTTTACGTGGATTCGACGAAGCGCGCATTTACGGAAACATCGGAACAGCCGCAGAGCCGTCCTGAGTGAAGGCAGCCAAGTCGGCGCAACGAGAAACTGGCGAGCGAGTCACATGCGCGCCGGCCGGACGAAACGCGCTGACGTAAAACTTACAGGCACGCGAGTGTTATAAAGAGTTTCCCCGAGTTATCGGGAACGCTTGTATCGGCTGCCGACTCGAATCGACTGGATACGGGTGCCTCCTATACCTAGAAAGTATGACGCCGAGCTTACGAAGTATTGGCTAGATACAGACGAAGCCGTATTCAGAGTTCCTGCCGCATCCATTTACCTACCTGGTTTGCCGATTTAGGTCGGAAGCACGAATCGGTTGGCCTTTAGCTGCGATCACTGCAGCAACTTAGTAAAATAGAAAGTTAATATGATTAAATCATTCCTTAGTGTCACGTTTGCCACAGCCCTAATGGGTTTAGTGGCTTATGGCCAAACATCCACATCCTCCACTACCGTTGCGACGGGGACGAATGGAGCGACTGAAACCACGACCACGACAACGGAAAGTACTGGCATCGTCACGGAGTTTACTCCGGGCCAAGCGCTGATCCTAAAAACTGAAGCAGCCGAGCCCGTGCACTACAAGTTCGGCAAGGCCGTCACATACGTGACTTCAGATGGACAGGTTATCGAAGCTTCGAAAATTAGAAAAGATTCGAAGGTTCGCGTTCACTACACCAAGGACGGCGATGACATGGTAGTTGACAAGGTCATCGTGACGCGGAACCGCTACTAAGATGGCAGGTTTGCTTGGTTAATTTTTAGACCAAGCCCGCAATCACACGCGACGATTATATTGCTTGCCGCCGGGGATAGCGACGTGTTACCCACGATCCGTGAACAGAAACATCTTCTACATCATCGGAGTCATTGTTGTTATCGTCATCGTCCTCAAAGTGCTCCACGTGTTTTAGCTCAAGGCTAGATAACTTCATGGCGCGTAAACCGCGGCGCGCGTGATTGGTGCTCCCTACATGTTTGTAGGTTTGTACACCTGTCGCTATCGTCTGTCTGGGATCGCTACGGAATCCGAAGACACTTTCTTGGCGTCGAAGAATTGAGCTGCGGTGCGCGGGCGACGTGCCGCGCATTTGCTAGAAGCCGCACTGTGGACGACGGATAACGTGCCATGCGAGCGACGAAGAATGCCGCTACCGCGGCGGCCATAGGAACCTGGGCGATTCTGCTGACGGCGTTCGTCGTCACGATTCTTTACGTCGGGCGCCAACTACTTATCCCGCTCGCGCTTGCCGCGATGCTGACCTTCCTGCTCGCACCGCTGGTCGGCTACATTGAACGCTGGATCGGACGTATCGCGGCTGTTCTGATCGTCGTGGCGATGCTCTTCAGCGTTGCCGGCGGCGCCGGCTGGTTGTTAGCGCGTCAACTGATCGACCTCGCGGCGAAGCTCCCCGATTACCAAACGAACATCGACAACAGATTGAAGGCGATCCGACTTCCCACCGGCGGTGCGTTTGGCCGCTTTTCGCACAGCGTTTCCGAGCTACAAAAGCAATCACCGGACTCGGCGGAGCCGCCGGCGAATGCGACCGGTCCGGTGCCGGAAACAAAAGCTGCTGCGGTCGCGCGCGCTCGCAACGTGGCTGCGGGTCAACAGCCAATGCCGGTTCGGATCGTCGAATCGCAAAGCCGTCTTCCGCAAATCCTGCAAACCACCGCGACCGGATTGCTTGGACCGCTTGGGACGGCCGGCCTCGTTTTTGTCCTCGTCATCTTCATGCTGTTGAAGCGCGAGGACCTGCGCGGCCGAATGATCCGCTTGATCGGGCAAGGCCGGATCAGCGCGACCACGCGGGCGATGGACGACGCCGGGAGCCGCGTCGCCCGTTACCTTACAATGCAGCTTCTGGTGAACGTGAGTTTTGGCTCGTGCATCGCGATCGGACTCTACTTCATCGGCGTGCCGAACGCTGCGCTTTGGGGGGCATTCGCGGCGATGATGCGATTCGTGCCGTACGTCGGGGTGTGGATCGCCGCCGCGGTTCCTGTGCTGATTTCGTTTGCAGTTTCCACGAGCTGGCTCAGTCCGCTTCTGACGCTCGGTCTTTTCGTCGTGCTCGAATTGATTAACTTCAACGCGCTCGAGCCGTGGCTCTACGGATCCCGCACCGGCGTTTCGTCCATCGCGCTGATCATCGCGGCGGTTTTCTGGACGTGGCTTTGGGGACCAATCGGTCTCGTGCTCGCGATCCCGCTGACCGTGTGCGTTGCCGTGATGGGCCAGCACGTACCGAAGTTGCAATTCCTGAGCGTGCTTCTCAGTGAAGAGCGAGCACTCGCTCCGCACGAGGAATGTTATCACCGACTGCTCGCGTTCGGTTTGGATGAAGCGAACGACCTCGCGGAATCGTACGTGAAATCAAATTCACTCGCTGCTCTTTACGATTCTGTTCTGATCCCGACGGTCACACTCGCGGAAATAGACGCGCAACGCGACGAGCTGGGCCCCGAACAGCGTTCCGCGATTCATCGTCACATCCACGATCTGATCGAAGATCTCGGATCGGCCCCGCCGTCGAAGTCGCAGTTGGAGGCGGACAAGACGGACGAACACACTCCCTTTCCTCTCTCCAGTCCCACGTGTTGCGTGCTTTGTGTGCCGGCTCGCGCCTACCGTGATGAACTTGCGGGGGCGATGCTCGTGCAGCTGCTTCGACAACAAGATTTCGATGCCGAGAACGCCTCCGCGGCGCTCAGCAGTAGCGAGCTCCTTGAGATGGCGGCGAAGTCGGATCCCGAAGCGATTTGCATTTCGGTTGTCGCACCATCCACCCTGATCCATGCGCGCTATCTCAGCGCGAAACTTCGCGCTCAATTGCCACACGCGAAGATCGTGGTCGGAATCTGGGGTGCGACCGAAAACATGGCTGGCGCGGGAGAACGGCTGCGGTCTTCTGGTGCGGACGAAGTGGTGGTGTCCCTCGCCGAGGCAGTCGTGCAGCTGGCGAAGTTTTCCGCTTCGCTTGTCGATGAGATGATCCCTGGCGCGATCCCGGACAACGAGGAAAACCGTCTCGAAGAGCTGGCTCGTTTGCGTTTGGCCAATGGCACGCCTGAAGAAGTTTTCGATCGCATCACGAAAAAACTGGCGCGCGTCTTTGAGGTGCCGATTGCGCTTATAACGTTCATCGATCGCGATCACCAGTGGTTTAAATCGCAAGTCGGGCTGCCCAAAGAAATCGCTGAAGCGCAGCAGACGTCGCGCGAGCTTTCGGTCTGCGGCCATGTGATCGCGAACGACGAATTACTCGTGGTCGAAGACCTGGCTCGCGACCGAAGATTTGCAAATAACCCCTTATTAAAAGAGCGCGGCCTGCGCTTTTACGCCGGCGTTCCGCTCCGCAGCAACAACCTTCCGATTGGCTCGCTCTGCATCCTCGACGTCAAGCCACGCCGAATGACCGAGCGCGAAAAACGCCTGCTGGAAGTCATCGCCGAGGACGTGATGGAGGAAATCCAGCGTCGCGATAGCGTCGGTTCGCCGAGCGTGCTGACAGCCTAAGCGGTGATTCACACGCGCTGGCCGCAATCCCTGGCGACAAATCAATGCCGAGCGAACGAATCACGGCTGAGTGTCTGAAAAATCTTGGCAAATGAATAAAACCCTGGATAAATGGGCCGCCGAAAGTTTAACCTAACCGAAAGAAACATCTATGCTCTGGACTATAATTGTCATCCTAGTCGTGCTCTGGCTTTTGGGCTTTATCGGCCACTTTGGCGGGGGTCTGATCCATCTTCTGCTCGTGATTGCCGTCATCGTGCTCGTTATTCAGCTGATTCAAGGCAGACGAGGGCTCTGAGCGAATCCGTTTTCGCCCCGACAGTATCAGTAGTGCATCCTCACAATCGGCTTTGTACCCCGAAGACAACTCTTCTCTACGCAGCACTGGTCTGCACAGCGCCAGCAGTGTTCTGGGCGGGATGGATCATGAGGGAACCACTTCTTCCAAACTCAAGACGTGATCGGTCACGCCCGTTTCCATCGCTGGCAAAAGGCCCGGCGATTGAAAACGGCAGAAATTGGGTGCTATCACCGTTTCAATTAATCTATTGGCAGCCTGGCACGGGCGATCCCATAATTGGAGCGACCAAAGGGGGTGAACGAAAATGCGGAGGACACCAAAAAGAACCAAGAGCAAGAAGCAGCAGGGCAGAGTGCGGGATTTGAAGCCCGCGAAGGAGGTGAAGGGTAGTGACGAGATTGAGCACGCCGTTGAGCACCACGAGACCGCCGTCACCGAAGATGCGAAAGAACTCAAAGAACTTCGGGAAGAAGTCACACAAATTAAGTCCGACATCGCGCATATCTTAGAGGCATTACAAACTTTAGAGACGTGGGTACCAATGTCGCGAGCTGAGACACAGCAGTACGGATGGGCGTATAGGAAATTTGTAGACATTACGACTCGCTTACGGCAAGAGGCCCGTTCCCGGTAGCACAGGGTTTTTGTTTCTCGACTAACGGATTCGAGTCGTGGTACTCTACGCGATATGAGCCCCACCTCAGAATCTGCACGGCGTTGGCTCACACCGTAGCGTCAGCAAACCCACAATAGAAAAAATATGAACTACAACATCGCAACAATCCTCGCCGTCATCGCGATCATCTTCGTCCTGATCACTTACATCACCAGCGCGCCGCTTGTGCCGGTCGCAGTCATCCTGCTCGGGCTGGCGATTATTCTCGGGGGACGCGGAAGCGGAAGTTTGAGAAACAGCTGAGCGCTCCCACTGGCCAGCGATTAAATCGCCGAGCGGCTCCGCGTCGAGGTCATGCAAGTGAGGTTTGTAGAGTTGCTTGCTAATGTCTTTGATTTCTCCGGGCTAATCAAAAGGCAGGCTGGGCAAGCGAGTCGAACGGAGGTTGTTCTGGTAACTGTGCCGGTGTGCGTGAATTCGGCGGGGCAAACTCGCACGTTCATGAAGAGCGGATTTCGGCTCGCCCAGGAGAGTGCCTCTCGCTTCGTTTCAAAAAACCGATCAATCACTACTGCGTTTCGCTCATAAACGGTCCGCCCCGAAATTCGCGCCGCTTTGCGATTTCTTACCGCGGGGCCTGTGTCAACTGCCGCCGAAGTAGTGCCATCCGGAAAAATCAGCCTACTGCCATAAGGAATGTGTCGCGTATCGACCGAGCAATCTCCGGTTTGTAGTCGCCGGCCGGTTGCGCATTGATGATGGTTGGAACCAGCATCGCCGCTGCCCCAGTAAACCGTAACACGCGCCAGAAATGACTGCTCGCCCGCGAAGGTGCCGGGCACTACCAGCAGAGCAAGTGCAATGGTTGTGATGAGCCGTTTCATAATCGTCTCCAATCTTTCCGCGTGCAGGAAGTCGAAAACCGGAGCCTCTTACCAGAAGGTTCTAGGGTATTCTCCGTCGTTATCCTGTGCGATCGCTTCAAGATTTGTTGTTCCCACCAGCAATTTTTCGCGCGTTACTACAGGAACTTCGGCGACCTTTGCGTCGCACATAATTTGCTCAGCCTCTGCAACCGTCTGATCTTCGAAGCAATAGACATTGTTTTTCTGCACTTGTGCTTCTACCGGTTCCGTCTTTGGGTCGTGCCCCAAACCACCCACCTTTCGGTTCATTTCGTTGCTCGACACAGTACCTAATAATTCCCCGCGTTGATTGGTTACTAGCGCCGAATCGATTCCCCGAGCCTGCATTTCGTCTAAAGCTGTCTGTACAGAGACAGAAACCTTGCCCAGAACGGTCTTCGCGGGCTCGATAATGTCCTTGACTGGGCGGGCGTCGAGATTCGCGTCTCCAGCTGGGTTAGGTTTTGTTATTGATGTATTCATATTTTACCTTTCTAAAGTTAGTTAAAGCCATCTCGGTGCATCGCGCTCACCGCTTATTGCCAGAGGCGACCCTAATCTTGTGGTACGTGGAGGAACAGGCTTTCGGTGACCGTCAGTGGTTTCGACCGGCTTCTGAGCGGCAACGCTACCAACTACAGGCGAAACAACACTCGCCTCGTCTCATCAAACGACCGTTATCGCGACTGCCCGTTTCACCTATTATTATTGAATGGTTGCGGCTTTTGTCGGTTCCCAAATTCGCCCGCTGCTCCCCGACTCTGAGATTCGCGCGGCAAGAAACATTCAATCTTGTGCAAAATACGCCCCGAGCGCATTCACCGATGAGGTAAATTGCATTGTTGATAACGAAAAACAAAAGGCTGTACTGTTGTTGGCGTTCGCAGCGCTCGCGCTTGCGTCACCATGCCAAGCGCTGCAAGCCAGTAGACAGCAGAATTCTACACCGCAACAGGCGTTGGATAAGAGGCAAGACGCTTTTCGAGCAGACAAGGCAAAAGGAGTGCATGCTAGCTACCAGTGGGAGCTCAGTGGTCCGAACGGAGGCGAATTGTGGTTGAGTGTAAATGATGGAACCTACGAAATGGGTAGGGGAAAGATTGACAATCCAAATGTCACGTTTGCAGCGAGCGATGAAGACTGGGTTTCTAGGTCAAATAAAACCCTTAAAGTCCCGTGGGCATACTTGACTGGCCGCTTAAAGATTCAAGGCAGCCATAGTTTGGTAAAAAAATTAGACGAGATTTTTCCTTAAAAATTGGAATGAATCTGAGCAGGGTCAGGGCGGTTGCCTCTCATAACGCGCGCGTCGCCAGTTCGTCTACGGCGATAATGTTCGCGCTCATCTTTTTCCCACCACAAACTGCAACGCGCGCGGCATCACCTCAAATACGATTGGGTCATTGCCGATCAGTTCTCCATCGACGGTGAACCACATCCCGGGGCGCGATCTGATTGAGACTCTTGCCGCGCGCCGAAACATAACGGCATCGGCATCGAGATGATTACCTAAAACTATCTTTGCCGCGAGGAGCGTTATCTCAGGTCCAGGTCGCTCAGGAATCAAGATAATGTCGAGCAATCCGTCACTCGGGTCCGCTTTGGGCGCGATCGGCAGACCGCCGGCGGCGAAGCGGCCGTTTGCGATGACGACGTTGTAAAGATCGACCGAGAACGTTTCTTTCGTACCTAACCTGACAGCCGTGCGATACGAGCGCAATTGCGGTAATGCCGCCGCAGCGCTGCGCAGGTAAGCGAGAGGACCCCATGTTCGTTTCAGCTCTGGCGTTAATTTTTCGTTGACCAGGCCGCTGAAACCACCTGCGGAAACGTTGACGAAATATCGAATGCGATCACTCTTGGTCCGAACGACGTCGATCGCGGTTGTTTCTCCGGAAAGGACGATGTCGATGTTTTCTTCCAGGGTTGCAGGCAAATTCAGGCATCGCGCAAAATCATTACCAGTCCCGAGCGGAATGAGTCCGATGCGAACATCACTAACGCGCTTTGCGATCCCGTTGATCACTTCGTTCAATGTGCCGTCGCCGCCAGCGGCAATGATTTCATCGCAGTGATCGCGTACCGCTTCGCGCGCGAATGCTTTTGCAGCTCCTTCATTTTTTGTCAGATGAAAGGACGACGCCTCGAGCCTCCCGAGTTGCTTTTTTACAGCGTCCAGGTCTTTCACCGACCCCGCCTTGGGATTTAGGATCACACAGCGTTTCTGGTCCTTACGAGGCACGTCGTCCAAGCGCTATTTCCCAAACACTTTCTTCACGTCGCCCACTTTGTTTTGCACCTTGCCAGCGACTTTCTCGGTTGTACCTCGGTCCCGTAGATCGGGATTGCCAATCGCTTTCCCTGCCTCCTCTTTGACTTTTCCTTTAGCTTCGTGGATCCGGCCTTTGATTTTATCCTTTGTACTCGAGTTCATACATTTAATTCGGGCCTCTCACCGAGTTGGAGCGGGTCTTTCCGTAAATATGTAATAATAACCAGTATCTTTCTCTGCCCCGGGCGGTTGCTAAAAAAAATCGCCGAGCATTAAGTTCGCACAATGCATTTCGATACGCAGAAGATTCACAAAGGTGGCTTCTACCATGATGGTCGATTCGGTACCCGTGGGACGTCGTCAACCACTACGATAGGACGTTCAAGCTGGGATTAACCGAGCAGGAGAAGAACGACCTGATCGAGTACTTGAGGAAGTGGGCCCGATATTCGGGAAAGGAAATGTCCGCTTATCAGGAGCACTTCAAATGATCTCTGCTTATCTCTTCATCAGTTGATATTTGTTGGCAAGATCAACTAAATGAGGGGGCAATGCAGCTAAATGTTGCAGCTGATTGTAAAATCGCGGCAACTTACCGACGTTCACCCATGGCCAAGCAAACACGCAAACATGATTTCGGTTGCAGACCCTCGGTCGGAAAGCCGAAACGTGATACACCGCGCCTAGAAGACGTTTCTGCGAAGCAGCGCAAACAACATGCTCACAACGCCCCTGTCCGACGAGCTGCGAGCAAATTTCGCGAATAATCACCGCCTAACGGTTTCGCGACGCTCGCTCTTGCCAGTCGCAGCTCGTCTTGTTCTCGTTAGCTGGACAAGAGGCGATGGGTGGGTGAAGAAGTGTCGTGAACCAGAAGGAAGCGCTCGCATTTGTTGAACGTCACGGAGTCGTCCTCCAAGCCGCTCGTGGCCCTCTTCCAAATCTCGCAGAGTGGATTGTCGGGGGTCCCATCCGGGGCAGCTGGTGGGGCCATCCGAAAGGGAAAGAGATCTTCCGCGCTACGAAGGCGATTTGCGAGAGTCCCAACGTCCTCGTCTGCAAGCTGGTTGAGGGCAAGATTACGTACGTGCATCGCCGTCTGTGGCCAGCATTCGTCAAGCTCGGCTCGCGATTCCGCGAGGAACAGCTCGCTAAAGTATGGGACGAGCACAGTGCCAGTGGGAACCACCAGTTGAGACGAGAGCGTTTTCCAATTTGGGTACCGTCTGAGGTCATAAAGGAGGCCAAGGCTCTCTCTGTCGCGGAGGCGGAGAGCATTCTCTCGCCGTGGTTATCACTGGTTGGGAGGGCATGAGCTCGTGTGGCGCAAGTGAGACTGAATCGTGTAGAATATCTCACCAGATGCACCGTATCGAGTTCAACCAGATAGTCCGCGACGCAGAAATCGCTTACGCGATCTCTCCAGTCGTACGCAAACACCATCTCACCGCGGAAGAGACCGAGAAATTCTTACTCGAACTGCGTATTCCTCGCGCCGCAAACGTCGCCCGAATCACGGATCGTTTGGTCGTTAACTGCTCACAGAAGGCGAGCTCCGAACTCGCGGACCAGAGCTGATCGAGAGAATCGCGCCTTTGGGCAACGCAGCCCTGTGACCCGGGTTTGTTCGCTGAATTCCATATACGAAATCGCGAACTGTTTTGAACTTCACCGCACAACAAAAATGGATTAAACCTTAGACTTGGAACCGGACTCCCGTTCGGGACAACGCAAGGACCGTAAAAATGCGAGGGAACACGGAATCGTTTAAGAGCTGGTTGCTTGCCGATCGGGGGCAAGTCGAGATGCCGGGACTTTATCAGAAGAAAGGCCGCGCATCCGAAGAACAGTCCTGGTACAAAGTGATGTGCCTAACGGGAGTGGACTATTTCTCGACTCTCGGTTATCAGCCTGGCATTGCCGCTTTGGCCGCAGGTGCGTTGTCACCTTGCGCAACGCTCGTTCTCGTTTTGTTAACGCTTTTTGGGGCACTGCCAATTTATCAACGCGTTGCTCGAGAAAGTCCCCACGGTGAAGGGTCCATCTCAATGCTTGAACACCTGCTTCCTTGGTGGCAGGGCAAGCTCTTTGTCCTGGCACTTCTGGGTTTTTTGGCCACCGATTTCATCATCACGATTACGCTTTCGGCCGCTGACGCTACGGCGCATCTAATCGAAAACCCGTTTGCTCCGACTTTTTTTCATAATCGGGCGGTGCCAATTACTCTAATCCTGTTGGCGCTTCTGGGAGCGGTTTTCTTGAAAGGCTTCAAAGAAGCAATCGGGATCGCAGTGGGCTTAGTTGTCCTCTATCTTGTGCTTAACGCAGTGGTTATTGCGGCCGGGATCGGGCAGATTGCAGCTCACCCTCACTTCATCACCGACTGGAAGCGGGCGCTCTTCACCGCCCACGGCAGTCCTTTAGCGATGCTTGGAATTTCGTTGTTACTATTCCCCAAGCTGGCTCTTGGACTCTCTGGATTCGAGACCGGAGTCGCAATGATGCCCTTGGTGAGAGGCGCACCCGGAGACGATGAGAGTCGCCCATTAGGAAGGATTCGTAACACTCGCCACCTGCTTTTTACCGCAGCCGTTATAATGAGTGTTTTCCTCATTACCAGTGCTTTTGTCACAACGTTACTGATACCGGCGGCGGACTTTCGTTCGCCTGGTCCGAATGGCGAGTTGGCGGGTCCGGCCAACGGTCGTGCGCTAGCCTACCTGGCGCACCGCTTTCTGGGAAACGGCTTTGGAACCCTCTACGACATTTCAACCATAGCGATTCTCTGGTTTGCAGGCGCCTCAGCCATGGCGGGGTTGCTAAATATTGTTCCCCGGTACCTACCCCGATATGGGATGGCGCCTGAGTGGACTCGGGCCGCACGCCCTCTGGTACTGATCTACACAGCGATAGCCTTCGCTGTGACGCTCCTCTTCAAAGCCGGAGTGGACGCGCAAGGCGGCGCGTACGCGACCGGCGTCTTAGTGGTTATAACCTCAGCGGCCGTGGCAGTAACTTTAGCAGTCTGGCGCACGCGATCCGCCGCCGCCGCAGCAGCGTTTTGCCTGATTGCGGTCGTGTTCGCTTACACCACGGTAGTGAACATCATCGAGCGACCCGACGGTGTAAAGATCGCTGCCTTCTTTATCAGCGCGATAGTGATCGTTTCCCTTGTGTCTCGCGTCTGGCGGACAACCGAGCTCCGAACCGGCAAGATTACTCTCGATGCCGCGGCGGAGCGCTTCATAGATCAGGCCGCAAACGGAAAAGCTTTGCGTATCATCGCCAATCAACCGCGACATTGCCACGACACAGAATATTCTAAGCGGGAACGAGAACAACGGGAAGACAACGGGATTCCACCAGAAGATCGTGTGCTATTTTTGGAGATCTACGTTCGTGATGCGAGCGAGTTTTCGGCGGAGCTGCACGTGCGCGGTGTGGAAGTAGGCTCACATCAAGTGCTGCGCGCGGAAAGCGCGGCTGTGGCAAACGGGATAGCCGCATTGCTGTTATATCTGCGCGATCGAACCGGGCAAGTGCCACATGCTTACTTCAATTGGACCGAAGGCAATCCCGTATTGTATATGATGCGCTACGTTCTCAGTGGTTACGGGGATGTCGCGCCAATAACCCGCGAGGTGCTTCGTCAGGCAGAGCACAACCCCGCGCGCCGGCCGCGCATCCATGCCTTATGAGATGAGAGCGCTGGACGTTAAACTTTTGAGGTCGGGACAATTCGTTTCTCTAACGATCCAATCACGCCGTTCTCGAATCGCTCGCCCGATCAGTTTTTCGAGCACCCGAATCGGCGCGATGATCAGGCTGAGCTTTGCCAACTCAAGAAATTTTGTTTATCGTGTGAACAAGACCATGTTTTTCGACAATCTACCGCTGGAAATGACATGCTCTAAATGTGGCAAGCAGATCAACGAGACCGTCAAATGGCTCAAGGCGGAGAGTCGGAAATGTCCCTTTTGCAACACGCTCATCGACACGACAGAGTTTCGACGTGGAATTGATGAGGCTACAAATCGCACTCATGAAATGCTTCGGAATCTTCAGGAGAGTCTGAAGAGCGTTAAGATAAAGATCAAACTCTAATCAACACGCTCAACTGTCACCCCACCCGCTGTTCGTCCGGTGAGAAAGGCCGAGCAGTTCGGCGAGGCGTGACTCATATAAGTCGCAGGGGGGGCAATCGCCGTTCGGCTCGACCCAGTTGGGATGCTGGACGCGCAAGGCGCGGTGGATCTGTTGCTGAAGTTGAATGTAAGAGTCGATTTCGTCAGACATGGCAAGAAATGCCCGGCAATTCGCAATTAGCGAAGAGATACTATACCCTTACTCCAGTACACAGCATCTAACATTATGAACAAGAATCCTCTGAACAAAGGCATTTTAACTGAGAACGCTAGCGGCATCGGGACGGTGACTCCAGAGATGGTAGAGGCTCGTGCGCGTGAATTAGCCGCGATCGCAGGTCGTGTTCCTTCGCAACCATCCGGGGTTGACTATGAACAGGCCAAACGTGAACTAACCGGCGAACCGGACATTGACATCGTAGATCAAGTCCTGGAATCGTTACCCGAATCGGAACGCTGGGATCCCGTGCGAGGCTCAATCGGGCATCACACGCCGGAGTCGTTTGGCGAAGACGAGGATAGCGAAGGGCGGAGCGAGAGTGCGCAGCTCGTCGAAGAAGGAATCAAAGAAGCGGAGCACGATCAGATGCTTCAAGCAGCTCGAGCAGCCCAGAAAAGGGACCAACGCCAACATTTTACGATGGAAGACGGGGATACAAGCGAGCGCCAATGAAGACCAAAATACTCGACGTCAGGAGGGTGACAGCATAGTCGTAACTCGAACCGAGGTGCTCGTGCTGCCTGCAAGCATTAAGGTGCGCATGGCATCGACGACGTAGGTCAATGGGCTTAGGTGAGAAAGGGTCTTCAGGCAGCCGGCCATGAACTCGTCGTCGTTGTCCGGTCTTGATGATGAAGGGGCCGTTAAGAAGAAGGAGATACAACATGATCCTACCAGTACAAATCACGTTTCGTAATATGCCACCGTCCGACGCGGTCGCGGCGCGAGTGCAGGAGGAAGCCGAAAAACTCGATGAATTTTACAAGCGCATCACAAGTTGCCGTGTGATCGTCGAGATCCCGCACCGCCATCACACGTTGGGAGAACAGTTTCACGTCCGCATTGAACTCGGCGTGCCAGGGAGCGAGATCGTCGTTCGGCACGAGGCGAGTCTGCACGGCGCCGTCCAACACGGTGACCAAGAAGAATGGGAGAAGCACCTTGAAGCAAATCCACAACACAAGGACATCGACGTTGTGATCCGCGATGCCTTCAAGGCGACGCGACGGCGCTTGCAGGACTACGCCCGCCGGCAGCGCGGGCAAGTGAAGGTTCACAATGCGAGACCTCCTTTACGGAAGGACAAACGCCTTTCCTGACGGCCCCTATGATGGCCTCAGGAGTTGATAACTTGGCACTCGCTGCTGTGGCATTTTGGGCCGGCGCTTGCGAGTTCAAGTATCTGGTCGCACGGTCTGGATAGATCAGACCCGTCTTCAGAAAGGCTAAAGTTATGTTGCGAAGCCTTAGGCAGCTTTACGGAAAAAAGCTCGGCGCCTCTGACGGTGATATCGGCCATGTGAGGGACTTCTATTTTAATGATCAACAATGGGCTATCCGCTACGTTGTCGCGGACACAGGTTCATGGCTATCGGGCCGCTTGGTGCTGATTTCTCCCCATGCTTTTGAAAACCTGCATCAAGACGGCGACTGCCTGCTCGTGAATCTGACTCGGCAACAGATCGAAAACAGTCCCGCGATTGAGTCGCACAAGCCAGTCTCGCTACAATATCAAGCATACTGGGACGGAGTCGAAACGTGGGGCGTGGGCGGTTTTCCCGAGGCTCCGCCGCCGCCGCATCTTATGCCCAGTAAGCAGGCAAGCGACGATCTTCATCTGCAAAGCACACAGTCTCTTAGCGGCTATTCCATCCAAACCAGCGAAGGAGCGATCGGCCATGTCATTGATTTTATCATCAACGACAAGAGTTGGGCGATTTGTTACCTGGTTGTGGAGACCGGCCATTGGTATTCCCGCAAGGAGATCGTGATTTCACCGAAGCATATCGACCGCATCAGTTACGAGGAATCCAAGGTATGTGTGAACGTGACCAAGAAAGTCATCCTGGAAGCACCGCAATACCATGTTTCTCCGCTCGGCGAGGCATATGGCGATACCCAGAATTTCGACTAATGAATTATAACGAGCCGTGAAGGCCCTCTACCAATCGGCACTTATTCGCGGCGGCTCCTCCATTTGGTAGCCTTTGTTACGCCATTCCCACCACCTTCAGTAGGTCCATAAAGTTAGTGGAGAGTTTTCTCCCCATATGGCTTTGGTGTGCCAGTATTTTGATACTGCACTATTGGTTTCTCTCCCGCATTTGCATGTTGTGGATGGCATTAGCGGATAGATAAAGCATCTAATGAATCATCCCAGGTGCGATACTGTCCGCTCCAACAGCTTCGCGGCATCTTAAGTGGGAACGATTTTGCTTCTTTTTTCTGTGCATTAACACAGTAGATCTTAAAGCGTCCTAAGCGCATCTTTTCGTCCTTCACCCATTTTTCAATTGTCATAGTCACTTTGTAATTAAGAATTTGAATAGATTTATTTCACGTACTAAAGCCATCTTGGTCTATTGTGCTCGCCGCTTATTGTCAGAGTTGGCGCGAATCTTGTGTAAGCGACGCATCATTGTGGGCCGTCCACTGTCAAATGGCGCAGGACATCAATACAATCGCGAAGTGTTGGGAGCTAATCGCCGACAATCTCAGCAAAGCCGGTTGGAGTTGGGGCTGTGTGTAAGCGTGGATTCAGAAGGGCGAGACATCTTCGTTGTTGACGCTCACCGCGACAACGGAAAGCGATTCGTTGTGCATGCGGACGAAAAGTTGACAGCATATGCAGGCAGCAACTGGAAGGTAAAAACTTACGGAATATGGAGTTGAGCTATTCTTATTCTGCCATGCGAGTCAAGCGCGTAGCCGAATTTTAGGGCACAAGCATTGCAATTGCCGGTGGGATGACCTTTTTTTACCAACAGCGGGCTTCAAACGGATTCTATCTCGGGCCAATCCCGGAACACCACCGTGCAAGTCTGGACAGTTGGAGAAGGATTTGGGATTGGAAGCGAGTTCTCTCAGACAGGCTGCGCGGCTAATAATTCTCGAGATCATGCGGTCCTTCTTCCTTGGTTCAAAGGAGCAGGCGGCTAAAGTTAGCCGCCTTACACTGGTGGGGCGAGCGCGCGGAACTCCGCACGCTCGCCGTCAGTGTTAGAGCATTAAGCCACTTTAACTTGGATAGCTTTTGATTTTGGTGTCGTCGTTGTCGGGAGGTGCACTTTCAGCACGCCGTCGCGGAACTCCGCCGTCACTTTCGTGCTGTCGGTATCCTCAGGCAGCGTGAAGCTGCGTCGGAAAGTGCCATAGCATCGCTCGACGCGATGGAATTTCTTTTTGAGATCTTCCTTCTCGCTTTTGCGTTCTCCGGAAACGCTAAGAATGCCGTCTTCAACTGTTACCCTAACGTCATCCTTTTTCATTTCAGGCAGGTCAGCTTTCAGGAGATACCCGTGATCATCCTCGCTGATATCAACCTCCGGTGACCAATCTGCGACCGCGAGGCTGGGGATCTCGCCACTGCCCATTCTGTTGGGAAAGCCGCCGAAGAAGAACCGACTCAAGCGATTTTGTGCTTCGTCGATCTCTCTAAGCGGATTCCATGTTGTTACTTTATTCAATGTATTCATTTAATCTTACCTTTCTGGATTGACTTAAAGCCGTGTTGGTACATCGCGCTAACCGCTTATTGTCAGGCTCGACCCTGATCTTGTGTACGTTGAGGAACAGGTCCCGTGGAAAGCAAACCCCCGGCGACTTCACCAGATTGCGGTCTTAGCCACGCAGGCTGAAAGCCCGCGTGCTGCTCCAGGCAAAGATACCTGTTTCGATACCGCATGAAGGCAGTCAGCAATCTGGCTTGCCATCGGCGCCTTCATCGCTCATTATGCAGTCCCGATGATCAGGGCGAATTGTCGGGCGCGGTTTACCGCAGCCGATTTCGACTTCATCGTGCGCACGCTGGCGCGTTCGCAAACCGACCAGGTTTCTCTCGTCGATCTGTTGAGCGATGTGGAGACGCGCGATTCCATCCTCGATCATCCCCGGTTGGTTGACGCTATTTTGAATCACTGCGGCCACCTGCGCATATCGTCTCAGTTCTACTTTTACGTGCTCGCTCGCCACGTCTTGCAACAGGGTGGAATTGGCGACCGCAAACTTTCGGATTACGTCGCCTCATTGCTTGAAGCTTTTTCCCGCGCCAGCCGGTTGCAGATCTGCGATGAAGGTCACCATCTCGTCGAGCAATACATTTCCGACATGTTGATCGCGCTGAACCGCGCCACGCCGGAGCAGGCGTTCCTTCTTCGAGCGCACATTGGTAATTACTCGCTTTTTATCAGCGGAATTTTTCATCCCGCAGTCGCGGGACAGCGGCGCAGTTTCCGTGGCGGACCGGACATTCAATTTTATGAGGATGTCGGCCGGACGAACTATCAACTTGTTTCTTCCCATGCGGTCGCTCGCCGCTGCGAACTCGATGATGTGTTCGAGGGTCTGGCTGATCGGTTTCGCGAAGTCCGGCTCGCGCTGAATCAGCTTTCCGATCAATTGCTCAACCTGGACGAAGATGCGCGTCCCCCGATTTCGCTGTGAACGAGACGCTTTTCAGCCAGATCCAGCGATTATTTGAACGAACGTACGCGCACGTCGGGATCAATCTGGAAGATTGTCTGATCGATCGGACGCGTTGCGCGCAATTATCCATGCTCGCCGGAAAATCGGCCCGGGAATTAAGCGAGCTCGCGCGGACGTTTTTGCGGCGTGCCGGCGACCAACTTTATGTCGGCATCTATTATTCGCGCTGGTTGATTGAACAACTCGAACAACACGATCCGCGCGCCGGGTTAGGTGATCGCAATATTCGGTCGCTAATCATGTTCGTGGAAGAGCTCAACCACGCATTGCACGCCGCACTCCAGTTTAAACGGGGAGTGCGCGAGATCGCGTCGGAAGATTTTGTGCGCAACCTTGAGCTGCAGGCGCAGGTGGACACTTATTTGGTTCTTCTTTTGTTTGTGGCGTTTTTCCGAAAAACACAACGTGTCTCGGCGACCGACCGTCGCTGGCTGCAGTTTCATCTTTTCGCGCGACAATGTCCCGAGGCATTTCACGATGCAAACCTGCGCGGTCGGTATCTCGAGACGAGCGAACTTGCAGCCAGCTACACGCGTTACCTGGACACTCTCAACGGCATGCGGCGCCTTGATGAAATCCGGCGGTTCCATTCGCTTGATTACTCCGCGAAAAAGCAGCGCGTCCTGGCGCTGACGGACTCAAGAACGACGGCTTCCAGACCATCGTGCTAAAACGAACGGCTCGGGAATCTGTCACTGCTTGTTTTACCCTGCCGATCATGCGATGCATTCGCTCATGCGAATTTATCCCAAAAGTCCGAAGGAAATGACGCGCGGCATGATGTATTTCCCGCGAATGCTGGACAAGATCCGGCTGCATGCTCGCGGCGAGTTGCACGAAGATTATCAGGAAAACTTCGGCGCGCCGAAAGCGGCAGACGGCGTGTGCTGCAATTTTCTGCGCGTGCATCATCGCGATCTGATCGAGCGTGTGAAGCAAGGCGGGACGGACGAAGAAATTCTGGAATGGTGTTTCGAGAAGGGCCGCCGCTTAAACGAAGGCGATCTCTTTGTTTGGAACGGATTCGCATCGAAGCTCGGATGGCGCGATTCGATTACGCCACGGCTCGAACAACGAAAAAAGGAGATGGGAATCGCCGACCGCAACGACATTCAGTGCATTCCAGACCTTATCGATTTCGACGAAGGACGGTTCCAAGAGGCGAGCAAGACTTCGTGACTTCATCGAACTCAGCTTGGCTGCGGGGACTCGGCGTCGCGATTTGTCTCTACACGCTGGCCTTCACCGCTTGCCAGTATGAAGCTCCAATCACATCGGGTCCGACCCGCAAAGTGCAGGAACGACTGCTTGGTGACTGGACGTCGGCTGATGGCAAGGAAAAACTTAAACTGCGAAGGCTCGAGGACAGCACCTACATCGTTTATTACGACGGTGATTTGTTCCGCGCTTATCACTCCGACCTTGGGGACATACCGTTCGCGAGTGTCCAGGACCTCAATTCGAACGATCGCAAGTATGCTTTCGTGGTTTGGAAGTTGTCAGATGACGGCAGCCATCTGAGGTTACGGAATGTCAGCGACAAAGTGATTCCGAAGGAAACTAAAGACTCCGCCACCATCGTAGCGCTTCTGACGAAAAACGCCGGGAACCCTGAACTGTTCGGGGAGGAGATCGAGTTTAGGAAAGAGAAATAACTGCTGCTTTGTTGATCGACGCTCGCGCATCGAATAAAGATGCTGCAGCGGGATTCGACATGTCTGAGAATCGATTTCACTTCGCCTCGCTTTTCTTACTGTTATTGTTTGTCTGTGCTCGGCACGTGGTGGCCCAACAAACACCCGGCGTGGAGTCGAGTCCGAACGCATCGCCATCGCCGACTCCGGTTGTGTTTTCGCCGCAGACACTCGCAGAACTGAGACAGTTGCAGAAGGCAGCTTTGGACAGCGATTACGCTTATCGGCAAGTCGCGCATCTGGCGAATAACATCGGGCCGCGTCTAAGTGGATCGGCGCAGGCGGCAAAAGCAGTTGAGTACGTCGCCGGCGAATTGAAATCGCTCGGATGTACCGTGCAGCTTGAGAAAGTGATGGTGCCTCACTGGGTGCGCGGTGAAGAGACAGCAGCGCTGGTTCAATTTCCGGGACAGGCGCCAAACACGACGCAGAAGATTGTTCTGTGCGCCCTTGGCGGAAGCGTGCCGACACCTGCCCAGGGGACTGAAGCTGAAGTAATTGTCGTCAAGAATTTTGATGAATTGAAGTCCCTGCCTCGAGACAAGGTCGCCGGCAAAATCGTGCTCTTCAATTACCCGTTCGACAAACAAATGGCCGCGCAAAGCCGTAGCTTCGAAGCTTACGGGGAAGCGGTTGTTTATCGCAGTCACGGCCCGAGCGCAGCTGCGAGAAAAGGCGCTATTGCCTGCTTGATTCGCTCCGTCGGCAACGCGGATTATCGGCTCCCGCACACCGGGGAGACAGATTACGCAAGTGACGCCCCAAAAATTCCAGCAGGCGCGGTGACCGCCGAAGACGCGGATTTAATTGCCAATCTGATTCGGCAAGGACCCGTGAAAATGAAATTGATTTTGACGCCGCAAACTCTGCCTGACGTTGAAAGCGCGAACGTAGTCGCCGACATCAAAGGCAGCGAACATCCTGAACAGGTCATCATCGTTTCCGGTCATCTCGATTCCTGGGATTTGGGCACGGGCGCGATCGATGATGGCGCAGGCGTCGCAGTCTCAATGGAGCCGGCGAACCTGATCCAAAAGCTTCATCTCAAACCGAAGCGAACGATTCGCGTGATCGCCTGGATGAACGAAGAGAATGGTGAGGCCGGGTCGAAGCAGTATGCAAAGGATCACGAGAAAGAGATGTCAAATCACTTCGCGGCGATGGAGACAGACAGCGGCGCCGGTCACCCGATTGGCGTCAACATCAAGGCACGCCCGGAAGTGAAAAAGATGCTCGCACCTGTCTCGTCGATTTTGCAGCAATCAGGAGCGGGCATACTGGATCTCGTTGAACACTGCGGTGCCGACATTGAGCCGCTCGAGAAAGCCGGCGTGCCTGCTTTCAGTCCGATTCAGGACAGCCGCTTCTACTTCGATTACCATCACACTGCCGCGGACACGCTGGATAAAATCGCGCCGAAAGAATTGGCGGAGAATTCCGCGGTGGTCGCGGTTGCTGCGTATGCGCTGGCCAACATGGAAGTCTCTTTGCCTCGTTAATTAGTATTTGTCATTCTGAGCGAAGCGAAGAATCTCTGATGATTTCTGGACCGATCACCTTACGGAAACTAGACCAGAGATGTTTCGCTTCACTCAACGTGACAAAGGAAGCGAACTAGCGCCTTAAAGTTGGCCAAAGCGGCGCCTTCTCCCGGATCAGTTGCGCTTCAAATTGCGAAACTCATTTAGCGCAAAATTAGCTGCGCGTCGGCCGCGATTACGCAGAAATCTCCATGCTCCGGCATCGACGAAATAAGTGAGCAGAATGCTGTCGCGCGTTTTCACCTCGGCCCCCACCGGGTCGGCGGAATGCCACGTGTTATTCGCCACGGCAAACGCGTAGCCCGAATTCGGTGAAAACGGCATCTGCGCCTTTTTCGGTTTGCGGCCATTTGGGAGCACTTCGTGAAAGATCGTGCCGATATGCGATGTGGAATTGTCCGGCGGCAGATAAAACTGCACAGTGATTCCTTTCCATAGACTGTCGGTGTGCTTGAAAATGCGGTAGCCGGGGATATCGCGAGTCAGAATTGGCACCGGATACATGTTGACCTGTGCAAAATTCTCTCCGAAGCGCGCTTTCAACCCCGGCGCCAGCCGTTGTACGAATGCCGCGTTCAACTCCTTGGAACGCAGGATGCGACCCGCCACGTCCCAGACTGTGCGCTTTTTTAGCGGTAAATGGCGAATGTATTCCGGAAAGAGGTCGATCTTGGTGCGGGTCGGTTTTCCATCGGACCTGCTGCTGCCCATCTTACTTTTGCCTGACATCGCCCGGTAATCTTCCGTTACCGGCATCGCTTCGAGCATCTGTGCGTAAAAATCATCGGGAAAAATTCGGTCGAATTGCAAATGATGGAATGGTGCATCATCGGCATGAGCCTGGCGCACCGAGTCGACCACGAACTGGATGAGATTTTCAACTGACTCCGATTTCTCCATCGAGTGCTGTTAGCCGGCTGTAATGTAGAAATGCAATTCAGTTGCGCAATGGATAACGCGCGATCAAAGATCACGCTGATACAATGAGCGAGACAACGGAAAAGCGTTCGCTTCTATCGCGTATTGGGCGCTGGACAGCCGAATTGTTCCTCGTGTTTATCGGCGTTTATGCGGCGTTTTGGTTGAATAATTATCAGCAGCACCGGCAGGACGCAGAGCGGCGCGACCGGATCCTGGCTTCGCTTCAGCAGGAACTACGCAGGGGGATCGAGAGCGGAAAAACTGTCACCGCGCAAGAGGAACAACGAGCAGCTGAGTTCCGGCGCGCCGTTGAGAGCTGGTGAGATGCCGCCGCTACGTCCATTTGTTTTTACCACTGACTACAGTCCGGGCGATATCGCCACGATGCTTCAATCTGGCGGCGTTGAGTTACTTGATGTGAAAACGCTGAGCGCCTTGCAGGAACTTGAATCCGTCATTCGCTGGGGCCTTAGCGATATTCAGCGGTACCAGAAATTGAGCGACGAGCTGATTGTGCCGAATCTCGATCAGGACACTTCTTTCTTTTACGATCCCGCTACCAGAAAATTGCGGAAACGTTTCGAATTCTATCCGCAGGCTTTGGAAGCAACGGTAAAGTTTGCGCACGATCTGGATCGAACCAAAACCGAGTTAGTCACGCAAATCCAGGCCGAACGGCAACGACACTATTGACACACCACGCATCATGTCATTCTGAGCGAAGCGAAGAATCTCGGATCATTTGTCGACCGCTCCTCATGGAAGTAAATCAGAGATGTTTCGCTTCGCTCAACATGACACCGCCGTTTAAAAGATGAGGTCTAACATGAATCCAATAATCCAAACCTTTGTAATTCTCTTATCGGCTTTCGTTGCGAGTATCGCGCCCGCCGCCGATTATCCTGCGCCGACAGAAGGCGACTTTACGATCCGCGATTTCAAATTTGCTTCCGGCGAAACACTGCCGGAGCTGCGCCTCCATTATCGGACACTCGGGACACCGCAGAAAGATGCGCAGGGAAAAACAACAAACGCAGTTCTCATCATGCACGGAACAACGGGAAGCGGCGCGCAATTTATTCGCCCGGAATTTGCCGGTGAACTGTTTGGTAAAGATCAGCCGCTTGATGCGACGAAATATTTCATCGTGCTGCCGGACGGGATCGGTCACGGCAAATCGAGCAAACCGAGCGACGGGATGCACGCAAAATTCCCGCATTACGGTTACCTCGATATGGTTGAAGCGGATTACCGTTTGCTCACTGAAGGACTCGGAGTGAACCACGCCCGCCTCGTTATGGGAACCTCGATGGGCGGAATGCACACATGGCTGTGGGGCGAACTGCACCCCGATTTCATGGATGCGCTCATGCCGCTGGCGAGTTTGCCGACCCAGATTTCGGGGCGCAACCGGGCTTGGCGTCGCATCATCATCGACGCGATCCGGAACGATCCCGCTTGGAACGGCGGCGAGTATCCCGCAGGCGCGGGACAGCCGCCGAGCCTCCACACTGCGGCGCAAATGCTCTGGTTCATGAGCAGCAACCCAGTGCTACGGCAAAAGGAAGCATCGACGCTCGCGAAAACGGATGAAGTTCTCGACAAATTCGTGGAGCAAATCGTTAAAGCCGACGACGCTAACGACGTACTCTACGCGGTTGAAGCTTCACACGATTACGATCCCGGCCCGAACCTTGAGAAAATTCGTGCACCGCTTCTCGCCATCAATTCCGCCGATGACCTGATCAATCCGCCCGAGCTCGGAGTCCTCGAGCGTGAGATAAAGCGCGTCCCGCACGGCCGCGCGATCGTGATCCCAATAAGCGACAAAACGCGTGGCCACGGCAGCCACACGATTGCGACGTTGTGGAAAGATGAGTTGATGAAGTTGCTCACAGAGACCAAACCGAATCAGTAGCCGATCAAACCGCGATGCCACTGGCGATGCGCCAATAGCAACTTCACAAGGAACGGCGCTCACGGAGTGATGCGCCTTACCAAACACAACATCGCATGCCGGTAGGGCGGGCAGTCCTCTGCACGCCGATGGATTGCGAGGATCAAGAGTGCAGGTCCACCCGGCACCGGCCTATTTGGCTTGTAAGATTTTATCCTACATGAGAAGAATCGTGGAATGCCCGCCGCGTTGCAGACTACGATGCAGGATAGCTCGTTTGCTCCCACGCGCTGGACGGTTGTGAGGCAAGCAGCCGACTCGCAAACAGCGTCGCAGAACGCGCTGAGCGCATTGTCGGAGCTTTTCCAGATTTTATTGGAGACCAGTTTATGTGTTCCTGCCGACGTCAGGGGATCGCCCACCACGATGCACAGGATCTCACGCAGGGATTTTTTACCGATCTAATCGAGAGCCGGGGCCTATACTCGCGCCGACCCAATAAAGAGGCAGTTTCGCTCGTTCTTGCTTGGAACACTAAAACATTTCCCTGCACATGCGCGCGACCACGACCACGCGCAAAAACGCGGCGGCGCCAACGTGCCGGGTGGAACTTGATGAGACCGCGATTTCTGAAGCTGAAACCTACGCCTCGCACTGCACTCACTGGAGCGCAGATGGAGTGTTCGAGCGCGAATGGGCGGCGTCACTCGCTCGACAATCGCTCGATCGCCTTGCACAGGAATATGACCTTGGTGGCAAGGGCGCCCTGTTTGAAGCGCTAAAGTCTCGTTTAACCGCAGGCGAGGCCGCGGCCATTCCGTACGAGGAATTGGCAAACCGACTCGGACGCACCGCTGTACATTTGCGCGTAGACGTGACACGTTTGCGTGAGCGGTATCGCGCGATTCTGCGGGAAGAAGTCTGCGGCACAGTCGTCGATCCGCGCGATGTGGATGAAGAGCTGCGTTATTTGCGCCAGGCAATGATCGCATAACAGAGATGACCAATCACCACATGGCGAATACCGAATGCGCAAAGCCGATGGCAAGCCTCGCCTGCTGAGCGATAGGATCTGCCTGTAATCAGTAGCACGAGGCTTCGCGCGCAGATTGTCGGGGCTGCCTGGCTTGATGATCTCGCCTGTCGGTGATTCAGCACTATCACACGTACTTCAGACAACTGACGATCCGCATTGCGGCCAGATGCGTTCTCCTCCGACGAAACCAACGTGACAAGATGTCGTTCGCTGCATCTGGCTACGTCAACTTGGATCACTACAATTTCAATTGGAGCCGGCATTCGCCGGTGCTATCTGCGCCACGCCATCGCATGGTCGCATAGAAGAAGGAAACGCAATGGCCCGCCATTAGCAAATAGCGTCCGTGTTTGCGAAACCTGTGGCTCGCCCATTGAGACGACTTCTGCAGGCGATTTGGGCTGCATCAACTGTTTGCTTGGGACCGGACTCGATGTCGACGGCGAACCAAACGGAAACCGCCATCGGGCTTCGGCAGCGGATCAGTTGGGTGCTTACACGATCGAGCATCATGCCGATGGGAGTGCATGGGAATTGGGTCACGGCGCAATGGGAGTCACGTATCGCGCGATCGATAAAGCGTTAGATCGGCCGGTCGCGCTAAAAATTATCAACACTGATGGCGGGTCGCGCAGCGCAGAAGCGCGGGAACGCTTCATGCGCGAAGCGCGCGCGGCAGCGGCGTTGCGGCATCCGAATGTGGCGACCGTATACCAATTCGGCGTTCGCGAGGAGACCGGCCAATTCTTTTACGCGATGGAATTGGTCGAGGGCGAAACGCTGGAAGAACGCGTTCGCCGTTTGGGACCGCTCGATGTTCTCACAACGATCGACATCGCCCTGCAAGTGACCGCGGCGTTGGAGGCAGCGGAAGAGCGCGGCCTGGTGCATCGTGATTTAAAGCCCGGCAACCTGATGCTGGTGGAAGCGGCGCCCTCGCCGCTTTCTTCTTCAAACGACAAACGCGAGGAGGGCGTCACGTCTACCCAGATAGAGCGCGACGAGGGCGTCGCGTCCACAGGTGAAAGTGATCGATTTCGGCGTGGCGAAAGCGGTGGCGGAGAAAACAAATGTGATGGCGCTCACGCACGGCGGCTTCGTTGGCACACCGGCGTTTGCCAGTCCGGAACAATTTACAAACGCGCCTGTCGATGTGCGCTCGGACATTTACTCGCTAGGCGCCACGCTTTGGTTCTTGCTGACCGGGCACATGCTTTTCAGCGGCCGAACCATTGAAGAAATTCGTGATGCGCGCCGATCGAAGCCGTTACCCATCGAGCAACTGAAAGCTGCGCATGTTCCGCGTCGCCAGATTTCATTGCTGACGTCGATGCTGGCGATTGAACCGGCGGCGCGGCCTGCAGGCGCACGCGAGCTTAGCGCGAGATTACAGGCCGTTCGCGCTTCGATTACCGGCCGAGGCAAAACAGCAGGTCGACTTGCGCTTGCCACGGCAATTGTTGCGCTGGCAACAATCGTCGGTGTCCGCGAATTCCGTTCAACAAAGGCGACGCCATCCCCAATCCCCGAAAAAAGCATCGCCGTGCTTCCATTTGAAAATCTTAGCCGCGACCCAGACAACGCTTATTTTGCGGATGGTATGCAGGAGGAGATCCTGACGCGGCTGGCTAAGATCGCAGACTTAAAAGTAATTTCGCGCACATCAACCCAGCGATATCAAGGCAAACCTCAAAATCTCGGCGAGGTCGCGAAGCAGCTTGGAGTAGCGAACATTCTTGAGGGTAGCGTACAAAAGGCGGCCGATCAGGTGCGGATGAATGTGCAGTTAATTAACGCGCAGACCGATTCGCACCTCTGGGCGGATACTTACGACCGGAATCTAACTGACATTTTAGGGGTTGAGAGCGAGATCGCTAAACGAATAGCGGAGTCGTTGCAAGCAAAGCTCACTGGGCGCGAGAAACAAGCCTTAGCAGTTAGACCAACAAACAATCCGGAGGCTTACGATGCTTACCTGCGCGGCCTGGCTTTTGAAGCACGCGGCTAGCGCGCCTGCAATTCGATAATCCCGAACTCGAATCGAAAGCCATTGGCTCTTATGAGCGGGCGGTGAAGCTTGATCCCAATTTTGCGATCGCCTGGGCGCGGCTTTCTCGCGAAGAGGCGGGGCTCTACGTTAACGGCAACGATACTGCTCCCGGCGCTCGGCGCGATGCAGCGAAACGTGCTTTGGAAAATACACAGAAACTGGCGCCGAACTCGCCTGAGACCCTGCTCGCCCTGGGCTATTATCAATTCGCGGGGCTGCGTGATTATGGCGCTGCCAAAACGACGTTCGATAGCGTCAGCAAAATCTTACCAGGCAGCGGCGAGGCTTAAGGCCCTCGGAAAAGTTGCGCTGCGCGAGGGACACTGGGATCGAAAGCGTTGCCTACTTCGAGCAAGCCCGCGCTCTTGACCCACGTAATAGTCCAGTTGCTTATACTCGGCAGCGCGACCTACGCCATGGTTCGACAGTTCCCCGCCGCGTTAAAGCTCTATGATCTGCGCTGGACATTACGCCAAACAATCCGGAATTGATGGCGGCAAAAGCCAGCATTTATCAGGCCCAGGGTAATTTGCAAGAAGCCGCCAGGTTCCTAACACCAATAAGCACGCAGAATCCTCTTGGCTTCCCTTGTTAATCAAGCTCCAATCAGTTGAGACTTGAACGAAGTTACGGTGAAGCCGTTCGATTTCTGCAAGCCCTGCCTGGCTCCGCGCCTTATGATGGTCCGGTCGACAAGGCCTTGGGTCAGGTGTGGATCGCTTTAGCACAGCGGCTTGCGGGGGACACGGCTGGTGCAAAGGCTACCGCTGAACTGGTGCGCAATACACTCGAGCCGCTCTACAGAAATCAACCAGACGACCTTGCCTGTCTTCGTGCCACTGTCTAAAGCCTATGCTGTTATGGGAGAGAAGGACTCGGCCCTGGAGGTAGCGGAGCGTGCAATCGTGTTTCTCCCTCGTGCTAAAGATGCGGTGACCGGCCCTACCTTCGAGGAGAACCTGGCGGTAATTCAAACGCTTGTCGGCGAGAATAGCCGTGCGATCTCCACTCTCACGCAGCTGTTACAGACGCCATACGACAGCTGGCTTTATAGCCCAGCGCCCATTACGCCAGCTCTTCTCAGGCTCGATCCGATTTGGGATCCGCTGCGCGGCGATCCCGCGTTCCAAAAACTCTGCGAGGAAAAGCAGAAATAACTTCACCACGGATCGCACGGAGAACACGGATACAGACATCATTCACGAGGTATTAACCACGAATCGACAGTAATGGACACGAATAGGCTGATCCAATTAACGTGCCTGAAGTCGGTTTGGTCACCCAGACCAACGCAGACGAGAACAACTCAATGAAAGCTAGCGTAATCCGCCCGCGATACGTCACGGCGCTTTCTTCGTTGTCGCTGGCATTAGCGTGCGGAATCCCCTCGAACATTGCCGCTCAATCGACGGCAGCCACCACTGCCGAAGTGGAACGTGTAATCGTGACTGGTTCGAATATTCCCACCGCAGAAGAGACGGGTCCAAATCCGGTGGACACATATCGTCCTGCTGATCTTGAGAAATTGGGCGTCCGTAACACAGCGGACCTGGTAACGTTTCTGCCGCAGGAGGCGGGTCTAACGCAAAACCAAAACGTCAACGCGGGTGGTGGAACGGACGGCGCCGTCCAGTTGAACCTGAGAGGTATTTTAACCAAGGAAACCCTGGTGCTAGTGGACGGAAAACGTGTAGCCTTCGGTTCCTTGAACCCCGTGGGACTGGGCGGAGGAGGTGTGGATATCAACCTGCTACCCTTTCCCATGATCGATCACATCGATATTTTGAAAGATGGCGCTTCCGCCGTGTACGGGTCGGACGCAGTGGCGGGAGTGGTCAATTTTTTCCTGATCCACAAATTCCGCGGATTGGAGATCGGGGGCAGTTATGGGAACACAGACCTGGGCGCGTCCAACGACATGGGTGAATGGGAAGCATGGCTGAAAGCCGGCACAGGCGATGATAAGACCGATATCGTGGTGATCGCCGATTTCTGGGAGCGCACCGGCGGGGTTTTCAGCAGCGACCGGGATCTGACGGCTAACGCGTTTCGCATCCCTTTCGGGGGATTTGATGGTCGCAGTGGCAATGGGCCCGGTCGCGTCGGAAATCGCCGATTGCTTCCGAATATGTTTTTTGGCCCAGGCGGTGTTCCGACTCCCGGTGTCAACACGCCCTTGCCGCACTCGGCACTGAACGTGGCAACTTCTCCATTTTATAAGCTCCCCGGTTTTCCGTTCCAAGTTTTAGCTGGATTACCAGTGGTCAATCCCAATGCATATCCAGGCGCTCCGGGTATCGTCGGTCCAAATGCAGCTGTATTCTTCCCACAGTTTGGCACTGATTATAAGGGCGGGGGTGATTACTTTTCCTATAATTTCGACGCTACCGCGCCAGCGCTTGCTCCCGCAGATCGCCAGGCTTACTACGGTTCTTTTATGCGTAATATTTGCGACAAATACCTAACGTTGTTTGGCGACTTTAAATATGTTCGCTCATTTTTCGATGGGTCCCTCGCGGCTGTTCCGTTTAATGCCGACCCATTCAAGGTCCCTGGCACGAACCTGAATTTTAGTCCCGCTGGCATCAGTGTGCCAATCATCAATGCGTGGAACCCCTTCACAGTCGCAGATGCGACAATTCCAAACTTCTTTCCTGACGGAAGCGGTCTCCCGGTCACTACCGGTGTTCGATTTCGCGGTATCAATGACACCGGGCCGCGGCACGAAAAGCTCACTTACAACGATTATCTGTTTGATGTTGGCCTGCGCGGGGAAATGGGAGAGTTCGGCGATTACTTCAAAACTTGGAACTGGGAGATTGGTTTCCGCTATTCCCAAAACGAGGGGCAGGACCTGTCCGTCGGCGTCATTAGCCAGCCTGGATTGCGGGAAGCTCTTTTGGATACGGATCCTGCTACAGCGTTTGATCCGTTCCTGAATTTCACCGGCCATAACACCAGGCAGGCAAAGTCCAAAGCTTATGTTACTGAGCATAACTCGGGTGAATACGACTTGCCTCTTGGCTATCTCGCGATTAACGGCGACCTATTCAACCTTCCCGCTGGCCCTGTCTCCTTTGCCATCGGCGGCGAGTATGACGCACCCAGATGGACGCTCGATCGCGACGCGCTCAATACCACATTTCAAACCATCGGCTTAACGAATGGTGGAAGTGCAAGGGTGAATCGTGATGTTTGGTCAGTTTACCAGGAAGTAAGAGTCCCCTTCACCAGTCCGGCGTGGATCTTTCCCGTTTTTTACAGCTTTGAGGTTGATTTTGCTGAGCGTGAAGAATGGTACAGTCAGAACACCTCTTCCGTGCTGCCTACTGGGGCATTCCCATTTCAACCGGCCGCGCATAGCCAGTATAACGCGCAGAAACCGAAGGTGTCGGTACGCTGGCAACCGGTTGATCCGAAGTATATCGGTGCGCTTACGCTGCGCGGCAGTTACACCGAAGCGTTTCATGCTCCGGCTCTCTCTGAGATTTCGCCTGCGTCTTCGGAGGGCGACACGCCCGTGTTCGATCCGCTGCTGGGCGTGCTCGTGGACGCGCCGGCACGCGTTCTAGGAAATCCTAGCCTGCAACCGGAAGTAGCCTATGAATGGTCATACGGTGCCGTTTACAGCCCGAAATGGCTCAAGGGCCTGACGCTTAGCGCCGACTGGTGGCATATTGATATGCGCTCGATCGTGGCGGACCTCGGTGCGCAATTCATTGTAGAGAATAACATCCCTGGGCTCGTTATCCGTGGCCCCTCTGCGATTCCTGGTCAACCCGGCCCGATTGTTCTGGTCATTGATCCTAGCGAAAACCTTGCCGGCGCAATCTTTGAGGGTCTTGATTACGAAGCGATCTATCTTCTCGATTCTTCGATCTTTGGTCGCGGCGATTTTGGCCGACTGACGGCTACGGTCAATGGCACATGGCTATCGCGGGCGGAGCTTCAGGTAGCTCCTAATACCAAACGATTTGGTATCGCAGGCGAATTCATACCGTCAGGGTTCGCCTTGACCGGCTCGCTACCATGGAACCGTGCCAATTTCAGTCTGTTCTACGACGGCCCGGCCGACACGTGGCTGGCCGACTTGGATGCCGGCGCGGTAGTCCATTTCACCGGCCAATACGAAGACGACAATGTGGCTCTGACGCTATCGCCCAAGCGGAATATGCCCGAGGACCGGTGGCCCGGGTGATAGCGCTGCTGTATATCCGTTCCGTGCTCGCAAAGTATCCGCGTGGACTACCCTCGACTTGATCGCATCTACACGTTTAACCTGCCTTCGCCTAGCTGGGCTATGCAGGTGCCTGGCCTTGCCAAGGACGGCGGGAAAAGCGTGAAGATGAAGGATGGCAAAGAGAAAAACGTGATACCTGTTTCTACCGCCGAGTATGGCTGCAGCAACTGGAAATGGTGGCTGGATAACACTATCATCTCGGTTGGAATGCAAAACGTCTTCGATCAAGAACCGCCATTTGTAGCTATCAGCCTCCCGAATGGGTACGACACATCGCTTGCCAACATCAAAGGACGCTTCTGGTACCTGCAGCTAAAGAAGAGGTTTTAACCAAGCTGGAACCACATACCTGGATTTACAAATCAGGAAGTATGCCGCTGCGCGGCGATCCCGTTTTAAACACTCTGCGAGATAAGCATCCGGTCGCGCTGAGCTAATTCAGCTGTGGTGGCGGGCGTGCCGCCGGCATTCAAACAAGCAGCCGAAACGGGCTGCCTCTACAGTCATTAGTCAAATCCGGGCTCGGCGCGTTCAGAAAAGCAGCGTAGTCCCCATTTTCTTTGTAACGCAGCGCAATTTTTCGGAAGGAACGAGTGAACGGCCAGAAATGAAATGAAATAAACACGGAAAACAATAACCAAACTCATTTTCTCAGCGTTGGAGATTACCTATGAAAACACGAATCGTTCTTATTCTGATCACGTTGCTTTGCGCGGCCATGGCCAATGTGCAAAGCGCTCGCGCGGCCACCATCATGGTGACAAACACGAATGACAGCGGACTCGGCTCGTTGCGCAACGCGCTGGCCGCCGCGAATGACGGCGACACAATCGAGGCCACCGGCGTGTCGGGCACGATCTTGCTGAAGAGTGGCGAACTTGAGGTTACCCACGGCGTCACCATCAATGGTCCCGGTGCCGGAAATCTGTCGGTTGATGGCAATGCCACTGACCGCGTGTTTTACATCAACCCGACAACCGTCACCATTGATGGCCTTACCATTGTGAACGGCGCTAGCGACATCGGCGGCGGCATTTATAACGATGAGGCCATACTAACGGTGAGCAACTGCATTATCAGCGGCAACGACGGCGGTGGCATCGTCAACTTCGTCGGCACGCTCACGATGAGTAACTGCACTATCAGCAACAATTTCGGCGGCGGTATCTCCAATGTTCCCGGGCTGCATGGGTGCTGCACGACGCTGACTGTGACCAACTGCACCATCAGCGGCAACTCGGCCGACTACGGCGGGGGCATTTCCAACAATGCGCCTCTGACAATCAGTAACAGTACTATCAGCGGCAACTCCGCCAGCTACGGCGGAGGCATCTTCCCAACGGTGGGTCTCTGACAATCAGCAACAGGACCATCAGCGGCAACTCGGCCAGCTACGGCGGAGGCATTGACAATGCGGGAGGCGTGACGATAAGCAACAGCACGATCAGCGGCAACTCGGCCGACGTCTATGGCGGAGGTGCTTCACGCCCCCCCCGGACCTGGTTTTGGTGCGTCGCTAAACATACAAAACAGCACCGTCAGCGGCAACTCGGCGACTGGTCTTGGCGGCGGTATCTACAACGTCAACGGTCAGGTACCTTACCCATCCCCGGTGTAGTGGAACTAGCTAGCACCATCCTGGATGCCGGCGCATCCGGCGGAAACGATTTTCAATAATGGCGGTCAGGCCTTCTCCCTTGGGTATAATCTTGCGAAGTGACGCTGGTGGCGGTGTCCTAACTGGACCCGGCGATCAGATTAACACCAATCCATTGCTCGGCCCATTGCAGGATAATGGCGGCCCTACCTTCACGCACGCATTGTTACCCGGCAGTCCGGCTATTGATGCAGGCGACCCGAGTTTCACTCCGCCGTTTTTCTACGACCAGCGTGGCCCCGATTTTATCGGGTACGAGACGGTCGCATCGACATTGGTTCGTTTGAAGTGCAGGCGGGATCGACTCCGACGCCCACGCCAAGGCCTCGTCCCACCCCGCGACCTCGGCCGTGACGCGGAAGCGAAGGCGGGTAAGTCTCGGCAGCTTTTTCTGTAGTGGCGGGCGTGCCGCCTGCATTTGACACAAGCAGCCGACACGGCTGCCTCTACAGCACGATTAGTTCGCCTCATCCGCAGTGAGCGGAACAACATCTCAGAATTTTCTTTGTAACACACCGCCAAATTTTCGGAAGGAACAGGTGAACGGCTCAGAAATGAGCTCTCAATGACGGGAGGCTCACGGAAGGCCAAAACAATGAAAAGAAAATTAAGTTATGAAAAACATAAAAATTCTCCGAAACACATTCATTATCGTTGGGTTACCCTTCGTGTTAGTGCGGCTGGCTGTTCGCCGGCACGAACGACGGCGTCCCGAATTTTCGGCAACATGCCTTTAAGTCACCGCCACCTCGCGATCATCACATTCGATGCTCCGGGCACAGGCACAGTCCCTTCTAAAGGCACCCTCACTTATGTTATCAATCGACCGTGGGTACAATTGCCGGGTTACTACTTTGACTCGAAACTCTATAACTCACGGCTTTGTGCGCGCCACGCGAATGGAACCTTCAGCACGTTCGATGCTCCGGGTGCAGGCACAGGCCCCTACCAGTGGCACCTCCACCTCCGGCATGAACTCTGTGGAGAAGATCACAGGAATTACGTCGAGGACTCGAGCTATGTATTACACGGTTACTTGCGCGCCCCGGACGGCACCTTCACCATGTTCGACGTTCCAGGCGCGGGCACTGGACAATTCCAAGGAAACAAAACCCTTAAAACATCAACTCGAGCTGCGTGATTGCAGGTTATTGGATCGACCCGAGCAACCCTGTGTTTCACGTCTTTGGCGCGATCCGGACGATGGCACCACTTCCAGCTCGTTCGATGCCCCCGGCGCGGGCACTGGACCGGCCAGGGCACCTTTATCGACGTGAATACGGTCGATAATCTAATTCGGCTGGGGATATCTCCGGCATTTCTATTGATGCGAACAACTGTTTACCACGGCTACCTGCGCACTTGCGATGGCACTATCACGGTCATCGACGCTCCGGGCGCGGGCACCGGTCCGAACCAGGGCACCCAATTTTCCGGCATTAACGATACAGATACGATCGTAGGGAATACATTGATACGAACCAATGTAAATCACGGTTTTTTGCGTGCTCCAGATGGCACCTTTATCGCGCCAATCGACGTTCCAGGCGCGGGCACTGGCCCTGGGCAAGGACCGTACCCGAAACCATTAACGCGTCCGGAGCGATCACAGAATGTACATTGACGCAAACGATGTCAGTCACGGCTTCGGGGTAACTACGGACGGCACTATCAGCACGTTCGATGTTCCGGGCGCAGGCACAGACCCGGGCCAGGGCACCTTCCCTTAGCTTGCAATAATGCGCGTAACGCGATCACCGGATTCTACGTTGACTCAAACAATACGTGGCACGGTTTCCTGCGTGCGATGCCGCAACCGACCCCGCGGCCTCGCCCAACCCCAGCGCCCAGGCCCTGAGTCTGCCTGTGGCACACGACAACGGATCTGAATTATAGGAAGGACATTTCCCTGCTTGAGGCCGTAACCGGAGTTCCTGTAGCGGTGCAACATGAAGCAGAAGGCGCCGTCAAAGGAGAACCGCGTTGTGGAGGTTCGGGTGGAACTGAAGCGGAGCCACCCACTCTGTTACGGCCTCAGATCCCGTCTAGAGGACAGTGTAGCCACTCTTCACTCCGTCGCCGCGCCCGTGACGCTGAAAGCGATCGGCCTTTGCGTAAAGCTACGGCGGGACAAGTAGCTGATGGTTGATCCACCTTCGCCAAGGCTCCGGCGGACAGGTAGCTGATAGTTGAAGCAGCGGCTTTCAGTTACCTGAAAGTCGGGAAATCAAGGCCCCGATCCGTTCGGCAGGTCTTTGCTCGGCAGCTTTGAAAATTTGGCTTCCATGCCGCGTTCGATCCTTTGCTGCTTGATACTTGCTTTTTCGTTCTTGAGGGTCATGAGCAGCTTTGTCAGGCCTTCATTCAGTCCCTTATTTCCCGCGTCCCATTCGGACTTCGGCTTGAAGGTCACGCGAGGATAAATCTTGGTTAGGTCGGGTACGACTTTTCCTTCTCTCTGAACTCTCTCAATAATTGGAACCAACTGATCGATATCGCCAAAAGCATATCCATTGATGTACGGGCCGACCAACTGTTGGAAGGCATTCTGTGCGTGGAACAGTTCGAACCCAGGATCACCCATGCTGCCCATCTTGTCCCGATCGATCAGACTTGCAAAAAGACGTCCGCGATATTGGGCTGAATAAAACCAGTAAATCGACTCCTTTCTAAAACCCAGATCGTAGAGGCGAATCGCGGCGACGTACGTCTCTGCGAAATTGAGTGTGTCCCATGACTTTTTCATTTTCGCGATCGTCGCGACAAATTCGGGTTCGTCTTTCGTGGCCAAACCACTGCTAAACCGGCCGACGTCGATGGCCGGGCCTTTGGAATTGTAGTACGGCGTGATGTAAACCTCGATGTGAGCGGGGTCGGTAATCGTTTGGCCAACAGCGAGACCGGCACAACCAATGAAGACGAGAAGGGCGGTTAGATTGAGCTTCATTTTAGCTAGGGAGCGGCACGCTCCACCATCGCTCCACTTAGCGCAAGCGGCTGCACATTCGTCTAGGCCAGGTCGCGCTTCGTTGAGCGAATTCGGCCCACGGGACGGGAGACGCGGCAGCATTATGGGCAACATTGTAGGGTAGGCGCTCCGCCTGCCAACTATGAGTTAGGCAAGCGATGCGCTTGCCCTACAGACCAAGAGTTGCGAGCAAATCTCGTTCTCCCGTTGATTGTGTCCAGCTCTGCAGGGGCAGCGACTTGCCATAAGGACAGGTGTATTCATCCGGAAAATTTGATAGAACAGAAGGCGTGTGAAGACGGTCTGGCGCAAACATCTGATCATTTGTGTGTCTCTTGGTCTGCTGGCGATTCCCGTCTACTTCCTGGATCGGGCGTTTCTCGGGCCACAAGCCGGCGGCGGCAACTGGATCACCCTCGATTTTCGGGGCCTTATCTTTTGGACGTACGTCACGTTACTCGCCATTCACGTGACCGTAAGTTCGATTGCCATCCTGTTATTTCCCAAGGCCGGAGCGCTGCGGATTTACTTTGGCTCGATGTTGCTTTCCGTGATTCTGCTCGTCACAGGGGTTGCCGCTTACGGGAAACTGCGGCGTGTCGCCATCTCCAGCGAACGCCAAGCGTTGACGGAGAGTCGCAGACCTCTAATGAACGTGATTGAACTAAAGGAGTGGTCGGTACTTTCCCGATGAGAGTCATCCAACGGAGATCCGAGTGAGCGTGGTCGTCCTTCAATCAGGCAGATTCGCGGGCGACGTCATGGGGGAACAAAAGGATTCATCGGGTTCCTCCACAACCATTTTTGAATCCACCAATGGACCTGAGACCCAGCGACAGGTGCGTAGCGGAGAGGCTTTCACGTATGCATTCCCACTAAAATTCCTGACCGTGGGCCGGGCCGACGACGTGCGCATTACGTTGTATCTGTTTAAGGCCCCAAGTGGGCCTGCTGCCGGCGATATTGCAAAAGTGTTTATGAACTCACCGCAGCGCGACGACGACGGCGAATTTTTCTACGGTGTGCTGCCAGCTCCTTCTCAACCTCGCGAATGATCGTGCCGCGACGGTAACGGGACGGCTGTAAAGTGTCTCATGCCGGCCAAGTATCTCGACAGCCAGCCGGAGGGGGAATGTTTGCGCCGGTTTTTCCTGGTCCGGCGGTATTCCCAACGTAATTGGTCAAAAATCTTGGCGTCGTGAATTGCCGCTCGGAGTGTGTAGCGTTTCATAATTTTACTCAGATCTCTCGTTGCTCCACGTAGCGGCGACTGTAGTCAGAAGAATTGTTGCGTTCGCTTTGATTTAAGCTCTGCAGCGTTTCCGTCAGGCGCGTTTCGTATGAATCACACATTGGCGACTCGCCATTTGGCTGGACCCATTCGGGATGTTGGATCCGCAAGTCATCGTGAATCTGTTTTCGCAGATCTGCGTAGGTATGGATTTGGTGAATCATGACCATTGCTCCCGTTTGCGGTTATCTGGGCGCAACCGCGATCGCGTTAGCTACTAAAATGATTGGCCAGATGGCAATGAACACAATCATGCCGAAGGCAACCAGCTCGGATAGATAATCCGGCTGTGCCCGATATGCGTATCGATCACTGAAGAAGCGAGAAGCGCGAACGCGCAGCGAGTTTGTAGTTTCCTTGTTCATGTCAAAATAGACAACGCGTTGAGTGCTCGCGTTTCACCGCAAAAGTAACGTTCCTGTCACTTTGGACGGCGGCAGGTCACAATTGCGTGAACACTGCGACAGAAGCCCGGTCCTATTCTATAAAAGCACGGCGCGCACTGGGAGTGACGCGCCCTTCCAGATCGCAAGAGTATTCGGTAGGGCGGGCAGTCCTTCTGCGCGCCCCGGGTCGCGACTCACCATTGACCGGGAATCCGCAATGGATTAATCGGTCCGGTCAGTCGCCGTAATAATACGCGCCGCCGTAATAGCTGTCCCAAGGATAGTACGGATAATAATACGGCGCGTAGTAAGTATTGTAGCGCGCTTCCGGCGTCCGATGCGTATCGACATAGTACGCGTCAGCGCATCCGCTAACCAGAACAGCGAACAACCCCGCGCAGAGCAGCCAAAGAAATGCTGCTGTGAAATCGAGCCGTTTTTTGGAGATTCTTTTCACAAGCGCCTTTTGGGGCGCTCATTTGATGCAAAGCTTTACCCGAACGCAAGACAAAAAAATTGAGCGCATCGGCGCAGCGGCCACAATGCGGACCGCACCGATGCGTTAACCAATCGCGCGTCGCAAATTAGTACCAGTCGCCGTAAACGGTGCTGCCGTAGTAGCCCGGACCGTAGGCGTCGTTGTACCGAACGCCGGAACGCACCACTGTGCGATCATAGGTCGGCCCGTAATAGTACGAATATGGAGGAGGGCAGGTCTCGGACTGTGGCGTGCGCTGTCTAAGCGCAGTTGAAAAACCGTCGATGGCGCCGTGAGATCCGCTGAGGACAAGCGGACGCTACAGCAAAGCGTTTTGCATCGAAATCAGCGTTCGATAGTGTCAGCCGCTTAATGAAACAAAATTTCTTTTGGCTCGGAGCGTTCCTCACACTTGTGTTCACCATGTTTGCACAAGAGCGATTTCCATCGCCAAGCGTCGCAGATTTTGACGTGATCATTCGCGGCGGAACCGTTTACGACGGCACCGGGGCCGCGCCGCGGCAGGCGGATGTCGCGATTCGGGGTGATCGCATCGCGGGTATTGGCGATTTCAAATCTCCGAAAGCAAACACGGTGATTGACGCAAAAGGACTCGCTGTCGCGCCGGGGTTCATCAACATGCTTTCGTGGTCAACGGAGTCGCTGATTCAGGATGGCCGCTCGCAAAGCGAGATCCGACAGGGCGTGACGACGGAGATCATGGGCGAAGGCGAATCGATGGGGCCGGTGAACGACCGCGTGCGCGAACACATGATTCGCGAGCAAGCCGACATCAAATACGACATCACCTGGAATACGCTGGCGCAATATCTGCAGTATCTGGAGAAGCGCGGGGTGTCGTGCAATGTGGCGTCGTTCATCGGTGCGACAACGATTCGCGAATACGTGATCGGCTTTGAAGATAAACAGCCGACACCGGAGCAGCTTGAGCAAATGCGCGAGCTGGTGCGCAAAGAAATGGAAGCCGGCGCGCTGGGGATCGGCACTTCGCTTATTTATCCGCCTGCGTTCTATGCGAAAACCGAAGAGCTGATCGAGCTGTGCAAAGTCGCGGCGAAATATCAGGGCAAATACATCTCGCACATGCGCAGCGAAGGAAATCAGTTGTTCGAGGCGCTGGATGAACTTCTGCGGATCGCGCGCGAAGCGAACATCCCGGCGGAGGTTTATCACATCAAAGCCGCTGGCAAAAAGAATTGGCCAAAAGAAGACGACCTGCTGGCACGCATCGAACGCGCCCAAAAGGAAGGATTGAACGTCCACGCGGACATGTATACCTACACCGCCGCCGGCACAGGGCTCGACGCCTGTTTGCCGCCCTGGACGGAGGACGGCGGTTATCCTGCGTTATTCAAGCGGCTCCGTGACCCGGCGACGCGCGAGAAAATCAAAGCCGAAGTAAAAATCGACAGCGACAAGTGGGAAAATCTTTATCTCGACGCTGGTTCACCGGACAAAATTTTGTTGGTCGGATTTAAGTCGGACAAACTGAAGCCGCTCACGGGCAAGACGCTCGCTGAAGTAGCGAAGATGCGCGGGAAAGACCCAATCGACACCGCCATGGATTTGATCGCGGAAGACGAATCACGCATCGGCACGATTTATTATTTGATGCGGAAGAGAACGTAAAGAAGCAATTACGAAAGCCGTGGATTTCTTTTGGTTCGGATGAAGCGTCCCAGGCACCGGAACAGCCTTTTACGAAATCCAATCCACATCCGCGCGCCTACGGAAACTTCGCGCGCGTGCTTGGCAAATATGTGCGTGACGAGAAAGTTCTTTCGATGAGCGACGCGATTCATCGGTTGAGCGGCTTGCCGGCCACGAATCTTGGCCTCGATCACCGCGGATTTCTGAAGGAGGGCATGTTCGCGGACGTGGTGGTGTTCGATCCCGCGACAATCACAGATCACGCCACCTTTGAAAAACCGCATCAATACGCGACCGGCGTAAAACATGTTTTCGTGAACGGCGTGCAAGTGATCAAAGGCGGAGAGCACACCGGCGCGAAACCGGGTCGCGCCTTGTGGGGGCCGGGGAAGGTAAAGTAGGGGAAAGGGGCGAGAGAGCGCGCAGTGAATGCTGTAGCCGCCGCCCTGTGGGCGGCGCATCGCGCGTTCGTTTGCTTGTTACAGAGATGCCTTGCATAGCGAAGCGGTTGAAAACGTCGCCCACAGGGCGACGGCTACAGTTATGCGCGATCGATGAGCACGATCTCCCCGGAATACGGCCAATCACCGGCCTTCGATACTAACCCAGCGCGAACCGGATTCTTCCGAACGTAATTCCATTTGCCTTCGTAGCTTTCATCGTTGCGGAGAACATGATCAAAAAAGCCGCGCTGCCAGATTGGCAGCGTGCCTGCTGGCGCAATCTGTTTCGCAAGAGTTTGCTTCAGCATTCCAACCCAACGTCCGAGCTGTAAATCGTCCGGTCTGCGGACGAAAAAGTGCACGTGATCGGGCATGATCACATACCGACCAACGGCAACGTTCTGCTCCAAATGCGCGCGCGTTGCGAACGATACGAACGCAGTGTGCACCGTATCCGATGCAAGCAATTTCCTTCGTTCGTATGTACAAAATGTGACGAAGAACAAGGGATTGTGAGGGAAGATCCATCGCAAGCGCGGCGGGAGTTTTGGATATTCGCGCACGCGAATCTTGTAGCCGCTTCCCTGTGGGAAGCGCAATTCCGATGTAGCTGGTCACACGTAACGTCGCCCACAGGGCGACGGCTACAGCAGCCGGAGTTGCCAAAATAGCGAGTGGCACCCTCCCTAAAGAGGCATGCGACCGCCATCTTCAGGGCGTATAGTTGCAGACAGAAATCACTATAGCGTAGGACAAGCCTGTCATCCTGAGCGCAGCGCAGCGGAGTCGAGGGACCCCGCGGAACTGGCCTTAAGGTAATTCACCGGGATTCTTCGACTGCGTTTCACTTCGCTCAGAATGACAACCGAGTCGCGCTTCGGTTGAAAATGAAGTACACGAGGTCGAAGCTTAATTTCCAATGGATCCGATCAAGAGTGTGAAATTACGCTGGCTTCAGGGCGCGCTGCATGACATCAGCTACGAACTATCGCGCTCGCAATTCTCCAGGTTTGCGCCGCATGCCTGGGCACCGGCCATCAACGCGTATCGATGCGACACGTGTATTCGAATCTGTGTTGATCTGGCGGGGGTCGATCGTTCGCTGATTGATCTGACCGTCGAACCGCGACGCCTGGTGATTCGCGGCACGCGCGAGCTGCCGGAGCCGACCGGCGACGAGGGATGTGCCCAGCAATTACTCGCGATGGAGATCGATTATGGGCCGTTCGAACGCGAGATTACTTTCCCCGTTGACGTCGAAATTGACCAGGGGCACGCCGAGCAGCGTAACGGATTACTCTGGATTTCGCTGCCAGTGAGAAAAAAATCATGAGCACAGAAAAACTGGATGCGTTGCAACCCGGCATGGATTCCAAGCCAGCAGGCCAGAGTACCGTCGCACTGGGCGTGGACGAAAGCGGCACGGCGCGTATCCCGGAAGAGCTGTCGATTCTGCCGCTGCGCGGCCTCGTCATTTTTCCGGGAACAGTTATTCCACTCAATGTCCAGCGTGCGGCGTCGCTTAAACTGCTCGATGACACATTGCCGCGAACGAAGGTGATCGGTTTAGTCACCCAACGTGATGTGACGAAGGAAGACCCATCGCCGCAAGACCTCTACTCCGTCGGCACGGCTGCGCTCGTGCTAAAGCTCCTGAGGCAGTCGGAGGATCATGTACTCGTTATTGTCCAGGGGCTCCGGCGGTTTTCGCTGCGCAAAATCATCGCGACCGATCCGTTTCTGCGCGCCGAAGTCGAGTTACCACAGTCGATCCTGCCGTCTCCGAGCAAGGAATGGGAAGCCACGTTTCGAAATTTGCGCGATTCCGCTGCTCGGTTGTTCGAGCTGACGCCGGACGCGCCAGAACAAGCGCGCCTGATGATCATGAACATCGAGAATCCCGAGCAGCTCGCTGATTTTCTCGCGCCGAACCTCAACGTCGACGTCGCACAGAAGCAGGAGTTGCTCGAAGAACTCGATGTTGAAAAACGGGTGCGCGCGGTGCAGCAACACATCTCGTCGCAGCTTGAGATTGCGCAGATCCAGCAGCGACTTCAAAAGGATGTCGCCTCGCAATTTTCCGATGCGCAGCGGCGCGCTTACCTGCGTTCGCAGCTCAAGGCTATCCAGCATGAACTGGGTGAGACCGACGGCGGCAATGAGGAGCAGGCGCAGCAATTGCGCAAGCGTCTTGAAGAAGCTAATCCGCCGCCGGAAGTGATGAAGCAGGCGGAGCGGGAGCTGAAGCGGCTCGATTTCATTCCGTCGGCCAGCCCGGAGTTTTCGGTCATCGTAAGTTACATCGAGATAATCGCCGATCTTCCGTGGAATAAGTTAAGCAAGGACAGTCTTGATCTCGATCAGGCTCAGCAAATCTTGGATCGGGACCACTACGATCTGGAAAAGGTTAAGAAACGGCTGATCGAATATCTGGCCGTTCGGAAATTGAATCCACAGGGGTCGGGCGCAATCCTTTGCTTCCTTGGGCCTCCCGGCGTAGGCAAGACAAGCCTTGGTCAGTCAATCGCCGACGCGCTGGGACGCAAGTTTGTCCGGATCAGTCTCGGTGGGATGCGCGACGAAGCGGAAATCCGCGGCCATCGCCGTACATACATCGGATCGATGCCCGGGCGGATCATTCAGGAGTTGCGCCGCTGCGGGACGCGCAATCCCGTGTTTATGCTCGACGAGATCGATAAGATCGGCGCGGATTTTCGCGGTGATCCGGCCAGCGCGTTGCTCGAAGTGTTGGATCCGCGACAAAACAACGCGTTTGTTGATCGCTACCTGGACGTGCCGTTTGATCTTTCGCAGGTGATTTTTATCGGCACCGCCAATTATATCGAGGGCATACCGGAACCGTTGCGCGACCGGATCGAAGTAATCTCAATTCCAGGTTATACAGAACGCGAGAAGCTCGAGATCGCGAAGCGATATCTGATCAAGCGGCAGTTGGAAGAAAACGGGCTAAAGCCCCACCAATGCGAGTTCCAGGAAGAAGCGATTCGCTGCGTGATTAACGATTACACGCACGAAGCTGGTGTGCGCGAGCTTGAACGGCAGATCGGTGCTATCTGTCGCGGTGTTGCTGCGCAGGTGGCGCGCGGGAAGACCGAGTACATGACGGTTACGCCGGATCTCGTCCGCGAAATGCTAGGCCCAGCAAAATATGTCCGCGAAACAAGGCTCAAGACGAGCAAGCCCGGTGTGGTCACCGGCCTGGCTTACACGCCGGCGGGTGGCGAAGTATTGCACATCGAAGCGACGCGTTACCCCGGCAAAGGTAACGTCACGCTCACCGGACAGATTGGCAACGTGATGAAAGAATCCGTCCAGGCCGCGCTCAGTCTCCTTCGCAGCCGCGACGGCCAACTGGGCGTGAATTCAGAGGATTTTCGCAAGATGGACATTCACGTGCACGTGCCGGCGGGCGCAGTGCCGAAAGACGGTCCGTCGGCCGGCATCGCGATGTTCACCGCGCTCGCCTCTCTTTTTAGCAACAGGCCGGTTCGTCCCGATGTCGCCATGACGGGCGAGATTACGTTGCGCGGGCTCGTTCTGCCGATTGGCGGACTGAAGGAAAAAAGTCTGGCAGCGATGCGCGCCGGAATTTCCACCGTCATCATTCCCAAGCTCAACGAAAAAGATCTGGTCGATGTTCCGGAGGAGGCGAAACAAAAACTCAAATTCGTCCCTGTCGAAAACGTCGATGAGGCCTTGGCCGTAGCACTGGAGAAAAGCGGCGCTGTGTCCGCTTCACAGAGCACAGCGGGGGCCTAACGAGACACAAGATCAGCGACCGTGCCCAAAAGCGCGCGTGGCCGCAAGTTGGAGCAACTAACTGCACGAAACCTACACATCGGAACGTGGCCCGGTTCTCTGCATCGCACGGTTAGGCGTTTTGCTATGCTTTACGAGCGACGCGGTAATACCAGAAGCCAAACAGGAACATGCCGAAACCAAGCGCTGCCGACATAGGATATGCAACGCGCATCTGCGGATAGATGTGGTGGCCGTAAAAGCCAAATGCAATTAATAAAAGTCCCATGAACCAGCAGCCGTGGGCGCTCGCGCGAGCCATCTGGACGCTCTTTGCTAGTGTGACATCGACAGCGCGGTCGCTGTGCGCTAATGCAGTGGCACATGCGGGCGAGCAAGCTGTGCGCGGGGAAGGGCATGCTCACATGCTGCACATAGTGCGCGCCCGCAGTACGCACAGATCGCAACCGCTTCGGCATCGTGAGTCGTACACTTCATACGCCTAACTATGTTTAGACGAACATTCGCAAGGAAAGGTGAACATTTTTTCGTCTAGTGCAGCAACTTGCGATATCCGGTCAACCCCAAATTCGCAGTGATCGCTGCAGGCTACTTCCATTCCCAGTAGTTGGAGCGTGTGTTGCCTTCGGCGTCTATCTGGTATTCAAAAAGCACAGCGACCTTGTTCAAGCGGGACAATTGCGGGGGGGTGGTTTGAAAATAAATGGCGCCGCGATAGCTCGCGGTCCCATCCTTGTTCATGACGCCGACGCCGTGGCCTGTCCAAGTGGCCATCTCCCCGTCATTGGTGACCATCACGCCCTGGCCTTCCCCGTATTGTGTTCCGTCGGGGCGGACAAGCGTGCAATAAGTGCCCGTATCCTTAATGGCTGTGCCCAATATTGAGCCACTGGCCTGAAATGAGGTCTCCATTTTTGGACCGCCGCCCAGATTCGGCAACACGCGCTGCATGGTAATTTTGCCTGATATTTCACCAATCTTCTCGCCTAGCATAAATGTCTTCCTGTTTAGGTTGGTTTTTCGATTATAGGATTCGGTCCGGAAATTACAGCGAAAAGTAATTCAAGGATGTGACAGAATTCGGAGCGGGAAAAGTTCGTCACCGCGACGACGCGACCACCACGTCGCCGCGGCGACGGCTCCCCCGGAACGGCCGGCAGAGTCGGGCCGAAGCGGTGAACTCTCGGTCAAGGAACAACTTTAAGGTTTGTTTACAACCACTTTGGCCGTCGGCTTATTCATTTCGAGCTGGGCGCTCGCTTTCTGGATTTGCGCAGCCTGCTCTTTCAGCTGGGCTGTGAGCGTCTCTATTTGTTGCTGTTGCTGCGTGATGGTTGCCTGCAAGCTCTCAAGTGTGCGATCGAGCATGGATTGCTTGGCGGTGGCGTCGGGAATGGCTTGGGGACGGATGCTGCCTTTAGGTGAAAATCCACCCGGATCGGGTCCATCGGAGGTGAACGTGCCCAATCTTCCGTCGGAATCGACCATCACGATAGCAGCCGTCGCGGCGGAAACCGGCGCACCGAAGATATTGTCGATAGTGCACCTGTCACTGACCTGGCCAAAAACACTGTGCACGCCAGAGTGGTGGCCGATGATGATATTGTTATTGGCGGTGGTGATACCAGACCCAGCCATTGTGCCCAGGGCAACGTGATCGCTCGTGGTTACGCTGCTCTGGAGCGCTTGATTACCGATGGCTGTGTTGGTGTTTCCGGTGGTGTTGGCAATGAGCGCGTTACCACCTACGGCGGTGAGGGAGCCGCCGGTAGTATTGTTCATGAGCGCAAAGTAACCAGTAGCAGTGTTGGAGGAACCGCTGTTAAAGACGAGCGTGTCCGTTCCAACGGCGGTGTTTTGTGTGCCAGTGGTGTTGAGCAAGAGCGCTGCCGCGCCCACCGCGGTGTTGGAATCTGCGTTGTTGAGGACCAGCGCTCCAGCGCCAACACCAGTATTGAAACTGCCGGTGGTATCCGAAAAGAGGGAACGCCAACCAAGCCCTGTATTTCCAGCGCCGGTGGTCAGAAGACTAAGCGCGTCGCACCCTTCCGCTGTCGTGAAATTGGGAAAGCACCCGTCCGGTGCCGGACTGACCGCCCGCGCTCCTGGCAAAAGCGCGAAGCAGGTTATCACCGGCAGGATGGCCATCAATATCGTATCTCGATTTTTCATCTTTTTGGTTTCTTTTCGTTGTTTAGCTGTCAGTGAAATCTCTCCCTCAAGCAACAGCTTTAAGGTTTGTTCACAATCACTTTGGTCGTCGGCTTACTCATTTCGAGTTGGGCGTTCACTTTCTGGATTTGCGCAGTCTGTTCTTTGAGCTCGGCTGTGAGCGTCTCTATTTGTTGTTGTTGCTGCGTGGCCGTTGCCCGCAAGTTCTGAACTTTGAGATTGAACGCGGCTTGCTTGGCAGCGTCGGGAATGGCTTGGGGTCGGATGCCTCTGGGCGAAAATCCACCCGGATCGGGTCCATCCATGGTGACCGTGCCCAATCTTCCATCGGAATCGACCATCACAATAGCAGCCGTCGCGGCGGAAACCGGCGCACCGAAGATATTGTCGATAGTGCACCTGTCACTGACCTGGCCAAAAACACTGTGCACACCGGAGTGGTGACCGATGACGATATTATTATTGGCGGTGGTGATACCAGACCCGGCCATTGTGCCCAGGGCAACGTGATCGCTCGTGGTTACGCTGCTCTGGAGCGCTTGATTACCGATGGCTGTGTTGGTGTTTCCGGTAGTGTTGGCAGTGAGCGCTTCCCAACCAATCGCCGTGTTGGAGCCGCCGGTGGTATTGTTTATCAGCGCAAAGTAACCAGTGGCAGTGTTGGAAGAACCGCTGTTAAAGACGAGCGTGTCGGTTCCAACGGCGGTGTTTTGTGTGCCGGTGGTGTTGAGCAAGAGCGCTGCCGCGCCAACTGCCGTATTGGAATCGCCGTTGTTGAGGACCAGCGCTCCAGCGCCGACACCGGTATTGAAACTGCCGGTGGTATCTAAAAAGAGTGAACGCCAACCGAGCCCTGTATTTCCAGCGCCGGTGGTCAGAAGACTAAGCGCGTCGCATCCTTCGGCTGTCGTGAAATTGGGATAACAAACGTCCGGTGTACCGGTGAGAAGAGTATTCGCAGTGTCGATTACAGAACTCAGGGTCGAACTTTCCAGGTCTATTTCATAAATCTCCTCATACTGCATCCCGTAATGTGTGCCGATGGTGATGGCGTTAAGCAAGATTGTCCCCGGATTGCCGGGGACCCCACCGTTCATCCGATAAGTATTATCCCCGGTCACCTTCCATAGCATTTGACCAGCCACATTCGGGCGCTGATTGAAGAGGACCTGCCAGTTAAATAACGAAGTAACAATAGACGGATCCGGGGTGGTTGCAGAGAGTGAGTTCTTTTGAGTAATAAATCTCCCATACGTCGTTGTCGCGTAATCAACGGCCGTTTCTGCCAAGTAATCTGAGGTTGGATCGAGGTCGCCAGCCCCGCGTCCGATGGACAAAGTGACGTTCTGGTTTGGAAAAGCAGCCATCGTGGCGTCGACGATCATCTCGCCTGCGTTAACCATTAGCTCGGTGGTGTATCCCGCCGCCCGCCAATTCGCAATATCCTCCGGGGCATCGGGTATGTTCCAATCACCTGTCGTAGCGTTTGCAAATGAGCAGGCCACAACCTCGATGTTGGAATGAGCGGCAAAATGAGCGCCCGCAGCCTGAATCAACGCTATTTTCTTAGCCAGAAAGATCGGATCCCAGAAGACAGGTATCGTCAGTTCCTGTCCGTAGGTCGAATGGTATGGATTGGTATCGATAAATGAGAAGGTTTGTACATTTTGATTTGCAAGAAGCCAATCAGGAACGTTAATACCTCCTGAGACTATTCGAAGAAGAACTTTCTTTCCGTGAGCCTCCGCTTTGACAAGTTCACTGTCCACAGACGACCAATCATATACGCCTTCTGTTCTTTCAACCTCAGCCCAACTGTCTCCGAGATCGAGCCCGACGATTCGCGGATCGTTGAGGATTTGATCTGGAAATCCACCCGCTTCTGCAGCAGGCATAGAGAAAATACCTTTCGGAATCGGAGGAACGGTAGCCTCTACAACGGAAATGAGGCCTATCATCACCAGACACACTCCCCAAACATTAATTTCTTTTGTTTTGTTCACCATGATATCCTCCCTAAGAAATTTTACTCCCTTTTGAACAGGTTTTCATTAGGATTTTTTGGCTTCATATTCCGCGTAAGACACCGCAGACAAGCCGAGCGGAACCAAGAGCAGGCAATCGACTATGCAAAGAACCGCGCCTGTTTTCGCTCTGGCGAGATTCGCGTTCTGGATTCGAGCGGTGCGGTTGCACGCATTATTCCGTTTAGTGATACGGATCGAAGATTGTGATCTACGCTCGCTCAAATGTTCCCCTGCTGTACGCACGAGTCACGGATTGAGAGTCCGTGACCGCTTTAAGTGCGCGAGTAACGCTAATTAGGGAAAGCGACTTGTGCACTGCATCTGGTCACCAGCCAAACAAGCTACGGGCGCGGTGCCGGCTTATTCATTTCGAGCTGGGCGTTTACTTTCTGGATTTGCGCAGCGTGCTCTTTAATCTGGGCTGCGAGCGTCTCTATTTGTTGCTGTCGCTGCGTGACCGTTGCTCGCAAGTTCTGAACTTTGAGATTGAACGCGGCTTGCTTGGCAGCGGCATCGGGAATGGCTTGAGGACGGATGCCTTTGGGCGAAAATCCACCCGGATCGGGTCCATCAGAGCTGACCGTGCCCAATCTTCCATCGGAATCGATCATCACAATAGCGGCCGTCGCGGCGGAAACCGGCGCACCAAAGATATTGTCGATAGTGCACCTGTCACTGACCTGGCCAAAAACACTGTGCACACCGGAGTGGTGGCCAATGACGATATTGTTATCCGCGGTGGTGATCCCAGAGCCAGCCATTGTGCCCAGGGCAACGTGATCGCTCGTGGTTACGCTGCTCATAAGCGCTTGATTACCGATGGCTGTGTTGCTGTTTCCGGTGGTGTTGGCAGTGAGCGCTTCCCCACCGATGGCCGTGTTGGAGCCGCCGGTGGTATTGTTCATGAGCGCAAAGTAACCAGTGGCAGTGTTGGAGGAACCGGTGTCGTTAAAGACCAGCGCGTCGGTTCCAACGGCGGTGTTTTGTGTGCCGGTGGTGTTGAGCAAGAGCGCTACCGCGCCAACTGCAGTATTGGAATCGCCGTTGTTGAGGACCAGCGCTCCGGCGCCGACACCAGTGTTGAAACTGCCGGTGGTATCTAAAAAGAGCGACTGCCAACCAAGTGCTGTATTTCCAGCGCCAGTGCTCAGAGAATTAAGCGCGCTGCATCCTCCGGCTGTCGTGAAATTGGGATAACACCCCGGTGTAGGGGTCGGTGTTGGCGTTGGTGTTGGTGTGGGCGCGGGTGTCAGTGGAATGCGGACGTAATAGATGTCTTCTTCGCCGTTGAATGTGGCGGCATACGCGACGTTGGCGCTGGCGTCGTCCGAAACAACAGTGATGTAGTCACCGATCTTGTCTTGATTCGGATATCCGACAAACGGACTAAATGAATTACTCACGGCAACATTCGCCGACCAGTTATTTCCGCCATCGCTACTGTAGGAATAAAAAAGCTGTGAGTCCGTGTTATTCGCAGCGTTGCGTGTGTCGAACCAGACAACGTCGATTCGCCCGTTCGGCGCGACTGAGAGCGTGCCGAACCAATGCCATTTAGCATGGTTGACTGGATCGTCATTGATCCGGCGCGGCGCGCTGAATGTGCTGCCGCCATCGGTGCTCCGCACGAACATCACGTCGCTGCCAGTCGTAAAACCTGACGGCTGAACGCTGGCGAGCATGTAGATGTTGTTGTTGGTGATTGTGCCGGAACGGTCGACAACGAGAAAAACCTGGCCAACTAGTCCTTCGGGATTGATCGGCTCGCTGAAAACGATGTCGCCGCCAAGATTCACCGCAGCGATTCGGTCGAAAGTTGGAATGACAGCGCCATTCTTTGCATTCGTGGAGCGAACACACCAAATCCCGCCAGTGTTCAAGTTCACGCCGCCAATAAAAACGTTGCCATCGGAATCGACGTCCAATGTGCCCCAGGCAGGTGAGTTCGGGATATTAATCGGATTCAGCCATGTCGATCCGCCATTGACGGACCGGGTGAATTGTCTGCCACCGTAGTTATTTCCGTCGGTGCTCCAAAACTGGTACTGGAACCCGTGCCCGGAGCTGTTGGTGTTATCGATAGTAAACCACTCTTTATCGCCGCCATCGGCCGGTGCGACGAATGCCCACGACGCGCCGCCAGTCAGCGATTGCCATAAATCGTCAAAGAAAGTCTGGAGAAGGCTGAGATAGAAAAAACGGCCGGTGCTATCGGAGTTCAACACCGGATCGCTGCGGAAAACGTTGGGTTGCAAAACGCCAGGTGAAATCCAATGCCTACCGCCATTAGCGGAGTACGCGAATCCCGCCTGACGAAAGTTGGATAACACGCTGTCGAATTGCCTCCAGCCGATGCTCATCTTGTTTCCGTCGGTTGGGTCAACACAAATGGAGGGCTCATTCGCAGCGTCGCCGATTCTGTTATTGCCGTTCGCGTCCACGTTGACTTGATAGCTCGTGTACGGGCCGAACTGCGAGACTAAGGCAGGCGAGATGCGCAGCGCCGGGGCTGCGACGGCGGGCGGGTTATCGTATTTTTCAAGCGGCTCCTTTGGAAGGGGCTTGCGAGGAACTATCTGACCGGAAGCTGCTGCTGTGAGCAGCGAACAAGTGGCACAGGTAATCAAACCTAGCCGCAACATCCCACGCGATGATACCACCGGTCTTCTACTGATGCACCTTGCAAAAAAAGGCGACCGGCGGTTCGCTCCCAGTTCGCCCTGCGAATGCCGCCGGTCAATCAACCGAAAGAGGATTACAGTTCCAAGCCAATGGCTTGGCTGGAAGAATCCGAACTTAACTTACGTCTCCGTGATTCTGTTCGTACGCCCGGATTGCGCTTCGCGTTTGTGGCCCCAAGACTCCGTCAATGGATCCATGGTAATAACCAGCGCGTTGCAGCCGGCGCTGTAGTTCGGCGACTCTGGACTGGCTGCCATTGCCATATTGACCATAGCCATTCTGACCATAGCCATTTTGCTCATAACCATTGCCGTATCCGTACCCGCCGTAGCCATAACCATAGCCGTAGGGATAGCCGTAGCCGTAGGGATATCCGTAACCGTAGTACCCGTACGGATAGCCGCCCCAGCCCCACGCCGGACCCCAGCCCCAGCCCCACCACCATGGAAAGCCAAAGCCTCCGATGAAGACGACGTTATTGTGAACATGATTAGGGTGGCCGTTCCAGTGCCAGTTCCCGCCATGAAAGTTGCCGCCGTGAAAGTTGCCGCCATGAAAGTTGGCCATCCCGCCGCGCCCAGCGAATTGACCGCCACCGAAGCCAGGGCGGCCCCCACTGAAGCCAGGCCGGCCCCCATTGAACCCACCGCGACCGCGTGGAGCAGCTGTGAGAATTGGAGCAGTCAGGATGGCCGCAAAAAGGCAACTCAAGAGAAGTAAAAGTTTTGAATTATTCATAATTGGTCGGTTTTTCTACATCATTAGACACCGCACGAAGCGCAAAGTCTCGTTTTATTTTTACGGTGGCAAAAGAATTAAGTCGAACCAGCGGCTGAGGGTTTGCGGTGCGAGACCGCCGCTCACCGATTGAAAACCCTGACGGTTCGTTCCGACTAACCCAACCTCAATGTGTCGAGCAGCGGCCGGCTGATTCTCCCGTCTACGACCAAGCCATTTCTGCCTTCAAACGCCGCGATGGCGCCACGGGTTTGTGGGCCGACGACTCCATCGACCGCGCCATGGTAGTACCCCAGTTCGCCGAGGCGTCGCTGCACAGCTGCAACCAATGATGCATTATAGCCGTAGGTTGGCGTGTAGTAGGAATAGTAGTTGTTGTACCCAGTGTACGGGTAACCGCCATAGTATGAGTACGGGTAATATCCCCAGGACGTGCCGTAGCCCCAGTTCGAAGACGGCCAACCCGAGTAATAGCTATAGTACGGGTAAGATCCACCGCCATAGTAGTAGCGGGTACCACCATAATAAGTGTTAGCACGGTAGCGTGGTGTGCCGCTGTAATAACGTGTGCCGCTATATTGGCGGCCAACGTAAGAGCGGGTCCCACTGTATTGCGTTCCGCGGTAGTATCGCGTGCTGCCTGTGTGCGAGCTCACGCTTTGCCGATTTTGCTGATAGCGATTGCTCGGCATCACCTGGGTGGTTCGCGCAGCCGTTTGTCGCGGCTTTGACGAAGTGCCTGCCGTTTTCTTTATCGGCTTGCTTAATGCGGGCGACGCGATCAACGCGCCTGCTGCGAGGCAGCTTACAAAAACTAAGCCATTGATTTTCATGACATTGTCTCCTTGTTGTGATTTCGATCCCACAAAGCGCTGCCAAAGGTATTCGGTGCCGCCATGGGCTGCCCTTAGAGTTTGGACCCTTGGGCGCAATGTACTTCTGTTTCGTGGCTGCACGGGATCGCGGATGCGTCGTGAGGAACAGAATTACTGCTGGTCACGGCGCGGACATTGCCGGTATGATGGCTGAATAAAAATGATAACGCGCGTCGCGATGGTTCTGTTCTCTGTAGCCAGCGGGTTATTGGTTTCCGCTGCGCAGCCAGACCGCAGCATAAGTCCGTCGCGCGAATTCGTGATTTATGGTGCCGACGCGAAGGTGCGCGGCGCAGTATCCAGCCTGGCAGAGCAGACGAAATCCAATCTTCTCGCACTGTTGCGCCAACGCGACGGCTGGAAAACTCCTGTCATCGTGAACTTGCAAGCAAAACAGGCAAATGTTCCGGAAATTCCACCGGCCGATCTGCGCGTCAGTCAGACCGGGTTCGGCATCAAGCTGCAGCTCGACCTGACGATCTCAAAAAATCTCGACGTTTCACTCGTCGAGCGGGAATTGCTCCACGCGATTTTGCTCGAAATGATTTATAGAAACCAACCACAGATTTCTGCCGGCGCAGTACTTGTTGAGCCGCCGGATTGGTTAATTGAGGGTGTGCTCGCGCTTTCGCCTGGGCGGGAACGCGCCCCGCTGATCGAAGCACTGGCCAATACTGACAAGCCACTGTCGCTGGAAAGATTTCTTCACCAGCGCCCCGGCGTTCTCGATTCCACGGGCCGCACCCTTTACCGCGCATACTCGTTTGCCTTCGTGCAAATGCTGCTCGACGAGAAAAAAGGCGCAGCCAGGTTGGCGCAATACATCGATCATCTATCCGATTCTTCAAATGATCCACTGGCCGATTTAAAGGCGCAGTTTCCGTTGCTCGCCGATAACGCGGAGGGAGTTTGGCAACTGGCGGTGACTCGATTGAACAGTCTCCAGACGTTCCGATTGCTCACGTTTGCTGAAAGCAACCGGCGGCTCGATGACTTGTTGCAGATAAAAATCTCGGAACCGAACAAGCCGGTGAAATTGGTCGGCCTCGACGAACTCGCTCTGCACAAACCTTCCGCCAGTGAGAAGATGGCGCTCGACCAGCTGAGGCGCGATTTGCTGTTCTTTGTTCCCCAAGCCAATCCGGTTTTGCGCCCAATCGCGCGTGAATACCAGGAGGTTGCTGCGCTGCTTGCTCGCGGGAAACGGCGGAAAATGGCAGAGCGGCTGGCGCGTCTGGAGGCCACTCGCCAACAACTCGCGTCCAGAATGAGCGAGATCGACGACTACATGAATTGGTTCGAAGCGACTCAAATGAGAACCGGCAGCGGCAATTTCACCGGTTACCTGAAAGCGGTGGATCAATCGCAACTGCCACCTCGAAAGCGCAGCGATCCGCTCTCCATCTATGTCGATGCCCTGGAGGATCAGTTCCAAAATTAGAAACATCTTATAATGTCATTCTGATCCCGCAGTCGCGGGAGAAGAATCTCGGATCAATTTTGGACCGATTTTACTCACGAGAAATGGACCGAGATGTTTCGCTTCGCTCAACATGACAACGTAGCGATCTTGACCGCATTTGCCCGTTTTCCGTTGCAGATTATCTTAGGTGGCGCGTTTGAACCGCGCGTTTTTCTATTGATGCAAAAAATTGGATTTGCCGACGCTCTCGATACGATTGTGATTAACGACCTCCGTTATCAGCGGGATGGCTACATCTTTTTGCGCGACGCGCTCGATTTCACGACCAAGCAACAAAAGAAAATCAAAGGCGTTACCGTGCGTCATGTGACCGGGCCGGAGTTGCTCGATGGCGTCCGGCAGTATGCGCTCAAGGAATTCGGCCCGATGGTCATGACGGTGTTCGATAGCTGGGGTATTCATTCGTGCGCAGATATCGGGAACATGGTTTTCAATCTGATCAGTGCCGGGGTGTTTGGAAAAACCGAGGAGGATTCGATCGAAGACTTCAAGAACGTCTACGATTTCGAAGAGGCATTTGTAAGACCGTTCGCTCCGGCGAAACCAGCCGGTGCTAAACCGAGGGCGCAATTGCCGGCGCCAAAGCCAGCCACATCGCGCAAGTGAATTCCGGCTTCGCCACGTTAAATCGTTAAACAGTTGAATCGTTGAATCGTAAAGCCGATGTGACGTTGTAACGATTTAACGAATCACGACTCACGCAGGCTTAATGTATTGCATCCAAGTAGCGATTTTTCTCGCAGCGGCTCTATTATTTCCCATGCTTAATTTGAAGGCTGCACCGCCCGAACCGTCGCCCGGTATCGCGTTTCCGCCGAGCACGGCGCAAAAATGGATTCTGCCAAACGGGCTGACCGTGATTGTGCAGGAAGACCAGAGCGCGCCGGTGGCGAGTGTGCAGGCGTGGTGCGCCACGGGAAGCATCGACGAAGATCAGCACCTCGGCGCGGGCTTGTCCCACATTCTCGAGCACATGCTCTTTAAGGGAACGAAAACACGGTCTGCCAATCAGATTGCGCAGAGCATTCAGGACGTCGGCGGTTACATAAACGCCTACACTTCTTTCGATCGCACGGTCTTCTGGATCGACGTGCCGAAAGATGGCGTCAGCACCGCGCTTGAGGTTTTGACCGATGCGATGATGAATTCCACGCTGCCGCCCAAAGAATACAACAAAGAACAGGAAGTCATCCGGCGCGAATTCGCCATGGGCATGGACGATCCCGATCGCATGACTGCACTCCTCCTTTTCGCAACTGCGTATCAGCGGCATCCGTACCGATTTCCGGTCATCGGCGAGCTGGAGATTTACAATCAGCTCACGCAAGAGCAGGTGATGCAGTATTACAAAACCCGATACGTGCCGAACAATCTTACCTTCGTCGTGGTGGGCGACGTAGACGCACAGAAAGTGCGACAACAGTTGACCGAATTGTTCAAACCGTACCCGGAGAAATCGCTCAAGCCGGTATTCATTCCGTCAGAGCCGCCGCAACTTGGACGCCGCGACGTGCACCAGGAATTTTCGACGGAGTTGACGCACCTCTCGATGGCATGGCACATCCCCGAGGTGACGAATCCGGACGTTCCAGCGCTGGATTTGCTCTCTACTATTCTCGGCGACGGTCGCAGCTCGCGTCTTTACCGGCGTGTGCGCGAAGAGGCTGGGCTCGCGTTTAGCATCTCGGCGTTTTCCTACACGCCTGGGGATCCAGGTCTTTTTGGCATCGATGCCACGCTTGATCCCAAGAAGCGCGACGCTGCCGAGCAATTGGCGTTGCAAATCGTTGACGAAGTCAAACAAACCGGCGTGACCGCCGAGGAATTGGAAAAGGCAAGAAAGATCACGCTGAATCAGCATCTTGGCGCGCTAACCACAATGCGCGGCCAGGCTTCGGATATCGGTTCGAATTGGTTGCTCACGCGCGATCTGAATTTTAGTCGCGAGTACCTGGATGCGATTCAGAAAGTGACTCTCGATGACGTCAAGCGCGTCGCTACAACTTACCTGACCAACAACAATCTGACGGTCGTCTCTTTAAATCCAAAGGGCTCGCTTAGCGGAAAAGCTGAGCCTGTGAAACCAGTTGCCGCGGGTGAGATTCAAAAGTTTGAGCTCTCGAATGGATTGCGATTGCTCGTGCGCGAAGACCATCGTTTGCCGCTCGTGGGGATTGGCGCGGTTTTTCGCGGTGGCCTGCTCGCTGAGACACCGCAGGACAACGGCATCACGCGTTTGATGGCAAAGGTGCTTTTGAAGGGAACTAAGACGCGCACCGCCGAGCAAATCGCAAACCAGATCGAAGCGGTTGGCGGTTCGATTTCAAACGATGCTGGCAACAATAGTTTCAGTGTCTCGGTCGACGTCATGAAGCCAGATCTGAAACTTGGCGTGGACTTGCTTTCTGACGTATTGCTGAACGCCACATTCCCGGAAAAGGCGATTGCGCGCGAAAAGGAAATCCAGATCGCCGCGATCCAGCAGGAAGAGGAACAGTTGACCGCCGTCGCGCGCAACATTATGCGACAAGCGCTGTTTCCGCAGCATCCATATGCGCTCCGTTCGAACGGTTCAGTTGAAGGTGTGCGGCACCTTACGCAAAAAGATTTGGTCGATTTTCGCGACCGTTACGTTGTGGCGAAAAACTGCGTGCTCTACGTCTTTGGCGACGTCAAAGCGGCCGAGGTGAAGCAACTCGTCGAGCAATCGCTTGGGAGCATGAAACCCGGCGAGCTTGCTCTGACCAACGCGAAGCCTTCCATCCCGTTGAGCAAACCGGAGACCGTTCAGAGCCTTAAGGACAAGGCGCAAGCCGTGATCATGGTCGGCTTCCGAGGGGCGAGCCTCTCCAGCCCTGATCGCTACGCGCTGGAGCTAATCGATGAAGCCAGCAGCGATCTCGGGTCGCGTTTCTTCATTCGGATTCGCGAGCAAATGGGGCTGGCCTATTACGTTGGCGCAAGCGAAATGCAGGGCCTGGTGCCGGGACTGTTTGCATTCTACCTGGGCACCGATCCGCAGAAAATCGAGCCGGTGAAGACCGCGTTTCTTGATGAAATTCACAAGCTCGCCACCGAAGGTCTTACCCCTGTTGAATTACAGCGCGCGAAAAAGAAACTGATCGGCCAACAGGAGATTGCCAACCAAAGCAACGACGCTTTCGGTTATCATTGCGCTTTGGACGAGCTTTACGGGCTGGGCTTCAATTATTACAACCAACTCGAGCACAACGTGAACGCCGTGACGCTCGAAGACATCAAAAAAGTTGCCGCGAAATACTTTCGCGATCAGCCGTACGTTTTGGCAACCGTGCGACCGCCAGAAAAGAAGTGACCCGTCTTCGCTAAGGGGAGGCAAATGACGAAATTAGCCGTTCATGATATACTGGCTAAACTGATCACTAATCATTCATAGCTAATCACTTTCTTCCATGGCTGAAGTCCAAAAAACCGTCCAGACCGGCGAGATGACGCAGCGCTTCATCGAGTTTGTCATGATGCACGCGCAAAACGCCGCGCTCTTCCTGGGCCAAATCCCAAATCCAAAAACCGGCGAACCCGAAATGAACCTGGATCTCGCGCGGATGTTCATCGATCAGCTTGAGATGATTCAGGAGAAAACGCGCGGCAACCTGACAAACGAAGAAACGATGGTTCTGCGCAACACTCTTTCCAATTTGCAGATGGCATTTGTCGAAGCCTCTGGTACGGCGCGACCACCGCGCGGTCCAGAGAGTGCCGCACAGCCCGAATCGCCTCAGCCCCGAGCCTCGCAACCGGTCGACGAACCGACTCCAGGCGCACCCGGGCAATCACCACCAATCGCCTCGGCTGAGCCCGAGTCTGAATCGCGAAAGAAATTCAGCAAAAGCTACGGTCCGTAGGGTAGCGCGTGCGTCCCGCGCGTCTGGTGACCGCGTCCTCGCGATCACGAACTTCCCAGGAAAAATCCCCGGCGTTATCAAGTCCGGGCAAAAACTCTTTCGGTGAGACACCGAACGCGCGCGTACTGGGCTGAACCCCCCCCGGGATGCCCTACCACGGACGCGGGAGGAACCGAACACTCGAGGCGCACGAAGCCCCGCACGTACGACTAAAGTCCAATTTACGGACTGAACCACGTAGTGGGACATTTCAATCGCGCTAAGTCCGTCAGGCGACTCCAGCAAAGCCACCTCGCTCTCTTCCCGCTACGGGAAACCGCGAACGAGGGTCCGCTCGCGCCAACAAATCCAACAGAAAACAGCGAACCAGTGGACTCGATCTCGTCAAATACTAATGAGATTAAAACATTAATACCGCGCTCCGATGAAAAGCTAACGGCGTCCCTCGAGCCGGAATCGGCGGTCAGCAGGTCGCAGCAAGTTTGCGCGGGCGCGAGAAACACGACTGAACAAAAAGTGCTCACTTTTTCGCAAGATGTGCGGAGCAAGTGCCAACGGCATCTGCTTGGATCTTTCAAAACTGAAAATTCAACCCCAAGGAAGATATGAAAACGAAACCAAATGACTTCGCAAGCGCTTCGGCGCTTCAAATCACTTTCTCGATCGCTTTGATCCTTGTCTCTGCGATCTTGCTGGTTCTGGCGGCCGTGGAAACCCCGACGCTGGGCAACTATCCAGACACGTCCCTTGCGCTGAGCACCGACACGACGGTTACGCCTGATGCCGCGCCGACCAACACTACGAGCATCAATGTTTCCACTTCGACCGATTTCAACGGCACGCTCGCAGGTGATCCGATGACGGGCGTGGTGCGGGTGACGGACGCGCATCCGGCGGGCACTTACACCGTGACCGTTACAGCCTTCGACAGCGGTGGCGAGACCGCGACCAAGACGTTCACGTTGACAGTAACGACGCCAGTAACATGCAATCCGGTTAGCTTCGCAGCCGGCATAGACTTTGGCGTGGGCCGTAATCCTTCCTCAGTAGCGGTGGGCGATTTCAATGGAGATGGCGAGCAAGATCTTGCTGTGGCTCACGCCAGCGGCAACCCGGACACTACCGTGTCGATCCTGTTGGGCAATGGGAATGGCAATTTCGGCGCCGCCACAAATTTCGGTGCTGGCCCATTTCCTGAATCAGTAGCGGTGGGTGATTTCAATGGGGACGGCAACCAAGACCTCGCCGTGACCAACAACATTTCCCCGGGCACCGTCTCGATCTTGTTGGGCAATGGTGATGGGACTTTTAGCGACCGCACCAACTTCCGTGCTGGCGATGGTTCTCGATCAGTGGCGGTGGGTGATTTCAATGGCGATGGCAAGCAAGATCTTGCCATTGCCAATAACGAGGGCCCGGACGGCGTGTCGATCCTGTTGGGCAATGGCGATGGGACTTTTAGCGACCCGACCAACTTCTCCGCTGGCTTTACGCCTACCTCAATCGCAATGGGCGATTTCAATGGCGATGGCAAGCAAGATCTTGCTGTGGCCAACTACAACAGCAACCCGGGCACCGTGTCGATCCTGTTGGGCAATGGCGATGGGACTTTTAGCGGCCCCACCAACCTCTCCGCTGGCGATTCGCCTACGTGGGTGGCGGTGGGTGATTTCAATGGCGATGGCAAGCAAGACCTCGCCGTGGCCATCAGCAGTTCGGGCACCGTGTCGATCTTGTTGGGCGATGGGAATGGTAATTTCGGCGCCGCCACAAATTTCAGTGCTGGCGGAGATCCTGAATCAGTAGCGGTGGGTGATTTCAATGGCGATGGCAAGCAAGATCTCGCCATTACCATCTACCTCGACCCGGGCACCGTTTCGATCTTGTTGGGCGATGGCGCGGGCAATTTCAGTGGTCCCGTCAACTTTGGCGTGGGCCGTAATCCTGATTCAGTGGCAGTAGGCGATTTCAATGGTGACGGCAAGCAAGACCTCGCCGTTGCCAACCAGAACTCCGGCAACGTGTCGATCTTGTTGCGCGACTGCCCAGTGAGCCAAATCACTCCCGCGGACACGACTTGCAGCCAGTTCTCGTCCGGCACCGCTGAGACCCTTGGCAGCGTGCAATACGGTCGCAACAGCGGGTTAATCCACGCGGTCGCCCCGCATAACTTCTTATACTGGGTACCAGTCACGGCGGTAGCCGGCAACAACATCTTCGCGATCACTCAGACGATCGGAGCCGGCACCTTCTACACCCTCTTCGCGGCCGTTGTCAATGGGAGCAACGTGTTTGACTCTGACTGTGCCGCCTTGCAACGGTCGATCACGCAAAGTGGCAACACGGTGAGGGTGAAGTTCAACGCGCCGACTTCAGGCACTTACTACATCGCGATCAGATTCAACGCGCAGAACCTCATTGGTGAACCCGTTCCCCGGCCGACGGGAACAACAGTTCACTTCGACTTCACGACGACGGGTGTGCCTGGTTCGACCAGTGGACTCGATCTCGTCAAGCAGGAGTAAGCATCTCAGAACGAACCCAAGGAATCATATGAAGAAACGACAAAATAACTTCGCGAGCGCTTCGGCGCTCCAAATCACTTTCTCGATCGCTTTGATCTTTGTCTTTGCGATCTTGCTGGCCAGCGCCGAGGGTGGCAACCCCGATACTCGGCAACTATCCGATACAACCATTGCGCTGGGCACCGACACGACGGTTACGCCTGATGCCGCGCCGACCAACACCACGAGCATCAATGTTTCCACCTCGACCGACTTCAAGGGAACGCTCGCAGGCGATCCGACGACGGGCGTGGTGCGGGTGACGGACGCGCATCCGGCGGGGACATACACGGTGACGGTCACAGCTTTCGACAGCGGTGGCGGGACCGCGACGAAGACGTTCAGCGCTGACAGTAACGACGCCAGTGACATGCAACGCGGTCAGTTTCGCGGCCGCCACAAATTTTGCCTGTTGGCACTCATCCTCGCTCAGTAGCGGTGGGCGATTTCAATGGTGATGGCAAGCAAGACCTCGCCGTGGCCAACGACGGCCTCAGACAACGTGTCGATCTTGTTGGGCGATGGCGCAGGCAATTTCAGCGCTGCCACAAACTTCACCGCTGGCGATGATCCTCTGTCAGTAGCGGTGGGCGATTTCAATGGCGATGGCAAGCAAGACCTCGCCGTTGCCAACTCGCAATTCGACACCGTGTCGATCTTGTTGGGCGATGGCACAGGCAATTTCAGCGGCCCCACAAACTTTGCTGTTGGCAATGGTCCTCTCGTCAGTAGCAGTGGGCGATTTCAATGGCGATGGCAAGCAAGACCTCGCCGGTGGCCATCTCTGCCGCTGACAAGTGTCGATCTTGTTGGGCGATGGCACAGGCAATTTTCAGCGCTGCCAGCAGAACTTCGCGCTGGCGATTATCCTGACTCAGTAGCGGTGGGCGATTTCAATGGCGACGGCAAGCAAGACCTCGCGGTTGCCAACACTGACTCTAGACAACGTGTCGATCTTGTTGGGCGATGGCACAGGCAATTTCAGCGCTCCCACAAACTTCAGCTGTTGGCCAGTAGTCCTGAATCAGTAGCGGTGGGCGATTTCAATGGCGATGGCAAGCAAGACCTCGCCGTTGCCAACGACTCGGCAACGTGTCGATCTTGTTGGGCGATCGGCGCATGGCAATTTCAGCGCCGCCATAAACTTCGCCACTGGCGATTGTCCTAGCTCAGTAGCGGTGGGCGATTTCAATGGCGACGGCAAGCAAGACCTCGCGGTTGCCAACTCTGGCTCAGACAACGTGTCGATCTTGTTGGGCGATGGCGCGGGCAATTTCAGCGCTCCCACGAACTTTGGCGTTGGCGATCTTCCTATCTCAGTAGCGGTGGGTGATTTCGATGGAGATGGGAAGCAAGACCTCGCCACAGCCAACTCGTTCATCAGACAACGTGTCGATCTTGTTACGCGAGTGCCCAGTGAGTCAAATCACTCCCGCTGAAACGACTTGCAGCGAGTTCTCGTCCGGCACCGCTGAGACCCTTGGCAGCGTGCAATACGACGCTCAACAGTGGTTTGATCCACCGGGTCGCCCCCCGTAACTTCTTATACTGGGTGCCAGTCACGGTCCCAGCCGGCAACAACATCATTCACGATCAGTCAGACGATCACGACCGGCAACTTCGACACCTTCTTCGCGGCCATTGTCAATGGGAGCAACGTGTTTGACTCCGACTGTGTCCCCCTGCAACGGGGGATCACGCAAAGCGGCGACACGGTGACGGTGAGGTTCAACGCGCCGGTTGCGGGCACTTACTACATCGCGATCAAGTTCAACGCGCAGAACCTCCTCGGCCAACCCGCTCCCAACCCGGACAACTGTTCACTACGACTTCACGACGACCGGTGTGCCTGATTCGACCAGCGGGCTCGATCTCGTCAAATATTAGAAGCCATCGCATAAAACGGAAAATTCAACCGAGAGAAGATATGAAAACAAAACCAAATAACTTCGCACGCGCTTCGGCGCTTCAAATCACTTTCTCGATCGCTTTGATCTTTGTCTTTGCGATCTTGCTGGCCACCGCAAGGGTGGCAACCCCGATACTGGGCAACTATCCAGACACAACCCTTGCGCTGAGCACCGACACGACGGTTACGCCTGATGCCCCGCCGACCAACACCAGCCAGCATCAATGTTTCCACCTCGACCGACTTCAAGGGAACGCTGGCAGGCGATCCGACGACGGGCGTGGTGCGGGTGACGGACGCGCATCCGGCGGGAACTTACACGGTGACGGTCACAGCTTTCGACAGTGGTGGCGAGACCGCGATTAAGACGTTCACATCTGACAGTAACGACGCCCGGTGACATGCGAGCAGTTAGGCTTTGCAGCGGCCGCAAACTACAGGCGTTGGCTACTCATCCTCGAGTCAGTAGCGGTGGGCGATTTCAATGGCGATGGGAAGCAAGATCTGGCCACTGCCAATGCCAGCAGCTTTTCAAGGAGCGTGTCGATCTTGTTGGGCGATGGTGCGGGTCATTTCAGCGCTCCCACAAACTTCGCTGTTGGCGTTTATCCTGATATCAGTAGCGGTGGGCGATTTCAATGGTGATGGGAAGCAAGACCTCGCCGTTGCCAACGACAGCTCAAGCGACGTGTCGATCTTATTAGGCAATGGCGCGGGCAGTTTCAGTGCTGCCACAAATTTCGCTGTTGGGGACGATCCAAACACGGTAGTGGTGGGCGATTTCAACGGCGATGGCAAGCAAGACCTCGCCCTTGCCAACTACCTGTCAAACAACGTGTCGATCTTGTTGGGCGATGGTGCGGGCAATTTCAGCGGCCCCACAAACTTCGCTGTTGGCGTTGGGCCTCCGTCAGTAGCGGTAGGCGATTTCAATAGCGATGGCAAGCAAGACCTCGCTGTGGCATACGTAGGCAGCTACCCAGAACGTAACGGCGGCGTATCGATCTTGTTGGGCGATGGCGCGGGCGATTTCAGCGCGCCCACAAACTTCACTGTTGGCGATTATGCAGACTCAGTAGTCGTGGGCGATTTCAATGGTGATGGCAAGCAGGACCTCGCCGTTGCGAATTCGAATTATTACTCACCGGGCACTGTGTCGATCTTGTTGGGCGATGGCACAGGCAATTTCAGCGCTCCCACAAACTTCACTGTTGACGAGGGTCCTTTCTCCGTAGCGGTGGGCGATTTCAATGGCGATGGCAACCAAGATCTCGCCGTTACGAATTTTTATTCCAACAACGTATCGATCTTGTTAGGCGATGGCGCGGGCAATTTCAGCGCCTTCACAAACTTCAATGTTGGCTACGAGCCTGACTCAGTAGCGGTGGGCGATTTCAATGGCGATGGCAAGCAAGACCTCGCTGTTGCCAACACCGGCTCAAGCGACGTGTCGATCTTGTTACGCGAATGCCAGGTGAGTCAAATCACTCCCGCGGACACTACTTGTAGTCAGTTCTCGTCCGGCGTCGCTGAGAGCCTTACCAGCGTGCAATACGGCCGTAGCAACGGATTGATCCACGCGGTCGCGCCGCATAACTTCTTATACTGGGTGCCAGTCACGGCACCAGCCGGCAACAACATCTTTGCGATCACTCAGACGATCACGAGTGGCAGCTTCAATACCTTCTTCACGGCTGTTGAGAATGGGAGCAACGTGCTTGACTCCGACTGTGTCCCTTTGCAACGGTCGATCAGGCAAAGCGGGGACACCGTGACGATGGAGTTCAACGCCCCGGCTGCGGGCACTTACTACATCGCGATCAAGTTCAACACGCAGAACCTGAGGGGCCAACCGGTCCCCAGACCGACGGGAACAACCGTTCAATACGACTTCACAACGACGGGCGTGCCTAGTTCGACCAGTAGGCTCGATCTCGTTAAATACCAATCAGATTAGAACGCTAACAGCGCGCCGACGAAAAGCGTTTCAAAACTGAGAAATTCAACCCGGAGAAGATATGAAAACAAAACCAAATAACTTCACACGCGCTTCGGCGCTCCAAATCACTTTCTCGATCGCTTTGATCTTCGTCTTTGCGATCTTGCTGGCCACCGCAAGGGTGGCAACCCCGATACTGGGCAACTATCCAGACACAACCCTTGCGCTGAGCACCGACACGACGGTTACGCCTGATGCCCCGCCGACCAACACCACGAGCATCAATGTTTCCACCTCGACCGACTTAACGGCACGCTGGCAGGCGATCCGACGACAGGCGTGGTGCGGGTGACGGACGCGCATCCGGCGGGAACCTACACGGTGACGGTCACAGCATTCGACAGCGGTGGCGAGACCGCAACCAAGACGTTCGCGTTGACAGTAACGACGCCCGTCACATGCAACCCCGTTCGCTTTGCGGCGGCGGTGAACTACAGCGCGGCTGGCCTTCATCCTTTGTCAGTAGCGGTGGGCGATTTCAATGGCGATGGCAAGCAAGACCTCGCTGTTGCCGACACGGACTCATCCCACGTGTCGATCTAGACTAGGCGATGGCGCGGGAAATTTCAGCTCCGCCGCAAGGTTCCGCACTGGCAGTGGTCCTTACTCAGTAGCGGTGGGGGATTTCAATGGCGATGGCAAGCAAGACCTCGCCACTGCCAACGACGTCAACGAAAACATGTCGATCTTGTTGGGCGATGGCGCGGGCAATTTCAGCGCTCCCACACTCTTCAGGGTTAGTGGGCAACCTTTCTCGGTAGCGGTGGGCGATTTCAATGGCGATGGCAAGCAAGACGTCGCCGTCGGTTCCCGGTCAGGGGTATCGATCTTGTTGGGCAATGGCACCGGCAATTTTAGCGGCCCCACATTCTTCGCCGCTGGCAATAATCCTTTCTACAGTGTAGCGGTGGGCGATTTCAATGGCGATGGCAAGCAAGACCTCGCCGTAACCAACATCTCCCCAGACGGCGTGTCGATCTTATTGGGCGATGGCGCAGGCAATTTCAGCGCTCCCACACTCTTTCCTGCTGGCGATTTCCCTCACTCAGTAGTGGTGGGCGATTTCAATGATGATGGGAAGCAAGACCTCGCCGTTGCCAACGTCATCTCCGACAACGTGTCGATCTTGTTAGGCGATGGCACGGGCAATTTCAGCGCTCCCAGAAACTTCGCCGCTGGCGATGCTCCTGAGTCAGTTGCGGTGGGCGATTTCAATGGCGACGGCAAGCAAGACCTCGCCGTTGGCAGCGGCGGCGTTCCGGGCACCGTGTCGATCTTGTTGGGCGATGGCGCAGGCAATTTCAGCGCTCCCACAAACTTTACTGTTGGCTATAATCCTACCGCAGTAGCGGTGGGCGATTTCAATGGCGACGGCAAGCAAGACCTCGCCGTTGCCAACGCCGACTCAGATAATGTCTCGATCTTGTTACGCGAGCTGCCCGGTGAGTCAGATCACTCGCGCTGAGAACGACTTGTAGCCAGTTCTCGTCCGGCACTGCTGAGACCCTTGGTAGCGTGCAATACGACCGTCAACGCGGGCCTTGATCCACCGGGTCGATCCCCGAAACTTCTTATACTGGGTGGCGGTGACGGTGCCAACTGGCGACAACATCTTCGCGATCACTCAGACGATCACGAGCGGCAACTTCAACACCTTTTTCGCGGCCGTTGCGAATGGGAGCAACGTGTTTGACTCCGACTGTGTCCCGCTGCAACGGGCGATCACGCAAAAGCGGCGACACGGTGAGAGTGAGGTTCAACGCGCCGGCTGCGGGCACTTACTACATCGCGATCAAGTTCAACGCGCAGAACCTCAGCGGCGAACCCGCTCCGAATCCGGTAACAACGGTTCACTACGACTTCATGACGACCGGCGTGCCTGAGTCGATCAGCTGGGCTCGATCTCGTCAAATACTAGAAGCCAAGCCATCTCATAAATGTTGTAGCCACGCCCCTGCTTGCCGCGAGCGCTGCGAAGGCGGGTGGGGCGTGATGCATCTTCGGATGCAGCATGTTCGGGACGGCGCACAGCGCCGTCGCTACAGCGCGTGCGGATTTATGAGAAAGCTTCTAGTCAACTGAGCCGAAGCCAGAACTGAAAAAGAAATTCACCAAAAGCTAACTGCCATAACTGGATTGGCTTTGCAGAAATTGTTCTCCCCCTGCATTTCTGTGCGGATCTTGTCTTCGCGTTCTCTCCTTGCGTCCGCATGGTCTCAACAGAGGCCTGAGGAAACGGTTGAATCTTCGAACAGGGTTCGCAACAATAGCCGCTTTCAACGCAAGCTCTTTCACATGGCAACCAGAATTCTCATCATGGGCGCGGCGGGACGCGATTTCCACAATTTCAATCTTGTCTTTCGCGATAACCCGGCCTGGCAGGTTGTCGCCTTTACCGCGACGCAGATCCCAAATATCGAAGGACGCACGTATCCGGCCACGCTGGCGGGTCCACTCTACCCCGATGGTATCCCGATTTTTCCCGAAGATGAACTCGTTCACCTGATCAGGAAGTTTTCCGTCGACGAGGTCATCTTTGCTTACAGCGATGTCTCGCACGAAACGGTCATGCACCGGGCGTCAGTCGCGCTGGCGGCAGGCGCGGATTTTCGCCTTCTGGGTCCGAAAGCGACGATGCTCAAATCGAAAAGACCGGTCGTGGCGATTTGCGCGGTGCGAACGGGGTCGGGCAAATCTCAGACGACTCGCGCGGTTGCGCGAGCGCTCGGGGCGATGGGCAAACGGTTCGTGGTGGTTCGCCATCCGATGCCTTATGGGGATCTGACCAGGCAAGCCGTGCAACGGTTCGCGACCATGGATGATTTGACGAAGGAAGATGTAACGATTGAAGAGCGCGAGGAGTATGAACCGCATATTGCGCGGGGGTCGATCGTCTACGCGGGAGCGGATTACGAAAAGATTTTGCGCCGGGCCGAAAAAGAAGCGGATATCATCCTGTGGGATGGCGGCAATAACGACATGCCCTTTTTTCAGCCCGACCTTTTGTTTGTCGTGGCCGACCCGCACCGGCCCGGGCATGAGCTGACATTTTACCCCGGCGAAACGAACCTGCGGATGGCGGATGTGGTCGTGATTAACAAAGTTGACAGTGCAACCAAGGAAAACATCGCGCGCGTCCGGGAAAATATCCGCGTCGCCAATCCAAAAGCGGTCATCGTCGAGGCCGCCTCGCCGATTTCAGTGGAGGAAGTGGACGCAGAGGCCATTCGCGGTAAACGCGTGCTCGCGGTTGAAGATGGTCCTACGCTTACGCACGGAGGTATGTCCTTTGGCGCGGGAATCCTCGCGGCCAGAAAATTCGGTGCGAGCGAGATTATTGATCCGCGGCCGTATGCGGTCGGTTCGATCAGGGAAGCATTTCAGCGCTACCCGAAGACTGGGGCAGTGCTCCCCGCGCTGGGTTATGGCGCAAAGCAAATCGCGGAACTCGAAGCGACCATCAATGCCGCGCCGGTGGATTTGGTCTTGATCGCAACCCCGATTGACTTGCGCCGCATCGTGAAAATCAAGCATCCGACGGTGCGTGTGCGTTACGACCTGAAGGAAATCGGGCAACCGACATTGGCGGACATTCTCAAAGAGAGATTGGCGAATTGACGTGGCACGCTAGCCATCTCGGACGAGTGAAAATTGCCGGCGTGAATGTGCCGGCTGTGCAGATCCAATGCTGCATAGATTGGTCTTTTCATCAGGTTTGATTTGTAGCAGCTCGCTCTGCTAAGCTGCGCTACCCAAATCAAACCTTTGGGCGCTTGGCTTTGTATGGCTCCATAACCAGATTACGCGATGATTACGTCGATTCACACGTTGATCTACTCCGATGATGCGAACGCAACACGGGCTTTTCTGCGCGACGTGCTCGGGTGGAAGTACGTTGCCGAGGATTTTGATCATGACTGGCTCATTTTCAAAAGCGGTCCGAGCGAGATGGGCGTGCATCCGACGCACAGCGAGTGGCAAGGCCAAACCTATGATCACCCCCGCCAACACTTGATTGCCCTGATGTGCGACAACATCGAGGCAACGGTCGGCGAGCTACGGGCGAAAGGAGCGCAGTTCCGCGGGCCTATCGAGCAACGCGAATACGGCCGCGTCATAATGATGGCGGTGCCCGGTGCGGGCGACATCCAACTGTACGAGCCGACGCACAAGCTGGCGTACAATCTCTAGGGCGTAGCTCTTCTGTCACAGCCTCGCTCGCGCTGCCTTGATCGCGATTTGATGCCAATGGTAGCAGCACTAAGATTTTTTTTGGCAGGCAAGATGCCGGCCAGCCCCGCAGCCAGATGGCTATGCTACCGTTGGCTCGTGCGCGTGGCTGGAGTTGCGCGCGGACGCGGTTTTGTTCGCGCGGTCTTTTGCACGGTGATCGTTCCCTCTCTGGCGATAGCAGGCGGGGATGATGCTTCGGGGTATTTTACAGTGGTCGGCCAGATCAATCGCCACGGCTGAGTTTTTATCGTTTCACTGAATTCCTTGATGTTCTCGCCGGCGGGCTTGAGATCGGTGACGGCGAGTTTCAGCTTCTCCGACGAATTCCGCAGGTTTCGCAAAGTGACCTCGATATTGTCGTTGTCCGTGAGGCTGGTACTGATTTTTTCGATGTTGGTGAGCGAATGAGTAAGCGCGCTGTCGGGCGCAGTCAGATCGGAGAGATGTTCGCCGAACGTTTTGAACTGAGTGAGAGCGAGATTCAGCTCGGAATTTTGGTCGGTGAGGTGGTTCAGATTATCCGCGGTTTGCTGGAGGTCTTTCATGGTGTTCGTCGCTTCGGCCGCGACTGGTTTGATGACCTCAAGCATCTTGGCGGCGGCTTCGCCAAGATCGGGTGTGCGTTCGCCTGCGAAGGTTTCGCCGTTTTTTGCGCGGCCGGACTCTTGTGTGCCTTGGGTAAAATCGATTGCCATGTCGCCTAACAACCCGAGCTGCATCATTTGCACTCTGGCGTCGCGGTAAACCCCGGCGGTCTTGTCCACTTGCACATCTACGCGCACTTCGAATCGCACAGATGGAGTTGGACTTGCACTGGCTTCGGGCGGGTGAATTGCCGCCGCGGCTTGCTGCGCCTGTTTTTCTTCGGCAGCGGTAACCGGTGAATACAGTTTCTGGACCTGACCGATTTTGCGACCTGCCAGCATTACCACCGCGCCTGGTTTAATTCCGGCGGCATTATCGAAATACACCTTGTAGGTCACCAGGGGCCGAAACAATCCTGGCGCGCCGAGCAAGACCAGAAGGAACGCGATCACCCCGATCGTGCCGATCACGAGCAGGCCGGTCAGGATTTCATTTCTTTCTAATTGCATCGGGTGTGCCTTCCAGAATGGGGCCTTCAGTGCTGCCGCTCAAGAACTGTGCGACTACTGGATTCTTGGATTGTTTGAATTCTTCTGGTTCGCCTTCTTCAATAATCTTCCCCTCGTACAGCATAGCCATTCGCGTAGCTATGCGAAAGGCGCTTTCCATTTCGTGGGTCACTATGATTGAGGTGACTTTCGACTTCTCCGTCAGGCTGATAATCAATTCGTCTACGACCGAGGCAATGACCGGGTCGAGTCCTGCTGAAGGTTCGTCTAAAAGGATCAACTCAGGCTCGAGCACGAGCCCGCGCGCGAGGGCCACGCGTTTGCGCATGCCACCGCTGAGTTCGTCCGGCAGCAGGTCTTTTGTGTCCTGCATTCCTACAAGCTCCAGCTTTTCATCAACAATCTTGTCAATCTCGCCCGGCGATTTGTCAGTAAGCTCTTGCAGTGGCAGTGCCACATTCTCGCGAACACTGAGCGAGCTTAGAAGCGCCGAATATTGATAAACCATTCCGATGTGTTGTCGGACCTGCTGAAGTTTTCTGCGGTTAAGCCGGTTGATCTCAAATTGTTTAAAAAAAATCGAGCCGGAATTAGGTCGAAGTATGCCAAGGATCAACCGCAAAATCGTGCTTTTGCCACTTCCGCTCTGGCCCATGATGACCAGTCGCTCCTGCGGCTGCACGTCAAGTGAGACGCCTTCGAGCACGTTTTTTTCCTCGAACTGCATCTGCACCTCGCGCAGCTCAACCATGTGCGACGGCGTGCTCACGTCGGGTAGAAGTTGGTGTAAATGATATTGTAAACCGTGTCGAAACCGATCACGGCTGTGATAGCGGTGACCACGCTGGAAGTCGTGTTGGTCCCGACTCCAGCCGCGCCGCCCTTCACAGTGAGTCCCCGGTAGCAGGCGATCGAGGCGATGAGCAGGCCGAACATGAAGCTCTTCAAAATGCCAGTGATGATATCGCGAATGAGCAATGAATCTTTTACCAGATCGAGAAAATACGGAAACGCGATGCTGAAATACGCTTTACAAACCAGACTGCTCGCAAATACGGCTGCGAGGTTTGAAACCGTGGAGAGACACGGCGTCAGCAGAAACAGCGCGAGCATTCGCGGCGCAGCCAGAAATCGCAGCGGGCCGATGCCCATGGCTTCAATCGCTTCGACTTCCTCGTTGACCTGCATTGTGCCCAGTTCCGCCGTAAACGCGGCGCCGATGCGTGCAGCGACCATAATCCCGGTGATCAGAGGGTCCAAGCTCGCGGGTAAAAGCAATGGCCACCAGGCCCGGAATCAGCCGCTGCGTTCCGAAGCGTTGCAGTTGATAGCCCGTCAATAACGCCATTGTCAGCCCGAGAAAGAAGCAGACCAGCCCCACCAGCGGCACCGAATCCACACCAGCCCGTACGCTCTCGCGGAAAAAGCTGGCTGCGCGGAATGGGGCGCGCCCCTGCTGTACGCGCTCCATGGTTTCCTGGAACGTGTTTATGATGAACCAGAAAACGCTGCCGACCTCGCGTAGAAAACGTGCGCTCGATCTCAACGACCTCGAGCGGTCCCGGCATCGTGCGACGTATTTCAGCATTAGCCATGGATGAGACATTGCCTCACTTCGCCCTAGGGAAAAGCGCAAACTTACAGGCGATTCAATGGTTCCAACGCTTCTATGCCTCGATCAAACATTTCGACATCTCGCATTGCACCGCACTAGATTTGGGTTGGTGAAAATTGCGGCAGCTTTCGCGACCAATTGCTTCTTTGCTTTGATGCTCTTTAATGCTGCGGCGTCCGGGCTTGCCCAGGAGGCGGTTCGGCCTCTTACACCGCCAGCAGAGAAACACTTCGAGGACAACAGAAAGATGGAAACAAAGAAAATTGGACTCGTTATCCACGGCGGCGCCGGAACGATTGAGCGCAGCAAGATGACGCCGGAAAAAGAGCGCGAATATCGCGCCGGACTTGAGCGGGCGCTGACTGCTGGTTACGAAATTCTGAAGCGGGGCGGGTCAAGCCTCGATGCGACGGAAGCGGCTGTGCGCGTTCTCGAGGACGATCCGCACTTCAATGCCGGGCGCGGTTCTGTTTTCACCAGCGCCGGCACAAATGAAATGGACGCGTCCATCATGGATGGAAAAACACTCAAAGCCGGTGCAGTTGGCAGCGTAAAGCACATAAAAAATCCCATCGGTCTCGCACGGCTCGTAATGGAGAAATCCCCGCACGTCATGCTCGATTGCGCGGGTGCCGAAGCGTTCGCAAAGGCAAACGGGATCGAACTGGTGGACCAAAAATATTTTTTTACCCAGGAACGCTGGGATGCTCTTCAGAAGATGAAGGCTGCCGAAAAACATCGCACCAGCGGCCCAGGCAAGATCGTGATCACGGATCAAGATCGACACGGCACGGTCGGCGCCGTCGCCTTGGATAAGGACGGCGACCTGGCCGCGGCGACTTCGACCGGCGGGACAACAAACAAGCTGCCGGGGCGGATCGGCGACACGCCGGTAATCGGCGCCGGCACTTACGCGAACAATCAAACTTGCGCAGTGTCCTGTACCGGCGACGGCGAATATTTTATTCGCGCCGCCGCAGCGCATGAAGTCTCGGCACTGATGAAATACCGCGGTATGACATTGCAGGGAGCAGCGCAGGCGGCTCTGGACGCAGTAAAAGAGCTCGGCGGCACGGGCGGTTTGATCGCGATCGACAGAAACGGCGACATTGCTTTGCCGTTTAATACCAACGGTATGTACCGCGGCTACGTCGATCCGAATGGAAAGTTTGTGGTCGAGATCTACAGATGAGGTCGTAATTCGTTGAAGCGTTACAGCGTTGAAGCGGGCAAGCCTGGCATTGTCATGTTGAGCGAAGCGAAACACCTCGGTTTCGTCCTGGTCTTGCCCGAAACATGCTCCAGAGATTCTTCGCTTCGCTCAGAATGACAATTTCGTTTCCGCTTCAACGATTCAACGCTTCAACGGTTTAACGACTCCCATGCTGCCGCCGTTTTCGATCGTCATTCCGTGTTTCAACGAAGAAGGTCGCATTGGCGAAACGCTGCGCCTTACGCTCGATTATCTCGCCGCCAGCGCGCCGGACAGCGAATTGATTGTCGTAAACGACGGGTCAACGGACGCAACCGGAGCAATCGCGCGTGAGAGATTAAAGTCTGCACAGATCGCCGCGCGCTTGCTGGAAAATTTTCCGAATCGCGGCAAAGGTGCGGCAGTCCGTTCAGGATTGCTTGCCGCGCAAAGACCGATCGGCCTCTTTTCCGATGCCGATCTTTCCACGCCACTTGAGGAGACGCCCAAGTTGATCGAACCCGTTGCCAATGGCGAAGTGGACATCGCGCTTGGCTCGCGCGCGCTGGATCGCAGCTTGATTGGAATTCGTCAACCGTGGCGGCGCGAACAGGCTGGCCGTGTTTTCAACTTGCTTGTGCGAATCGCGACTGGGGTGCCGTTCTGGGATACGCAGTGCGGCTTCAAAGCGTTTCGCCTCGACGTGTGTCGCCCGATCCTCGAGGCCGCGCAGATCGAAGGCTTCGCGTTTGATGTGGAACTGCTTTATTTGGCGCAGCGCGCCGGTTTGGGTATCCGTGAGGTTCCGGTCCGCTGGAATCACGCCGAAGGAAGTAAAGTGAGTTTTTTCCGCGACAGTCTGCGCATGTTGCGCGAAGTGATTGCGTTGCGCCTTCATCTGTAGCCGCTTCGCTGTGCGAAGCGCGACGGATAAAATGTTTCGCACCGAGATACTACGCGCGTCTCACAGAGACGCGGCTACAGGAAACGGTGCGGCTTTTCTTTGCGGCCTCGGCGCGTAAATTCATCTGTCCCGCTTTTGGTTTCATGCAGTCTTTCCCATTTCATCCCGCGGTCGCGCGTTGGTTCGAGCAAACGTTCGGTTCACCTACAGAACCGCAAATTCGCGGCTGGCCGGCGATTCAGTCCGGCCGGCATGTATTGATTTCCGCGCCGACAGGCTCGGGAAAAACGCTGGCAGCGTTTCTCGCGTCGCTTGATGCGCTTTTCCGGCAAGGCGCAGAACATGATTTGCCCAACGAAACGCAGGTCGTTTACGTCTCGCCGCTCAAGGCTTTAAGCAATGATATTCGCAAAAATCTTCAGGAGCCGCTATCCGGGATTCGAGCATTACTAAGCGAAACGGACGGTTGCGAGATCGATGTCCGCGCGGAAGTGCGCACCGGCGACACGACTGCCGCGCAACGACAGGCGCTGATCAAAAAGCCTCCGCACATTCTGGTCACCACGCCGGAATCCTTGTATCTGCTGCTCACATCCGACTCCGGCCGGGGCATGTTGCGCACGGCGCGCACTCTCATCCTCGACGAGATTCACGCCGTAGTGGACGACCGGCGCGGTGCGCATCTTGCGTTGAGCGTCGAACGTCTTGCCGCACTCACGAAGCAGCCGCTGCAGCGAATCGGTTTATCTGCGACGCAGAAGCCGATCGAAGAAGTAGCTCGTTTTCTCATCGGCACTCGCGCGGTGGATGAGGTTGGCAAGCCGGATTGCGAGATCATTGACATCGGTCACCGTCGCGAACTCGATCTGGCCATCGAAATACCGAGATCGCCGCTGGAAGCGGTGATGTCGAATGAAGTTTGGGAGGAAGTCTACCATCGACTGGCGGAGTTAATTCAGGCGCACCAGACGACTTTGGTTTTCGTCAACACGCGCCGGATGGCGGAACGCGTGACGCATCATTTAAGCGAGTTGCTTGGCGCCGACGCAGTCACATCACATCACGGCAGTCTTTCTGCGAAACTGCGTCTCGATGCGGAAGATCGATTGAAACGCGGCCATTTGAAAGCGCTTGTCGCCACAGCTTCGCTAGAATTGGGCATCGACATTGGTTCGGTCGATCTCGTTTGTCAGTTGGGCAGTACACGCTCCATCGCGACGTTGCTCCAACGCGTGGGTCGGGCCGAGCACAAGCGCGGCGGTTTGCCGAAAGGCCGCGTTTTTCCATTGAGCCGCGATGAGCTGATCGAATGCGCCGCGTTGTTGCGTTGCGCTAATCGCGGCGAACTCGATCGGCTTACCATCCCCGAAAAACCGTTGGATGTGCTGGCGCAACAAATCGTCGCCGCAGCTTCCACGGAAGATTGGGATGAGAATGAATTTTTCGAGCTCGTCTGTGCAGCCTGGCCGTACCGAAATCTTAACCAGGCCGAATTCGGTGACGTCGTAAAAATGCTTGCCGACGGTTTCAGCACAAAACGCGGCCGGCGTTCTGCGTTGATTCATCACGACGCGATCAATCGTCGTTTGCGTGCCCGCCGCGGTGCGCGTCTGGTTGCGCTCACGTCCGGCGGCGCAATTCCAGATAACGCTGACTATCGAGTAATTCTCGATCCCTCGGAAACGTTTGTAGGCACGGTCAACGAAGATTTTGCCGTGGAAAGCCTCGCCGGCGACATCTTTCAACTGGGCAACGCATCGTGGCGAATTCTGCGCATAAATTCAGGCGTCGTTCGCGTCGAGGACGCGAAAGGTCAGCCACCCGGAATTCCATTTTGGTTAGGCGAAGCCCCAGCGCGGACGTCCGAGTTGTCGAGAGCGGTGTCCGATCTTCGGATGGAAATCGAGAAGACTTTGGTAGGGTCGCAGGGCTGCGGCGACCGGACGGCGCAGCGCGCCGTACCTATCAGCACTGTTGCTGGGTGGCTCGGTGACGAACTGCATTTGACTCGGAGCGCTGCTGAGCAAATTGAGGCGTACTTCGCGGACATTCACCGTTCGTTAGGTGCAATTCCTTCACAGCAAAGTCTGGTGATGGAGCGATTCTTCGATGAATCGGGCGGGATGCAGCTTGTTTTGCACGCGCCTTTCGGCAGTCGAATTAATCGAGCATGGGGTTTGGCGCTGCGAAAACGGTTTTGCCGTTCGTTCAATTTCGAATTGCAAGCGGCTGCGACCGATGACGCCATTGTGATCTCGCTCGGCACGCAACATTCATTTCCGCTCGACGAGGTATTTCGTTATCTGAATTCCAAATCAGTTCGCGATCTGCTTGTGCAAGCCTTGCTCGACGCTCCGATGTTCACCATTCGCTGGCGCTGGAATGCGACGCGTTCGCTGGCTGTGCCACGTTTTCGAGGCGGCGCGAAAATAGCCGCGCCACTGCAACGCATGGAATCGGAAAATCTTCTGGCAGCAGTTTTTCCGGACCAGCTCGCGTGCCTGGAGCACATCGTCGGCGATCGCGAGATTCCAGATCATCCACTGGTGAAACAGACGATTGACGATTGCCTCACTGAAGCCATGGACATCGCCGGATTGGAAGAAGTCCTGCGCAAGATCGAGCGCGGCGAGATTCGGTGCATCGCGCGGGATTTGCCGGAGCCGTCGCCGCTCGCAGCCGAAATCTTAAATGCGCGCCCGTACGCCTTTCTCGACAACACACCGTTGGAAGAACGCCGTACACAGGCGGTATACACGCGGCGCGCTTCAGACAGGAACAGCAGCGACGGCCTTGGTGTTCTCGACGCCGCTGCAATCGATAAGGTTAAGACGGAAGCATGGCCCGAAGCGACGAACGCGGACGAACTGCATGATGCGCTGATGTTGGTCACCCTGATGACGCCAGGGGAAATTTACCGAAGCGCGGGCGACGAAAACGCCGACGAATTCATATCAACCTTGCTGGCAGAAAACCGGGCAACGCGTGTGCTTGTTACGACCCAGCATTCGAATGACCGCGAAGTTTTGGACTGCGACGCTGCGGCGCCGCTTTCGAATGGCGAAGGGCACCGGGGCGCCTGCGCACTCTCCTGCAGTCGCGGGACTGGCCACACTAAAGCGTTTTATATCGCTGCAGAACGAATTCCGATGCTTCGGGCGATTTTTCCCGATGCATTAGGCAAAGCGGAATTAATGTTGCCCGAGTCCATGCGCGGAAAAACTTGGGAACGCGCCGACGCGATTCGCGAGTTGGTTCGCGGACGCATGGAAGTTTGCGGACCAATTACGGTCAGAGAGTTGACAGATATACTGGTTTTGCAAAGCGCGGAAATCGACGCCGCGCTGCTCGCGCTCGAGGCAGAAGGCTTTGTTCTGCGCGGGAAATTTCATCTGCAGGCAACCGAGCAAGAATGGTGCGACCGTCGGCTCCTGGCGCGAATTCATCGGCTCACGATCGACCGCTTGCGTGCGGAAATTCAGCCGGTCTCGGTTCACGATTTTTATCGTTTTCTCTTCGCGTGGCAGCGAGCCGACCGAGAACATCGCGTTGAAGGTCCAGAAGGTTTACAATCGGTCTTGGAACAACTAGATGGCTGCGAATTGCCACTGGCCGCATGGGAATCGGCGGTGCTTCCCGCGCGCGTTGCCGGCTACGATCCCGAATGGCTCGATCGCCTCTGTTTCTCCGGTCGTGTTGGCTGGGGACGCTTGAGCACGCCACAAAATCCAAACGCACGCGCATCGGCTCCGCTGCGGACGAGTCCAATCGCGCTTTATCAACGGGAAAACATCCACGATTGGCTCAACGCGGCCCAGGCGGAGTCTGCGCTTGAACTTTCAGTCTCTGGTCAGGCCATGTTCGACGCACTGGAAAGCGGGGGCGCGCTGTTCTTCACCGAATTAGTCCGCCGCAGCGGCCTTTTGCCGTCTCAAGTTGAAGAAGCTTTGTCACAGCTTGCGGGGCTTGGGTTGGTAACTTCAGATAGTTTCGACGGATTGCGTGCGCTTCTCGTTCCATCGAACAAGCGTCCAACCTTTGGTCGAAATCTTGCAAAACGCCGGCGTGGAAGAAACCTCGCGAGCATCGAGTTTGCAGGGCGCTGGTCGTTGTTGCGAAGGAGCGGCGAATTTCCAGTCGCCAGTGGAGCGTCAAACGGCACAGGCCCTCGCGAGGTCGCAATCGAAAAATTCGCTCGGGTGTTGTTGGGCCGCTACGGCATTGTTTTTCGCCGATTGCTCGAACGCGAGAGTTTCCGTATCACGTGGTACGAGCTGGGACGAATTTATCGTCGATGGGAAGCGCGCGGCGAAATTCGCGGCGGTTACTTCGTTGGCGGCGTCAGCGGAGAGCAATTCGCAACGCCAGAGGCCATCGGTCTATTGCGGTCCATCCGAAAAATGTCGTCGAACGGCGAATTAGTTACGCTGAGCGCTGCTGATCCGTTAAATTTGCAAGGCATTCTTACACCTGGCCCGCGAATAGCTGCGTTCACCGCAAATCGGATTCTGTTTAGCAACGGATTGCCGATTGCCGCCCTCGAATCAGGGGAGATCCGCAAACTTGTTGATGTCCCTGTCTCTGATTCGCAAATTGAAACGGCATTACGAATCGGCAAACTGCGGCCGTCCCTGCGGCCGTACTACAAATGAGCGTCATCCTGAGCGGAGCGCAGCGAAGTCGAAGGATCCCGCGGAACGGCCTTAAGGTTTCGCCACGGGATTCCTCGACTTCGCTCGGAATGACGAACAGCGACGCGCTCGTTATTTCTTCACAATTTCGGCGTTCTCGATCATGGCAATGCCGCCGCGCTCCGCGAGCTTGCCTTTCAATGTGATAGTCTTGCCGCAATACTCAGCGAGTTGATCGTTCATTGGCTTGTGTTCGCCCACGACCAGATACGCCTTGCCATCGCTCACGATTCCCACCGGACCGCCGCTCTTGACGCACTTCGCGCCGCAGGATTGACCATGTTTTTCGCCAACCGCGTTGTGATCGACGTAGCACATCATATCCACCACTTCGCCGGTCACTTCTTTCGACGCAGTTGTATCACTGCCGTGCTCGGGTTCCTGTGCGACCGCCAGGGGAGAGACTGCCAAAGCCGCGATGAAGGTCGCAACAACTGCAATCTTTACGACTGTAGGTCTGTTGTTTGTTGAATTGCACATAGAGTAAATGTGGGCTGCTCGGCGCGTTGGTCAATCCAGACTACACAAATGACGAAGCATGAATGACGAATGCCTAATTAATGACAGATGGACAAATCACGAATGCCGAACTCGAACGCGGATACATCGAAGTTAGGGCTTTGTCATTCCTTCGTCGTTCGTCATTCGGTTTTTCGTCACTGGTTGTGTTTCTCAATGAGTTCCGCGAACTGGTCGAAAAAGTACCTGGCGTCATGCGGGCCGGGTGCAGCCTCGGGATGATATTGCACACTGAAGATCGGGAATTTCTTGTGCCGAATTCCCTCGACTGTGCCGTCGTTCAAGTTGATGTGCGTTACTTCTACGTCGGACGGGAGCGACTCAGCATCGAGGGCGAACCCGTGGTTTTGTGCGGTGATCGCCACTTTGCCACTGCGCAAATCTTTTACCGGCTGGTTGGCGCCGTGGTGGCCGAATTTCAATTTGAATGTCGATCCGCCAAAGGCGAATCCGAGAATTTGATGACCGAGACAAATTCCGAAGATTGGTTTTTGGCCCATTAAATTGCGCACCGTCTTATGCGCGTAAGCGAGCGCCGCGGGATCGCCCGGGCCGTTGGAGAGAAAAACTCCATCCGGATCGAGAGCCAGCACTTCTTCGGCGGATGTGCTGGCTGGCACCACGGTCACCTCGAAGCCTTTCTGCCGAAGGAGGCGCAGAATATTTTGCTTGATGCCGTAGTCATACGCGGCAATGCGGAAACGGGCCGGTGGCAACGCTCGTCTGCCTTCTCCGTCCGGCGATTTTTGAATCGACCACGGTGCGCTGAGTTTGTCCTCGGGATCCCAGCGATAAATTTTATCCGTTGAGACTTCGCGGACGTAATCCATTCCAATCACGCCTTTGCCGTCAATCGCCCTTTGCGTTGCTTCTTTAGGCGAAATTTCCTCGGTCGTCAGACACGCTTTCATCGCGCCGCGTGTGCGCAGATGCCGCGTGAGCGCGCGCGTATCGATTCCTTTTGCGCCGGGAACATTCCATTTCTGCAAATATTCGTCGAGGGACATCTCGGAGCGCCAGTTGCTTGGGATCTCGGTTAATTCCTCGATCACGAATCCCCGCACATGCGGCGACCGGCTTTCCTGGTCAAGCGAGTTGATCCCGTAATTTCCGATCAACGGATATGTCATTGCCACAATCTGCCCGCGATACGACGGATCGGTCAGCACTTCCTGATAACCGGTCATCGCGGTGTTGAAGCAAATCTCACCGAGACAGGTGCCAGTCGCGCCAAAGGATTCGCCCTCGAAGTAGCGACCATCTTCGAGAGCCAGGAGTGCTTTCATTTGATCAAAACGTCCAATGCTCCACGCTCAAGCCGCAACGCTCAACTGAAAATGCTTCTGACTTGAGATGTTCGATCGTGGGCGTTGGACGTTTAGTTGCCCCTCAAAAAGAGAAAGGCCTGAATCGACGGTTCAATTCAGGCCTTTTGTCAAAAATTACCCCGCCGATGCCGTTTAGGTGGATCACCCGTTCCCTTTTAGTAACGGGTGGATGACCGTCGCCGCAGCATCTGACTTCCAATGAAGGCCTGTCATATTCTGCGTCGACTCAGCCTCCTTGCTTTCTCAAATAGCGGTTCGGGAATCTCACCTGTAATCTCGAACATCGCAGGGTAAATGTTCGATCCCGAAAACAGAACATCCGGGACCAATCGAAGAGCCGTCGGTCGAGAGTTGAGAGAAAAGCACTGGTTTTCTTCCCAACCCTCAACGAACGGCTCTCTGCTCTCAAAGAACTATTCCCGCAGCGTCACTCCCAACTCGCGCTTTAGTCGCTCGCGAATCTTCGCGTGCGCCGCGGTTACTTCCTCGTTTGTGAGTGTGCGACTTCGGTCCCGATATGTCAATCTATATGCGAGCGACTTTCCTGCTGCTCCGATTTGTTCGGTGAATAAGTCGAACAGATCCACGCGTTCCAAAAGCGGCTCGCGCGGTTCCTCAATGATGCGCAAAATTTTCTCGTGCGAAATTTCGTCAGGCACAATCATCGCGATATCGCGCGTGATCGAAGGAAATCTTTCAATCTCACGAAAGGTTTTCTCCAGGTCGGCGCCGCTTAAGGCAAGATCCAGATCGAACTCCGCGACAAAGGCCGCGCCGGGGGCATCGACTTTTCCTTCGCGAAGCTGCCCGAGAAAGCCAATCGACTCGCTCGTTTGAGACAATTTCGGTCGCAGCCGAGAGATCGGCATGATCGCCTCGGCGAAATGAAATCCCGGGAAGTGCAAGCGATTCGATTGCGCCTTTGAGATCGAAGAAATCGAGCCGATAGTTTTGCTGTGATCGCCAATGTGGCGCGCTCGTGGCGTTCCCCCAGAGCAAAATTCCAAGATGTTTATGTTCTCTTGGCCATAGGGCGGCAGAAAAGGCCCGGCCGATTTCGAAGATGGCGACTCGCTCCGCGCCGGCGCGCACATTCCGATCGAGCACTACAAGCAACCCTGAAATCAAATTCGGCCGCAAGGCCACGTGATCCTCGGTTAGTGGATTGCGCAGTTGGATTGCTGAGCTGCCAGCGGCCGCCGATCGCGGAATTAATTTGGAAGTCCGTACTTCCCACAAGCCTTGCGCGCTCAATCGCGTCTCGAAGCGATTGATCTCGAGATCATGTGAATGATCAGCTGCGCTCGAAGGCGTGAACTCGGCTGCGGTCAGTTCCCGGAATCTTCTCCGCGCCGTACGCGCGAACGACTTCCTCGATAAGATCGACATCGCGCTGCAGGTCGCGCCGATAACTCGGGACCTTCCATTTTGTCGTCTTGGCCGCGTCCTGGTTTTCTTCAGTCCGAACCCAGTGAGAATCTCATCGATCTGTTTCGGTTTGATCTGGACTCCGATTACGCGATCACATTTTTCGTACTTCAACGAAACGTCAGCCGGATTCGCTGGAAGTTTACCAGCAGTTTGAATTTCCTTTGCCGGCGTTCCGCCAGCGATCTCGCGAATCAATTCCGTCGCGCGTTGCGATGCGCGAAGAATCATTTCCGGGTCGACGCCGCGCTCGAATCGATAACTGGCATCGCTCGGTAAATTCAAATTGCGCGCGGTCCGGCGAACGCTTGCCGGCAAAAAGTAAGCAGCTTCGAGCAAAATGTTTTTTGTCGAGTCGGTCACACCCGTTTCTTCGCCACCCATTACACCGGCGATTCCAACTGCGCGCTCTTTATCAGCAACGACAAGGTTGTCCGGCTTCAGCGAATAGATCTTGCCATCGAGCGCGAGAAATCTTTCGCCGTCGCGAGCGAGCCGCACGTCGATGCCTCCTTTCAATTTGTCGGCGTCGAATGCGTGCGTCGGCTGACCAAGCTCGAGCATCACAAAATTGGAGATGTCGACGATGTTGTTGATCGAGCGAATGCCGACGCTCTCGATTTTGGCGCGCAACCATTGCGGACTCGGTGCCGACCTTCACGTTGTCGATCTCGCGCCCGGAGAAGAATGGACATTCGTGTCTCGCGCTAATGGTTACGCCGGACGTCTTGACGTCGATCTTCGCTTCGCGCGCCACGGACTTGAGTTTCTTATCAGTTAGTGCCGCGATTTCGCGGGCAAGACCAAAATGGCTCAGTAAATCGCCACGGTTTGGCGTGATCTCCACGTCAAGAATCGTGTCCGCGGGGAAAAGATCACCGATCGGCGCGCCGATTTTTGCATCTGGCGACAAAATCAACAGGCCGGACGCATCTTCGCCGAGACCGAGCTCGATCGGGCTGCAAAGCATTCCTTCCGATTCGACACCGCGCAGTTTGCTTTTCCGAATTTCCACGCCATTAGGCAGCTTCGTGCCCGGAAGCGCAAGCGGAACTTTGTCGCCGACTTTGTAATTCGTCGCGCCGCAAACGACCTGGCGCTTCGTGCCACTGCCGTCATCAACTTCGCAAACTGTCAGACGGTCCGCATTCGGATGACGCGACGAAGCGGTGATTTGTGAAACGATCACTTTGTCGATCTTCGCGCTTCGCGTCTCGATGTTTTTCGTTTCAACGCCGGCGCGAGTCAGCAGGTCGGCGATCTCTTCGGGATTTCTTGGAAGATCGACAAATTCGCGCAGCCAATTAACGGAAAATTTCATGCGAACTGGCGGAGAAACCGCAAATCGTTTTGTGCGAACAGACGGATATCAGGAATGTCGAACAAAATCATCGCGAGACGGTCCATTCCGAGACCGAACGCGTAGCCACTCCATTTTTCCGGATCGTAAGCTTTATCGCCGCGCGCTTTGTTGACCGCTTCAAAAACGGCCGGATGCACAATGCCGCAACCGGCGACCTCGATCCATTGTTCGCCGCGCTTCAGAGCTTTTGATCTCACATAGACCTCCAGACTCGGCTCGGTGAACGGAAAGTAATGCGGTCGAAATTGGACTTCGGTTCCGGAACCGAACAGCTCGCGCATGAAAAATTCGAGCGTGCCCTTCAAATCGGCGACGCTGACGTTTTCATCGACATAAAGGCCTTCGATTTGATGAAACTGCGGGCTGTGCGTTGCGTCGAGTTCATCGCGCCGATACGCGGCGCCGGGCGAAATCACCCGAATCGGCGGCGGCGCGGCTTCCATCGTGCGGATTTGCACGGTTGAGGTGTGAGTGCGAAGCAATCGCCCATCGGGCAAATAAAATGTGTCCTGCTCGTTGCGGGCAGGATGTTCGGGCGGCGTGTTAAGCGCGTCGAAGCAATGCCATTCGTCTTCAATGTCTGGGCCATCCGCGAGAGCGAAACCCATTCGCCGAAAAATTTCGATTGAGCGTTCCCACATCTGTGTGAGCGGGTGAAACGAGCCACGTTCAAGCGGTAAGTAACCAGAGTAACCGGAGTAACCGGTCAGCGGAACGGGCTGTCCACTGTAACCAGAATATCCTCCCGTCGGTCCAGTGGCTCCGGGTAGGGAGATGTCGATCTTGGCGACCACGCCAGATTCTTTTTGTAAACGGAATTGGGCGTTGCGCGTTTCGATTGCGGCAGTGACGGCGTTGCGAACCTCGTTGAGTAGTTTGCCAATGACTGGCTTCTCTTCCTTCGCGAGCGTTTTCATTTGCTCGCCCCACGATGAAATGCTGCCGCTGCGTCCGAGATATTTCACTCGCGCGGCCTCGAGTGCTGGCTCGTCAGTCGCGGATTCGATTTCGCGCAACGCGTCACCGCGCAGTTGTTCCAATGGGTGGCTCATTCTGAAACGAACGTTGAACGTTTAACGTGAGGTGTTCAACGCCGAAAAATTGTAGGGGCAGGCGCATCGGCTGCCGATGAAAGTTGGCAAGCGGAGCGCTTGCCCTATAAAAGAAATGAAAAGCCTTATGCCGCTTTCTTCGCTTTCTTCTCCAGCGCGGCTCGTGCCTGATCGACAATCGATTTGAATGCCGCCTCGTCTGTGACCGCGAGATCGGCGAGAATTTTGCGGTCCAGCCCGATGCCTGCAGCTTTCATTCCTTCGGCCAGGCGGCTGTAAGTCATGCCATTGGCGCGCGCGGCGGCGTTGAGGCGTTGAATCCAAAGATATCGAAATGTGCGCTTCCGAGTTTTCCGGTCGCGATACGCCCAGGTACTGCGCCTTCATTACAGCGTCTTTGGCGTAACGAAAAAGTTTTGAACGGCGACCTCGGTAGCCCTTCGCTTTTTTCAGCATTCGTTTCCGGCGCGCACGGCTTGCCGGAGCATTTGTAGCTCTTGGCATGATTGTTTGCCCCGGGAATCGCTTCCGGGGCTCCTCGTTCAGCGAGCTGTTGTTTCGTTATCGATCTTTCCCACCTCGCTCACTGATTTATCCCGCGGACGCGGAACAGGCGGAGAGATCGCGGGCGGGAAAGTAAATGCTGAACGCGAAATAACAACCGCATTTTCGAGCGCAGCGAACTGCTGTGGAAGTCTTGCAGCCAGAGTCCGTAGCGACCTAACTCCACCAGCAAACATTGAGTGCCAAGCGTAAAAGCGACTTGACCTGACAAGAGCCGAGCCTCAAAAAGGCCGCCGGCAATGCGCGTGAACTGGCAGCCTCTTCTTCTTGTTCTCGGTTCGGTAACGATCACGTGGGCGCTTGTGAATGCGTCTCCCAGCGGGCTGAGCGCGCTGGCCCCCAGCGAAGCGCGCGTCGCGCGAGTAGGCAATTATGTGCAGTTGTTGCGCCCGGGGCACGCGCCGCAGCGCGCGTCGGTGAATGATATTGTGGACCAGGAAACGATTGTCCGAAGTGGCAAGGACTCGCACGCTGAACTGACTTTTTCGGACGAAACAGTTGTGCGCCTGGCAACCAACACCGCGTTTGATTTTAAAAACGGGACGCGCGATTTAAATTTGGCAGAGGGCGCGGTGCTGGTTCAGGCGCCGAAAAGCGCGAGTGGCGCGACAATTCATGCGACTCGCGTCGCGGCCGCGATCACAGGAACGACCGTGATGATCGAATATCATCCCGGCGTTTGTAAATTTCTGGTGTTGGAAGGCACCAGTCGGTTGTATCGGCCTGGACACGTTGGCGATTCGGTTCTGATTGGGCCAGGCCAAATGGTGATCGGCAACCCGGACGTGGCTGTGAGCGACCCGGTGAACTTCGATATTGCCCGTTTCGTGAAGACTAGCGGATTCCTCGTAGGTCTTCCGCCGCTGCGCAGTAAAAGCTCGATCGCGTTCGAAGCACAGAAACAGCAGCGTGAAAAATCGAAAAAGACCTTGATCGAAACCAACCTTGTTATTTTCGGCGGTGGAACGCGCGTGTCGCTCGTTGGCCAGGCCCAGACCAACCCAATGAGTCGGACAACTGCCGCACCGGCGACGCAACGTCCAACGTCAAGCCCCAATCCGGAGGCGGCCCGTGCCTCCCAGTAGCGAACGAACATGAAAAGATTTTTTGCGAAAACTTTTGCCGGCAGATCGATCGCCCTCTGGTGGATCTTCCTTGTCCTTCGTTGCCGCAACACGGTTCGCGAGCGCTGCGCCATTGCAAGAAGCACGCGTCTCCCAGGTAATTCAGGACGTGCGATTGTTGGAAGCACATGCTGCGACTCGCCCAGCGGTGGTGAATGACAAAGTCACATTGCAGAGAGCCGTGCGCACAGGGAAGGAATCTCGCGCCGAACTGACTTTCACCGATCTCACTATCACACGGCTGGGCGCGAACACGATTTTCAGTCTTAAAGCGGGGGCTCGTGAAGTCGATCTGACGAGCGGCACGATCCTTCTGACGGTGCCGAGTGGACGAGCCCCAGTCAAGGCCAACACTACAAGCATTACTGTTGCCGTTATGGGCGGCACCGCTCTTTTGGCGACCGGTCCGCCCACAAAATTCATGGTCCTCGAGGGGATCGGCACGTTTTATCCGAAAGGCCACCCTGAAAAAGCTGTGACTGTCCACGGCGGCGAAATGGTCATGATGACGGCAGACAAGAAAGTCACGCAGCCCGAAAAATTTGATGTGAAACTTGTCCTCGAGACGTCGCTTCTGATCATCGATTTTCCGCCCCTGGCGAACTTGCCATTGATCCTGGCGGTCGTGAACCAGCAGCTCGCGGAGCAGCAATTGGCTGGGGCAACCACTCAGTCTCTTGCCAGGAACTTGGTGGACTTGATCGACGTGACCGATCAAAACGCAAACGCGAACCCGGTTGTTTTAGTGAGCACTTCGAGCTCCACTCCAACTCCTCCGCCAATAACGCCGACACCCTCCCCACCGACACCGACTCCAAGCAAGTTTGGGACGCTATCGACGATCACGTCACCAAATCCGTACGTCATTACAACCGGGACGACCATTACAACCGATCCTTCGATCGCCACAAACGGCGTCACTGGTTACGGCAAAATCTATCGCGGCTCGGCTGATGATGGTGCCTTCACGCTCTGGGCTTTTGGTTCCACCTCAGCCTTCGATACTGCCTTGGGAATCGATGATGCTTTCTTTGCCGACCCTAACCATTTGCCGATCGCGACGTTTAAATTCCAGAGCCTGTCGCTCACTGGGAATCCGATCATTGACCTTAGCAACGGCGGCGTTACAAAGCTTGCTTTAATCGGCATGGACGGCATCGCCTCCGGATCGCCCGGCGGGACGTTGACTTTCACCGGTCTTGACCTGCTAGCCCTGGCAACTGTTAACGGTTCGATTAATCTGACGTCGGACGTCTCGTTCCAGGATCTCAGCGAGCTTGCCATGTATGCGCGCGGGGCCGGCTCCGACCTCACGATTGATTCCCCAATTTCCAACATTGGGATTCTCGAGCTTGCTGCGGAAGGATCGATTCAGCTCACCAACCCCGGCACGATGAGCGTCGGTGAATTCGACGCGACCGCCGGAAACAACCTAACGCTGCAAATTGGCGGCTCTCTCTTACTCGATGGCAAAGTGAGCCTAAACGCACTGGTGTTGCCCGGCACCACGGTCACCAGTGGAGCGAATCTCACACTCAATACGACTGGCGATTACATGAACAGCTCGACTACCGAGTCTTCTAGCTTGAGCGTTACCAACGCAGGAGGAAATATCGGCACGGGCGGAAATGTCTCTGTCACGACGGGTGGTGACTTCACAGCCGGCGGCGACGCGACGTTTACAATCCAGAATACCACTGGAACGATAAACAACGGCGGCAACATAGGGCTCACAGTAGGCGGCAGCATCTCTACTCCAGGGGCGTTTACCTTCCTCGTTGAGAACTATGATTTCAGTGGCAACATTCCAGGCCACATCGGCACTGGCGGAAATATTTCCGTTACGACGGGAGGAGATCTCTCCGCGCAATCGTTCATCGAGCTTATTAATAATCGCAGTGGCGGCCAAATTGATTCACCGGTTAGTCTTACTTTGAGCATCGGCGGCGTGCTGACGACCTCTGGCGAAAGCACCGATCCATTTGGATTTCCAGAAAGCCTCGAGGTTACTATTTCGACCAGGTTTGATAACACGAGCGGCCCGGCGCTTGCGTCAACCGTTGGCGGCGATGCGAGTCTGACAGTGAACGCCGACAGCGCTTCAATTGGCGGTAGACTCGAGACCATCATCAGCAACAGCGGCAGCACTCTAAATGGGAGTGCGCTCGTGAGTCTTGGCATCACCCATGACGTGTCCATTCAGGGCGAGGCTGACATGGAGATTTTGAATGACGCCGACTCTGGCAGCCCTCTCGGCGGAATACTCCACGGTAGCACGACTCTGCAGCTCGCCTCGAATAACTTCACCGCCAACGCATTATTCGCCCAGATCGATAACCGCGATGGTGCGGTGATCGATTCCAGTGCTGTCCTTACTTTTGATTTGACAGGAAGCTTCGCCATCCCGGGAACGAATCCCGGCGATCCCGGTTTCGACGCGACCGTGCCGGGTGAGGCGGATATTCTTATTTTAAACGAAAAACGCGGCGTTAGCGAGGACAGTGCCACGAGTGGCGGCACGATCGCGGGAAATGCGTTGATTCAGTTGAGCGCCGCCAGCGCTTCCACCGCAGGTCTACTTGACGTCGAGATCGACAATTTCAGCAATGGCAGTGGCAGCACGGGCGGAAGTATCGGCGGCAATGCCACGATTAGTCTCAACATCGCTGGCGGTCTCACCACTCAGGGCGAAGCGTTTTTTAATATCGCGAACCAGAACAATGGTGGCACCAGCGGGGGGATGATCGGCGGGAACGCGCTCGTTAGTGTTGGCGCGTCGAGCGACATCAACATTGTTGGCGACGCTACCTTCCAAATTCTGAATAATGGCGGCCACATCGGCGGTGACGGAAATATTTCTGTCACGACCGGTGGCGGTGGCGATCTCACGGCAAATTCCGTTCTTGCCGTCGTTAACAATCACAACGCCGGCGCGATCGATTCGGGCGCCAACATTACCTTCGACATTGGCGGCGCTCTCACCACTACCGGCGATGGAACCTTTGGCATCTCCAATCTCAACGACGGTAATGGCGGAGGGACGATAGGTTCACTTGCCACCGTTGACCTAAATGCGGCCAGTATTTCGGTGGGCGGCTTTTTTCAGACTTTTATCAGTGCGAACGGCGGCGGGAGTATCCAAGGAGATGCCATTAACACGGTCATAGCGAGCGGCGACCTGACGGCCCAGCAGGGGATCTTGGTAACTATCCCCGACACAATTTTCGGCAGCACTGGCAACTTTACGGGCGGGCGAATCGATGGGGACGCCATCGTCACTCTCAATGCACAGAACATCACGACCCCGTCCACCAATTCGGGAATTCCCGGGGCGGACGTTATGGCTATTGAGGCCTCCATTTACCCGAACGCCAGCGGCACCGTCGGGGGGAATGCCATCCTCGATGTATCTGCCTCTCAGGACATCAGCGCGCCTGGCAGCATCTTGTTCTGGGTAGCGAACGGCAATTATTTGGACTTGGGCGGCGGAACAATTGGAGGAAATGCGACAGTCAATGTGAGCGCCGCCAGCCTTTCCAGTGGGGATTTATTTGTCCAAATCCTAAATTATGGCGGCGCGTCCATCGGCGGCGATGCCGCGATCAACGTAACTGCCGATACGCTATCAGTCGGCGGCAGCCTTGATTCGACGATCGACAACAGCAGTAGTGGAACGATCGGCGGGAGTGCGACCATCAACATGAACGTTTCCGGCAGCGCTACCGTCACCAATGATGCCACTTTTCAGATTCTTGGCAGCGATGGGGCGGCATCTGCGGCGATCAATTTTAATGGCGGCAGTTATGATGCCGGCGGAACGTTTCTTGCCTTCATCGACGGAGATGGAACGATCACATTCAATAATGCCAGTGCTCACGCCGATGTGCTCAAAGTTGGCGCGCTTGGCACAAACGGTGTGCTCAATATCGGCGGCGGCATGCTCTCAGCTGATACGACGTTGGAGCTGTACGCTTCGGGCAGCAACGGCAATCTCAATTTCGTTTCCAACGTCACGCTTGGCGGCAACAGCATAAAGATTTTGGCGGCTAATTCGGTCACGATTTTCAACAATATCGTGGTGACTATAGGCGGCCCAAATCCGGCCAATGTTTATACTAACAACCCCAATTACACCGGCTTCGGCGGCAATGGCACGACCACGGGCACGTTTACTGGGGCCGGTGCGAATAATCCGCTGCCACTAGACCAGGCCCCGCCATTTGGTCCTGCGTCCCGTACCGCCAGAACCGGTGGCGGCACCAGAACATTTAACGTGAGCAACACGGCGGAATTGCTGGCCATGCTCGATGGAGCTGTCATCGGTCCTGACGGGAGGATCACGATCTCGGATTCCAAGAGCGCGACTAGTCGGAGGGATCTCAATCGAATGAATATCAATCGTCTCTCGAGACTGCAACATCAGCTGGCCGTCCAGCGGATGCACGACCGCGGCGTTAGCCGCATTGGTGGCAAGCTGACGTGTGCTCAATGATCGATAGTGGAGATTTTTTTCATGCAAATGACAACGGCTAACCGGATGAACGGCTCAATGCGGGGGATCAACTGCTTTACAAAGGAATCACCCGCGTGAAGCTTCGTCCTTATGGTCCCCGGCCCGGGTTCTTCGCGATTTTGTGCGCGCTCTGTTTCAACCTGGCCAACGAGGGTTCGGCGCAGACTGCGAACCAGGCGCAATTGACGCGCGAACAGGCTCCGTCGCCCTTTCCGCCGACTGTGCCTCCGAGTGCTGTCGAAGGCAGCCATGTGGTGGGCGCGCCTGGCGATGCCGATCTCGGCGAGCAGCAGATTCTCAAGCGGGTAGATGAGTATCAACCGTTTACCATCTCGATGGGCATGCCGTTTTACTGGACATCGAACGTGGCGCTGACCTCAAGTGGAGAGCAGAGCGATTTTGTCTTGGCGCCAGCCGCTGCTGCGTTTTACGAACCGCGGATTACCAGCACGTTATACGGACTGATCGATGTCCGGGAGCAGCTCTTCTACTACGACCGGTTCGATAGCTTCAATTTCGGAAGCTTTGATTTTGAAGTTGGCTTCAGATATCTCGTGCCGCAGTGGCACAATCTGCTTTTGCGGGTTGAGTACCATTACAACCGGCTCACCGAGAAAAACAGCTTTGAAGCCTTCTTTCAAAACCATGCCTTTATCATAAACGCGGAGATTCCGTTTCGCTTTGGTCGCGCTCAAACGGTCTCTTTGGGCGCGGACGCAAATATTAGCGCCGCAGCCACCGAATCCAATCAGCCACCAAACATCAATGCGATTTCAGCGCAGCGAAGCGATTATGCAGTTTATCTTGGTTATTCGGCGACTCTGACTCGTTCCTTTTTTATCAACGCAGTTGGTACCTTGGTGGTGCGGCAGTATTATGAGGGAGGTCGCGATGACATCAGCGAAATTCTTGCGCTGACCGCGAACTATCGCGTGAATAAATATCTTACTGTCAGCGCTGTAAGTACGTTGGCAGCAAGCCAATCGAACCAGAGCGTTTTCGATTACAACGTCGCCAATCTCGGCGGCGCCGTAGCCCTCTCGGTGAAGTTTTAGAAAGACCGGTTTACCCAAAGCGACTCCGTCGCAACCAAAGGTTGAAGGTGGCGACGCGTTTCGTACAAATTGATCCCGCGCGCAAAGTCGCTTGCGCGCGAAGCAAGAGTGTCCATTTCGCGACTCTAGACTGAAGTGGTGACGCGGCAGTTCAACCGCGGTCAGCGCGAGCTCGCCGCAATTCTTGCAAGCCCCGGAAACGCCATGCGACACGCGAACTTCTTTTAGCGGCACGTTACGCCGTGGATAGAAGAACTCGGAGCCATTACCCACATTTATTTCCTCAAGGCTCCAAAATTCACGGTCCGATAGCCAGAGAAAATCCAGGGGCGGCAGCAACCCGCGGCTGCCCCGCTCGCGAACGATTTCAGGGTCGCGCCCTATCAATGTTGCGCAATGAATCGGCGGAATGCCATGTTCAAATTGCCAGGGCTTGGTATACTTGCGCGCACATGCACTGGCTTGGTCGTCGTCGGTTGTTGGTCCTGGCGTTGATTTGCTCTTTTTGGACAGGGCTGATTTTTCTCGGCCATTTTTTCTCGGCCACGCCGTTTATCTCCGCGCCATGGCGCGGGGAACAGAGCTTTGAAGATTTGCTTCGACGCGAGGGGCGCAAGACTACGCCGCCGCGCGATTTCGTTTTCCTCGGAATCGATCAAAGCACGTTGCAGTTGCCGCCATTTACCGCGGAAGAACTTGCGGGCAACCGAGCGCTTCAACTCATGACCGAGCGGCCGTTCCCATGGTCGCGCGAAGTCTGGGCGCTTTTACTTGATAAGCTCTTTGCAGCCGGCGCGCGTCTTGTCATGTTTGATTTAATGTTGAATCCGCCTAACGAGGGCGACCCGGCATTTCACGCCGCGCTCGATCGTTACCGCGACAAAGTGGTAGCCGGCGCGAATTTCGACTTCAGAGAAAACAACGTGCAGATGATTACGCCGAATAATGTACTGATTCCGCCGCCGCAATTGGAGGATGATCGGGTCGGCTACGTGAATTTCTGGCCGGATCCAATTGACGGAGTAACTCGAGCTGCGACGTACACCGTGACTGATCGGCAACTGGCCGGTTTACCGCCGGCACAAGGTGGAGAGGTTTACGAGTCTCTCTCTGCGCGCGCTCTCGAAAAGACCGGTCACGCGAATGACGTGCCGCGTGATTTTCAGAACCATATGATTCGGTTCACTGCGCCGGATTCATTCGCGCCGCGCCCGCTCTACGAGGTCTTTGATCCCAAACTCTGGCATGCGAATTACGGCGATGGAGCGTTTTTCAAGGACAAGATCGTGATGGTCGGGGGGTCTGCGCAGGTGTTGCACGACTTCGTCGATACGCCAATGAGTCCCAATACACCAGGCCCAACGCTTCATTTCCAAGCGATGGCTGCCGCGCTCGAGCACGAGTTCTTGCGGCCAACCCCGCGGAAAATTGGCCTGACGCTTGTATGTGCGGCAGGTCTGGTCGCATGGCTATTGGTCGGCTTCGTACGCAAACCGTTGATATGTGTTGGCGCGCTTTTGGCGATAACCGCCACATATCTTGGAACGGCACGATTGCTTTACGACAATACCGGGTTGCTACTGCTCACAATTCCGGTGCTGTCCGCGCTCGTCCTCAGCGGATCATTTTCCCTCGGGTTTGAATACTTCCTCGAGCGGTTGGAGAAATTGCGCACCCGGCGCACACTGGAACGCTACGTCTCGAAAAATCTGGTCAAAGAAATTCTCGAGAACCCGGACAGCTACTACAGCTCACTTCGTGGTGTGCGCGTGCCGGTGACAATCCTGTTCTCGGACTTGATTGGGTTCACGACGCTGGCTGAGAAAGCCGACCCGGAAGCGCTGGTCACGCAACTTAACGAGTATCTCTCACGCATGACGTCGGTCATTTTCAGCAACGGCGGAACGCTCGACAAATTTATCGGCGACGCGATCATGGCGGTATGGGGCAACGTACGGAGTCTCGGAACGGCGCAGGACGCGAAAAGTTGCGCACGCGCCGCGTTGGGAATGCGCCGAGAGCTGAATCAGCTTAACAAAAACTGGCGAGAGCAAGGCCGAATGGGATTGGGCATGGGCATTGGCGTTAATCACGGCGAAGTGATCGTTGGCAACATTGGTTCTCAGGACCGGATGGATCCGACAGTCATAGGCGATGCTGTGAATCTGGCATCACGGCTGGAAGCTCTTACGCGAGTTTATGGCATGGACATACTGGTTGGCGCATCCGTTGCCGAACTGGTGCGCGATGAAGTTTATCTGCGTTCGGTGGCCCGTGTACAAGTCAAAGGCAAAACTAAACCAGTGGACGTGTTTACTTTCGTCGCTGCCCGAGGCGAAGAGACGGATACGGAGTTTTTGAAGTGGCTGGAAACATACGAAGAGGCGCTGGAGAAATTTCGCGGACGCGATTTCACCGACGCGAAAATCCTATTCTCACGTTTCCTGGAATTTTATCCCGACGATCTGCTAGCCAAAATGTATCTGCAGCGCGCGCTCGAATACGAACAAGCTCCGCCCGACGAAGCGTGGGACGCGGTGGAGGTCTTTCAGAAGAAATAATCTTCTCACAGAGCGGGTACAAAGGGCGACCGAAGGATTTTCGGCAGTCACTTCGTGTCGGTTGTGGAGTTCGTGTGAGGCACAGAACAAGCTGGCAAATTTACCCGCGCTGCGTAGAGAATGCGCCGTGAAGGAAGCGCCCCGGAGTTTTCATTTTCTGGGAATTTGCGGGACGGCCATGGGCGCCGTAGCGGTTGCCCTGCAAGAGCGCGGCTTCAGGGTAACGGGATCGGACGAGAACGTTTACCCGCCGATGTCGAGCTTTCTCCAGGAGAAGGGAATTGCTCTGATGGAAGGCTATCGCGCGGCGAACATTCCGACGGATGCGGAGGTCGTCGTCATCGGCAACGCGATGAAGCGGGGCAACCCGGAAGTGGAAGCCGTGCTGAACCGAAAACTGCTTTATTTGTCGCTGCCAGAGGTGCTCAGGAATTTCTTCCTGCGCGGTCGCCATAATCTGGTTGTCACCGGTACGCACGGTAAAACCACCACAACAGCCTTGCTTGCGTGGATTATGGACAAAGCCGGACGCAAACCAGGTTATGTGATTGGCGGCATTCCAAAAAACTTCGGCGAAGGCGCGCGGTTGAACGATTCGAAGTATTTCGTGATCGAGGGCGACGAGTACGACACTGCGTTTTTCGACAAGCGCTCCAAATTTGTTCACTACCTTCCGGAGTTGGTGATCGTCAACAATATCGAGTTCGATCACGCGGACATCTTCAACAATCTCGACGAGATCAAGCTCAGCTTTCGGCGTTTGCTCAATATTGTTCCTCAAAATGGCATGGTCGTGGTCAACGGCGACGATCCCAACGCCGTCGAGGTCGCCAAGGACTGCCTTGCGCAGATGGTCGAGGTTGGTTTCTCGAAGAACTGCGCACAACGGATTCGGGACGTGGCGTATTCGTCCGGCGGATCACGGTTCAAACTGGGCGACGATCTTTTCGAAATTCCACTCGTCGGCCAATTCAACGTCCATAACGCCGCAATGGCAGCAACGGCGGCCCGTTTTTATGATGTGCCCACAGCAAAAATCGACAGTGCATTCAAGACTTTTTCCGGCATTGCGCGCCGGCAGGAGCTTCGCGGCGAAGCTCGCGGCGTTAAAGTGATTGACGATTTTGGTCATCATCCCACAGCGATCGCTGAAACGATGCAGGCGCTGCGTCATCGCTTTCGCGGACAGCGACTATGGGCCGTGTTCGAGCCCCGCTCGAATACGACCCGACGCGCGGTGTTTCAACAGCAACTTCCTGAAGCGCTGAAAATGGCCGACGGCGTTTTCATCTCACAAGTCGCCCGCCTCGAACAAATCCCGGAAGATCAGCGGCTGAAACCGGAGCGGGTCGTGGCGGCGATCAAGAATGCGGGCCGGCCTGCTTTTTACGAGCCAAATGCGCAGGCCATTGTGGATCGAATCATTCCGATGCTGCGGCGCAAAGACGTGGTCGTGGTTTTCAGCAATGGTGGGTTCGATAATATTCATGAGAAGTTGCTGGCGCGATTGCGCCTATAAGCCAGGCATCGCGGCTGATCGGTCACGCGGGCTACCAGCCCGCGAACAAGGATGTCCGCTCGACTGGTCATGAGTTACTGCGGCGCCAGCGCCGCCGAGGTATGATCGTGAACGATGCGCCAGCCTTCCGGCAGGTGTTTGAAAATCAGTGTAAAGCGGCCATGTGGCTCGTCCTTCCCGCGCTTCAAGTCCCATCGGCCAAGCACAACTGCCGCGTCAGGCGAGAGCATAGTGACTTCAATATCGGAGAAGCGGAGGGTGCCCATTTTTGTGCGGTCAGAATATTTTTGGCGGTATCGATCGCGGACTGTCTCCCAACCGCGCCTGACTTCGTCACCGGAAACAAAAACGGTCGACGCCGATTTTGCATAGCCGTTCATAAATTCGTCGATGTCGCCCCGGTTCCACGCGTCCTGTTGTGCGTGGAGTACGGACTGAATTTCCGCGACTGAATTTGCAGGAGCTTGGGGTGCGGCGGTAGGGGAGGTCGCCATCAAAATACAAGCACTAATGGCAATCGCGCTGGCGAGTCCTGCGTTTGTGGGAAGCGTGAGTATCGTTTGCAAGTGTAGCGATCTCTTATAAACTTGGTGCCCCTGCCGCCTCCGGCCCACACAGTGAAGGATAGGTCCAGTTGAGGGAAATACGTTGACGGGTCTCATAAATCTACTACGGTCGCCCATCCAGCAAACTAAGACTGTGGACCGGCTTTTTTGTATCGCCACGCTGGTGCTTGCCAGCGCGACGGCGGCTTCCGCTCAGCGCGAATCGCAGCGCCCCACGGTGCCGGCGGTTAAGGCAGTCAATCCGCAGGCCCCGGCAGATCCCCCTGCCGCTCCACCGAACGCGCCAGCCACTGTTCGGCTGCAATTTCCCAACAGCGACGTAGTCGATGTGTTGCATCTCTATGAGCAGCTCACCGGTAAGAAACTGGTGATGGATAACTTCGTGCAGGGCAAAGTGAACATTTTCATTGCCAAAGACGTGTCGCGTGAGGAAGCCATCAAGATTATAGAAATGAGCATGGCGCTCAACGGGATTTCACTCGTTCCGGCCGGGCGCGACATCGTGGATATCGTCGGGGCCGGCCAGAATCCGCGCAAGGCGCCGGTGCCAATCATCTCCGATCTGGCAGACATTCCGGCGGGCAACCCGGTTGTCAGCTTTTTGTTCCGGTTGCAGTACGCCGACCCACAAGAACTTCAGCAAGTTTTGATGGCGTATTTCCAAGGGAGCTCAGGCACGATCAACATCCTGGCCTTACCGAAATCCTCCAGTCTTTTGGTCACACAGAACGCTGACATCATTCGGCAACTTGCCGGTGTGATCGAACAGGTCGATGTGGCGCCAGCGGAAGTGGTGAGTGAATTCATAAAACTCGAGCGCGCGGATGCTGGCAAAGTCGTCGACATGCTCAAGGAGATTTTCGAAAAGGGATCTGAAACGCAGGGCGGCCAACCGGGTATTCGCGGCGTGAAGGTGCCCGGGGGAGTTCCGCAGCAAGTGTCCGTCGAGGGAGGCGGCGGTCTTCTTTCCGAAGAATCAATCATCGTCGGGAAAATTAAGATTACTCCCGACATTCGCACGAACCGCATTCACGTGGTAACGCGGCCGATCAACATGCCTTTTATCCGGCAATTGATCCACGAGTTTGACGCAAACGTTGAATTTGCGAAGCCCGTTACCCGCTATTTGCAGTACGTTTCTGCCGGTGACGTTCTGCCTGTGTTGGTTCAGGCGCTGACCGAGCCGGGCACCGAGGGTGCTGGCGGGGCTCCCAGTGGCGGGCTCCCTGGCGCCAGTCCGCAACCACAACAGCAACAGCAACGAGGAGGCGCAGGAACAAATTCTTACTTGAACCAGAACAACACTACTGGCTTGGGGGGCAGCTCCAGCGGCAGCACATTGAATATTTCGGAGCAACTCTCCACAGAACCGGTAAACACTACGCCGCAGGCCGTCACCGTCGGAAATTCCAAGCTCATCGCAGATCAGCGCTCCAACTCCATCATCGTCCTCGGAAACCGCGAGGTTGTGGTGAAAGTGGAAAAGATTCTCGACCAGATGGACGTCCAGGCGCCGCAAGTGGCGCTGAGCACGGTCATCGGTCAGTTGACACTCACCAACAACGAGGAATTCGGCGCGGATTACTTCGCAAAATACGGTAAACGGTTCGTGGGAACCTCAAATAACCTCTCGGGATTGCAGAATGCTCCGGGAATTCCTCTTCCCAGCGTCGCTCCTTCCATTTCACCTGGAGTTATCGGCGGAACCGGATCAATTCTTGATCCCTCCAATCTAATCAACTTCAGTCAAATTATTCAGAACGTAGGTGGGGGTACAAACATTTATGTCGCAGCTGGCAATGCGTTCGCCACGATTGTGCATCTGCTTGAGTCCACCAGCCGGTTCAAAGTTCTCTCGCGTCCGACGGTTTTCACAAGCAACAATAAGAAAGCCATCATCGCATCCGGCCAGGAGGTTCCCGTCCCGGTAAGTACCCTTTCAAATTCGAACACTGGCGGGGTTGTAACTAACACAGCTGCTGTTTCGGCGAGCATCGAGTACAAGCAGGTCGTGCTTCAGCTCGAGGTCGTGCCTCTCATTAACTCCGAGAAGGAAGTGTCGCTCGATATTTTACAGAAGATCGACAGTATTGTCCCGAACGGGAACGTAAACATCAGTGGCAACTCGGTCCCAACAATCGACACGCGTTATATTCGTACTAATGTTTCGGCGAGCAACGGATCGACGATTATCCTAGGCGGATTGATTGAAGACCAAAAGCAAAAGAGTTACAGCGGTATTCCTTATCTCTCGCGCATTCCCCTCCTGGGCGCGGTGTTCCGTGGCACGTCAACAAGTAAGGAGCGCCGAGAGTTAATCATTCTCATGTGTCCGCAGGTGACGCTGACCAAACTGGACCAGTATCGGCTGCGCCAAAAGTGGGAGAACACCAATACGCACTTTGGTCCGGAGCTGGATCAGGCGGAGTGTCCGGACTGCCCCAAAACGGAAGAAGGCAAACAGATCAATTTGCCGCCGCCCGATTTGCCCTCCGGGAAGGATATGCATTAGCTCCAATCCTTATGAAACGAACAGCTGTCGCGTTGATTTTCAGTCTTGGCGTAACGATCGCCCATGCGGATGAGTTTGACATCGTGGATTACGGTATTTTCCGTTCAACCGATCCGCTGGCGCAACGTGACGAGTACGGGCTTACTCATCAGGGCCGCAACGTGAACGCTACAGATTTCGCTCCGAGATATCACTGGCGCTTGTGTTATTACTTCAAAGATCGCGAGCAACTCATATTGGATCCGGCTTACGTCGGTTCGATGCAAACGGCGCTGAAGCGGCGGGGGTATTATTGCGGTCCCGTTGACGGTGTTTTTACACCGCAGGTGGCCGACGCCATCGCGCGCCTTCAAAAAAATTATTCCATGCGTGTGACCGGCATGCTCACGGAGCCCGTGCGGCGCGCGTTACACATGCCGTGAGTCTTGCTGAATGAACGCAGCTCCGAGTCAATCCTTGATCAATTTGCTGCTGGAAAGCGGTGTGCCTTCAACCGAAGAGGCGGCGCAGTTGGCGACAAACCTTAACGGCGGTTCGTGGGTGAGCCAGGTGCTCGACTCCGGCAAGGTGGACGAACAACGCTTCCTCGCCGCAATCGGGAATTTCTTCCGAGTAGCGGTCGTGTCGATTGATGCGAAAAAGATCGATCGCGCTACTTTATCGATCCTGCCGAGCCGTTTCGTATTTCAACATCACATTTTGCCGATCGAGGCAAAGGAAAACTCGGTCGTGCTGGCGACGTATGACCTTTTTAATTCCATCGGTCGCCAGCTTGCCGGACAGCTTTTGAAAAAACCGGCCGAATGGGTGCTTGTGCCACGGGCGCAGCTCCTTCGCGCGATGAAAACACTCTACGGAGTCGGTGCGGAAACGTTCGATGAGATTCTGAAGACCAGAGGTTCCATGGACGTGCTCGAGGACGCCGACGCCGCAATTGAGCTGAATGCCGACGATCCCGAGGCTTCTGTAGTCAAATTCGTTAACCAAATAATTCGGGAAGCCATCGCAGAGCGTGCGACTGATATTCACGTCGAACCGCTGGAAAACGATCTGCGCATCCGGTACCGAATCGACGGAATTCTGCACGAGGTCGCCGTCCCACCCCAATTGCGCGTATTGCAATCGGCGATCATCTCGCGCTTGAAGGTGATGTCGCACATGGACATCGCGGAGCGCCGATTGCCTCAGGATGGCCGAATGAATCTGCTCGCGAGCCATGTGGAGATAGACGTACGCGTTTCGACTATTCCAACCGTCTGCGGCGAGTCAATCAGTCTGCGTTTGCTGAGTCGTGGTGAGCAGCAGTTTGGATTTGACCGGCTCGACCTCAGCGAGAAGCAGGAGGAAATCATTCGTCATTTACTGGCCCAGCCAAACGGGATCATTCTGCTCACGGGACCGACTGGCTGCGGCAAATCAACCTCTTTGTATTGCTTTTTGAGCAGCATCAATTCCGTACAGCGGCGAATCATCACTATCGAAGAACCGGTTGAATATCGGATTCCCGGTGTTTCGCAAATCGACGTGAAGCCGGAGATTGATCTGACGTTCGCCAAAGGCCTCCGCCATATTCTGCGACAGGATCCGAATGTGGTGATGGTTGGTGAGATTCGCGACGTCGAAACGGCGGACATTGCCATCCGCGCAGCCATGACTGGTCACCTTGTATTCAGCACGTTGCACACCAACGATGCCGTAGGCGGTATTACGCGTTTGCTCGACATGGACGTGGAGCCGTTTCTGCTCGCCTCAGTGGTCAAAGCCTTCATCGCCCAACGCCTGGTACGCACGATTTGTCCGGAGTGTGCACAACTGGTTGATTATCCTCGCGAATACCTTGCCGAGATCGGTTTTCCCGTGAAAGAACATGGCACTCAGTTTCAGCGCGGAGCAGGTTGTGATCAATGCCGGCATACTGGCTACCAGGGGCGGACGGCTATATATGAAATCTGTCTTATTACCGAGCCGCTGCGAAAACTGGTCATGCGAAAACGCGACGGCGGCGAGCTCAAGCAATGCGCGATTGCCGAAGGAATGGAAACTTTGCGGCAGGACGGCTGGCGACGCGTCGTGCAAGGCAAAACCACGATCGAAGAAGTAGTGCGCGTCACGCAAACGGATGAAGTGATGGCTGAGACGACCGTAGAAGCCGAGCCGGTGGTTGCAGTTGAAGCGGCGGAAACGGCCCAAGTACGGTAACGACGATAATCCCGTATCTTATTTGCCGCGCAATTCACGAATTGCTTTAGCGTAATCTTTCGAGTGAAAAATCGATGTGCCAGCGACGAGGACGTTCGCTCCGTTTTCCACTGAGATTCGGGCGGTCGTGGGGGTTATGCCGCCATCCACTTCGATGTCGATCTTGTCCTCGCGCAATTGGTTCCATGCCGCTGCGCGCCTGACCTTTTCCATCTGATCAGCGCGAAATGGTTGTCCGCCGAACCCAGGATGCACAGTCATGACGAGCAGTATATCGATGCTGCGGAGGAAGGGTTCGATCAACCCGAATGGCGTTTCGGGATTTAACGTGAGGCCGGCTCGGCAACCAGCGTCTCGAATCTGCTGTAAAGTTTTGACGACTTCGTGTTTGGCTTCCGACTCCACATGCACGGTAATTGAGTTTGCGCCGGCTTTGACGAATCGCATCACATAATGATCGGCATGTTCGATCATCAGGTGTACATCGAGCGGCAGACTTGTTTCTTTGCGTACGCGCCCGACGATGTCGGGCCCGAAAGAGATGTTATCGACAAAATGTCCGTCCATGATGTCGCAATGAATCCAATCGGCGCCTGCGGCTTCGACTTGGTGGATCTCTTCGCCAAGCCGGCAGAAATCAGCGGCAAGAATAGATGGGGCAACGATCACTTTTCCCATGGAGTGACGGGGTAATCGACAATAGCAAGCATCGTAGCATTACTTTAGCGCTCCAACACTTTATCAACCTAACATAAATCTTGACGGCGGCTTCCGCCTTCCCATGTTACCGCGTTTCAGCCGGCCGAATCGCGCCACGGGAGGGGTCCAATGGATCCGGCTCAGACGCGTGAATGCGTTTCTTTCGAGCTGGACAGTGCTGCTAATAAATAATTCATGTTCAACGGATTTTTCGGCTGGCTATCCAGCGACATCGGGATTGATCTCGGCACAGCGAATACCCTTGTTTACGTAAAGGATCAGGGGATCGTTTTGCGTGAGCCCTCGGTGGTAGCGGTGCAAGCCGGTACGAATCGCGTCTTGGCCGTCGGTGACGAAGCAAAGCGCATGCTGGGACGCACGCCAGCGAACATTGTCGCGGTGCGTCCGCTCAAGGACGGCGTGATTGCCGATTTCGAAGTTACCGAGGCCATGTTGCGCCATTTCATCACGAAGGTGCACAACCGACGGGTGCGGGTGCGACCGCGCGTGGTTATTGCCGTGCCCTCTGGGATCACTGAGGTGGAAAAGCGCGCAGTGCGGGAATCAGCCACGCATGCCGGCGCCCGCGAAGTCTATTTGATCGAAGAGCCCATGGCGGCGGCCATCGGCGTAGGACTTCCAGTGCAGGATCCCGCCGGTAACATGATCATCGATATTGGAGGCGGAACGACAGAGGTTGCGATCATTTCGCTTTCCGGAATTGTGTTTAGCCGGAGCGTGCGTGTAGCGGGCGATGAATTGGATGAGGCGATCGTGCAATACATGAAACGCGCCTACAATTTGATGGTCGGCGAACGCACCGCCGAGGAAATTAAAATCAAAATCGGCTCGGCGTATCCGAGTGAAAAGGAAACGAGCGTCGAAGTCAAAGGGCGCGATCTGGTGGCCGGTTTGCCAAAGACTCTCATGATTACTTCTCAAGAAGTGCGCGAAGCCTTACTCGAACCGATCTCGACAATTGTAGACTCCGTGCGCATCACTTTGGAGCGATGTCCTCCAGAGCTTTCGGCCGATTTGGTCGATCGCGGGTTAGTACTGGCGGGCGGCGGTGCTCTACTACGCGGCTTCGACAAACTTTTGAGCGAGGAAACAGGATTGCCTGTCCACGTAGCTGAAGATCCACTCAGCGCTGTAGCGGAGGGAACAGGCAAATGCCTCAATGAACTTAAGTTTTTGCGTCAGGTCGCCTCAGCAGATCGCCAGTGGCGCTAGGAGCGATTTCGGATTGGCGATTTCGGATTGCGGATTGATTCGTCTTCTTGCGCTGAAATCGATCTCTTTTAATCCGCAGTCCTCAGAAAGTTCATCCGCCGTGACGGGCAATCCGCAATTGCGATGAGCCGGACGAACATCATCGCGTTGCTGATTTTCGGCGCTGTCCTGGGATATTTCCTCAGCTTCGGTCCGGAAACGACGCAGAAGTTTAAGGCTGGTGTGTATGGGCTGCTGGCCGCCATTTTTGACCGGTGGCTCCGGAATCAAAAAGCAGATTACCTCGGTGCGGTCGGGGTTAAAGTCGCTTGACGATTTAGAGCGCGAGAACGCTACTTTGCAGGTAGAGAATCGAGAGCTGCGCGCCACTAACCAAGGCTTGCGCGATGTTGAACATGAAGTGAACCGTCTGCGCCACGCCCTCAATTATCGCGAGCGTTCGGTGTTCAAGTTAGTCGCTGCGGAAGTGATCGCGCGCGAGTCCTCCAGTTGGTGGCGAACCCTCACCATTAACCGCGGGAAGAGAGACGCCATTGAAACTGACATGCCGGTGGTAACCGACGTGGGTCTGGTGGGAAAAACCACGACCGTAAGCGAGACAATCTCAGTCGTTTTGTTGATTTCCGATGAAAGTTGCCGCGTCGCAGCGTCCGTGGAAGGAAGCCGCGAACAGGGCATCGTTTCCGGCGAACGGGTAACCGGCGGACTCACGCCTTTTTTGGACCTGAATTTCCTGTCAAAACAGGCTGACCTGAAGCCGGGTCAGAAAGTTTATACTTCAGGCGTAGGCGGTGTTTTCCCGTCGGGCTTACTCATCGGAGCTGTAAAAGGTTTTCGCGTTCGCGAACTGGATGGACAGGCGCAGCTCACACCTACTGTGGACCTTTCTCACCTGGAGGACGTATTCGTGGTAACGGGGCGAAGATGATTTTTTTTGGTTGTCTCTTGATGCTGGTTCTGGTGGCACAGATCGCCGAACTGTTGATCCCCGCGCTGCCGTGGCTCTATAATGCGCACGTTTACATTGTGCCCGTAATTGTTTTCTACGGTGCAATGGCTTTACCCTTTCCGCTTATGCTCGCGCTGGCCTTGTTCGCGGGCGTTCTGCTGGATGCGCTAACCGTTCAGATAATCGGTGGGAAGGTTGAAATCTCAGCTGGATCATCGATACTGCTCTACGGTGTGCTGGCAGGAATAATGCATGGCCTGCGACCGCTTTTTGCCCGCGGCCGCTGGGAAGTGCATTGCATCCTGAGCGGCGTTTTCACCTCGCTGATAGTTCTGTCGCAATATCTCATGATCACGTTTCGCCGCGGCTCACTTATTTTTACGCCTGAAATTTGGTGGCAGATCGGCGGACCCGGTCTCATCGCCATGGCGATCGCGCCAATCTTCTTCTGGGGGTTGCAATGGCTCGGGCAGATCACCGCTTACTCATACGGGCCGGAAAGGGGACAGATTGAATGACTAAACGGCGATTGAGCTCGCGTCTGCGGATTCAATTCCTCGGGCTTTTCATGCTGTTAGGCATCGGCTCACTCGGTCTTCGGCTTTGGTGGATACAAGTGGCGCACGGTGCGGCATGGACGGCCCAGATCCGCGGTAGTTCTCAAGCCACTGTACGCATTCCATCGGTGCGCGGCGAGATCAAGGATCGTAATGGCGTCACCCTCGTCCAAAACCGGGCCAGCTACGAGGTCGATTTCTATCTGCCAGAAATGGTCAAAGGCTATCGCGAGCGTTTCGGTTCACCGCCGACGACTGAATATCGGGCGACAATCAACGGGATGCCGAAAGACCTCAAGGAACCGGACATCATCAGGATCGTTAATAACGGCATCGTCCCGCGCCTCAACGACCTTGATCTCGCGCGCGATTACAACGCGAGCCGATTGCAGAAACACTATCGCAACGACACCGAAGTTCCATTTTCCTACGTGAAGGACATCGATTTTCCAACGCTGGCGAAGTTTTCCGAGCATGATGTCGGATTGCCGGGAGTGGAACTGGCCATTAAACCGGTGCGTTCGTACGTTTACGGCGCATTGGCCTCGCACCTTCTCGGTTATGTCGGCATGCCGGACGACATCGATAAAGAGGAAGCAGAGAAATTCACGTTTTACCAGGGAGACCTGGAAGGGAAATCGAACGTCGAAAAAATCATGGACGAATATCTGCGCGGGAAACCTGGAGTACGCTATCTGCGGCGCAATGCAAAGGGTACCATCGATGGCGTCTTGCGCGAAGATCCTCCGGAGCAAGGCGCGAATGTTTTCCTGACGCTTGACGCGCGCATTCAGGCGATTACAGAGGAAGCGCTGCGCGCCGTACCCCGCGCAGGTGCGGTAGTTGTCGATCCGAACAATGGCAACATCCTGGCGATGGCTTCTGTGCCATCATTCGACCCGAATACTTTCATCCCGAGCATCAAGGCGAAAGATTGGACAGCGCTGCAGAAAGACGAGGGCGATCCATTAGTCAACCGTGCGATCAGCTGCCTGCCGCCAGGCTCGACATTCAAGCTCATCATCGCACTCGCCGGATTGCGCGGGACGAAAAATCTCGCAAACGCGCATTACAACTGCGGTGGCGGTGTGAGTTACGGCGATCACTTTTTCCGATGTTGGGTAGCCGAAAAGCATTACACGCACGGAAACATCGGACTTGCCGATGCGATCAAAGTGTCGTGTGACTCCTTCTTCTATCAGTACGGAAACGCAGCTGGCATTCAGTCAATTGACGCCATTGGCAAGATGTTGGGAATCGGCGAACAATCGGGCCTGCAGTTGTCAGGCGAACAAAGCGGCAATATGCCGGGGCCGGAGTGGATGCAAATTAACCATCCGCAGGAGAGATGGTCGCAAGCGCAAACGGCCAATGTTTCGATCGGCCAGGGCTATACACTTGTTTCGCCTCTGCAATTGGCGATGGCCTACGCGACGATCGCAAACGGCGGCGTGTGCTATTACCCACGCCTAGTCGATAAGGTTTTAAAACAAGATGGCTCGCCGGTGCTCGATGAGCAAGCCAATCCGGCAGCGCCACCGCCACGAGTGCGATCGGATTTACGTCAGGAAATCTCACCTGACAAAATTGATCTCGTGCGCAAAGGCCTTTGGAAAGTTGTTAACGAAGACGGAGGGACCGGTGGCAGGGCGCGTTTGAAAGATTGGGTGGTGGCGGGGAAGACCGGCACCGCGCAGGCTACCGAGCGTGGCCACGAGGAAAACGTTGCGTGGTTTGCTTGTTTCGCGCCATTTGACCATCCGAAGTATGTCGTTGTAGTGATGGTGCAGGGCGCCTCTGGGCACGGCGGCGAGGTCGCGGGGCCGATCGCCACACGCATTCTCGAACGCGCGCTCGCGCAGGATGAAGGCAAGTTCGATATGCCGGTCGCCTGGCTCGCACCCGCACATAAGGCCAATCAGCTGCAATTGGTCAAAGCAGTGACTTATCACGGCACGGGAGGCAATCTCGGCAGCGACGACGAAGAAGGTGCCAGCGATTCGCAAAATGCTCCTGCACAAATGGCAAACTCAGATGCATCGCCTGATGTCGAACCGGAAGCAGATTCTCAGGGCAAAGTGCGGCGGAGAGGCCCTGCTGTCGCCCGCGCTGTCCCTGCCGCGACGCCACCTGCACGCAATTTCTTCCAACGGATTTTTGGAATACACTCGCGCCAGGCGCCTGCGCCACCACCACCGCCGCCTAAGAGTCGGCGTGGAACAAGCCAATGAACATCCGACCGGAACCATCGCTGCAGTGCATTTCGTCAGTTCCGGGTTTGATCGGACAACCTGTTTCGTTTTATGATAGACAAAGTAAGAAAGATTTTGGGTCTTCCTTCACGCAAGACCGGCAACAAACTCATACTGAGCGTGGAGAAACTCGAGACCCGTGTGGCTTTGCTCGAGGGTGGGCGGCTCGAGGAATACAGTGTCGAGCGTAAGAGCTCGCGGAACATTGTAGGCAGCGTTTACAAGGGCAAAGTCAAAAACATCGAGATGGGTTTGAAGGCGATGTTTGTTGACATCGGCTTCGAAAAAAATGCGTTCCTCCATTTTTGGGACGCGATTCCTGCCGCGCTCGACAGCGGGATCGAGGAAATCGACAGGAAGACGAACAAGCGACCTCGAAAACGGATTACTGTTAAAGACATCCCAAGCATTTACCCGGTTGGTTCGGACGTGATCGTGCAGGTTACCAAAGGGCCAATCGGCACCAAGGGGCCGCGAGTCACGACAAATCTGAGTTTTGCCGGCCGATATTTGGTGCTGATGCCTTTCGGCGATCGCAGCGGTATCTCGCGAAAAATCGAGGAGCCAAAAGAGCGCGAGCGGCTGCGCAAGATCCTGCGCCAGCTGGACATTCCCGAGGGCGTGGGCGTCATTATCCGCACAGTCGGAGAAGGTCAGCGCGCCAGGTATTTTGTGCGCGATCTGCGTGTTCTTCTCGACCACTGGGCCAAAGTCGAGCGCGCGATTCGGGATAACCCGGCGCCGTGTCGACTCTTCGAGGAACCGGATTTGGCCGAGCGCACCGTGCGCGATTTTCTAACCGAGGAAATCAACGAGATCGTTTGCGACGATCACGCGGCAACGGATCGGATGATCGACATGGTCAGTCAAATCTCCCGGCGCGCGCGAAACCGCGTTCGCCACTATGACGGCGCGACGCCCATTTTCGAAACTTATGGTGTCCAAAAGCAGATCGATGACGCATTTCATCGGCAGGTCTGGCTCAAGTGCGGCGGCTACATTGTGATTGACGAGACTGAAGCGCTGGTGGCGATCGATGTGAACACCGGCCGCAACAAAGGCGGGCGCGACGTCGAGAAGACCATCCTGCAAACCAATTTGGAAGCGGCTGACGAGATCGCGCGCCAACTTCGATTGCGCAACATTGGTGGCTTGATCATTGCCGATTTCATCGACATGAAAGGCCGCAAGGATCAGCAGGCTGTTTACGCGTTAATGAAGGAACGACTCAGGCGCGACAAAGCCAGAACGCATGTGCTTCCGATTTCGCAACTCGGCCTGATGGAAATGACACGGCAGAGGGCGCAGGAAAGCCTGAGTGATACTATTTACGAAAATTGTCCCTACTGCGGTGGACGGGGCGTGGTGAAAACGACCATGACAACGAGCGTGGAATTGCACAGAACACTTAACACTGTCATGCGCAGATACCAGGACTCTATCCACGACATTCGAGTCATCCTGAACCCCGATGTTTTAAAGCGCTTGAAAGAGGAAGACGAAGAACTGCTGGTAGAACTCGAGCGCCGTTACGCGGGACGTTTGATGTTTCGGGGCGACCCGACATTTCATCACGAGAAGTTCGTCATTACCGACGCAAATACCGGGGCAGAACTGAAGCCCTGAACCGGTCAGTAGCAGTTGAAAAAGCTTGCAATGTCGGGCGACGCGGCTCACACTCACAGCATCCAAACGCACTGAAGTCTTTTACCGATTGGGGCGCGCGCCCTTTGGAGGGACTCAACTAAAAGTAAGAAATAGATGAGAAAGCTGGTGTCGTGCCTGGTAGCCGTGGGATTATTCGCGTCGGCCGCTTTCGCTGGCGTCAGCTATTCAGGGAAGGAAATGAAGCAGGTTGCTCCGCCGCCTTGCCCTGAGTGGTACGCAAACAACGAGTTCAATGTGAGCCTGTGGGGAACCTACATTTTCACGGGAACGAATTGGGGAGATGACCGCTACATTGAGGCCGATCACGCCTGGGGCGGTGGCGGAGACATCAAATACTTCTTCATGCGTTACTTCGGAATCGGAATAGAAGGATGGGCGGCGAGTGCCAGACAAGCGCGCCAAAGTACGTTCGTCGATTTCAGCGACCAGATTTTTGAAAGCAACACCGGCCGCGCCACAAATACGATCGGTGCTGCGTTGGGGACTCTGACACTGCGTTATCCAATTCCTTGCAGCCGCTTTTCGCCGTATATTTTTGGAGGCGGTGGGGCCATCTTCGGTGGTGGTCAGCGGCCAAAAAATGCGCGCGTTGCTGAACCTGGGGAAGGCTTCGACATTGTCGAGACCCAGGGTTTTACAGGAAGCCAAACGGAGGGACTCGGCCAGGTGGGCGGCGGCCTCGAAGTCCGCTTCACCCCGCATATAGGTTGGGTGAGCGATTTCAGCTGGAACTTCGTAAATGGCCCCAATAACAACTTCGGGATGGTCCGCATGGGCGTGAACTTCGCGTTCTAAGCCCATTCCATGGACGGGTTAAAGTCGCGGAGTCCGGACGCCGCCGTCTTTGCACAGGCCTGATTTGCGAACGTAGCTCGTGCGCACGAAATTATGCTGATGTCGTTTGTGGGGACACTGGACAGCCTTGCTTTGAGAAAATCGGAGCTGGTCCTGCGCTTCGAGCATCTCATCGCTCCAATATCCGATCATGAACTTGAAGCGATGGCGCAAACTTCGCGCGCGCTGACAATGCAAAACTTTGGGCGCACGATGCGTCTGTTCGCGCCGTTATACCTTTCGAACGAATGCATCAACAATTGTCAGTATTGCGGTTTCTCCAGGGATAATCCGATCCTGCGCGTCACGCTTGATGTCGATGAAGTTGTTGCCGAAGCGCAGCATCTGGCGGGTCAGGGATTTCGCCAAATCCTTCTGGTTGCCGGCGAACATCCAAAATTCGTGAGTGGCAATTATCTTGCCGAATGCGTGTACGCTCTCGCACCTGATTTTTCGTCGATCTCAATCGAGGTCGGCCCGATGGATAGCGAGGATTACGTGCCCGTCGTTGAGGCCGGCGCCGAAGGGCTGGTCGTTTATCAGGAAACGTATAACCGCGGCGTCTATGCGGAAATGCACACGGCTGGGCCGAAACGCGATTTTAATTATCGGCTTGATTGTGCCGAGCGTGGATACGCCGCCGGGTTCCGCCGGCTCGGCATCGGCGCGCTGATCGGGTTATCGCGTTGGCAGGATGAAGCGATCGCGCTGGCAGCGCATTTGGAACATTTATTCAAACACTGTTGGCAGGCGCAAATTACCGTGAGTGTGCCGCGGTTGCGTCCGGCGGCAGGCGGATTCCGTCCGCTCTTTGCGATGAGTGACCGTGAAGTGGTGCAATTGGTGTGCGCATTGCGCATTACATTCCCGCAGGTTGGAATCGTGCTCAGCACGCGCGAGCGCGCGCCGCTGCGCGACGCGCTTGGATCGATTGGAGTGACGATGATGAGCGCCGGCAGTCATACCGAGCCCGGCGGTTACACCCGACAAGGACGCGAACATCTCCATCGCACGGTTCGCGGTCGCATCGTCGCTCCGGAATATCAGGACGGCGAAGATGAAGTCGCCACTGGCCAGTTTGAGATCAGTGACGAACGTTCCCCCGCCGAGATCGCCGCAGTCCTCCGCCGTTGCGGCCTCGAACCGGTTTGGAAGGATTGGGATCAAGCCCTGTGCGGCGCATGACGATTTCACTCAACGGCGAAACAGCGGATACCCGTCAAGCGAAAACGATCGCGGAGCTGATCGAGCGTTATCAACTGCCAGCACGATCGATTTTGGTGGAACATAACGGCGTCGCCGTGCATCGACACGAATGGGAGCTCCGAACTCTATCGGAAGGCGACCGCATCGAATTTGTCCGCGTCGTTGCAGGTGGATAAACAACAGGGCTTACACCTGCGCTGCGCTTTTCACCACGACACGCATTCCGTCAGTCTCGATAACGGTGACCGGGGTTTGCGGTACGATGAATTCTCCTTCGGTGACGACATCGACCAAGTGATCGACGAAACGAGCTTTGCCGCCGGGTCGCAACACCGTGACGGCTATGCCTTGCATTCCCGGCGCGATCGCAAGTGCGGTTGCGAACTGTCGCGACTCGCCAGCCAGCGATGGGCCCGGCGGAGTTGAATCAATTAAGGCGAATCGGCGATAAAAGCTTGTCCGCGGCAAGTAACGCGCAAGAAGCGCAATCACGATACATGATCCCACAATCGCGATGAACATATTGAGCAATGGGATGGCAAGCATTTTGCCGCTCGGAAGAAACGGTTGGCGCGGATAGCGATCGATCATTGTCCAGAGCAAGGAGGCGATCATTAGAAAAACGCCAAGCACTCCGAAAACGATCGTGCTGTGTGCGAAGAAAAGTATCTCGATCAATACCAGAACCAATCCGAGAATGAAAAGCGCAACGACCTCCCATCCGGCGAGCCCAGCCAGATAGTGGCCCAGAAAAAAGAGCGCGAAACAAATCGCAGAGATTACGCCCGGCCAGGTTGCTCCGGGAATTTTGAATTCCAAATACGCGCCGAGAATTCCGCCCAGCAGCAGCAACGGCGCGAGCTCAGTGATCCAAAAGGCGATCTGCTCGAACCCAGTTGGCTCGATCGTGACAATCTCGCCTTTCAATCCAGCTTTTTTGGTCAGATCAGCAATCGAATCGACAATCCCTTCTGCGAGTAACGGTTTGCCGTTAACCTTTTCGGTCGCTTCCTGTGCATTGACCGTGAGGATCGCCCCTTTTGGATGAACGACGCGATCGCCGATTTTCACTTCCTTGTCTTTGTTCATGAAGGACTCAGCCAAGTCGGGATTGTGACCGTTTTTAATGGCCGAGCCTCGGATAAGCGCAGACCAATACGAAATCGTTTTTTCCCTTGCCGTAGCGGGGAGATCTTCGCCCGTTGAAAGGATTGGTGCAGCGGCCCCGATGGCGCTCACCGGCGCCATGTAAATGTGTTGCGTGGAGATGGCGATCAGAGCGCCGGCCGATCCAGCGTTTGTGTTGATGAAAGTGTACGTGGGAATTTTGATTTGATTCAGTGCATTGACAATGTCGGTCGCTGTGTCGAGACGGCCCCCGTACGTGTTCATGTCGAAAATGATCACGGAAGCCTGATTGTTCTCAGCCGTTTTTACCGCGCGCCGCACGAAGGCTAGGAGCGAGGGCGTAACTTCACCATGCAAGGGCACCACGACGACGTCGCCTTTGTGAATTGTCTCCCGTGCATCGGTCGTAATGACGGTGAGCAACGATACGGTGAGGCCACACACTGTCATTCCGAGCCGAGCGAAGGGAAGTCGAAGAATCCCTTGGCGGTAGCTTAAAGTCGCGCGACGGGCTCCCTCGACTTCGCTCGAGACGACTGACCGACCATTGCTCCTAATTTTGAAACGCACCAGCACTGGATAAGTTTGCCATCGCTTCCAAGGCCAAACGAGGCAAAAATAAAATCAGGCACGCATGGGCACGATCCCTTCGGAAACAATCGAGCAGATCGCCACCGCGAACGATATCGTCGAAGTGATCGGTTCGTATTTCCCACTGAAACGAGCTGGATCGAACTTCAAGGCACTCTGCCCATTTCATCAGGAAAAGACGCCTTCGTTCACGGTGAGCCCAAGCCGGCAGACCTTTCATTGTTTCGGCTGCGGCGCCGGCGGCAGCGTTTTCCGGTTTGTCATGGATTACGAGCACGTCGATTTTCCAGAAGCCGTGCGCAAGCTCGCGGCGCGCGCGGGCATTACCGTAGTCCAAACACGTGGCGCGGCACAAGAAGACCGACAATACGAGACACGTCGAAAGTTGCTGAAATTACATGCCGAAGCCGCGGAATGGTTCCATGAAAATCTGGTCAAAAAGGAAGTTGGAGAACTCGCGCGGAAATATTTGAAGCGCCGCGGAATCACTGGGGAAATCGCAAAGCATTGGCAGCTTGGGTACGCGCCGGATGAATGGAATGCATTTGGGAGTTGGGCGAAGGCGCAAGGCTACGACGCACGCGAACTCATTGCCAGCGGCCTTATTAAGATCAAGGACGAAAGCGACTCCGACCAACCTCAACCCTCAACCCTCAACCCTCAAACGTCGTATGATCGGTTTCGCGACCGCGATCATGTTTCCAATCTGCAACGACGCTGGGGAAGTGATCGCGTTCAGCGGCCGCCTTTTGAAAAACGAGGAAGTTGCGGCGAAATATGTGAACTCACCCGAGACGCCGCTTTTCCGAAAAGGCAACGTCCTTTTTGGGTTGCACAAATCCAAGCGGGCATTGATCGAGGCGAACTGTGCGATTGTGTGCGAAGGCCAGCTGGATTTGATTAGTCTGTTCGAGGCAGGGATCACAAATGTGGTCGCGCCACAGGGGACTGCGTTCACGGAAAATCAGGCGCGGATCTTGAAGCGGTTTGTTGATGAAGTCGTTTTGTGCTTCGACTCGGACGCAGCGGGGGCAAAGGCAGCGGAGCGTTCGCTCGGTGCGCTATTGCAAAACGATTTCATAGTCCGCGTCGTCGAACTGCCGCGGGGCGAAGATCCGGATTCCCTCGTTCGCCGTGAGGGAAAGGAGCAATTCGAAAAACGCGTCGCGACAGCGCGCGATTTTTTTGATTATTGGGTGGATCGAGAGGCGGCCAATGTCGATCTTTCTTCATCGGGAGCGAAGATCCAGGCGGCGCGAAGGACTGCAGAGTTGATTAGCCGTATTGGAAATGACGCAATGCGAAACGAGGTCATCTACAAGGCTGCGGCGCGTCTCAACTTGCCAGCGGCTGACCTTAAAACCCTCGTGCCCAAAGTTTCGACGCGACCAACCGAATCGGTTGAGCGCGCCATTGAATCTGTCGCCTCACCGCAGAATATTAAGCAACTCTGCATACTCGCGCTCCGCGACTCAGAAGTGCGCAACTTCTTGTTGGCGCAACCTTGGCGGCAAATGTTAGCGAAAACGCCAGGAACTGAGTTGCTGTGCCGCATCCTTAGCGCGGAGGTGCGACCAGAAGAACCTGCCACGGTCGCCTCGTTTTTGGCGTCACTCGAACCCGAAGAGGAGGCCGTCGTGTCGAATTGGATTTCACCGAAAAGAATTCCTTATACCGATCGAGGTCTGGCCTATCAGTGGTGGCAAAGCCTGACGGCAGAACCTCTCGAACGAGAATTAGAAGCGCTTAAGAACAAAATAAGGCTGCCGAATTTGAGCGCTGGTGAGGTCCTAAATTTGCAAAAACAAATTCTTGACCTGCAGGAACAGCTCCACGAATTTTCCCGGCCCGTCGGCGGGGACGACACTTAGGTATCATGAACCGCCGCGTGGCAGGCCGACGGCCTTAGTCCAAATCTTTAACCGAACAAACTTGGCCAGGCATTCGAAACGAAGGGGGCGCAGCAGCCAGTCGTCGGCACGACGGCTTAAAGGTAGCCATCGGCGCAGGGCACCGAGAAGGCATTTGAATGGGCGCGGCAATCACAACAAAAAGCCGCGACTTACCGCGCTTAAGGGCAGACGCGTGAGGTCTTCATCGCTTCGGCCTAACAAGAACGGACCGTTGTCTATGCCGGCCCTGGGAGTATCTGGTTTATACTCGTCGATTGAAGTTCAAGCGCGCATTCGGGAACTAATCAAGCTGGCAAAAGAACAAGGCTACCTCACGTTCGACGATCTGAACGAGGCTTTGCCTGAGGGGATTACCGACGCAGACGAACTGGATTTGATTCTCACCCGTCTACGTCGTTTGGAGATCGATATCATCGAAGCCTCGGAGGTGGACCGCTTTAGGGACGGCAAAAAGGACGCGGATGAAGAAGAAGAGGAGGAAGAAGGTAGAGCGGCGGCTAAAGTCGATATCCTGGATGATCCGGTGCGGATGTATCTCAAGCAGATGGGGCAGGTGCCGCTGCTGACCCGCGATCAGGAGGTCGAAATCTCAAAGCGTATCGAAGAGGCTGAAGCGATGGTGCAAAAGTACCTCACTCGGTTCGGCTTTGTTGCACGCGGGCATCTCGATCTTGCCCGCAAACTCCTGGAGGGCCGGGAACGGTTCGACCGCGTGATCCTCGACAAGAAAATCGAGAGCCGCGAAAGATACATGAAAAACCTGCCGCGCTTGTGCAAACAGGTAGAACAATTAAGCGCCGGAATCACACGGCACTTTGCCGAGCTAGGTTGCAACGTTACGAAGAGAGCGTCCCAGAAGCACAGGGCATTGCAAAGAACAATGGCTACTCTGCAAAAGATCTACCCTCGTTTCTACCTGAAGCAGCGAGTCACTGAGGAGTTTGTGCATCTCGCCGACGAGGCGCACCATACCTCGCTTTTTCTTCAGACCGAGCTCGCCAAAAATCCTCGGAGTAAAAAACGTCGGCTGCAGCTTCAGAACAAAGTCTGCGAGTTGGAAACGAGCCTGTGGTTTTCGCTTTCCGATTACGCAAAGGAATATCGAACGCTGAAAAATTGGCTGCGTCAGGCCTTCAAAGCCAAAACCGAAATGGTTGAGGCCAACCTTCGTCTGGTTATATCTATCGCCAAGAAATACACCAATCGCGGTTTGTCGTTTCTCGACCTCATCCAGGAGGGAAACATGGGACTGATGAAGGCGGTGGAGAAGTTTGAGTATCGGCGCGGATACAAATTTTCGACTTACGCGACATGGTGGATTCGCCAGGCGATTACGCGCTCGATCGCCGATCAGGCGCGCACGATCCGAATTCCGGTCCACATGATCGAGACGATTAACAAGCTCCTGCGCGTGCAAAAGCAGCTGGTACAGGAATACGGGCGGGAACCTACGCCTGAGGAAGTGGCTGAAGAAGTGCTCTTGCCAGTGGATCGTGTTCGGGCGGTGCTGAAGATGGCGCAGCAACCGATCTCGCTTCAGTCCCCGGTCGGCGAGAGCGAAGAAACCAACTTTGGCGATTTTATTGAGGACAGGGGGGCAGAAAATCCCAGCGACATGACTGCCATCGTTTTGCTGAAGGAGAAAATCAAGGATGTGCTGGAAACGCTTACAGACCGGGAAAGGCAAGTCCTCGAGCAACGATTTGGCCTCGTGGACGGCTACAGCCGAACGTTGGAGGAAGTAGGGCGACAATTCCAAGTCACTCGGGAGCGCATCCGGCAGATCGAAGCAAAGGCGCTACGTAAAATGCGGCATCCGACGCGGATTCGACAGCTGGAAGGCTTCCTTGAGGCGCCGGGGATATGAATATGATTTTCACCCGCGTTCGAGCGCAACTTCGAGCCGTGCAAACGGTTGAATCGGATGGACAACATGGACCCTCAAGACGACAAAAAGCTATGGGATGTTCTCGGCCGGCTTCCTGAGCCGAGACTTTCGCCATTTTTCGCCCGGAATGTCCTGCGAAGAATTCGGCAGGAACCGAGTCATTTCCAGCGCGTGTGGAACCGGTTCGGTGTGCGGAAGCTCATTGGAGCGTCGGCTCTGGCGGCGGTCGTAGTTGGCCTCGCTCTTGTCGTACATCATCCAGGTTCGCAGACGCCGTCTTCGAGTGAATTAGATATAGTGGCTAAAATCGATCCACAGGATTATGACGTCGTGGCTGATCTGGATGAATTGATCGCCTGGGATGAAAATAGCGTGTGGGAAGAAAAGCCAACGTTGTAAATTATTCGTCGGCTTATCGGTTTTCGCCTTGTGTTGTGCTGCCGCACAAGCGCAGCCTCAACAACATCGCGCTCCGGCTGGCCGACCTCCCCCAATGGCAGCACCGCATGCGGCACCGCCAGTGGCCCAGCCCCACGGGCCACCGCCACCCCAGAGCGTAAGGGAACGCTGGCTCGCGATGCCACCGGATGCCCGCCAAAATTTCCGACGCAACGCCGAGCTTTGGATGCAGATGACTCCACAACAGCGTAACCTGATGCGTCAGCGAGAGAATATGCGACGCCAGATGATTACGCGCGAAGCCGACACCGCTGTTCGCGACTCTGGTCTTCAGCTGAATCCACAGGAGCGCGCTCAATTTGAATCCCGCTACATCCAGGAACGCCAGAAAGTTGAACAGGCGCTCCGGCAACAAATCGAAGCCGAGAGGCAAAAAGAATTGCCGGCGCTAATTCAACAGCTGAAAAAAGAGTTCCAGATCGATCAGCCAGCCAAAAGTCCTGTGGCCAAACCGGCGGCTTCGCCAAAGTCCGGGAAATAGGCCCCTAGGTCTATTCGATAGTCTCTGATTTTGACTAGCGGCTTCACGAAAGACATCAAAGCTGGCCCAAAAGATTCTCGAGTCAGCCTGGTCGCTTATCGCCTCAGGTTAGTGCCGATAGTAGTAGCCGGCATACGGTCTGTAGTAATACCGGTACGGATAATAATAGCCATACGGGTAATATCCGTAGTAACCGGGAGAACCGAACGCGATACTGAAGTAAACTTGAGCATCAGAACGCGTCGTTCCCGCCAACATCAAACCCCCAGCTACGACTGCAACTAACAAAAGTTTCTTCATTACTCACCTCCCAGTAATCAAACAGGGCGACCGCTTGGGAGTTTCCGGTTTATTTGTGCAGCAGACCTTCCGGATAGCCGGTGATCCGAACAGTTTGTGCGATCCGTTGATACTTAATGTTGCGCAGCCGCAATGCATCCGCAGTTTTTGCTGCGCCTTGGCCTGGGAATGCGACAACCGGTCCTCCAGTTAAGACTGGTCCCAAATAGATTTGCAGTTTGTCAATGAGACGGCTGTCGAGCGCGTGGCCAAGCACTTCGCCGCCACCCTCGATCAACACGCTCGTGATACCGCGTTTTCCGAGGTCCTTGAGTACGGCTGCTAGAGGTTTTCGTCTATAGATCAAGGTTCGGCCAGCAAACCTGTCGGAAAACAAATGAGCGCGACGCGGCATTCGGGCTGTTCGGGTCAGCACGACACGCCATGGCTGTCGCGCGCCGCGCACGCCGCGGATGGTTAAACGTGGGTTGTCGGCTCGGACGGTTTCTGCTCCAACGAGCACAGCGTCCACGCGCGCGCGCAGCCGATGCGCGTCGTGCCGGGCATCGCGCCCGGTGATCCATCGGGCCTCGCCATCGGGGCGCGTCAATCGGCCGTCGAGAGACATGCCGCATTTTGCGATCACAAATGGCAGTCCAGTCAGAATCCATTTGTTGAAGGCTTCGTTGAGCTGTGTGCACTCGTCGGCCAGGACCCCCTCCTGCACTGTAATCCCCGCCTTTCGCAATTGGATGATGCCTCTGCCCGAGTGGCGCGGGTTTACGTCCCCCGCGCCGACGACTACACTTTTCGCTCCAGCCCTGATTATTGCATTCGTGCAGGGAGCAGTGCGGCCCTCCGTCGAACACGGTTCCAAAGTCACGTACAGCGTGGCGTTGCGGGGCACCGGTGCACCAAAATTTCGCAAACATTCAACCTCGGCATGAGCGCGGCCTGCTTCCCGATGATGTCCTCTCGCTACTATTCGATCACCAATCACCAGCACGGCTCCCACAGCGGGGTTGGGACTAGTCCGGCCGAGTCCCTTTTTTGCTTCGGCCAATGCAGCGCGCATGAACTTTGCTTCCCGGTCTGTTGTCATGATTTATGAAGATTGTACATCGTCAAACTTCGAAAAATGCGTGCCTGGAGGGATTCGAACCCCCAACCTTCTGATCCGAAGTCAGAAGCTCTATCCGGTTGAGCTACAGGCACTGCGGAATTTCGATTTTCGATTTCAAATTTTCCGAAGACAAAGCGATTGTTGGATGTTCACTCCGCAAATCTGAAATCGCACCCGAAAATCTAAAATTCGCCGGGTGGCCGACGGGATTCGAACCCGCAACAACCAGAACCACAATCTGGGGCTCTACCGTTGAGCTACGACCACCACAACTTAAGCGAAACAGAGTTTAAGATTGCCATCCCTCTTTGCAAACAAAGGGCTCGACTTTTCCCGTCCGCTCGACTAATTGTCAGCGCCAGTGGACCGGAAAGCCCCCCTAAGCCGGTTGGGTATGACGTTGCTCCGTCGCTTCAAGCGAAGCGGGGCAGCCGGGCTCGCCCTCTTCTTTTTGCTCGGCGTTACCGGCATCGCTTGGGGCCAACAGGATGACCCCAGCGACATTTTTCTTAAGGCCTATCTCTCCGCACAGCAGGGTGAAAAGCTGGAGCACCAAAACCGATTTAAAACTGCCTTGGCGAAATATCGTTTCGCCGGCAGCTTGATCGAGGAATTGCGCAAGTCGCACGCGGACTGGCAGCCGGCGGTTGTGGAATATCGCGGACGTAAAATCAGTGAGGGGATTCTGCGTCTTCAAGAGCGAATGACAAGACAAACCCAGCTCAACGCCAGCGCGAGTCCTTTGCCAGAAATTGCGCCTGCGGCGCCAGAGAGTGATGCGTGGTCCGAGCCCGGCCCAGAAGTTGTGGCGCCACAAGTCACTGAGACTGTCAGCGAGACGTCGCGCGACGCCGCGGTCAAAGATGCAACAAAAAAATTGCGCGACCAAGTAAACCAACTCCAGGCGGCGCTGAATCAAACGCGCGGGGATCTGCAGACCGCACGCAACGAAAAGGAAGCAGTCGATAGGCATCTGAAAGAGACAGATTCAAAGCTACAGCCTGCTCAGAACGAGCCCGGTGAGGCGAAAAAATCAGAAAGTGACACGCCTCAGCAACTCACGCAGGTCCAGGAATCACTCAGCGCGTCGAAGGCGTCAGAGGCTAACCGTGACACGCAACAGGAGCAGTTGCGCAAGGAAATTGCTGAATTGAAACAGACCGTCGTTGCAGCCGATCAAGCGCGAGTGACAGCAGAAAAGCAAAGGGACGATACTCAGGCGAAATTCGCCGAGGCTAACAATCATATCGTCGCGCTGGAACGTGAACGCGACGAGGCACTCTCCCAGTTGAAATCGGCGAAGGAAACAGAACAGCGTTTTCAGTTGCTCATCAGCGAGAAAAATGATCTGCAACAGAAACTCGCCACTGCAGAAGAAAAGGTCAGGACACTCAGCGAGGCTGATCCAAAAAGCGGGGAGAAACTGGCTGAGATGGAGCACCAGATGGCAGAGCTTCAAGAGCAACTGACCGAGACCCGGAATAGAAATCAATACCTGGCGGCGCGAGCCGCCGAGCTGGATGTTGAACTGGAACACGCAAACACCGATCTGCAGGCTGCCAGGCTGGCTGCCGGAAACAGCGGGGAAGCTGGTCAGCTCGCGAGGGAAAACGAACTTTTGCGAAATATTGTTGTGCGCGAACGCCAGGAAGAAGCGCGTCGCGACGACGCAAGAAAACTGGTCCTGGCGGAGCTGGACCGACTGAACGTGCGGTCGGACGTGTTGAACAAACAGATCGAATTCCTGGTGCAACCGGTGACCAAACTAACCAGTGAAGAGCTCGCTCTGTTCCGACAGCCGGTAGTCTCAATTTCAGATGAGAAACCCGGCGTTTTCAAAGCGAGTTTTGTTTTTGAAAAGCAATCGCCGACGATTTCCATGATCACCGCAAAATCGGATGCTACTGCGACAACAACGCGAAAGGTTGTGGCCGACGATGTTCAGAAAATTGCACGCGCCGCCTACAAGAATGCTGAGCAAGGGAAATATCGCGCGGCGGAAAAGCAATATCAGGAGATTCTGGCGACAGATCCTAACAACCTCGATGCGCTTTCCCATCTTGGCGTCGTTTACTTTCGCATTGGCAGGATTCGGTCCGCGGAATCAACGCTCAAGAAAGCCCTGGCCCTCGCGCCCGATGACGATTTTGTGCTCACGACACTCGGCATTGTTCATTATCGGCAGTCGCGGTTCGACGATGCGCTTATGGAGCTCAGGAAGGCCATTGAGATTAATCCAAACAGCGCCACCGCGCACAATTTCCTGGGTATTACGGCCAGCCAAAAAGGACGGCAGGAAGAAGCAGAGAAGGAGATTCTTCAGGCTATCGCAAAGAATCCCAACTACGCCGACGCCCACTTCAATCTGGCGGTCATTCTCATCACAACCCAGCCTGCATCGAAGGAACTTGCCAGAGAACACTACGCTCGGGCGACTGCGCTCGGCACGCAACCCAGTCCGCCGCTGGAAAAACTATTGCAGTGACCTGGAATCGCGCATCAAAGTGTTCGATCTGCTTAGTTAGACAAAGTATAGGCTTCTGATGCGCGTTGTTCGTGGTTTGGTCATTGCGCTTTTGACGGCGTTCGCCGGATGTATTCTAGCGGTTTTTGTCGGCGACTACTTAACCAGACTCGCGCATGTGCCGGAAATGGAGGGCCAGCGCGGCATGACCGTATTTTTTCTGTGCGTGCCTCTCGGAATTCTGGCGGGTTTCGTGATCGGAGTCATTGTCTCCATCCTGGTTCGGCGGCAGGGATCTGCCGGATTCGTCATTGCACTGAGTTGGTCGCTTCTGATTGTTTGTGGCATCGCGGGTTTGCTGGGGGCCGTGCCATACCTGCTGTCGGACAAACCGCCACGGATCGATGGCAAACACCTTGAATTGGAATTCGAGCTACGTGCCCCAGCGACATTGAAAATTCCAGAGCAGCCTGATGGCTACAGCATCCGAGTCAGTCTTTACGCTGACAATCGGCAAAGCGATTTCGCCTTCATCGACTGGAATGGAATCACGAAGAACGCCGAGCATGTTACGGTTCCGGGTAATGTCCGGCTTCTCACGCACAGCAAGAGCCGATCTCTTCTTGCGTCGATCGGCAATGAGCCAGCCGCGTCGCAATTCATTGAGCTGAAGAATCTGTCACCTGCGCCTCGCAAACAGGATGAGGCGTGGTCCGATTGGATTTTCGCCTCAGCGCGTGCCGACCTGTCTCCGGTCCCTGAAGTGGAACGGTTCGCGATCCGGTATCGCGTCCGACCTGTTGAGCGTTAACCTTTGGCAGCGTGCAAGCATTTCTCACTGCCAATTGGCGTTATCTGGCGATGCTGAATTATATCGTCGATCCTCGGCTGATCACGCCACTGGTTCCGGTCGAAACCGAAATCGATTTCGAAAACGGTGAGACTTTCCTCAGTGTCGTTGGGTTTCTATTTCTCGACACACGGGTCCTGGGTCTTCCAATTCCGCTGCACCGCGATTTCGAAGAAGTGAATCTGCGTTTCTATTTGCGGAGAAAATCGGCGGATACATGGCGTCGTGGGGTAGTTTTTATCCGCGAACTTATCCCCCGCCGCGCAATCGCGCTCGTCGCGCGCTCATTTACGGGGAAAACTATGTTGCTGTCCCGATGAAGCACGAAATCGAAGATCTTGCCGCACCCGCCTCCGGCGGGCAGCTACTTCACCCGAGCCGTGACGTTGTAAGCAAAACTAACGACAGAAGTAGCTGGGCGACCCAGCCAGTTGATGCAACTGGCTGCCCTCCGGGTGCAAAGCGGGTCGATGGAAAGGTGAAGGTGGAATACTCGTGGCGACGCGGCCGTAAATGGGAATCACTCAAGATGAACGCCACCGGCGAGCCGCAACCGATTCCAGCTGGATCCCACGCCGAATTTATCACCGAACATTACTGGGGTTACACGGCCTTGCGCAGCGGATGCAGCGAATATCGTGTCGAGCATCCGCGGTGGAGAATTTGGAACGCGAACCGGTTCGAATTCAATGCGGACGTTGCAGTTCTTTACGGCGGTCAATTCGTCGAAGTGTTGAATGTGTCGCCTCGCTCCGCGTTCATTGCCGACGGCTCACCGATCACCGTCCAAAAACGCCGGATTCTTCTGTAGCGCGATCCGTGACCACAGAAATCTAGGGCTTCGACAGCAATTGTCTGAGCACAAACGGCAAAATTCCGCCGTGCCGATAGTAATCGATCTCGATCGGCGTATCGATCCGAAGCTTCACGGGCAATGATCGTTTTTCTCCGTTCTTTTCGATTTCAAGCGTTACCTGTTGTCCGGGTTTGATCGAGTCGGACAATCCGGTGATCGAAAACTTTTCCGAGCCGTCGAGTCCGAGCGATTGCGCGGTTGTGCCCTCGGCAAACTGCAATGGCAACACGCCCATTCCAACCAGGTTCGAACGGTGAATTCGCTCAAAGCTTGCCGCGATCACGGCCTTCACGCCTAACAAACGCGTTCCTTTTGCTGCCCAGTCGCGCGATGAACCAGTGCCGTATTCGTGACCCGCTAGAATTACCAACGGAGTATTCGTTTCCGCGTATTTCATGGCCGCATCAAAGATCGACATCTGTTTGCCGTCGCCATTCTTTGAATCGCCAGTCCGGTTCGGACCGAAATATTTCGTCACGCCACCTTCAGTTCCCGGCACCATCAGGTTCTTGATCCGCACATTGGCGAACGTACCACGCGTCATCACCAGATCATTGCCACGCCGGCTGCCATAGCTGTTGAAATCTCGCGGCTGAACTCCGCGGGACATCAAATATTTTCCGGCGGGCGAACTCTCTTTGATTGCTCCCGCCGGCGAAATGTGATCGGTCGTCACCGTGTCGCCGAAAATGCCAAGCGCGCGCGCGCTCCGGATTTCCGCGATGTGACCGGGCTCCATGGAAAAGTTTTCGAAGAACGGCGGGTCATGAATGTAATCGCTTTTCTCGTCCCACTGATAAATGTCTCCTGTGCTCGATGGAATTTCGTTCCACTTCGGATTTTGCTCGGCGAAATCTCGATAAAGTTTACGGAAGGTTTCAGGCCGCAGCGTAGACTGCATGATCTCTCGGATCTCGCCGAGACTTGGCCAGAGATCGCGCAGGAAGATTTCGTTGCCGTCCTTGCCTTTTCCGATGGGTTCACGCGACATGTCGATGTGCACCCGGCCGGCAAGAGCGAAGGCGACCACCAGTGGCGGCGACATCAGGAAATTCGCTTTGATATGCTGATGTACGCGCGCTTCGAAGTTTCTGTTTCCCGAAAGGACTGATGCGGCAACCAAGTCGTATTCGTTAATCGCTTTCTCGATGTTTGGATGCAGCGGCCCGGAGTTGCCGATACAGGTGGTGCAACCGTAGCCCACCAGATTGAATCCGAGTTGATCGAGATACGTTTGCAGTCCGGCTTTCGCCAAATAATCGGAAACTACGCGCGATCCGGGAGCAAGCGACGTTTTTACCGCGGGATCCACGTGCATGCCGCGTTCGACCGCTTTTCTTGCGAGCAAACCCGCCGCGATCATCACGCTGGGATTGCTGGTATTTGTGCAGCTCGTGATTGCCGCGATCAGCACACTGCCATCGCCAATGTGAGCGCGCCCATGCTTAAAGATTTCACTCGATTCTGCTACAATTTCCTTCCCCGGATCGGGCGTTGGACGATTCGCGATCATCTCCAGCTTGTTGCGTTCGTCGCCCGGCTTGATTCCCTGGTTCTCGATGTCGGTCGAAACCATGTCCCCGTTTCGTGGCGCGCTGCCATTTAGTTCCACAACATGTTTCTCGCGAAGATCGACATGTTTTTTTCCGTAGCCGCCATCGCGCACCGGTTTCTCAAGGAGTTCGCGAAAGGTCTTGCCGAGCTCAGGCAAATTGATCCGATCCTGCGGCCGTTTCGGTCCGGCCACGCTCGGCTGCACGTCTGCCAGATCCAAATCGATATCGACGCTGTAATTGATTTGTCCCTTTAGCGGCATGCCGAACATTTTTTGCGCACGAAAATAATTTTCGAACGCGAGACACTGGTCCTCGCTGCGTCCGGTAGCGCGCAAATAATTCACTGACTCCTGGTCAACTGGAAAAAAACCCATCGTCGCGCCGTACTCGGGAGACATGTTGCCGATGGTCGCGCGGTCAGGCACCGGCAGCGATGCCGCGCCTTCCCCGTAAAACTCGACAAATTTACCGACGACTTTTTGCGCCCGCAGCAACTGCGTGATGTGCAGCACGAGATCGGTCGCGGTCACCCCTTCGCGCAATTGTCCGGTCATGTGTACGCCCACAACTTCCGGCGTCAGAAAGTAAACCGGCTGTCCAAGCATTCCGGCTTCCGCCTCAATTCCCCCCACGCCCCAGCCAACTACACCAAGACCGTTAATCATCGTCGTGTGCGAGTCGGTGCCGACGAGCGTGTCCGGGTAGTAAAGTAGCGCATCCGTCTCGGTTGCGTTTTTTGGTTCGCAAGCGGGACGCCCGCGCTACTCTTCAACACGCCTTTCGCCAAATATTCCAAGTTCACCTGGTGAACGATGCCGATCCCCGGCGGAATGAGCTGGAATGTTTTGAACGCTTGCTGCCCCCACTTCAGAAATTGGTAACGCTCGCGATTGCGCTTGAACTCCATGTCCAGATTGAGTTCCAGAGCGCGCGGTGAACCGAAGAAATCCACTTGAACCGAGTGATCGACCACCAGGTCAACGGGCACGAGTGGCTCGATGATTTTCGGATCGCGCCCGAGCCGTTTCACCGCGCTGCGCATCGCCGCCAGATCGACAACCAGCGGGACTCCGGTGAAATCCTGCAAGACAATGCGCGCTACCACGAATGGAATTTCCTCGTTCGCAGGTGATTTCGCGTTCCATTTCGCAAGCGCTTCAACATCTTTGCGCCGGACCTTTTTCCCGTCGCAATTGCGCAGCACCGATTCGAGGACAATCCGAATGCTCACCGGCAACCGCGAAATTTTGCCGATGCCATGTTCTTCAAGCGTCGGCAGCGAATACAGCCAACCTTTGTTGCCCTCGCCGGCGTCGAATTCTTTTAATGTTTTAAATTCGTCGTCCATCATTTCAGCTCTTGCAGCTTCGCTTTGATCTTCTCGAAATTCGGCAGCTGCCGCGCGTCGTCATTGCTCTCGGCGTATTGGATCACGCCATTCTTATCGATGATGAATGCAGAGCGTTTCGGCACGCCGCCCATTCCGAGATTCATCTGCGGCAAAAAGGAGTCGTACATCACGCCATAATCCTTCGCGACCTTGTGTTCGTAATCGCTCAGAAGCGGAACGGTGATTTTTTCCTTTTGCGCCCACGCTTCTTGCGCAAACGGATTGTCGCCGCTGATTCCGTAGACGACAGCGTTCAAATTCGTATAAGCGTTCAGGCCCGCACTGACCTCGCACATTTCCGTCGTGCACGTGCCCGTGAACGCCATCGGAAAGAAAAGCAGCAACGTGTTTTTCTTGCCGAAATTCTCGCTCAGCTTGATCTGCTTCGGCCCGTCAGCGGTCTTTGGTCGATAAGGTGAAGTCTGGCGCTTTGGTTCCAACAGCAAGTGGCATAAACAATCCTCTGGTTGTGATTTTGATTGGAAATTCAGTATAGGATTGGCATTCAACGGGTCAAAGGAGATCGTGAAGCGTTGAAGTGGCGAGTCTAATTGTCATTCTGAGCGGAGCGAAGAATCTCTGATTATTTCTTCTCGTAGCGCTCCCGCGAAAACAGAGATGTTTCGCTTTGCTCAACATGACAGCACTCCCGCTTCAACTTTTTAACCGTTCAACGCTTCAACCTTCACAATGGAACTCTTCTGGTGGTTGCTCGTGATCGCGCTCTTCGCAGTCGGCCTGATCGGCACAGTTGTTCCCGTTCTTCCCGGTACCACGATCATTCTGGCAGCAGCAATCATTCATCGCCTCATCCTGGGGCCGGAAAAGAGCATTGGTTGGAAAACGATCGTTGTTCTCGTCCTGCTCACACTCCTTTCTTACGCGTTCGATTTTTTGGGCAACTATTTCGGCGCAAAATATTTCGGCGCGACAAAGTGGGGAGCGTTCGGCGCAATTCTCGGTGCAGTCGTCGGATCTTTTTTTTGGAATCATCGGCTTGTTCATCGGACCGGTTGATCGGCGCCATCGCTGGTGAATTCATCGCTGGCAAACGAATGATCGATGCCGGGCGGGCGGGCTGGGGAAGTTTGCTCGGAAACATTGGTGCCATGGTCGCGAAGCTAATCATCGCGCTGGCGATGATCACGATTTTTCTGGTCAGCGTTCCATCGCCACTTTGAAGTAGAAATCAAGGAGTTAGAAAACGTCTCAACGCGCGACCTCCATCGCTCCTGCTTTCCTGCTTTCCTGATTGTGATATACTTCTTGCCGATGGCAGATGATCGCTGGTGAGTCCCGCGTTAGCGGGACTTGCTGGAGGAAAGTCCGAACACCATACGGCAGCATGCCGCGTAAAATATGCGGGCAAGGTTCGCGAAAGCAGGGCTTTGACGGAAAGTGTCACAGAAAACAGACCGCCGGTTCTTTGAGATGTAGGGGAAGCTGACAGCTTCCCGTCTAAAACAGGCAAGGGTGAAAAGGCGAGGTAAGAGCTCACCGCTTGCGAAGTAATTCGCGAGGCACGAAAAACCCCATGCGGTGCAAGACAAAACAGAGGAAGGGCAGCCGGCCCGATAAAAAATCCTCGGGTATCGTCGCATTACGGTCCCGCGACTGCGGGACCGGGCGTTCGTCCCGCGTGCGGGACGGATGAGATGAATGATCATCCCCAGCACTTTGCTGAGCAAAGTGCTGGGACAGAATTCGGCTTATCGCCATCGAAATTATGAAGGGCGCTTTCGGAAACGAAGGCGCCCTTCAACCTACTACGAGGGAGAACACCCTCGTTCCCTCGTAAAAAGACTTTAAGAAAAGTCAGGTGAATTTTGAATTCTGGGTGAAAAGTGGCGCATCCGCACAATCTTTTTAGCGCATGCGGATTCCCCGGTCGCTTACGATGTTGATGTAGGCTTTCAAGGCATTGGAGGAATTGTCCCCATTCCAGGCAATACACGATTCCGTCAGGACGCGTGGACGTAATTCGCGAAAGACCACGTTGTCGTGAGGGATTTTCTTGGCCTGCGCGGGCAACAACGCAACGCCCAGTCCCGCGGCGACAGCTTGAATGAGGATCGGTTCAACATCGGCATCCTGAAGCACTTTGGGGCTGAACCTTGCGCGCTGGCAGGTTCGTCTCAGCCAAAGCCGATAGCCAGGATAACTCGTCTCCGACATAGCGATGAAGAACATCGATTTGAGATCTTTTAGTTGAATGATCGATCTCTTTGCTAGCGCGCTTTTCTCGGACACCACCACGCACGTTTCGTAGGATGCGATTGATCGGAACTGGAACCCAAGTTTTTGAACCGGTTCGCGCAACCCAACGAAACCCAAATCAATCTTCCCGTCTTCCAGGGCACGCAACTGGTCGCCGCAGGTCATGTCAAAGAGATTGACCGGGACGGCCGGGAAAGAACGTCGGAACGATGCGAGCGTGACTGGAAGAAGATCGTAGAACAAATTCGCGACATAACCCAGGTTGAGGGCAGGGGATTCTGCGCGGCTGAGCTGCTGAACGTCTTCGACCATTTGTGCGCTGAACGCGAGAACCCGTTTTGCATCGGCTAGGAACGAACGGCCTTCGGGCGTCAGCGTCAGGTGGGGCTTCGTGCGATCGATCAGCCGGACTTCGATTTCGGCTTCCAGATCCTTTATCTGGCGCGTCAACGACGGCTGAGCCAAACGCAACTTTTCCGCGCCCTTCGTGAAACTGAGGGCGTCTGCGACGGCTACGAAATATCGCAAGTGACGGAGTTCCATTTTCGCTGACGAAGTCGAGGGTATTTTTTTTCCCGATCGTCATCAACCCAAATTCAATGAACCGGTTTGTCGGCTTCGGGTTGCCCGGTATGCAGCGTCGTGCATAGCCGCAGGGTATGGGGTCTAGAGAAACAAAGTATTGGTGCTCCCCGGGACCGACGACCACTGACTCCTCTAACCGTCCACGTTCCGCCGGATGCAAAAGCAAATTCCTCGCAGTAGTAGTTGTATGAACGAAAACACCGTAGTTAAGCTGGTCAATGGCAAGGGCCGAGGCGTATTTGCCACCAGAGATTTCAAGAAAGGTGAAGTCGTCTTAAGAAACGAAGTGATACTTTACCGAGGGCAATCCTACAAGCAACGCCCGCCGGTGTTGCCTGACGGAAGCCATACGATCAATGCTTTCACGATGTTCTGGTCGCAGAGATGGGATTCAATAGCGCTAGGCCATATCACTCTTATGAACCATTCTAAGCATCCCAACACGCGCCTCAGCAACAAGTACACGCAAAAATGCAAGATTGTTTACGCCATAAAGAACATTAAGAAAGGCGATGAACTCACGTTTCATTATCAATGCAGTATACCGTTGTGGTTCGAGGTAAAATAATCTGACTACGAATGGCTTTGACGACGCGCCAGTTCACTCCACGCAATGGTTCAGGGGCGACTTTGGCAAATTGTCGAATCGCTCTCCTGCATAATCCCAAACCCGCGGAAGTCGCACCGGATTGGCCGGACGATTGTTTTGAGGAGTACGATTCCGAGGAGACCATCGCGGCCATCAAGGAGGCGATTGAGGAACTGGGCGCGGTGGTCGTGTTAACCGTCGCCGACCGATTCCTCCCGGAGCGGCTGGCGAAGGGAGATTTTCAATTTGTTTTCAATATCGCGGAAGGCTCCGGCCGCCGTTGCCGCGAAGCGATCCCCGCCGCCATCTGCGAGTTGCTGAGCATTCCATGCACGGGATCGGATTTGCTGACACTTGGTCTGACCCTCGACAAGGCGATGGCGCGCCGGATCGTGGCGCCTGATGTTGCCGTTCCCAAGGCGATCCTGGTCGAGCGCGCCGCCGACTTGGTCAGGCTGGAGACCTTGCACTATCCGGTCATGATCAAGCCGAACGACGAGGGTTCGAGTAAAGGGATTTGGAACAATGCGGCGGTGGACGACCCCGTGGCGGCGCGAGAGCACTGCCAGTGGCTGAGCGGTCAATACGGCTGTCCGGTGCTGGTCGAGGAATTCATCAACGGAATCGAAGTCACGGTCGGCATCATCGGCAACACCCCGTCGGAATGCATTTTGGGCGTCATGGAAATTGCACCCAACCAAGACCGGGACCGGTTCGTTTATTCGGTGGAAGTCAAACGGGATTGGCGCCAACAGGTTCAGTATCATGTGCCGGCGAGACTCGGTTCCGCCGCGCTGGCCGAGATCGAGCAGCTGGCGATCAAAGCCTTTCGCCTGCTCGGCTGTCGTGACTGCGCGCGGATAGATTTTCGCTTTGACGCCGCGGGCAGGCCGTTTTTTCTGGAATGCAATCCGTTGCCGGGATTGAACTCGGCCGATAGCGACATGGTTCTGCTTTGCCAGCATGAGGTGCCCTACAAAGACCTGATCCAAGGCATTCTGCTGGAAGCCTTCCACCGGACGTCGCGCCATCAGAAATGAAGCTGCCGATCATGGAGCCAGAGGTTCATGGATGAATTACCTCCGGCTACCACCACCTGTTGTTTTCCCCTCTAGGTGCCAAGGTTGCCGGGCAAATTAAGGCCGGATGAAAGTGCTCGTCGTACATACGCTACCGCCGGAGTTCAGCGAGAATAGCCGCCTACCTGCGGAGTTTGATCTGTGTGAGAGCGCCGCGGCGGTCGGCTCAGCCCTGCCCGGTGCCGTCGTCTGCGGCATTGCTGGGCGGCCGGATGAATTCATCGAGCTGATCCGCACACATCAGCCGGATGTGGTATTCAATCTTTGCGAGGCGCCGCTGGGACAGTCCGCCTTGGAAGCGCATGCCGCTGCGCTCTGGGAATGGTTGGGAGTGCGGTTCACCGGCTCACGCAGCGGTGCGCTCGCGTTTTGCCGGTTGAAGGACCGGGTCAAACTTCTGCTCGCTGCTCACAGCATTCCGGTGGCGCGTCAAGGCGGGTTCCCCTGCGTGGTCAAACCGGCAGATGAAGATGGATCCGCCGGGATAGGGCCGGATTCCATATGCCGGAATGTGGAGGATATGCACCGGGCGATCCGGCGGCTGGGGGGCCGGCCGCTGGTGGAGGCGTTCATCCCAGGCCGGGAATTTGCCGTGTCCACCTGGGGAAGGAAGCACGCGGAATATTTTTCCATCGGGGAAACGGTGTTTGGCGAGGGCCTGCAACTGGTTACCTACGAGGCCAAGTGGCGGGCGGAAAGCCGTGATTACAAGAATTCGCCGGTATCCTATGACACACAAATCAATCCGGCTTTGCGCCGCCAACTTATTGAGCTGGCCAGGCGGGTTTGGAGCGTGGTCGGGGCTTACGGCTATTTACGGGTTGATATTCGCCTGGACGACGCGGGCGTTCCCCGGGTGCTAGACGTTAACCCGAACTCCTCCCTGGACATGGACGAGGGAATGGGCGGGGCTGCGCTGGAGGCGGGCTGGACGTGGCGGCGTTTCATCCAGGCCCAGGTGAAGTGGGCATGCTGATCCACCCCTTAACTCTCGCGGATCGTCCGGTCATCGCCGAAATGCTGGTGCAGTGCGGTGCTTTCAGCGCAGAAGAGATCCGTGTTGCGCTCGAGGTTTTTGATGAGGGTTTGAACCGACCGACCTCGGATGGTTATGTTTTGATCGGAGCTGAAGCCGAGGCGCGCCTGCGCGGCTACCTCTGCGTCGGGGCGGTCCCGCTGACGGCTAGCACGTGGGACATTTACTGGATTTGCGTTCATCCGGCGGCACTGCGACGGGGAATAGCCCGGGCCTTGCTGAATCACGCGCACGATTATGTCCGACAGATGGGTGGCAAGAGATTGGTCGCCCAAACCAGCGGCCGCGCGCAATATGCTCCCGCCCATCAATTGTACGTCTCCCTCGGCTATGAGCTTGTCGGGCGCATCCCGGATTATTTCAGCGCCGGCGATGACGGGCTGTTCTTTTGCAAAGTCATTTAGGAGAGGTCCGTTGGATTGATTGAAGTCGGTGCCTTGTTTGTTCAACTTGCCCGGTATGCGGCGTCGTGCATAGCCGCAGGGTATGGGGTCTAGAGAAACAAAGTATTGGTGCTCCCCGGGATCTACGGGCACTGACTCTTCTATGCAGCGCAACGCTTCAGTAGTGTGGAAAAGATCCCTCCGTGAAGGATCCGGCACCATGACCACAGAAAGCGGCGTGCTTTCCGAGACGCAATATTCCTTCGGCACCCGGTTCCAGGAAGGCATCGGCACCAATCCGGACGAATTGGTCGCGGCGGCCCTCGGCGGGTGTTTTTCGATGGCGCTTTCCAATGAACTAGCTAGCGCCGGTCACGAACCTGAGCGCATCGATACGGCGGTGAGTGCGACCATTGAAGATTCGTCCGCCGGCTGGACTCTAACGCATTTCCAGATGGACGTGTGCGCCAAGGTTCCGGGCGTCACCGCGGCTGCTTTCATGAAGGCCGCGCTGGCTGCCAAAACCGACTGCCCCATCGCTCGTTTGCTTAACGCCAACATCTCCATGACCGCGAGCTTTGAGCCATGAAATCAAACCACCAAACCAGAGCGGTGCCGCAAACAAAAGGCATGAACACAACCCGCGGGTTTCATCGGTTCGCTCCTCGTCGCGCCGCGCGTTTTGAAAGCCCTTCGGACCTCTGATTCCCCTCCGAGCCATGCTCCAGCCCCGACCCGTCCTCTCACGGTCCGACGCGCCGAATGGCGTTTCCGTTCGTGGAAGGTTCCTCCCAAATGACTGGAGCAACGGATTGGTGCAGGTTAATTGCCGCGAACGAACCGACGGCAACGGAACTGCGAAGGAGCGACAGGATTCCGTTACGCAATCCGGCCAAAGCCGAATTTTCCACGGGGCGCTGCGGGGCTGGGCCGACCCATGCCGGGCGCGAACGGAAAGCATCCCCGGGATCGGCGAAGAAGCGACAAACGGCCTTACCGCTGGCCTTCGCTCCGCCGGATCCTGGCGGGTGCCGCCGAACTGGTCGGCCCTTGACTGGCGCGACGAGCTTTATCTGGTAGGCCTCGCCGCCGCCTGGCAGGCGGAGCAGGAGCACGACCCTTTGTGCGGAGTTCCGGTGGGAGGCTTCGTCTTTGTCCGCGTCAAGGCCCGGGCGCTCACCCGTTACCGGCAGGAGTGGCAGTATGCCCTGCGCGTCGCGTCGGCAGCCACGGAAATGATCGAGACATTTGCAGGAGCTGATATGACTGGCCATCCCGCTGGAGCGGCGTTCGAGGCTCTCGACCGGGCGATGGGCCTGCTCCCGGAAATGGAGCGCTGGCTTCTCAATCAACTCTTCTGGCAGCACCGCACCGAAGTCGGGATTGCCGCGGAGTTACACATCAGCCAGCCGGCCGTCAACAAGCGCAAGCGGTTGGCCCTCCTCCATTTGCGCGCCGTTTTGTGAAGCGCCGAGAGTTTCTTTGGATGACTGGTTATAAAAACGCGCCGTCGCGGCAATCAATAATAGCAAAGTAGCAATATTCGTCTGATTACAGGTTAGCAAGAATGAGGATTCATCCATGAGCAACAACACCGCCACCAGCTGGATCCCGGGTGCGAGCGATTTTCTCGGCTACGGGGTGAACGTCTTCGGGAACTACTTCAAGCCCGACCTAAAGGACAAGTTCCTCGACTTCACACCGTACGACCTCCCAACCGCCCAATGGAGTGACCAGCTGATCCCCGGAACCACCAACACCTTCAAGCTGCCCTCTACGATCGCATACTCGAACATCTCGTCCGCCCATGGCGAGACAATCGTCGCAGAAAGCAAGATGAAGATGTCGGAGGAGCTCAGCGTGCGTGCGAATGCCAAGGGGACGTACGGTGCCTTTTCCGCGACGGTCAAGGCGTCGTATAAGAATTTCAACGACACGGAGGAGGATAGGTGGTACTGCCTCACCGACGGCAGCCAAAAAGTATACTCCCTCTTGGCGTCGAACCTCGACCCGACGTTGATTCACAAACAGGTACAGAAGAAGGACATCTACGTCAACTTGCTCAAAGTCCTGAACGCCAATCAGCCTTGTAACGCCCAGACCGAAGAGACGTACTTCGGCTTCTTCGATTGGTACGGCACCCACGTCATCACCAGTGTCCAGATGGGTGGGGGCTTGCACATCTTCACCTCTTTGGAGAAGACATATGCCAAGACTGCACAGGAGGTGGAAACCTCAGCCACCGTCGAGTACACGGGCGTGTTCGAGGGAGGGGGAGGGGCGGACTGGAAGAAGAAGGTCGAGACCTGGCTGTCGAGCAGGAAGGGATCGATCGACGCCTATGGTGGTGATTCCGGCTCGCCGCTGCTCGCGAAAGTCATGTCCGGTGTTCTGCCGACGACCGATCTCAGTGCCGATCTCACAACATGGGCCGCATCGGTGCCGAAGAACCCGACAATGGTCAATTTCAAACTGACGAAGATCGGGGACCTGTTCGAGACGAACAATCAGAGGATGCTGGTCAACGAGGCATTTGATCGCTATGCGCAGTCGTATCTCTGCTTGAGTTATGCCAACAGGCAAAGCCGCCTCGAATGGCGAGGGGAACTTGTGGCGACGCAGCCGCTAACCAAAGCCCATATCGGTCCCAACACGACCGTCGAACGCGGCGCCCCGCGTTTCCAGGGTTGGTGCGTCATCAACCGGACGACGGGTGCCGTCGACTCGGTCATCCCCTTCCCCCAGAACACGCCCGAGCAGTCGGTGCCCGCAGAATTGAAGGATCCGAAAAAGTATAATAATAATAATTATGTTCTGTTGTTCATGCATTGGGAGGGTACGGGGACGTCTTATCAGTCGCGCTGGACCGAGGCCCCGTTCAACCCAGAGGTGGCCGATTTCCTCAGGCGGTGCGGCGGCGGAAAGGTCCTCCAAGATTACAATAATATGTCAAGGACCCAACCCGGATTCTACTATTTCATGGGCTACTACGTCCTCTGCGGGGTGATCGGGGCGGGGCCCGGGCGGGGAAAGGAGTTCACCAACATCTATGTGAAGCCTCCAGGTGCTCCGTACGACGATATCATCATACCGCTTATCCCTCAGCAAACGGGGGCGGGGTTCCGCCTGAGCCTGCTCGACCTCGGCTGATGTGATAGCCGCGCGTGAGGCGAACTGGCCGCTCCCGGACGGCCGGGCCTCCCCACATCTTTGCATCCCGCGGGCGGAGGGTGTCGCGTGTCGACTGCCCCGACGATGAAAAGCCGTCGCATGTCCATCCTCATCGTAGGTCAGTACGTCCCTTCCACCGGGCTGACCTGCGTCGTCCAGAATCTCGCACGCTGCCTCAATCAGGATGACTCGGTGTGTATCCTCGGCCTGGGATACAACGGTCCCGAGGTCTGGGATGGTGCGACCGTCTACGCGGACGCTTTCGACCGCGCGGCGGGCGTCTGGACGGGGCTTCAGGCCCTAGCCAGGGCGACCAGGCCCGACGTCATCCTCCTCTGCGGCGAACTCTCGATGCAGGCCGGGTTGCTGATGCAACTCGCGAAGCTGGATCTTCGCGCGAAAGTCGTTTGCTACACCACCGTGGAAGGGGCGGTGGTGGACCAGGAGATGATGGCCACCCTGGACGCTGCCGACTGCTGCGTCTTCTTCAGCGAATTCGCCCGGGAGCAGGCCGCGCGTTGCATCCCACGGCCGAAGCTCTCGGTCATCCCCCTCGGCATCGATACCGACACCTTCCACCCGGTCGGATCGCAGTCCGACGGCAAGGGGCGACGCGCGGCCCGTCGGTCCCTGTTCCCGGGGGCGCTGGCGCTGCTCGACGCCTTCATCGTTCTCAACGCGAACCGGCCCTGGGCGCGGAAGCGGATCGACCTCACGATCGAGGGTTTCGCCATCTTCTCCCGGGACAAGCCCGCTGGCGTCAAGCTGTACTTGCACCACACCCTCTCCTCCGAATTCGAACGGCGGTCGACGCAGAAGCTCCTCAAACCGTTCCGGGTCGAGGATCGGGTCATCCTCGGCGGCACGACCGCCGGAGAGCCGGCGTCCTCCGCGGAACAGCTCAACCTGCTGTACAACGCCTGTGACGTCGGCCTCAACACGGCGATGGCGGAAGGGTGGGGCCTGGTGAACTTCGAGCACGCGGCTACCGGGGCCGCACAGATCGTCCCTGGCTACGGGACGTGCGCCGAAGTTTGGCGAGGCGCCGCTGTGCCCTTGGACACCGAAGCCGAGACGGTTTGTCTTTTCGCGGAACACTACACGATGAATCTGGTGTCCGCTGAACAGATCGCCGCGAAGCTGGAATCGCTCTACATCGACGACGAATTCCGTCGCCAGGTCGCGGCGGCCGGATACAGGAACGCGACTGATCCCAAGTATCGCTGGGGAAATATTGCCAGGCGGTGGGACGAGCTGTTCGAGGAAGTCGTTGGGGGATAACGCCATGCTGCACACGCGTCCCGGGACATTCGATCAGCTCATCTACGAGCACGTCGTCGAGGCCAACGAGTATGACCTCCCGGATCGGTTCGACCCGGCCGATGTCATCGTCGACGTCGGCACCCACATCGGCGCCTTCGCCCATGCCGCGTTGATCCGCGGGTGCGGCCACGTCCACGGCATCGAAGTCGACCTGGAAAACCTGCGGATCGCGGCGGAGAACCTGCGGCGGCACATCGACGCAGGCGCGGCGACGTTGACCTATGGCGCCGCCTGGCGTTCCGACTCGAACGACGATGTTCTGTCGCTTCAAGCGTCCCCATCCTATGGACCGATGGTCAACACGGGTGGAGGGCGCGTCCTTCCCGTGCCGAACGGCGAACCGTTACCCAAGGTCAACTTCGACACGTTCCTGCTGGGTGCGACACGGGGCGGCGCGCAACGAGTCCGGTTCCTCAAGCTCGACTGCGAGGGCTCGGAGTGGCCGATCCTTCTCACCTCGAAGCGGCTCGATCTGGTCGACGAGATTGCCGGGGAATTCCATGAGGTTGGGGAGGACGAAACGGGCTCGGGGAAGAAATATTCTGGATTGACTTACGAAGACCTGGGAGAAACCCTGGGCAAACAGCGGTTCGATGTCACGTTCCAGCTCTACCCTTTTCGGGTCCACTTCTTTCGCAGGATCGGGCTGTTCTTTGCCAAAAGGAAGGAGACTGGTACATACTACAAATCTTGCGAGCGGCGATGAAAGCTGACGATGGCGAGGACACGTGCACTCCCCGGACTAGCCGCCAAAAGCATTCAAGCCCGTAATGTCACGCCCGACGATCAACGTGTAGATGTCATGGGTTCCTTCGTAGGTGGAGACGCTCTCAAGATTCATGACGTGCCGAATCACGGAATGTTCACGTCCTTTGGCGTAGGCCAGCGCTGTTTCGTAGCAATCAATGGCTGCTCCGGTCACTCTCCACGCGACGCCTACCGCGTATACGACAGACACAACAACGGCGCGCGGAGGCCGGACGGTCGGTCAGACTCTGCACACCCAAACTTCACGCTTGCCTGAGTGGTTCGCCTGGTGTATACGGGCAATCGTAGCGCAAAAATCTGCAACTTAGAAATTAGGAGGACTTATGGGTTACGGAACCGGAGGAACGTTTGCCGCAGATGCCCGAAATATCGGAATGAGTCAATCCGACATACAGGAACTCACAGAGAAGCTGAACTTCAGGGGACCCAAGGGGGTCGAACCCTATGAATTCAAAGGAAAGAAATACCAAGTGCAGTACGAGAATAGCGGCGGGGACACAACGCTTCTTAGCATTAAACCCGTATAAGTTATCTGCCGCTGCACGCGCTCGGTGCAGGCGGTCAGCTCCCAACCTGCACGCTGCACTCCCGGCTGCAGCCGTGTGTTTACGTCGGGATGACAGGAATCCGAGTCGATCACCGGTTCGAGAATCACAAAAAACAGCTATAAAATCGGGCTTGGGTCGTCAGGAGATATGGCGTGTGATTGATGCCGAAGATTTGAAACCACGAACAACCAAAGGAGAACTCCGATGCCCATTACCGTAGTGCAGGGTGGCGCAATCGCCAACTATCATCAACCGAGCAACGCTCAAAAAAACTCATCCCACGACGTCATCGCGAAGCTTCAATACGCGGATCTCTGGCGCGGTGCGGGAACGCTCCGGGACAACGGAGTCATGCGCGTCGACATGCAGGGACATATCCCTGGCCCGCCCATCCAGTACAACATTCGAGTACAAGTCGATGGGATGCGTGGGAATAGTACCGTTGCACATGCGAACGTATCGTCGAGCATTCAGAGCGATGATCCCGCGAACCAACAAGGTGCATTGAATAAAGTAATTTCCGCTCTCAATCAAAGCCTCGATTCGGGCCATAGCTACACGGTGGCCGGCACAAATCCCTAGCATCTGACCGGGACGTCTCCGCTCGTCTGCGGGCCGTTCTACAGAGCGTTGTTCTGACTTCAACGCCGTTTCGCGTTCTGACCTTCCACGTTCCGCCTCGTGGATGATCGAAGGCGCCCTTCGCTTTTACAATTCAATTGCGGAAAGGAAAGCGCGCTCTAACACCGACGGCCAATTTAGGCCACAGAAGGCTTAAGCTTGGACTTTTTGTGAAGCAGCGGAAGAACTTTTTCCACTAGTGCGTCGGCTGTGATGCCGTGTTTCTTGCGCAGGATTGGGACTGCGCCGTGTTCGATGAATTGATCGGGCCAGCCGATGCGCACCACGGGCGTGTTGATCATTTGCGAGTGCAGATGTTCCATGACCGCGCAGCCGAAACCGTTGTGCAAAACGTGATCTTCGATCGTGCAGACGACGTCCACGCTGCGTGCGAAAAATTCGAGCGTGCCGGTGTCCATCGGCTTGATCCAGCGCGGATTAATCAGCGCAACGGAAATTCCTTTTTCTTCAAGTTTGCGCGCGGCTTCTTCCGCAACCTCAAACATGTTGCCCAGCCCGAAGATCGCCACCTCGCGGCCGTGTTGCACGACTTCCGCTTTGCCAATCTCGAGAAGTTTTGGTTCCGATTTGATTTGCGCGCCTGTTCCTGGACCTCGCGGGTAGCGGACGGCGATTGGACCGGAGTTATAGTGCGCCATTGTCCAGAGCATGTCGACGAATTCGTCTTCGTCCTTCGGCTGCATGTGCACCCAATTCGGGATGTGGCGCAGATAACCGATGTCGAACAAACCATGATGCGTCGGGCCGTCGTCGCCGCTTAATCCAGCGCGGTCCATGCAGAGCCTGACGTTTAGTTTTTGGATCGCCATGTCGTGAATCGCCATGTCGTAGGCCCGCTGAAAAAACGTAGAATAGATCGTGAGAAACGGCGTCAGGCCTTGCGTCGCTAACCCACAGGCGAAAAGCGCAGCATGCTCTTCCGCAATGCCGACATCGAAATAGCGAGTGGGGTGCGCCTTGGCGAAATGCGAAAGGCCCGTCCCGCTCGGCATCGCCGCCGTGATGGCGACAAGCTTCTGATTGGTGTCCGCGAATTTCGCCAGTGTCTTGCCAATGATTTCCGAATATGTGGGAGTCGTTGTCGGCGCAGTCTCGCCGCTCTCGATCTTGTATTTGCCGAGGCCGTGAAATTTGTCAGGCTGTTTAATAGCCGGTTCGTACCCTTTGCCTTTCTTGGTGAGAATGTGCAGCAGCACCGGCTCTTCCTGCGTCTTCAGAAACTCGAATGTCCGTATCAATAACGGGATATCGTGTCCATCGATCGGGCCATAGTAGCGCAGACCGAGTTCTTCAAAAATCACGCTCGGCACGAGCAAACCCTTGACGCTTTCTTCCACCTTGTGCGCGAGCTGCACGCCGGTTTTTCCAAGAATCGCCTGGACGAAATCGCGTGCCTTATCATGCAAATGCGCATAAGTGGGATTCGTCACGATGCTGTTCAGGTAATTTGCGATCGCGCCGACATTTTTCGCGATCGACCATTCGTTGTCATTGAGGACGACGATGAACCGTTTGGTGTGCGCCCTGACGTTATTGAGCGCTTCGTAACTGATTCCGCAGGTAAACGCCGCATCGCCCGCGACTACCACGACGTTTTCGTCACCGCCGCGCAAGTCGCGTCCGACAGCCATCCCGAGCCCTGCGGAAAGACCGGTTCCAGCATGACCTGCACCGTAACAATCATGTTCGCTCTCGGTGCGCAAAAGAAAGCCGTTGAGCCCCTCGAATTGGCGCATCGTGTGGAAGCGGTCCAGCCGTCCGGTAAACATTTTGTGCACGTAGCCTTGGTGGCTGACGTCCATGACGAAGCGGTCTCGCGGTGTGTCGAAAACGCGGTGTAACGCAATGGTTAGCTCCACAACGCCGAGGTTTGGTCCGAGATGCCCGCCAGTTTGGGAAAGAACTTTGATCAGCTCATCTCGCACTTCCTGAGCGAGCTGCGGCAGATCCTGTTCACGAAGCGCTTTGATATCGGCTGGCGAACGGACTCCATCGAGCAAACGCTTCGGCGCGCCTGTCGTCTCGGGAGTTTGTGGATTTTCAGAAGAGTTTGATTTCGTCATCGGTGCTTTCCGATTCCGCCGCCGGTTCCTCAGGAGTAGCCGGTTCCTGCGTCGGCTCGAATTCTTTAACTACGGCTTTGCCGTCGCTATTGCGAGCAATGATTTCGATTTTTTGCTCCGCGTTGGCGAGACGTTCCTGGCAGATTTTTACCAGGTTCATTCCTTCTTCGTAACGGACGATCAGATCTTCAAGCGGCAATTTACCGGACTCCATCTGCTCGACAATTTTCTCGAGCCGATCCATTGCGCCCTCAAAGTTCAGTCCCGTCTCGCGCGGTTTCGGTTTACTGCTCATGGGGAAAACGGAAGAATTAAGCACAGCTTTGCCAGGAAAAAAGAGCAAGTAGCGACCCCGGTGCTGCGGCCTCCGGTCGGCGCAGCGCGCCGACTCACAACCAAGATCGTCTCCAGATGCAAAGAAGCATCGGGGCAGCGAGGCGAGGCGAAAAAAGATTCGCGTCCATCAAGACCTAAGGGAAAGTTCCCCTTTCCAGATTGACGGAAGATGCCTGTGTTCCAATTCCCTCAGCGCCGCCGCTCGAATCAAACGGCTCGAATCTCGTCGTCCTCCACGTCATTTTACTCGATGTGGGATGCCGTAGCGCGCTTTGCGCAGGAAATCCGACAAAGTGATTTTATGGCGGAAATGATCCGCCGCCGTGACACATACGATGCTGAGGGAGTGATGGGCGCGCTCGATTGCGCAACGCTCTATGCACTGACGCGCTGGCTTCGGCCGGTGGTGGTTGTGGAGTCCGGCGGGTTTCTTGGTATGTCCTCGGCCTTTATCCTGAAAGCCCTCCTAGACGAAAAGCTACAGACAGCAAAGCTCTACAGCGTCGAATTGAGCGAAGAATGCGAGCAGGGTGCGCTAATTCCCGAGGAATTGCGATCCTCAGAACAATTCGTCCCAATGCGCGGCAGAATTGAAGACTTCCTCAAGCGGGATCAACTCCCTGCATCTATCGATATGTTTTTGCACGACAGCTCGCACAGTTATCGGCACATGCTCTGGGAATTCCGCCAATTCTGGCCGCGCCTGCGCGATCGTGGATTACTCGTTTCGCACGACGTGCAGATGAACGCCGCGTTTCTCGAATTCGTCGCCAGCACGTATGCGCATGACAAAAAAACCGGACGCCGCGATCCGCAGCGAACGGGGCATTACGAATGGGGTCGGTGGGGCTACATCGGTTTTGCGATTAAGAAAGGCTGACTTTCTTTGAACTTCCACTTACGAGAACAGCCGTTTCCTTCTGGCTGATTCTTCCATTAGCTTTTGTAGCCGCTTGAGCCGAGTTGCTTCTTGCTTTGCACTTGACTACCCACCAGCCGATTGTTTTTCGATACGAGGGAGGCTGGGCGTAAAAAAAATCCCAGGCCGCTTTGTTTTGCCTCAGCTTTTTGTCGTAGCGCGCATCGAGCGTAGCGCTCCGTTGTTCGTATGAATAAATGCCCGACTTATTTTCTTTTCGCGCGTTAAACGCAGCCAGGCCAGGAGGCTCCATCAACCCTTTTTCGTTTAGTTCTCGTGCGCGTTTAATGTTGACCGCGCTCCAAATGCTTTTCCGTCTCCGTGGCGTAAACCGAATGATGTAACGCATCTCATCAATGCTCTTGCGGACGCCGTCTATCCACCCAAAACAGAGCGCTTCATCTACCGATTGCGGCCAGGTGATACTCGGTTGCCGTGAGGCTTTCTTATAAAAGCCGACCCACAATTCCTGCATGGTGGCATGATTCGTCTTCAACCATCTGCGAAATGAGCCTGCTGATTTGAAGTATTTGATCTTCATGGTGAAACCCGAGCGGCTATGCCCTTTTTCAGTTCTGTGTCACGCGTCGCCTCAAAAAAAGCCGCAATGTAAATTCTAACCGATGTGCTGTTTCTGCGCTTTCACCTCTTTGGATTGTTTGGGATTATCTGCGCTTTAACTCGACTCCATAGATGCGCATTGTTGATCTTGTTTGCCGTCCGGACGCGCGCCAGCGTCTGGTTCTGGGATTAGTCGCCGGTGTAGCGACGTTCTCTGCGTTGCGTGGACATCTCCGGTTCTCGAGTGCAGGAATTGCGGCCTGGGACGTTTTTGCGGCCGTGATCCTCGCGCTTGATTGGCTGACAATCTTGACGACGCCGCAGCGCAAGATACGCGGGCTGGCCCAGCAACAGGATCTCAGCCGCTTCCTTGTTTTCCTTTTCGTTGTGGTCACCGCTTGCGCCGCGCTCTTCGCGGTCGGATTTCTCATCAGTGAAAAAAAGAGTCCGGGTGAGCATTTTCTCGTTCATCTACTGCTCACACTGATAACCGTGACTGCCTCCTGGACGCTGGTTCACACCGTTTACGGTTTGCGTTATGCGCACGCATTTTACGGCGATAGCGACGAACCGGGCGTGCAGCAACATGCTGGCGGACTGATTTTCCCCGGCGATCGGCTGCCGGATTACTTTGATTTCGCGTATTTTTCGTTTGTGGTCGGGATGACCTGTCAGGTGTCGGACGTGCAAATCACCTCGCGCCGGATGCGCCGCATAACTCTGTTCCACAGCATTCTGTCGTTTGGGTTCAACACGATGATTCTAGCGTTGCTGATCAATATCGTCTCCAGCGTGTTGTAGCTGGAGCAGCATCGCCGCGGTTAACTGATCTGCTGGTTGTACGCGACCGCGTCTTTCAACTGTTTGAGATCGTCGGCGTGGTCGATCTTGAGAACGAAGATCCAACCCTGGCCGTAAGGTTCGCGGTTGATCAGGCCCGGATCGGCTTCGAGTGCTTTGTTGACTTCAACAACTGTGCCTTTCACAGGCGCGTAGATGTCACTTGCCGCTTTCACCGATTCGACGACCGCGATTGCTTCTTTCGCATTGGCCTGTCGCTCCATCTTCGGAAGTTCCACATAGACGACGTCGGTCAATTCCGATTGCGCGTGATCAGTGATGCCGACGCGGATGTTGTCGCCTTCGCGCTTAATCCATTCGTGGCTTTCGGTGTAGAGCAAATCGTCTGGGATCATCATGATGCTGGTTTTCTATAGAGCGGTTTCTTTTCAATCGTGGCGGCAAACTTTTGACCTCGAATTTCGATGTCGATTTCCGTGCCGATCTTCGCGTGCGCGGACGACACATACGCCATTCCAACGCCCCAGTTCAAGCTCGGAGAAAGCGTGCCGCTGGTCACTTCCCCAATCCGCTCGCCATTGTGAAAGACTGCATAGTGCGGCCTCGGCGGCGGACCTTTCTCTTTCATTCGAAACGGTACGAGCTTTTCGCGGACGCCTTCTTCTCTTGTTCTTAGCAGAACGTCGCGGCCAATAAAGTTTGGCTTCATTAAATCGACAAAAAAGCCGAGACCTGCCTCAATCGGATTTCGTTCCGGCGACAGATCGGAGCCGTTTAGCGGGTAACACATTTCGAGCCGTAGTGTGTCCCGCGCGCCCAAGCCGCAGGGTTTGATTCCAAAAAGTTTTCCTTTTTCGAGCGCGACGTTCCAAAACTTCACCGCGTCAGTCGCGCGAAAGAAGACTTCAATGCCGTCCTCACCGGTGTAACCAGTTCGCGCGACGGAGACGGTTGTTTCTTCAAAGGCAAGATCGACAATGTGATTTCGCGGTGGCGGCTCCGTGTCTTTGCCGAAGAGCGCATGAAATAATTCGACCGTGCATGGACCTTGAATCGCTACTGCACCAAACTCCGTGCTGCGATTTGTGAGGATGGTAGCGCATGCGTCTCGCTTGCGATCTCCGCCATCGGGCAAGCTCGCCGCAGGACGAGTCCGTCCGATTGGCGGACCGGAGGCATGCCCCTTCTTGAGATGATTCTGCAGGCATGCGAAATCTTCGTCCGCCCGCGCGGCGTTCACGACCAGGAGAAACTTCTCCTCACCAATCCGATAGACGATCAGATCATCAATGATGCCTGCGCGCTTGTTCAGCAGAAACGTGTATTGCCCCATGCCGATATCGAGCTTCTCGACATTGTTTGTGAGTATGGTGTTGAGCCAGGTGGCGGCGGCGCCTTCGCCGCCGACGTTCTGCGACGGGGGCGTCGCAGCCACGATCAACTGGCCCATGTGCGAAATGTCGAAGATGCCGAGATTGTTTCGCACGGCCTGATGCTCTTGCACAATGCTGGTGTATTGCACCGGCATCAGCCACCCGGCGAATGGGACAATCTTAGCGCCGAACCGCACGTGCTCATCATAAAGCGTGGTCTTGCGGGGTACGGGTTCGGGCACAAGCGAAACTAGACTTAGCGCAACGTTGCGCAAGGATACCGGGCCTGTGATTCGACTCCTCACCTCTATCCTCTCCTCGGTCGAGAAGGAGAGGAATAATTACGACGCTTGTTTATCGGCCGGCGAAGGCCATTGGTGCTCTGTTGCCTCTCTCTTTCGAAAGGGAGAGGATTGAGGTGAGGGATTGTTGCGTTAGCTTGCGCCAGCAATGACCTGGCTGGATAAACTCGAACGTCGGTTTGGTTTTCTTGGCATTCCGGGCCTGATCCGCATCGTGATCGGCTTCACCGCACTGGTTTATGTGCTGGTTTATCTTAATCGCGGCTTCGAATCGTTTCTAACGCTCGATCCGGCTTTGATTCTTCGAGGGCAGGTTTGGCGCCTCGTCACGTATATCTTCCTTCCGCAGACGTTCAGTCCACTGTGGGTGCTTCTCGCGCTTTGGTTTCTCTGGTTTATCGGCGAAGGTCTCGAACGCGCGTGGGGGCCGTTTCGACTGACGCTCTATTTCGTCGTAGGGATGATTGGCACGACCATCGCGGCATTCTTTTTCGGCGGCAGTTTCTCCAATGGCATGCTCATCACGTCATTGTTCTTCGCGTTCGCGCGCTTTTATCCCGATGAAGTCATTTACATCCTTTTTATTTTGCCTGTAAAAATCAAATGGCTGGCGTGGATTTACGCCGCTTTTTTGCTGGCCGGATTTGTTCTGGGGCCGAACTCCTATCGCGCTGCACTCGTTGCCGCGTTCGCGAACTATTTCATCTTCTTCGGCCCGGAAATTATTCATCAAGCGCGACATCGCCGCGACGTTTCGACGCGGCGAAGACGCTTTGAGGCCCAATCGCGCAGCGCAACTGAGACGCTCCATCGCTGTGCCGTCTGCGGCGCCACCGAGCTATCCGATCCGAACCTCGATTTCCGAGTCGCGCGCGATGGCGAAGAATATTGCATGGCGCATTTGCCGAAGGTGCAAACGCCTGGGTAGCGCACGCGTCTCGCGTGCTGGCGAGCGCGTCCCGCGATCGCGCACTTTTGGTGCAAGCGCAGTCCCTCGCTTGTTCCAGACTTTGACAAAGATTGTTTCGGCGCGACGCCGAAACCAGCACGCGAGACGCGTGCGCTACCCTTGACCGCAATCCTTCGCGTCCGAAACTAACGCGATGACTGACAAGAGTACTGCGCTTGTTCCCGAGGAAGGCTGGCATTGTTTGCACTTGTTTTACCGGATCGAACACGGCCAATGGCAGTTGCTCAGCCGCGAAGAAAAAAATGCTGCCAAAACAAATCTGTCATCGCTGGTCCAGGAAGTGCGCGCGATGGATTCAACGCAGTTGCTCACGCTCGGCATCGTGACGCCAAAGGCGGACATCGGCTTCATGTTGATCACGCCGGATCTGCACAATGCCAACAGGATCGAGAAACGGCTCTCGCTCTCGTTAGGCGCAGACGTGCTCACGCCAGTTTACAGTTATTTGTCGCTCACCGAGGAAAGCGAATACATGACGACCGAGGAGGAATACACTGAAAGTCTTGAGCCGAGCGTTCGCAAAGATCCGGGAAAGCTCGATGAGGCGCTGGCGACGTTTCGCGAGAGAATCAAACATTATCGGCAGGAGCGCGTTTATCCCACGCTGCCCGACTGGCCGGTGGTTTGTTTCTACAACATGAGCAAACGCCGCGGCGAACAGCGCAACTGGTACGCGCTGCCGTACGACGAACGCCGCAAACTGATGAAAGGACACGCCAATGTTGGCAGAGAGTTCGCCGGCAAGGTCAAACAGCTCATCACTGGTTCGACCGGGCTCGACGACGCTGAGTGGGGCGTGACGCTCTTCGCGCGCGACACGTTTCAAATCAAAGCCATCGTTTACAAAATGCGATTCGACCCGGTGAGCGCCGAGTACGCGGACTTCGGTGAATTTTATATCGGCATCCAATTACCGCTCGACGAATTGTTCCGGCGGTTGCAACTCTGAAGGGCAATCAATTTGTCATGTTGAGCGAAGCGAAACATCTCTGGCCATAACCTAGCGTGACCAAACAAATGATCGAAGATTCTTCGCTTCGCTCAGAATGACAGACTTAATTAATGTGCGCCCGAAGCTGTCAGCTTCTCCTACAGCACGTTTGCGATTACAATGTCGAGCTTTCTGGATGGGTGACAGAGTGGTTGATTGTGCACGCCTGGAAAGCGTGTGTGCCGAAAGGCACCGGGGGTTCGAATCCCCCCCCATCCGTTTCCATCGTGGAATGGCCTTCCAAGGCTAAAATTATAACACTTTTGCATAACAAATTCGTCGAAATTTGTCGATGTCCGTCCGTATTCAGACCGTCAGAGATCCAACGGAGCCGTCAGGCGTTTCGATTTTGGATTGTCCCGCCGAAGCGGGCGCTTCATTCTATTTTCCTTTCCTCACATAGCTAAATTTCTGCTATCCTCGGCACTTCACGACCCTATGAAGTCGCTCGCTGATCTCTGTAAGCCCCGCCAAAGCGTGTTCGACCTGCAGCGCCGGGACGTTGTGCTCGACATAACGGATCTCATTGATCAGCGCATCGAGGCAAAGAAGTTCTTCGAGGAGAACTTCCCAACTGACGGCATGAAGCGTCTGCTGCGCGAAGCGTTTCGACGGTTCGCGGGCAAGAGCGATCATGGGCGGTTCGCCCTCTTTCGTGAGGTTCCCGCAACCATGCGCGTTTTGGGCAACGCTATCTCGAAGGTCCAGCATTCCTGCTCGACCAGAACCTTGCGCAACTGGCCAAGGATACAGGGGTCATCTGTATCGAGCAGCGTTGTCATCGGGCGCGAAGGTGAATCTTGATAACGTCGGTTCGGATTATCGGCCCTCCCGTTGGAACCGAAGGCGGCTCCGGCAGCGGACGACCTTCTTTCCACGCTGCCAGCCACGCTTTTTCGTAAGCACGCTGAGCGATGGAGTGCGCGTCGAGGTGATGGCGAACAACGATGTGCGCGTCTTGCGCGGGCCGTAGCTTACTCATTTCGATCTCCGTTGCTGTTCACTGCCGACACTTTCTTCCGGGTCGACATTGAACCTCCGCCCTGTAAAAGGTCGAGGTAGCGCACCAATTCCGGAGGAACGTCCGCCTGCTTATTCCATTCGTGGGTCGTTTCAACGACCGGCGGCGGCATCGGCGGAATTGGGTTTTGCTGGATGATAATCGTGCGCGGTTCCGGTCGTCCAAATTCGTCCGGGAACTGGCGTTCAAGGAGCCATTCTGCGTGGCGCGCGTCTTTGTCCGCTGCCGCAAGCACAACCCGAATCAAGTTCGCCTTGTGCGTTTCTCGCGCGCGCGTCGCTGCGGAAAAGAAACGAGCGAACGGTTGTTCGCCTCTTTGCCCGCGTTCGTTCCAGTCGTGGTATGTCCGTTCTCCGATGCGGCAGATGATGCACGCGGATTTTATCGCGCTGCCTTGGGCCAGCAATTTGCAGATGCGTTTCGTCAGCCCCGCGTTGAGCAGTGATTTGCGTCCGCGTGTTTCCTTTTTCATTTTGGCGTGGATCGTGACGCGTCCCCTCCGACGGCTCGCCCTTTGGCACCCTCAGGTGAGCGCGTGACAAGTAAGGGCGCGCCGATGGTTGCCACTGAGTTGCCGGAAATGGCCGTGCGTTGAGATTTCAAAAATATCGCCGTTGCCACTGACAAAAGGTGCCAAAACCGCCAAAAGCCCCCATTCGGCGCCCTTTTGGCACCTTTCGAAGGCTTTGTCAGTAGGGGACAGAACATTTTCATTTTTTCGAAACGCTCACGATTTCACTGGGCCGACCACCGGTTTCATGGCGCTCGATTACCAATTTTTCAGGAAACTTCGCTGCCAGTTCACGCGTTTCAGCAGGTTCAAAACCGTTGTTCCTCTGTAACGTCCGCAGCGTAGCCGCGCCATTGTATTGCTGGACGATTAATTCCCTGAGCGTTTGGAGACGCTCCATTTTCCGCTGCGTGCGCCCGGCGTTCAAAATGCGCAACTGCTCAGCAGCAAACCAGTCTGCCAACGCAATGGCGCGCTGCGCAGTTTCAAGAGAGACCGGTTGCTCGTGCGCCCGGCTGCCATGCGTGCCGGCATGCAGACAAACCGCAATGCGCCAGGCTTGCTCATTCCAGCGCGCAGCGTAGCTTGTAACGTCCCGTAATTCTCCAAGGCGTCTTTTCACGATTGCATCGTGATGATCATTCAGCGCTTCTAACGCTTCCGAAGTCGGCACGATCGTGAAGCGCTCATGCGCCAACCGGTAGGTGTCAAGCAGGCTAAAGATCAACCCGGCATATGCTTTTTCCACGCTGCTTGAAATTGAGGGTGGATTCTTACCAATCTCGCGCGGCTCGCAATTGGTGTGGCACGCCAGAATCCGGGGAATAAAACCTCCTTCATTCAGGCTGCGCTCGTCGAGCAACGACCCCACTTTATCCGGTTGCGTTAGCCAGAGTGCCGTCAGACATGGCGTCTCCAATGAAATTGGATCGCGAGACATTCGGTGTATCACGCACGGATCACCGGAATACGCTTTCAGATACAAACCTTCATCGGTGCGATCTAGCTTGTTGTAGCGTCCAAGCAGAATGTTAACGGTCGACAATGCGTCCGGGCTCAAGCTCGCCAGCTGCTCTGCATTCTTGCTTAATAGATCTGCAAGCTTCTCGGTCGTAACGTCCTCGCAGGACAAGGTCGGCGGGTCCAGCCGTTTTTGTAATTCTTCCATTTCGAGCTCAAATTTCTTTACTTCTTCGCCAATACTAACGTCGTGCTTTTTGGCGTATTGCTTTTTGCATTGCTTGATATCGACCTCTAGTAGCTCGCGCTTGGCAACTGCGTCGGGTCGATCCAGCTCCTTCCATCTCTTGATCCGATCCATTTCAAATTGCTGAAATGGCTTGGCCATGTGCCGAAAGGTTTCGGATTTCCCACTGCCGCTCTCCGCGCTGGCAAGCAAGTAAATATTGCCGTGCGTAACACGATTACTAGCAGACTGGACGGCCAAGCCAGCGCCAATACTGGCGCTTGAAATTCCAAGTGCGCAACATCCGACGAGGCTTTCCGGCACACGCTCGGTCGCACAAACTTGTTTCGCCATTGCTTCAATGAGCGGCGGAAGACAGTGAAGCGGAAAAGGCTCTGCTGCTTCGATTGGCTCCTCGCGGTTTGCACCATCCGTTTCGGTTTCAGAAAACCGCTCGGCGATCCCCGGTTTCTCAACCAACTCATTTCGGAAAATCGCTGCGTAAATGTCCTCGGCACTCGCGCCTGCCTTCGTCCATTCGTTCACGTCTTTGAACTGCTCGGGGACCATCGCTCTTGCCACTTGCACAGGGACTTTTGTGGACAGATCATCCAGCCACCTCTTCCCGGCCTCGTCATTTTGAGGCCATGCCAATACTGAAACTCCTTCCGGTATCAGGCCATTGCATAGTGCAGCATTGCCTGCACCACGCGTTGCGATGAACGCTTGAGTCTGGTTTAAATACAGATCGGTGCGGTCGGCTAATGCCAGCATATCCCACTGGCTCTCGCCGATGTGAACCTGCTTAGCCTTCGTGAGATCTCCAATAACAAACGGTCTGGCACCTATACCCGTAGGAAAGTAAAACCAGTCGTCTTTCTCCCCAACCTGCTTCGCCTTCACCCGGTAATGCGCCGCCAAAATGTTGCCGTCATCTCGAACCGGAAATGCGAAGTCGCCATGGACTAGGCCGACGTACTTCTTTTCATACAGCCATGTACAAAATTGCCGCGAGTACCATCGCTCGTTGCCCAGCCGGATTAGTTCCTTCGGAGTGAGAGGCGCAACACAGTTTCGCGACCAATCGAATGTGACGTTATGCTTCGCAGCTGACGCTTTGCCTAACTGACTGGGCGACGTATTAACGAACCTTGCGACTGGCTCTGACACCTTGAGTCCGCCAGCAAGTTCACGCATCGCCTCGGCGGCGGTCACGTTCTTCTCATGCATTACCCAATCGATCACTGTCCCGCCGACTTTGCAGTCGTTGCAATGCCACAGATTTTTTTGCCAATCAACAGTGACCGGACGATGCCAGCGTTGATGTTGCGTGACCGGGCAAGCGTTGGTTCTCCAATTGTTGCCCGATTGCCGAAGATCATACCCACGCTGGCGTAGGAAAGGCTCCAACGGGTTCGCTGCAATCATTTCGTCGCGGCTCATTTCAGCATCTCCCGCAAGCTTGCGTAGTTCACTTGCCATAAGCGCTGGCTGCTTGGAGTTCGATTTTGCGGCGCAGTCATCCTCAATTTTCCCCGTCGCAAATCCGCGACTTCAAAAAACTTCTGACCGACGCCACGTCGATTAGCCTTTTGCCTTTAAGTGCGCCGCGGCGACGCAGCGAAACGCTTTTGATCGCGCCGTCCGCAATCAACAAATAAGCCAAGCTTCTTCGGATTCCGAAGCGCGCCTGCAGGCCGGGGAGATCGACAAATTCAGGATCAACGCCCCATGAGGCTGCGATCGGCTGACTCGTGAAATGAGCGGTCCCGCCGTCCGCTTTTTTGTCCAGTTTCGCCATAACTGAACACGGATATTATGGACGGAAACGAGTGCTTCAAAAGGAGATTAACTGCTCACACTTATTTTCCTTTGGCCCACTCAGTCCACTCACTGAACAGCCTTCCCGCTTTGCGGCGCGCCGAACGCGCTTCGGCGTCGTCGTATCGCGTTTTCTCGGCCTCTCCGCGCGGACGGTGCGTCCAAACGTCCAGCGCCTCAATCCTGCGGAACGAGAGGCCCCGCGCGCTTCTGTTCGCGCGCCCTTTGTTATACGCCGGGGCCGGAATGCCGAGGCGCTCACGCTCGGCTTTGACGTGCTCTCTGAAGGCCTTGCAGATCGAAGTGTCGCCGCACCCAGCGAGGTTCATCGTGAAATACTGTGGCGCTGTCCAGCCTTTGCTGATCTGGACGTATTTCTTCTGGACCGTCTCTATTCGTTGCGCTCGTTTTGCCGCGCGCACGCTCAAAAACTTCGTGTCAAGAACCACAGAATCTTCTTCGTCCGCGAGCCGGCGCAGGGTCGCCGTTACTCGTGGCTGCTCTGCATAATGCAGGAAGCGAACCGGCTGCACCGGTCTTTTGCGCCGCCAAAACAGCGCTAGTTCGGACATCTGCTTTTGTCTGAGCCTGTCAAACCGTTTTCCGAGCAGATATTTTTTTCGGCCATGAGCGCGTGACGCCAGTTCGTAGTTGCGCGCGGCGCGCTCAAGCTCCGGCCAGACGGTACTTGCGAATCGCTTCCTCGGAAGATTTCTCGGGGAAAGCAGTGCGCAACGCTTTCGCAGGATTGCGCCACCACCACCCGAAATGGCTTGCTAGTTCGTCGTCGGTCATCGGAAATTTTGTTTCGTTATGTTTCTGTCACGTCCGGCAACCGCTGCATGGCGGCGCGCAGATCGTCCGTCGTCAGGTGCGTGTACTGGCGCGAGACCGCCGCGCTTTCGTGCCCCACGACATCTACTCGCGGAAAAGACGCAGAGCAAAAAGGATCCGCGTCCGTAAAGCGATTTCTAAGGCAATTTCCGGCGTGGAAAGCGGACTCTGTTATGCGAGTGCGCTATGCTTGGCGGTGCGATTGGAGCTCTTGGGAGCGAAAACATCACTGCAGGATTCGAACTGCCGATTCGACACACTCGATTTGAAACCACTGACCAAAAATCAGGGAAAGCAGAACCGATGAGCGACGACTCGCCGCCGGTCAGTATTCTCGAACATATTTGTACGGCGAGATGCATGCTTGCTTTTCGCGACAATTTTTAATTCGATTGCTGTGTGACCTCTGCTGAGAAGGGCGTGACGTCGCTGAGTGCGATCGACGGAACTGCTTATCACCGCCCGGCATTTACCACTACGCACTGGAGCGTGGTGCTGGAGGCACAAGGCGAATCGCCTGCAGCACAAGAGGCGCTGGACAAACTTTGCCGCACCTACTGGCGACCAATTTTCGCGTTTCTGCGCCGACAAGGCCGTCTGCCGACCGAGGCGGAGGACATTACCCAAGGATTTTTTGCGCAGCTATTGGAGCGCGGAAGTCTGAATTCTGTCCGCAGAGAAAAAGGACGACTTCGTTCTTTTTTGCTTGGAGGGCTGAAATTGTTTTTGGCCGATGACCACCGTCGCACGATGGCGATCAAACGCGGGAGTGGACTGCGCCCTGTTCCGTTGGAGGAATTGCGCGCTGACGAATGGAGCGAGATGGAACCGGCAGATCGAATGACTGCCGACATGATCTACGAACGCCGATGGGCTTTAACGGTTTTGGAGCGCGTGCTCAGCCAGTTAAAAGACGAATACGGCTCGGCAGGAAACGCCGCGTTGTTTGATTCATTGAAGCAATTGCTGCCGGACGAACCCGGCTCTCCGTCACAGGCGGAGATCGCTGCGCGTTTAGGGATGACCGAAAATGCAGTGAGGCAGGCGTTCTATAGATTTCGCCAGCGATATCAAGGCTTATTGCGAGAGGAGATCGCCAACACCGTCGCGACACCCGGGGATATCGAAGACGAGCTGCGCCATCTCATTGCCATGCTCGAGGCGTAACGTATGCCGGAATTTTACGGAGTACAAAACGGAGCGGGCGCGAGCGACTCTACCATGATCAAGGTAATCAGAATCTGCCGGAAGTGCGGCGCCAACATCTTTCCGACGCCCCCGAAGCGCTTTGTGCCAGGTGCGTGCTGAAAAGCGCCCTTGGCGGTTTAGCGGGCGCATCTGTAGCCGGGGGCGACTTGTCCGCCATAGCCTCGGCGAAGGCGGATGACTCCGGCCGTGTCGACGATCCCGCACGCAAGGAAACGGATGCTGCCGCTGCTGGCCATAATAAAAACGACGAGCGCCGCTGAGTTGCTCGGAGAGTTTGGCGATTACGAATTGCTGGAAGAAGTCGGACGTGGCGGTCAGGGCGTGGTGTTTCGCGCACGTCAAAAGAGTCTCAATCGAATAGTCGCGCTAAAAGTCATTGGCTTGGGTCAGTGGGCGAGCAAAGCGCATTTGAAACGTTTTCGTCTTGAAGCCGAAGCCGCGGCGCGGTTGGATCACCCCTGTATTGTTCCGATCCACGAAGTCGGTGAGCGCGATGGCTCGTGCTACTTCAGCATGAAATTCGTCGAAGGCGGCCAACTCGACGAAGTGGTCAGGCGCAAGCCGATGTCCGATTCGGCGCGCAGTGGAAATAATCGCGAAAGTCGCACGCACTGTTCATTACGCGCATGAGCACGGAATTCTCCATCGTGATATCAAGCCGGGAAACATTTTGCTGGATGAAAAAGGCGAACCGCATCTCACTGATTTCGGTCTTGCGCGATTAGTCGAGCAGAAAGCACGGTCACGCGCACGATGGAAGTAATGGGCACGCCCAGTTACATGGCGCCAGAACAAGCAGTGGGAAACAATGCGGCTATCAGCAGCGCTACAGATGTTTATGGCCTTGGTGCAGTTCTTTACCAACTGCTGACAGGCCATCCGCCTTTTGCTGGGGAACAACCTACGAGACGATCAAGCTGGTGCTCGATACGGAGCCGCGGCAACCGCGTCTCTTGAATCCGAAAGTAGATCGCGATCTTTCCACGATTTGCCTGAAGTGTCTCGAGAAAGATCCAAAGCGCCGATATCCGTCTGCTCTCGCACTGGCCGAAGATCTTGAGCGGTGGCTAAAGCATGAACCAATTGCGGCCCGGCGCACCGGCCGCTCACCCGCGCCGGGAAATGGATGCGGCGCAATCCAACAATTACACTCCTCGTGGCATCTCTCGGTTGGTCTGGCGGCAGCTGCTGGATGGATCATTTCGAAAAGTGAATTGGTCAGTCATCCGGTAACAACTGGAATCGCCGTTCTGCCGTTTGAAAATTTGAGCGAGCGAAAGAGAACGCATCCTTTGCCGATGGCGTGCAGGACGACATTCTAACCAAGCTGGCCAAGATCGGCGACCTGAAAGTCATCAGCCGGACCAGCGTGATGGACTATCGCGGCAAACGAAATGTGCGCCAGATCGGGCAATGTGCTTCGCGTGTCTCACGTACTGGAAGGACGCGCACGCAGAAGCGGTGATCGAATTCACTTAAATGCGCAGTGATTGACACGCGCACGGACACCCACATTTGGGCGGAGGAATACGATCGCGATTTGAATGACTTGTTTGCCATCCAAGCCGAGATAGCGCAAAAAGTCGCCGAACGGCTGCGCGCCAAAATCACGGCTGCCGAGAAACTGGCCATCGAGCAGCCGCCTACCATTGATCTCGCGGCTTTCGACCTTTCAGCCGGGCAAAGTCACTGCTCCTCACTAGGTTTTAGTGGACGCACCGAGCCAGACCTGCGGAAGGCCATTGAACTTCTGGATGAAGCGGTGAAGCGGGATCCCTCATTCTTCGACGCTTACTGCGAACTCGCCTATGCGCACGAATACTTTTATGGAGTATCGGGGTATGATCACACTCCCGCCAGGCTGGCGCTGGCTGAAGCTGCGGTGCAAGCCGCGACACGGCTGCGGCCGGATGCTGCCGAAACGCATTTGGCGCGCGCGCAATATCTCTACTTCGGGCTGCGCGACTATGCCGGCGCCCTGGCCGAATTGGAGATCGCGCGGCGAGCGTTACCCAATGATCCGCGTCTCTTAGAACTCACCGGTTACATTCTGCGGCGGCGCGGCCAGCAGGAGGAAGGTCTGCAGAACCTGCAGCGCGCGGCGGAGCTGGATCCGCGCAACATTTATACTCTGCAACAGATCGCGCTCAGTTACCAAGGCTTGGGCGCTATGCCGAGTCAATCGCTGCGCTGGATCGGGTGTCAGCGATCGTGCCCGACAACGTCGAAACGCGGGCCCATCGTGGACTATTTTATCTCTTCTGGAAAGCGGACACACGGCCGCTCCGCCAGACAATTGATGCAATTCTCGCCCGAGGGCCGGGCGCCATCGCCAGCGGCGCGGACATCTGGTTCGATTGCGCGCTGGCCGAACGCGATCCGGCTGCGGCCGAACGAGCACTCGCGCTGGGCGACAATCCATGCTGGAGTGAATCCGGGATTAAGCTGAGCCACAGCTTTGGTGAAGGTCTGCTGGCGCGCATGACCAAAGATGAGGCAAGAGCGCGCACTGCGTTTGAAGCGGCTCGAGCCCAGCAGGAGAAGATCGTGCAGGCGCAGCCGGACTATGGCCCGGCGCTCTGCGTCCTGGGCTTGATCGACGCTGCTCTTGGGCGGAAAGACCTGGCCTTGGACGAAGGCCGTCGGGCGATCGCGCTCACGCCGGTGGAAAAAGATGTCGTCAACGGCAGCCGCGTCCTTCAATATTTCGCCATCACGGCAGCCTGGGTGGGCGACAAGGAGCTTGCCTTGCAGCAACTGGAAGCAGGGCTGCGTGCTCCCGTCGCATCGCAAATGCTGAGCTACGGCGCCTTAAAACTGCTCCCGGTCTGGGATCCGCTCCGCGGCGATCCTCGCTTCGAAAAAATCATCGCCTCAGAGGCGGCGGAGCCTGCCGTGAGCTTTTCGAATCGGTCAGCCGCAAAGCCGTGACAATCATCCCGCGGTGAGATTGATCGCCGAACCGTCGGACCTTCGCGGGCATCCATCCGCGATAGCGCACAATCCACGGTTCCCACTTCAACTCCGGATCCTTTTGCTAGCGACGGCGGGCAAGTCGAGCGGGCGAAGACAATAAACGGCTCTTCGTTTGTCCTTTATCCGTGTTATCCTCTGCGTGCCCCCCGTAGCTCTAACGCCAAGGCGGTTATCCGTGGTTCTCAAGTTTCTGCACTTCCCGCGTAACGAACGGCCAAATCCTACGGAGTACTCAGGTGAACGGCCGGAAATGAGTTTCTCACGACGAGGAATCACGGAAGGCCAAATGAGAGAAGGAAAAACTATGAATAAACCTAATGTTCTGAAACTCGCGTTTCTTCTTTGCGCAGCCGCGTGCTCCGTTGGCACAGGGACTCTGCTTGCTGTCTTGGGTGCCGAAGGGCGTTCGAACGTTTCTCAGAGAACGCTAACCTTCGCAGAGCGTGTGGCATATCAGCGAGCGATCGAGCACGTTTACTGGCGTCACCGGATCTGGCCAAAGGACCGCCCTGATCTCAAGCCTTCGCTCGATGAGGTGATGTCGCAGGCGCAGATCGAGAAAAAGGTGGAAGATTATCTGCGCGACTCGCAAGCGCTGGCAGCTTACGGGCAAAAACCGATCGCGCGCGAGCAACTGCAAGCCGAGATGGAGCGGATGGCCCGGGACACAAAACAGCCGGAAATCCTGCAAGAACTCTTTGAGGCTCTTGGGAACGATCCTTTTGTTGTTGCAGAATGTTTGGCCAGACCAGTCGTGGCGGAACGTTTAGTTAACAGCGATCCTGTAGCGGCAGGCGTGTCGCCTGCGCAGCCGACACGGCTGCCACCACAGAAACTGATAGCGCCAGTGACGATGGCGGCAGTGAGCAGCGCGAACTACACGCTTCCTGTAATAGCGAGTCCATCGGGTGGCTGTACCGACGACACGTGGACAGCGACCAGCCTTACCAACGCGCCCTCTGCCCGCTACCACCACACGGCAGTGTGGACTGGCAGCGAAATGATCGTATGGGGCGGAGCCAATAGCGCGAGCTTTTTGAACACCGGCGGCAGATATAATCCCAGTACCGACAGTTGGACAGCCACTAGCCTCACCAACGCGCCCAGCGCCCGTGACTATCATACGGCAGTGTGGACTGGCAGTGAAATGATAGTGTGGGGCGGATCTAACGACAGCACCGGCGGGAGGTACAATCCCGGGACCGATAGTTGGGCAGCTACTAGCACGACCAACGCTCCCGCCGCACGAGCAGACCACACGGCAGTCTGGACCGGCAGCGAAATGATCATCTGGGGTGGCGGAGAATCTTTGAATACCGGTGGAAGATATAATCCCGGGACCGACAGTTGGATAGCCACCAGCCTCACCAACGCGCCCGCTGGCCGAGATAATCACACGGCAGTCTGGACCGGCAGCGAAATGATTGTCTGGGGAGGGTTCTGCTGCTATCCGCCGGGTATGATTTTAAACACCGGCGGGAGGTATAACCCCGGCACCAACAGTTGGACGGCCACTAGCACCAGCAACGCGCCTGCCCGATCAATTCACACGGCGGTATGGACTGGCAACGAAATGATCGTCTGGGGCGGGGCTGATGGACCTAATCCTTTGAATACGGGCAGAAGATACGATCCCAGCACGGATACCTGGACAGCCACCACCACGACCAACGCGCCCGCTGGCCGAGAAAGTCACACGGCGGTGTGGACCGACAGTGAAATGATCGTCTGGGGTGGCGTTGTTGACAGCGGTCCCCCCACCACCGGCGGGAGGTACAACCCCAGCACCGACAGTTGGACAGCCACCAGCACGACCAACGCGCCGGCTGGCCGATATTTCCATACCGCAGTGTGGATTGGCAGCCAAATGATCGTCTGGGGCGGGTACGACGGCAACTTTTTGAACACCGGCGGGAGGTACTGCGCAGGCACACCAAGCCCAACACCCACACTAACGCCGACGCCTACCCCAACGTTCACGCCAACTCCGACACCAACAGCAAGCCCTACCCCTACAGCCACACCCACGCCCACCCCGACTCCAACGCCATGCACGGGGAGATGTGCACCCACACCGCGGACGCGCCCGACTCCGGCACCGCGCCCGTAGCAGACAGGTGGCTGGTAACAGCTAGTACGGTTGAGAACTCGCGAGAAAACCTCACGGGTTTCCCAGCCGAGGCCGGGCAGAGCGATTTGAATACTGTCCGCAAAGAGAAAAGGCGACTTCGCTCTTATCCCCGACGATCGCTTCATCATGCCAGTTAAGCATCCATTGTGGGACGTTGGATGTCAGACGATCAACGCTTCGAAAAAATCGTCGCCTCACTCGCGCCGAAGTAACTTTGTGGTGGCAGGCGTGTCGCCTGCAGTTTTAGAACAACCTGTTCTTTATCAGCCAGCACGGCTGCCTCTGCAGCAAAGCAACTTCATCATTTTTCCGCGTAACGAACTTGCAAATCCTGCGGAGTACATCAGTGAACGGCCAGAAATGACAACTCAATAACGAGGAGCCAAAGAAGGCCAAAACAAGAAAACGAAACTATGAAGAAACGAAACATTCTGAAACTCACTCTCCTTCTTTGCGCAGCCGCGTGCTCCATTGTCACAGGGACGCTGCTTGCTTTTTTCGGTCCCGAAGCGCCTTCAGACCTTTCTCAGAGAACGCTGAGCTTCGCAGAGCGTGTGGCATATCAGCGAGCGATCGAGCACGTTTACTGGCGTCACCGGATCTGGCCAAAGGACCGCCCTGATCTCAAGCCTTCGCTCGATGAGGTGATGTCGCAGGCGCAGATCGAGAAAAAGGTGGAAGATTATCTGCGCGACTCGCAAGCGCTGGCAGCTTACGGGCAAAAACCGATCGCGCGCGAGCAACTGCAAGCCGAGATGGAGCGGATGGCCCGGGACACAAAACAGCCGGAAATCCTGCGGGAACTGTTTGAGGCGCTTGGGCAGGATCCCTTTGTTATTGCTGAGTGCCTGGCCAGGCCGGTGCTAATCGAACGGCTGGCCGCCGATTTATCCGCTCGCGACAAGGGCCAGTGCTTCGCCTTGCTACGAACCCAAGCCGCCGCCAACAAATTTAGCATCACAACTTTAGGCAGAGCTACCTACATTCTCCCAGAGATTGATCCGTGCACGGATGACACGTGGACAGCTACTAGCACAACCAACGCGCCCGAAGCCCGAAGCTTTCACACAGCAGTGTGGACCGGCAGTGAAATGATAGTGTGGGGCGGATCCCCTGGCCCGAACGAATTAAACACTGGCGGGAGATACAATCCAACCACGGATAGCTGGACAGCCACCAGCACCATCAACGCGCCCGAGGCCCAGACTCAATCACACAGCAGTCTGGACGGGCAGTGAAATGATCGTCTGGGGCGGAATTAACAGCAACAACATCGAATTAAACACTGGCGGGAGATACAATCCAACCACGGATAGTTGGACAGCCACCAGCCTCACCAACGCGCCCGCTGGCCGAGATAACCACACGGCAGTTTGGACCGGCAGTGAAATGATCGTGTGGGGCAGCTCCCTCATTTTGAACAGTGGCGGGAGATACAATCCCAGCACTGATAGCTGGGCAGCCACCAGCACCACGAATGCGCCCGATGGGCGATTCCTACACACGGCAGTTTGGACCGGAAGTGAAATGATCGTCTGGGGTGGCGTTGATGAGATGTACAACGATTTGAACACGGGCGGGAGATACAATCCCAGCACTAATAGCTGGACGGCTACCAGCACCACCAACGCGCCCTCAGGTCGAGAATTTCACACGGCAGTTTGGACCGGCGGTGAGATGATCGTCTGGGGCGGATATCACAACTTCAGCGCTGTGAACACTGGCGGGAGATACGATCCCGGCACTGATACGTGGGCAGCCACGAGCACCACCAATGCGCCCGATGCGCGATACCAACACACTACAGTCTGGATCGGCAGTGAGATGATCGTCTGGGGCGGATACGATGACAGCAGCCTTTTGAACACTGGCGGGAGATATAATCCCAGCACCAACACCTGGGCAGCCACCAGCACCACCAACGCGCCCTTGGGGCGATACCTACACACGGCAGTTTGGACCGGCAGCGAGATGATCGTCTGGGGCGGATTTGATAACAATGGCTTTGATACCAACACTGGCGGGAGATATTGCGCGCAATTGCCGACGCCATGTACCGGGAGATGTACGCCGACGCCGAGGCCACGCCCGACTCCGGCACCGCGCCTGTAGCTTGTAATGTTAGCTGGAAGCGCTTCTGCACTTCCCGCGTAACGCCCGGCCAAATCCTGCGGAGTACATCAGTGAACGGCCAGAAATGACAACTCAATAACGAGGAGCCAAAGAAGGCCAAAACAAGAAAAGGAAACTTAGTTTATGAAAAAAGAGATTAAAAGAATCAGCCTAATGACAGCAATATTCCTGACCGTGGCGCTCGTCAGCTCCGCCGTGGAAGCGGGAGTGATACGAATTAATGGTGTATATCGCAGGGAGCGAAAGTGGCACGCCTTTCCCCGATCCAGCGGAAGGGATTTATGTCAATGGGAGCGTCATGTCAACCGACACGGCGCTTGGTCCATTCACACTGGTTTATTCGATCCCAGTCGAGTTCGCTTTCGAGAATACGCCGCCTGGGAACCCCGGGGGAAGTCGTTTGATAGTGGGAGACGCCGCCAACGGTGACAGCATTTTGGCGTGCTTTTTGGGAATTAACAGTGGTTTATGCGCCAACGGCGATCTTCGCCATGTGGATCCCTGGACAATTATCGGCGGAACGGGCCGGTACGCTGGCGCCAGAGGCAGCTTCACCACGGACCAATGCTCGAACCTTGATACCGGCGAGACCAGTGGTACCATCAGCGGCACGATCGTCGTGAGAGGACGGTGAGCGTTTGGCAGGCCTCTGCCAAATCGTCGCCAACCGTAGCGCTTGACCCTTTGGTGGGGCAAGCGCTACCTCGGCAAGACAAGGCCACTTGAAACTGTATCCTGAATGCGACTCGCTGCGCGGCGATCTGCGCTTCGAAAAAATCGTCGGCTCCCTCGCGCCGAGTTAATCTTCCGGGGAGCGATAGCTTTCTTTTTATCGGGTTGGCATCCGCATCACCCGGGTGTTCCGCGGTCAAGCTTCAACGCTTCACGTTTTAATGATTTTGGCGTCGCGAAGCATCTTTCCGCGTAACGGACCGCCAAATTTTACGGAGCACCTCAGTGAACGGCCTGAAATGACTTCTCACGATGAGGAGTCAAACAAGGCCAAAACAGCAAAAACTAAACAGAAAGAAACAATAACTATGAACACAAAGTCAACGAAGATGATAATGAGCTCCCTGGCGTTCGCCTGTGCGTTGATGTGCTTGGCTCCCACTATGGCGCCGGGCACGTCCGCTACCGCGCGGGCGGCAGCCGAGACGCGAGTTTGCAGCGTGGGCATGCTAAGGGGCTTATATCTGTGGACCTTCGACGGGTACACAGATTGGGTGGGGGCCTGCTACCGAAAGCCGTTATGCAAGGCCTCCGGTTCAACGGAGATGGTACGACGTTCAATCCATTCGGGTCCTGTGAACATCGGGGGCACAATTATTATCGACGCCGCCGGAGGGGTAGGAACCTATACGGTCGCAGCGGACTGCACGGGCACGCTGTCAATCACCGACGGCCCAACTTTCAATATATACGTCGGGCCGGGTGCACAGCAGGTTTGGACTCTCGAGACCTCCCCCAGTCCTGCCGGCACCGGGCTGAGCGTGGGAACGGCGACAAGGCTGCCACAGTAAAGCTCCTCGGCTACTGCGGCGAGATTCGACTTGTCACCGATTATAAGGGTTTGGCGCGGATGGACCGCGCCAACCCCCAGCTTTGTCGCCCAAAAAAACCGCGCGGAAGGCGCATTTTGAGGTCTACTCGGCAACTCTGCAGCAACGGTTCGCCGATTCTGACGTGCGGACAACGGATTGACACGCCGAAGGAAATTGACGTCCTCAGTGGTTGGCCGATCTCGACTAGTTTTAGGTGGTCGTCACGTCCGGCAATCGTCGCATCGCGGCCCGCTTGTCCTCCGTCGTGAGATGCGTGTATTGCCGAGAGACCGCGGCGCTCTCATGCCCCACGATTTCGCGCGCGATGAAGTCTGAAACACCTGCTGCTTTCAGCATGGTGACCGCACTGTGGCGCAAACTGTGGAATGAAATCTCGCTCGCTTCGCGCGCCTGGTCACGTCCTTTGCCGGTGCTTTTGTGTCCACGCGGTCGCGGCTCGACAAGTCCGGCATCAACAAGAATCTCCCGAAACTGGTTCGACAATGAGGCCGTGCGCTTCGCGCTCGCTGCACCTGGGAAAATGAAAGCGTTTGGGTCGTCGGTTGTTGGCAGTGATGCCAAGTAATCGGCAAGCGGTTGCACCAATGGGAGCACGATGCGCCGGCCAGTCTTGCGCGTGCTGAACGCAATCTCGCCGGTCTCCAGATCGACCGCGCGCCATGTCAATTTTGCCAAGTCGCCGAGACGCTGTCCGAGATACAGACCGAACAGCACAAGGCCGCGCCATTCGGTATCGTTGCTGCAAGCTCTCAAAATGCGTTTGATTTCGCCGAGCGTGAACGCGCGCCGCTTCGATTCCGCAGTTGATTTGAGCAGCTTGACGCGCACAGCCGGATTGACCGCAAGCAATCCTTGCCGCACGGCTTCACCGAGACAAATTCGCAGCACTTTCACACCCAAGTTTGCAGTCGAGCGTGAAAGTTCTTTTACCTCACGATCACGAAACCGCGCAACGTCGCTCGCTTGAAGCGTGGAGAGGTCGCGTTTGCTTTTCGCTTCGCCGAGAAAACCGGTGAACCGTTCGATCACGCGCCTGTAACGCGCGTGCGTGGATTCCTCAGTCTCGATTGCTTTAGCTTCGGTCCATGTCTCGCACCACGATTTGATGGACGCGCTCGGCAGCGATTCAACGTTGGCGTGCGTGAAGACATCTGCTACGCCTTGCGCGATCACTTCGCGCGCGGCGTCCACGCTCAACTTGCCGTTGCGTGCGAGCAACGCCGCCTTTTGCCAAGCTCGGCAGATTTCCAACGCTTGTTTGCGATCGCTAGTTTTCGTTGAACGAAAAATGCGCTTAGCGCGGTTTGTCTGCGGATCGAACTCACTAAATGCGCAGAACCAAAACGGTCTGCTTGGTTGACGATGTATGCTGGCCACGCATAATTAGATTGCATAACATCCGGTAATGTTCAATGATGTTTATAGACATTCGTGTTGCTAGGTGAATCGTTAGGTTCAGAGCGATCTGTAGAACCGGGGGTTCGAATCCCCCCCCATCCGTCCTGCTTCGCGCTCGCGCTTCGCAGGACTGAGCGTTCGTTTGCGCGGAGCGGGACGTCCTCCGAAGCTTTAGCGAAGGAGGGCGTCAGCGTGTATTACGTGTATCTCATCGAAAGTCTTCCGCAGAAGGTCAGCATTACGTCGGAATAACTGAAGATTTGAAACAGCGTCTTCGAGAGCACAACGCAGGAGAATCTTCCCACACTTCAAAATCGAAGCCATGGATTGCCACTCCGCGACGTGCCGTCCGGCGTAGAAACCATGATTTAGCTAGGCGGTATCAGCGCGCGCGAAGAGGTCTGCTGTCCGGCGATAGAATGTCCTATACGGCAAGGTACCCTGCGATTCGCATACGCAGTTGCCACGGTTTTCATTAAGATTGCACTAAACTGCTTTATCCGGTTCAGAAGTGAACAGCCTGTTTGAAATCCATCCGGTTAGTTCACTGGTCGCAACTACGCGCGTAGTCCAGTGAGCTACTTAAATCTAACGTTCAAATGCAAATTAATTGCTTTTATCTTGCAGCGGTATTGCTACAAAAAGCAACCAAAGAGGAGATTCAACGCCGAAGGACTTCACTCGTGATACGTCCGATTCCTCGAAAGATTTTTCTAGTGTCGAGATCCAGCAAGGCCCCGATGCCGTAAGTACCAAGCCAACAAGGATGCCGACATCACATCGTCGTCGGCTCGGCAGAAGGATCGGCTCAAGTGACCTTCGGCGAGAGGACCTATTTCCGCTGCCAATTTCGTGATCCGGCATTGCTTGATCTCACACAACATACGTCCCCAACCTCAACCGTCCATAATCGCTTCCCCATGAGAACACTCCGTATCCAAAGCGAACGCAGGCAGACTATTCCCCAGGTCGAAATAAAAAATCACGGATTTCTTACCACCGTTCTCGGCGGCCTCTTACTGTTCGTTGCCATGGCTGCTCCGACACTCGCTGTGGATTCTGTCTGGGATACCATCGCGAGTTCTAACAGCTGGAACGAGGGTGGTAATTGGAATACTGGAATAGCTCCAGTCAATGCCGGAGACACGGCCACATTCAATACTTTCAACATAACTTCGCTGAATCTTGGCGACGACACCATCGATTCCATGACGTTCAACCCGGGCGCGAGCGCCTTCGTGATCCGAACGTCCTTTAAAAGTTCTGTTTCTTTCGTAGGTGCCGGCATCGTGAATAACTCGGGCGTGACGCAGACGATTGTAAATTTTGACGGCGGCACCACTAGTTTTTTAAACAGCTCGACCGCGGGTAATGCCACACTTATCGCCCTAGGCGCAGTTCCATCTGTATTACGCGGTGGTAGCATCTCGTTCTTCGATACCTCGACCGCCGGAAACGCCACGCTGACCGCCGGTGGTTCATCCGGAAATGATGATGAATCCATCGGGACCATCTCGTTCCATGGTACCTCGAACGCAGGCAATGCCACGCTGACCGCCGAGGCCGGCGACTACGTCAATCACGTTGTTGGCAAGGGCGGTAGCATCTCGTTCTTCGATACCTCGACCGCAGGCAATGCGACGCTGATCGCCAACGGTGGAGCGGATTTACCATTACCAACACGCATCGGTAGCGCTGTCATCTCGTTCTCCGGCAACTCGACCGCAGGCAATGCGACGCTGATCGCGAATGATGGATTGGGGTCGGGGCCGGGCGGCACAATCTTGTTTGGGGACCAATCCACAGGTGGCACGGCGCGGGTGGAGGTGTTCGGTAACGGAAAACTCGACATCAGCTCTCACGTCGCTCCGACCGTGACGGTGGGCTCAATTGAAGGAAACGGCGCCATCTTCGTCGGAGCCAATAATCTGACTGTGGGTAGCAACAATCTGAGCACGCTGTTCTCGGGACAGATCTCGGACGATGGAGAAGACGGTTCGCTGACCAAAGTGGGCACAGGGACGTTGACCCTCATGGGTTTAAACAACGTCGCTACCCGCAATACGACGGTGAACGGTGGGAGCTTGATAGTGGACGGATCGCTCAGCACCACGCAAATCTTGGTTAATGCCGGCGGGTTGTTCGGTGGAAATGGGTCTCTTGTTGGTAACGTGCTGAATCGTGGGATCGTCAGCCCGGGCAATTCCCCAGGGACGCTGACCGTCACCGGTAACTACACGCAAACTGCGGGCGGCACCTTGCGGCTCGAAGTCGCCGGGCTCGGTGCGACCGCGCACGATCTGCTTGCGATCAACGGCATAGCAAACCTGTCTGGCACTCTACAAGTTATCCGATTGAATAACTTTCGATTGTCTCCAGGCGGTGAAATCACTTTGCTGACTGCGAACGCTGGCGTGAGCGGAACTTTCACCACTGTCCAAAATGACTTTGGGACGATTGCCGGAATCCAAATTGTTTACCTTCCCGATAGTGTTCTCTTAGAAGCGACACAGGGCTCGTTCAAAGAATTTTGAAAAACTTTTTGCGGTGCTCCGAATGACGTCGCCGTCGGGGCTGCTCTCGATAGTGCGGTTACTGATTCGCGCATGACGGGAGTAATTGAGTTCCTGGATAGCGAATTGCTAACTGACCTCTGTCGCGACCTCGAACTGATTTCGCCCGAGGAGTTGGCCGCGATTTTTAATATCGGTGCTTCCCTCGCAGATATTCAAAGTGTAAACTTGGAGCGGCGTATGGAGGATATTCGGGCTGGCAGCAGCGGCTTCAGCGCGACGGGTCTTACGATCAACAGCGGCGTCCATGACTTCAAAACGGGCCTTGCTGGAGCGGTGGAGCCAGAAGGGAAGACCGGCCCGTCTGTGATGCAGCCGGCACCCGAGAATCGGTGGGGCGTCTTTGTGACGGGGCTTGGTGAGTTCACCGATGTCGATAGTACCAGCGTAGCGCGTGGGTATTATCTCTCCACCGGAGGTTTGACCTTCGGTGCCGACTACCGCGTGTGCCCGAATTTTGCGATCGGCCTGACTGGTGGCTACGCGCATACAAACGCAGATTTAACTGATAACGGCCGGCTCGAGGTGGATGGCGGAAACATCGGCGTCTACGCGACTGGATTCGGCGGCGGTTTCTACGTCGACGCCGCCGTGACTGGGGATTTTAACGACTATGAAGAACACCGGACTGCCCTTCTCGGTACCGCGAGCGGCGACACCAATGGCCGCGATTTCACCGGTCTTGCTGCGACAGGTTATGACTGGAAACGCGGTGGTCTTACCATTGGCCCTGTGGCGAGTTTCCAGTACACCTACGTTGAATTTGATGGTTTCACTGAACATGGATCTCTCGTGCCTTTGATCTACCCTGACCAGCACGCTGAATCGAGTCGGACAGCCTTGGGTGCAAAGGCTTCATATGATTGTCGCGTGGGTCACATCCTGGTTCGGCCTGAGATTCGGGCGTCCTGGCAACATGAATTCGGCGACCGCGACTACTCCATCGTATCTGGTTTTGCAAACGGTGCTGGCAGCAACTTCACAGTCAATGGTCCTGCGATCGGCCGGGACAGTTTGCTAATCGGAGCAGGCGCTGCTGTCCTATTTAACGACCGCGTTTCCGCGTACGCTTACTACGATGGTGAAATCGCTCGCAGCAACTATTCCTCCAACAACGTCACCGCCGGTGTGCGAGTGAGCTTTTAAGGCCAAGACCGCGTGACGATTCTTGCGGATCGATTCGCTCATCTCCGTCGCGCGTGGGCGAAGCATCGATAGTTCAAAACCCCTTCGTCGCCGGCGGTTATGAGCTCCGCGGACGTGATGCGGTCTGTTGAGACAACCCTATGCGTGGGAGGGATTCTTTTCATGGTTATTTCTAAGGTCTGAATTTTTTTCGTGTAGAACCACGCAATTCTGCGCAACGCCGCGCGAACAGAAATGGCGGAGATACCCAGCGTCCGCAACGGTGCGCAAGTCGAGAGAACACACGCAAAAGCCCTTTCTTGAATTCGAAATCAGCTGCTCTACGTGACAACGGGAGAAAACGCCGCGCGAGAAAAAACGGCTCACGACGCTACGGCGTTGCTCAGTCGTTCGTCACGTCCGGCAACCGTTGCATCGCGGCGCGCTTGTCGTCCATCGTGAGATGCGTGTATTGGCCTGAAACCGCGGCGCTCTCGTGTCCTGCGATTTCGCGCGCGATAAAGTCTGAAACGCCTGCTGCTTTCAGCATCGTCACCGCAGTGTGACGCAAACTGTGGAACGAAATCTCGCTTGCTTCGCGGGCTTGGTCGCGCCCTTTGCCGGTGCTTTTGTGTCCGCGCGGTCGCGGGTCAACAAGTCCAGCGGCAACAAGAATATCCCGGAACTGATTCGACAACGAGGCGGTGCGCTTCGCGCTCGCTGCGTCAGGGGAAATGAAAGCGTTCGGGTTGTCGCTCACTGGCAGTGATGCCAAATAATCGGGGAGCGGTCGCATCAGCGGGAGCACGATGGGTCATCCGGTCTTACGTGTGCTGAAGGCAACCTCGCCGGTATCCAGATCGCCTTGGGTTCGAATCTCCCCCATCCGTCCTGCTTCGCGCTCGCGCTTCGCAGGACTGAGCGTTCGTTTGCGCGGAGCGGGACGTCCTCCGAAGCTTTAGCGAAGGAGGGCGCCAGCGTGTATTACGTGTATCTCTTCGAAAGTCTTTCCGCAGAAGGTCAGCGTTACGTCGGAATAACTGAAGATTTGAAACAGCGTCTTCGAGAGCACAACGCAGGAGAATCTTCCCACACTTCAAAATCGAAGCCATGGAAGCTGGCCACATACGTCGCGTTCACGGATCGGGCAAAGGCGGCAGCTTTCGAGCGTTATCTTAAGTCCGGATCAGGTCACGCCTTCGCCCGTAAGCGGCTCTGGTGAGCGAAGGCAGAACAGTCTCAGCGTTCGCCGGTTGTACGGTTACCGTTTCTCGATCACCTGTAGTTTCTGTAACAGCTTGACCATGCTGCCGTGCTTCAACACACCGCGGAAGTTTACGCTGGGGTAAATCATGCAATCCCGGCCGATCACCGAGCCGGGATTGATCACCGCGTTGCAGCCGATCTCCGTCCTGTCGCCGACGATCGCGCCGAATTTTCTTAGGCCCGTTGGAATGTCGCCGTCTGGAGTGCTCACGGCGATCTCGCTGTGATCGAGTTTTACGTTCGAGAGAATTACGCCCGCGCCCAGATGGGCGTGATGACCGATGATCGAGTCGCCCACATAATTGAAATGCGGCACCTGCGCTTCATCGAATAGGATAGAATTCTTGAATTCGCAGGAGTTTCCCATGACTACGCCGTTGCCGACGACCACGTTTTCGCGCACGTAGCAACCACTGCGAATTTGGCAGTTTTCCCCGATCCACGCCGGGCCCTTTCAACACCGCGCCCTGTTCAACGACCGTTCCTTTGCCAACGAACACGCGATTGCTGATGAATGGCTTGCCCAGTAGCTCACCTAAAACGGCTGGTTTCAGACGAAATTGCAAATAACTCGCGATCTGTTTCAGCGCGTCCCAGACGTAGTTCTGGTTTTCGAACAACTTGGGATGAGCCGTGTGTTCGAGGTCGAGAAAATCAGCTGGGCGCAAACATTTTCAGTGTGCGGTGTGCGTCTGGCTCACAATTTTCCAAGCGTCACGTACTCGCCGTCCGGTTGCTGGAACCATTCGGGAAGCTCAATCCCCGAATCCACGATGCTTTCATAACAATTTTGCGTGATCATGCCTCGCCGAGTGCTTTCGCCAAACACTGCGTAATTTTTCTCGGTGACGAACAACCGGTGCTCGGGCAGCTTGGGCACGTCGTCCTTGAGATCGTCCATCGCCTTCGCACTGGGAATGTGATCGGGCAAATGCTTAAAGAGATGTCGAAGCACTTTGGCGCGCATAATCTGATGGATCCATATTTGCCACCAAGCCTTTTCGTTCGAGATAAACATCACCGAACAGATTTTTCACCTTCTTAGGGTGGAGCGTGAGCCCGGGGATGCTCAATAGCGCCCTGCATCTGCAGAATAACAGGCCATCGATTCCCGGAGAACGCATGGCGTGAGAAATGAGGGTGGCGACTTTGTCTGCGGGAAGTTCAATCGGGTATTTGTCGTCCACGCACCAGTAAATCCACTCTTCATCGTCAATGTCTGCCAGCAAATGCAGGACTGTGCCCTTAATGTCTTCTGGCGCCGGGTGATACTTGATTCGGTCGGTGTCGGTTCCGCGAAGCTCCTGGTATGGAACATGAAAAACGAAAGGATGATCCGGCCATAGCTGGTCGTATTTGAGAACGACATGTCGCGTGATCGCCCGATAACGGTCACTCGTGAGCACAATCGCTTTTATCTTATCCGGCAAACTCATAATCGAACCGCTCAATATCCACTTTGAACTTCGCTGCAATGATATCTCTTGTGCGCGGAGTGTAGTATTCAGTGTAATGACGCTCCCGGGGGTTTGCGCGCCGGTGCGGCAACTTCTCCTCCAAACCCAGCTTCTGCGCCACAAACGCCCAATCTTCATCGAGTCGCTCAAATTTTCCGATAAAATCGGCCAGCAGGTTTCCGTTAGGATCGACGAACCAATCCAGCTGATACCGGTGTGGCGAGGAATGGACGCAGGTAGCGCTGCTGTATTGGATCCAATCGACAAATTGTTCGAAGCTCATCTCGTTTCTGAGCTGCAGCGCTTCCGTGCGCTCATACAGCGATACAACCCGGTCCCATGGATTGCGAACAAAGCCGAATTTGAAGTAGGTCTCGAATTGCTTGCTCCCGGTTTTTTTCCGGCGCTCTTCCGGCAGCAGCAAATACAGCGCGGCCAAGATCCGGTTCTTTCTTCCGCCGTAATGCGTCCAGGATGTTTCCATCAGCTGTTTGATTTGCCACAAATTCAGATGCGGCTTCCATGCTTTACCGAGAATCGCCCTGATGCTGGTCGATCCAGTCTTGGGCACCTCAACGAAAATGCATTTGTGTTTATGCGAGATCACTATCCTACCGTGGTGAATTGGAGTAACGACTATTGTAGGGTAGGTGCTCCGCCTGCCAATCCTAATTGGGTCGCAGCAGTTGCAGGATGGGTCGGCCGGGACTCGAACCCGGAACCAACGCCTTAAAAGGGCGCTGCTCTACCGATTGAGCTACCGACCCGGAAAGCTTCAGTTTGTAATGGACGCAAGATTTTTTCAATTCAGAACTAACCCCGAAAGCTTTCGGGGCTACCCTACCGATTGAGCTACCGACCCGTGCGGGAGGTTCTCTAAAGTACATCGCGCCTAATCGCAACATTGTAGGGCAGGCGCACCGCCTGCCAATCGTAATGTAGGCAAGCGATGCGCTTGTCCTACAGCCGCAGAGTCGTGAGCAAATCGCGCAGCGAATTTCGCGGCCGATCCAATTGAAACACTGACAGGCCCGCTGCTTTCGCCGCTTTCCAATCGCGTTCTGGATCATCGCCCACATGGAGGACCTCGTTTGCATTTAGATGCATGAGGTGTGATGCGCGGCGAAAAATCTCCGGATCGGGTTTGTCTGCGCCGAGCTCGCTCGAAATGAAGATGTAGCTGAAATAATTGGAAATGCCCAGGTGCTGGAGAATGAATCGCAACCGGCCATCAAAATTCGAAATCACGGCGAGTTGAAAACGTGGTTGCAGCTGCTCGAGCACTTCAGGCACTTCGGGGTAGAGCTCCCAGACACCTGCTTCGGCAAAGTGTTCGTAAGCGACTTCGAAGAAATTGTCCCGGTCGAATTCGCTCAATGAAGGCGCGACCTGATCGAACACGTGGCCAACAAGCTCGGCGCCACCAGCCCTTATCATCGTTTTCGCGGGGGCCCTCGATTGCAGAGCGTCGCGGCATTTCTTGCCATGCTGTGTGAAACGCGCGATCCAATTCCTGCGCATCGAGATCTAATCCGACTTCGCGACCGACGTAAGCGTAATGGTCGCCCACTGTTTTTGTGAGAAAGAAAAGCGTCCCGGCGGCATCGAAAAGAATCGCTTTGATCACTTCAACACAAACGTTCAGCGTACAACCTGCCTACGCAACGCTAGGGGAAGGCAAGCGCGCAACATTAACATCCAGCACGTGATAGCACGCCACCATTTTTTTTGTTTGGCAAAATCCCCTCATATGCGTTGCATGATTGCGTGCGATGAATGCTATTGACGAGTCGCTGCCCTTGCCGAACTGGACGCAATCGGCCGGCGAGGAACTGGCGAATGGTATCAGCCATGGGATCGGGTTGGTGGGTGCGATAATCGGCACGCCGATTCTGCTTCTGGAAGCGTTCCACCATGGCAACATCCCCTTTCTCATTGGTACGATCATCTTTACCACGACGATGTTCCTCGTGTACCTGGCATCGACGCTGTATCACGGCTGGCCGCAGACACATACGAAATCCCTTCTCCAAGTACTAGATCACTCGGCGATTTTTTTGTTAATCGCGGGAACGTACACGCCATTTGCCCTGGGCCCGTTACGCGGCGGTGGCGGGTTAGCGATGCTCGGGATCGTCTGGGTACTCGCGCTTTTCGGCGTCATCATGAAAGCAACACGCGGTGTGGTGCGTCATCGGAGACTTGCGATGACTCTCTACCTCGGAACGGGCTGGATCGGAGTGATCTTCATACGTCCACTCGCGCTGGCAATTCCGTTGTCGGCCCTGCTTTGTTTGATCGCCGGTGGCATCGCTTACACGGCAGGCACTTTATTTTTCGGGAATGAACGGCGGCGTTATACCCATTTCGTCTGGCATCTGTTCGTGCTCGCCGGCACTAGCTGTCACTTTGCGGCGGTGTTTATTTGCGCAATCTGAAAAGCGACGCGTGTACAGTTGGACAAGCTCGCCCGCGCGGCGGATTAATTGGTATGCTGCCGATTGAGCACAACGATCCGATCAACGCGAAAATTCTCGCCGTTTCGGAAGACAAGATCGAAGGATTTGTTCGCGAGCCGTTCGCAGAGATTGCCAATCGCTCGGGTGTAGGTGTCGAGATTGTGATGGCGCGCATCGCCGCGATGTTGCGCGCAAAGACGATCCGGCGCGTCCGGCAAACTTTGCTCGCGACGAACCTGGCCGAAGGGTGCGCTGGTGGCGTGGAAAGTTCCCGAAGACAGCATCGACGCCGCGTTCGACTGGATGTTTCAGCGTGATCCGTTTTCGGGTCACGTGGTGCTGCGCTCCACCGACACTCTCACCGCCGGGTCGGACTACAAACTCTGGACGACTCTGAAGGTTCCTCAGGGATTTTCGTTGCACGCGCATTGCGAATTGCTGGCGAAAAAAGTAGGCGCGGAGCGTTTTCGTTTGATGCCGGCGAAAGGAATTTTCACTCTTGGGGTCGGGCACGTTCGGCGGAAGACGATTGAGCCGGGGAGCAAGGCGGATCAGCCTGCAAAAATGATTCCAGTTCAGGTCGCCGAGTTAAGCGAACAGGAATGGAGTGTTCTACTTGCTCTGAAGCGCGAGTTCGCGCCGGAGGAGATCAAGCCATCGCCATGGGTCGCGCGCGCCACTGAAGCCGGCGTATCGCTCGAACAGTTTTTTCACGCGGCCGAAGATTTAAGTGCGCGAAAGATTGTCGGGCGTTTTTCAACGTTTCTGGAACACGTCAAACCATCCGCCGGCGGTGTGCGCGTCACGCGATTCAACGCGTTGTTTCATTGGGCGGTGCCGACGGGCCGCGAAATCGAAACCGGGGGTGAGGTCGGCCGTCATCACATTTTAACGCACTGCTACTGGCGCGAAGCCGGGCCGGAATTCAGGAACGTCAACATCATGGCTGTGGCGCACGGCACGGATAAACGATTGCTCCTCGCTCACAAGGCGGCCATTGATGAGCACCTGCGCACGAGCGATATCCCGGTTTCTTACACGAACGTGTTCTGGGGCGGTCGCAGCGAAATCAAGCCTTCCGAAATTTCGCCATCCGTTTATCGCGAGTGGTTGTTGCAACAGGCGAAGACTTAACAGCGGGTGTTGACTGCGGCAGCGCTGTGTGTGGAATCCGCGAGCCGAGGTCAGCGCCCTCGGCTACAGCCGTTTTCGAGAAGTTTTCGCGATACGTGAGATCCAGATTCCGCAGAATTGCGACGGCGAATTTCTGGCGATCAACTTGCCGTCCTAATGCCATTGCGAGTGAAATGGCTCTGCCTTGGAGCTCGACGGGAAAATCGTCGCGGGACTGATTTACGTTGATTCCAATCCCGACCACGGCCAGGTGTGGCGCGTTCTCTTGCGCGCGCATTTCGACCAGTACGCCGGCTACTTTGCGCCCGCAGAGTTGAACGTCGTTAGGCAACTTAATCACCGGCTCGAGGCCAAATTCCGTCCGAATGACATCGGAAATTGTTTCGATTGCCCAAATCGTGAGCCGCCCCGAATCGCGGAGCTGGATGTGGGGCCGTAACAGAATTGAAAACCAAAGCCCTTTTCCCGCCGTTGATTCCCAGCGGTTGCCACGCTGACCACGTCCTGCGGTTTGATGCTCGGCGAAAAGAACTAAACCCTCTGTCGTGGAGGGCGGACCATGCCTCGACACGATCTGCAAGATGGCGTCATTCGTCGACCCGACCTGTTCGAGCACGATGATCTCCCGCCCGATGAGGGCGTCAGGAAGTTCGGCCTTCAGTTGATCAGGGATCAGACGGGCCAACTTCTCAGCCATGGACATGAGTCATTTCCAGCCCGAGATCGATGGCGCGCGCGGCGTTGGTTAGTGCGCCAATGGAAATGTAATCGACGCCCGTGGCTGCGATCCGTCTGACATTTTTCAGTGTGATACCACCGCTCGCTTCGAACTTGATGTTGTTCCTTCTCAAGGCCAGAGCTTCCCGAATTTGAGCGGGCACCATGTTGTCCAGCAGGATAACATCTATCCCGTCGACTTCGACAAAAGCACGCGCCTGCTCCAAATCGTCTGCCTCCACTTCGATGCGCACGTTTGGCCGCTCCTTTCGAAGCCGGCGAATTTGATCGGCGAACCCGGAAAGGCCTCCGAGCGCGGCGAGATGGTTGTCCTTTACGAGAACCATGTCGTACAAGCCAAAACGGTGATTCACGCCGCCACCGGCGACTACGGCTGCCTTTTCCAATGCGCGCAGCCCAGGGGTCGTTTTGCGTGTGTCGAGTATTTTCGTGGGATGGTTGCCGACGGCATCAACAAATTGGCGGGTGAGCGTTGCGATGCCGCAGAGGCGTTGCAGAAAATTCAGAGCAACGCGCTCTGCTTTGAGAATCGAACCCGCATAGCCGCGAAGTTCGATGACTACGTCGCCGGCAACTATGGCATCGCCATCCGGGTGAACGATCTGGACATCAGTCGCAGAATCGACCTTCCGAAAAACCTCTGCGGCCGTCCTGGTGCCGGCAACTACCGCTGGTTCTCGCGCAACAATCCGTCCGGTTGCGTGCAGCACTTCGGGCACGAAAAACTCGGTCGTGATGTCGCCGTCGCCGATGTCTTCCTTCAAGGCAGCAGCGATTGGATCGTAATCGTCAGGCTTCATGGAGGAGACAGACAGGCCGCATAATATCTGCAAAATGCGTGCCCGTCTATCATGCAGGCATCCGGCGTTTGCTACGCTCGGAAATATCGCAACGGGCCCGGTTGGAATCGGCGTCCACGCTGCTTCTCAGGTCTATCCGTACAAAAAATTGATTCGGGCAGCGCACGCTAAGGAGAAACAACTTCCACAAGAACTCGTGCAACCGCCCGAATCGCCTTAACCTGTTTTATTCGACAGTCTAGGGCAGCGCGTGTTCGAACTTTTTTACCGAAAATTCGTGTCTGGTCGTATTTCCGGTGCGCGGAGCTTGTCCGACGCCTGAAACTCAGACGCTTGGTCTCGCTTTACAAAAGATTTCCCTGCACAACGGTCGCAACGCGGGCTGCTTCGTCGCGCACCTCCTGCAGAAGTGACTTAAACTCACATTTTTCCAAGGCTGCTATCAGGGCGGGATAATCGGGCTCGATTCGCAGGTCATCAATGGGTACGGGCAATTCCATGTCGCAGTCCAGGTCGACCATTTTCCGGTTTTGCAATATCTGCTCACCAGCGTTGGCGAGTTTCTCCCGAGTGCGCACGCTTTTTACCTTGTCGATATTGTTCAATAACGGTTCCAGACCACCGAAGTCGCGAATCAACGCGGCGGCACTCTTGCGGCCAATTCCGATTCCGGGGATGTTGTCGACCGAATCGCCAGTCAACGCGAGCACGTCGGCGATGAGCCGGGGCGGGACATCCCATTTTGCGGTGACATGGTCTTCATCCAACAACGCGAATGCGTCCTTGGGCGACGCCAGGTCGCCTTTCGCTGTCGTATAGACTTTCACGCAGGGACCCACGAGTTGAAACAGATCTTTGTCGTTGGTCGCTAGCACGACTTCCATTCCGGGCCGTTTGCAGGCAGCGATGGCATAGCAGCCCATGAGGTCGTCGGCCTCGGTATCCGGAAGGGAAATATTTCGGAAACCCAGCAAAGGGGTAAGCTTTTGAATAAACTCAAGCTGCGGGATCATCGGTTTGGGCATCTCTTTACGCGTTTCCTTGTAAGCAGGTTGCAGCTTCTACTCGCCTCTGCGGCAGGCCCTCGTCCCATACCACTGCGCCCAGTTCAGGTTGCAAATGCTTCAGCATTAGCCGCAGGGTTTTCGTGAAACCGAAAATGGCATTGGTCGGTTCGCCCCGCGAATTCGATAGATTCGGAATAGCGAAAAATGAGCGGTAAACGTAGTAATGACCGTCGATAAGGAGCAGTTTCATTGCAGGCTAATGCTGGATTCTGAATGCATGATGCTGGATGATCAAGGGATGAGCGAGGAATGGATCGTGCGTGTGCAGGGCAGGGAATACGGCCCGGCGGACATCGAGACTCTCCGCGAATGGAAAGCAGAAGGTAGATTGCTCCCAGCGAATGATGCGCGCCGCGCCAACGTGGATCTTTGGACAACAGCGGCAGAAATTCCCGGGCTCTTTGATTTTGGGGTGCTCGCTGCGGCGAGCGCCGAGCGGCTGACACAACCGCCGTTACAAGTCCCGCACCGTAACTTTACTCAGGTTTTAGCGAAGACATTTCAGATCTATCGAACAGGCTTTTTGCAGTTTGTTGGCCTCACCCTGCTGATCTTATTGCCTTCGATATGTAGCCAGTTAACGACTGCGTTCGTGCAACCGCCGCAGGGTTCCAATGTCGATGCCCGCTCAGTCCTCACCGCGGGTTTTGCCTTTGTCATGTTCATCGTCTCGATTGTTATGTGGCCTGTGTACATCGCTGGAATTCAAATTCTCACCGCCGAGATTGCGCGTGGAAACCGGCCCGGCTTTCTCGCCGTGCTCAATCACGCAGTCAGGTTTTGGCCGCGCGTCGCTGCGCTATGCACCTTCGTTTACGGCGTGTTCTTCCTGCTGATGGTTTTCGGACTGGCAATTGCAGCCATGGCTCTTGCCGGGACATCCTCGGTGTTGTTGATCCTGGTCGCGATGGGTTTGCTCATCCTGCAGGTTTGGATGTTCGGCCGTTTTTTCGTCAACGTTCTGTTTTGGCAGCAGTTTGCCGTGCTCGAGAACGACGGATTCATTGATTCGTTGCGTCAGAGTCGGGACCTCGCGCGCAGCGGACGGGATCTTCCATGGTTTCAACGTCCGATGTGGCGTGGGGCATTCATCGCTTCAATCTGGTTCGCCTTCGTGTTGGCGATCACTCTCGCGGCGCAATGGGGGACGCTGCAGCATTATTTAAATGAATTGCTGAGAACACAGGACCCGCAGGCACTTCTGCAACAAATGACTGAGGCCCAGCAAGCCAGCAGCTTTGATATTTCCACTTTCGCTCTGGGCGTTTTGGAGAAAATTCTCCAGCCGTTACTAGGTATCGCGTTCGTGATCGTTTATCTCGACAGCAAACTTGAGGGGCCTTCACATGTGGAACCAATTGTAAGCGCTGTTGAAGGCGACACCATTCGCTAGTACCTCCGAGATGGTGATCGTAATCGCGATCGCACCGACGGCGACAAGCGCGACACCAGGCATGCCTCGCAACACGCGACTCAATCCGTAAACGTAGAGCGTCGCGAAAGGGATCAGCGCGCCTAGCATTAGACGGCCCTGAAAAAAATAGGGCCGCTCGCGGGACGGGTTGATGCAGGCACCGAAATCGAATTGCAAGGATAGAAACCCGAGGAACACGATCGTAGCGAAAACGCAGGCCGCTGCGGTCCAAAGCACGCGACGCTGCGCCTGGCTGCTGTTTTTGCCCCGGTCGCGAACGAGTGAAAGGACGCCAATCAAAATGAGGCTGAGCGAGGAAAGGACGTAAAACAAATCCATTCCTTTGAAACCAACAGGGTGGGCGTGCCACATGAATTCGCCGCGCCAGAAACTGGCAATTAGTTCGAAAATGAACGTCCATATTCCCGAGGCGGTGAAAATTGGATGCGACCACCAGTCCGACATTGGTTTGGTTGTCCACCCGAGCAATTGCGCTTTTGAGCTCGCGCCGGTGAAATCGCCGAAATGCGTTTTCATCCACACCAGCCATGCCACGATCGGCGTCGCAGCACACAATGTGAGTGCGCCGAGCGTCGGCATGGTTTCGCGCAGCTTTCGCGTTCGAGCTTGCGCGATGCACCACCACACAAGTGCGCCAATTGCGATAAGAATCAGCGGCAAATTGCCAAGCTTCGTAAGATACGTCGCGGCGATCGACAAACCGGTTGCGATCCCGAGAGAGACGGTCGGGTGATCCTCGGAAAACCATTTGACCAGGCAGATGAACGTGAGTCCGAAACAAATCGGCGAGAGGACGTCGTTGCTGATTCCGTAAAATGCGTCTTGCGGCACCGCGGCGATCAGAAGTGGAACGCCTAGTCGCAACGCAACTTGATTGGGAAAGATCATTCGTGCTGCCACGTAGGCCAGCCACACGATCACGATCACGAAAACGACATTAAGAAATCGAACCCAGTACAGCGCGTTGCCGTTTTTCAGGCCGATCCATTTGCCGACGTGAAACCAGCCGCCGGCCACAAGGTAGTAAAGCGGCGGCTGCGAAGATTCCTGGTTAGGCGTGCGGCTCCAGATCTCTTGGATTTTTGCGATCGTGGGAGCAACTTCTTCGGCAGGATGTTTCCACATCGGGCCGTAGTAGCCGCCGGGAAAATCTTCTGGCGCCGAGAGAAATTCCGGCGATGCGTAATGGGAAAGGTAGGGAAGCGTTGCGGGCGAGATGAGTTCGACGCCATTCGGCATGCGGCCCTCCGCGTATTTGATCACCAGATCGAAGTGGCGGCGTTCATCGACGTTGTTGAAAAAGGGAAACGCGGCAGAGAAGACAAAAACGCGCATCGCGGCGAATAACGAGAAAACAATTACCCAGCAAAAATCCCGGCAAAAACCTCCAGCTCGCCTCATGAATATCCCTGCTGCGTCAGGCTGATCGCCTGCTCCGCAGAACGAGCGGCGCAATCGCACTGAAGTAACGGCCGGTATAAATCAGGTATCCGATGAACGACACAATCTGGGCACTAATCAACCAGAGATGACCGCCGCGCGCGACGAATAAATCAGGCCAGCGCCAAATGGCGACTGCACAGGCGAGATTAAATAAAACGAGCAGCGGAACAAGCACTCGAATATTGAGCAACTGATCGGACCTGGCGCGAGCGTAAAGGGAGCGCTCGGAATCGTCGCGTGATTCGCCGATGCGCGCGCGAATCAGCCGCATGTCGTAAATAAACAACAGCCAAACAATCGCTGCGTAGCCGGCACTTAGTCGAAACCATGCAAGAGGATTGTCGAGGCGGCTAAAAAGAATTGCCTCGCCCAGGGCGCACGCGATGTAAAAAAAGTTGTGCCCGAACTCAAGTGGCCAGCGGATCAGTGTGAGCGTATGAATCACCGAGCGCGACCAAAAGATGAAGATCACGCATAATCCGGCAGCGATGTAGGCAAACGCATCGGCATGCTGCATCGACAGGAGCGCGCGAGCGTTGTCCGTCAGAAAAAACAGCGCCACGCCTTGGATGATGCTGACGAGAGTCAGTTCGATATTGATAACAACGGAATCGAGTTTGCGACGCGCATCATCACGGAGATTCATCGATCGATCGTTAGCCATTCAGTTGTTGAACTGTCAAGCCAGGACATCGCCGATACCGCGCAGTGAAATTTTGTCTCGACGTTCGGACTATCCCTGCTTCGGGTGTGTCAGATTAGACCAGGATGATCTTCAACCGTTTTGCCACCGACTCGAGGTAAGCCGTTCAAAGCACCGCGCTTATCGCCACGCCCTGCCGGGAATTGTTTCTGGCACTCAAGGCGCTACCTCTGTTGTTGAACTCAATCCTCAATTCTCAGAAAGGAGATTTCAAAACTATGCATCTAATTCGTTATCAAACTCCAGAGGCAACGCCCTGGTTGGCGTTGGATCGCTGGAGCAATCTGAAGGACGAGCTGAACTCGTTCTTTGACATGCCGTTCTGGTCTGGTTTCGGCCGCACCGGCCAACTGTTTACCGGCTGGTCGCCTGCACTCGACCTTTACGAAAGTGGCGACCATCTCACCGCAGTAGTTGAGTTGCCCGGAATGCGCAAAGAAGACATCGACATCTCTTTGCATGACGGGACGTTGACTGTTAGCGGTGAGCGGAAACGTGAGAGCACCAACGGCGAAAAAGCCCAGCGCACCGAGCGCTACGTCGGCACATTCCGCCGCAGCATCGCACTGCCCACGCGTGTGGACGCCAGTAAGGTCAATGCCACCTATCAGGATGGAATCCTCAAGGTGACTTTACCGAAGGCTGAAGAAGCGAAGCCAAAGCAAATCAAAGTCAGCTAATCAATTCACACTGAAAGGATTTTTCACCATGAACACTCTAACTCGTGAAACTCGCGAATCTGATCGCGCACATGCGGAGCAGTTTACCACTCCTCCGGCCAGCGTCACAGAGATTGGCGACGGCTATATGCTCGAAATTGAGATGCCGGGCGTTAAAAAGGACGGCCTCGAGATTTCGGTCGAAAACAACGAGCTGACAATCATTGGACGGCGTTCGCTTCCAGGAGTGGAAGGAACGCTGATTCATCGCGAATCGCGTCCGGAAAACTTCCGGCGCGTGTTCGAGCTCGATCCGTCAATCGACGCTAACAAAATCAGCGCGAAAATCGAACAGGGGCTTGTGACATTGACTCTGCCCACAGCTGAGCACGTCAAGCCGCGCAAGATCACTGTGTCTTAACCATCAGCATCGTCGAAACTTTAAGGCCGCGAGCGTTGAGCTTGCGGCCTTTTTCGTAGCTGCGGGTGGAAGCCGTCGCTTTTGTGCTTGGCGAATGGTCGCCTCCGTCGGTACTTAGAGTGTTCCTGATATGGCGACAAAGACTGAAGAGAAAGCAGCCGCTGACAGACTGACTGCCGCGCGAAACAAAAATCTCGATCTCGCGATCCAGCAGATCGCCAAAGATTATGGCGAAGGCGCGATCATGCGTTTGGGCGGGGAGAGGATCGTGGATATCGACGTCATTCCGACTGGAAACATTTTGATCGACCGCGCACTCGGAGTTGGTGGATTCCCCCGTGGACGAGTAGTGGAGATTTTCGGCCCGGAATCGTCTGGCAAAACAACCCTTGCGCTCACGATCATTGCTCAGGCACAAAAGCGCGGCGGCCTCGCAGCCTTTATCGACGTGGAGCACGCGCTCGATCCTGGTTACGCAAAAAGGCTAGGCGTTAATCTCGACGATCTACTCGTCTCTCAGCCGAGCTCCGGCGAGGAAGCACTGCGGATTTGCGAGACGCTCGTGCGCTCCAACGCTCTCGATGTGATCGTGGTTGATTCAGTGGCAGCGCTGGTGACTAGAGCGGAACTCGAAGGTGAGATCGGCGACACCACCGTCGGTGCGCAAGCGCGTTTGATGAGCGCGGCGCTGCGTAAGCTCACTTCTCTTATTTCGAAGGCGCGGACCTGTTGCATTTTCACAAATCAAATCCGGGAGAAGATCGGCGTGATGTTTGGAAATCCGGAAACGACTCCCGGCGGGAAAGCTTTAAAATTTTATGCGAGTATGCGGGTCGATATCCGCAGGATCGGCGCAATTAAGCAGACCGACGGCGTTGTCACTGGCAACCGCACACGCATCAAAGTGGTAAAGAACAAGGTCGCTCCGCCGTTTACCGAGGCTGAGTTCGACATCATGTATAACGAGGGAATCTCGTCAGCCGGCGCACTTCTCGACGTGGCGCTGGAAAAACAAGTCATCGAGAAGCGGGGTTCCTGGTTGAATTACAAAGGGACGCAGCTTGCTCAGGGCCGCGACGCCGCGAAAGAAGTCTTGAAAAACGACAACGCGCTTTACGACGAGATCGAGACAGCCGTCAAAGCGAAGCTCGACGAAGACAAGAGCTAACTCCCGCTGACGCGCTCTGCAGCGAGTAGGCAGATTGCCGCCAATTCTGAGTGGCGGTTTCAGGTTTCCTGAAATTCGTGTTTATTCGTGATTACCCATGACGTCGGCTGAGATACGGCAATCATTTCTCGATTTCTTCCGCGAGAAAAAGCACACCATTGTGCCGTCGTCGTCGCTTCTGCCGGACGCGCCGAATCTGCTTTTCACGAATGCCGGCATGAACCAGTTCGTGCCGATCTTTCTCGGGCAGCAAAAACCGCCATGGAAACCGCCGCGCGTGGCTGACACGCAGAAATGCATTCGCGCCGGCGGCAAACATAACGACCTCGAAGACGTCGGGCTCGACACCTATCACCACACATTTTTCGAAATGCTCGGCAACTGGAGCTTCGGCGATTATTTCAAGAAGGAAGCGATCGAATGGGCATGGGAATTACTGGTCGAACGCTGGAAATTTCCGCCGCAACGGCTTTACGCGACCGTTTACAAGCCCGGCCTCGGCGAACCGAGCGAGTTCGATCAGGAAGCATACGATCATTGGGCGCATTTGTTTCGCGAAGCCGATCTCGATCCGAAGGTTCACGTTCTCAGCAGTGGCAAGGCCGACAATTTTTGGATGATGGGCGACACCGGTCCGTGCGGGCCGTGCTCGGAAGTGCACATGGATCTCACGCCGGACGGCGATACGCGTGGCGAGTTAGTGAACAAAGGCGACCCGCGTTGCATCGAGATTTGGAACCTGGTGTTCATCCAGTTCAATGCGCAACCTGTACCGGGGGCGGTGACCCCGGCCAGACCGAGTATGTGCCACTGGCAGCGCGTCACGTCGATACCGGGATGGGTTTCGAGCGCGTGACCGCAATCATTCAAGGCACGAAGAATCTCACCGATTTCTCCGGAACAATTTCGAACTACGAGACCGACATTTTTCGCCCGATCTTCGATGAGATCGAAAAACTGAGCGGCAAGAAATACGCGAGCACGCTGCCGACAGTAGGCGTCTCGGACACCAGCGCTGACAAGCGCCTCAAGCAGGCCAGCAAGACTGACATCGCCTTTCGCGTGATCGCCGATCACATCCGGGCGCTCTCGTTTCGCGATTGCCGACGGAATCATTCCATCCAACGAAGGCCGCGGTTACGTTTTGCGCCGCATTCTTGCGTCGCGCGGTGCGTTACGGGCGCTCGTTAGGCTTTCACGAGCCGTTCTTCTTCAAACTGGTCGATGTTGTCGCGAAAACGATGGGCGACGTTTTTCCCGAAGTGCGCGAGAAACAAAAGACACGTCAAAGAAACAATTCAGCCGCGAAGAAGAATCGTTTAACAAAACGCTCGATAGAGGAATTGAGCTGTTCGAAGGCGAGTCGTTAACAGCATTCTGCGGCAGCAACGAGCGACGATATCAGTTCGAAAGGTATCGTCAACGAGCGACCCGAGCGAAGGTTTCGATTGGCGAGTCAGGACTCGCAAACATTGAGATTAGTCTTGACAAGTTGATGGCGACTTTCGAGAATTCTTAGCCGTACGCCGGCGATCTCAGCGAGATGCATTCAAGCTTTACGACACCTATGGCTTTCCGCTTGATTTAACGGAACTCATGGCGCGGGAGCGAGGGCTTAACCGTCGATGTTGCAGGGTTCGAGAAGCTGATGGAGGAACAGCGCGAGCGCGCGCGCAAGGCGCAGAAGAAGGAGGAAATCAGTGTCGAAGAAGGAGAGCTGAAAGCCGAGCCGACGAAATTTCTTGGATACGATTTTCTCGAGGCGGAAGCAGTCGTTGAAACCGTTCTTCCGGGCAAAAAATCGGACGAAATAAATATCATTGTCGATCGTACGCCTTTCTATGCCGAGATGGGCGGTCAGGTTGGAGATCGAGGATTGCTGCACGTTCCCGGGCATGATTGGACTGAAGTTGGTCAGTTGCGCGTGATCGATACACAAAAGCGTGGCGACGTTTTTGTTCATCGCGCGGAGCTCGTGAACGGTCGCGCGACCAGAGCCGGGCGAGGCGGTGCGTATCTCGGTGGATGCTGATCGGCGCAGATTGATTCAAGGACATCACACTGTGACGCATTTGTTGCACTGGGCATTGCACGAAGTTGTGTCGCGCGATGCTTCGCAAAAAGGAAGCTATGTCGGGCCCGACAAGTTGACGTTCGATTTTTCCAGCGCGCCGCTGACACCGGAACAAAAGCGCGACGTGGAAAAATTGGTGAATGAGAAAATCGCTGAGAACGCGCCGGTTTCGTGGACTGAAATTCCGTTCACAGAAGCGAAACAGCGAAAAGACATCATTCAGTTTTTCGGCGAAAAATACGGCGATACGGTCCGTGTGTTGCAAATCGGCGGAGCGCCGCAAGCGCTCAACGGGTATTCGATGGAGCTCTGCGGCGGCACGCACGTAAGAGCGACAAGCGAGATCGGTCCATTCCGGATCGTGAAGGAAGAGGCGATCGCGGCAGGGACCCGCCGGATTGAAGCTGTCGCGGGTGACGCGGCGCGGACTTGGGCGAGAGCAGGAAGCTGCGCGACAGCAGGAGAAGTTTGATGACTCTTGCGCGCAGAAAACCAGACATCACGGCACTGCCTGCTTTCGATGAAGGTGCAGCGACAGCCGAAATGCTGAAACAGATCGACGCCCGCGCGGCGCAACTTGAAAAAATCGATGCCGAAGTTCGCGAATGGGAAAAGAGAAACGACCAAAGCTGCGGAGGCAGATCTGAGAAGCCGCGCCGCTCAAATCGCCAGCGAGTTGGCGCAATCGCACGCCGGAAAAAACTTCTGCGTCGGCAGAGGTGGAGGATGCGGATGCGAAAGTTGCTCCAGGCAATTCTCGATGCATTGAAGCCGAAATTCAGCGGCCCAATTTTTCTCGCCGGGCGCAAAAGACGGAAACGTCGCATTGATCGCTGTACGTCCCGAACGAACTCACTTCGAAATTCAGGCGAACAAGTTGATTCAGCAGATCGCGCCAATCGTAGGCGGAAAAGGCGGCGGCCGTCCGGAGAGCGCACAGGGTGCGGGGAAAGACGCCAGCAAGGTGGCGGAGGCACTTGCGAAAGCGCGAGAGCTTCTCAGCTAGATCACAGTCGAGCATCTAAAAGCCGCTCCAAACTGTCATTCTGAGCGAAGCGAAGAATCTCGGATTAATTTTGGACTGATCCCCGCAAGGACACTAGACCAGAGATGTTTCTCTCCGCTCAACATGACAGCGGCGAAGATGGATCCGTCTAGTGTGCGCTCGCGCTCGGTGTGTCGCTCGTTTTTTCGACGGTGTTAAACGCGACTCGAGTTCCATCGGGCGAGATCGCGGAGAAAATTCCGTCGGCGATCTTTTTCTCACCGGTGCCGTCGACGTTTGCGATCCAGACGGCCTGGTCACGCTCGAACGCGATGTGCCGATCGCCGCAGAAAACTGAGGCGGGAGACGCCGCCAAGGCGAGAGTAACGACGGCGCGCACGGAACCACGCACCCTACTGAGGATGATTTCTTTCATGGCAACGCGAGCGTAGCGAAGAAGGTCACAGCGAGCGCGAATACGAGGACGATCAGATATACAAATCCGCCAAAAAAGAATTTAAAAATGCTGATGAACCAGCCCTGACGATAAACTCGGCGGATTGACAAAAAGATTTGCGTCACAAACGCGATCCAGAGAAGCGCGATGAGCCAGCCTGCAATTGGACCCGGCGTGACACGATTGAGCCCGATCGTTGCGAGCACGATCAGCATGATGCCGGTGTAGGCGAAGGTGTGGATATGCAGCGCGTAGATCAGATGGTCGATGTAAAAAATGTGACGGCGGACGTAGAGAATCTTCAAAACAAAAGCGAACAGCGGAATGCAGCAGAGCATCATGTAAGGCAGATTGCTGAACAGCGTGCTGATGAAGAGCCCCATCTTCGTTCCTTTTTCGCCCATCTTCTCTTTCGCTCGAGCTTCGATCCAGCGTTCGAAAGGAGTTGTGGATTTGGCTTCGTCAAAAGCCACGAACGGTCGCTCGCCTATTTTCCCATATTCCTTCTTCTGCTCATTCGCGCTCAGCGCGGGTTGAGGAGAAGCCGCATTCGCTGTGGCCGAAGGAGCAGGTGAAGGCGAAAGCGCCGTCGGTGGAGGCGAAGGCGCATTCGTCGAAGGCGAAGGGCCTGGCGGAGGCGACGACTCCCGTAACAAAGCCTCCAATTTCTCTCGCGCCGCGGGTGGCAAATCTTCGCCCTTCAATTCGGCTTCCAGTTCCGCGCGATCTTTGGGCTCAAGTTTGCCCGGTTCGAAACGTGAGTCCCTCTTGCTCCGTAATTTACAGCAAAGAAAAACAGGATGCTTGCGAGTAGATAAAGGCGCAGCGGATTGCACATGGCGGACACGTTTGCCGGCCAGAAACTCGTTGGTCAGCCGCCACGGTTTAAAGATGAGCAGCGCAATTGTCGCGAAAAATTTCGAATCCCAATTCAGGAACTCGTCGAGTAGATCGGCAATAACGTGCCGGAAAGACCGGCGGTAGTCGATTGCCGGTTGTCCGCAGTGCGCGCACCAATGGCCCTGTAATTCAGCGCCGCAATTCTCGCAATGCGTCAGCGGTTTATCTTGATCTTTCTTTCGACGAAACCATCGCCGGCCCGGAGTTCCCTCGATGGCGGAAATTGCTGTGTCGCCGAGAACAATTTTCGCGAACGTCATCGGCCATATGACGGCGAGCTTACAAAAGCATTTTATCGGCGTCTATGAGCATCAACGCGCCCCTGCTCGATTCGCGTCTGTGCAAAGCTTTGGATTGACCGACGCAACCGCTTGATGACACGATCTCGCGCGGTGGCACTTCAACTCTTCAGAACGAAAAGTCCGGATCACTTACATCGCCGAAGCAGAGGCGCCGGAGCGACAAATGAAACGGACACTTGGGCCGCGTCGCGCTGACCTGCATCGGCATCGGCGCAGTCATTGGCGCGGGAATTTTCTCGCTGACGGGAACTGCTGCGGCCGGCCAGACATTTGCGTCGGGTCTTGAAACGCCAGTCATCAATTTTATTCAAGCCTGGTTCTCTGGTACAGGCGTCGTGCTTGGACGCGCGGGCGCAGGCCCCGCCATTGCTGTGTCGTTCATCGTGGCGGGCATCGCTTGCGCATTCGCTGCGTTTTGTTACGCCGAACTGGCGTCGATGATCCCGGTCTCGGGCTCGGCCTATACATATTCCTACGCGACACTCGGCGAGATCGTGGCGTGGATCATCGGTTGGGACCTGATTCTGGAATACGCCGTGGGCAACATGGCCGTCGCAGTGAGCTGGTCGGGTTATTTCGTCCAACTTGTGCGGCAAGCCTTTGTTTCATTTGAAGTTTCCGCTTTGGCTCGTGAACGATTACCAGACGGCGCTGCAGACTTGCTTGCCAAGGGAGGCGAGGCGTTGCGAAACTATTCATCCACGACTTTGCCGGTGATCGCCGGTCACTCCATCGCCTTTAATCTGCCCGCGTTCCTGATCGTCGCCGCCGTGACCGCGATTTTGGTTTACGGAATTCGTGAGAGTGCGCGCACGAACACAACGATTGTTATCATCAAAGTCGCGGTCGTCGTTTTCGTCATTGCTTTCGGCGCATTCATGGTGAATCCGACCCACTGGCATCCGTTTCATGCCGCATGGCTTTGCCGGTCTCATGAGCGGCGCTGCGATTGTGTTCTTCGCGTTTATCGGTTTCGATGCTGTCTCGACTACAGCTGAAGAGACACGAAATCCGCAGCGCGACATGCCGATCGGCATCATTGCAAGTCTGATCATCTGCACGGTGCTGTACGTGCTGATGGCGGCTGTGCTTACCGGGATCAAAAAATACACGATCTATGCTGGCGACTCGGCCGCTGTTGCTACGGCGTTTGCCGGCAAACCGTGGGCACAGGCGCTGGTCAGCGCAGGCGCGCTCGCCGGCACTTACATCAGTGCTGCTCGTGTTTCAGCTTGGGCAGCCGCGCATTTTCATGGCGATGGCCCGCGACGGTTTGTTGCCGCAATATTTCGCCAAGATTCATCCGCGGTTTCGCACACCGCACGTCACCACCATCTGGACGGGAGTTGTTGTTGGCGTCGTCGCGATGGTGACGAATATCGGTTAGCTGGCCGACCTGACTAATATCGGAACGCTCTTCGCGTTCATTCTGGTTTGTCTCGGCGTGAATGTGCTTGCGTCGCGTAAGACCCGGAACGACCGCGCCCATTTCGTGTGCCGTTCGTTCCGATTTTCCCGCTGCTCGGCGTATTCATGTGCCTCGCGCTGATGTTGAGTCTGCCGGTGATGACTTGGATTCGGTTTGTCGTGTGGCTGGGAATCGGGCTGGTGATTTATTTCCTTTACAGCGTGCGCCACAGCAAACTCCGGCGCGGCATCGACGTCGGGCCGACCGAGGACATTCCTCCGCCGTTTATCAAGACGTAGGATTCGAATTACGCTCGATGGCACAGCCCAAGGATCCGCCCGCAAAAACATGCGGTTCGGTCGGTCGTAAGAGCGATTCGATCTGATGTGACAAAGGGTGAGACCGGTCGCATAATTTTGCATGGTCGAAGTCTCAGTTAAATACACCGGCGACTTGCATTGCGACGCCACGCATGGTCCATCGCATTCAAAAATTTCCACCGACGCGCCGAGCGACAACAAGGGCAAAGGCGAAACGTTCTCGCCCACCGACCTCGTCGCGACGGCGCTCGCCACGTGTATCAGCACGACCATGGGAATCAAGGCGGATGACCTCGGAGTTGATCTGCGTGGCATGACCGTGTCGGTGCAAAAGGAAATGTCGAAGGACGCGCCGCGTCGGATAGTCGGCCTGCCATCAGAGGTCCATATCCCGCTCCCGCCCGATTCACCACATCGCAAGGTGCTCGAGCAAACCGCGCTCAATTGTCCGGTGCACAAGAGTCTTCCACCGGAAATTCATCGCCCGACAAAATTTTTCTGGGAAGGATGACGGTCGTCATTCCGAGCGAAGTCGAGGAATCCCGTTGATTCCCTGAATGTGACACCCCGGGATCCGTTCGACTCCGCTTCGCTGCGCTCAGGATGGCCGACCAGATTATTTCTCCGGATACAACCACTGCATGTAATCGCGTACGCCTTCTTCCAGTGGAAACCTTGGCTGGTAGCCAAGCGCCCTGCGCGCGTTCGTGAGATCCGCTTGCGTGAAATTTTGATAATGCGCGTGCGGATTATCGATGTAATCGGGCTGAAAATTTGTTCCCAAACATTTGTTTAGAACATCCACGAGTTCGTTGAACGAGCGCGCCTGGCCTGTGCCAAGATTATAAATTCCGCTCGCTTTCGCATCGAGCCCGCGAATGCTGCCCTCGACAACATCCTTCACGTAAACGAAATCGCGTCTCTGTTCGCCGTGCTTGAAAATGCGGGGCCGCTGGCCCGCCTTCATCTGGCGCGACAGATGATAAACCATGCTCGCGGGCACGCCCTTGTGTGCTTCGCGCGGGCCATAAACATTGAAATAACGCAACCCGACCATCATCCAGTCGGGCGACTCGGCAACGGCGCGTCTGGCGATGTTATCCATGATCACCTTCGAAAATGCGTAAACATTGGCTGGCTCCGCACCGTTTGATTCCACGCTGGCTTCAGTAGCGGGGCCGTAGGTTGCCGCAGAAGAAGCGTAGATCACTCGCGTCTTTGTCGGCTGCGCAAAATTCAAAAGTCGCCGGAAACTTTCCACGTTGTCGTGCACTTGGACGAATTGATCGTGCAAGGTCGTGTCGGTGATCGATGCGAGATGAAAAATCGCATCGAACTTTTCAGTCGCCGAACTTTTCTTGCCAATCGAGGGTCGCCAGATTTTCCGCCACGAAATCCCCACGGTAACCGGCAAGATTCTTGAAATCACCGGAGCGAAAATCGTCGATGACCGTGAGGCGCGCATCGGGGAATTTTTCCTGCAATGCCAGGGTGAGGTTGGAGCCAATGAAGCCAGCTCCGCCGGTGATGATGAAGCTGGGACTGGATAAGGTCATCGTCAGAATAAATTCAACGCATTCGGTTTGCCGTCATTCCGAGCGAAGTCGAGGAATCTCGTTGCATTACCTTAAGGCTACACAACGGGATGTCTCGACTAACGCTCGACATGACAGCAGTTGTGGGGGTGATTAAATAATCTTGACCGTCGAAGCGCAAGCCGTTAGTGCTCGATCCAGTTCTTTGCGAGCTTGGAAAAGTGGATCGGCGCAAGAAATCCCGTGAGAATCGGGAGCAGTTGCGCTGCTGTAACTGGATACGACTTCCCACTGGGCCAATCCCCGAAAAATATCGGGGGTGAAGGCGGGAAGAAGGATAAGCCAGGAGCCAGAATATTTGTCCGGTCCACCTCATTCGGCTGTAGCCGCCCCGCTGTGTCGGGGCGTTTCACAGCGCGGCGACACAGCGCCGTGGCTACAACCGGAAAACTTCTTCGCAAAAAGAAGAATGAGAGCTGGGCGATGCGGCCTCGGCCAAACAAGTCCGACTCTCTGAGTTGGAGAGAAACTTGTTATGCAAAATCGTCCAGTATGTTTTTTTCCCGTTGCGCTACTCGTCTTCGTGCCTGTCGTTTGTCACGCACAGGAGCCTACGCCGACTCCTTCGCCGAGTGAAGCTGAGGCTGAGTCAGTTGTTGTCTCCGCGACGCGTTTCGATATTCCGCTAGATCAATCGCCGGCCAGTGTGAGTGTAATTTCCTCGGAAGATATCGAGCAAAAACAAATTCAGCGTGTGAGCGATGCGCTTCGCGAAGTGCCTGGGGTGTCCGTGGTGCAGACGGGAACGGCCGGCCAGTTGACTTCCGTTTTCATGCGCGGGTTGCCAAGTGAAGACATGCAGGTGCTGCTCGACGGCATTCCGATTAACCAGGGTTTATCTGGCGCAATGAACTTCGCCGACATTGTTACGGACGATATCGACAGGATCGAGGTTGTGCGGGGGCCGCAGAGCACGATCTACGGACCCCGCGCACTCGCCGGAGTGATTCAAATCTTCACGAAACAAGGCATAGGGACTCCGGGCGCGATGGTTGCTGGCGAGGGTGGATCGTACGACACTTTCCGGGAATGGGGCCAGAGTGACGGTAAAATCAACGAGTTCGATTATTCCATCGCTGGCAGCCGCCTCGACACCGACAACGCGCGTCCCAACAATAATTACCGAAACTCTGCCGGCATTGCGAACGTTGGCTGGTCGCCCGACGACCAGTTGCGGATCGGTAGCTTGTTCACTTACTCGGTAAGCGACACCGGCAATCCCAACACGATTTTCGATCCCCGTCCCATCGATCACTTTCTCACTGAACGCTGGTTGATCGGTCCTCACATTGATTGGAGGCCAACCGACTGGTGGGACCACAGATTCATTTTCAGTTACGATCAGGAACGACAAATAAACGATCCAAACGAGGATGGCTTTGTCGGACCAACGCGCGCTCTCTTTGAAAGGACGCAAGTCGATTATCAAAACAATTTGCGTCCAACCTCATGGCTTACCCTGACATCGGGATTTTTCTACAGTCGTGTTAATGCGGGGCAGGAGCGCCCGTTCGTTTCGCAGGCGTTTGGGCCACAACCAACTTTTATCAGCGATCACACGCAGGAGGTCGCGGGCTTTTTGCAAGCAACGCTGACACCAATCGAGAATTTGATCTTTGTGGCTGGCGGCCGGCTCGATCAATTCAATGAATTCGGCGGTGTGTGGACTTATCGCGTTGCAGGCAGCTATAAGATCGACCAGACAAATACAACGCTACACTCGAGTGTTGCGACGGGGTTCAGTCCGCCGAGCAGTCAGGATAAGATTTTCGGGAACAACCCTAATTTGAATCCGGAAAAAGATTTCGGCTGGGACATCGGCGTCAGGCAGGAGCTTTGGAAGAATCGCTTCGCGCTCGATTTGACGTACTTTCATAACGACTTGTCGAACGTGATTGGGTTCAACGGCCTCTTTCAAACGCTCAACCTCGGGGCAGCCGAAACGCAGGGATTGGAAGCCGCACTACGCGCGCAACCAATTCCCAATCTGGTATTCATGGCCAGCTACACTTATCTGGACGCCACAAAAACTTCCTCGGCTGATATTTCGCAGCCGGAAGGCGCGCGTCTGCCCCGCCGGCCGCGCAACGAACTTTACGTTTCTGCGTCTTATCTTTGGTGGAACAGGCTGCAAACGGTTGTCGAAGCAAAGTCGGTAAACGCCCGCGAGGAATTAAACTTCGGCGGGCCAAACTTCGACATCGAAGACTATAGCTTCGTAAACATCGCCGCCGAATACCAGGTAACCCCGCACCTGTCGGTGTTCGGCCGGATCGATAATCTCACGAACGAACATTACTCAGAAGTATTCGGGTTCCCCGCGCTCGGCCGCGCGGCGTATGGCGGGGTGAAGTTACGGTTTTAAGTAGCTTGCGAGTTTCTCAAATCACAAGCGAGACGCATGTGCTACTCTCTCACCATGTCATCAAAACTTTCCGAGAGCAGACTGGCGGTTCTTGGAGCCGGCAAGCTTGGTGGCATTCTGCTGCGCGCATATCTGAAGCAGGGGCTCTTTCCGTCCAGCAGCGTCACCGCGACCGTGAGACATGCGGAGCGAGCTGCTGCGCTCGCGAAAGAGCTGGACATTGCGGTGACTACCGACAACCGCAAAGCGGTCAAGGGCGCTGACGTCATTCTGCTCACAGTAAAACCGAAAACGGTTGCAGAGGTGTTGCAGGAGATCGCTCCTGAAATCGGGGCCAAGTCGCTGCTCGTGTCCGTTGCGGCTTCAGTGCCGACAGGTTTCGTTGAGCAGCAACTCGCCGCAGTGAGTGGCCGCAAGCACGATAATATCGCGGTGGTTCGAGCCATGCCGAACACCCCGTCCGCTGTCGGCTGCGGCATGACCACAATCTGTGGCGGGACGCACGCAAACCAGGATCATCTCGAAATTGCTCGCAAAATGTTCGACGCCGTTGGTCGGACCATAGTGCTTGATGAAAAGCACATGGACGCGGTCACAGGTCTTTCCGCCAGCGGCCCCGCATTTGTATACATCATTCTCGAATCGCTGGCTGAAGCTGGCGTGAAAGTTGGTTTGCCACGGGACGTAGCCACTCTTCTCGCGGCGCAAACGATGAAAGGCGCGGCGAGTGTTGTATTGGAGACAGGCGATCATCCCGCGCTTCTTAAGGATGCCGTCACGACTCCAGCGGGCTGCACGATCGACGGCATCCTCGAGCTCGAAGAAGGCAAGCTCCGCGTGACGCTAATCAAAGCGGTCGTGAAAGCCACCAGCCGCGCCGGCGAGCTGTTGTTTGAAAAGTAGGCGTGCCCGTCATCGCCTCTTGTCATTCGAGTGAAGTCGCGGAATCTCTAGCTGTCTAGCATGAGTCCGCTGCTTTATCTCGTGATCGGATTGATCGGCGGCGGATTAATCGTCGCGGTGATCGTTCTGCTGACAATGCGTGGAAAGGACGGCTCGGCGGCAGCGGAGTTGGTGAAGCGGTTGGAGATGATCGATCGCAGCTTGCGCGACGAATTTTCGCGCAATCGCGAGGAGGCAGGCGCGGCGGCGAAATATCAGCGTGAGGAATTAGCCACCTCCCTGGAAGGCGTGAGATCAATTGTCGATGTGCGGCTGAAGCAATTACAGGACGACAACGCAAAGCAGATCGACAAGATGCGCGCCACTGTCGATGAAAAGTTGCAAGGCACACTTGAGAGACGGCTGGGCGAATCCTTTAAGCTTGTTAGCGAGCGCCTGGAACAAGTGCATCAGGGTCTTGGCGCGATGCGGCAATTGGCGAGTGACGTTGGTGGACTACAACGTGTGCTTACGAACGTGAAAACACGTGGCGGCTGGAGTGAATGGCAGCTCGGCGTTCTCCTGGACGAAATGCTTGCCTCCGAGCAGTTCGCGAAAAACATGAAGATGCGCGATGACACCGACGAGCGCGTGGAGTTTGCGATTAAATTGCCCGGAGACGAGAACGGCGCGCCGGTCTGGTTGCCAGTCGATGCAAAGTTTCCGATGGAACACTACGACCGCCTCGCTGCTGCGCAGGAAAAAGGCGACCCGACAGGGGTGGAGACCGCAACAAAAACTTTGGAAACGCAGTTGAAGCGCTGTGCCAAAGACATTTGCGAGAAATATATCAACCCGCCGAAGACGACCGATTTCGCGCTGATGTTTTTGCCGAGCGAAGGACTTTATGCGGAAGCGATCCGGCGTGTCGGTCTGGTGCAAAACGTGCAGCGGGATTGTCGCGTTACGTTTGTCGGACCGACGACGCTCGCAGCCTTGCTCAACAGCTTGCAGATGGGCTTTCGCACGCTCGCAATCCAGAAGCGCTCCAGCGAAGTGTGGAACCTTCTTGCAGCAGTGAAAACTGAATTCGGCAAGTTCGGGGAGGCGTTGTCGGCAGTGAAGGAAAAGATCGACCAGGCATCGCGCAAGATGGAAGACGTTGACGTTCGCTCGCGGGTGATCACCAAGAAATTGCGCGACGTTGAAGAGTTGCCGTCGAACCCGCAGCCGTTGCTCAAGGATTTTTTGCAAACCGAAGATGTAAAGACGCTCGATCAATAACGTGTGAAGACGGCGTTAGTCACTGGAGCGAATAAAGGCATTGGGCGCGAAGTGGCGCGACAACTCGCACGGAAAGGCTTTCATGTGTTCGTTGGCGCGCGAAATCGTAAGGCTGGTCGCAAAGCGGTCGATGAGATTGTAAAGGACGGCGGCAAGGCGAGTTTTTTGGAAATAGACGTTTCGGACGCCGATAGTGTCATCGCCGCTGGGCGTGAGTTCTCGAAGATGGCGGATCATCTCGATGTGCTCGTGAACAACGCAGGGATCATTGTCGATGGAGACGATGCAATTCTGGAAATCAGCGATGACCTGTTACGAAAGACTCTGGAGACAAATACCCTCGGCCCGCTGCGCGTAACACGCGCATTCGCGTCCTTGCTCCGGAAAAGCAAAGCGCCGCGCGTGATCAATGTCTCGAGCGGCGGCGGTCAATTGACCGGCGGAGCGGATGGTTGGGCGCCGGCTTATTGCATTTCCAAAACTGCGCTGAACGGTGTCACGTCCCAGCTTGCGGCCGCGCTGCCGAAGTTCGCGGTGAATTCAGTCTGTCCCGGCTGGGTACGGACGGATATGGGCGGAGAAAACGCGAGCCGCTCGGTGGAGGAGGGCGCGGACACGATTGTGTGGCTTGCCGCCGAGGCGCCGCACGAGCTTACCGGCAAATTCCTGCGTGATCGAAAAGAGATTCCATGGTGATTCTGCTATTGCAGAAATGGATTCGTGAGGCGTTCGCGGCCAATCGTTGTCGGTGGGCCGTGACCCGAGAGCACAGTCACATTGTCGCCGAGCGGGAGTAATTTTTCCCTGATCCCCTCGATGAGCAGATCGATGTCGCCGCCGGGTAAATCACCGCGACCGATGCTGCCGGCGAAAAGAACATCGCCACCAATCAGTAACCGGTCGTTGCGCGAAAAGAAACAGAGACTGCCGGGGCAATGGCCGGGAACTTCCAAAACCTGGAAATCGGTGCCGAGAAAATTACGGTTCGACGTTTCTTCGATGAAGAAATCCGGTTCCACGGGTTCGATCTCAAGCTCGAAGCCGAAGCTGCGAAAAAAATCGCGATCAGAAATCATGGGAGCGGTGAGTGGGTGACACCCGATTTGGCAGCCAAACTGGCGCTTAATCCTCGCAACATCCTGAACATGATCGACGTGCCCGTGTGTCAGAAGCAAAAGTTTGGGATGGATATTGAGAGAGCGTACCCATTCGCAGGCACCCTCAGGCGCGTCGAAGAGAATCCATCCCTTCGGCGCTTCGAACAGGTAGCAATTGGTCTCAAAAATCCCGCCGCAAAATGTTTTGGGCTCCGTCACGTTGAATCGTTAAATCGTTACACCGTTACATCGGAGTTCACGCTTCAACAATCCACCGGTTTAACACTTCAACGCTTCAACGATTTAACGGGGAGAATGGGCATCCTTTGAATATTCAGCGCCTTCGATTGTCTATGTACTACCCAACAATGCCGATTTTGTCTCGTCGTCTTGCGCTGCGCGCCGAATTCTGCGAATGTCTTAAACCACTTTTTTACTAATGAGAGCATCTTTGCGTCGATCACTGGCCCTTTGCACGATCCTTTTTACAGCCGCACTTGCGGCTCCCCAAGCACCGGCGAGTTCGAGAGAAACCGTGGCGATGTCGGTCGGCCGGCTGCTGGAAGAAGGCCATTACACCCGGCAAAAGCTCAACGAGGAAGTTTCGAAGAAATTCCTGCAGACTTACCTGGAGATGCTCGATTTCAGCCATCTCTTTTTTACCCAGCAAGACGTTGACGAGCTCACTGCCAAGTATGGCAACTCGATGGCTGGGGACATTCTTCTGGGCACGCTTAAGCCTGGCTACGAAATTTACGCTCTGTACACCAAACGCGTTGACGAGCGCGTGGCGAAGATAAAAGAGCTGTTGAAGCAGCCGATGGATTTCAAGAGCAACGCGACCGTCGAATTAAGCCGCCAAAAATCGCCGTGGCCAAAAGACGAGGCTGAAGCCGACCAGCTCTGGCGCGGGCGCATTGCAAACGAGCTGCTCCAGGAGCATCTGAGTGAGCACCCAATCGAACCCGCGCCGCAACTGGTCTCACGCCGTTATGACCGCCTGGCGCGCAACGTCCACGAGCAGGACAAGGACGAGCAGATGAAGCTCTATCTCGACGCGCTCGCCCAGGCGTACGACCCGCACTCGGAATATCTGAGCAAGGCCGATATGAAGAATTTCAGCATCAACATGGGCCTTTCGCTGGTAGGTATCGGCGCAATGCTTCGCTCCGAAGATGGTTACGCGAAAATTGAGAGTCTCGTGCCGGGTGGACCAGCGCAAACGGACGGGAGACTCAAGGTCGGCGACCGGATCACTGCCGTGGCGCAGGGACCGGCGGATTATGTCGATGTTCGCGAGATGCGACTCGATAAAGTCGTCGAAATGATCCGCGGCAAGAAGGGCACACGCGTTCGCTTGCTGGTGATTCCCTCCGACGCTACCGATCCGTCGCGCCGGAAGAATGTCGACCTGGTGCGTGATGAAATTAAACTGAAAGATCAGGAAGCGCGCGCCGATATCATCATCAGAAAGGATGAGAACGGCGAGCCGATAAAGCTCGGCTGGCTCACGCTGCCATCTTTCTATGCGGACATGGACAAGCACCAGAAGAGCACGACCCGCGACGTGCTGGCATTGCTTAAGCGGCTGAAAAAAGAGAACATTGCCGGGCTTGTTGTGGATCTGCGCAAAAACGGCGGCGGCTCGTTAGAAGAAGCGCTCTCGCTCACAGGCTTGTTTTTGAAATCCGGTCCGATTGTTCAGACCAAGGATTATAACGGGACTACCAGGATTTCGTCCGATCCAGATTCGGGAATCGCTTATTCCGGGCCACTGGTTGTTCTGACCAGCAGGCAAAGCGCGTCAGCCAGCGAAATTTTCGCCGCTGCGCTTCAGGATTATGGCCGGGCTGTGATCGTGGGCGACAAGAGCACATTCGGCAAAGGAACCGTGCAGACCATCCTCCCGATTAGCCGGTTTGCTTCGCTGCTGGGCAGTCATTCCGATGAAGACGGGGCGTTGAAGTTAACGATCCAAAAATTTTATCGCGTTGCGGGTGGCTCTACGCAACTCCACGGCGTCGCGGCCGACATTGTCCTTCCCAGCCTGAGCGATCTTCCTGAGTTCGGAGAAGGCGCGCTCAAAAATGCGTTGCCGTACGATGAAGTTGCCAAGGCGAAATACACCAAATGGTCGGACAATCATTCCCTCTTTATTGATCAGCTTCGGCGACGTTCGGAAGAACGCGTGAAGAACGATCCTGAATTTCACTACGTCATGGAGGATATGGATCGCTTGCGTCATAAGATCGACGAAAACCGAATTACGCTGAACGAAGATGTTCGGAAGAAAGAGCTTGCGGACGATAAGCTGCGAAAGGAAACGCGTTCGAAGGAGCGCCTGGCGCGGAATCAGGAAGAGCCGCAAATCTATCGCGTGACGCTCGACACGGTCGATAAACCGAACCTGCAATTGATTATGTATCCTGGGAAGCTGGCCGAAGCGAAAAAGAACGGGACCGTACCGAAAGTGGATTCAGACGCAGCTGCGGATGCAGATTCTGATCTAATTGACGGCGATGCAACTGGGGACGGCGACACCAAGGATCCGCTGATCGATGCCGAGCGCGCCGAGGCGCTCAATATTTTGGCTGATCTCGTCGAGCTTTCGAGCGGACCGAAGACAGCCAGCACGAACCACTGAGCGACTGAGTCAGATAATCCTGCCTGCCACGCGGACGACGGGCATTCCCGATGGGCCTGCCGTCAGGCTTTAAACTTCTGGGTCTCGATGCGCGCGACTCGGCCTTTGCCAAACACAGGCCAATGCCATCGCCTTCAGGAAAATACGTGCGCGCCCAACACTATGGTTGTGATCCAAACCCTGCGCCGGCCGGATTAATCAATCCCTATGGCAGGTGCCGCAGGATCTCAATCCCTTTCTCGGCAGGGTTAGCTCCAACCTGGTTCATTCCGATGAAGATGGCCGCGTCCTTCGTTGGATTAATCGCGATCACAGTGCCGAATCCTGATGTTCCTCCGTTCTTCACAATCACTGGATGCAGGTTCGGATTGCCTCCGCCCATATTGTTCACCCAGGCCATCGCCTGCTTGTTGAATCCGTTCGGCATCGTGTAGATCGGTTTCTGCGCCAGCTGCATCGCCGCGATCAACTCAGCGGAAACCGGTTTCCCATTCACTTCGTTATGGCCAAGATTGGCCTCGCCAAAGCTGATCATGTCCTGTGCCGTCGAGCGCAGTCCGCCAGCAGCGTACCATGCGTAGACGGGCCAGCGCGGCGCATTCTGGCCGGCGCGGGTATGTCCTTGTGCCAGGCGCTTCTGCTGTTCAGGCGTGGGCCGCAGCGTCGTGTCAGTCATGCCCAGTCGGCTGAAGAATCTCGGAATTCACCTGGTCTTCCCAGCTTTTCCCGGTCGCGGTCGCGACCAGGTAGCTCAGCAGCCCGATTCCGGCGTTGGAATACTTATACGGCGCAGGCAATTGGGTCGTCGGTTCGTAGTGGGAAGCCCAGGTGAGAAAGGCTTTAACCGTGTAGTGCTCGATGCTTCGCTGTTCGAGCCCGCGCGGCAGGTTGGTCGGATCGTCCGGCATTCCCGAGGTGAAGTCGGCCAACTCCAGCGGCGTCAACCGCTGCGCTCGGAGCGTGTAGCCGTTGGGCATGTATTTCTGAGCGGAAGCGTCAGGGACGATCTGGTTGCGGCTGATGGCCAGTGCGAACAGCGTGGTGGTGAACGTTTTGGTGCAGGAGCCAATCTCCACCAGGGTGTCGCGCGTAAACGGAGCGCCGGCGTCGGTAGCCTTTCCATACGGGAAGAAGTAGCGATGGCCCTGCAGCGAAACCGCGACGATCGCTCCCAGATAAGAAGACCGGCTCCATCTTTGGCCACGGGGAGACGTACGTTGTCGTTGGGCCAAGTACGGCTGCATGATGCCGTCGACCACTCGCCTGACCGCAGCTTCCTCGCCGCCCGCACCGGGTTCTAAATGCGGACCGGCGGCGGCGGGTGCTTCCTGCGCGCCAACCTTCGTCGCCGCCAAAACCGCGACTGCGATGATCAGCCCAAAACGAGTGGCGGTGCGATGCATAATCTCTTCTCCAGACAATTGTCTGCTTACGAAAACGACGAAGATGTTAACGCGTTCGCCCCGAGCGACAAGCCCCGAGGCACGTCGAAGAAGTATTTGGAACCGGAGAACAGTCTCCGCAGTCTCAAGCGGATGGGACTTTCAGCGGTTGAAATGCCGTTGAGGACGGCGCACTCTTCAGCTAAGGCATCGTATAAGTTTCAGCGCCACCAAAGCCCCGGAGGCGGCGGGGGAAATCGCGGATCGATTGGCGGCCCGAAACCTAAATGCTGGGAAAAATGGATTGCGGTTGGCCTGAGTAGTAACGGTTCACTGGCGTCCGGCCGAATATCGTTAAGCCCGTGGTCCTAGCCAAAGTCGCAGCGCGACTTCTCCGCCCTTCTGTAGTGGCGGCCGTGTCGGCTGCTTTCGCTTAGTCCCCGCAGCCCGCCCCCTGTCTCGACAGTTCCGCCTATACAGCGATCGGCGCTTTGATAGATGGATGCGGATCGTAGCCGGCGAGTTCGAAATCTTCGAACTTAAAGTGGTGAATGTTTTTGACGGCAGCATTCAATTTCATCCGGGGCAATGGCCGGCACTCGCGGGAGAGTTGCTCGCGGGCCTGGTCCAGATGGTTCTTGTAAAGATGCAGATCGCCAAAGGTGTGAACAAAATCGCCCGGCGTAAGATCGACGACTTGCGCCAGCATCATCGTAAAGAGCGAGTATGACGCGATATTGAACGGCACACCGAGGAAAAGATCGGCGCTGCGCTGGTACAATTGGCAACTTAGTTCGCCGTCCTGCACATAAAATTGGAAGAGTAGATGACAGGGCGGCAGCGCCATCCGATCGAGCTCAGCCGGGTTCCATGCGCTCACGATGAGGCGTCGGCTCTGTGGATTTGATTTGATTTGCGAAATCAGGTTGTCGATTTGGTCTACACGTACGCCGTTTCCGCCTCGCCAGTCCCGCCATTGTGCACCATACACGCGGCCGAGGTCGCCTTTTTCGTCGGCCCACTCATCCCAGATGGTCACGCCATGTTCGTTTAAATAGCGAATATTGGTGTCACCGCGCAGAAACCATAGCAGCTCGTAAATGATGGATTTGGTGTGCAACTTCTTCGTCGTAAGCAACGGGAAACCCGGCCCGTCATCGCGCAAATCAAATCGTGTCTGCGCGCCGAACACCGATAACGTTCCTATGCCTGTGCGATCGGTGCGGGCACGACCGTTCTCGAGCACGAGCCGGAGCAGATCGTGATATTGTCGCACACGCGAATTTTATCTGTCTCGTTGTGGACATGCGACGAAAATTTCTTCTGGGGAGCACAGGCTCCTAGCGCTCCTAGCCTGTTGTTCGCGGCAGCTTGCCGCGAAAAGTTCGTGTGTTTGCGGCAGTTGACGATCTGAAGTGCATTCGGCAGGGCTGCCGAATGCTGGAGGCTGGCAGCCTGCGCTCCCCAGCAGCAGGGCCGTGCTGACGCAGGAGCGGGTAGTTAGACAGCGGAATCCGAGCCGAATTGTCTCGTCTCTGAAAAGCCGGCCCAAGGCGCTATTAGCTTTAATTGCTCGTGAGCAGCGGTTTACACCGGACGCTCCGAGTTGGTCCAACCATTGCTAGTCTTCCATGTGGGTTAGTCTCTCAAAGCGAGTTCTTCACTCAATGGGAGACTTCACGAAGAAAGGAATTTTTCAATTTATGGCAAAAGTTTTAGGTATCGATTTGGGCACCACCAACTCCTGCATGGCCGTTATGGAGGGTGGCGACCCGGTAGTTTTGGAAAATAGCGAAGGCGCGCGCACGACGCCTTCGGTTGTTGCATTTACTAAGAGCGGCGAGCGGCTGGTGGGCCAGGCCGCGAAACGTCAGGCCATCACGAATCCGCAAAACACGATCTTCTCGATCAAGCGGTTCATGGGCCGCAAGTTCGACGAAGTATTCGAGGAACAGAAACGCGTTCCGTACAAGATCGTGAAAGCAGCCAACGGCGACGCGCACGTGCAAGTGGATGTGAACGGACAGCTCAAGGCGTTTTCTCCTCCGGAAATTTCGGCGATGATTTTGTCGAAGCTGAGGGCCGATGCCGAAGCGAAACTCGGGGAAAAAATCACGCAGGCAGTCATCACTGTCCCGGCGTATTTCAACGACTCGCAACGTAACGCTACGAAGGACGCAGGCAAAATCGCCGGCCTCGAAGTCTTGCGCATCATCAATGAGCCTACCGCAGCATCGCTCGCTTACGGTCTGGACAAGAAAAAGGACGAGAAGATTGCCGTGTATGATTTGGGCGGTGGCACGTTCGATATTTCCGTGCTCGAAATCGGCGATGGCGTGTTCGAGGTAAAAGCCACGAACGGCGACACGCATCTGGGTGGCGATGACTGGGACGCGCGCATCATGGATTGGATCATTAACGAATTCAAAAAAGACACCGGCATCGATCTAAGCAAGCAGCCGGACGCGGTTCAGCGGATCAAGGAGGAAGCTGAAAAAGCCAAGATCGCGCTTTCGTCCACGCAGGAATACGAAATCAATTTGCCGTTCATCACGGCGGATGCGAGCGGGCCGAAGCATATCCAGAAGAAACTGACTCGCTCAAAGATGGAACAGCTTTGCGATGATTTGGTCCAGCGCACTGTTCCGCCGGTCAAAGCGTGCTTGAAGGATGCGCAAGGTATCCGAACGCGACGTCAACGAGTTGGTGCTCGTGGGCGGCATGACGCGTATGCCGAAGGTTGTCGAGGTAGCACGCAGCCTGATTGGCAAGGAACCGCACAAAGGCGTGAACCCGGATGAAGTTGTCGCGATCGGCGCGGGGATCCAGGGCGGCGTGCTCAAGGGCGACGTCAAAGACGTGCTCTTGCTGGACGTGACGCCATTGACGCTGGCAATCGAGACCGCCGGCGGCGTAGCTACGCCGATGATTCCGCGGAACACCACAATTCCGACTCGCAAATCGCAGATCTTTTCGACTTACAGCGACAACCAACCAGGCGTGGAAATCAAAGTGCTCCAAGGCGAGCGGCCATTGTCGCGCGACAATAAACAGCTCGGCGTCTTCCACCTCGATGGAATTCCACCCGCCCCGCGCGGTGTTCCGCAAATCGAAGTGACGTTCGATACCGACGCGAACGGCATCCTCAACGTTAGCGCCAAGGACCTTGGCACCGGCAGAGAGCAGAAAATCTCGATCACCGGCAGCTCCGGTCTTTCCAAGGACGAAGTGGAAAAGATGCAGCGCGAAGCCGAATCGCACGCGGAGGAAGATCGCAAGGCGAAGGAGGCGATCGAGATCAAGAACAACGCCGACATGCTGGCTTATCAATCCGAGAAACAGCTTAAGGAACTCGGCGATAAGATCTCTGGCGACAAGAAGAAGCAGGTCGAAGACGCCATCGCTGCGGTGCGCGACGCGATTAATCGCAACGACACCGACGCGATCAAACGCGCTTACGACGATCTGCAGAACAAATTCCAGGACATCAGCGCCGAGCTTTACAAGCAGGCGTCGGCGCAGGCCGGTCCGCGACCAGGTCCGCAACCCGGGCCTGAAGCGCAACCACGCGGTGGCGCTGAAGAAGGCGCAGGCGCCGGCAAGCGCGAAGGCGACGTCGTCGATGCGGAGTTCGAAGTCGTGGACGAGAACAAGAAAAAGTAAGCAGCGATGCTCGGCGCGTTTCGCTGAAAACAATTTGCCGAAGGCCCCGGAAAGTTTCGAGGTCGCAGGCGTAACCCAAAAAACAAACCAAGGAGTAAACGAAACCTATGGCAGCAGTTAATGTAAGACCTCTCGGAGACCGGGTGCTGGTGCAGCCGCTCGAAGAGCAGGAAGTGAAAAAAGGCGGGATCATCATCCCCGATACCGCCAAGGAAAAACCACAAGAGGGGAAAGTGGTCGCTTTAGGCACTGGCAAAATCGATGACAACGGAAAGAAAGTCGATTTCACCGTGAAGAAGGGCGACAAGGTGCTGATCTCGAAATACGGCGGCACCGAAATTAAAATCGACGACGAAAATTACCTGATCATGCGCGAGGACGACATCCTCGGCATCATTGGATAAGGAAATCACGAAGATGATGAGGGAATCGCTAAGGAAAGCAGGAAAGCAGGAACGGATTTTCGAATTCAGAAATTCCGAACCGAATTGTTTCCTGGGTTCCTGAGTTCCTCAGAAATCTCTCAACAATCAACCAACAACTATCAACTAAATCTTATGGCAGCTAAACAACTACAATTCGATGAAAACGCGCGGCACACGTTGCTGCGCGGTATCGAGAAACTGGCGAAAGCCGTGAAGGCCACACTCGGCCCGAGCGGACGCAACGTCATTCTCGACAAGAAATTCGGCAGCCCCACGATCACCAAGGACGGTGTGACGGTCGCGAAAGAGATCGAGCTCGAAGATCCGTATGAAAATATGGGTGCACAGCTCGTGCGCGAAGTCGCTTCCAAAACTTCGGACGTGGCGGGCGACGGCACGACCACGGCAACGATCCTCGCGGAATCCATTTACCGCGAAGGTCTGCGCAACGTCACTGCCGGCGCGAACCCGACTTCGTTGCAGCGCGGCATCATGAAAGGTGTCGATGCAATCGTCGAAGAGCTGAAGAAGCTCTCGAAGAAAGTCAGCGATCGCACCGAGATCGCGCAGGTCGCAACCGTTTCAGCCAACTGGGACAAGACGATCGGCGAGATCATCGCCGACGCCATGGACAAGGTCGGCAAGGACGGCACGATCACGGTCGAGGAAGCAAAATCGATCGAGACCACGCTGGAAGTGGTCGAGGGCATGCAGTTCGACAAAGGTTATCTGTCGCCCTACTTCGTGACCAACGCGGAGGCGATGGAAGCCATTCTCGAGAACGCTTACATCCTCATTTACGAGAAGAAAATCTCGAGCTTGAAGGATCTGCTTCCGCTGCTCGAGAAAGTCGCGAAAGCCGGCCGTCCGCTCCTCATTATTTCCGAGGACGTGGAAGGCGAAGCGCTCGCGACTCTGGTCGTGAACAAACTGCGCGGCACATTGCAGGTCTGCGCGGTCAAAGCTCCGGGCTTCGGCGATCGTCGCAAGGCGATGCTGGAAGACATCGCGGTGCTGACCGGCGGCAGACTGCATCAGCGAAGACCTCGGTATCAAGCTTGAGAACATCAAGCTCGACGACATGGGCAGGGCCAAGCGCGTCACCATCGACAAGGAGAACACCACCATTGTTGAAGGCGAAGGCAAAAAAGCCGATATCCAGGGCCGCGTTGCCCAGATCCGTCGTCAAATTGAAGAGACGACCAGCGATTACGATCGCGAGAAACTGCAGGAGCGACTGGCGAAACTCGCGGGCGGCGTTGCGGTCGTCAACGTCGGTGCTGCGACTGAGACCGAGATGAAAGAGAAGAAAGCTCGCGTCGAAGACGCGTTGCACGCCACTCGTGCGGCAGTCGAGGAAGGCATCGTCCCCGGCGGCGGCGTCGCATTGCTGCGTGCGCAAAAAGCGCTCGACAACATGAAAAACCTCGAAGGCGACGAGAAGATCGGCGTGCAGATCGTGCGCCGCGCTATTGAAGAGCCGACGCGTCAACTTGCCTATAACGGAGGCGCAGAAGGCGCGCTCGTTGTCGAGGAAATCAAAAAACGCAAAGGCAACGAAGGCTACGACGTAGCCACCGGCGAATACACCGACCTGGTGAAGGCCGGTATCGTGGATCCAACCAAGGTCACGCGCAGCGCGCTGCAAAACGCCGCGTCGATCGCGGGCCTGTTGCTCACCACCGAAGCATTGGTGACGGAGATTCCTGAAAAGGAAAAAACTCCTCCAATGCCTCCGGGCGGCATGGGCGGCATGGATTACTAAGCCGAACGCAAATATGAATTCGAACAGCCGGAGTCGAAAGGCTCCGGCTGTTTTGCGTACGCAACTATGACAAAAGATTCTTTTGGGGATGCGAAGTTACTTTGGAAAATGTTTTATGCTAAGGAGTGCTTCCGGCATGCGCGCGCGGCTGCTGAGCACATTCGTGACGATGCTTTGGAATCCGAGCATCCGTTGTTGTACTCGTTAATTACTGCCGTTTACGTGCTCTACGCAAAGCCGTTCAAGAGGGCCCGCGGAGGAATCGGAATGCTCGGAAATGAAATGGTGCCAAAAGATCAACTCGAATTGCACAACTCACTCCTTCACCACCGCAATCAACTTTACGCGCACAGGGATCCGCAATCATATCACCTCTCCGATCGTGAGCCCGTGAATCAGATTGGATTCTTAGTGACGACGACCCAAATGCGATTGTTCGGAACCGATTTTCACGCCGGCCATCCAGAGATGCCACCGATAATTGATCTGTGCGTGGCGCTCGAAAACAAGACGGATTATCATGTCTCGAAGCTTTGTAAAAAACACCAGCGTGAGGTGCGAAGATCGGTCGGGGAGTACATGCTGAACGTTTACGATCCGAACCAACGATTCGTGATCAAAAAGGACGCGATCGTTACTGGCCCTCTGCCTCCTCATCAAATGGCGCCCCGCGTGGCTAAACGACGAGGGCGCGACGCTTCGGATTAGAGAGAGTGAAGCGCGGCAGAGCAAGTGTTCAACATTCGACATTTGCGAAGCGCATTGCAACACGCCACGTCCATCGCCAATCTGCCTGCTCGCGAACTCTTAGGAGTTGCTCACTATCGATCCGACCGTCTTGTTTTCGAAAAACCCCTTGTCGCGCCGTAGCAATGCGAAGGTGGAACCAATGCCGCCGGGCGGCATGGGCGGCATGGACTACTAAGCCGAATGCCACTATGAATTCGAAGAGCCGGAGTCGAAAGGCTCCGGCTGTTTTGTTGACGGGCTCTTTCAAAGTTGGCCGCGACAAACACAGCAAATGCGTAAAATTAGACGGTAGCTTGTCCGAAAAATAGTAGGTAAACTATGTCCGCTCCCACCAAACGCGTTCGAAAGAAAGACTCTGCGCCTCCGAATGTTTTTGAGCAACTATTAGGTAAGCGAGAGATGGTCGAATGCTTGCGGCGATCCGGCTATCTGATGGAGGGCCGGTTGGCACAAGCACTCCAAGCCAAAGGGTGCTTCGTCGAATCGAATTTGTCGTTCCCGGATCCGCGGACAGGAGTGTCGCGTGAGATCGATATGGTCGTCGAAATCGACGATTTCGAGGTAAACACGCCGCAAACTTGCGTTAAGAGCACGTTCATCATCGAGGCGATTAACAACCGGTATCCGGTCGTGCTTCTGACGCCAAAGGGCTTCAGTCCGAACACCGACCCATCAGATTATTTGCGCTACAAAGTAACGCCGAGCGAAGGGGGTAAGCGGGTTCATCCATTTTCCGGACGGTTTGAGCCGTTCGAACCGCATGGCGTGCTCAATTGGCCGCTATTCTGTCAGTACTGCTCATTCGGAAAGAAAAAGCAGAGCGGCGAACTGATGGCAACGCACCCAGAAGATCTCCACACTTCAATCCGCAAGGTCGCAGAATACTTTTGTATACAGAACACCATTTGAACGACTGGATGGACAACAAACAGGATGAGTATTGGAGAATCTTTCAATGGCGGGCACTGATTGTCCTCCGGTCCGATCTGTACACTTTCTCGATTACGAAACGTGGCAGCGCAGCCTTAACGCCAACAACGCATGCACGTTTGGAATACAGTTTGCACTACGACGATAATCCAACCGCAGTTGTGTTGGATTTCATCGTCGAAAAAGCTGTTCCTCAATTCATTAAGACAGTCGCGTCCGTTGATCGAGAGTTGGATTTGGCGTTACACGAATTTCGGGTAGCCTCGGCGCAGCAATCAGATGCTAATTCTTGATTCAAAGGAGCTAAATGGAAGCCCAGATCTTCACTCCATTCCTCTTCGTGGAGGTGAATAATGAAGTGATTTCGGTCGCCTGAACAACGGTTGGAACGTGCGTTGACAATGTCGCCCCGGTCCATGCGTTCGAATCTTTTGAATGAGCTAAGCCTCTCTGCGGAATTCGTCGAAGAACTTCCGATCAACTTCGAAGGCGCGTCTGGGAACTAAGCCCAATTCAAGATTTTCGAACAGCTTCACTAGGTCTTCGCCTGCAACCAACTCGATTGGCGCTGCGCCATCGCGCCTAGCTTCTTTCTTCGCTTCGACCGTGAATGTACCTGTTGTCATCATGATGCCCTTGTCGGCACGGCCTGCCATGGCTCCCCGAAAATCGCGAACTTGGGATGGAGTTACGGAGCCCTGATAACGTTTGCACTGAAACAAAACATTGAAGCTCACGAATGGATTGACTTGCAACACGCCGATTCCGTCAATGCCGCCATCGCCCGTTCTTCCGGTAACGACAACCTCTTGAAAACCTGATTCGCGAAGAACCCTCTGGCACAGGCGCTCAAATCCATTCGGTGGCAACGACTTGATGAGCGCCAGCACTTCCGATTTGTAATCTGTGGTTTCGCCAGCGGCTTCGCCGCGTTCATCGATAAACGGTTCTTGCAATTCTTTACTCTTCTTTTCTGCTCGGAATCCTCTTTGAACTAATTGGAACACTTCATACGGATTAAATGTCGCCAGATCTGTTTGAATGCCTTTTTCCGTGAGACTCCATACACCGCGGCGCGATGATTCAAGATAACCAGCCCGCACCAGATAAAGGCGGCTCCATTGAACTTGATTTCGAATGCGAGACTGGCCGTTCTTCAACGTGGCCTCTTGTTCTGATTCCGGGATCTTGAGAAGTTCTATCGCGCGGTCGATCACTTCAGCAGTAGTGCCTGATCCGCCAGACTGCTTCAGCACCTCCAAAACTGGCTTCAAGAATCGAATGAATTCAGGGCCTTTTGGTGTCATTCAGCAGAAAATAGCGGATTGAATTGCGACAGCCAAGATCGGAAAACATTCCGCTCTTGCTCGGCCCTCTACTGCAGTAACGTCTGACGTGTGTCCCAATCTCAGTCGGAAAATTCACTTGCAAGAGTGTCGCGTGACAGGTGACCCGCCTACGCCCAACGCTCCGGCGCCGCAAGCAACCAAGCCAAAGCATCGAGCCAGGAGCTTGGAGGGAAAAGAAAGCGATGGTAAGATCGCTATCATGATTGATTGGAGTGCATGCCCGGTGGTTGAACGTTCAGCCGATACTCTGAGCGGTGCGTGGCGTTTTAAAAACACGCGCGTGCCGGTAAAGGCGTTATTCGAGAATCTTGAGTCAGGCTCGACGGTCGATCAGTTTCTGGAATGGTTTCCCGGTGTGACTAAACAACAAGCGCTCGCTGTCTTGGAGTTCGCCGAGAAGACTCTCGCTGCTACTTAGTTTGTTTGTGCGCATCCTCTTTGACCAGGGAACGCCGGCGCCGATTCGCAATTATCTAGCAGGCCACGAAGTCTTCACTGCCGCTGAAATGGGCTGGTCCGCACTTTCCAATGGCGAACTTCTCGACGCAGCCGAGAAAGAGTTCGACGTATTACTCACGACAGATCAGGCGCTGAAGTCTCAGCAAGATCTCTCGCATTATAAACTCGCAATCGTGGTGCTACCATTCGCAAGTTGGCCAAAACTCCAACCGCACGCGGACAGGATTGCGTCGCGAATCGGACGGGTTCGAAGCGGCGAATACTGCGAAATTGAAATCGAGTAATTGAAGGTGATCGCCCGTACCTGCTTCGTGTCAATTCGTGTTCATTCGTGGTTAACCTAATCTGCAGTATGCGTCGCATATTATTTCTTTTCGTCCTTTGCGGTTTCCTGGTGTCGAGCGGAAGCGCGCGAGCGGCGACGGACGGCATGAATGCTGTCGCCGAGCGGTACGTGCATCTGGTGCTGGGTCTCAGGCAACATGATCCCGATTATGTCGACGCGTTTTACGGGCCGCCGGAGTGGAAGACGCAAGCGGAGAAGGAAAAGAAGTCGCTGGATGTGATCGGCGCCGAGGCCGCGGAACTACTGAAGAAGTTGAGCGTTGAGAGAACGGCTGCGCCTTTAGTTGAGAGTTCTGACGCAGGAAATTCAGGCGATGAGATGCTCAAATTGCGGCGCGAATATTTGCAGAAACAAATTTCCGCGCTGGCGGCGCGGGTGCGGATGTTGAAGGGCGAAAAATTAAAGTTCGACGACGAATCGCACGCGCTTTACGACGCCGTTGCGCCAACCTTTCCGGATTCGCACTTCGATGAAATCATTGCGCAGCTGGAAAAGAAAATTCCCGGCAACGGGCCGCTGTGGCAGCGCTGTGAGCAATGGCGGAAGCCGTTTGTGATTCCCAAAGAAAAACTCGATACGGTGTTTCAACTCGCGATCAAGGAATGCCGCGCCCGGACGCTGGCGCACGTTGCGCTTCCGCCTAACGAGAGTTTCGACCGTCGAGTACGTGACCAATAAGCCGTGGGGCGGTTACAATTGGTACAAAGGCAATTTCCACAGCGTGATTCAGGTGAATACCGATCTGCCGATCTACATCGATCGCGCGGTCGATCTCGCGGCGCACGAAGGTTATCCCGGGCATCACGTTTACAATTCGCTGCTGGAAAAGAACCTGGTCCGCGATCGCGGCTGGGTCGAGTTTTCGGTTTACGCGCTGTTCTCACCGCAATCGCTCATCGCCGAAGGGACGGCGAATTTCGGCCGGGACGTTGCGTTCCCGACCAAGGCCGAGCGAATGAAGTTCGAGAAAGAAGTCTTGTTTCCCGCCGCGGGAATCGATTCCAAGCGCGCAGACGAATATTACGCCGTGCAGGATTTGATGAAGCAGCTCGACTATGCGACAAACGAGGCCGCGCGAAGATTGATCAACGGTGAGATCGACGAGAGCGCTGCGGTGCAATGGTTGCAAAAATACGTAGTGATGGAACCAGCTCGCGCTCAGCAGCGGGTGAAATTCATCCAGCGTTATCGAAGTTACGTGATCAACTACAATCTCGGGGAAGATATGGTGCGCCGTTACATCGAGAAACGAAGCGGCGACGATCCCGAGAAACGGTGGAGCGAATTTGCCAAACTCCTGGCCTCACCACGATTACCAAGCGGGCTGCAAGAAAAGTGACCCGCCTTCGCCAAGGCTACGGCGTGGCAGGCGAGTGACATGTGACAAGTGACGAGATCAGAAGCGGGCGATTAGGGGCAATCGCCCCTACCTACGATTGGCGCCTTTCTCTGCGAACTCTGTGTACTCTGTGGTGAAAAAATGTAGGTTCTGAGATGCATCCACCGATTCTCGGCGAGTTAAAAGCCGGCACAACACAGCGGCACCTGGTCAAATTTCCCGGCGCAGCCTTAGCTAACGATGAGCCGCGGCCGGTAATTTCAGTCGCGGGCGCGAAGCCGGGACCGGTGTTATTCGTCAGCGCAGGCGTGCACGGCGGCGAGTATCCTGCGGTCGGAGCGGTGATCCGATTGGGTAAAACGCTCGATCCAAAAAAGATTTCAGGCACGGTGATTTTGATGCCGGTGTTGAATCTGCCGGCGTTTCGGACGCGGACGCCGTTTGTTTGTCCAATCGACAATGTGAATCCGAACCGCGTGTTCCCCGGCGATCCGCGCGGTAGTTATTCGGAGCAAATGACGCATGCGTTGATCAACGAATTCGTGGTTTATGCTGACGCATACATCGATCTTCACGGCGGCGATATCCCGGAAGCGCTCGTGCCGTTTGTAATCTGCAGGTCCGAGGCCGGACTGGCGGATTCCATAGCACGCGATGTGGCCGCACGCTCAAAAGAAATCGCGATGTCGTTCGGTTTGCAGTACGTGCTGACGGTCAGTAGGCCCGTTCAACCGAGCAAAGGTCAATCGAGCTACGCGGCAGCCGCGGACAAAGGAACTCCAGCGATTCTCGCCGAAGCCGGGGGAGCTGGACAAATGCAGGAAGAGGCCGTCGCGCTTTTGGTGAATGGAGTTATCAACGTGATGAGACATCTTGGAATGATTGATTATGCCAAGTTCGAATTTCAAATCTCGAACTCCGAAACAAATTCGAAATCGAAGGCGAACAAGACGGCACGTAGCGCCGTGGCTACAACAGTTTTGACGAAGTTTGAGTGGCTCTACACGAAGAGCACCGGCGTGTGGTATCCGAAAGTGGCACCTGGAGATGTTGTAAACGAAGGAGAACAGATCGGCACGGTGGGAGATTTGTTCGGCGACACTTTGGAAAATGTTAATTCGCCAGTAAACGGCGTTGTCTTATTTTTGACCATCAATCCATCCGTGATCGAGAATGGATTGCTGATGGGAATCGGGGTGGAATAAAATAATCAGTCGGTGTAAGACCGACGCGCATTGTGAGCGAGCGACAATCAAAGTGCCGAACTCATCCACTGGTATGATTTTGCCGGAGCCGCGGCTCTCCGCGAGAATCCTTCAGTTTTGGCAGCCGCTCAAAGACCTGACGGTTGAGAGGACGCTCGGCTGCGTCTCGCTTTAGTTGAGGGTTGCTATTCGAGCTCGGTTAAGTCGGCCAAGTCTTGCGGACGACCGACCGCTCGCTTGTTCGCGATGAGGAGGGTTTTGCTTAAGAAAAAGACGGGAAGCTTGTCCAGGTCCGCTGGCACCTTGCTTACAAATGCGTCTTCGGTGTCGACGAAGGAGTTCGCCGAGTTGGTCGCGTTCATTACTGGGAGGAACGGATGAAATGGGACATTGCCGATGGAAAGCTTTCAGCTCCTTGGCAAACGCCCGTGAAAGAAATCATCAAGCGCACGATCGTAATAGATCCAGCCCTTCGCAGTGAGGTGACTCTTGTGAAGATAAAGAAAAGCCGGGTCTTCATCGTGCCCCTTAAATTCAACTAACGCAAAATGGTATCTTTGCGCGAGTGCGCGAAGCCTGTTGTAATAGCTGTCGCGAGCCGACCGTGATATGCCTGTTTCATCGTAGGACTGCCCATCGAACGGCATACTGAGCAGGAGCGGCCGTGCGTGAACGCTTGCCAGCGTGCGCAATAGCAAGTCGAGATCCGTCCATCCCGGTGCGGTGTCGATGCGGATCCGGAACGCCGCGTCACCACTACCTGGGGCTATTTGCTGATGTAAGCTCGAGGATTTCTCGACTTTGTCCTCATCAGTGGGTTTGAATGCGCTTACTTTTGAGATCAGGTTTGGCCAATCGATTATTTCCAGATGGCCTCGCGGAGCAGACTTGATTTTATGCAGAATGTGACTAACCGCCGCGAAATGGTCATGCATCTCCAGCACAGTGTTTTGCACTTTTCCGATTGGCCAGAGCGCGTAGAAAACGACACGATCAAGCCATCGCCCGGATGCGAGCCTCCTTACCGCGAATTCCAGCAACGGACTTTTCTCCAAGTCACTGGGACATTCCAGCATACGTGAAGCGATTTGCTGCTTCAGCTCGAAACTGAGAACGGTGCCAAATACCATTTCACTTGCCGCCATTAGGGAAAAATTTCCGTCATACGACTTGCAGCCAGGGTTAGTCGTCAACCCGGGCGAAAGCGAGATAGCAAGCCTTTTGCCGCGCAAGTCCGACCCGAGAGCACCGACTTTTTGCAAAATGTTCAATGGGGCCATGCCTCCGGCGCCGACGGGCGAAACTTGGAAACCGGTTGGTGCAGTGCGAAAGAAAATGTTCGCCCTCTCCGGCACCCTAAGCGCTGTCAGTTCTGAGCTGGCATAAAGCGGCAACACGTTCGGTGCACATGCGGCAGCACGCTGAAAAGCCAGGCCCTGGTTTTTCAGCGGAAACAACTCGGGCGCGGTCGAGAGAACGGTGGCGTGTTCGCAATGAACGGCTACCATTCTTGCGCCAAACAAAACCGCCGCCACCAAGCTGCAGGCGATCACTGCTGCAAACAAATACGGCCTTCGTTTCGTGGGTGGTGCGCTCATTACGGGAAGACGAAGTTATTGGCGGGACTTGACGCCGCAATCGAATTTCACTTCGGTATTCTCATGGCGTTCTCATCACTCTGGCAGCGATTCCAACGATATTTCCTGGAATATCGCGAGCTCGGTTTTTCCCTCGACATCAGCCGCATGAAATTTCCGGAGGATTTGTTCGAGAAAATGCAGCCGCGAATTGAGCAGGCGATTGCGGCGATGCAGGAATTGGAGGCGGGGGCGATCGCTAATCCTACAGAAAAGCGATTGGTCGGTCATTACTGGCTGAGGAATCCTGCGCTTGCGCCGACACCGGAAATCCGGGCGGAAATCGAAGACACGATCCAGGGCATCAAGAAATTCGCCGAAGACGTTCACAAGGGGAAAGTCACGGCTGAAAACGGAAAACGTTTCGAGTACGTTCTGCACATTGGGATCGGCGGCTCGGCGCTCGGGCCGCAGTTTGTGGCAGAGGCGCTCGGCTCGCCGCACGACCCGATGGATATCTTTTTCTTCGACAATACCGATCCGGATGGTTTCGATCGCGTGTTAAACAGGATAGGGGATCGGCTTTCGCAAACCCTGGTCGTGGTCGTTTCCAAATCTGGCGGGACAAAGGAGACACGAAACGGGATGCTTGAAGCCGAAGCCAAATTTGCGGCGAAGGGACTTCAATTCGCCCGGCACGCTGTCGCCGTTACTGGCGTTGGAAGTGACTTGGACAAAAATGCGGAAAAAAATGGATGGCTCGCGCGCTTCCCGATGCCCGATTGGGTTGGGGGACGTACGTCTGTGATGAGCGCAGTGGGACTCTTGCCCATGGTGCTGCAAGGATTTGACATCGATGCCTTCCTGGCCGGTGCCGCAGCCATGGACGAGCGCACCCGGGTACCGGAAGCAAGACAAAACGCCGCGATGCTTCTGGCCCTCATGTGGTACTACGCCGGCAATGGGAAAGGCGAAAAAGACATGGTGATTCTTCCCTACAAGGATCGACTGGGTCTGTTCACTAAATATCTCCAGCAGCTCGTGATGGAATCGCTAGGAAAAGAAAAGAATCTCATTGGGGAGATTGTGCACCAGGGCATTGCCGTTTACGGCAACAAGGGCTCGACCGACCAGCATTCCTACGTGCAGCAATTGCGCGATGGGGTGTTGAATTTTTTTGTGACATTTGTGGAAGTGCGCAACGATCGACGCGGCGCGCGGTTTGAAGTCGAGGATGGCATTACAAGCGGCGATTACCTGCAGGGATTTCTGCGCGGCACGCGCAGCGCGTTATACGAGAACGGACGGGAGTCAATAACGATGAGCATTCCCGAGGTGAACGCATTTTATGTCGGCCTGTTAATCGCGCTCTATGAGCGGGCCATTGGCTATTACGGTTCGCTTGTTAACATCAACGCGTACGATCAGCCTGGCGTAGAAGCAGGCAAAAAGGCTGCAAGCAAACTGTTGCAGCTCCAGAAACAAGTGCAGGAGGAGCTTTCCGGCGAGGGGAAGACTGCCGAAGAAATCGCGCGCTCAATCGATGCCGATCCGGAAGACGTGTTTCACTTGTTGCGGCATCTGGCGAGCAGTGCTTCACGAATCAAGGTTGTTCCGGGCGAGGAAGCGGTGGATGATCGCTTTTCCCTCGGACAATCACCGTAATTCTGTCCTTATGGCGCACAATTCTTCCGAGAATCGAACCGGTTCATTGAGTCTGCCTTGGAGCGACACGGTCCGCTTTATCCGGCAATTGAGTCACGATTTGCGCAATGATTTGAACGCCATCGAGCTGCAATCGGCTTACATCAGTGAACTCGCGCAAGATCAAGAATTGCAAAGTGAGATCAAGCGTTTGCGTGAGGTCGTCTCAGGCCTGAACTCGACTTTGCAACGGCTTTCCAAAGCGGTCGGAAACGTCACACCGAATATGATTTCCTACCAGTCGGCTGATTTTTTGGCGGACATGCGCGCGCAGATCGACCGCAATTTTCCAAACGATAGTGACCAGATTACGTGGCGACTAAAGGTTGACGGGATGCTGAATGTTGATCCGCAAATGTTACAGGAAATGTTTGTGGAACTTTTTGCCAATGCTTTCAGGCACGATCGTGCCAACGGCCCCCTGCTGGCGAGCGCCAGGATTGAGAACGATCAGTTAGTGTTCAGTCTTCATGAACCAAAAGCTGGTTTTGATTCAACTACACAAAATTGGGGCCGCGAACCACTCCGGAACATCAGCCAACGTCATTATGGTCTTGGGCTTAATCGCGTCCGCGCCATTATCGAAGCGCACGGTGGCGAGCTGCAGGCTCAATACGATCCGAAGGCTTCCGCGCTCGTTTCGACAGTTAAACTGCCCCTCTCGAACGGGCATTCCGAACATACTTGATTACCATGTCATTCTCACGGTTTAAGCAACTGCAACCCACTGCTCGTGCGTAGTACCAGCAGCGCAATGTGATGAAAACAGAAAACCATCGCGTTCTGATCATCGATGACGAGCGCCCCGTGCTAATGACGCTTGAAGCGTTACTGAAGCGACATGGTTACCGGGTGGATACCGCGGCCACAGCGGCGCAGGGACTCAAGGCGCTAAAGCTAAATTCGCCATCGCTCGTGCTCCTCGACTTGCAATTGCCCGACGGCCACGGTTTGGAAATGCTCGATCGGATCAAGACGGAGCTGTCCGACGTACAGGTGATTATTCTGACTGCGCACGACTCTCTGCATAACGCCATCGAGTCGATTAAACGCGGCGCCTACCATTTTATCAGCAAACCGTACGCTCCCGAGGAGCTGCTCAGCCTCGTGGAGAAAGCATTGGAGAAACAGTTCCTCCTGCAAGAGGCCGAAAAACTGCGGGAAAAAACAGAGCAACTCGAAAAGCGCCTGGAGATTGCAGAGTCGCGGCCCGCGCCAGTTTTTAACAGCAAACCGATGCAGGAAATTGCAGAACTAATCGAGGCCATGGCGCCGTCGGACGCCAACGTTCTCATCGCAGGCGAAAGCGGCGTCGGGAAGGAAGTGATCGCCAACGCTGTTCACGCCCGCAGTCGCCGCTCTGGCCAGCCGATGGTGAAGCTCAATTGCGCCGCGTTCCCGGAAACAATGATTGAGGGAGAACTTTTCGGTTACGTCAAAGGGGCGTTCACCGGGGCGATGCACGATTTTCCGGGAATGATTGCTGCGGCACACGGCGGCACGCTCTTCCTGGACGAAATATCCGATATGCCGGCTGATTTGCAGACGCGGTTTTTGCGCGTGCTGCAGGAACGCGAGTATCGGCCTCTTGGCAGCACGCAAACCATGAAAGCGGACTTCAGGGCGATCGCTGCGACTAACAAGCCGATTCCCGAGGCACTCGCCGAGAATCGGCTGCGCTCCGACTTATATTACCGGCTAAACACTTTCCGAATTGAAGTGCCTCCGCTCCGCAAACGAAAAGAAGACATTCCGCCTTTGATCGCGCAATTCGTAAGACAATTTTCTCAACAACTCGGAAAGCCGGAGCCGGATGTTTCACCGGATGCATTTCAGAAGCTGCTCGATTATTCCTGGCCCGGAAATGTTCGCGAACTGCAAAACGCAATCGAATACGCCGTGGTGCTGGCGCGGGACGGCGTGATCGGGGTCAAAGGGTTGCCGGCGGAAATACAGCTACCTGCGGCACTGCAACAAGCCGAAATCAGCGGATTGCCGCGCAAAGGCGTGCAGACTCTCGACGATCTCGAGCGCACGGCCATTCTCCAAGCCTTAGCCGAATGCCGCGGTAACAAGAAAAAAGCAGCCGAACTGCTCGGCATCCAGCGTCCCACGCTCTACAACAAATTGAAGCGGTACGCGATCGAGTTGTAAAAGTCCCTGCCAGAAGACGGCGCGCACGGAGTGACGCGCCCTACCAAAAGTGAGCGCACGCGAGATGGTAGGGCGGGCAGTCCTCTGCACGCCGCGCGTGGTTGCGATGTTATTCCCCGCGATAGAAGCAGCGCGCGGTAGGTGTTTCGTGCACGACGATCTGGCAGAGGCCCGGGCATTGGGATTCCAGTTTTTGCCAAAACCATTCAGCCATCTTCTCAATCGTTGGGTTCTCCAGGCCTTGAATTTCATTGAGGTATGCGTGGTCGAGAATTTTCAAAAGTGGTTTCATGGCTTCGCTCATCTGAGCATGGTCGTAAACCCAGCCGGTTTTTGGATCGACGTCTCCCTCGACCGACACTTCGACTTTAAAACTATGTCCGTGCACCCGGCGACATTTATGACCCTCCGGGGCGTTGGGCAAAGTCTGTGCCGCTTCGAAAGTGAAGTCCTTCGTCAGGCGCGCGCGCATATGACTAAGACTATCATCGCTTGCTACAGGCTGTCATCCGGAGCGAACTCGAGAGCATCCGTTGCGTTGCGTTCACGTGACTCCGCAGGATTTCTCGACTTTGCTTTGGATCGTTCGGAATGACGCGGCCCTGTCAAACTCCGCGCTGAGTCGGGCTCCAGATGAATTTGTGCATCTGAAGCTGAAAACGGACGTTTAGTTTGTCTGCTAAAATCCATTCCACGATCTGCCGTGGGTCGATCCTGCCGAAGATGGGCGAGAACAACACGGCGCGGCAGCGACCGGAAAGATCATAGCGCTGCACTTTATCGCGCGCCCACTCGTAATCGTCGCGCGAGCCCACCACGAATTTCACTTCATCGCGCGAGGTGAGATGGGAGATGTTCGCCCAAAGATTCTTGTCCTCCTCGCCACTCCCCGGTGTCTTTAAATCCATGATCCGGTACACGCGCGGATCGACTTTCGAGATATCCAGAGCGCCACTGGTCTCGAGCAACACTGTATAGGCAGAGTCACACAGCATCGACATCAGCAGCAGCACGTTCTTCTGGAGCAATGGTTCGCCGCCTGTAATCTCCACCAATGGACAACGAAACGCAGCCACTGCATTCACGATTTCGTTCAGTGTTCGTTTGTTTCCCTCGTAAAAGGCGTATTCGGTGTCGCAATAGTTGCAGCGCAGATTGCAAAATGTCAGACGCACAAAAACGCACGAGCAACCCACCCAGGTGCTCTCACCCTGAATGGAATGATAAATTTCGTTGATCGTAATCGTTTTTTCCGCGTCTGGCACGTCAGTGAATCGTTCCTTGCTGAATCGCTGCGAAACGTCTTACGCGAACAACTGCAAAGCAAGTTTCCCGGTGACGAAGAAGCGTGCTAACAAGGAGTCGGAGACGAGGGTCGCGCGGTAAAAGACGCGGCCAAATCTCGGGATTTTGCAGGGTTTTTTGATTGACGCTTTTACAGCGGCAGCCTAGTCTCGTGGCCATGCGCCCCGGTCATGCTCTGTGCATTCACTGCTTGGCGCCATGTTCCGCCCCGCCCGACGTTAGAAACCGCCGCAGATAAGTGATCCACGTGATTACCGGCCGAGCGCTTGTCGTCGTCGCGGCAATATTTTTCGCATTTGTTTTTGCTGCGCGAGCGCAGGAACCGGTTCAGGAGGTAGCCGTGCCACCCTGGTCGGAGCCAACACTTCCCTCCACGGAACCGACGTCATCAGCGCAAGTGGAGCCAATGCCGCCTGCAGCGGAACCTTTGCCTTCTACCCCGGCGGAGCCGTTGCCGTCTTCCTCGGAACCGTTGCCGTCCTCAGAGGAAGCCTTCCCGTCGTCGCCCGACCCGTGGTCTTCTTCGACGAACTACACGACAGCGCAGACCAACGTCATTTCGTCGCCAGCGGCAGGAGGCCCTTACGGCGGGTTCAGCACCAAAAATGTGGCGATAGACCAAGGTCCGCCGTCGGGCGAACCGCGTCGTTTTCATTGTAGTTTGCAGCTGACGGTGCGCGGTGTTTGGGATGACAACATCTTTATCAGTCACACAAATCGCGTTTCCGATTACTATTTCGCGATCGAGCCTGAGATCACCATTGGTGTCGGCGACATGGAGGGGCGCAGCAGAAGCTACCTCCGTCTGGATTATATGCCGAGCGCTATTCTGTTTGTCGACCACTCGGACCAGGACGCGTTTAACCAGTTGATTCACCTAGAGGGAGGATATAGCACCGGCCGACTGCGGTTAAGGCTGGACGAGGACATAGCACTACTCGAATCGGCAAACCTCAGCAGCATCATCGATACGACCGGGCTATGGGCAAACCTCGATGCGAGCGCACCCACTCGGCTCAACATTTTCGATACGCGTTTGCGGGCAGACTATGACTTGACCGGAAAGCTTTTCTTGCAGGGCGAATTCGATTCCAACATCTATTTTTACCCGAATAATATCAGTGACTACACTGTTTCGGGCGGTCTTTACCTTTACTACAACTGGTTGCCAAAGGTCTCCGTCGGGATTGGCGGCACCTTCGGGTACAATTGGGTGGACAACCCAACGCCTAACCAAAGTTTCGAGCAGGTGAACCTCCGCCTCAATTATCAGGCGACGGCCAAATTGGGTATGTATGCTTCGGCGGGTGCCGAGTTTCGTCAGTTTGATGGCAATCGGGGTACATACACCACGCCCGTCTTTGAACTGGGCATTGTCTATAATCCGTTCGCAGACACCACCATCACGCTGGCGGCCGGTCGCCGAATTTACAATTCCGGGTTCCTTGCCAATCAAGATTTCGCGGACACATACTTTGCGGCCCGTTTTCAGCAGCGTCTATTCCAGCGCCTTTACTTCGGCTTGGGGGTCGGTTACGAAAACTCGGATTACTTCGCTGCTGCCAACAACGTCAGTGCGCCGCGGAATGATGATTATTGGTTTATCGAGCCGTCCCTTGACGTGCTGATTACCAGGTGGCTGAGTGCCGGGGTGTACTACCTGCACCGCGATGACAGCAGCAATGTGAGTTCCAACAGCTTCTATGATAATCAGGTGGGCGTTCGGGCGACGGTCCGGTTCTAACGAGGGTTTTAGTCGTTTGCGAACGGGGAAATGTGAGCGCTGGTTGTTAATTGCGCTCGCGTTGTACTTGTTCGCAGGCTCTCTCCGGGGGCAAATCGCGCCAGGCAGCGGGGCCTCGCAGGCCATCGGAGCGCCGAACACATCGTCGGCTGCCAGGCCGGCGTTTCCTCCCGGAGGCGGAGCGAGTGCGCCGGCTGGATATGTGTTAGGTCCAAACGACTACATCGGGGTAGAGGTTTTCGGCGAAGACGATCTACGCACAAACGGCCGACTGAATCCCGAAGGTAACTTGAGCGTGCCTTTGCTTGGCTCGGTTCATTTAGCGGGCTTAACCCTGACGCAGGCGGCTTCGAAACTTACTGAGTTGTACGGCCGCGATTATCTGGTGAACCCCAAAGTAAACGTGATGCTTCTTGGCTACGCGAAGCGGCGCTTTTCAATCCTGGGACAGGTGGGCCGGCCCGGCAGTTATGAAATGCCCGAGTCCAGTCCGGACGGCATCGATCTACTGGAAGCGATCGCGTTGGCAGGCGGATATACGCGGATCGCTGCGCCGGAACGAATAACGGTCCGGCGACAGAGCGCAAACGGCGACAAGATTTTCAAGGTAAATGCCAAAAAATTCAACAAGGGCAGCGGCGGAGGTTTTCGCGTCGCGCCGGGCGATACCATCACCGTCGGCGAAAGTATTTTTTAACGCCAAACTTTTCGTGCCGTGCGCCTTTTCCGGCGCACTTCTTGGTGTATGGTTGCAGCCGATATTCCGCTGTGACTGATCCTGCGCAATCTTCGATCGGCACGACCGTTTCCACAAACTCGGAGAAACCCGTTTTATCTGATTTGACCGGGCACTACGCTGAAGGACTGCCAAGGTTCGATTTTCGCCGGTTCTGGCATTCTCTCGTCGAACGGATTTGGATCGTGGCGATCTGCGTTCTCGCCGGGCTTTTTGCTGCGCTCGGTTATCTGGCACGGACGCCGAAGCTCTACCAGGGCCATACCGTGCTGGAAGTAGAATTTCAGGAGCCAAGTTTTCTTCCTACCGACGATTCCACAACACGCATGCGTTCGATGTTTCTGGCGAGCCAGGAGGCGTTGCGGACCATTGAACAAAACCTGACAAATCAAACTCTGCTTTCCAGAGTTGTGCGCTCGGAGGGTCTGGCGGCGGACGGTGGACGCGCGCTATTGGGCCAAAGCGTTGTGATCGATAAGAAATCTAGCCCGGCGCAGCGCACTGAAGCCCCGCCGCCCGGCGCGAACCCCCAGAGTACAATTGGTATAACAACCTTCACCCCGCTCGAAGAAGGATTGGGCCGGGCAATGGTCGATATGGTAAGACCAGCGATCCGCCGCGGAACGCGCCTGATCGATTTGTACGTGACGCATCCCGATCCGGTAATGGCACAACGCCTCGCCGAGGCGGTCGGAAGGGAGTACATCCGCAATTCAATCGAGCGGCGCGCCTCACTCAGCGAGGAGGCGTTGCGGTATTTGCTCGAAGAAGAAGAGCGGTTGAAAAGGAACCTGCAAAGAAGTGAAGCTGCCGTCGCCGATTACAAGGCCAAGCATCCGGACGCATTGCAGCTTGGCGGCGGCACAGCTGCCACAGGTTCACAACAGGGGTCGGGCGCCGGTGGCGCACCGCGCGGAGGTCTGGTGGAAGACAAGCTGCAAGACCTGAACAATAAATTAACAGCAGCAAAGGCCGACCGGATTCGCCTCGAAGGCGAGCTCGAGCAAATCCAACAATCCGGCGATAACATTGACGCCTTGCTTGCGGTGCCGAGTATCTCCACTGCCCAAATGGTGACCGAAGCGCGGCGCACCGTTACGCAAATCGAAGCTGCGCTTACGACTTATGCCCTCCGATACAAGGATAAACATCCTAAAATGATTGCTGCCAAAGCTTCGCTTGCCGACGCGAAAGAGAAGCTTCACCAGGCTGTGCTGGCGCAGCCGGCGATTCTGCGCAACGCTATCGAACAGACGAAGGCCACAGAGGTCAGCCTGCAACAAGCGTTGCAAGATCAACAGGGCGTCGCAGTCGCCCTCAATCGGACGGCTATCGGGTGGCAGGAGTTGGCGCGGCAAGCTGAAACCGATCGTGCGCTTTACGAAAGCGTTCTTCGTCAAATTAAGGAGACGAGCTTGAGCAAGGATGTAAAGGCGAACGCGGTGAGCGTGATTGAGCATTCGCCACTTCCGCAGTCACCTGTTAGTCCGCGCCCTACGAGGACAATCTTTCTGGGCCTGCTGGGGGGTCTGGCCGTCGGTCTGGCGTTCGTTTTTGGCGCGGACGCCTTGGATCGGTCAATTAAGACTGTTGATCAGGCAGAAAACACCCTTGGGTTGCCGGTGTTCGCCGCTGTCCCTGAGACCACTGATGAGGGGCCGGTGAGCCGTTTGAAACGGCGAAGCAAAAAAGCGTTTGGCAGTTCAAACTATCGGGTGGTCGTTGAAACTCCTGAAAGTCCGGCGGCCGAAGCATTCCGCAATTTACGCGCCGCGCTTGCCTTGTTAGGACCGGAAGCAGAGCGCAAAGTGTCGCTTTTTACCAGCGCTGTGCCTAACGAAGGAAAAAGTTTCACCAGCGCCAATTATTCGCTTGCGCTGGCCCAGCAGGGTTATCGCGTGCTTCTCATCGACGGGGATCTGCGCCGGCCAACGATGCACAAAATTTTCCGTTTCCCCAACGCCAAAAATAATTCCGATGAGGAGAGCCACCCTGGAGTCATGGATTGGCTGTTAGGTGAAACCGACGTGGCCTCAGCCGCGCGCCAGATTCCTGCCGGTGAAATCCAGCTCGTCGATGAGAACATTGCAGTCACCGGGAATATCCTCACGGCGACCGGAGGTCAGCTTTCTGTCCTCGCGGGTGGACGGCGCTCGCCCAACCCGGCTGAAATTCTCGCAGGCCCGTTCTTCGGGCGATTGATCACTGAGGCTGCCGCGCTCTTTGATCGCGTCGTGATCGATAGCGCTCCGATCCTGGCAGTTAGCGATACTCTTTTGATGACGCCACATGTCCAAACACTGTGCATTGTCGTTCGAGCAGCAAAAACACCGCGCCAGGCGGTCCGCCGGGCAATTTCTTTGCTGGCAAAATCAGGAATTCGTCCGGCAGGTCTGGTCTTGAATCGATTGCGACGGAGCCGTGGGGTTGGTTACTATTACCATTATTCGTCCCACGGTTACGGTGCGGAAGAAGGAGCATATTCCCGGAGTTATGTTCGGACGCACGGTTCCGATTACGAAGATAATGGAGCCTAGAGACTCAGCGGTGCTCAATAGCCGCGACTTCTGAACTGTGACGGCGCAATCCTGACTGCTGGTACCACAAGCTGCTTCCCCAACAAAGGCCCAGGTAAGTTGCGACATAGAGCTGGATCGACTCGATTTGGAATGGAAAATCGATCAGCGCATGCAGCGCCACCCCCGCGAGCGCTAGGATGGCCATAGGTTGTAGCAGGCGTCTCCTCGGCATCCAGTCTCTCCTGGCATACCTGATGTAACTGTGAATGCCGGCTGCAATTCCTCCGAAGAAGAGCAACGCCCACAGGCTGCCTCCCAGCCATCCCCATTCCAGCACTGTCTGCAGGTAATCCTCGTGTAAGAACCTCCAGGTCCCCGGAACCGGATGACCCGATCCGATGTTGCAGGCTGGGAACACAACTCGAAATGTTCCTGGTCCCGACCCCAACAATCCCGCGCCAGACAGCGCACCCAACGCCACGCGTGACGCTTGCCACCGCGCGTCGGCAGGAATTCGTTCCCCCACGGACTGCCAGCGGTTAAGCGGTTGCTCCAAATGGGTTGCCTGAGCGAGCGCGATCAGTGCCAAAATAATGGCGAGCGCACCAGCCACGACGCCGCTTTTCTGCCCTCCTGATAACTTTCGCAGAAGCGCCGGTCCAAAATGAAGGCTGATTGCAACCATCAACAGAAGCGCAACGAACTGCGCCATACGCGAGGTGTTCGCGAGCACTCCGGCAACGGTCAGGACGAAAATGGTGACCCATAGCGCGCGCATGCCCGGGCGAGATGTCCTCGTAAACGCCCGAATAACAAGACCGGCGCTCAACGGCCACACCAGATTCAGAAACGCTCCAGCATTGCCATGGTAAAAATACGTTGCGAAAAATGTCGTAACGCCGAACTCAGGCGGAGGTGCCGGCTTCCAGAAGATCATTTGCGCCCCGGTAGCTTTCTGGAGCAAACCCAGCAACGCTATCGAGCCACCGACCAGACCGATGACATACCATAGTCGCAGCAACCACCGACTACTCTGGGACAAGTCCGAGACGAACAAAATAGTCCCGAGCAGCAAGGCGCCTCGGATCGTCCAAGCGCTGCTAATCGCATAATCTACGGAGCCCGCCAAAGACGGCGCGAAATTCGGCAATGCCGCGAAAAAAGAAAATTCGGGGTCGTAGATGGACTTGGCGTTCAAAGCCATCCAGGTTGCGACGCAGATCAAAGCCCCTGCTAACCAGATCAGGTGAGGTGGGCACTGCGGTCTTCGGCGACTGGTGACCAGCTCGGCAATCCAAAGCACGAGCGTTGCCAGCAACATCCAGTTAGTTGTCCGGATGCTCGCCGATGTTGTGGCTCCGTATGCCCAGGGAGCATAGATAAGTGCCGCAAAGAAAGTCCAGCGCGACACAGCACGGAAGATACGAGAGATCACATGTGGGAACTCAGCAATGTTATCCGCCGATCACTAATCATCACCGATGAGTCGCTTCCTCTCAGCGTCCTTTGCCAAAGAGCATCGTGTACAAGGTCTTTAACACGATCATTGCATCCAGTTTCAGCGAATAATGCCGGATATAGTAAAGGTCGTATTTTAGCTTCTCAGCTGCATCTTCGTCACTCTCGCCGTAGGGATAATTCACCTGCGCCCATCCGGTGATCCCCGGTTTGACCAGGTGCCGAAAATGATAAAAGGGGATGGTGCGCTCGTATCGTTCCGCGCACTTGCTCCACTCCGGACGCGGCCCTATCAGGCTGATGTCCCCTTTGAGGGCGTTCCAAAGTTGCGGTAGCTCATCGAACCGAAGTTTCCGCAGCCTGCGCCCCAGGGATGTAACGCGGTGATCGCCTTCTCTCGTGTAAATGTCCTGATCATCCTGAGCGGCACGACTGCGCATTGTGCGAAATTTGAAAAGAACGAAACGTTTCCCGTCGCGGCCGACTCGTTCCTGGCGGAAAAACAACGGACTGCCGTCTTCCATCCAGATGAACAGAGGGATTAGCAGGAACAGTGGAACGCAAATCATGATCGCTGTTGCGGAGGCAAGAATATCGAGAAGTCGTTTCAGATAATGGTACGGCGAAGTGCGTGCCAATTGAAATCCGGTTTGCAACGGCCAGAACGGATCGACAATTCCCAGTGGCAGATATCGCCAGTGAGTTTCGTAAAACGATTCCAAAGTATAAACGCGCGTTTTCTGGAATTGCGCATGCACCAGGCGCTCCAGCAGTTGCGTGTCCAACAAGTTCGCTCTCTCGGCGAGAATGATGCCGCTGTAACATTTGCCGAGATCGTTTAATCTCGCCGCAAGATCTCCTTGTATGATCGGCGATCCTTCACCGGCGATCGGCTGGCCTACGCGCTTCTCATTCACATCGACGAATTCCAGTTGCTGCCCACTGGGTGACTTCTTGTAGGCCTCGTAAAAACGCGTCGCCTCCTCGCCGCTACCGATGACCAGGAATGAGTGGCCGACGCTGCTTGCAACCACGTATTGTCGAATCCACCGGCGGTAAGCCAGCGACAGCGGCAAGAAAATTGCGAAGCTCAAAAGCAGCACGCCGCGGCTCGGTTTCATTGTCTGATCAAAGGTCGCCGCGGAATAAATCAGCAGCGCGCTGACGAAGGCCGCTGTCGTGAGCGCAAGGATGTGCTCCGCGGCATATCCCAAGGTTAGCTTCTCGACCGTTCGATCGTAACCGCCCACGAAATAGAGCGCCGCTACGATCACGCCGAGCTGAATAAGGTTAATGATGAAAAATTGAAACGGTGTCGCGTAAAACGCGTCATACCGAAACCAGCCGACGACTCGGTAAATGGCCACCCAACTCACAACATCTAAGAGCAGATAGAGCGCAGCCGACGCCCATTCGTGGTGGAGAAACTGCGACCAAAAGCCACCTCGGCCCCCGGCTGTGGCAACAGGCTCGCTTGCGCGTGTTGGACACTCTTCTTGGAACCCAAGCATTTCTTGGAAAACCGTCTGAGGCTCTTCGCTATTCGGCATGAGACCGCCAATTATATCCTTTAGGTAAACCGAAGTGAAAGACTACTCCACCGCGCCGCAGCGGGCACTTCATAATCTCAAGCGTTTGCTAACGGCTGCGGCCTTGACGCTCCGAATGCCGTTCATAATCTGAGGTGTGCGGCGTGTCTCGCCGTCCGCCAAATTTGTCGTGAATATTTTCGCCGCTTTCTATCGCTCGTCCGTTGGAAAGAAAATGATCGTCGCGGTCACTGGCGTTATCCTGATCGTTTTCGTTATCGGACATCTGCTCGGCAATTTGCAGATCTTTCTGGGTCCAGATTGGATTAACGGTTACTCGCAACACCTCCGTGACCTCGGGCCGTTGCTTTGGGCAATCCGTGTGTTCCTGCTTGGGGCGGTGATCATTCACATCTATGTCACGATTCAATTGGCCATTGAAAATCGCCGTGCGCGGCCCGAACGCTACCTTGATCGGCGCTACGTCAAGGCAGACTTCGCCTCACGTCACATGGTGATCAGCGGGTTGATCGTGCTTGCGTTTATCGTTTATCATCTGGCGCATTTTACAGTCCGAGTGACCGACCCTCGTTTTGCGCTGCTCAAGATGGATCCTCTGGGGCATTACGACGTCTACTCGATGATGGTTTACGGTTTCCAAAACTATTTCGTATCGGGTTTTTACGTGCTTGGCCTGTTTTTGCTCGCGCTTCATTTAAGCCACGGATCGTCGAGTTTTTTTCAATCGCTCGGATTCAATGACAAGAAACTGACGCCGCGTCTCGCGATGGGTGGCCGAATCTTCGCGTGGCTTCTCTTCATTGGCTACACCTCCATTCCTGTCGCAATCCTGGTGGGCCTTATCAAGCCGGCCCAACAACTGTGAAAGAAAACGGCTGAGCTCTTACAGATTCACCATTTGCACGCCTTCAGTCGCGGTCCGGTGCGCGTAAAGCTCGCCCAGGCGTTTTGTCATCGGGCCGATTTTACCATCCCCGATCCGGCGATTATCGATCTTTGTGACCCCAGCCAACTCGCCCATTGTGCCTGTGCAGAACATTTCGTGCGCGCCATAAACATCCACAACCGATAAGTCGGTCTCGATGCACCGAATTTTCTCGGCAGCACAGATCTCGATTACGGTCGCGCGGGTGATTCCTTCCGGACATGCCAAGACACGACTCGTCGCTAGCTCGCCATTGCGGACGATGAACACGTGCGTCGCATTGGTTTCAGCGACAAAACCGCGCGTGTCGAGCATAAGCGCGTCATCTGCGCCGGCATTATTTGCTTCGATTTTTGCCAAAATCGAGTTCAGCAGGTTTGCGTGATGAATTCGTGCATCGAGAACGTCCGGTGGCGGGCGCCGGATCTTGCTCGTGATCAGGCTCAATCCTGTCTTCGCATAAACGGGCGCTTTGTGTTCGGCCAACACAATCAGCGTCGGCCCGGCTTGATTCAGCCGCGGGTCCATGCCGGAGGTGATCTTCATGCCACGCGTGAGAGTGAGTCGAATATGTACGCCGTCCCGCATTTGGTTCGCAGCGAGCGTGCGCTTAATTTCGTCGATTATTTTTTCCCGGGGCGGGATTTCGGCGAAAGAGAGCGCTCGCGCCGAACGCTCCAGGCGGTCGAGATGTTCGTTAAGCTTGAAGATCCGGCCGTTGTAGAGTCGCAAGCCTTCCCACACCGCGTCACCGCCCTGCACTGCCGAATCGAAGGGGCTGATCCCGGCGTTGTCGCGATGCACCAACGCTCCATTGATGTTCACGATCAGATCGCGGTTTCGTTCGTCGAATGTTTGCAGCATCTGAATTACCTCACACAACGTCCACTACGGACACAAATGAAAAACTTTCATTTCAATGGCGTTGTGTCCGTTGCGTTCTTTGTGCGAGATCTTCAATGCAGCCGGTATCGATAAAGTTGCTCATAAGAGTCGCGGCAGTGCTCGTAAGTCTCACGGAATCGCGCTGGGACCTCGTTGTGAGTTGCACGATACGGCTGAAACGAAGTTGTTTTTGCGACCTCGCCATACCAATGCTTTGCCCAGATACCGTCGGTGTCGCGCACTCCAGGCGGCCAGGAAAGCATGGACACTCTAAACTGGACGCCGACCGCTTCACAAAGCAGTCGTAATGTCCGTTCGGGATTTTGCAGCACGTCTTTTGCGTCGATGACGGGCGGGACCGAATTCGTCCGGGTGCGGATTAGATCAAAAATCTCTGTCTGCTGCACGAACCCGAGATCTTTTAGCGCAGGGTCTTCGCGCTTCTTCAAGTAAGAAGCAATGACTTCGCGCGGGTCGCGAATTAAAAAACAGTTGGTCACCGTGCCAAGCCACTCGCGATCTACCTCGGGCAACAGATGGTGCGTCATCTGTTTCTGAAAAAAAATCCGCTTACCGTCCGGGACCGGCCCTGTGAGATCCGCGACGACTTTCCGCCAATCGGTTTCGCCGGTCGCGATCACTTCGTCCGCGCCGGGATGCCGGATACCGGTCGCCTGTAAATAAAAGGCGTAAAACGGCTCGTCGATCACGGCGGTATCGTCCCGATTACCCCAGGAACGCATCATGGCGGTGGAGATATTTCGCGGGCCAGACCACATGGCGATGCGGATGCTCACGGTGTGAACAGTCAGGCGGCAGGGCCGCGCATGCAACGCGTTGAGGACAACGCGTTCCACCCTGGTCAGGTGGATCGACTTCTCCGAAGACGATGGCTAGCCGCCGCAGGCGCAGTTCCGAACTAGCTCTTAGCAAAAACGCCAATCAACGGACGGCGTGATGGCGTTTTCGAGCGAAAATCGCTTACGAAGCCGTTCTCGGTCCGGATCTCTACGTGACCGGCCGCGCGCTTGGCGCCATAGACTAACACAGATCCCACAGGCGCTTCGTACGGATTTGAAACAGGCAGTTTTTTGAAACCGTAATTATTCACCAGCTCCTGGCCGGCTTGTTTTGCCAGAGTCGTTTGCGGCCGCGATTTCACTACGCCCGCAGCAACGAGCGCTTCTTTAACAAAACGCCAGCACTTGGAAAGCGAGTGCGCGTGGGCGCGTTCCTCGGCAATGGTAGCGGCTCTGCGCAGCTTTGGATCGATTTGGGAATCAACCTTTGCAAACGGCTTCACAATTTTCTTGGGATAATATTTGTCCACGACTTCGACGGACTGTTTTTTGCCAGATGCATCAGTGTAACTGAATTTTGGCTTTGGCGCCGAAAACACCAACGCCGAAGCGGGATTTGGGCAAAACGCCGCGAATCCCATCACGGTGAACATGAGGGTGAGAAGTTTTCGCATAAAGAGCGCGTTCTATCCGGCATATCGGCCGCGCTCGCAACCGATTTTTCGCAACAAACAGAAAATTTTTCATTTGACTTACGCGCAGTCTGCAAACGGGCGTCAGGTTTATAGCGACGACACGAATTCTGCCATGCGCCGGCGCATTTTTGCATCGGGTAAGCGGCCAATTCCGCCATGCATATTGTCTTCGAGATGATCCGGTTTATCCGTCGCCGGGATAGCGCATGTGACTGCCGGGTTTGCGACGATCCATTTCAAAAAGAATTGCGCCCATGAGCGGCAATCAAATTCCGCCGCCCAATCCGGGAGCGGTTTCGAACGCACCTTGCTAAAAAGATCGCCAGCTCCAAAGGGCCGATTCGCGATCACCGCGATCCCCCGCTCCCGCGCCAGCGGCAGAACACTCTGCTCGGCCTCTGGTTCCATCAGCGAATAATTGATCTGGACGAAATCAAACTTCTCGGTCCGCATTAGTTTCTCGATTTCGCTCAAAGCGCCGGACTCGTAATGGGTGATCCCGATGTAGCGAATCCGCCCTTGCTGTTTCCATTCCCGCAGTGTCGCAAGCTGTGTATTCACATCGACGAGATTATGCACCTGCATGAGGTCGATTCGGTTCGTGCGCAGAAGCGCCATGGATTGTTCCATGGATTTGATTCCGTTTTCTTTGCCGCGCGTCCAAACTTTCGTGGCGAGAAAGAGCTTCTCCCGAATCCCGAGCGAGGAGGTGAGATCGCCGATCACCTGCTCGGCGCGACCGTACATCGGCGAGGAGTCAATCACACGGCCGCCAACCTTCACAAAAAGCGACAGAACGTCTTCCAATTGCCTCCGGATGTCCGCAGTAAGATCAACATCGAACGCCCGCCACGTTCCGAGGCCGATCACGGGAAGTTTCTCGCCAGAGGAAGGAATGATGCGCGTGAGCATCGTTGATGATTCGCTTTTCCCTTGGGCGCTGACCGGCAAAATTAAAGTTGCCGCCGTGCCGCCGATCATCTTTGCAGCTTCGCGTCTCGTCATTCTTGCATTGTAGGGCGTTTCTGCGAAACGCCCATGGCGTCTGGCACAGACGCGCTACAACAGGTATATACCACAATGAATCGCCGCCGTTTCATCAAAATATCCGCCGCGAGTGCCCTTGCGTCGCGCGCCGCAACGACCTCTTTATTCGCGGAGAAATCCGTGAAACCTCTGCGCATTCTGATTCTAGGCGGAACAGGATTCACCGGACCATATCAGGTTCGATACGCGCTGAGCCGGGGACACAAAGTCACTACATTCAATCGCGGCAAATCGCATCCCGGGGAGTTGCCAAAGGAAGTCGAGCAGTTAATCGGCGATCGTAATAGTCAGCTCGACGCCTTGAAAGGTCGGCAATGGGATGTGGTAATCGATAATCCCACAACTCTGCCGGTTTGGGTGCGAGATGCTGCGCAGATTTTGAAGGGAAACGTCGATCGATACGTTTTTACCTCGACTATTTCCGTCTATCCGGACTCAAAGACCGGTCCGGATGAAAACGCTCCGTTGCAAAAATACGAGGGGCCCGATCCTGTACAAAGAAACGCTCGAATCAATGAAAGCGAACGGTTTCAAGTTGTACGGACCGCTCAAGGTCCTTTCAGAAAAGGAGGCGGCGAAATGGTTTCCAGGAAAAACGCTCATCATCCGTCCCGGTTTAATCGTTGGGCCACGGGACGAGAGCGATCGCTTTACGTATTGGCCGGTTCGAATCGATCGCGGCGGCGAGGTGCTCGCGCCAGGTGAACCACAGGATTCGGTTCAATACATCGATGGGCGCGATTTGGCGGAATGGACGGTCCGGATGGCAGAAAATGGCGAGACTGGAATTTACAATGCGACCGGCCCAGCCACGCCGATCGGCATTGGTGGAATGCTCGATGGAATTAAAACCGCCTTAAAATCCAACGCCAAGTTTACCTGGGTGGATGAGAAATTTTTGACCGATCAAAAGGTGCAGGCTTGGTCTGACATGCCAGTGTGGGCGGGTGCGGAGGACGGAATCACCCGCACCAATATTAGTCGTGCACTTTCCAAAGGGCTAACCTTTCGCTCGCTTGATGAGACCGCCCGTGACACGCTCGCCTGGTTCAAGTCGCTCCCGCAAGATCGACAATCGCATCCGAAAGCCGGTCTCTCGCCACAGCGTGAGGCAGAGGTTCTTGCCGCCTGGAAAAAGAAGACGTAGCCATGTCGCTATGCGACGCCTGACCGCGGCCTGCGCGGCCGCGGCTACAGGATGAAAAAACTCCTCACCAAACTCGTTGACGTAAAACCAGAGGAGATTCGCGCACTCTGGCTTGGGTTCGTTTTTAATTTTCTCGTCCTCGGCAGTTACTACGTCATTAAACCAGTGCGCGATGACATCGGTGCGCACAACGGTGTCCAAAATCTCTGGTGGATGTTCACCGGCACATTGCTCGTTGCGCTTGTCGCCAACACTGCCTTCTCGGCCATCGTCGCTCGTATGTCGCGACGCCAATTCATCCCGATCGTTTACCGCTTTTTCATTTTGAATCTCGCCATCTTTTATCTGGCGATGCACTACTTAAGCAACGCTGCACAGTTTTGGGTTGGAACAGCTTTCTTCGTTTGGGTCAGCGGCGCCTTCAACCTTTTCATCCTTACCGTTTTCTGGGCGTTCATGTCGGATGTATTCAGCCCCAACCAAGGCAAACGCCTCTTCGCGTTCATCAGCGTGGGCGGCGAGCTTGGTGGCATCGTCGGTGCGTTTCTCGCCGGAGCGCTCGTGAAAGGAATCGGTGCCGTCAATTTGCTCATTATTTCAGCGATCATGCTTGAGGCGGCAGCGTGGTGCGTACGATTTTTTCCTGCTGATTTTCACACCCGTCATCCTGAGCGAAGCGCGGCGGGCGATGATAAAGCGGCCGAAAGACCGGTCGGCGGCGGAATCGTTACCGGCATCTCACATGTCTTCCGCTCGCCTTATCTAATGGCGATTTGCGGGTTCATGTTCCTCTACGCCATCACCACGACCTTTGTTTATTTTCAGCAGGCTGATATTACCGGAAGCCAATTCCACGATCGTGCCGCGCGCACTGCTTTCTTCGCGCACATTGATACCTGGGTGAATTCACTCACCTTACTCGTGCAACTTTTTCTCACCGGTCGTTTGCTAAAATGGATCGGCGTCGGCCCCACACTAGCTTTTCTGCCCTTGCTGAGCATGATTGGCTTCATCGCGATTGGGATCTCGCCGGTTGTTGAGCTTGTTCGCCGTTCTTCAAGTCGCGCGTCGCGCTGGAAATTTTGCCGTTACGCGTCCCGCGCGCGAAGTTCTGTTCACCGTCCTCAGTCGCGAAGACAAATACAAAGCCAAGAGTTTCATCGACACGTTTGTTTACCGCGTCGCTGATCAAGTTGGTGCGTGGTCCTATTCACTTTTGCGCTGGCTCGGTCTGGGTCTGACGGGCATTTCCTGGGTCGCGGTGCCGCTGACCGGCGTTTGGTGTATCCTCAGCCTGTTTCTTGGCCGCAAACAGCGCGCTTTAGCGGACGCACAAGCAAAGCGGGATCGGTCCTCACCCCTCACCGATATTACTGGCGCTGAGCCGGCATGAGTTGCGCTTGCGCTGATCCGGCGCGAATCGTAATGGGAACAACCAAAGGAGGCAAAACAGTGGCAACACGAACTGATTGTCACGATTGCCCTGATGACTGGGTGCCTCGCGCTCAGTTCGTGGTTCGGATGCGAACAGATCGCCATAGAGCATGAACGCAGAGATAGCTGACAAATTTCATGTCCGTTTGGCGACGATCGATGACGCGGATATTATCGCCTGGCATCGGGCGCGGATGTTTCAAGACATGGGCGATCTTCAGTCGCATTTGTTCGAAACTTTTCGGATGAAATCCTGTGAGCAGCTGCGAGACGTGATCGCCCGGGGTGAATACGTCGGCTGGCTCACAAGTTTGAAAGTCGCGCCTGCTACGGTCATTGCCGGTGCGGGCGTCCATCTTCGACTCGTCCTGCCGCACCCGGCCGAAAACGAGGCTACATTTGCCCAAGGCCGGCACGCTATCGTGGTCAATGTTTTTACGGAACCGGAATGGCGGAGGCAAGGTCTGGCCGCGATGCTTCTCAATCGAATTATCCTTTGGGCGCGCGAGCAAAAACTCGACGAACTGATTCTTCACTCCTCAGGCGAGGGCCGCTCGCTCTATGAACGCCTCGGCTTTGTACCGACGACCGAAATGAGATTCGCTGGCAACGACTCCGTTTCGAAAAAGTAAGGCTCCAGTGGGTTGCGGAATTCAAGGAGACGCGGCACCGTCTTCGATTATGGCAACACGAACTGGATCGGCAGTATGGGAAGGCACACTCAAAGAGGGCAGGGGAACAATGAAACTCGGTAGCGGCGCATTCGATGGGCCTTATTCTTTCTCATCCCGATTCGAAGAGCGGCAAAGGGCACAAATCCCGAAGAACTCATCGGTGCCGCCGAGGCCGGCTGTTATTCGATGGCGCTTTCGGCCAACCTCGAAAAGGCCGGCCATCCTGCCAAACGCATCAGCACGACTGCAAGCGTGAAACTCGAAATGGTCGGCGGCGGTCCAAAAATCACGAGTATCGATTTGAAAACCGAAGCCGATGTTCCGGGAATCGACGAAACAAAATTTCGCGAGCAAGCTGAGCTGACGAAAAAGACCTGTCCGGTCTCGGTCGCTTTAGCAGGCACGCAGATCAATCTCGACGCAAAATTGCTGTAGAGGCAGGCGTGTCGCCTGCAAAGACAAAACTGGGCGCAGCCGACACGGCTGCAACTACAGGACAGCGATTCTACTTTGCCAGTTCGTATAGGTACTCAACAAACGACATCGTCGCGCCGTCGAATCCCTGTATTTTTGGGTTTGCGGATTCAATGACGTAATACTCATCGGGCGCGTGTGCGCCGCTGCCATGCCCGAGTCCGAAATGGCCTGCGGGCAGTTTGAGCGGTTCGCCTGTGAAGACGTAACCGGGATATGACCCAGCGTTGCGCGGCCAAAGCAGTGCGTCGATTCCAAGTTTTTTGTAGGTCGCAAGCTGTGCCTGGATGAGCGCTGAATCTTTCGACGTGCTGGTCGGATCGTACCCGCCGGTCATGTTCACTTCGATGTCGCCGAAACCCTGGCCGGCCAGATATGTCTTCAACGCCGCAAGCGCGTCGGCAGCTTTCATGTCAGGCACGAGACGCATGTCGATCTTGGCAACAGCACGATGCGGCAGGATGGTTTTCCCACCGGGACCGGTGTAACCGCCGACCAAACCTTCGATATTTACGGTCGGTTCGGATTCGAGCCGTTCGTTTGCCTGTTCCCATGGCAGATCGTCGATCCAACGCTGAACGCTGAACAATTTCTTTGCTTGCGCTTCACTCCGCACTTTCGACACTTTTTCGATCATCGCTTTCTCTTCGGCGCTGAGCGGTCGGGGCTTTGGATAATAGAAGATAGCGATGTCGTTGCCATCCTCGGACACAAGCCTATTCAGGGCCTTCACCAAATGCCACGCTGGACTGTCTACCATTGCCTTGAGCGAGGAGTGAATGTCCTTGGATGGACCGCGTCCCCATTTTTCGCCGCTCGACACGAGCTCCAGCTCGATGATGCCCTTCGATCCAAGATTCACTGTGACAATTCCATCCAGGTCCTGTGTTGCTGACGGCATGAATACGCCGACGCATTTTTTGAGCGCAGCCAGAACCTCGGGCCGCCTAACAAGCTGAGGAATATGCGGCGAACCGATCTCCTCCTCGCCCTCGGCTACCATGACCAGGTTCACTGGCATTTTCTTTCGGGCGCCTTGAATGGCATGCAGTGCTGCGAGGAACGCCGCCTCCGGTCCCTTCTGGTTCACTGCGCCACGGCCAATCATCACTTTACCCAGCGGCGGCTTATCCACGATTAGTGCTTCGGTCGGCGGCGACGTCCATTCCGTCGGATCGAACTGTTTCACGTCGTACATGAAGTAAAGCCCAATGGTTTTCGGCGCGCCCGCATCCAGTGTCGCGAACACACCCGGCTTGCCGTCGGTCTTGATCACCGTGGCCTGCTGGAATCCCGCATCGCGCGCGAGTTTCGCCATGTATTCGGCGCCTTCCGGATACCCGCGGTTCTCCGCCGCGATCGACACCTGACCAATCCAATCCTGCAACCGCTTCACCGCCTCATCATGTCGTTTGGTAATTTCAGCTTTGATGTCGGCCTGTTCAGTTTCCGCAATCGCGCCACTGTGAATTGTTGCGACAAGTGCAGCGGACAGAAGCAAACGACAAAATGTTTTCATGAGCATTACTTCTGCGCGCTCGCGGGATGCGGGCAAGTCTTAAAGTCAGGCTACGCAGATTGCATTCAGGTGGCTGGACAGTATCCTGTCCATGTCATGAAGTCGATCACCTACACTGAAGCGCGAGAGAATCTTGCCAACACGATCAACCGCGTCTGTGAGGACAACGCGCCGGTCATCATCACGCGCAAACGTGACCAGTCGGTCGTCATGCTCTCGCTTTCCGAATACGAGTCGCTTCAGGAGACCGCCCACCTGTTGCGCTCTCCAGCGAATGCGAAGCGACTGCTTGATTCTCTAGATTCGATCAAGCGCGGCAAGTTGATTCGAAAGAAAATCAATCTCGACGAGTGAAATTAGCGTTTACGCCTCAAGCGTGGGCCGACTACTCGTACTGGCAGAACGCTGATCCGCAGATCAGCGCGCGAATCCGGCAGCTCGTAAAAGACGCTATGCGCGATCCGCATCGCGGCATTGGCAAACCCGAGCCGCTGAAGCAGGCGCTACACGGATGCTGGTCGCGACGCATTACCAGCGAGCATAGGATGGTATATCAGGTTTCGCGCGGCGAACTCCTGATTATGCAGCTTCGTTACCACTACTAACAGTTTAAAGCGCCAAGCTCTCCTGTTTCGGCGACGATGCAGCCGGCGTGATCAGACCACTGAATTTTTTCATCAGCTCGTCAAGCTTGGCCACATAATAGTCGACATTTTCGTCGCGGTTTTCGGGATCGAATTCGCTTGCTGGTTTGGCGGCTTCGTAGGCGGGAACCTTTTTTGGCGTCGCTTTGATGTAGTAAGTGATCTGGTCGCCCGGCTTGTAATTGCGGCCACTGGCTAGGGCGAGTTCGTATGCGGCGGCGCGGTTGCGCGCGGAGCCGGCGATCTTGGCCCGATACTTGTCGAGCGAATCCTGGAGCGTATCGGTCTTCATGAGCATGTCGATGTTCCATTCGCGGTTCCGAATTTTTCGCTCGAATTCGCTCCGGACATCGACGATGGCTTCCGGTTTTCCCTGCATGATGAGCTTGATGATTTGCTCAAGAAAAACCCGCTGAAATTTTTCCAGTCCACGCGACTTCAGCGCGCCGCCTTTGATGACGACATCGCCGTCTTTCGTCAGGAGCGCGTAATTTTTCGCTTTATAACTGAGCATGGCGTCGAACTGCTCATCGATCTCAACGTCAATCCCAGCCGGCAATTCCGCAGCCAAACCGCGTTGGAGCTCCTCGATCTCATTTTCTGTAGTGGCGGCCGTGCCGGCTGCTTCGGGACTTCGGTTTCGCAGGCGACACGCCTGCCGCCACAGAAGCAGGTGGCACGAAATAAATCCCGTCGGTATCGACCTCGATGACCTGCGCGCCACGCGCGTTAAGCCACTCGATCATTTTCTTCAGCAGATCGCGCCCGATCTGCGTCACACGTGCGGCGGCATCGAAGTCGGCGAAGTGTCCCTGTGCGAATCCAAGGTAACCGTAGAAACTGTTGAGCAGGATTTTGAACGTGTTTTGCAGCGCCTGGAGATGATGTTGTCTGGCCGGATTCTGTTCCGCCCGCATTTTTGCTTTCGCTTCAAGACGGAAGTTGCGGAGATCGGTGAGCAAATGCCGAAAGATTTGCAGCTCGTCGGTAACGGGAAAGCAATCGAACTGCAACATGATAGACGGATAAAGCGAGGCGATGTCGCAGTGCCACACGTCGCGCGCGACACCTGTGAAGAAGATGTCGGTGTAACCACCTTCGAACGCGCGCGGAATCGGCAGCTCGGGAATAGAATGACGTTGCCGGAAATATTCGCGCAGGAACAGTGCGTTGATCCGCGTAGCGTTGCCGCGAACGATCACGTCCTGGTAATTGTAGGGAAAGATTTGCGCCTGAATGAAGTAGCTCGGGCTCAGCAGATCCGATAGCGCGCGAGTTTCCCGAACGCCGCATAGTGCGCGGCGTCGGAACGCTTCTGAATCGCCCAGGTACGCGCGCTGTAGCTCCTTGCCGGTGAGCGCCGAAATTTCTTCGCTGTCACAGAGATCGAAGTGCCTGGCGACATCGCTGCGTTCGAAACCCGCGAGAGAGCGCATTCCGACATCGTAGAATTGCGCCAGCAGAAATGTGTCGACGAAATGGCGGCCATCGATGGTGAACTTCGGGTAATCGATGGTCTTTTCCGCAATTTGCAGTCGTGACGGGCGCGACCGGAGAAAACCGCCGCTGCGTCCCCAATCGAGTTTCGTTTTCAGTTTTTTTGCGCGCGCGACCAGCAGCGGCAGATGCACGCGAAACAAATCGTGCCCTTCTATTACATCCGGATCGCGTTCCTTAATCAGGTTCGTCAGACACTTCAGCGCTTCACGTTCCGTCTCCTCAAGCTTGTTCGGATCGACAATGATCAATTCTTCCCACCCGGTGTTATCGGAAAGCGCGATGCTCATGATGTGGTCGTGATTGCCGGGGTCACCGCCCCCGGCTACAGCGAGCACTTCGAGTTGCATGCGTTTCAGCTCCTCGAACCGCAAATCCTTGAACAACGTGCGCCCAGTCGCGCTGAGGTAATGCTGAACCGGATCGGTAAATGCGAAGAAATCGCGTCCCGCGTTCTTGAGTCCGTTCCGAAGTGCAATCAATTCCTTCCAACTATCGACGGTAATCAGCCAACCATACTTCAGAACGCCCCGGAGTTTTTCGGTTTCGATGCCGAGATCGACTACATCCGAGTCGGCCCATACAAATGGGTGGAACGGCTCGACGTCGGTAACTGTCGATCCATCTATTTCCCGGCGATGCACGCGCACGGTGCCGGTTTCGCCCAGTTCAACGGCCACAATCCGCGGCGTCTGGTCAGCGCCAAAGAGCAGCGTGTTTTTCTCAAATTCCATTAATCAGAGATTCCTCGACTTCGCTCGGAATGACAAATTGTGGGGCAGGCGCATCGCCTGCCTCTTCCCGGCAACCGAAGGGGTTGCCCTATAGCGGCATCGCGTTCATCATCCGACATGAAAATTGTCTTGCTGCCCGCGGTATGCTTGTGGTTGCTGTTCGCGGTTTCAGGGTTCGCGCAGGCTACGCCGCAATCGCTCGCCGATGCGGAGCTGCCGTCGCTCCTTACGATTTACAAAGACATTCACAGTCACCCCGAATTATCCACGCAGGAGCAGCGCACCGGCGCAATAATCGCAAAGGAATTGCGGGCGGCCGGTTGCGAGGTCACTGAGGATTTCGGCAAATACGATAATCCAAAGTTAAAAAGTTATGGCGTGATCGGAATCATGAAAAATGGGGACGGTCCGAAAGTTCTGGTGCGCACAGACATGGACGCCCTGCCCGTCGGAGAGGAAACCGGCCTGCCGTACGCCAGCAAAGTCGTCGCAAAGAACGAAGATGGTAAAGAGGTTCGCGTCATGCATGCGTGCGGACATGACGCGCATATCTCGATGTTTATTGGTGTTGCCCGTGCGCTGGCGCAGTTAAAAGATCAATGGCATGGCACGATCATCTTTGTCGCTCAACCGGCGGAGGAATTAGGCAGTGGTGCACGCGCATTGCTCAATGCAGGCCTCTACCAAAAATTCGGGAAACCGGATTTCGCCCTCGGATTTCACGACAAAGCCGATATGCAGACCGGTCACATCGGGGTCACGGAGGGTTACACGTACGCAAATGTCGATTCTGTGGATGTGACCGTGCGCGGCGTAGGCGGGCATGGCGCGTACCCCTACGTTACCAAGGACCCGATTGTGCTTGCCGCGGAGATGATCAATGCGTGGCAAACGATTGCGAGCCGCGAAAACAATCCGCTCAATCCGATTGTCATCACAGTCGGCTCGATTCACGGTGGCACAAAGCACAACATCATTCCAGATGAAGTGAAAATGCAGCTGACGGTACGCACCTACAAGCCTGACGTGCGAGAGCGCGTGCTGGCTGCAATCGATCGCATCGCGAAAGGGATCGCGGCGGCCGGCGGCGTCGCGCCGGATCATGCGCCTATCGTAACTGTTTCGAAGGATCAATTCACCCCTGCGACGTACAACAATCCAGAACTCACGAAGCGCCTCGTTGCTGTATGGAAAAAGTCGTTAGGGCAGGAAAATGTGGAGATGGTGGATCCGACCATGGGCGGCGAAGACTTTTCCGAATATAGCTTGCCAGACCATTCGATTCCGGCGGTTGACTTTCACGTCGGCGCGGTGGCGCCGGAAAAGCTTGCAGAGAGCAAAAAGACCGGAACGCCACTGCCCAGTCTGCATTCCAGCAAGTTCGCGCCGGTGCCCGAGCCGACCATTCGCACAGGGATTGTGGCAATGACGGCAGCCGTGCTGGAGTTAATGAAGAAGTAGGCGTAGGTATTCCCACGCGCATTTGTTAAACCGTTGGAAAGACATCGAGAATTCTGCGGACGCTCAGCGCATTTAACCCGTTCAACGGCTAACGTCACTTTATCTTGATATTTTTCCGCAGATAGGTCGGAACGTCGAGGTCTTCGCCCTCGATAATTGTCGGTTCGCTTTTTTCAAACCGACCGCGTGTGACGGGCTCAAATTGCAGGACTTCCTGCTTTGCCGGCGTCGCTGCTCTTTCCACGGACACTTTTTCCTCCTTCGATGAAGTCGACGGCTTAATCGTGGTGTGCTCGGGCTCTCCGTTGCGAGTGGGGATAAGGGGCGCTTCGTTTGGGATGAGTGTTGCGACCGGTGCCGCTTCAGCCGCCATTGGCTCTTCGAATGGAATCATTTCTTCGACAGGCGCAGGTTCGATCGCCGGTTGTTCTGCTTGAATCTCCGGCTCCGGGGCTGGAGAAGGATATTGCTCCAGAATCGGTGAGGGTACGGACGCACTGCTTGGTGCCAGATGTGTCTCCGGCAAAATTGCTTCCTCTTCTGCGCAGACCGAACTAATGATGGTCACGCTCAATCGGTCTCCCAAGCGTCCGTCTACGACGGCACCAAAGAGAATCTGGGTCAGATCGCTAACGTGACGCCCAAGTTCCTGCATCAGGATTTCGACCTCTGACAGTGTGATTCCCGGGCCGCCCGCTACTTGTACAAGCACGTGTGTTGAGTCTGCCAGCATTCGTCCACGGTCCATCAACGGATTCTTGAGCGCCTGTGTGAGCGCATCGTGCGCGCGATTATCGGAATCGGATTCGCCGTAGCCAAACAGGCAACGGCCGTTGCGCGTGCTTAGAGCCGAAAGCAGATCATCGAAGCCGATGCGGATGAGTCCCGGCCGCTGGATCAGGTTCACAATCGATCGCACGCTTTGGCTGATGGTGATATCGGCCATTGCGAACGCTTGGTGAATTCCCGCTTGCGGCGCGGCTAGGTCGCCCATTCGGTCGTTCTCGAAGCAGACCACTGCGTGGACAAAATCGCTCAGCCGCGCCAGCGCCTCTCGAGCCTGAGTGTTGCGGCGTTTACCCTCGAACGTGAACGGAAGAGTCACAAAGGCGATGACCAGTGCGCCACTTTCACGAGCTGCTTGTGCGACGTACGGCGTGGCACCCGAACCCGTGCCGCCACCGAGCCCTGCACAAATGAAAATCACCCGCGAATCTGCCAGCGCTTCGCGAATTTCATCCGCCGATTCCAACGCTGCCTGGTAACCGACTTCCGGGTCGCCGCCGGCCCCCAAACCGCGTGACACATTGCGGCCAAGCTGCACTTTGCGTGTCGCGACTGAACTTGTCAGCGACTGCACATCAGTATTGATCGCGACGACGTCGGCTCTTTCCAAACCGTCAAGCACGATGCGATCGAGCGCGTTTAAACCAGCGCCGCCCACGCTCACCACTTTGATCGGAATAAAATCTGCCAAACGCTCTGGGAAACTGTAGTTCTTGTTGAGTTGAATCATGTTTTAATCACCAACCTCCAAATTCCAACATCCAGGTGTTTGCCCTTCATCGTTTTCCGCTAAAAAGTGTTTCCAAGAGCTGAAGAGACGAGCAGCCTCAATAATTCTGCCTTACTCATTTTCTACTGATCGCGATTCATCGCACTTTAAAAAGCTTTCGGAGCCTATCCCCAAACCCTCGGGAGGGCCGGTCGGCATTCATGATTTGCGCAAACTTGACCAATCCAATCGCCGTTGAGAACTGCGGATTTTCGACCGCAGACTTTACGCCCCAAGCCGTCTGCGCGTGAGTCACGTTCGCCGGAATTTCGAAAATTTCCGCCGCGAGATGATCGATCCCGTTTAAAAGGCTGCACCCGCCGGTAATGAAAATGCCGGCGCCCAGGTAACCGATATACGGTTCTTCGTCGAGTCTGCGTTTGAGCAACTCAAACGCTTCTCGCAGGCGCAGGTGAATGATGGTGTTAAGCGTCTCGCCCTCGATCTCTTTTCCAGCGAAGCCGGAGTCGTCCTTGAGCAAAATCATTTCGCCAGGGCGACAATTTCCCAGGATGCAACTGCCCTCTTCGATCTTTAATTTCTCCGCGCGCGCCATTGGGATGCGCAAGCCCATGGAGATATCGTTGGTGATGTGGTCGCCACCCACGGCCAGCGAACCGCTTTGTCTCACCGCGCCCTCGGAGTACAACACGTAGTCAGTCGTTCCGCCGCCCATATCAATCACGAGGGCGCCCAGGTCCTTCTCGGGCTGCGTAAGCACGACCTGTGCAGAAGCAAGGCCGCTAAAGACCACGTCCTCCACGTCCAGCGGCAGTTCTTTCACGCACCGAATGGTGTTTTGAATACGTGTGCGCACGCCGTGGATGATGTGAAAATCGGCTTCCAATTTTTGCCCGAGCATCCCAACGGGGTTCACGCCCTGCTGTCCGTCGACGTGATAATGCTGAATGACGGAATGCAGGAAGGCATTTTGCGCTGGGATGCTCACCTCGCGGGCATTAATTTTCACATCCTCCACATCCTGCTCATCAATTTCATCACGGTCTTCAGGCAGCATGACGCACCCGCGGTTGTTAAAGCTCTGCAGATGTGATCCGGCGACAGCGACGTAAACGCTCTTGATCATGACGTCGCTTTTTTGTTCTGCATCGACAACTGCTTCGTGCACGCATTTCATCGCCGTTTCAAAATCGACGATCTCCCCCTTGCGCACGCCGCGCGATGGGGCCTGGCCTACACCAAGGATTTTGAGCGTGCCGTCGGGCCGGCTCTCCCCAACGACAACACAGATCTTGGAGGTGCCAATCTCGAGACCAACCATCAAATCATTAGTCGCCATTCTTCTTACTCGCTTTTCTTTTGCTGGTTGCGAGTTGCCTTGGGAAAAGACGTCGAACCGGCGCGCGATTTGGGCGCTGACCCTCCAGGTTGTTTTGCGCCGGACTCTTGGTGGACGCGCATTTCGGGCGCATGCACCGGGATCGCTTTCATGATCCGCGGCTCCACGGTGGGCTCAATTGTGTCGTTGATCACGGCAGCCGCCGGATTGGTAAATGTCACTGGAATGTTTCGTTGCGCTACCAGGTTCAAAGTTTCCAGCTCCTGCTTCGTGTTATCGCAATAATCAAGAAACACTTGCAGCCGCCGCAATTGTTCCTCGAGATCATTCAACCCAAACATGACGCGGCTGTGATTTTTGTCTGTCACCACGACACAATAACTTTTGGAAATGTCGATTTCACGAATCTGAAACCGCGTTTGTAAAAAGCTGCGCTCGGTAAAACGCAGCAAGTCGAGCGCTGCTTTTGCTTCGGGTGATTCGACCACCTTCCCGGGTTCGAGCGATTCGCTCGTGCAGCCCAGTATCAGTGGCAGGCCGAGATATTCGGGCAGCAATTTCTTTTGCTTCATCAAAACCCCCCGTCGACCGACCAGAAATGCAGCATCGGATGCAAATGGATCGGTGATTTCCGTTGCGCTCGTGATCCAGGCAATCGGTCTTCGTTCCACGATGCGAATGTCGATTTCTCTGGGTAATTTGCGTACGACCTCAACCTCGTCGGCTTGGGGAAGCTGCTGGATGCGATCGTGGACCCGCGCCAGGTTAACACTGAAAATGTTTGTGCCTTCATGCAGCTCGGCTGCTTTCAACACCTCCTCACGCTGAAGGGTGCCGTCGGTCTGCAATTCAATTGTTTTGACTCGATAATCTGGATTCTCAAAGAAAAGGCGTTTTGCAGCTTCCCGCCCGCCGAGGTAAACGCCTGCGGATAACCCTGCGACCGCAACCATTTTCCACAGCACGCCCATGGCGTTGCGAATCCGGTGCTGAGTCGCTCTGCGGGAGCGGACTTTCACATCCAGTAAATGTTGTTGCCGCCGCTGCCGCACGTTGGACAGTCGCCGATTGCGCGCTCGGGAAGGTCTGTCGCCAAAACTCATCTCGTGCCTTCCGTTCTGGCGCGCGCCTGCCCGCCATAGCCTTGGCGAAGGCGAGAAAGCGCAATGATCTGTGCGCAAAGATCGGCGTAACCGATACCCGCTGCGGCTGCCGCCTCGGGTAACAGACTGGCCTCCGTCATCCCGGGAATAGTGTTGATCTCCAAAATGAACGGCTGTCCGGTCTCCGCTAAAATCGCGTCCACACGCGCATACACCTGCAGACCCACCGCTCGAAACGCACGAAGTGCCAGTGCCTGAATCTCTCTTGTTTTCTCCGCGTCGATATTTGCCGGACACACATGCTCCGCTCCGCCACCAGCCTGCGGATTGAGAAACGGATACTTGTTGTTGAAATCGTAAAAGCCGCCCTTGGGAATTATTTCGAGAATGGGCAAAGCCTGGTCACCGAGAACACCTATCGTTAGTTCCCGGCCGGATACAAATTTTTCTATCAATAATTCGCGACCAAATTTTGCCGCTTCATCGATTGCGGAATCGATTTCGTTTTCGTTCTTTACAATGATTACGCCGACCGTTGAGCCTTGTCGTGGTGCCTTCACGACAATCGGCAACGGAATTGTCGGGCGCTGTCCCGGGTCGATGACTTCCCATGGGGGGGTGGTTATGCCGTGTTCCTGAAATTGTTGTTTTGTGCGAATCTTGTCGAAAGCGATCTCGCTTCCGCTGACGCCGTCCCCGGTATAAGCGATGCCGCGACGCTCCAGAATTCTCTGAACCTGCCCATCTTCGCCAAACGTTCCGTGGATGGTATTGAATGCCAGCTCGACATTACCCGGCAGCTGAAAGTCTTCATTCCGCACATCGATTTCGACCACTTCCGCGCCTAACGAGCGAAGCGCTTTCGATACGCCTCGCCCGGTTGCAAGCGAAACCTCGCGCTCCGACCCAGGGCCTCCCATGAGCACTGCTATTTTCTTTGGTAGATCTTTCATGTCATCCGAAACGAACTCGAACAGCCTCATTGACGTTCGCCAACGCAAAATTTTTCATTCCGGTTCTCCGACGATTTCCACTTCGGTCTCCAATTCGACGCCACGCTTTTTGCGCGCGACGCTCTTGATGTTGTCAATCAGCTGAAGTATTTCCGCCGCCGTTGCGTCGCCATCGTTCACGATGAAATTGCCGTGAATTTGGGACACACGTGCATTTCCGACGCGCGAGTTTTTCAGCCCCAATTCATCGACCAATTTACCCGCTGGTATACTCGCGGGATTTTTGAAAATGCACCCAGCGCTTTTGGCGATTGGCTGCGTAGTGCGCCGTTTCTCCTGCGATTCCTGCAAACGGCTGTCGATCTCCGCGCGCTCGGCAGGGTGCGCGCGGAATGTAGCCGAAACCGCAAAGTTTGTTTCGAGCAATGGAAAGCGCCGGTAAAAAACTTCCAGCTCATCACGATTTTTCACATGCGGATTTCCTTCAGCGTCCAGATAACGAACGCGCGTGACGTTCTCAAATGTTTGCGCGCCCATCGCGCCGGCATTCATGCGCAACGCGCCGCCGACTGCGCCCGGGATTCCCTCCATCCATTCTAGTCCGCCGAGACCTGCCGCGCGCGCCGCGTACGCAACCTGCCTCAACTTAACACCTGCGCCTGCTGTAATTTCGCATCCATCAAGCTCGATCTTTTCGAAAACGCCGCCGCGCGGATGAACGACCACGCCGCGAATGCCGCCATCGCGAACAAGCAGATTCGATCCGCGCCCGATTGCGAACAGCGGCAGATGTTCATCCCGGCAGAACCGAATCAGTTCCGCAAAAGCCTGTTCGCTGCGCGGCTCGACCCAGAATTGCGCCGGTCCCCCGACGCGCAGCGTCGTATGCTTCGACAGCGGCTCGTACAGGCGGACTTCACCTTCTTGGCCCACGATCCCTTTTAGTTTCTCTGCTATGACGAGGTCGGCGGCAAGAATCTCCAACTGTTCATGAATATTGCCCGCGCCCAAACTCAGAACCAGATCGCCAGACTCGAGCAGGTTTCCCACATCCCGATGCACCCGTTCCAGACGCGGTTGATAACTTACACCGCGATGTCCGTGCCGCGTGATTTCATCGACAATCGTCCGGCCGCTGATTCCGGGAATCGGCGTTTCGCTCGCAGGATAGACGTCCGTAATGACGACGCGGTTGGCATCGTCGAAGGCGCTGCCGAATTCGCGACACAGTGCCTGGGTTCGCGAGAAACGATGCGGCTGAAACATCGTCACAAGCCGTCGCCGGCCAATCGATTTCGCTGTCCTAATCGTGGCACGGATTTCAGTCGGGTGATGCGCGTAATCATCCACGAGCAAGAATCGGTCGCTGGCGTATTTGATTTCGAAGCGGCGGCGCGCGTGTTCGAATTTCCGAAGCGATGCCGTGATTTTGTCGAACGGAATCGAAAGCTCGGAGGCAAGCGCGATCACCCCGAGGGCGTTATGCACATTGTGCTCTCCGGGGACATTCAGAGTCGCTTGCCCTAGTTTCTCAGCACGCCGACAAACGGAAAACGATGAACCAAAATTCCGCAGCTCGACCTCGACTCCACGGTAATGTGCCTGCGCGGAAAATCCGTACGAAACGGCGCGTTTGTGTTTTGAGCACAATCGCGCGGTGTTCGCATCGTCGATGTTGTAGAGAACGGTTCCACTGGTTTGATCGATTAGTTGGGCAAACACTTTCTCGATCGCGGCGAGATCGGCATAAAAATCGAGGTGCTCTTCCTCAATGTTTAGAATCAGGGCGTGCTCGGGATGAAAGCAGCACAACGTTCCGTCGCTTTCGTCTCCTTCGACAACGAAATATTCTCCGCGCGGATCCCAATGCGCGTTGGTTCCGAGGATTGGAATTTCCGCGCCGACATAGTGGGAAGGATGCAATCCGCCTCCGCGAAGCACGTGTGCCGTCATTGCCGACGTGGTCGTTTTGCCGTGCATTCCGGCGATCACAATGCCGCGCTTGGCCTGCATAATTGCAGCGACGGCTTCCGCCCGACGGAACAATGGCTTTCCGGAATCACGAGCAGCGACAAGAACCGGGTTGTTGTCCTTGATCGCGGAGGAAAAAACAATAAGCTCCGCGCCGTCCGCGTGCTCCGGCCGATGCTGGTCACAAAACCGTAACCCGAGCCGTTGCAGTCGATCCGTCTCTGTGGATGTGGCCTTGTCAGAGCCGCTGACAGCGTGCCCGAGCTCGATGAGAAGCCCTGCGAGACCGCTCATACCGCTTCCCGCCACACCGACGAGATGAATCCGATGGTGTTCGCTGGTCAAAAATCTCGCCAGATTGGGCAGCGGCTCGCAACTGCGAAATTCTTCGCGCGTGGACCCGGCGCACGCGGCAGTTGTTTCAGAGGCGAGTTTCATGAGTTGCATATTTTTCCATCGTGTTCGCTACGCGGCCAGCTGCATCTTTCGGCGCGAGCCGCGCGCAATTCGCCGCCATTTGTTGGAGGCGTTGCGGGCTTTGAATTAGCTCGCGGATTTTGTGCGCGAGCAATTCGCCGGAAATCTCCGACTGCTTGAGAAGAATTGCCGCATCGGCGTGAGTGTAGATTTCTGCGTTGCGCGTCTGATGATCCTCCGTGGCATAGGGAAACGGAATCAGGATGCTCGGCAATGAAAAGGTGGCGAACTCAGCCAGGCTGGCTGCGCCAGCTCTCGCAACAACAACATCCGCGGCGCTGTAAACCTCTTCCATCCGATGATGAAAGGCACCGATGTAAGCAGGGACATTTTCGCGACGATAGTTATCTGCAACGAGGCGTTCATCACGCGTGCCGGAGAGGTGAATCACTTGCAGCCGCGCGCCTTTTAAGAATGGCAGCGTTTTGATCAGAGCCTGATTAATTCCGCTGGCGCCTTGGCTGCCACCCATAACGAGCAGCGTGGGGAGCTCCTCTTGTAATCCGAGTTTCCGCCGTGCATCTGCGCGATCCAAACGCACCAAGTCGGTGCGAACCGGTGTGCCCGTGATTTCAGTGCGAGTTTTCGGAAAGAACGGCGCACATTCCTTGAACCCTAACATAACCGCATTGACCATACGTGCCGTCCAGCGGTTGGCTTTTCCCGGGACGGCGTTTGATTCGTGAATGAAAGTTGCTATTCCGCCGATCCGCCCGGCCAATACTGGGGCGGTGGAAGTGAACCCACCCATGCCAAGGACCGCATGAGGTTTAAATTTTCCATACAGCGACCGGCATAGTGACAGGCTTTCTAAAAACCGGCGAGTAAAACCAAAAAACGCCGGCGAAAATGGCGAAGGAAGCCCCACTGTCGGTAATTTTTCGACTCGGAAATTCGTGCGGCCGGCAAGCGCCAACGCGTCGATGTCCTTTTCCGATACCAACAGCATCACTTCGTGTCCGCGGTGTTGCAGCACTTCAGCCACGGCAATGCCGGGGAAAAGGTGTCCGCCGGTTCCTCCGCATGCGATTACAGCATTCATATTGGGCTAAGGCGAGTTACGACTTCATCAGAGGCGTGGCGTCACTCTGGCGTGCATTGTGGTGCGTTTCACGGGTGGCGGGTCAAGAATGCCCTGGCGATAAATGTTCAACAACAGACCGATTCCAAACAAACATGCCGCCAAATTCGAGCCTCCGTAGCTCATAAACGGCAGCGGCAACCCCTTGTTAGGTAAAAGCGACGTGGTCACGCCGATGTTGACCGCCGCCTGCAGGGCAAAGAGCGAAACAATCCCGCACCCGAGCAGCAGTCCGAAACGATCGCGAGCGTGCAGCGCAATCAGGATGCCGCAAACAATGATCACGATAAAGAAGAAAACCACCAGAAGACTGAACCGCAGACCGAGTTCTTCGCCAATGATTGGAAAAATAAAATCAGTGTGCGCGTAGGGGAGATAAAGCATCTTCTGCCGGCCGTTGCCCAGCCCGAGCCCATCCATTCCGCCGCTGCCCCAGGCGATTAACGCCTGCATCTGCTGCAAGCCGGCGTCGTCCTTGTAGTTTTGCGGATGAAGAAAAGCGGAGAGCCGCCCCATGCGCTCGGAGATTTGCGTCGCAACCACGAGCAGGCCACCCAAGCCCGCGAATGCCAGCCCGCCAAGCCATAGCAGATTCGTGCCGGCAACAAACATGACGACAAACGCCGTTGTTCCAATCAAAGCCGTCGTCCCAAGATCGACTTCAGCCAGTACGAGCGCGGCGGGCAAACTGATGATCGCGAGCGGAACAATGAATCCCGACAACAGATTGCCGTCCGGTTTTTCACATCGCGCAAACCAGGCAGCAAGGAAAAAGATTGTCGCTATCTTCGCGAGCTCCGATGGCTGAAAGGTAATGGGACCGAAACCGACCCACCGACGCGATCCATTGATGCGCATTCCGATGTGCGGAATGTAACAAAGCGTCAGAGCAGCCAGCGCCAGCGCGAACCAAACCCACCAGGTCTTCTGCCAGAACTGGTAGTTCACCAGCGCGGCAACAATGCAGGCGATGAGTCCAAGCCCAATCCAAATGGCCTGGCGTTTGATGAAGAAATAAACGTCGCCGTGGCTGTCGCGTGCGTATGCGCTCGTGCTGAAAAGCATTACAATACCGATGACGAGCAATCCCAGCACTGCCAAAAACAGGATATAGGCGCTCTTACGATGCATAAGTTAACGGATGCGTCGCACGGTCTGGCCATGATCGCGTTTGATTGCGCCGCTGGCTAAGAATTGTCTCATCGGTAAGCGAACGGACTAAGCGATCCAAAGCGACCCGAGGACGTGCCCGTATGCCAAACTCTTCCGCAAAACGAAACACGCGCGAAGAGCTATTTTGCGCTATGCGTTTTGGGAGTGCGATGCGTCTTCGCGTCGCTTTCATCGCCAACGGGTTCATTTGCTTTTCTTCTTATGGTTGCTCGGTTTTGCACTGGCGTTTTTTGAATTCGTTTTTTCCGGAATCAACAGTTTTTGCCCGATCTTCAATTTGCGCGGGTCTTCAATGTGGTTCAGCGCCATCAGATCGTCGTACGGGATTTTCAGTTTCTTTGCGATCGTGACGGGATTGTCGCCCTTTTTCACAATGTAAGTTTTTCCCGATGAAACAGGCGAGGTCGCGTGTTCCTGCTTCGAAGGTGAACGTGAAGGTTTCACGTCGGTACCCTGCGTGTTTTCCTTTTCGGCCGCCGCCACTCGGGCGGTGTCAGTAGCCTTGTGATTTGCTATCCCTGCAGTGTTGGCCGGCGTGTTTTCAGCTAGCGTCGGGTTCGCCGGCGCGAATGAACTCTCCCGCGTTTTGATTGCGTTGAACGCAACGATTCCCGACACCGCAACGACGTGCAAAAGCAAAACAACCAGCAATGCCCGGGACAACTTCATGTTGGGCTCTGGAATGCCGTCGAAGTCCATTCCCGCGGATGCAGCCGATGCCCGGCGCGCCGTCGCGGCCCGGAATTTCTTTTTTTTGAAAAGGCGCGGGATTTTTATCGTCTTCATTGCGGCAGCGTTTGCACCAGCGCGCGGAATTGGTCGCCGCGGTCGGCGTAGCTTTTAAACATGTCGAAGGACGATGTGCCCGGAGAAAACAGGACAACGTCACCCGGCCTGGCGAGGGCGCGTGCGCGTTCGACCGCGTCGGCGAGCGAAGTTGCGATCTCGCACTCGGCCGCCCCGTCCCAGGATCGCTCGATGCTCTCGGCCATTTCGCCGATCAGGACAGCCGATTTGACTTTGTCTTTCACCAAAGATCGCAACGGATCGAAATTGAATCCTTTGTCTTTGCCGCCGGCGATCAGCACCACCGGCTTGGTTTGGGTGGCCAGTGCCTTCTCAACGGCATCCAGGTTGGTCGCCTTCGAGTCATTGACGTATTCGACGCCATGGATTTCGCGCACAAATTCGCACCGGTGCGGGCGCGGCTCATAACCGCGAAGCGCCGGCACCATCTGCTCGAACGACAATCCGCGGGCAACGCCGACAGCGAGCGTCGCCATCAGGTTCTCGATGTTATGCAGCCCCCGCAGCTTCGTCTCAGACAAACGCAGAACGGGCTGATCCTCATAAGTGATCGCGCCGTTCGAAACGCGGAAATCTGCTCGATCGGAGTAGGCGCTGAAAGTAATCCGGCGTGGTCGAATTCTCGGCAAAGCTTCCGCGGCGTTTACCACTGCAATGTCCTGCTCGGTTTGATTTTCGAAAATGCGCAGCTTGGCCGCGCGATATTCCGTCACCGAACGATAACGGTCGAGATGGTCCGGAGCGAAGTTGAGCCAGAGGCTGATCGATGGACGAAATGTGCGGATCGCTTCGAGTTGAAACGAGCTCACTTCAACCGTGAGCACATCGAGCGGTTGCCGTTCCCGCGCAACCTCGGAAAGCGGTTTACCAATATTCCCGCATGCGATAGTTCGCTGCCCGCAGGCATTCAGCATTTGAGCCAGCAGTTCTGTCGTCGTGGTTTTGCCGTTCGTGCCTGTCACGGCGATCACCGGCATTTCGCAGGACCGCCAGCCCAGCTCGAGTTCACTGATCATTTCGATTTCGCGCGAGGAAAAATTGCGCGCTAATGGAGAAGCTGGATCGATGCCTGGACTTAGAACGGCCCACCGGTATTCAGATGAGTCTTTTTCAGCCGCGGGCCCGCAAATTACCTGGACACCGTGTGCCCGCAGATTGTCCATAGTGGATTTCAGCAAGTTTCTCTCGTCGGCGCTGTCGAGCGCTGTTACCTGTGCGTCCTCCGATGCAAGCAGCAGCGCCGCGGCGCTCCCGCTCAGGCCGGCCCCGAGAACGGCAACATGCTGATTTTTGTAGCACCCGTTTTTCATCGCAGTTTCAACGTTGCCAGTCCGAGCAGAGCGAAGATGATCGAAAGGATCCAGAAGCGAACGATCACGGTCGTTTCCTTCCAGCCGGTGAGTTCGAAATGATGATGAAGCGGGGACATCGCGAAAAACCGCTTGCCGGTGAGTTTGAAGCTCAGCACCTGCAAAATCACTGAGACGGCTTCGATTACGAAAACGCCACCGACTACGACCAGTAACAGCTCCTGTTTACAACAGATCGCCACAACACCGAGCATGCCGCCGATAGCCAGCGATCCAGTGTCGCCCATGAAAACTTTAGCCGGATAACAGTTAAACCATAGAAAACCGAGGCCCGCGCCTATCAGCGCCGAGCAGACAACTGTCAGTTCTCCAGCAAACGGATAAAACGGCACCTGCAAATATTCGGCGACGCGGAAATTGCCCGCCGCGTAACAAAGCAACGCATACGCAAAGGCCACGGTGATGGTGCACCCGGTCGCCAAACCATCCAGCCCATCGGTGAGATTCACCGCGTTCGACGTGCCGACGATCACCAGCGCGAAAAAGAAGAAGGTGAACCAGCTCATGTTGGCAATCGCTGGCGCCTTCACAAAAGGCACGTAGAGCGCGCGCGCCTGCACTTCCAACAAGGGATCGGTGAGAAACAGACCGGTGATAATTGCCGCGAGAGCGATTTGAAAGAGGAGTTTAATCCGGCCATGAATCCCTTCGGATTTCTTCTTAGTGACCTTCAGATAATCATCGGCGAACCCGAGCCCGCCGAGATAAACCATGCTGAACAGAGTGAGCCAGACGAACTTATTGTCGAGACGCGCCCAGAGGATACTCGACACGAATACGGCGCCGATAACCAGCACGCCGCCCATGGTGGGAGTGCCCTGCTTTACTCCGTGCAACTCGGCGAGCCGGTGAACTTCCTCCGCTCCGCGAATAGGCTGTCCCACCTTCAATGCACGCAACTTTGCTATGATGAAGTTTCCAAACAGCAGAGTCGTTAAGAAAGCGGTAACCGCCGCGGCGATTGCTCGGAAAGTGACGTATAGGAAAACATTGAACCCGATAAAGTGCCCGCTCAGGTGATGGAGGTAGTACATCATGGCGAGTTCACGAATTCCGAATGCCTACTCCGGAATTGCTCGATTACTTCCTCCGTCTTTGCGGCGCGACTGCCTTTGATGAGAACGAGATCGCCCGGCGCGGCAATTTCGCCTAACAAGTCAGCGGCTTCGCGGGTCGATGGCACAGAGGAAACGTCGTTCAAGCCCGCAGCGCGCGCGCCTTTCGCGATAGCTTCGGCGGCGCCGCCGATGGTGATCAACTGATTTACGGCCAGGCTGGCGGCTGTTTCGCCCACCTCGCGGTGACCGCGCTCCGATTCGGCGCCCAGCTCCCGCATTTCCCCGAGGACCGCGATGCGTTTCCCTTCAGTATCGAGCTCGACCAAAGTCCGTAGCGCCGCTTTCATCGAATCGGGATTGGCGTTGTAGCTGTCGTCGAGAAAATGCACGCCGCCGATTTGCTTGATTTGCAAACGCGCTTTCGTCAGTGGCGCCGCAGCCAGGCCGGAGGCGCATTCTTCGATTGATAATCCAAACGCCCGACCGGCGGCCACGGCAAGCAATGCATTCTGAACCATGTGCAAACCGGCAACGGGAAGCTGCGCCCGGCAACGATGCGCGCCCTCGAGAATTGTGAACTCGGAGCCGTCGGCGCTCTGGCGAATTTCAATCGCGCGGACGCTTCCAGCTGTCGTTCCGGCAAACACCACTTTTGCTCGTGTACGTGCAGCGATTCCTTTACTGAACGGATCGTCGGCATTCAGAATGACGGTCCCTTGCGGTCCCACCGCTTCGGCCAGCGCGCCCTTTTCTCTGGCGATTGCTTCGCGCGAACCCATGAACTCGATATGCGCCACGCCGATGTTAGTGATGATCGCCGTGTCGGGAGCGGCGATCTTTGAGAGTGCCGCGATTTCGCCAGGGTGATTCATGCCAATTTCCCAAACAGCCACTTCATCCGCCGGAGTTGCTTCCAGAATTGTGCGCGGCAAACCAACGTGATTGTTGAAATTGCCTTCCGTCTTGGTGACGCGAAATTTTCGCGCGACAACCGACGCGGCGAAATCCTTGGTGCTCGTCTTCCCGTTGCTTCCAGTAATCGCGACTACTTTTAGCGCGAGCGACTGACGGTAATTGGCAGCAATTTGCTGGTATGCGTGCAACGTGTCGGTCGCTCGAATGAGCGCGAAATTTCCCGGAACATTCCCATTCCAGTTCTGATCAACGAGGGCACCAGCCGCACCGGATTTTGCAGCGGATTGGACGAAATCGTGTCCATCGAAATTTTCGCCTCGCAACGCCACGAACAATTCCCCAGGTCTTATCGTGCGGGAATCGGTCCCGATTTTGTCGATCATGACAGTCTCGTCCCCGGATGAAACCGATGCTCCGGCGAACTGTGCGATTTTGGAAAGCGTGAGCGGACTCATTGCTAAAGCTCCACGGGATGATCTTCGATCGCGCGGCGCGCGACCTGGATGTCATCGAACGGGATCGTGTAATCTGCGAACTCCTGATAGTTTTCGTGCCCTTTGCCGGCGACCAACACAATGTCCCGCGGACGGGCGAGCGCAACGGCGCGGTTGATCGCTTCCGTGCGATCGACAATTTTCTCGTACCGATTCGAGCGAAAGCCTTTTTCGATTTCGCCGATGATGGCCCCTGGGTCTTCCTTGCGCGGATTATCAGACGTGATGATGGAGTAATCAGCGAGGCGGTCCACCATCTCCCCCATCAACGGGCGCTTTTGACGGTCGCGATCGCCGCCGCAACCAAAAACCGCAATCAATCGATTGGGCTGGAGTTCCCGCAGAGTTTTTAGCACGTTCCCGAGCGCGTCGGGCGTGTGGGCGTAATCGACAAACACTTGAAATTGTCGCTTTGCGGGAACGAGTTCCAGACGTCCGGGAACTTGCGGCGCTTTCGCAAGATTCAGCACCGCGTTTCGCAAGTTAATTCCCAACGCGTCGGCAGCAGCGAGCGCCGCCATTGAGTTTGTGACGTTGAACCGGCCAATCAATGGAACACGAATAAGGTAACTCTTGCCGCGTGCGTCGAGTTGATACGATGTTCCGGTGAATTCCGCGCGATAATTTGAGGCGCGGAAATCCGCCCGCAGTCCCATGCCATAAGTGATGACGGCGACGGTTTTGTCAATTCTGCTGAGCAGACGTTGGCCGTAACGGTCGTCGATGTTCACAATCGCTACGGGTTTGTTCTTTTGTTTCCGGGCGGCAAGCCCAATGAAAAGCTTCGCCTTCGCTTCAAAGTAGTTTTCCATCGTGCCATGAAAATCGAGATGGTCCTGTGTGAGATTAGTGAACACGGCGACGTTCCATTCGAGGCCGCGTGCGCGCTCCTGGGCCAGCGCGTGCGAGGAGACTTCTATTGCTGCCGCTTTGCAACCGGCATTCGCAATCTGCGCCAGTAGCTCTTGCAAATCGAGCGATTCGGGTGTTGTCCGAATGGCAGGCAAAATCCGTTCGCCAATTTCGTAACGAACTGTTCCGATCAATCCGCAACGCAATCCTGAGTTTTCACAGATGTGTTTGATGAGAAAGGTGGTCGTAGTCTTGCCATTTGTCCCGGTGACGGCCGCAAGTTTTAATTTGCGCGCCGGGTGGCCGTAAAAAGCTGCCGAAAAATCCGCCAGCGCGGTGCGTGTGTTTTCAACGACGAGACAAGTAACGCGCGGATCTTTCTCTTCGCGCTCGGCAACGATCACCGACGCCCCTTTGTCGATGGCGTGACCGATAAATTGGTGCCCATCGGCTTTCTCACCCCGCAACGCCACGAACATGGTGTGCCTTTGCACTCGCCGCGAGTCATACGCGATATTTTCCACCGGGCGATCAACTGACCCGATGATTTGGCGAACGGGCGTCGCGGCGAGAAGAGTCTTGAGCTGCATGAGGCTTTAACATCTCCGCCAGCAGACGGATTTGCTACGGCGAACCGGGGCGAGGCATTCAACGTCGCGGACCATCGGTTAAGGCGATTCGTTCCGCCGGTGCGGTCTTACGGAGTCGCTCCGCCGGCTTCAGTTTTTCGACGCGTTGAATGGGAATCGCTTTGCGAATCTCCTCATGCGGCTCAAGATCAAGATAGCGCGCGGCTTTCTCCGCAACGTGGGAGAAAATTGGTCCTGCAACAAGGCCTCCATAATTCAACTCCGGTTTACTTGTGTGCGCATCGTCCAGCACGACTAATCCAACAAACTCGGGATGATCGGCCGGTAGATAGCCGAGGAACGATACGACGTACTTTCCGTGGTCATACCCGCCGTGCGGATCAATCTTCTGTGCGGTTCCGGTTTTCCCGGCAATGGTAAAGCCCGGCACGGCAGCGGCCGCGGCGGTTCCTTGATCGCTCACTACGCCACGCAGCGCTTCGCCAATTTGTTTGGCGGTTTCAGGAGAAATGACCTGACGCTGTATCACCGTTGAAAGTGAACTGATGATTTTCCCATCCTCTGCGGTGACCGATTTTATGATCCGCGGTGTCACGAGTTTGCCTCCATTGGCGATCGTCGCCATTGCCGATGTCATCTGTAGTGGCGTAACGCCAACTTCGTGTCCCATCGGAATGCGCGTGATGGAAATTTTGCTCCAGGTTTGCGGCGGCCGAATTACGCCATTGATCTCACCCGGAAGTTCAATTCCCGTGCGCTCGCCAAACCCGAAGCGACGAATGTATTCGTAGAATTTTTGCTCGCCGATGCTTAGGGCAAGTTTCGCCGCGCCGATGTTGCTGGATTTAATGAGAATGTCGCGCACGCTCAGATAACCAAAGGCGCGATGGTCGTGCAGAGCGGAGCCACCGAAATTCCACAGGCCGTTTTCGCAGAATACTTTCGAATCAGGCCGCATCTTATGCTCGTTCAGAGCGGCGGAGGCAGCCACGATCTTGAAAGTGGAACCCGGCTCCATCATGTCGATGATGGCCCGGTTTTTCATCTCTTCGGGCTTCGCTTCTGAACGGAGGTTTAAATCAAAATTCGGGCGGTTAGCGATGGCCAGGATTTCGCCTGTCTGTGGTCGCATCAGAATAATCGTGGCTTTTTGTGGAGAATATTCTTTCATTGCAGCGTCGATTTCCTCCTCGACGATGCTCTGCAGACCAAGATCGACAGTTAGATGCACCTGGTAGCCGTCCCGCGGGGCGCGCTCCTGGCCGCGATAAGGCACGATCTCGTGGCCCGCGCGGTTGTGTTCGATGAAACGGTAACCATCCTGCCCATGCAGGTATTCTTCCATCGAGGCTTCCACGCCCTGGATGCCGTGATGATCGAAATCGGTGAACCCGATCACGTGGCAAAGCATCGATCCATTCGGGTAAAAACGCGTGGCGTCGTGCTCGAAATAGATTCCCCGCAAATCGCCGGCGCGCAGTTTTTCACGAAGAGCATTTGCCCGCGCGGCGGGTACCTCGCGCTTGATCACGATGTAGCGGCGCCCGCTGTTTAATTTCTCCGCGAGTTCATCGGAGGGGATCTCCAACTCGGTATTGAGAAGATCAGCGGTTGCCTGCAGATTGCTGAGATGCGTGGCGTCGGCCACCACCGTTTCCACAGGAATATTGTGCGCCAGGACTTCGTTGTTCGCGTCAAGGATCATGCCGCGCTCGGCGTGAATGATCTGCTTGTAAACGTGCTTTTCCGCAGCTAGCCCGGCGTATTCGTCATGCTTGATCGCCTGGAGATAAATCAAGCGAAACGAAAACATGCTGAATAGACCGATGAAACCGGCACATACCAGAGCGCAACGAGTTCGGCTATTGGGATTCATGTTGCGCCAGAGGGTTGGCGACGGGTTGCACGGCCTCTTCGTCGCTTGATCGCGCGGGAATGGTGAGCCGCACGATTTTAGATTCTGAAACCGGAATCATTTTCAGGTAGCCTTCTTTCAATCGCCGTTGCAATGCGGAACGTGACGTCAACGCGGCGATCTGCGCGGCGGCGACGTCGTTTTGCGTGCGCAGCAACGCGAGCTCGTTCTCGACTGCCTTTCTGCGCTCGCCAAGGTGATAAAGTTGCAGCGTCAGATAGACGTACGCCAATCCCGCCAGCGCCAGAAATGCAGTCATCACAATCCATCTCGCCAGTGAGGCCGCGTTGACTGTGTTACAATTTCTTCGACGCGATTGGTTCATAGGATCTTCTCCGCTACGCGCAACTTCGCGCTTCGCGAGCGCGGGTTCGCGCGCTGTTCTTCCTCCGTCGACTCCACCGGTTTTGGCGTGACAAGTGCGAGATCGCAATCGGGATTGCGCAGCGGCTCAGGCCATTCCGGTTTGTCGAGCCATTCCCGGCTGTGATCGCGAAAAAAGTTTTTCACAATCCGGTCCTCCAGTGAGTGAAAAGTTATGACCGCTATGCGCCCGGCGCGTTCAAGTCTCCCGGTCAAGACGTGCAGCCCTTGTTCCAAAGCGCCAAGCTCATCGTTGACCTCCATCCGTAGCGCTTGAAAAACCTGAGTGGCCGGATGCCGTCGTCCGTGCCGGCCGACCAGTTTTTCGATCGTGTGTGCCAGTGGCAGCGTCTCGCGGAATGGCGAAGTCTTGCGCATTTTTACAATCATGCTCGCGATCCGTCGCGCCGCCGGTTCTTCACCCAGTTCACGGAAGAGGCGGGTCAATTCTTCTTCGCTGTACTCGTTTACGATGCTCGCGGCGGTGAGGCTCGTTCGCGGGTCCATGCGCATGTCGAGCGGGCCGTTTCGCATGAAACTGAAACCGCGCTCCGTATTTTCGAGTTGCCGCGAAGAAACACCCAGATCGAGAAGCACACCGCCGACGCTGCGAATCCGAAGTTCCTCGAGGACGCGATCCGCGTAGCGGAAATTTGCCTGCCGCACTATGATGCGCCGGCCGAAATGCGAGAGATGCTCACTCACATGCTGGACTGCATCAGGATCTTGATCTAAAGCCAAAACATCGGCGCCACTTTGCAGGAGCGCTTCGGTATGGCCGCCGCCGCCGCATGTTGCATCCAGGATGAGCAACCCTGCTCTGGGCTTGAGTAACTCAAGCACTTCCTTCTGCAGCACCGGGCGATGATACACAACATCCTCGGCGGGCTGCGTGGCCGCTTCCTCCGCTCTTGGATCAACGGCGAACCATGCCGGAGGCTGGTTCCAGAGTGGGTTCATCACGTGTTGGCTCAACATTTTACAACCCAATTTCCTTTGCCACGTGCTGGTAGGTGGGCGTTTCGTCCTCGTGTGCCCGTTTCCAGCGTTGCAAATTCCAAATTTCAAAACGCCCGCGGTTGCCTACGAGAGCGACTTCATTTTTCAATCCGACTTTTTGGCAAAGGTCGTCTGGCAGGACGAGGCGACCCTGCCGGTCCGCGGCTGCATGTTGAGCGCGGGAATGCAGTTGTCGCAGGAAAACGCGGCGATCACGCGCGGAAATCTTGTCGTTCGTTTCCGCGGTCGAACTCATCTTTGCAAACTCTACAGGCGACATGACCAGTAGAAATTCGTGGGACGCCTCAGGCAAAAGGATGAATTCTTCAGGACGATTGCGCCGCCAGCGCGATGGGATTGTGATCCGATTCTTCTCGTCGATGGAATGTCGGAACTCACCGGCGTAGAAGCGTTCGGATTGGGAATCGGCATCCATTTGTCGTGTGGAGGAGTAGCCCACTTTACTCCACTTGACCCCACCTTTAACCACCTCCACGCGAGACGGTCAATAAAAAATTTCAGCTGATTTGCGCCCGGCTAGACCGTAAGCTGCTCGAATCATGAAAATTTTCCGGCGCGCGTCTGCGATTGCTTGCGCTGTTCTTTTCAGTTGCGGTGCCAGCGTACACTTAAGTCAGGGCCAGCAAACTCCAAGTGACGCTGCCCGGGTTACCATGTCCATGCATCCGGATGGCTCGCGCACGGTTTACACCTTCGATAACGCCCAGCACAAAGCCGTCGCAACGACTACAGATCCCGATGGCAAAGTTCGCCAGACGATTCGCTATCAATTGGACGATGCCGGCCGATTTTCGAGGGGAGAAGTCTCCGGAGCAGACGGCCGCATCCGGTTGAAGAGCCGCTACAAATACGACGACGGAGGGCACATTCTGGAAGAAATCCAAACCGCAGCAGACGGTACTCTTTTGAACAAGATTGTTTACAGCTACGATTCCTCCGGGAAACAAACGGGCTATTCGGTCTTTGATGCGTCCGGCAAGCTAGTCAGCCGCACGGGTGCCCCCGTTGTGCTCTCATCTCCAACGCCGAAATCGCGGGAGAAGACCAAGCGGTGACCACCGAGTCAAAACAAAATTGTTTTCGCGTGCATTAATGCACGGTACAGAAATTATGGCGCCGGGCTGGCAGTGACGCCCGTCGTTGGGGAAGGGGACGCGGTGGCTTGATGCTCAAGCGGCAATTTCAACTTGTTTAACTCAGAATTACTAATCGCAAATGTGCTGTCGTGGCCGTCCACGCGCGCGCACAAGGTGCCGTCATTATTTTGAGCACCGACGGTCAACTTGTGTGCCGTCTTGTTATCAGGTGAAGTGGTGAAGGCGACCGTCAGCTGCGGTTTATCGAAGCCTTGCTGAGCCGTTGTCGGCCCGAGCCAGCGCACCGCATACAAGTTCGACAACGCGTTGAGCAGCGAATCCATATTGGTCTGGTTGATCGTGCCCGTTCCTTTCAGCCAACGCCATTGGTTGTTTTGATCGCGTTCCAGTGACAGCTCTTTGTCAGTGGTGATGGTTATCCGATGAATTTGCTCCGGCTTGAATTTGAAGATCGACAACTCCTGCCATCGCAGAGGATCGGGGGAAATCTGGTCGAGTAATCCGCGACGCACCGCCACGACAAATGGTTCATCGGTCAGGCGCGCGAAAACGTTTTCGCCATCTTCTTTTCCGAACGCGATCGTGGCAAACGGTTGCTCGCCCGCTTTGGTTTCGGCGGTGTTCTCGGAGGCGAAGGAACTGAAGGTCAATTGCAGCTGCGGTTTATCGAGGCCGTATTTCGGTAGATTGGAAGCTACGTCTTCGACGAACTTTGTGACCCGCTCATTTTGGAGCCTGTCGATCATCCGCTGAACTGCACCTGAATCCGCGGGCACATTGTTTCGACTGGCGATCGTCCAATTTCCGTCTTTACGCGCGAGCACGGTTTTGTTTTTGCCTGGCCCATCGATCGTGATCCGGTCGAGGATGTTCGTGTCAATTCGAACCAAATGATTGTCGCGCAGATCGGCCGGCTTCGTGTTCAGGATTTCTTCAATCTTTTTTGGCAACGTGTAAACGGAGCCGCGCGGGCCGAATCGCACATACACTTGCTCTTTTTCTTTCTCCGGCACACTTCCGATTTGCAGCGTCTGGCCCTTGTCTTCCCCGCCGGCGACTTTGATCGATTCGCCGATCTCGATCTTCTGATCTTTTTTCTGTTCCTGATCAAACAACGTGATCGATCCGCGCGGCTCCGCCAATCCGTAAGCGCGCAGGTCGCCACGATCGTCGGCCACGAATTGTCCAATGCGCGCGGAGGTAACCTGCGAAATCAGGTCGTTGACTTTCTGGTCATCGGCGCGTGCGCGAAGCGGTTTCACGATATCCCAGCGAGTGTCTTTCCTGTCCAGTTCCATTTCGCCGGCAGGCGTTTTCAGCACTACCCGTCGCACCTGAGCATTACTCAGGTCGGTCAATTTTCTGTCCCGAAATTCTTCCGGTTGTTTGTCGATGTCTTTCTTTACCGATTGTCCGGCGAGAAACGTTTCCTTCGAATTTTGGAAGCGCACATACATCCTGCCTTCCATTGCCGCGTCTTTACCGAACAGAATTTCCGGTGGTCGCTCGCGGCCAAGCAGTTTGAGTTTTAGCTTCGGATTGTTCAGCCCGTACTCTGCGAGTTTGGTTTTGTCGGAATCGATCTCCTTGGCGGGGATTGTTCCTTCCTTTCGCCAGTTCTCCAAGTCCGAGAACAAGCTCTCGACCAACGCGCCATCTGCCTGATCCTTAATAGGCGTTTCCAGTCGCCACTTATCATCGCGACGCCTTATCTCTATCCTCTGATCGCCATTTTGGATGATGATGCCGTCGATTTTGCTTCGGTCGAAATTGACCATGTTCTGGGCCTGTCGCTGGGCTTCTTCCGTGCCGGGCCGCTTCATTTCGAAGAACCTGAAGTAAGCGATGCCAGCCACCGCGATGATTGCCAGGATGACGGTAGTCCTCCAATTCATGTCAGACGCGCCGTTGCCACCACACCATTGTTCCGATGGCTGCAGGAATCAGGGGCATGAGCAGCAGAATGATCCAGCGCAGCCGGCGCAATGCTTCTGGGTCCAGACTGAACGTCAGAGGCTTCGGAATCTTCGGGGCGATCCCGATCAGTTGTTCCCGGCTCAACAGCCAGTTCACTGCGCCAGAGACAAAATCGAGTGCCGCCTGATCCTGCATGATGGCACTGTCCTGAATGAAGGTAGCGTTGCTGACCGCGACAAGTCGTGCAGAATTCACCTGCACGCGAGCGTCTGCGCTGCCGCCTTTTTCCACTGAGGCAGCGATTGTTAGCGGCGAATTCCCGGCTTTCTGGGCATCGGCCTGCAGCTTTGCCTGATCATCCGTGTCGTAATCGGTTTCGGCAAAGTAACCTTTTTCCGCCTGAATAAGCGGCTCCAGCCGAATGTTGGCACCGCGGACGCGATTCGTTTCCAGTGTAAGTGAAGACGTGCCGCCGACAAGAATTGACCGCACATCCGCGAGTCGCCTCGTGACCGAACTGTCGCCCAGGAAACGTACCTGGACATCTCTCGTCAGTGCCAACTCCTGGATGCCGGTGCGCACGAAAACCATCAGTCTATCGTCGTTTATTTTCACACCGACCTCGTCGAGAAATGCGCGCAGTCTGGGCGTGTTTGCCGCCGGGTCCAGAAGAACCAGGATACGCCCCTGTTTGTCCCAGAAGTCGCGCAGCAATTTCATTTCGCGATCGGAAAAATCGTATTGCGGCCCGGCGATCATCACTGCGTTCACGTCGGGTGGAATTGCAGCCTGATCGAGAAGATTCAGTTCTTGAAACTTGATGTTTTCGTTTTCGATGAACGTCTTGAGCAAGCTGATCGGGCTTGTGGCTGCTGAAAGCGCAGGTTCCTTGTGACCGGTGATGTAACCCAGCGTTTTCTTTTTGCCTTCCACCAGGTCGATCATCGCGCCGGTGATGGCCTGCTCCCCTTTGAACGCGGCGACCCGTGGCCCTTCGCCAAAAGCCATTTCGCTCTGGTCGATGTCTGCCATTTCCGATGCTTTGACCGTTTTGTTGCGACCGTCGTAATCGAGCACCAAAAGGCTCTCGTCGGTTACAACCTTATATTTGTCGAACAACTCCTTGGCACGGGAGAGATTCCGCTCCGGATCGATTTGCTCGACATCGATTTTCCCTTTCGCGGCGTACTGATATTCAGTCAGCAAATTCTGAACGTCGGCGGTAATCGGCGTGCTGGGCGAAAAGAAAACCGTGATGCGCATCTTGCCCTTAAGCGTCTCGAGAAAGCGCTTCGTTTTGTCCGATAACGCATATTTTTGGTCACGTGAAAAATCCCAGCGCCTGTAATGTTTGAAGGCCAACGAATTCACCATCGCAGCGAGAAACAGGATGAGAACGATCTGCACTAGCACATTGAGACCGATCCGGATCCGGCCAATTTTCATTCTCCGGCGCGTACGGGGTTTTGATTCGTCAGGCACAGATCAGAGCCTCCATTTGCGGGATTGGAACGCCTGATAAGTGAGCACCAGCACCACAAACGTCATGCTCACGTAGAGAACAATCGGCCTCGTATCGATGATGCCGCGGGAGAACGTTCCCATGTGTTCGATGGCGGAGAAGTAGCCAAGTAAATCGCGCGTGGTGGAAGTCACGTCGAGCAGAATGAACTGCACCAAGCCGAGAAAAAACAGCAGGGTAATTGCGCAGAACGAAATGATTGCTGCGATGATCTGGTTTCGGGTCAGCACCGATGTCAGGCAACCTATCGAAAGATAAAACATTCCAAGCAGCAAAAGCATCAGGTACGAACCAAAGTATGCTCCGGCAGAATGCGCCGCCGGCTGCTTGGTTATTCTTAGAAAAATCCAGAAGTAAAGCAGTGTCGGGATCCAGAGGACCACGTAAAACACAAGCGCACCAAGAAACTTCGACAGCACGACCTGCAAGTCGCGCACCGGCGCAGTGGTGAGCGGCTCAATTGTTCCGAGCTTAAATTCTTCAGCAAACAGACGCATGGTGATCAAAGGAAAAATCAGAACGAACGCGAACCAGAAGAAGACAGAATTAAAGAATGCTTCCTGGATCGTGTACTGCACCTGGCGTTGGTTCATGAACGAGACTTGGAAATAGAAATCGATGCCGCTGATGATCAGAAAAAAGATCATCACGATGTAAGCGATCGGGGAGTAGAAATAACTGCGCACCTCGCGCGAGAGCAGGGTCCAGAATTTACGCATGGCTCTGCACTACTCCATTATTCCGTCAGACTTGATCCGGATGAGTCAGCTCAACGAACACGTCTTCGAGTGTTCCGCGGCGCTGCGTGAGTTCGCGCACCGCCCAATGGCGTTCAATGGCGAGCCGGAAGACCTCTTCGCGCACATCCGCACCCGATTCGACTCGCAACGAGAATCTCTTCCACTCCTGCTCACCGTCGGTGACGACGTCCCGGACGCCGGGAATTTTTTTTAGTTCCTCCGTACCGTTGTCGTTTCCCACCTTTGCTTCCAGTTCGACGCCGCCAGCCTGTCTGATTTTCCCGAGCAGGTTTTCCGGCGTGTCGCACGCTTCGATCCGCCCTTTGTGAATGATGATTACCCGGCTGCACGTCATCTCCACCTCTGGCAAAATATGGGTCGAAAGGAGGATGGTGTGCTGCTTGCCCAGGTTCTTGATGAGCTCGCGCACCTGGCGAATTTGATTTGGATCCAAACCGATAGTCGGCTCGTCCAGAATGAGAAGGTCAGGTTCGGCCAGCAGCGCGTCCGCCAACCCAACGCGTTGCCGGTAGCCTTTCGACAGCGTGCCGATGAGTTTTCTTTCGACGTCCTTAAGGCCACAAAGTTCCTTCACATCACCAACACGCTCTGCAATGCGGCGGTGCGGCACGCCCTTAAGTGCGGCGCGATAATTCAGGTACTCCGTCACACGCATGTCGCTATAGAGCGGCACATTTTCCGGCATGTACCCGAGGTGCGCCCGTGCCTGTAGCGATTGTTCGAAAACATCGAATCCCGCGATGCTGGCGCGGCCTGAAGTCGGCGGCATAAAGCCGGCCAGGATCCGCATGCTCGTGGTCTTGCCTGCGCCGTTCGGGCCGAGAAACCCCATGATTTCGCCTGAGGCGACCTCGAAATTCAGATCCTGAATGGCAGTCTGACCAGCGTAACGTTTCGTCAGATTCTCAACCTTGATCATTGTGCAACATTTCGATGAGACAACTGAACCGCGATTGTGTTGGCAATTTTTTTATCGCGCCGTCAGCATCACCGTGGCCAGTTCATGATTCTCTCCACGCGCGCGGATTATGCCGATCGTAAATTCCACGTTTGCGCCGCTCTCGGCTGTCCGGAGCACGTCATCGATCTGTTTCACAGAAGAGACCGTCGATGTGTTCACGCGATAGATTACCATACCGCGCTTAATTCCGGCGTTGTCTGCCGGGCTGTCCTGTTCCACGGCGGTAATCAAAACGCCTCGGCCTCGCAGATAACCGAGCGCATCGCTCAGTTCCTGAGTCAAGTCTTGCAGCTGAATTCCAAACAGTTTCTCAACACGGGGTCCGGATAACTCGGAAAGCCCTGCCGGGCTCTTCAACTTTCTCTGCTTCATCGCCGCTTGCTTGAAACGACTGACACTGTCACGCACTACCTCTGCGGGAATGGCGAAACCGAGTCCCTGTGTGGGTACCCCTTGTGGCGTAAATGCCATCTTTGCCGAGGCAATACCGACAAGGCGACCAGAGAGATCGATCACCGGGCCGCCGCTATTGCCGGGATTAATTGCCGCGTCGGTTTGGACCAAGTCCTTGTACTCAGTCTCCTCGACGGTAATGTTCCGTTTGACTGCGCTCAACACGCCTCGGCTGATTGAACTGCCGTAGCCCACCGCGTTGCCGACTACAATTACTGTCTCACCGAGCAGGTTCGGAGAGATATTGTCGAGATTGATGAAGGGAAAATCGGTTTGCGCGTCGATTTTGATGAATGCCAAATCGGTCTTGTCGTCGCCGGCAATGTAATGAGCGCGGTACGTTTTGCCGTCGTTGGACGTCACGGAGATTTTCAAATCCGCAGCGCGCTCGACCACGTGTTGGTTCGTCACGATGTAACCGGCCGGATCGATGATGAAACCGGAGCCGAGACTTTGTAAGGTCTGGCGAATTTCGCGCGGCCGGAAACGGTTGGAGCCGAAGAATTGCGCGTAAAAATCGTCGATCGGATCGCGAACCGTGCGTCGAACGACACGCTCGGTATTGATATTCACAACCGCAGGCAACACCTTCGCGACTGCCAGAACCGCTGGTTCCGAGGCTGGATCAGCCTGTGCAAAACAAGATGTCGACCACGCGAGAGTCAGCCCTGCAACAATCAGCGCGCTAATTTTGCGCTTTGGGAGCGCACGCGTCCCGCGCGTTCTCCCCGGAGTTGCCGCTGTCGCTCTCATGTTGTGCAGCAAGTAACGAGGCGGCATTGGCAGTGTCAACTTGCCGCGCGGCGTAATCATCCGAAATTATCCTTGCCATGCGTACTTCGATTGATGCACGGGCAAATCTCAACCTGATCGAGGAGAATTATCGTCGTTGGCAGGAGAATCCTGACTCGGTCGATTCGGGGTGGTCGTCGTTTTTTGAAGGATTTGAGCTTGGAAACCTCCCACAGGAGGATGGCGCTGCGGTTCGCGAGGCGGAGGCCCGTGAGGCGGCGCTGCAGACACGCGTCGACGGTTTGGTCTACGCATATTGCTCGCTGGGGCACACGATTGCGCGGATCGACCCATTGGCAGAGGCGCGGCCAGATAATCCATTACTGCGTCTCAGCGAATTCGCGTTTAGCGAATCAGACCTGGATCTCCGCGTTTCATCGAAATTCTTTCTCAACAATCGCCAAATGACATTGCGCGACATGGTGGCCGGGTTGGAGAGAATCTACGCCGACGCCATCGGCTCCGAGTTCATGCATATCCAGGACCCGCACGTCCGCGAATGGATTCGGCGACGACTGGAAACACGGCCGCACAAACATTCGACGCCACGTCCAGTTCAGGTCGCGCTGTTGCGGGCGCTGCTGGAGGCGGAGTCATTCGAGATCTTCCTGCACACCCGCTATGTCGGCCAGAAACGTTTCTCTCTGCAAGGGGCGGAGACTCTGATGGTCGCTCTGGAGACAATCCTCCAAAAATGCCCGGAGGGGGGTGTGGAGGAGATTTGCATGGGCATGGCGCATCGCGGGCGGCTTAATGTGCTTGCGAATTTCCTGCATAAATCGCTCAAAATCGTCTTCACCGAGTTCACTGAGAATTACGTGCCGGATTTGGTGGCCGGCGATGGCGACGTAAAATATCACCTTGGCTATGACGCTACACGCAGGCTGGGTTCCGGCGCCGAGATCGAGATCCGGCTGTCTGCAAACCCGAGCCACTTGGAAGCGGTCGATCCAGTGGTCGAAGGCAAAGCGCGCGCCCGCCAGCGGATTCGCGGAGATACTGAGCACCGAAAAAAAGTTTTGCCACTGCTGGTGCACGGTGATGCGGCGTTCATCGCCCAGGGGATCGTGGCCGAGACGCTGAACCTATCGCAGTTACCCGGGTATAGCACCGGCGGCACAATTCACGTGGTAGTAAACAATCAGATCGGCTTCACAACACTTCCAAAAGATGCGCGGTCGTCACAGTATGCCACCGACATCGCCAAGATGATCGAGGCGCCGATTTTCCATGTAAATGGCGACGACCCGCTGGCAGTGAAGTTCGTTAGCGATCTGGCATTCGATTTTCGTCGGCAATTCGGGCGCGACGTGGTGATCGATTTGTATTGCTATCGCCGCTACGGCCACAACGAAGGCGACGAACCTTCATTCACCCAGCCTGATCTTTACGCAAAGATCGAGAAGCGTCCGTCTGTCACGCAGCTTTACAAGCGCGAGTTGCTCGAAGCCGGGACACTGACCGAAGACGATGCTGCTTCACTGGAAACCGAGTTCGCGCTGCGGCTCGAAATGACCCGCGACGAAGTCAACGCGATCGAAAAACGAAGGACGAACCAGAAAGCTAGGTTCAGAGAATCAACGGCCATTTTTCAACCGGAATACACGAGCGAGTCCGAGCCAACGGCAATCAGTGAGAAAACACTTCGAACGATCGTCGACGGCCTGACCACTGTCCCCGAGCGTTTCTCGCTCCAGCCAAAGATCGCACGCATCGTGCTCGATCATCAGCGCAAAGTTTTCGAGGACGGCGGACCTTATGAATGGCATTACGCGGAAGCGCTGGCATTTGGGTCATTGCTTTTGGAAGGGATGCCTATCCGACTATCGGGTCAGGACAGCTCGCGCGGCACATTTAGCACGCGCCACTCGGTGCTTTACGACGCGAAGACTGGCACACCGTATGTGCCGTTGATGCACCTGGCTCAAAAACAAGCGCGCATTTGCATCTACAACAGTCCGCTTTCCGAAGCCGCTGTGCTCGGGTTCGATTACGGTTACTCTCTGGACTATCCGAAAATGCTCTGCCTGTGGGAAGCGCAGTTTGGCGATTTTGCCAACGGCGCGCAGACTATTATCGATCAATTCATCGTCTCAGCCGAATCCAAGTGGCAACGGCCCAGTGGAATTGTCCTTCTGCTGCCGCACGGTTATGAAGGCCAGGGCCCGGAACATTCCAGCGCCAGGATCGAACGCTTCCTTCAAGCCTGTGCCGAGGACAACATTCAGGTCTGCAATCTCACCACGGCAGCGCAGTATTTTCATGTGTTGCGGCGCCAGATGAAACGCGATTTCATCAAGCCGCTTATCATCGCAACGCCGAAAAGTTTGTTGCGCGCAAAGTACGCGGCCTCACCCGCGGAAGAATTTTTGCATGGCAGATTCGAAGAAATCCTCGGATCGCCTGAAGTCGATTCTGCCGACAACGTGAAGCGGATCATCTTTTGCTCCGGCAAAGTTTATTACGATCTGCTCAATTACCGGACGCAGCGCAAGATCAGCGATGCGGTGATCATTCGGATCGAGCAGCTTTATCCTCTCGCGGAAAAAAAGCTGCGCGAAATGCTCAAGCCATTCCCAAAGAACGCGAAGTTCGTCTGGTGCCAGGAAGAATCGGAAAACATGGGAGCATGGACGTTCGTTGAACCGCGGTTACGGACGCTCTTCTGCACGGAAATCGCGTACGCTGGACGCGAAGCCAGCGCCAGCCCCGCCGTCGGCGCCCTCGCTCGCCACAAACGCGAGCAAGCCCGCCTCGTTGCGGATGCGTTTTCGGTCTGAGCTGATTTATTGTACGATCGTCGAGAAGAGGTCTTTCTCGCCGCGTTGCTTCGCAGGTTGACGGATGTTAGCGTCGCCCGCTCGTCATGAGTCAGAATTACAAAGAGACGTTGAACCTGCCGCGCACGGACTTTCCAATGAAGGCGAACCTTGCCTCGCGCGAGCCAGAAATGCTCAGAGAGTGGCAGGAGACGCAACTTTACCGGCAAATTCAAAAATCGCGGGCGGGTCGAGAGCTATTCGTTTTGCATGACGGACCGCCTTTTGCCAATGGCGATGTCCATATGGGCACTGCGCTCAACAAGATCCTCAAGGATTTCGTGGTGAAATCGCAAACCATGCTCGGCAAACGCGCGCCATTCGTGCCCGGGTGGGATTGTCATGGGCTTCCGATCGAATACAAAGTGGTTAAGGAATCGCGCGAGCTTTCTCCGCTGGAAGTCCGAAAAAGGTGTGAAGCGTTTGCGGGAAAGTTCATCAATATTCAACGCGAACAGTTCAAGCGGCTCGGCGTCTTTGGCGATTGGGAACATCCCTATCTGACGATGGATCCCAAGTACGAAGCAGAGATCCTGCGCGCGTTCGCGGTTTTTGTTGAGCAACGCCTGGTGTACGAGGCGCAGAAGCCTGTCTTCTGGAGCACCGGCGCGCAGACCGCGCTCGCTGAGGCGGAAGTGGAGTATCAAGAGCGCGACGACACCGCTGTTTACGTCAAATTTCCTATCATTGGTACGGCGCGACCGCCCGCCTCCGCCAAGGCTACGGCGGGCGAGCCGGGCGCACCTGCGGCTGTAGGGGAAGCTGACAGCTTCCCGAAGGGAACGAGCATCGCCATCTGGACAACAACTCCCTGGACGTTGCCGGCCAATCTCGCCATCGCTGTGGATTCAAAAGAGAACTACGTCGTCCAGGAATTTTCGCGAGATGGGACGTCTGAAACATTAGTTCTCGCTGAGAAACTTTTCCCGCGTTTCTCTGCAACCACCGGATTGCAGCCTGTCGGCAAACCGCTCGCCTTGTTTCCCGGAAGGAATCTCGAGGGCCTCACGGCGCGTCATCCGTTTTTGGATCGCCAAGTCCCGGTGTTAACGGCGGGATTCGTGACCATGGACTCCGGGACTGGCGCTGTGCACATCGCACCCGGTCATGGCGCCGACGACTACGTTTTAGGAATGGAACACAAACTGCCGATCCTCTCGCCGGTTGATGATCACGGCCGATTCACGGACGAAGCTGGCCTGCCGAATCTGACTGGCAAATACGTGTTCGACGCCAACCCCGACATTGTCGAATTGCTTCGCGAGCGCGGGATGCTTGCTGGGCGAAGAAAAATTTCATCATTCGTATCCATATTGCTGGCGATCGAAAACGCCTATTATCTTTCGTAACGTTGATCAATTCTTCATCCGTATTGATGCGCTGCGGGGCAGGGCGCTGAATGCTATTCACAATGAAGTGAAATGGATCCCCGCATGGGGCGAAAACCGCATCGCGGGGACCGTTGAATCGCGACCCGACTGGGTGATCTCGCGCCAGCGGAGCTGGGGAGTGCCGTTGCCGGTTTTCTATTCCGTCGATGGCAAGACAATCCTCGATGCGAAAATCATTCGCAAGCTGGCTGATGTCGTCGCCCAGCGCGGCTCGAACATTTGGTTTGAGTTGGACGATGCCGCTCTGGCGAAAGAACTCGGATTGCCGGCAGATGTAAGAAAAGGCAACGACACGATCGACGTCTGGATCGACAGCGGCGTTTCGCATAAGGCCGTGTGCGCCTTGCATTCCGAGTTGCGCGATCCGGCCGACATGTATCTCGAAGCGACCGACCAGCATCGCGGCTGGTTTCAATCGTCGCTGATGACAAGCATCGCGCTCAATAATCGCGCTCCCTACAAAACTTGTGTGACCCACGGTTTCGTTGTCGATCTTGACGGCAAAAAAATTTCGAAATCTGGCACGTATGAGAAGCCAACGGCGGCCGGCCATTTCGTCGGCCAAGCACGGCGCCGACTTGCTGCGGCTTTGGGCGAGCAGCATTGATTACACCGACCGACGTGCCGTTCTCGGAAGAAATCTTTACACGCCTCGGCGACACGTATCGCCGCATCCGAAACACGCTGCGGATTTTGCTCGGAAATTTGTACGATTTTGAATCCGAGGAAATCCAGGCCAAGCAGGAAAGATTTGAGTTTAATTGATCGCTGGATTCTGCACGGATTCGACTGCACTAATGAGAGCGCATTGTCGATCTGCTTACGAGAATTTCGAATTTCAAAGGTTTATCACGCACTGAATGATTTTTGCGCCGTCGAGTTAAGCTCGCTCTACATCGACATCACCAAAGACCGGATGTACTGCGACGCGCCAGATTCGCCGCGCCGCCGCGCAACACAAGCAGGCATGCATGAAATTTTCGACTGCGCTTTGCCGATTGCTCGCGCCGATTCTTGTCTTCACTGCCGAAGAAGCCTGGCGCTATTCTGCTGTAGCCGGCATCGCTGATGCCGGGCAATCGGGGTTATTTCTTCCGGCTACAACGTCGGTTCATTTGCAGGAGTTTCCGTTTGGAAATCCAGCACAACTCGATTCGCGAAGCGAGACGATCAAATGGCTGAAGCCCTGCAAATGCGTGGAGTCGTTTATCGGGAAATCGAAAAAGCGCGCCGCGAGAAGCTGATTGGTAATTGCTTTCGAAGCCGCCATCGTGATACGTTGCCATTCGACACTTGCACTATCCTCGACAAAGGCCAGAATCGCTCCTCGAACTGGAAGAGATATGATGGAATTCTTTATTGCTAAGTGAAGTGGGATCCAGCGGACGAAGTTCCGAGCTCATCGTCACCAGGACGCCATACAAAAAATGTGCGCGCTGCTGGCGTCATCGGCCAACAGTCGGCGCGAGCAAAGCGCATCCCAGATTTGTGTGACCGATGCGAGAGCGTGGTGAGCGCGAGATAGTGGTCGAATGTCGAACGAATCCGAAATAGTCCCGTGAAATTACACTCGTATATTGCCACGGGATTCCGTCGACTGCGTTTCGCTCCGCTCGGAATGACGAGTCGATCCACATGAAGTTCATTCTTTTCCTCTCCCTGCCGCTTTACGCTCTGGATCAACTGACGAAGCAGCTGGTCCTGCGATCATTAGCCCGTGGGACGCCCGCACCGTCGTGCCGGATTTTTTTACTCTGGTTAATGTTACAAATACCGGCGCAGCGTTTGGATCTTTCAAGGGCAACAACACTTTCTTTGTCGTCATCTCCATCATCGCATTGGTGGTTGTGACGGTTTTGCTCTTGCGACACCGGCGACCTGATGCCTGGCGGGATGTATCGCTTGCACTACTTCTTGCCGGTATTCTGGGCAATTTAACCGATCGCCTTCTCTACGGGCACGTGATCGATTTTCTCCTTTTCAACCTGCACGTTCGCTACGCCGATCCCTGGCCGGCATTTAATGTGGCAGACTCGTGCATCTCAATTGCGGTAGTGCTGTTTATCATTCATTCACTTTCGAAAAAGGAAGATCCTGCGCGAGCAAGAACACAGGTAGAGGCGATTGACCTCAATCGCCTCGCAACTGATGGTCATTATGCGTGAATAGGGCGGTTCTGGTGAACCGCCCTATCGATCAATCCATGAAAACCTCGTCCATGGAACAGGCGGCGCGCAAAGTCGCGGCGCGGTTGCGTGAGCAGGGCCACGTCGCGTACTTCGCCGGCGGTTGTGTGCGCGACATGGTGCGCCGGCTGGCTCCGAAGGATTACGACATCGTCACCGATGCGCGACCCGAAACGGTGCAGGCGCTCTTTCCGCGAACGTACGCAGTCGGCGCGCATTTCGGCGTGATCATGGTCTTGGAGGACGGCTTTCAATTCGAGGTAGCCACGTTCCGCTCCGATGACGCGTACATCGACGGCAGGCACCCCAGCGCGGTGCATTTCTCCTCGCCGCAGGAAGACGCAAAGCGACGCGACTTCACGATTAACGGAATGTTTTATGACCCGGTCGCAGAGGAGGTCATTGATCTTGTTGGCGGCCGGGCCGACATCGGCGCAAAATTGGTGCGCGCAATTGGCGACCCGGCGAAAAGATTTCGCGGAAGATCGGCTGCGCATGCTGCGGGCCGTCCGCTTCGCCACAGTGCTCGATTACCAGATCGATGAAGGAACTTGGAACGCGCTTGTGGCCAACGCGCCTTCGATCAATCAGATCAGCGCGGAACGAATCCGTGACGAGTTGGTCCGCATTTTTCTCTCGGCAAATCGTGTGCGTGGCTGGGATCTGCTCGATGCCAGCGGGCTCATGAGCGCGATTTTGCCCGAACTGGAAGCGATGAAAGGGGTATTGCAGCCCGAACAATTCCACCCCGAAGGTGACGTGTTCGTGCACACCCGCCTGATGTTGTCGCTGCTCCCTGAAAAAGTTTCCGTTGCGCTGGTATTCGCCGTGCTATTTCACGACGTCGCCAAGCCCGTCACAGCGCGCGTGGATGAAACCGGCCGCATCCGTTTTAACGAACACGATCGTGATCGGCGCGGAGATGACGGAGGCGATCATGCGGCGCTTGCGGTTTTCAGGCGCTGAAATTGAGGCAACGGTTGAAATGGTCAGGCAACACATGGTCTTCAAAGACGCGCCGAGAATGCGCGTGGCGAAATTGAAGCGGTTCATGGCGCGACCAACGTTCGATGAGGAGCTGGAGCTGCACCGCGTTGATTGCGAAAGCAGCCATCGAATGCTCGACAATTACGAATTCCTGCTGCGCAAACGCGAAGAATTTGCCAACGAACCGATCATTCCGCCGCCACTCGTGCGCGGCGACGATCTGATCGCGCTCGGTCTTAAGCCCGGCCCAAAGTTCGGCGAAATCCTTGAAGCCGTTGAAACGCGACAATTGGAGGGAAGCCTGCGGACGCGAGATGAAGCGCTTGAGTGGGTGAAACGGGAGTATTCGTTACAAAGTTAAAAGGGAGCCATCGACTGCTCCGATTCAACGTTGTAACCCATGGCAACGATTTAACATCACACATCGAATGAGAATCTTGATGATCAGCGCGGAGGGGCCGCCGTTACAGCGCGCAGGCGCGCTGATTGACGTAATGGATGCGTTGCCAAACGCGCTTCGCGCACGGGGGCACGAAGTTAGCGTGGTGTTACCGTTCTATCGGGAGATTCGAGAAAATCGTGCGTTCAAAAAGAAGGACACAGGCATAACCGTCGATGTGCAGGTGGGCGATGAGATCCACGTTGCGCGCTACCTCGAAGGGCGCAGTGCGAACGGCGTGCAGTTGTTCCTCATCCGATGTGACGAATTGTTTGATCGTCCTGGAATTTATGGCGAGCGCGGCAAGCCGTACGAAGATAATGCGGCGAGGTTTGTGTTTTTCTGCAAGGCCGCGCTGGAGTTGGCCCGGCGGTTGACGCCGCAATTGCAAATATTGCATGTGCACGATTGGGCGGCAGCGTTAGTGCCGGTTTTTGTGCATGCGCAGGGCCTGCCGTTTAATACGGTCCTGACCATCCATCACGTCGCTGACCAGGGCAGCTTTTGGGGACTGGATTTTCAGCTCACAAATTTGCCGGAGCGGTTTTTTACGCTTCACGGTGTGGAATTTTTTGGACGCCTGAATTTTCTCAAGGGCGGCATTCTTTACGCCGATCGAATCACCACCGTTAGTGAACATTACCGGCGCGAAATCCTGACGCCCGATGGCGGATGCGGTCTGGATGTGGTGTTGCGCGAAAATGCGCATCGGCTCAGCGCGATTTTGGACGGTGCAGATTACACGCGCTGGAATCCGGCATTGGATCGTTTAGTCCCGGCGCGCTACGATGCGAAACGCCTTCGGGGAAAAAAGATTTGTCGAGAGGCGTTGCTCCAGGAAATGAAACTGGCGCCTGCACCCAGCGGACCGGTGTTCGGAATGGTCACGCGTGTTGTTCGCGAGAAAGGTTTCGAAATCCTCGTGCCGCTTTTTGATCGTTTACTGTGGGACGATGTCCGTTTGATCATTCTCGGAGAAGGCGACCCCGCGTATGAAACTGCGCTGGCTCTCGCAGCCAGAAAATTTCCAAACCGATTTGCGTATCAAAAAGATTACGACGAGAGACTGGCGCACTTGATCCAGGCAGGCATGGACATCAGCCTGATACCGTCGCGTTTCGAGCCGGCGGCTCTAAGCGCGATGTACAACCTGAAATATGGGGCTCTGCCGGTCGCGCGCGTCACCGGTGGAATTCAGGAGATCATCGAGGATTACGATCCAACAATGGACAGCGGTTACGGTTTTCTTTGTTATGAATATTCAAGTGACGCTTTTTGGGACGCAGTGAAGCGCGCGCGTCAGGTCTTCCGCGACCAGGGGCTCTGGACCAAGCTGATGAAACGAGCGATGTCGCGCAATTTTTCCTGGGACGTCTCTGCGGAGCGCTATGAAGCGCTGTACAGAGAAGTCGTTGGCGAAATGGATAAAGCCGCAGCGTAGCCGAAAACCGCCGAATGCGGATGCGCTGAGGACAGCGCACACCGCAGCAACTCTGTGCAACCGACCTTTCCGTTTGCCAAGCCTGGCGATCTGTGGAATTTTGGGCGGCTTTTCCTCCCTCCGGAAGCTTTTAGTTATGGCTTACGCAATCATTAGAACTGGTGGCAGGCAGTTTCGCGTCGCTGAAGGCGATACGATCGATGTCGATCTTCTCGATGTCGATCCTGGTAAGACGGCGACTTTCAGCGACGTGCTGATGTTTACGGACGGAAAAAACGTGACGCATGGCAACCCGCTTATCGCCGGGGCAAAAGTCACGGCTGAAGTTGTCGAACGGCGTAAGGACAAGAAGGTAATTGCGTTCAAATACAAGCGGCGCAAAGGCTATCACCGGACAGTTGGTCATCGACGCAAATTGATGCGCGTAAAAATCAAAAGCATTAATTTGGGAGCGAAGAACACTGCGGCGAAGAAGAGTGAAGAATAAATCGCGTTGAAAGATGTCAACCATCAACTAACGACTTTCTCCAATGGCTCACAAAAAAGGACAAGGCAGCGTTAAAAACGGGCGCGACAGCGTCAGCAAACGGCTGGGTGTAAAAAAGTTCGGCAGCGAAATCGTTATAGCTGGCAATATCATTGTGCGCCAGCGCGGGACAAAATTTTTGCCGGGCAAAAACGTCGGGCTTGGCCGCGATTACACAATTTTCGCGCTGGTCGACGGGAGTGTGCGCTTCGATCGCGGCGGACGACGAGTGAATGTCGATCCGGCCGTAATTTCTTCGTCATCTTGAGCCCCGAACGCTTTCGGGGTCGAAAGATCCCGTCGAAACGCTTCAACGTTATTCCGCGGAGTCCCTCGACTTCGCTCGGGATGACAATGCTTGTCTAGCGCGCAGGCGTTGCGGTATAAACGGATTTGTGATGATGAGATACAATACCTTCATTCTTTTTGGCGCGCCGGGCAGCGGCAAAGGCACCCAGGGCAAAACGCTCGGCACGATCCCCCGTTACTACCATTGCGCTTGTGGCGACGTATTCCGTTCCATCGACACGCGCACAAAAGTGGGCAAAGCCTTCCTTGAATGTTCGAGCAGAGGCCAGCTCGTCCCGGACGATATCACGGTGGAGCTTTGGCGGGAGGCCATCGATGCGGCCGTAGACGCGCACAAGTTCAAGCCGGACATCGATACGCTGGTACTCGACGGAATCCCCCGAAACGTTGGTCAGGCCAAGATCATGAATGACATGATCGACGTGAAGAAAGTATTTCATCTCGCTTGCCCGAATCGCGAGACGCTCTTTTACCGGCTCAAGAAGCGCGCTCTAAAGGACAACCGCCTCGACGATGCGAACGAACAGGTCATCCAACGGCGCCTCGATATTTACGAGAAGGAATCGAGGCCGGTGCTTTCATATTACCCGCAAGAGCTGGTCACCGTGGTTGACGCCACGCAGCCGCCCGCGAAAGTTCTGCTCGAGATTTTAAAGAGCGTGAACGGCGTGTATGAACCAGCAGCAGTTTGAAAATTTCACTGCCTCCAGTCTTTACTGCGACAAATGCAAGACCGCAATGCCGGTGCGTGAGCGGCTTTTGTTAGTTCTGCCCGATCGCGAGATATTCGATTATCTCTGCACAGGATGCGGATCATCCGTAGGCCGGCGTGAAGTCACGGCTGGCGAGAAGATGATAGCGCAAGCGATGACGGCGCGGCGTCCACGGCGCTCCGCCACACTGCACTGACCTCGGCATTGCAGGATGCGCATTGTTTTTATCGGCACGGGGGAAATCGGAGTGCCGACGCTGAAAGCGCTGCTCAACTCGGAGCACGAAGTTGTCGGCATTGTGACTCAAGCGGACAAGCCGGTCGGGCGGGAGCAGCAGATCGAGGCGCCGCCGATAAAGAAAGCGCTGTTGAGCGGCGCGCCCGGCGGTCGCGCCCTACCATTTCCAATGCTGCAACCGGCGAAAATTAAAGACCAACAAGCGATCGGAGAGATCCGCGCGCTTAAGCCGGATCTAATTGTCGTCGTGGCCTACGGCCAAATCCTGCCACGCGACGTGCTTGAGATTCCGCGCCTGGCCTGTTTGAACGTGCATGCATCGCTTCTGCCGCGGTGGCGCGGTGCTGCGCCAATTCAGGCCACAATTGCAGCGGGCGATCGCGAGACAGGCATCACCGTGATGTACATGGACGAAGGGCTCGATACGGGCGACATCTTATTGCAGCGCAATGTCGAGATTTTGCCGGGCAATACGGGCGGATCATTGCACGACCGGCTGGCACAGGTTGCGCCCGAAGCGTTGCTTGAATCTTCGCGACTGCTTGCCGCCGGAAAAGCCCCGCGCATCCCGCAGGACAATGCGCTCGCCAGTTACGCACCAAAGCTGAAACGTGAACACGGCCAAATCGATTGGTCCGAATCAGCCGAAGTGATTGAAAGAAAAATCCGCGCGTTCAATCCGTGGCCCGGTGCGTTTATGAAACTCGACGGTCGAAATCTGAAAATCTTTTCCGCGTCAATTGTCGATCCCGGCGGCAAACCCGGAGAAATTTTGCGCAGTGAGAATGAGCTGGTAATTGCTGCCGGCAAACGCGCACTTTCTCTCGCCGAAGTGCAACTTGAGGGAAAACGCCGCATGACCGCAGCGGAATTCTTGCGCGGACACCGTGCGCTCTTGCACGGAGCGGGCTAATTCTGGGGAGCGCGGTCGCCTCGCGCGCTGTGTCACGCGCCCCGCGGGACACTCATCGGAAATTTCTCCGGCGCGGCGTGTCACTCCGTGCGCGCCGCCATGAACTGCGATCGAAAGCGTGCAGAACTGCGATGTGTTGTCGATCCCACGCATTTTGCTTTCCAAAGATCAATCTCTTTTGTTTGATGACGGGGAGTTGCTCATGGAAACAGAAGCGCCAGTCTATGAACGGATCGTGCTCAAGCTAAGCGGCGAAGCCGTCCAGGAGCGCGGCGGACGGGACAACATTTCACCCGCAGTGGTGCGCGATATTGCCGAGCGGATCAAGGAGGTGCGAGATCTCGGCGTCCAAGTGGCCGTCGTGATCGGCGGAGGAAATATCTGGCGCGGTCTTTCTGCGGCGGATCGCGGCATGGATCGCACCACGGCGGATTACATGGGGATGCTTGCTACCGTGATCAATGCTCTCGCGTTGCGGAGCACACTCGAGCAAATCGGTGTCGAGGCCCGTGTTCAGACCGCCATTGAAATGAAAAATGTGGCCGAGCCATTCATCCTCGGCCGCGCCGTTCGCCATCTGGAGCTGGGTAGGGTCGTTATTTTCGCTGCGGGCACCGGCAATCCGTACTTTTCCACCGACACCACGGCGGCACTGCGCGCAAGCGAGATTCGCGCCGACGTCATCCTGAAAGCCACGAAAGTGGATGGCGTTTACGATCGTGATCCAAACAAGCATCCGGATGCGCGCCGTTACGACCGGCTCACGTTCACCGAGGCGCTGACCAAGCGTCTGCAGATCATGGATTCGACCGCGTTCAGTCTGTGCATGGACAACAAAATCCCGATCGTTGTATTCGACATGTACAAGCCCGGAATCCTCCGCGACGCCGTTCTGGGTTGCAACGTTGGAACTCTGGTTTGCGATGAACCTCCACCGAAGTAAACATTCAGCGATATGAGCACGGATGACATTCTTCTTGAGGCGGAGATGTCGATGGAAAAAAGCGTCGATTATATGGTGCACGAATTCGCCGCGGTGCGCACCGGCAAAGCCTCGCCAGGCCTGGTCGAAAACGTCGATGTTCACGCATACGGATCGACGATGAAACTGAAGCAACTTGCTTTAATCACGACCCCCGAGGCGCGTCTGCTCGTTGTTCAACCGTTCGACGCAGGCACGACGCCCGACATCGAGAGAGCTCTCAAGGAATCGAAGATTGGGATCACGCCCGCGGTTGACGGAAAGATAATTCGTCTGCCGATCCCGGAGCTTTCAGAAGAGCGTCGAAGAGAATTGGTGCGCGCGCTTGGCAAGATGGCCGAGGAAGCGCGGGTGCGTGTCCGCTCGAACCGGCGCACCGCACTCGATGACGCGAAGAAACTCAAAGGCTCCGGCGGACTGACCGAGGACCAGTTGCACGACGTGGAAGACGAAGTGCAAAAGCTCACCGATCGCTTCGTCAAATCCATCGACGACCACCTCAAGCACAAAGAAGCCGAGGTCATGAAAGTGTAGTTTGGCCGATGTACATTTGCATAGTGCCGCAGGCGCGACAGTCGTTATCAGCCGGGCGTGGTGCCTCAGGACGTACAGCGGCCAAAGAGTGTCAGCGATGAAAGCGCGGTTCTCTGGCTCAAGCCAATTTATCTAGATCGAAAGAGCCCGCCCGCTCGGATTGAAGCGCGCCTTCAGCGATTCGCCCCCGGGAGTAATAACTGGTTCCCTCGGGCGCTGCCGCAGGCTCAAAGTGAGACGGTTTCGTTGGCGCTGAAGAGATATCGGATGTCGCCGGCAACTACAGGGCGCAATTTGCCTGCAGAGCTGTTTTAAACGGCGAAGCTTTCACCGCACGAGCAGTGAGCCACAGCGTTGGGGTTCGTAACTTTAAAGCCGCCTTTTTGCAGGTCCTCACTGTAATCGAGGACCGAGCCGCTGACGAAAAGCGCGCTCTTCGGGTCGACAACGAGATGCACGTTTTGCGTCGGAACAAGAATATCGCGTTCCTTCGGTCCATCTACCAAGTCCATCACATATTGCAGACCGGAACAGCCGCCACCGACGACCTTCAGGCGTAGCGCGCCTTCAGGCTTGCCTTTTTCCTCAAGCAGAGAAGCTAGTTTCTGTGCAGCCTTTTCCGTCACGCTGATAAGGCGTTCATTGCCAATCTTGTAATTGACAGTCGGTGTTTCTGTGGTCATCAGCAGGTCGGCTTAAATATTATTCGTCTTTCGCAGCGGCGCGAAGCAACTCGGCCACTTCATTCTGCACGCTTTCCAATTCATCCAGGCGCAGTCGGGGGTCAGGCACAATGAAAACGTCACCTGTGGAGCCATGTTCGTAAATGAGAACACGGTTCCCGGCATCGCGGGATTCGGTCTTCACCTGTTTCAAGACGCGTTTTCGCTCGAGCATCGCAGCGAGAACGTAGCAGGCGTTTGCAGGAGGTGAAGCCGAGGCTATTAAACGCCGAAAGAGTTGTTCCGCATTTTCCTTTGGCACCGGTTCGGTTTGCTTTGGCGGCAACGGTTCGTAACGCGATTTCCAAAATGAAAACGGCCGAATGTTTTCATTCCGGTTTCGCCATGCTTCTTCGCTCAAATCCTCACGCCGGTAACCGTCGGCATCATGATACAGCAGGGTGTAAAAATATTCGCCAGGCACAAAAGGCCGCTGGGTCACGGCGCATAAGTCGGCGCGATGTTTAATCGCCCATTCGTTTGGGAGCGGGTTCATCGCGCAACTGTACGCCGCGCGACGAACAGACGAAAGCTGGGCGGTTCGCGATTTGAGGCGCGAAGATACAGCAAATAGAGACCGATTGCTGCGAAGAAAATGTTCGGTGTCCAGGCAGCAATCCATGCAGGAACGCGGTCCCCTTCGCCGAGCGCGAGAAAAAAGTGAACAAGGAAGTTCATTAAAAAAACGAGCATTACCGCCGTAGCAACGCTCGAAAGCACTCCCCGCCGCGAATAGCCAATTCCAAGGGGCGCAGCAATACACACCACCACCAGACACGTCCATGGCAGGGCCAGCCGATACTGCAGGTGAGTGCGAAAAGGCGCCAGCAGTGTCTCGGGGAAATCCGCATTGAAATGCAGGTACTCATGCAATTCCGGCAGGCTCAGGAACTCGGCTTGCTCGTTGGCGCTGCCGAGTCGGAATGGCGTTTCGCTCCAATGCTCAATCTTTAACGACGGAAGAAATTCTTCTTTGGTGATGTTTCCAGTAGCATCGTAGTGCGTTATCCTGACATCCTCCAAGTCCCATGTTTTAGTGTCGCGGCGATAATCTGCCCGAGCCGCCACATAACTGGTGACGATATTATCCTTCGCATCCTGTTGCAGCACCTGCACGTTGTTGAATGTGCTGTCCCCGTGGCGAAAGGTTTGGATAAACCAGGTCCGCAGATCGGTTCGATTCCGAAAAACCTGGCCCTGAATGTTGCGCGCAGGACGCGCTTGCGCTTCTGAAAGAAACGTCTTCCGCGCGAGCTCCGCATGCGGCGCCAGCGAGTAGTTCAGTGCCATGCTCGCTGCCACCGTGAACAGACCAATGGCGATCAGCGGCAACAAAACCCGGGGAAGACTTACCCCTGCCGTCAGCATGGAAACAATTTCATTCGCACGCGACATTCGCCCAAGTGCAAAGAGGAGCGACAGCAGCAGCGAAACCGGCAGAAGGATGATCAGCACCTGCGGGACCTGCGTGGCGTAATAGCGAACAACAAGTAAAAGATCGACGTGTTCATCAATGAACGTCGAAATGTTGTCGCTGACGTCGAAGATGAGCCAGATGGAGATAAATCCGGCAATGCAGTAAAGGTAAACCTGCACGAAGTTTCGAATAACGTACCGATCCAGAAGTCGCATTGCGGTTTAAGACAATCCTATTCTAATCAGCGTACTCAACTGGGTGCGGTCCGCCAATCGCAACAGAAGGAATACCGAAATCCGAATGACGAAGCTCAAAGGAATGGCGAATGTTCAAATGACAAAGGATAACTGTAACAGTTGTTCGCCATTCGGGCTTTGGCCTTCCTCCGGCATTCGTCATTCGAGCTTTGTTATTTGTTCCCGGCCCCGATGATCGCACTGAAAAACAACCTGGGCAGCGAATTCGTAGAACGGGTTCGTGGATTCTTCTCCGAGAACGGCCCGCTCTCGAAAGCTAAGAATTTCGAGTTCCGTCCAGAACAGCAGGAGATGGCAGCGCGCATCGCGCAAGCCCTGGAGGAGGAACAGCATCTGGTAGTCGAAGCGGGCACCGGCGTGGGCAAATCATTGGCGTATTTGGTGCCATCAGTCCTGTTCGCGCTCGAGCAGCACAAAAAGGCGATCGTTTCCACGCATACCATCAATCTTCAGGAACAACTGCTGCACAAAGACATCCCGATCCTGAAAAAAGTATTGCCGGTCGAGTTCGAGGCGGCGTTGATGAAAGGGCGGCAAAATTATCTCTGCCCCCGCCGGCTCGATCGCGCATTGCAAATTGCGCAGGAACTTTTTACCGGCCCCGAGCAAAGCGAACTGCAGCGGCTAGCCGAGTGGGCGCGCACAACCCGCGATGGATCGCTCAGTGATCTGTCGGTCGAACCCGATCCAAAAGTTTGGATGCAAGTTTGCAGCGAAGCGCACATCTGCACCCAAAAGACCTGCGGCCAGGATCCGCGCTGTTTCTATCAGCAGGCGCGCAAACGACTGCTGGCTGCGGACGTGATCGTGCTTAATCACACGCTGCTCTTTATTTTGCTGGGGTCGCCGGACATGCAGGAAGAACGGGAGAGCGGGTTCCTGGTCCCAAATGATTTCATCATTTTCGATGAAGCGCACACGGTCGAGCAGGTCGCGTCGAAGCAAATCGGTATCGGCATTTCGCAGTACGGACTCCGATCGACAATCCAGCGGCTTTACAACGCGCGTACCCGCAAAGGCCTTTTCACCGTCATGCGCGATGCAGCGGGCGTACGACTCGCGGCGGAATTGGTTGATGACGTAGATAAGTTCTTTGCTGCAGTCGAATCGAAATCCAACTTTCGCAAAGGCCGCGAGTTTCGCGTCCGCGCAGTCGATTTTGTTCCCGATACAATTACCGCCCGGTTGACCGCGCTTCAGGCGCGCGTTGCCGACGTTGTGAAACGCGCCGACGACGAAATTTTGAAAGCGGAGCTGCAGGAGTTTGGTCGGCGTATTCGGGATGCGCGAGACGGCATTGCAATTTTCCTGGAGCAAAGCGCGCCGGAGCATGTTTATTGGGTCGAGCGCACCGGCAAAACAGAGCGGTTCCTCGCGCTTAACGCCGCACCCATCGATCTGGCGCCGGTGCTGCGGCGAATGTTATTTCGCGACAACTGTTGTTGCGTGATGACCAGCGCCACTCTCGCAGTCGGCCGCCCCGATCTCGCTTATTTTCGGAGGCGCATCGGCGCGATGGAGGCCGAACCCTTGCAACTCGGTAGCCCGTTCGATTTCCAACGGCAAATGAAAATGTTCGTCGTGCAAAAAATGCCCGACCCGCGCGACGCAGGTTATCAAAAAGCGCTCGAACACTGGATCGCCCATTTCGTCCAGAAGACTGACGGCCGCGCGTTTGTGCTGTTCACGAGTTATCGCGACATGCAGCACGTTGCAGGAGCCATGGAGAAATTCTTTGTGGCGAACGACATGAACCTTCTCGTTCAGGGTGGGGGAGCGCCCCGCAGCAAGTTGCTTGAGCAATTCAAATCAACCCCGCGAAGTGTCTTGTTCGGCACGGATAGTTTTTGGGGTGGCGTCGATGTTCCGGGCGAAGCGCTCTCGAATGTCATTATCACGCGACTGCCGTTTGCCGTGCCGGATCATCCGCTCATCGAAGCAAAACTGGAGCTGATCGAAGAACGCGGCGGCGATCCGTTTACTGAATTTTCGTTGCCGGAAGCGATTCTGAAGCTGCGACAAGGCGTCGGCCGTTTGATTCGAACGAAAACCGACCGCGGCATTATCGTCATTCTCGACAACCGCATCGCGACCAAACCGTACGGCCGCGCATTCCTACAGGCACTACCGAAGTGTCCGTTAGAGGTTATCTAGAAATGTTCACTTGAACATATCTGGGTTTCTGCTGTAATTTGCCTGCATGGCAGGGCACTTGGAGACGCAGCAAATCTTCGTGATCCTGCACAAGTGGGGAATTCATACGCTGGGCCAGCTCGCGGCGCTTGATAAGGAGCAGCTTGGCGCCCGACTTGGGCCCGAAGCGATCCGCATGTGGGAGCGCGCCAACGGGCAATCCAATCGAGTGCTCAAACTCGCTCGACCGCCGGAGTTGTTCGAGGAGAACTTCGAATTCGAAAACGAAATTGAGACGGCTGAGCCTCTGCTGTTCATGCTCCGACGTTTTTTGGAACAACTGGCGGTGCGATTGGGTGCAATTTATCTGGTCGCAAAGGAACTAACCCTCCGTATCACGTTCGCGGATAAACAATTTTACAAACACGTTTTCAAAATTCCGCAGCCGACAAACGATGTCGATCTTCTATTCCGGATGCTCCAGACGCATCTGGAGAATTTTCGCTCTGAATATCCAATCGTCGCTGTCGCGCTGAGTGCCGAGCCAATCAAACCTGCCGGCGAGCAATTCGGATTGTTTGAAACGACATTGCGCAATCCGCATCAACTCTCAGAAACACTCGCCCGTTTGACCGCTCTTCTCGGCGCCGACCGGATCGGCACACCGGTTTTGGAAGAGACGCATCGACCCGATGGATTTCGCATAGAGCCATTTTTGTGCGCTGTAGAGTCCGCCACGGACAATGGAGGGCGGAGTTCCGCGACGCCGGGGTTGCAGCGTGAGGCTCACAGGAGCTCGCCCCTCCATACATTACCTTCAGCTTTGCGCCGGTTAAGACCGGCAGTGTCTGCGTCTGTCTTGCGGGATGAAGATAGGCCGGCGCACGTTCGCAGTCCGGAAATTTCTGGAAAAGTAGTCGATCAACGCGGTCCGTATTTTCTTTCCGGAAATTGGTGGGACGAAAAATCGTGGGCGTGCGCCGAATGGGATTTGCAATTGCAAGGTGGTGAACTGGTTCGGTGTCACGAAAGCGATGGAACTTGGAAGGTGGATGGGGTTTATGACTAGGATCCGGAGTCATCCTGAGCGGAGCACAGCGAAGTCGAAGGATCCCGCGGAATAGCCTCAAGATTTGGCCACGGGATTCCTCGACTTCGCTCGGAATGACGATGAGTTACATTGAACTTCATGCATCCAGCGCGTTCAGCTTTTTGCGCGCCGGATCTTTCCCCGAGCAATTAGCTGAAGTCGCGGCTGAACGGCAAATGCCGGCGATAGCGTTGCTTGATCGCAACGGCGTTTACGGGGCGCAACGATTTTCCGTCGCTGCGCGCGCGCACGGCGTCCAGCCAATCATTGGCGCGGAATTGTCAATGGAAGACGGCAGCATTTTGCCGGTGTTAGTGGAACATCGCACCGGCTACAAAAATTTGTGCGAACTGCTGACTGAAGCGCATCTGCACAGCGAAAAAGGCAAATGCACAGTGCGCTGGGATGAGCTGCCACAATTTGCTGACGGCTTGGTCGCGTTTCTGGGTAGCGCATCCGTCTCGGATGTTGGTTTCGGCGTCGCGCCGAAACAATCTTTCGAAACGTTCACAACTCGAGAGCGATTTTGCGCGTCTAGAAAAGTTCACGATGGCGAGGACGCCATCGCCAGCAGGCGAGACGCGTGCGCTACCCAGCGAGATCGCGCGCGATTTTTCATCGACGCCTTCGGCCGCGAAAATGTTTTTGTCGAACTTCAGAGGCACTTCATTCGCGGCGAAGAACGGATTAATCGCAAACTGATCGCCCTTGCGCGAGCGCATCAATTGCCGCTCATCGCCACAAACGGCGTGAAATACGCGAAGCCGTACGGACGCGAGGTGCTGGACGTTTTCACCTGCATTCGCGAACACACGCATCTTGATGCCGGCGGCAAATTGCTCACCCAAAATGCCGAGTGTCATCTAAAGAGCGATCGCCAAATGCGCGCCATTTTCGCGGATTTGCCTGAAGCGATCGAAAACACATCGCGGCTGGCTGAGCGGCTCGCATTTTCTCTCGAAAATCTCGGTTACGAATTTCCCGAATATCCGGTGCCGGCCGGGCACAGCATGGATTCATTCTTGCGCACCATCGTCTGGTTCGGCGCGCAACAGCGTTACGCCGCAATCAGCCCGAAAGTGAAGCGTCAGATCGAGGAAGAACTCGCCCTAATCACGAAGCTCGGGTTTGCCGGTTATTTTTTGATTGTTTGGGACATCATCAATTTCTGCCGCGAACACAACATCATGGTCCAGGGACGGGGCAGCGCTGCTAACAGCGCGGTTTGTTATTGCCTCGGGATCACGCCGGTGGATCCGGTGGAAAATCATCTCGTCTTTGAACGTTTCCTCAATGAGAGCCGAAAAGGCTGGCCGGATATCGATCTCGATCTGCCCAGCGGCGATCGCCGGGAAGCGGTGATCCAGGAAATTTATCGCCGTTACGGTAAACACGGCGCAGCCATGACCGCGAACGTGATCACCTATCGCGGACGCAGCGCGGCGCGCGAGATCGGCAAAGCACTCAATTTTTCTCCGAGCATCATCGATCGGTTCTCGCATCTTTTTGCCAGCGGGGATTTTCCGCACACGCTCGAGCTCGAATCGCAAATCGAGCAGGCTGGTTTGCCAAAGGCGCACCCGCGGATGCCGGCATTCATCAGGTTGTATCACGCGATTTACGGTTTGCCGCGACACCTCGGGCAGCACTCCGGCGGCATGATTATCTGCCAGAACAAACTCAGCTCGTTTGTACCGCTGGAAAATGCGTCGATGCCGGGCCGGGTCGTAGCGCAATGGGATAAGGACGATTGCGAAGACCTCGGCATCGTGAAAGTGGACTTGTTAGGCCTCGGGATGATGTCGGTGATGCAGGATGCATTTGAATTGTGCCGCGAACGCGGGCGGCCTCTCGATCTGGCTCACATTCCGAAAAACGACGAAAAGACGTTCGAGATCATGCAAAACGCCGACACCATCGGCGTTTTTCAAATCGAGAGCCGGGCGCAAATGGCCACGTTGCCGCGGATGAAGCCGGAATGTTTTTACGATGTGGTGATAGAGGTGGCGATCATCCGGCCGGGACCGATCCAGGGCGACATGGTGCATCCATATCTGGCGCGCCGCGCGGGCAAAGAGCGGGTTACATATTTCGACGATCGCTTGAAACCGGTGCTCGACCGCACCCTCGGCGTGCCGTTGTTCCAGGAACAGATGCTCAAGATCGCCATGATCATGGCCGATTTTTCCGGCAACGAAGCGGAGGAACTGCGGCGGGCGTTAAGTTTTCATCGCTCTGAGGAACGCATGCGCAAAGTGAGCGTGAAGCTCCGCGCAGCCATGGAACGCAAAGGCGTTGCACCCGACAAGATCGACAAAATCATTCAGTCTATATCGTCGTTTGCGCTTTACGGTTTTCCCGAATCGCACGCAATCAGCTTCGCCATTCTGGCTTATGGCAGCGCGTATTTAAAAGTGCATCGTGCACCGGAATTTTACGCCAGCCTTCTAAACAATCAGCCAATGGGCTTTTACACTCCCGCGACGATCGTGAAAGATGCGCAGCGACACGGCGTAAAAATTCTGCCGGTTTGCGTGCAGCAATCCAATTGGCGTTGCACCGTCGTTTCCGATCGACGACCCTCACCTCAATCCTCAGGTCGGGATCGCGACCAGGGAGGAGCGCCGAGAGGTGGACACGAAGCGCCGGTGAGGGTTGGTGATGATAACACGGTGCGCCTCGGATTTTGTGTCGTAAACGGATTGCGCCAGGAACACGCTGAAGAACTCGCTAAGGAACGGCAGGATCGAACCTTTAAATCGCTGGACGATTTCAAGCGCCGCGTAGCGCTCTCCAAAGAGGAACTGCGCACATTGGCAGAGCTCGGCGCATTGAATTGTTTGGCTGAACATCGCCGCGCAGCAATGTGGCACGTGGAAGAGATGCTGCAGGATGATTTACTGGGGAGCGCGGGTGCCCCGCCCGCTGTGTCACGCGCCTCGCGGGACACTGGTCTTTTCGGCGGGGACGTTGAAAAGAGCGGGCCGGACGCCCGCGCTCCCCTAAAACCGATGACTTTGCCCGAGCGAGTGCGTGCGGATTACGAAGCCATGAATCTGACCACCGGCCCGCATCCGATGAAATTGTTGCGCATAAATCTCCCGAACATTTGGCGCGCGACCGACCTCATTCACGCGCGAGACGGTTCAACGATACAAATCGCCGGTAATGTGATTTGCCGTCAGCGTCCCGGAACGGCAAAAGGGTTTGTTTTTATCAGTCTGGAAGATGAGACTGGCGTTTCCAACGCAATTGTCGATCCCGACTTGTTCGAACGCTTCCGGCTCGTGATTACCGAAGAAGCGTTTCTTCTCATTCAAGGCCAGGTGCAGAATTCAGACGGCGTTGTTTTGATCAAAGCGCGCGAGATTAAACCGCTCTTGCACGAATCACTCGTCGGGAGTGAATCGCATGATTTTCATTAGCTCGCTTCTTTACCTTGGAGGTTTTGAAACCTGCTTCGGTTTCAGCGACACTTCTTCCTCCGGCGTCACTTCGTATTCCGGTTTCGGAACTCCCATCAGCCAGTGGTCAAACCAGCCGACGATATGTTGCAGTCGCTCAACGCGGTGCCACGGCTGGCCCGACCGGGAAAGCTCGTGCGACTCGTTAGGAAAACGCACCATCACCGTCGGGATTTTTCGGAACTTCAACGCGCGAAACATTTGCTCGCCTCCTGCGCCAGGTGGCGTGCGATAATCTGCTTCCCCCAGGATAAACATCATCGGCGTCTTCACATTGCTGATGTAGCTGATGGGCGATCGCGCGCGATAGTCATCCAGATCTTCAAATGGCGGCGCTCGAAACCAGTTCGGCTGGAAAAGTGTGAAATCTCCCGTGTACCACCAGTTCGCCCAATCGGCGATGTCGCGCTGCGACACGGCTGCAGCAAAGCGGCCCGTTTGTCCAGCGACCCAGTTCGTCAACAACCCCCCACCGCTTCCGCCGGTCACGCCTAGTTTTTTATCATCGATGTAACCGCGTTTGATCGTTTCATCCACGCCGGCCATGAGATCTTTGTAATCGTTCCCCGGATAATGATACTGAATCACGTTCCCAAATTCCTGGCCGTAGCTGATGCTCCCGCGCGGATTCGGGTAAAGCACCACGTATCCTTTCGCTGCCATCCACTGAAATTCGTGATCGAAAATGAAACCGTAGGCGACGTGAGGTCCGCCATGAATGTTCAGAATCAGCGGATACTTTTTATGCGAATCGAAACCGGGCGGCTTTTGCAACCACGCCTGGATGCGTTTGCCGTCGAAACTGTTGTACCAAATCTCCTCTGGTTCGCTGAGATTCAGTTTCGAGAATAGCCCGTCATTGATCTTCGTTAACTGCTTCGGTGACGCGCCTGATGTCGCGCGATCGAGGACGAAAAGATCGTTGATGCTAGTCGGCGTAGAAATGACATAGACCAGCTTCGAACCATCGGGCGTGGCACGAAAAGTCATTACGCCCTGGTTGCCGGAAGTTAGATCTTGCACCGCGCTGGTTTTCCCGGGGTCAGCGACCCCGGCTACAGGCACATCAAAGAGCGCGAGATTTCTTTTGCCTTCTTTTACATAAACTTCGATCAGGCCTTTTCCGTCTGCGGTCCAGATTGGTTTGTTTAGTCCACTGGCCCGGGGCGGCGAGCTGTCGCCGATAACGAACCCATCGATGTCGAAATCAAAGTCGACGGTGAGATTCCGTGGTTTCGCGTTCGGAGAGAGGTCGAGCACCCACAGGTCTGGTTCCGTGTATGAAGTGATCGGCTGGTTCGTCGCGGCAATAAACGCGACTTTTTTACCGTCAGGGCTAAGCGACAACGCGCCTCCGCCCGGTCCGAATTGCGTGTTGAGATCGATCGTTGTGATCTTTACGGGTTTACCGCCGGCTGCGGCAACCGAGTAAAGGTCTGTCCTGGGCAGTTCGTAATAAGGTTCGTCGATCCGGCTCGAGGTGAAATAAATTTGCGAACCATCCTTCGACCAAATCGCATTCTCTTCGTCAAAACGACCGGTCGTAAGCTGGCGCGGCTTTACCTTTTCTTCAGCGGTCCGAGGTGAGCTTACGATCCAGATGTGCGAGGGATGCTTGGGATCGATATAACCTTCGTTATCCTGACGGTAAACGGCACGCGTAATCACGCGCACATCGCTCTCGTGCTCCACTGCAGCAGGGGCCGTCGACCACGGCTTCTCGGATTTTTTCTTTTCCTGTTTCGCGAGGTCCTCTGGATTTGTTTCGCTTGTGAACGCGATGTTTTTTCCATCGGGCGCCCAGACTGGACTACCGCCGCCTTTGGGCAGATCGGTGAATACAAAGGAATCGCCGCCATCCATCGGCAGCATCGCGAGCTGCGGCGGCTCGGGTTTGCCATCCTTTTCGGTCGAACGCAGGAACAACAAGAACTTTCCATCCGGCGACCACCGTGGCGTAGTGTCGTGCTCGCCTTTTGTCAGTTGGCGCGGCGCTTCGCCGCCTCCGACCGGCACGGACCAAATGGCTGTATTATAGCCTTCCCTTTTGTCATTAACGGTGACTCGCACAAATGCAACGCGCGAACCATCCGGCGAAACCTGCGGATCACCGATCCAGGCAAAATCCCACAGATCTTTTTCAGTGATAGGGCGTTTTTCGGCCAGCGGCGGCATCCGACTGACGAAAAGTGAGAAGAATGAGGAAGCACGAATGACGAAGGACAAAGGAATGACGAAGCACGAAGCCCGACAGTAAATAGTGAGAACGTTGTTTCATTTCATCGTTCGGAAATTGTTTCGGCATTGGACATTCGGTTTTGGTCATTTCGCGGCCGCGGACCGGCCGCGTTCACATGTGCTCGATCACATTGTCGCCGAACTGCGAACACTTGATCTCGGTCGCGCCTTCCATCAACCGCGCGAAATCGTAAGTGACGCGTTTGCTCGCGATCGCGCCGCTCAACCCTTTGAGAACCAGATCGGCAGCCTCACTCCAGCCCATGTAACGGAACATCATTTCACCAGAAAGAATTACGGAACCGGGATTGACCTTGTCCTGATTCGCATACTTCGGCGCGGTGCCGTGGGTCGCTTCGAAAACGGCGTGGCCAGTGATGTAATTGATGTTGCCCCCGGGCGCGATGCCGATTCCGCCCACCTGCGCTGCGAGCGCGTCACTGAGGTAATCGCCATTCAAATTCAGCGTGGCGATAACATCGAAATCTTCCGGCCGCGTCAACACTTGCTGGAGTGTGATATCAGCAATCGCGTCCTTGATCACAATTCCTCCGCCCGGTTTGCCCATGGGAATCCTGCACCAGGGCCCGCCGTCAAATTCTTCCGCGCCGAAATATTTCTTCGCAACTTCAAAACCCCAATCGCGGAAAGCCCCCTCGGTAAATTTCATGATGTTGCCCTTGTGCACGAGCGTTACGCTCCTGCGGCGATTTTGGATCGCGTACGAAATCGCGCTGTGAATCAGGCGCACACTGCCAGAGTAACTGACCGGTTTGATACCGATTCCCACGCAAACCTCGTCGCTTTCCGGCGCGCCGACCATCTTCCAAAAGTCGCGCGCTTTCTCTTTTGTCCCGAAACGAATTTTGTCGAACTGCTTTGGAAATTCCTTTTGTAGAAAGTCCAGGATCTTTTGCGCCTCAGTTGTGCCCGCCGCGTACTCGATGCCTGCGTAGATGTCTTCGGTATTTTCCCGGAAAATCACCATGTTCACTTTCTCCGGATGCTTAACGGGCGAGGGGACTCCTTTGAAGTACTGCACCGGCCGGAGGCACACGAAAAGATCAAGCAACTGCCGCAGCGCGACATTCAGCGACCGAATGCCGCCCCCAACCGGCGTGGTCAGCGGGCCTTTGATTCCGACCAAATACTCCCGGAAAGCTTCCACTGTGTCGTCCGGCAGCCATTCATCGAATTTATCCTTCGCTGTTTGACCCGCGAAAACTTCAAACCACGCGATCCTTTTGCTTCCGCCGTATGCCTTTTCTACCGCGGCATCGAACACGCGCACACTTGCCGCCCAGATATCCGGCCCCGTCCCGTCTCCGCGAATGAACGGAATAATCGGTTGATCAGGCACGTTCAATCTGTCGGTTCTTGTAATTTTTTCGCCTGCGGGCGAAGCAACATTTTTATAAGGCATAGGCGGCAACTGTAGCGGCAAGGCTGGTGGGAGCAACAGTCTTGCGCCGAAGCAGGTGAACGTGTGAACTCAGCCTCTCCATTTCCGTCTTATATCACACTTGTGATGTAAAACTGAAACCGGCGGTCTCAGACACAAAGCGATTGCTCGTGTTCTTTCTCGCCGCTTCTAAGGGTTGCTTGTCGTTGGCGGCTGTTCGGGCGAAACCACCGGCGGAGGAACTACCTCGTGGGGGTTAAGCGGACTGGTTGTGGACGGCTGGAAGAACGCGTTCTGGAAAGAGCATGGCTCGTTTACTGCGGCCACAATGCAGTCGCGCAGCATGGGTGCCCCCGCTAGCGTCGCGTCACGAATTTCACCGGCCGCCGACGGATTCCCTGCGATTGCTGCTTCAATAATACACTCCGCCCATTCGCAGGAAATTTCCTTGCCTGCACCGGCCGGTCGACTCGCAGTTAAAGCTGCTACGGCGATCCTGGCGGCCAGATCGGGCCGTGCCAGCGTCGCTCTGCCTACGAGCGCGCATACGTCGCGCGCGCTTTCACGGACGACAAGCGAATCGAACGCAGCCAGAAATTGCTCGGGCGTCGCTGTCCCGATAGTGGCCCCTGATGCGCTGAGCGCGCGAGCCAAATCGTTATTGGCCCTCCCACGGAGCTGAATCTCCTGATTAATCAACGTCGCGCTCGGCAGTTGGCCAAAATCAGCCACCAGCGGAGATTTCAGTTGCTGCTGGATGTCCACGTCCACAGGATTGCCCAATTTGCCGGAAATCGGGTCGTAAGTCACTTTTTGCCCCGCGTGTATCTTCATACACTGCCCGACGCTCTCCAGCCGGACGTTCGCAGTCCCCTCAAGCACCGTAAATTCGACGATTCCGTTCGGCTTGACAGTTCCCAGCACGGTTGTGCCGGTGATCGCCGCCGTCACCGAGCCCATCTTGACCTTTGCGCCGCCGGAATTCTTTGGCACATAAAGCAGAAACTGTCCGCTGCCGAGATCGATCGTTCGCCCGCCTTTTCCTACGGTAAAAATTGTTTTCTCGCCCAGGCGCGTGATCGACTTATCCTGAAACGTCAGCTCGCTTCGCGATTGCGTACCGGTTTGCACCGCCGAACCCTTATGAACAGTCTCGTTAACCGTAGCCGGACGTGCTGAAGCCCCTGAAGGGAGCACCTTAACATCCTGCACAACTTGAGTGACTTGCGCTTGGTCGAAATCGGCGGCAGTCGCCTGGTTCGGCAGCCAACTCAGCGCGGCGAGAGCAACCGGCGCGACGAGCAAAACAGAGCGGCGTTGGATGTTCATGGCGGCATTTAGCCGGTAATCGCTGCCGTCACTGAGCCCATCTTGACCTTTGCGCCGCCGGAATTCTTTGGCACATAAAGCAGAAACTGTCCGCTGCCCAGATCGATCGTTCGCCCGCCTTTTCCTACGGTAAAAATTGTTTTCTCGCCCAGGCGCGTGATCGACTTATCCTGAAACGTCAGCTCGCTTCGCGATTGCGTACCGGTTTGCACCGCGGAACCCTTATGAACAGTCTCGTTAACCGTAGCCGGACGCGCTGAAGCCCCTGAAGGGAGCACCTTAACATCCTGCACGACTTGAGTGACTTGCGCTTGGTCGAAATCGGCGGCAGCCGCTTGGTTTGGCAGCCAACTCAGCGCGGCGAGAGCAATCGGCGCGACGAGTAAAATACAGCGGCGTTGGATGTTCATGGCTGCACTTATAGTGTGCGTTTTGGCTCTTGTGAAGTCCTTTCTTGAAGCGTTTTGGCCTCTTTTCTGACACGGCAGATTACGCCGATGACCGGAGGCTGGGCTCCGCCCGGCGATTTCCGGCCTCTCGCGTCTGATTTCCTGCCCTGCCGCCCTGGTCGTTTGCTCTTCAAATTTAGCACTTGCAACGCGCCAACTTCTCATTATGATGCCAACCCCTTCTTAATAAAAAATAAGAAGTAATAATAATAGCGATGTTTCCCCCCGGCATCTCTGTCCCAGTCGGCGTGCCGCCGCCCCGCGCGCGCAGCAACTGATCACCGAGCTTGTCCCTCGAAAGGCTTGGCGGAGGCAAATCACCGATCGCCATTCGCAGCGCTCTCAATACTTCGACACTTCAATCTCGAGCAGGATTTTCCCTTCTCGAGTTGGTCATCGTCGTCGGCATCATCGGCCTCCTGCTGGTGTTGATGGCCCCGGCATTCACAACCATCAAAGGCGGGAGCGACGTCACCAGCGCCGCGTACACCATCAAAGGCGTGCTCGACACAGCGCGCACGTACGCGAAAGCCAACAACACGTACACATGGGTCGGGCTTTTTGAGGAAGATGTTTCCCAGCTGTCGATCAACCCAGCTACCCAGGCACAGGGTCGGCTGGTGATGTCAATTGTTGCGTCCAAGGACGGGACCGACCATATACGATACCACTGAACCAGGACAGCAGGATTCGGACGACCAGGCTTACTACAGATGGGTCAAACTGGCTAAGATTGACAAAGTTCACCTGTGGACACACACAGACTCTCCCTCAGGGACCGGCTCGACGTTGCCCACTCGGCGGAACTGATCGCGGAGACTTACTGCATTGGAGATCAACTACAGGATCGGCGCACAGGACTCGACTACACCATTCGGATATCCTGTAGGAAATTTTATCGAGCAGCGCAACACAGTTCTGAAGGCGATTCAGTTTAGTCCGCGCGGTGAAGCTCGAATCAACAACAGCACGGTCGACGCGAACGGTACAGAGATTATCCCAGTACAAACCTCAGCAGAGATCGGGCTTATGAACCAACGCACGGATCCTCTGGCTGCACGCTCATCCAGTTCCTGGGAACTTCGTCGCAATTCAAATTACCGGCATTGGCGGCAACGTAAGAATCTACCGGCGATGAAGCAGCTACCGGCAATGCGCCGCGTTTTCGCTGGTTGAGCTAACTCTCGCTCTCGGTCTCGCCGCCCTTTGTTTGATTGCCGTCTTCGCTTTGATGCCGGTCGGCGTGCAGACGAACCGCAACGCCACTTCCCAGACTGCTGCTACTAACATTCTGTCGAGCGTCGTGAGCGACATCCGTGCCAGCCCGCCAGGGCAAGCGCCGATCTGCGAAATACCATATTAACAGGGGTAAGCTCAACCCGACGACGGTGTGCTTTGACGGCCAAGGGGGGTTTACGACGTTGTCGGCAGCCGGAGCGACGTGCCCAGCGAATTATTATCGCTTTCGACTTGATGTAAAAATGGCAAATCAACCTGCCGGGGTGGTGTCACCCGAACTATGCCTGGCTGAAAGTGAGCTGGCCTGCTGCAAGCAATCCCATCCACAATCCCCCGATAACGCCCAGTGGCTCGGTGGAAACGGTCGCCGCTTTTTTTGTTCAGTAGGAACTGGCCGGCATGTCAATCGATCCGTGCGCGATCACGCCAGCGGCTCAGTAGAAATGTTTGCCGGTTAGACAGAAACTAGCCATGTGTGACCAGCCATCACAAATGCGAGGCGTTGTAGCCACGGCGCTGTGTCGCCGTGCTTTAACCAGGAGCAACGCCAGAGCGCCTCGACACAGCGAGGCGGCTACAAGCTTGATGAGATGGCTTCTAGATCTGTAGAGGCAGCCGTGTGCCGGCTGCGATACGCAGGCAGGCGCAGGCGACACGTCCGCCTGAGGACGGACTCGCCGTGGCGAGCCTGCCGCTACAGTGCCGCGGCACAGCGGGTTTACGTTGGCTGAACTTCTTGTCAGCATCGGCGTACTCGTGGTGCTTGTTCTGCTTTTCACGCAGCTCATCAACAGCGCGGCAACGGTTGCCATTCTCGGTCACAAACGAATGGATGCGGATTCACAGGCGCGCCAGCTCCTCGATCGTATGGCAATCGATTTCGACCAAATGCTGAAACGAAGCGATGTCAGCTACTACGTAAAGGCACTAGGAAACACAGAGGCTGGTAATGACCAAATCGCTTTTTTTAGTGCTGTGCCTGGTTACTATCCATCGAGCGGCGCCCCAAGCCCGGTCTCGCTTGTCGCTTACCGGGTAAACGCCGATCCGGCTTCCTCGTCATATAACAAACTGGAGCGGCTAGGCAAAGGTCTGGTTTGGAACGGTGTCTCCACAACTGACACACCAGCGGTTTTCCTGCCTGTTACGATTAGCACCATGTGGCCGTATGCAACCGACCCCCGGCTCCCAGATACAAGTTCGCCCTCTGCATACGAGGTGATCGGCCCGGACGTTTTCCGGTTTGAATACTATTATTTGCTCAGCGCAGTCCATCTGTTGGCACACCCAACCAACTCTCCGCAGGGCCTTGGACTAGCACAGATACGTTCTCAGTGAAAGACGTAGCAGCAATCGTCGTAGCCATCGCGGTAATTGAGCCTAAAAGCAAAGTGCTGCTGCAGTAATGACCAGATCGCGGTGCTTGGAGGAACTTTGCCCGATTTCACAACGGGATCGGCTCCTGGACAGTTTCTTACGCAATGGCAAGCCGCTCTCGATGCCAATACAAGCTTGCCGCGCCCGGCCATTTCCGGTATTCGGCTGTACGAGCGTTATTTTTATCTTACCCAGTAAGGCCGGTAATGCCCGCTTCTTATTTCCCCAGGCGATCTTCTAACAAGGCCGCGGCGCTTATTATTGTCCTTGCCTTTGTGGTCATTCTTACCGGCCTGGCTGTGGCTTACCTCTCGCGCGCCACCACGGATCGACAATTGGCCCACACCAGTTTCCATGACACCGATGCGGACCTGCTCGCGCAGAGTGCCCTGGATATTGTCATCGGCGATTTCAAACAGGAAATCGTTAATGGCTCCACGAAGAGCGGCAGCATCTACGTCCCGAAGGATACCGGTTCCGGTCCCGCAGCAAACATGGTTCCGCAGCGTAGCAGCCAAATCGCAGCTGGCGTGCCCAACCTTATTCGGCGCAGCGTCCGTTCAGACCTCTTTTCGGGAAACCCAGCTCAGCCGAGCCGCGCCTCGGCCGTTAATTCGCAGGATAACCCTTCTGCTAACGGCCGCTACGTTACCAGTACCCGGTGGAACGCCCATTACTTGGTTCCAAAAGGGGTTTACTACTCCCGATTCGTCACCTATCCCGGCCTTTACCGCTGCAACACCAGACTGGGTGATCGTAACGCGAGCTGGGCCAACTCCTTTTGCAGGATGGAATCCAGCCCTCAAAGATCCAACATCGAGCAACACGACCTACGCGGTTGGCCGTTATGCCTATGCCGTCTATGACGAAGGCGGTCTGTTGGATATGAATGTCGCTGGTTATCCTACTGGTACGAGCATTTATCAGTACGGTCGCAAAGGGTCTCTAGCCTTCGCGGATCTGACAGCGCCCTTGCCTTATCCAATTCCCAATCCGAATACAGATAATCCCCCGGTTTATCAGGTCGATCGGCTCGTCGGCTGGCGGAATTACGGAACTACTCAACCAACTAACAATTTCCCCGATAGCAACCCTGCGTCGCAGGCTTTTGCAAGCAACTTCCAAACGAGCACTGCATCGGCCACTTGGTTCTATAATTTCGTGGTGAACAACACGAGCGGTTTCCTCAGTGTGAGAAGTGACCCCAGTCCCACCCCTTACCCATGGAACTATTTAAATGTTACGGGCGACTCGAGCCCCGCAACGTATCCGTGGAACGGGCGCACAGATCAAAACTTTATTCAACGGCAGGCGCTGATAGCCTATCAAAAGACGACCCAGTTTTCTGCGAACGCGCTTGGATATCTTGGTAATTTTTCACGGGAGGCTGCCGCAGGCGCACCACAATGGAGCCCGGCGACTCCGACGGCGACTAATCCAAACTTTCAAACGTTGGTGGTAACCGGGCGCGTTTACGCGCAACGATGGGACTACCGCAAACGTTGGGGACCCTCTTGTCAACAAGCGGTTCCTACTAGAGCGTCTCAACTGGCTCACCTACACAGGACCGAGCGCTACGCGAACGATCCCGGGCTCGGCGCCTCCATTCGGAGACCCAAACTATGATATGTGGCTCCTAACAAGCCGTTTTGGACTCACTGTAAAATTTCTGCAGGACTCTGGCGTGGGTGGGACCGCTGCTAACATTCTAAAATACTTTGGCCTAGTTTGGGATGCCACAAACGAGCGCTGGAATTACACCAGTCCGTCGGGAGGTTCATTGGCGAGTTCTATCGCGACTCTTGGAAGCCTTACTGCGACTCGTGAACCCGACTTTTTCGAACTACTACAGGCCGGAATCGATAACAACTCACTTGGCGACGCTTTCTCATCCGATCCAGGATTGCCTCTGGCTCATCAGCAATCCAAGATGCTTCATATCCTTACGATTGGAGCGAACTTGATTGCTCAGTCTAGAGCAGATTCCTATCCCGTTCGCATCGCTTGCAGCGTGAACGTTGCCGGCAACCCGACAACGATGGAGGCTGTCGGCATGCCGCGATTGCCATTTATTAGCTCGATGGCGCTGTGTCCAGTTGGAGTTACAGACCCCACAAGAGGAGGAATGAACTGGTTGCTTATCCCAAATCTATGGGACCCATTTCGAGATAATTGGGACCTGACTGAAACTAACGTAAGTAACACTCTCACACCAGGGTATCCTCGGCCACCTGTCCGTATCACCATGAGGGGCAATACTGGTTTCGGATATGCTAATTCTATCGTTACACAGAGCGGTAGCGTGAATCCAGATGCCGCATCCGTCACGCTCTTTCCGACAACCTCGACAGGTGGTAGTCAAAGCCTTCTTCTAACGACCGGGGACAGTACGTTTGGACGGGACGGTTTCCGTGAAGCGATGCGGTTGGGGACCTCCGATATCGGCACCAGTGTGACTGCATTCGATCCCACGACGGTGGGTCCGTCCGCGCCCTCTTGGAACAGCGTTGTTAGACCGGCAAATGATGGCTCGAACTATCGAAGTGATGATTTCGTCGTGATCCGAATATCTCTTGCCGGGACCTATATTGGTTCTGATCCCAATGCCGTCGGGAAAAACCCGGTGCTGAGGGCGTTCGCAGGTGTCCAGCTAAGTCTCGATTACCAGTCCCCGAATGGACAATGGTATCCATATTCATTCTTGCAGGGGAACAATGCCATCAACACGTGGATTTCGTCAGATCCGTCAAATCCGTCGAATCTATCTCTCGCTACGAGCTTTAGTCAGTATGGGCTACCAGCAACGTATCAAAATCCCACGGTAGTTAACTCTACGGACACATCGACGGCAACGCTATGGACGAGCGCAGCAGGTGGTGTAGCCGCACTTGCGCAAGCTCCGATGCTCGCTAAGGCTGACCCAAGAAGCATCCGGTACAACAGCATGATAGGCGTTGTTAATTTGGCAAATCCGCCGTTGCCATTCACGTCGGCTGGTATCATTGGATCAATCTGGCCTGGCCCTTATGCGACACCGCCGCCGATGTCGGCCTCAGCGTTTCCGATTCCTACACCAACCCCGAACCCGAACCCTGCGACGCTGGGTGACAATAATGCGCTGGTTCTTAACAACGCAAGTAATCCGTACAGCGAAACGAGTGGTGATGCCTGGCGGCCAGTCATGATGAATCGACCCTTTCGCAGTGTGGGCGAGATGGGGTACGCTTTCCGAGATCAACCGTTTAGAACACTTAGCTTTTCATCTGCTAATAGCCCCGATGCAGCTTTACTCGACCTTTTTTCCATCAACGACTATAGCGCTCCGTCTTCCATGCGTGCAGGCACGATTAGCCTAAACTCGCAGCAGTCGGCGGCTCTCGCTGCCGTACTCGGGAGCACGATCAAGAGAGAAGATACCCCGCGCGGTGGCTCACCCGGGGCGCCTACGCCGCTGCCGCTCGAGTACTCCCGATGCCAATAATACCGCAGCAAGTCTCGCTTCGCTCAGCAGCACTGCGCCGGTTACGAACAAAGCAGGTGTGGCGACTTTGGTCGCGAATGTTCCAGACAGGTCCCGGACTAGGGCCAAGCCAACCGAAGACGCAGCGTGAATCGATCGCTCGCGCTCTGGGCGAGGTCGGCCAGACCCGGACGTGGAACTTATTGATCGACGTAATAGCCCAGACCGGCCACTTCAAGCCAAGTGCTAACAGCCTGCAAAACGATTTCATTGTCGAAGGCGAAGAGCACGACTGGGTTCATGTGGCCATCGACCGGTTCACCGGCCAGGTTATCGACAGGCAGGTAGAAGTGGTGAAGGAGTAAGCCGCGAGGGATTGCGGCCGAATGTAATCCAGCGACTTCGACCTGCTGGCGCAGACTGGCCACTACAAAGCCAATGCCACAAATCTTGCTCTCGCCACAGAGGAAACGGAGGTGACGGAGATCGACAGATCCAAGATAGGCAGATTTACGCAGGGTTTCTCTCCCAACCATCTGAATCTGTGGATCAGATCGACCCGAAAGAGGACGCGCCGGGAGGCTTTACGCTCCCGGCGCTTTTTTCTTCTGGGGGGTCAATTGTTTCTGGCGCTACTTCACGGCTACCCGCGAATTGGATGGCGCCGAACTTAAGATCTCTACGGGCAACATCGTAACGGCCCCGTCTGGCAGGTCGACGGCACCGGCACGGCTACCTTCATTTTTGGATTCGTCGTTTAACTGATTATTTTTCCATTTCAGGCTCATAGTTAGATTGATATCCTCCCTCTACTGGGAACAGATCACGGCCGTAACGGTTCCTGTGCCCGTGTGGCCGGGATTTGGCCCGTAACCTGGGTTGGTTTGGATAATGACCATCTTAGGACTGTTGCCACTGATGACTGAGCCGGATTGGGTGATCGAGCTTGCGGCAATAGCAGTTATGAACGTGGGAACGCTATTCGGCGGGTTGCAGCTGTTGCCCGGATCGCTCAACCAGGTGCCTCCGCACGATGGCGGGTTCGGGTTCAACACATTGGCAAAGCCTTTGAAACTTGCGGGGGCCGAACCGCCGGTGAGATGGTTTGCCTTCCACCACTGAGCGCCCCAGAAGGTTATCTTCGTGCCAACCACCGCGTCTTGGTCGCCAATAACAAAGGTCCCAGCCTGAGGCGTCGCAGTTGGTGTATGGTGTTGGTGTAGGTGTCGATGTCGGGGTGGGAGTGGACGCAGGTGTAGATGTCGCTGCTGGCGTCGAGGTAGCCGTAGGAGTCGGAGTGAACGTGGCTGTGGCGGTAGGAGTCGGAGTAAAGGTAGCTGTTGCGGTCGCCGTGGCTGTAGGCGTTGGCGTCGGACTGGGTGTCGCCTCCTGGGCCAGTTCCGGTCCAGCCGCCAGTAGGCGAACCACCTGAGCCGTTGCAGAAGTACTCAGCAAAGCAGGTATCGCTGCTCTGCACTCCCGCCGTGGCGCTGCTGTTACCCTCCTCCAGTATGCCGTAAATTACGTCGAACTTGTTCTCCCCCTCATATAACCTCAACTCGAAGTTGGCCTTCTCGTCTGGATGATCCATATAAACGGCGCGCCACTCAATGTTGAAAATGCGATTGGGAGCAGTGCCCGACACTGAAGTATAAATGCCGCAGGTGTCCCCGGGGTAACCAGTGCAACCGCTATTGTCATCGGTGCGCAGATCATCCCAGTAAGGGAAAATAGTACAGTCGTGACCGGACCATGGGAGACACGTGTTGCTCAGATAGTCCACATCGCCGGTCGTGAATTGTGCATTGCCGTTGGCGGACACATTGATACTGGTGTGAGCCGTTCCGCAGGCCATATAGGAGAAGGGAAGCTCGACGCTGGTCACGAGATCCTCTCCGTGATTGCCGGTGTCCGTGTCGCCTGGCACGATACTGCCGCCTATCTGACTTATGGTAAGCCCGCCGCAAGCTGTTGGTGTAGGTGTTGGCGTTGGGGTATAAGTAGCCGTTGGTGTTGGAGTAAACGTTGCTGTAGGGGTAGGCGTAAATGTTGCCGTTGCTGTAGGCGTTGGAGTAAAAGTAGCCGTTGCGGTCGCCGTAGCGGTAGCGGTAGGCGTAAATGTCGCTGTAGCTGTGGGTGTTGGACTCTCCTCTGGAGTTGGCGTCGGGGTAAACGTCGCTGTGGCGGTGGGAGTTGGAGTAAAGGTTGCAGTCGCCGTCGCCGTCGCCGTAGGTGTAAATGTCGCTGTGGCGGTGGGCGTTGGACTCTCCTCCGGCGTTGGGGTTGGGGTGAACGTGGCTGTGGCGGTGGGAGTTGGAGTATAGGTAGCTGTTGCGGTGGCCGTAGCGGTAGCAGTAGGCGTAAATGTTGCCGTGGCTGTTGGCGTTGGGGTGAACGTGGCTGTCGCGGTAGGAGTGGGAGCAAAAGTAGCTGTTGCGGTGGCTGTAGGCCGTAGAGGTAGGCTGTAAGTATGGCTGTCGCTGTCGGCGTGGGCGTAGAGGTCGCTGCAGCCGTGGGCGTCGGCGTGGGTCCTTCGGTAACCGTAACCGGAGCGGTCGGGCCGGTGGCGATGACGTTATAGCCATCCTCAGCACTCCCGCCTGCCTCGTTGAAGTGATCGCCTGGCGTATCGGCAACGAGGACTGCGAAGTGGAGTGAGATGGAGTCTCCTGCTGGCACGCTGAATGATCCGCTCCAGGTCAGCATTTGAGCAACAATCGCCGGATCGTTGGTCGTCGCGTCGGTGGTCGAGCCCGGCACATAGACGAACCCGGCCGGGAGCGTGTCAGTGATCGAGCTCACTGTAACGTCGTTCGCATTCGGGTTCTGGATCGTGACGGTGTAGCCGTTTTGTGTTCCGGCCTGCGACGTCGAGCTGTCAGCAGTCTTGGAAGTCACGAGCCCTTCCAACCCCAGAGAGAAAACATCGTCACGTGCGAGTACGTGGCAGAGCCGCCAGCGGGGATGGAGAAATTCCAACTGATCCCGGCCCCGTTGTCCAGGAAGTCTGTGCAGGCGCAGGTATCCGGGAACGGCGCTTGGGAACCGATCTCACCCCAGACTGTATCGTACTCGTTCTGGAAATAATTGTTGCCGCCTGTCAATGGGATCCACTCTACGATCTTATTGGGTGGCACGTTGTCTGGATTTACGGAGCAAGCCACCGCGTTGCGGTTGCCGCTGAAGACTTCAGTGAAACCGTAACCGGTATCGGACCCGCCCAGGAAGGCGTCAGCCGACCGATAGAGGACACCGCTTGCCGTGCCGGCACCAGTGTTGCTGATCATGACCTCCGTCGTGTAATGCTCCTGACCGACGACATAGGTATCGGTCTGCTGGATGACCGGCCCCGTTTCGGCCACGACCACGACCGTAATCACTGTAAAAGGATCAGCCGTCGTTCCGGAGCCGGTCACCGGTGTTTGGCTGACCGGGGTAAACGGAGTGTAGTCGCCAAGGAGGAATCCCGCTGAGGTATAGTCGTGGTTAGTGAAATCGGGAGCGTAGAGGACTCCGTCCATGGCGATGAACGTCCCGGCATCGGCTGGAAATATGTCTGGCCCGTAGAACTCATAATCAGGTGCGTCAGCGACGTGCTGGACCTGGCAGCTCAGATCGTTCCCAGCCAAACGTGAGTGAGCGGACCTGCCGAGGCGATATCCGCAACTGGAGTCGTCAAGGGCGCTTCAATTACTCTGCGCTTCTTTGTTGGTTTCGTGAGGGACCGGCAGGCTTCATCGCGAGCAGGCACCACGTCGCGCCGACCGAGGCTACAACCAGCGCGATGGCCGCGCGCATCGTCAATTTCGTTGTCATACTTGTTGCAAACCGTTTCATTTTTGATTTCCCTTTTAGTTAGGAGTTTTCATTTCATTTGCGAAGTGGTGGCTTCTCAACTCAACCCTGAGCGTCGCTGCCGCCGTAGGCGTAGTAGGCAGGTGACGATCAGCTTATCACGCGAAGCGGCCACGCCTACTGGGGTATTGACAGTGGTAAAGGGAGTTGGATTGGCAGCGTAAAGGATTACTGCCAGCGACAGTAACCCTAGAGTTGTAAGAATGATTTTTGTTCCGGGGGGGACTTTGTTTTTCATTTTTTGGAGTCGGCGTTTAACCGATCATTTTGTTTATTGCAAATGATTTAAGTCGCGTGTTTTAGGTGATTCATTTATTTAGTTCAAATAAAATTAAATAAATCACCCCCTGATTTTTCGCTAAAAATCCCCCTAGGTAAAGGGGCCGATCCCCCCTAGGGGACGACGTGGGACACCTGAATAGAGCTCCTTTTCTTCAATAAATTCCAAGCCGCCGTCCGCTTCGAGCCGGGTTCGGTAGAACTTCACGCTCGTTTTTCCTTAATAATTATGTCGGCACAATGACAAGGTTTCGAATAACGAATGACAAAAGTAAACAGCGGCCGGTCGTCCGTTGCCGGCGGGCAGTAGTCTGGCAACGTGAGAGCGGCAGCGCTTTTACGTTGCTCGAACTGATCATCGTCGTCGGCATCATCGGCCTCCTACTGGTGCTGGTCGCCCCAGCGTTCACGACCATTAAAGGCGGGACCGACGTCACCAGCGCCGCGTACACCATCAAGGGCGCGCTCGATACAGCCCGCAGCTACGCCAAGGCAAACAACACATATACGTGGGTTGGATTCAAGGAGGTTGATGGTTCTCTAGATGCTTCGGTCAACCCTCAAACAACCGGCACGGGCCGTGTAGCGATTGCAATTGTCGCATCCAAGGATGGTACACGCGGTTACGATATTACCAGCCCCAGCCTGCCAAATCCCGCATGGATTAACTACAATAATGGGGCAAACCTGGTCGCCATTAGTAAACTCCAGTATTTGGACAACATTCATCTGGCCGGCGCGTTGACTATGGCAGGCAACATGGCGCGCCCTAACGTCTCATCAAATGGCTATCTGATCGGGAACGCCCCGGCTTCTGTTACGCCTTTCGATTGGCCGCTGGGATCTGCACTAAACGGCGGACAATACTCGTTCCAAAAGGTGATCAATTTCGATCCACAAGGCGTAGCCAGAATCCAGTATTCGACCAACGCCGACACGATATCACCCTATACGGAAGTTGGCTTACAGCGGACGCATGGAGCCACCGTTGACGTCGGTAGTCCTAATGTGGTTGCCATTCAGCTTAGCGGTGTAGGGGGGACCGTCGCCATATATCGCCCATGAAGCGCTCACAGTGCGTTGCCGCTGCATTTTCTCTTGTTGAACTCACCCTCGCCATGGGTCTCGCCGCCTTTTGCTTAATCGCCGTCTTCGGTTTGATACCGGTAGCGGCGCTGACGAGTCGCAATGCTACTTCTCAAACCACCGCCACGAACATCGTGGCTGCGGTCATCGCGGACCTGCGAGCGACACCGGCGGCGAACAGCACTTCAGGGCAGTTCGGAATCACTTTTGGGACGGCCAAAACATTATATTTTGATGGCTCTGAGCAGTTCTCGACATCGTTGAGCACCAATTCTCGTTATCAGGTTAACGTAACTTTTTCGCAGCAAAGCCCAGCGCCCACGCCCCCTGGGGTACCCACCATTTATACTGATCTGAAAGTTACCTGGCCGGCGGCTGCTACTCCGGCAAATGCGACCGGGTCAAAGGAAGTGTTTGCTGCGTTCAACAGGAATTGAACCGATGGCTAAAAAGCGAAAGGCCACATCTACAGATTCACCAGCGTTGGCCGTAATACTTCGCCAAGTGCAGGGGACACGCCTCGCGGTAGAGCGTCGCGGCGCAACCGGGTTTACGTTGATCGAGCTTCTAGTCAGCGTCAGCGTGTTGGTGCTACTGGTGTTCCTGGCTACGCAACTGCTTAAGGGTACGGCTACTATTACGACGCTAGGCAACAAACAAATGGACGCCGACTCACAGGCGCGACAACTGCTCGATCGAATGGCAATCGATTTCGCTCAAATGGTGAAACGTTCTGACGTCGATTATTATGTCAAGTCGTCTGCAGCCTCTCCCCTGCGTAGCGTGCTACAACCCGGAAACGATCAAATAGCGTTCTACAGCGCCGTGCCAGGCTACTATCCAACATCGAGTAACCAAAGCCCAGTTTCGCTCGTTGCCTATCGAGTTAACTCAGACTCGACTAGTTTTGCGTACGATAAAACGGAGCGGATGGGTAAAGGATTACTTTGGAATGCGGCTGCACCAACTCCTGCGCCAGTGGTCTTCATTCCGATACCGCTTGCATCGCCGATCCCTGTTGGGGAGATGCCATCGCCAACACCGAATCCTCTTCCCACTCCGGCCTGGCCTGAGGCCAGCAATGCGACAACCAGTTGGTCAGATTCTGAGGTAATCGGGCCCCAGGTGTTCCGGTTCGAATATTATTATCTTCTGAAAAATGGAAGTTTCTCGGATACCCCTTGGATAAGCCCACATAATTCCGTAAGCGGTCTGCAAGATGTGTCGGCGATCGTGGTGGACATTGCGGTGATCGATCCCACGAGCAAAGCCCTTGTTTCTGACTGCCTTCTTGCCAAGCTCAATGGGGCGCCACCACCGCCATCTTGCAACCAGTCACAGCGTGTAGCAGCGCTGGTCGATTACGCTCCGGGCATGGCTCCCGGCCAGTTGTTGGCCAACTGGCGTAGCGTGATTGATGCAAATACAGCCGGCTTACCGCAGTCGCCGGTTTCCGGCATTCGGCTGTACGAACGGTTCATTTACCTCTCTCCGCCTACGCTATGATCACTTTGCCTCGTGACCCTTCCAAGGCGACTGATAAAACGATAGTAGAGTAGTCGGCTGTCCAAACGCTAGTTTTCTCTCCCAGACAACCCTTCCAACCCACGAAACTTTTTACCATGAAAAAGCTCCTTCACTCCCGTAATGGCGCATGTAAGGGCGCCGCGCTCATTATTGTCCTTGCCTTTGTCGCGCTTGCCACTGCCTTGGGTCTTGTGTATTTTTCACGCACTACCACGGACAGGCAGCTTGCCCAGTCGAGCTCTAACGATAGTACCGGCTGAACTTCTGGTCCGCAGCGCGCTCGACATAGTAGTTAGCGACTTCAAGCAGGAGGTCCTTAATCCCGGTTCGGTGACTCGATCCAATATCCAGCCCCAGCGCTCAGGTGACGCCCCGTCCATTCCAAACCTAATTCGCCGGAGTGTGCGTAACGATGCAATACCTTTTCCTGGAGTTCCAAGTTTAGCCTCCAGTGTCAGGTCTGACGCTGCCTCGGCGAACGGGCGCATTATCAGTCGTGCGCGCTGGAACAGCCATTACCTAATTCCGCTGGCGAGCGCGGGTAACAGCATCGATTCCACACCTATATCCAGTTTCATCGCGCCCGACTGGGTGCTAGTAACTGGTCAAGCACCGAGCTCCGCGCCTGCGCCAGGTGCGGTGGTCGGCAGGTATGCCTTTGCGGTTTATGACGAAGGCGGATTGGTTGATATGAACCTTGGCGGATTCCCAGCTTATGCGAACCTGACTCGGCCTACCCAGCCTATTCGCAGGCTGCGTCCGAAGTATCCTTCGGAGGAGAGCGAAATTATGCAAGTTGACTGTAGCTCCAAACTTTACGCCGGATCATACCAACGTAACTTTGGCCACGGGAGTCCCGTGCTCACTTCTGTTTAATACAAACCATAATCCGACGAGCTTCGGAGTAAACTGGCTACCCCACGGTTTATATATAAATACAAACAACGGTAACGTCTATGGCATACCGACTGACCCTGGGACGTTCACCGTCACCCTGAGCGCAACAAATCAGTGTGGCACTAACTACGGAACGTTGAACCTGATGATCAACGGATTCCCATCCCCTGACTCCACTCCATGGCCGGTAAATCTGGCAAGAAAAGGAACGGTCGCTTTCGCCGATCTCACGGCTCTTCCATCGACCCCGACGGTGACCACTGGGCAAATCAATGAGTTAATGGGCTGGCGAAATTATGCCACGACGCAACAGCCGACGTCAGCCTCTTTCGATAACCCCTCATTTCTTTTGGCTTCGGCAGATAATCTACGCGAGATATTTCCTCGGGGCTATACCGCCTTTCACCACACCTTTCACCACAGTGCCGATATCGGTACAAAACGGACGAACCGACCAAGGACTGATCACTCGGCAGGAATTGATAAAACTTCAAAGAAGGATTGGGTTTAGCCCAGAGCCTGCTTCAGTACCTCGGAACGTTTTCCCGCGAATACAACCGCCCGGCGCCCAGTTGGCTACAGCTGACCGGTTCATTAGCCGGCGCAAGGTGGGACATGAATAACTTGTCCTTAGTGATACCGGATTCCTGGATTTACCCCGGAAAGCACGGTGTGGGTCACGCCTACGGCCTGCAGAGGCATTCCGATATCGCCCAGCTATTTGGCTTGGTCTGGCATTGGACGGAAACTGTGGACACACGGTGATCGCCTTCACTGATCCCAACTATTACGGTCATTGGCAGTATATCGGCAACCTCAAGCAGAACAACAACCCCCGTTGCCAGGACCAACCCGGACTTTTTCCAGGTCATCGACTATGCCATGAACCAGGCGATTGGCGGTTAATGATCCCAATCACCTGCGTAACACGTTCAATGTGGGGGCGGCGCTGATCGATCAATACGACAGCGATGATTTGTTTGATCGGCAGACACCAGACCAAACACCACTGGCAACACTATTACGATCATCGACTATCGACGGCAACCCCGCAGAACTACGCTTACGGGATAGAAGGCATGTCATTCGACGATCCTAATATCAATACTGGACCGGCCGCCGTTCGCACCATATCCGCCGCCTGTGCCGGCAAACTACGCATTTCTCAACCGGCGTTTTGAGAATGTTGGCGAGTTTGGTTACGCCTATAACCCCGCTTCCACCACGGCGAGCAAGACCCTGGATTTCGCGTCCTCGACAAGTAATGACAGGGCGATACTCGATTTCTTTACTTATAACACAGCGGGCGAACGCGAAGGCATTGTGAACCTTAACACAAGAAACGCCCCTGTTCTTGCGTCGATCATTAGTGGCGCGCTTTTACATGATCCCGGCTTCGAGATCTACCGCCAACCTGCCGTTAGTTTCCCAACACGATGCTCTCGCCGCAGGGCAAGCCATTGTTCAAGAGACGACGAGCACCGGCTCGGGGCATGGTCCTGCGTTGACCCGAGGCGATGTTGCCCGGCTGGCGGCGGCAGCTGCCGCAGCGGTGCCTGAATCTCGCGGTCTCGGACGAAGCAAAGCAGACGATCGCTCGCGCGTTGGCAGAGGTAGGCCAAGCGCGAACCTGGAACCTGATGATCGACGTAATCGCGCAAACGGGCAATACGCTCCGGGGACACCGATCTTACCGATCCTGCAAAATTCATCGTCCAGGGCGAAAAACGGTATTGGCTCCATATCGCGCTTGATCGCGACGACGGAACTGTTCTCGGCACGCAGCTTGAGGAAGTGGTTGAGTAGCT
>CAWBSH010000024.1:0-505011 GCA_963791385.1 uncultured Verrucomicrobiae bacterium
GAGCCAGTTTCAAGTTCTCGTTTTCGGCCAAATCCAATTGATACAACTCGCACTGCGCCACATGCAGGCACGTGGTGAAGGTTTGGTCATTAACGTCACTTCATTAGCTTCTCGACTTCCAGTGCCGTTCATGGCGGCTTACAACGCCGCGAAAGCGGCCCTCGCATCTTTTACCATGTCGGTCCAGCTCGAGCTCGGTAATTCCCGCGTGCACGTTGTGGATCTTCAGCCGGCCGACATCCGCACCGAATTTAACCAGGCCGTAATCAAGAGCACCAGGGGGTAATTCCCGTTATGACACAAAAGTCGCGAAGACTTGGGAAGTCGTTGAGCGCAACATGAAGAACGCGCCAACACCGGAGCTCGTCGCCAGGAATGTCGTCAGACTGATCGACTCTGTTCAGGCGCCGCCACGTACAACAGTCGGCGATGCATTCCAATCAAAAATTGCGCCGCTGATTTTCCGGTTTCTTCCGCAACGCCTCCGGTTTTGGGGATTGAAGAGGTATTACGGCATATGAGTGCCATTTCCGAGGCTGTCATCTTGATCGCTGGCCAGGGCTCGCGCCTCCGTGGAGCGGATAAGAACTGCCTCAAGCCATTTGTGCGGCTGCTTGGTCGACCATTACTGTCTTATTCTCTGGATGCGCGGCTAACCCGTGCAGACAATCAGGACCATCCGTTTCGTGGTCGGTTACGAAAGCGAACGGGTAATTGCGGAGGCAAAGCAGTTAATTCCGCCTCACATCACTGCGTCATTTATCGTGAACCGCGACTGGCGAAAAAAAAATGGGATCTCGCTGCTCGCAGCAGCAGGTCACGTTAGCGCGCCGTTTCTCCTCACGATGGGCGACCATGTTTTCGACGACAGCATCATCGATTGTTTACTGCAAAACTTTGAGCCCGGCCTGCTTAACATCGCGATAGATCGCAAGCTCCATTCGATTGTTGATTTAGATGACGCGATGAAGGTTCAAACGCGCGGAGATAAGGTGACTGGCATTGGCAAAAATCTGCGGAGCTACGACGCCATTGATACTGGCTTGTTTGTTTGTCCTTCTCAAAATCTTCGCCTACCTCGAGCAGGCGAAGTCCAACAACGGCGGGAATGATTGTAGTCTTGCTAACGGAATAGAGTTAATGGCCGCGGACAGCAAAGTGCGCGGGATCGATATCGGCTCCGCAGGGTGGCACGACATCGATACTCCGCGAGTTTTGCAACACGCCGAGCACGACACGAGTTGGCGCGTCCTGCGTTCGGCTAACTGAGATCCGACGTCATTTCCGGCTGAGATCCGAGATCAGGAGCGCGGCTCTGGTGACAATACCGCTGCCACGGCCGTTAGCAGCCCGTGCCGTGGCAACTGCGCTGATTATCAGGCTCGCGCCGGCAGCAGTCGTCCAAAGGTGGAGGATCCAGCTGCTAAAATTCAGCAGTGCCAATACGAGGAAAAAGAAAATCGCGATGTCGCGCTTGGTCAGCTGAAACAGCCACCACACAAATCGTTCCCCCAACCCGAGCAAACCGGAATGACCAATCATTCCATGATGCCTTGCGTAAAACGACTCGTGAAAGTCGTCCGCATCCACCCGTTTTGCGCCGGTGCCCCATCGTAACACCAATTCATTGGCCGTGATCAGCAACGCGCACACGACTCCTTCTTTGAAATGATGGAGGCCGGTCCCAAGCGCCACGACGTAGATAAGGCTGCCAAGGAAATCGCAAACATTGTCTAAACGTTGGCCGAATTTTGATTCTAAATTCCTGGCGCGTGCAATCTCGCCGTCGCAGCCATCGAGAATACTGAATACCTGAAATATCGCCGCCCCGATAAGAATGCTGAGATAATCGCCGCGCAGAAGAAATACGCCCGCGGCTATCGGTAAAACAAAAATGGATGCCGTGAACGCGCTGGGATGAATCGGCAACTTCACGAGTAGATGTGTTACGCGGCTCGAAATCGGCCGATTCAGAAATCGCGAAACAAAACCATCCTGTGGCTTACTCATTAGCTCGTTGTACTCGTAGAGACTCGGCGTTAGCTGGTTACTCGCGTAACTTCATAGGGCGGGCTTGGCAAGTCAAAAACCGATGCGCCGGACAGTGACTTAGCTCATTCCGCGAGCGGTTTGTTATAGATGCGATAGGTTTTGTAGCGATCCGCTCCGATCGCTTCCAGAAAGCGGTTGATCATAAAGTTGTCTTCGAGCGTCATGCTCAGTTCACCAGTGATGCCACGCTTGACCGGTTTCCTCGATCGCGCGGCACGAGCATCTCCGCGATTCCCGCGCGGCGATATTTTTCAATTACGCCGAGAGCGACCAGGCGCCCCTTTCGGATTCGATTCTTGTAGAACAGCAATTTGATCAGACCAATTGGAAACCCAAATCGTGTCAGCCGGCCGTTGAGATCGCGCAGGACCACATTGAGTCCGGCCACCCAGCGCGAACCCGGCCGGCTCATCGCCGTTCTCAGCGATCCAGGCAAATTTCGGCAGGAGCAGCGGCTTTAGTTCCTTGGTCATGAACTGTATTTCCGGTTCTGTGAATGGCACAAAACCCCAGTTTTTTTCCCACGCCTGATTGTAAATTTCCACGCAGCCGTCTGCTTTCATCTCGAAGATTTTTCAGATTCGCTGGACGAAAGTGACAGGGCAATGTCTGTGAACGCGAGTAGCGAGCCGTCGCAATTGCGTCACCGCTTTCGAAGGATCGGCAAACCACCACGCGTACCAATCTTTCGCTTTTGCGAATCCGTAGCTCTCGATCAACTGGTGGTAATACGGCGGATTGTGCGCGGTCAATATTGTGGGAGGAAATTCGAAGCCGTGGATCAACAGCCCACAGACGTAATTGGTTGAATAGTCGATCGGGCCCATGATCTCAGTGCGGCCTTTTTTGCGAAGCCAACTCGCCGCAGCCTCAAAGAGCGCGGCGGCTACATCGCGATCATCAATGGACTCAAACAGACCGAAACAGCCGACGTTTGTTTGGTGCAACGAATTGTAATTCGGATCGTCGCTGGCCATGATTCCACCGACGTCTTCCCGTTTTTACGCGCCAGGAATAACGCGGCGTCCCCGTGCATGTAAAACGGATGATGTCGCGATTAAGGAACGCTTTCCGTTCGATGATCAACGGCGGCACCCATGCCGGATCATTGGGATAAATTTCCCATTGGAATTTGATGAAAGCATCGCGCTCCCGGCGCGACGTCACTTCTGAAGCTTCGATCTTCGACACGGATGGAAAGCCTAACAGCGATTCATAATGTCATTCTGATCGAAGCGAAGAATCTCTAATTGCTTTCTTTACTGAGCGCCACAATAGACAGAGATGTTTCGGTTCGCTCAACATGACAATGCTGGGATGGAATGCGTTCTATGCCGGATGCTTCGAGTCTTTCACCGTCTCTAGCAGCGATTCAGACATTTTTTCCTGACGCACGATTAGATAAACGAACAACACATTCAGCGGGATGAGTTCGAACCAAAAGTAATAAACCGGCTGCCCAAGGAAAAACACAAGGAATAAAACCAGCATCCGCGTGTTGGTCATTAACAGGCGCCACCATTTGAGCATGTGACCGGCAGCATCTCGATAGCGCTGTTCCAGCCAGCGGGGAATTCGGCCGTGGAACACTGCGTTTGAGATCTCGCGCAGCTTCTTAAGACTGGGCGCGAACATTTCCTGTTGCAAAGTGAAAATCACATAGAGCGCGAGAAGAAGCTTGTCCCAAGCTCGCCCTCGCCAACTTAACTTTCGATAGTCAGAGCGCAGTGCAGACGAGAATCAATTCGGCGCGTGCTCCGTCCGCAAAGTAGAGGAATGAGGTGCGGTAATAATCAGCTGCCGCGCCCTGCAAAGCGTGACTGATCGCCGCGCCAAGCGCTAAAAACCAGATCGCCGGCGACGCACCTGCAAACGCACAGCGAAGCGTCAAATGAATGTAAACGCTCGCGAATCCCAAATGATCGGCAACGCTGTCAATGATGCGACCTTTGCGGCTTTCCTGGCTAGTTAACCGCGCAAGCTGACCGTCCGCGTTATCGAGCGCATTCGCGCAGACATGAAAAATCATGCCCGCGATGTTGATGCCGAGATTGCGGTAAAAATAAAGATGTCCGGCAATGACGCCGCAAAGACCCGCCAGCAGGCTGACTCCCGCGGGCGTCACCTTGAGATGCGCGAAAAATTCGGCTACTCGAAATCCAAGCGGCCGGTAGAGATAAACGTTGAGAGCGCCCTCCACTTCTCGCGCTTTGTAAGTGGCTGCGATGCGCGAATGAGGCGTCTCGACCCGCTGAGACATCATCAGGCGCTTTGCTTTTGCAACAACGCCGGAACGAGAGTGTCCTCGAGAATATTCAGCGCCTCATCCAGATCCGCGCGAGTATGTTTGGCTGTGACACACGCGCGGAAACAGATCTTATTTTGCGGGACAGCCGGGTAATCTACCGGCGCGACCCAAAGACCGCGACGCCGCAGCTCGTGTCCAAGCCGTACATCAGCTCGCGATCACCAATCACAATTGGCATCACGTAGGTCGTCGATGCTCCAGTGTCCAGTCCGAGCTTTCGGAGCTGAGCGTGGAAGTAATCGGCGTTTTCCCAAAGCTTTGCACGAATTCGGGCTGGCTCGTGCCGAGTTCCAGCGCTTTTAGAATCGCCGCGATCACAACCGGCGGCAACGCGCATGAATACACGTACGGATGCGCGTAGAAACGCAAATATTGCAGCGTCTCTTTCGAGCCCGCCACGAACCCGCCCAGCGCGCCAACGCTTTTGAAAATGTGCCATAAACAGAGGGAATCGATCCTCGACGCCGAAGTGCTCCGCAGCTCCCCGGCCATGTTCGCCGCAGCCGAGAATCGAGTGTGCTTCATCGATGAAAACACTCGCGCCATGGGCGTCCGCCACATCAAGCACCTCTTGTAGATTTCCAAAATCGCCATCCATCGAATAAATGCCTTCGACTACCACGAGTTGGCGTCGGCCCTTTTGACGGCTCAATGCCACGTCGAGCGAGGCCGCATCGTTATGCTCGAATTTTTCAGTGCGACACCGCGACAAAATCGCGCCGTCACGAAGACTCAGATGGGAGCGGTTGTCCAGAATGGCGACGTCGCTTTTGCGCAACAGCCCGAAATTGTGCCCAGCGCACCGCCAAATCCACTGTTGAAAAGCATGGCGTCCTCCCGATCGAGAAATTTCGCGACGCGGCCTTCAAGTTCGCGATGGAGATCGGTCATGCCTGAAAGCATCGGCGAACCGCATGCGCCGATACCATGAGTGCGCAGCGCCTCGTGCGCGGCAGCTAGCACGTCGGGATGATTCGCAAGCCCAAGATAATTGTACGAACAGAGGTTGATTACTTGCCGTGGTTTTCCGGCGTAGTTGATCGTGGTGCGGGCATCCGCAGTGAGAGAAGCTCGGGCTCATATAATTCAACGGCCCAAGCGCCAGCTGCATCCAGTTTGTAAAGCTCGCTGGGGGTTGCAGCGGATCGTCGCTTTCGTCCGCCAGAAAATTACTCAAACTAAGCTTTGCCGGATCAACGTTCATAAAATCTCAAACTTGTTTCCCCCGCAACCGTCTGCACAGACGGTGTTTCCCAGCAAAACTTACAATTTTCTTGTTCACTAAAATTCCTTACGAGTTTCTCCACTGCTTCCATAGATCGTGGAGTTTCGTGTCGGGGCAGCAATGTAAGGGCTTTCGGATTCAGGACAAGACTTTTAGTACAGTTACAGCCCGCCAATTCGAGCCGTATGTATGGTTATACAAAAGTGACCACTACCGCCGCGTCGTCCGGAAAACGTAATCCCACAACGGCGAGCTGATGCCGTACCCCACGTGGTCATCTTTGTAGTGATGGCGAAGATGATACTGTTTCAGCCAGAGCAATACGCCGCGTTTCATCGGAAAATGATGCGTCGCATAATGCAGCATGTCGTAGCACACATAGCCAAACACCAATCCGGCGAACGCACTCGACGCAAAGCGCCCGAACATTAGCAGGAACACGCCGTAAAAAAGAAATGCGAGCGGCACACTGACGCTCGGGGGCATAACAAGTCTTTTCCCGTCGTTTGGATAATCGTGATGCACTCCGTGAATGATGTAGTGGAGCCGTTTTCCCACGCCCGTTTTCGGTTTGTAATGGAAAATGTATCTGTGGATCAGGTATTCGAGCAGCGTCCAAAGGAGCACACCGAGCACGAAAAATCCCGCCACAACAACCACCGGGAATCCCTGCCGCCAAAGTGCGACGTAAAGCATAAAGCCAACGACAGGCAGGTAGAGAATCAACGGAACCGCTGGATGACGCGCGAAAAGAATTCCATGAAGTCGCTGTCGAACATCCGAACCGTTTCGTTCTTGGTTGAAACGTAGAGCGGCGGCTTGGAAAGGACGCTGTCTGGTGCAATTGCTGCGCCATGGCTAAAAACTAATGGGGCGGGCACTCAGATCAATACTCACATGTCTTGTCGCCGGAGTCCTTCAAGGTGGAATGCGTTGTCCTCAACGCGTTGCGGATCGCGGCTCTGCCGCCTGGAAATTTCTCTTGCGTCTTCGGCGGATCGACATCGGCTTGAAGAGAAGCCGATCCACCTGTGTTGGGCGTACTAGCTAGTCGGTTCAGCCGCTCCACTCGCGAATAGAGACTGTAGCGCTTATCAAACACTAACTGGAAGAGAAGGCGGCTCCACGAGGAGTGGTACTTCAGATTGTTGTAAAATTCCGGCGCCATGGCGCGCAGCTTCGGAAGATTGTTCCACGGAATCGATGGCAAATCGTGGTGCTCATTGTGATAACCCATGTTCAGCGCCACCAGATTGATCGGCCCATAGTAACTGAACGTCTCCTGGTCGAAGTCGTAGGTGTAATGCTCCTGAATCCACCGTGCCCCCACAGGGTGCAGCCCAATGGAAAATAAGAACGCGAATACCAGATAGAGAAATCCAGGCCAACCGCAAAAATAAACGATCGCGACATCATACGCGATTGCGCATGCAAGATTGATTGAGAACCAGCGGTCCCACATCTTGATCGCTTTGAGTCGAGGCGGACGCGTTACCTGAAAGAATGGAAACAGCATCAGCCAGATTGCCTTGCGGTACCACGAGTTGCCCACCAGGCGGGCCTCCCAATGGTTCGCCAGGTCTGCGTCCCAGTCGTAGTCGCCCTGATGGGAATGATGTTTCAAGTGATAAACGCGAAATCCCATCGCGCCGGGCGCGAGGTTTGGAAGGTCGGCGATGATGGCGACCATTTTGTTCCAGCTGGGGTTCCGGAAAATAAGGTTGTGCGTGGCATCGTGAATGATGACGTAGTTGGCATGATTGCCGAACGCGCCGACGCAGAAGGCGATCAGCAGACTGACCCACCAATAACCGAAGCCCAACTGGCCGATACCGAACGCGATTGCCGTCTGCATTACCAGAATCGAGACCGCGATCAGCGCAGTCCACGGATTGCGCACCATTAACTCGCGAACCTCGGGATGCGCTTTGATGATCGCGCGTGCGCGGCCGGGGTGCGGCTGCTCAGATTCAGACTGGTGAAAGGCGACCTGCATCGGCCCTTAAAGTATTGCATCGAAGCCGCATCCTCAATCGCGCTTTTCGCAATCTGAAACCGGGTGCCTTGATTGTCCGGGCGTGTTTATACTTCGGTGTGTGCACCAGCTGCCGCCAATATGAAGAGCGCGCGATTTCGCATTCTCGCCTCCGATCGAGCTTGCGCCTGATTATCGCACCGGTCCTTTGGTTGGGCCTGCTTCACGAGACACGCGTTGGTAAATCTCGCGACATCGGCTGGAAGCGAACGCCGGCACCGTCAACCACCTCCTCGCCCGCATCCCGAAACCCAAATCTGCGATAGGCATCCACTGCATTAAGCGAAGAATTCACAGTAACAGTGGCTCTGCCACACCTATCGGAAATAAACCGTAGCGCCTCGTTCATGAGCCGTCGCCCGATTCCGTTTTGCTGTCGGTCTGAACGCACGAACAAGTGATAGATGTGCGAGGGCGGCTTAACCACCGCAACCCCCACGATCGCGCCACCTTCTACGGCGACCCAGTGCGGGAATCCATTGGTCATTCGCGTGATCGTCGAATCAACATCCATGCTTTTGAGTAGGTTCTCCAAGCCTCCTACCTGAAGGGTTGAGCCAATGTGCGTTTCTGCGAGCTCAGACACGAATCGGCTGATGGCTTCGGCTTCAGATTTTTCAGCGAGACAAATCTTCATTTGCGGCCTAACGAGACATGGATTGAATAAACCTGAGCCTAAGCCGCACCAGAGCCGACCGAACGGCAGGACATCGGAAATCAGACTGAGCTAACGATGATCCTTAAGCGGATCGAATCTTTGTAAACGTGCATACATCGCATAGTGGGCCTCATGTGTGCTACACTCAGCGAGCAGCATAGAAATAGATCGCGATAAACGCAGCAATAAGGAGGATCGCAGTGATCCACCAAACTCTTTTGATCGCGGGTCTTCGAGATGATCCAAACTCCTGTTTAACGAACTCTTCGTAATCGAAGTCCTCGTCCGGTAAATCCACGGCATCGTATACTTCGGCATTTTCTCGCCAGCCCGAAGTATGATCTGCTCCACACTCGGGACATGCCAACGCTGTGGGAGGAACATCTTCGCCACACACTGGGCAGACTTTCGGTGCCCTTAGCTTACTCGTCATTTTTGTTCACTCGTTACTTTCCGGACGTGGGGCCGTTTAAGGGCCGGAGCTGACGTCGTTGCCGACTTCATCGCGCATAAAATGAGACTTTGGCGATGAATGCACTCCATTTTGGACCAAGACGACCGCCATCGAGCAGGATTCTCGGGCATTGTTTGAACCCCAAATTGCGACCGTCACTGTAACGGATCATGCGCCAGTGCATGTGCGGGACAACATGATCGACAGGGATATTATATTGACGCATCAGCCTCGCGGTGAGTCGCGCGGTGCGGTCGATGGTGATGTCAAGATTGTTGCCGCGGTTTACACACATTTCGATCCCAATGGATGATCGGTTTCCCGGGCCTTCGTAGTCAGCATGCTCTCCGGTTTCGTTAGTCGGCAGAGTTTGGTAAATGGAATGATCGTCCACAGTGAAATGCCAGGTAAGAAATCCAGTGCGATTGTGACTGCCTCGTAGCCCTTTGTTCATGGCGAGCGCGTGATGCAACGCGTCGGCGCTACGAGCCGTGTTGTCTGTCGAATGAATAGTGATAAATGTCGGCCGCATCGGCCGATGCAAGGGACGCCCGCAATTCCCCGGTGGGATGATGTCCTGCGTGATTCCCAATTCGGCTGCACCGGCGGGAGCCAGGCCGCTGATGGCGGCGCGTCGGGGAGTCACTGCACAGGACGAAAAGAAAAGCCCGATCAGGACAACCGCGAGAAATCCGAACGTGCGAAGTTTCACCGTAATCATTTCTGCCTTTGCGAGAGGAAAGCCATTAAGGGGCTGCAGGGTGAGAATCGTGCCGAATTGTTGGGCACTTAGGAAGCGGAATTGCTTCGGGCTTCAGACATAAGAGGCCGCCAGAACACTCGAAGGCCCTTAGCCGTTGTATTGACGCTTGGGCGCTCATTGGTCCGTCGCTCTTTCTCGTAACCTCACGCCCGATTTTACGCACTACCTCAGTGAACGGCCAGAAATGAGTTTTCAAGATGAGAGTTCACGGAAGGCCAAAGCAAATAGAAAGAAGAATAAAATGACAGAGAAAAGAGCGAAGAAAACCATCAAACTCCGTGACCTGGAGCCCACAAAAGACGCCAGAGGCGGCATCCGCCGGCTGTTGCGTCAGAGAGAGGACCCGAGACCCGCCCCACGCGGTGGCTATGGCCTTCACCAGGTCCAATAAGGGATGACGGTACGAAAGTCGCACCGTGGTTCGATTCCCGCGGTGCGATCTTTGTTTATCCTCGGACTTCCACGTTTTCCCGTAATTCTTCCACCCGGTTCGACAGCTCAGAGGCATCGCCGTCGAACGGCTCGTATTCTTATTACCAAAGAAGCGACCCTAACGGGATTCGAAACCGATTAGAAGATTTCATGAACTTGCGCGATTTCGACGGAAACTTGCGTCAATCAGCGCGTTAACCGCATTCGCTAAAAATCGGCACATCGCAGATTCGCGTAGGATTACGCAGTTTTCATGTCCGAATTTGTCCGAAAGATTTCTCGCGTGTATACGGGAGCGGAAATCACAGAAAGATGTTCGTCTGAAGCTACCCAATCGGAGTTCGCGTGCTCATCTTAATGCCTCGACAGCACTGAACTTGAAGTCATTTACGGCTTTTCTGTAGCCGAAACGGAAAAAGTAGAGGTGGCGTTTCTCCTGGGTCGAGCCCCTGAACCCGACCATTTGGAACCTTTTTGACATTGGCCGTGAAACGCCGGGATAAACCCATCAATTTGGCCCATTTTTGCAGGTTACGGACCCTTCATTTGATACCCTTTTGACACTGCGCGGTCGCGTTGATTCAGCTTGGAACGAAGTGCGCGAGCCCCTACTTTCCGACAAACGTTGTCCCAAGGTTGGAAAGCACCAAAGCGTTACATTCGGATCGTTCCTCAGCCGCAGTAAGAAAGGCCGGCTCCGCACAATCGGACAAGATGGCTCTAACGAGTGCTGCTAACGTTCACATCACAATTCTTTAGTCAAACCGAACCATATTTGCGTTTTCAGTATCCCCCGAAAGAGTTATTGTACAACGGAACGTTTCTGTGAAAAAAACTTCGGCAATCCTCGCCAGGCCAGCAGCCGCTTCCCCGGCACAAGACGCGACAGCGATCCGCCCCTTCACCGTCCCGACCGTGCCTCAGTCCGCGCTCGATGATCTGCGCCGGCGGATTGCGGCCACGCGTTGGCCGGAGAAGGAAACAGTCACCGATGCTACGCAAGGTGTGCAGCTCGCAACCATGCAGAAACTCGCAAGCTATTGGGGGAAAGACTACGACTGGCGCAAGTGCGAAGCGAAACTGAAAGCACTACCCAACTTCATCACGACGATCGATGGGCTGGACATTCATTTCATTCACGTGCGTTCGAAAAGTCCCAACGCGCTGCCTATTATCATCACGCACGGTTGGCCGGGCTCGATTGTCGAACAACTGAAGATCATTGATCCGCTGGCGAATCCTACGGCGCATGGCGGAAAAGCAGAGGAGGCATTCGATGTCGTCGTTCCGTCGATGCCAGGCTACGGGTTTTCCGGGAAACCGACCACGACCGGCTGGGACCCGCAGCACATTGCGCGCGCCTGGATCGTGCTGATGAAGCGCCTGGGCTACACGAAATTCGTCGCGCAAGGTGGTGATTGGGGCGCAGTGGTCGTGGATCAAATGGGCCTGCAGGCGCCTCCGGAGTTGCTCGGCATTCACACCAACATGCCTGGCATCTTCCCGAACGACATAGACAAGGCGGCTTTCTCCGGGGCGCCGGTGCCATCGGGCCTCTCTGCAGAGGAAAAGGTCGCATATGAGCGATTGCAGTTCGTGTATCAAAAGGGAATCGCTTACGGGTACCAAATGGGGCTGCGTCCTCAGACGCTTTACGGAATTGCAGATTCGCCCGTCGGCTTGGCGGCTTATTTCCTTGATCACGACGCGCGCAGTTACGCGCTGATCTCGCGCGTCTTCGCGGGAGAGACCGAAGGCCTTACTCGCGATGACGTTCTGGACAACATCACGATCACCTGGTTGACGAACACGGCGCTTTCTGTCGCCCGTCTCTATTGGGAATATTTTGGAAAAGGGTATTTCAATGCCAAGGGGGTCTCAATCCCGGTTGCCGTAAGCGTCTTCCCTGACGAACTCTATCCAGCCCCGCGCAGCTGGACAGAGCAGGCATACGCTAAACTCATCTATTACAACCGGCTGCCCAAAGGCGGCCACTTCGCGGCTTGGGAACAGCCGAAGCTCTTTTCAGAAGAGGTTCGCGCGGGCTTCAGATCGCTGCGGTAGTGTTTTTCACAAGAGCGGAGGAGATGCCGCCATGCCTGACCCCTCGCAGTTCAACACCGACCGCACCCATCCGGGCCGGTGGACGATCACCTTCAGCAACCCGCCGATAAACATGTTTGTTCCACAATGATGTAAGTGGACGGTAAGCCGACTAAAGAGGACTTGGGAATTGCTTCGTTTCGATTCCAAACTTGAAAGATCTTCCGATGAGGTTGAGCATGTCAAGGATGATCGCCCCATCGACCCCCATCCAAGCGATCGACCTTTTGGCCTCGCGTCTAACCCTTTAGGAGAAGATTCGCCATGTCGCATCATTTCGATACGCCTACCGCAATAGAAGACCCCCGCATCAACGTCTGCGACTTCTACTTGTTTCGCGGCCGCCCGGGCACAACGGTGATGGCTTTGACCGTGAATCCGAACGCCGGCGTCGGCACGCCCGACACCTTCCGCGACGAAGGTCTCTACGCCTTTCGCTTCGACACGAATCGCGATCTTCGCGAAGACGTCGCCTTCAAGGTCCAGTTCGGCGCGCCCGCCCACGCCGATGGCGGCGAGCACCGGCACGTTCAGACCTTCGAGGTCCGGCGCGCCATCGGAGAGGATGCGCTGAAAGGCGCCGCGGGCGAACTCATCATTTCCGGGAATACGGGACGCGTAGTGAAAGCGGATCAGGGCTGCCTGGCGTACGCAGGCCTCGCGCCCGATCTGTTTGCCTCCGATGGCGCCGGTTTCGGTGCCTTCATAGAAGCTCTGTGGTCCGAAAACCGGTTTGCCCCGGAGGCGTTCCAGAATCGCCAGAACTTCTTCGGCGGCAAGAATGTCACCGCCATCGTCCTCGAGGTCCCCAGCAACCTGATCGGCCGAGGTGTGGTGCACGCCTGGGCCACCGCATCGCTCTACGGGCACGCGCCGGAAGTGCAGGTATCGCGTTGGGGCCTGCCGATGATCACCCACATCCTGCTCTCCGATCCTTCGCTGCACGACGCATCGGAAAAATACAACCGCGCGGTCCCGGCGGACGAAGTGGCGCTGTTCTCCAAACCGATCCACGACTTCGTGGAAAAAGTCACCGCGCTCGCCGACTCAGTGGCCGACCCATCCGCCTACGCTACGCAACTCCTCGCGCGCCTCTGCCCAGCGGTCCTTCCATACGAATTGGACACGCCCGCCGCATTCGCCTTTGCCGCCTTCAACGGCCGCAGCCTCTGCGACGACGTGATGGACGTGATTCTCACGCTGGTCACGAACACGGCCCTCGGCGATGGGGTGGCGCCCGATAAGCGGCTGATGCGCCCGGATTTTCCCTATTTCGGCGAGCCGCACGCCACTGCGGCAAACTCCGCGAAGTCAGACATTTCCTCTCGGGAGAAAGGAGAACATATGCCCCATGTTTCATTCGCGCGTGACATCAAGCCATTGTTTCGCGCCGTCGATATTTCGCACATGAAGAGTTACAGGAATAAAGTTGGACGATTACACCTTCATGTCGAATCCGGACAACGCTAACAAAGTGCTTGGAACACTCTCGGCGCACGATGGTGACCCGCCTTCCATGCCACCCGGCGGGCCCTATTGGACAGCGGACCAGCTGGCGTTGTTTGCCCTGTGGCAAAAGGACGGATACCAGCCGTAAGCCTCATCATGCCTGCTCAGGAAATCCCGCTGGCTGGTTACCGACCGAAGCTGTTGAATAGAGTTGAAGTTGCGGAAGGCACTATGGCCTTTCAGTTTGAGAAACCGCCGGGATTTGATTTCAAGCCCGGACAATCCGCTGACCTGACATTGCTGAATCCGCCAGAAACGGATTCCGAAGGAAATGTCCGCACTTTCTCCATTGCCAGCGCTCCATTTGAAAACCAGTTAGGGTTCGCGACCCGCATGCGCGACACGGCATTTAAGCGCTCGCTTAAGAACGTGCCGCTTGGCAGCGTCGTGAAGATGGACTCGGCAATGGGCTCCTTCACGCTGCATAAGAATTCCGCTAAACCGGCCGTGTTCCTTGCTGGTGGAATCGGAATTACACCGTTTTCCAGCATCGTGCGGCAGGCCGACCATGACCGGGCGCCACACAGGTTGTACCTCTTTTATTCCAACCGGCGGCCCGAGGACGCGCCCTTTATCGAAGTCCTGCAGGATCTGGAGAAGACAAACCCAAATTTCTGTTTTATTGCCACAATGACGGAGATGCCGGCCTCGAAGAAAACCTGGAACGGCGAGACCGGACGGATCGACCAAGAAATGCTGTCCAAGCATTTGAATGATTTGCGAGGGCCGATCTACTATATCGCCGGGCCTCCCGCCATGGTCAGTGGGATGAGAAAGATGTTGGTTGCAACCGGGGTCGACGAAGATGACATCCGAACTGAAGAATTTGCCGGCTATTGATGTGCGTAACATCGCTCATTTGGCCTAACGAATCGTTTTGTATTACAAAAACCCCGGAGCCTACGGGGCTCGAACCCGCAACCTCCGCCGTGACAGGGCGGCGCTCTAACCAATTGAGCTAAGGCTCCCGACGAGAAGCGAACGTTAGCGGCCTGGCGGTTTACTGCAACTCACGCGATCATTCCCAGCCCCGCGGAATTTGTGATTCGTCGGGAAATTCCAAGTTCCAAAATTCAAATCCCAACAATGTGCAAAGACCAACAGAGAGTTTGCGGGTTTGAATCTTGAACCCATTTCAGTTCGAAGTTTCCGTGGTGTTTGGAGCTTGGAAATTGGACTGTTCCGCGACTTTCATGCTCGCGGTCGGTTGAACATATTGTAGATGTGCACCGTCGAACTCGGAAAGCTTTCGCCGGTGAACATTGCGAATGCGCCTTGATCACGCTATAATTTCAATCGGTTCGGCGGATTGACCCAAACCATAATGAGTGACGAGCGCAGCGAGGGATTCCAGGGAGGGGGAGGGGACTCGGGTCCGGAGAATCTCCTCGATTCATTCGATCTGGTGATCGCATCGTTACCGCCGGGCGATCCAATTCGACGCGATCTCTTGCAACTGCGGCCGCAGATTTTCGATCAGCAGGAAACGATGGTGGAGGCGCGCCGGATGATCGAGAAACTCGAGGAGGTCGTCAAAAAGGTAACGTCCCCCGCCAATCGCATAGGCACGTTTCTTGGCGCCACTTCGAAGGATACAGCGCATATCGTGGTGGGTGGTGCCGATTATTTTTGCAATGTCGATCCGCGCATTCCGCTTTCCAAATTGAAAAAAGGAACGCGCGTCCTCGTCAACGAAGCGTTCGTTATCGTCGGCGATCTGGGATTCGAGATAGCGGGTCCCGTGGCGAAAATTACCGAGGTCATCGGCAAAGACAGATTGCGAGTGGGTTCCGAGCACGGATTGCATTCGATGGTGCTGCAGCGTTCTTCCGATCTTGCTCACTCCAACTTGAAATCGGGCGACGAAGTCCGCGTTGATTCCAATTACCGGATGGCATTAGAGATGCTCTCGAGCACAAAATCAGAGGAATACTATCTCGACACTGTTCCGGAGTTGCCGTGGGAAAAGGTCGGCGGCCAGGAAACGGCGCTTCAGGCGATCAAGGACGCAATCGAGTTGCCGCTTTTGCACCCCGATCTTTTCAAAAAATTTCAGCATGCTACGCCGAAAGGTTTTCTGCTTTATGGTCCGCCCGGCTGCGGCAAGACGCTGATCGGCAAGGCAACTGCGTACAATTTAACCAGGCAACTCCGCGAAAAAACGGGGACCGAGATGCGCGAATACTTCATGCACGTCAAAGGGCCTGAGATCCTCAACATGTGGGTCGGCGAATCTGAACGAATGGTGCGCGAAATTTTCGCTACCGCTCGCGAGAAACGGAACGAAGGGTTTATGCCGTTCCTTTTCGTTGATGAAGCGGAATCAATCCTTGGCACCCGGCGGGCATCCCGCTACGCGAATATTCTTTCGACGCTGGTGCCGATGTTCTGCTCTGAGATGGACGGAATCGATTCGCTCAACGACGTCGTCATTATTCTCGCGTCCAATCGCGCGGACCTGATCGATCCCGCAATTTTGCGGCCGGGCCGGATCGATCGAAAAATCAAGGTTAGCCGTCCAGACAAGGAAGGCGCGCGAGAAATTTACCGCATCTACCTCACCGATGATTTGCCGTACGATGGCGTGCTGGCCAAGGAAGTCGATGGGATCGGCGCATCGATCGAGAAGCTAATTGAGCGCTTTGTTGACTGGCAATTCGCGCGCCGCGATGAAAACAAATTTTTGGAAGTGACCCTACGAAGCGGCCGCAAAGAAACCCTTTACCGCAGCGATCTTATCAGCGGCGCGATTATTGCCTCGATCGTGGAGCGCGCGAAAGCGATAGCGATTAAACGCGCCATCGGGACTCAACAGGAGGAGGGACTCCGGGAAACTGACTTGCAACTGGCATTCAACGCCGAGTACGTGGAGAACGACATCTTCCCGGCCACAGACGTCACGGAAGATTGGCTCAAGCTGATCGATTACGATCCGGAGAACGTGGTCAAAATCTCACCGGTTAGGCCAGTGTCGGATGCACGCGTGGGCACAACATCGGTGATCTGATGTCCATTCAAACGGTGATTCCAGACTGTAGGGGGAGCTGACAGCTTCCACGTATATGGCCGAACCCCCGCGGTTACCAGCAATCCGCCTGCCTTGGGAGAACTCGATTATATATTTTGTGACCATCTGCGTGAAAGATCGACGCGAGGTACTGGCAACCCCGGAAGTTTTTGAAGCCATCAAAACTGCGATTCCACAACTGCAGAAATGGCATGTGTTGGCAGGTGTCATTATGCCCGACCATGCCCACTGGATTGTTGCGCCCGCCGAGGATCGAGAGCTGTCGGTCGGAGATTTCTCGCACGGGTTCAAACGCACATTGCGAAAGCACCTTGGTCCACAACCATGGGAATGGCAGCGCGGATGTTTTGATCGCTTACTGCGTTCCGGCGAGAATCTGTGGAGCAAATGGATTTATGTGAAGGATAATCCAGTGCGACACGGGTTTGTTCACGCTGCGGACGATTGGCCATATTATTTGGATTTCATTAATGAACTCCCTAGTCGGGGAAGCTGTCAGTTTCCCCTACAGTTCAGGGATATTGGAGCACGATGCTGAGAGCAGGGATCAAATGAAACGCGTGTTTGGGCTGGAGACGGAGTACGGCATCACGCTGTGCGGCGCGGAGACCGTCGATGTCGTGGCGGAATCGATCGAACTGGTGCGGCATTACACCGATCACGGCGCCCTGATGAAATGGGATTACGACCTGGAAGATCCGCATCTTGACGCGCGCGGTTTTCGCGCGCGCGAATTACTCCAGGATACCGACGAATCGGCTTATTATGAAATCGATAAGCGTCGCCCACTCAGCTTCGAGGAAATAAAAAGCGACCTTGTCCTTTCAAACGGTGCGCGGTTCTACAACGATCACGCGCACCCGGAGTATTCCACGCCGGAATGCACAACGCTTCGCGAGATTGTTGCGCAGGATAAAGCCGGCGAGCGCATCCTCGAGGAATGCGCTCGGCGTCGAAATCAGAAGTTGCCGGCAGGATACGAAGTTCGGCTTTACAAGAACAACACCGACTTCGCCGGCCATAGTTACGGTTGTCACGACAACTATCTGATGACTCGCGATATCGCTTGGGATCGGATCGTTGCCGGCATTCTGCCATTTCTTATTACGCGCCAAATTTTCGCCGGGGCGGGGAAAATGGGGATCGAAGGCGAGAGCAGCCAGGGAGATCCGGGGATCTATCAAATTTCGCAACGCGCCGATTTTTTCAGCGTAGTGGTGAGCATCGACACGATGAATCGCCGTCCGCTGATTAACACGCGCGATGAGCCGCATGTGGACGCGAGCCGGTACCGCCGGTTTCACGTCATCCTCGGTGATTCCAACATGAGCGAATGGGCAACAGCGATGAAGATTGGGACGACCGCGCTGGTTCTGGATTTAATCGAGCGCGGAGAAGCTCCGCAGCTGGAAATTGCGCAACCGGTGGACGCCAACAGATTCATTAGCCGCGATCCCACTTACGATTGGATCATCGAGCTGAAGGATGGCCGCAAAATCTCTGCCATTGATGTGCAACGGATTTATTTGCGCGCTGCAAGCAGGCTGTGGCGCAATCCGCCAGATGACGAGCACGCATGGATTTTGTGCGAATGGGAAAATGTGCTGAACGATCTCGAACGCGACCCGATCTCAACGCGAGATCGCGTCGATTGGTCCGCGAAGAAATTCCTGTTGGATGCGTTGCAGCAGGACGAGAACCTTTCATGGAACGATCCCTGGCTGCAATCGATCGACCTCGAGTATCACAATCTCGATCTCGACCGCGGGTTGTACTACGAATTGTTGCGCAAAGGTCTGATGCGCCGCGTCGCCAATGAGGACGAAATCAAGACTGCAATCTTTAATCCGCCGCAAACCACGCGCGCGTTTTTCCGCGGTCGCGCCGTGGCACGGTTCAACGACGAGATTTCCTCCATTCAGTGGGACGAAATTGTTTTTACAAACGGCACCTATTCATGCCGTGTCCCGTTGCCTGAGCCCGCCTTGGATGCGCGCCTGAACGCGCTCAATCACGCCGCGCGCAACGGAAAAGATTTCTCGGAGTTCGTGCGCGCGATCGCACAGATCGATTGATTCAACGCCTCAATCGGAAATCGAAAATCGCTAATCGAAAATGGGGTTACTCCCACTCGATCGTGCTCGGTGGTTTGCTGGAGATATCAAAGACGACGCGGTTGACGCCTTTGACTTCGTTGCAGATTCGGTTTGAGATGCGCGCAAGCAGCTCGTAGGGGATCCGCACCCAGTCGGCAGTCATGCCGTCCTGGCTTTCCACGATCCGCAAAGCGATCGTGTTTTCGTAGGTGCGTTGATCGCCCATGACCCCAACCGATTGCACCGGGAGCAACACGGCGAATGATTGCCAGACTTTGTAATACCAATCGGCGGCTTCCATTTCGCTTTGCACGATCGTGTCCGCCTCGCGCAGGATCGACAATCGCTCAGGCGTGACTTCGCCCAAAATGCGAACAGCAAGACCCGGGCCTGGGAAGGGCTGGCGATAAACGATTTCTTTTGGTAAGCCCAGCTGCCGGCCGGCCTGCCGCACTTCGTCTTTGAACAATTGCCGTACAGGTTCGACCAGCTCGAAATGCATTTTTTCCGGTAGTCCGCCGACGTTGTGATGGGTCTTGATCACCTGCGCGGGATTTCCCCCGATAGAGACGCTCTCGATCACGTCAGGGTAAAGCGTGCCTTGTGCCAAAAACTTGAACGTTCGATGTTCGGCCTTCGACGTTCGATGTTCGTCAGCTAATTCAGTGACAGCGTCTTCAAAAACGCGGATGAATTCGTTGCCGATGATTTTGCGTTTTTCCTCCGGATCCGTGATGCCCCGAAGTTTCGACAAAAATCGCTCCGACGCGTCCACGTATTTGAGTTTGATGTGAAAATTTTCACCGAAAACGCGCTGCACGATTTCCTCTTCCCGTGCGCGCAGCAATCCGTTGTTTACAAAAATGCAGGTGAGCTGGTCGCCGATGGCTTTGTGGAGAAGCGCAGCTGTCACTGAAGAATCGACCCCGCCGCTCAACCCGAGGACTACGCTCTCGTCGCCGACCTGTCTTCTCACGCGCTCACAAGCTTCTTCGATGAACGAGCCCATCGTCCAGTCCATGGCGCAATGGCAGATGTGATAGACGAAATTCTGCAGGATTTCTTTGCCTCGCGGCGTGTGCGCCACTTCGGGATGAAATTGGAGGCCGAAAAGTTTGCGTCGCGGATCCTCGACAGCGGCGAAGTCGCACCCTTCCGTTGTGCCAACGGCGCAAAAACCTTCCGGCAACGCTGTTACTTCGTCGCCGTGGCTGTTCCAAACGTCGAGTTGGTTGCCTAGTCCATCGAACAGTTCCGATTGCTCCGAAATGTGCAACACGCCGCCGCCATACTCCCGGCGCCCGGTGAAAACAACTTTGCCACCAAGGAGCTGCGCCATCAGCATCAGCCCATAGCAAATTCCCAACACTGGAACGCCTAACGAAAAGATTCCCGGATCGACTTGAGGCGCGTCTTTGTCGTAAACGCTGGCTGGCCCGCCGGAAAGGATCAGGCCATTGGGTTTCGCTGCTTCGATTTCAGAGGCGGGCGTATCGAAGCGCATAATCTCCGAATACACCTGGCATTCGCGGATGCGGCGCGCGATGACCTGCGTGTATTGCGACCCGAAATCGAGGATGAGAATTTTCGAGTGCCTTGGGCGATCTGAGGTCTTCACACTCTACGGATGCGTTAGCGGCACACTATGCTCCGCGGCCGGATCGCCGGCGTCGCGTTGTTCTGGGCCGAGTTCGCCCTGACCGGTGATGCCGCGTTGGAATTGCGATTGCACTTCCTGGCCGGTGCGTTGTTCAAGGGGGTCAGCGCAACCGATCGCAAAAGATGCGAATGCAACCGCGATCAGGATCGACAGGGGTCTCATCTACTCATTTTATGAAGCGCCGATTTCATTGCAACAAGGTTGAAGCATTGAAGAGTTGATGCGTTAAACGGAGAAGAACAACCTGCCGTTTGACCTTTAAGGCCATGCTCGATCCTGATCTTTTGCTCGAGGGTTACCGGCTCGGTGTTTTCCCCATGGCCATGGAAGACGACTCCATCGAGTGGTTTTCGCCAGATCCCCGTGCCATCCTGCCGCTGGATGGTTTCCATGTCCCGCACGCGTTGCGTCGTCTTGCACGCAGAAAACTGTTCAAAATCACCATCAACCAGGCGTTCTCGGGTGTGATCCAAGCCTGCGCGGAACGCAAAGATACTTGGATCAATCAAGAGATCATCGAGAGCTACACGCGATTGCATGAGCTCGGCCATGCTCACTCAGTCGAAGCCTGGAAAGAAAACATGCTCGCCGGAGGCCTTTATGGGGTGGCAATCGGCGGCGCATTTTTTGGCGAATCAATGTTTCATCGTATAACTGATGCCTCCAAGATTGCGCTCGTTGCGCTGGTGGAACATTTGCGCGCCCGCAAATTCGTCCTGCTTGATACGCAATGGCTTACGCCACACTTGCAACAGTTCGGAGGTATTCAAATTTCGCGGAGCCATTATCTTCGGCTGTTGCGGAGAGCAGTTGATTTGCCGCGGAGATTTCTGTAGAGGCGCGTGCGCTTGCTAACTGGCGTCATCCTGAGCGAAGTCGAAGGATCCCGGAGCATTACGTTTTGTTGGTTCAGCGGGATTCCTTGACTGCGCTTCGCTCCGTTCGGAATGACAAAAACGGAATGTAAGCGATATTGGAAGGTCAGATGGTTGCTTGGATTTTAAAGAAGATTTTAGGATCGAAAAATCAGCGCGAGCTCAGGCGTCTGATGCCGATGGTGCGCCGCATGAACGAGCTGGACGAGCAATTCAAAAGTTTGTCCGACGACGAGTTGCGTGCCAAAACCGCTGCGTGGAAGGACGAGATCTCGAAACTTCCGGACGTACAAGAGCAGTGGAACAAGCTGCATGAAATTTTGCCAGAAGCGTTCGCGGTGGTCAAAAACGCCGCGCGCCGGCTGAAGGATCGTGGACATACATTCACAGTATGCGATCAGCCAATGGTCTGGGACATGGTGCACTTTGACGTGCAACTGCTTGGGGGAATCGTGCTGCACAAAGGGCGGATCGCGGAGATGGCCACCGGCGAAGGTAAAACTTTGGTCGCGACGTTGCCGCTTTATTTGAATGCGCTCACGGGGCGTGGTGCGCATCTGGTGACGGTGAACGATTACCTGGCTCGCCGCGACGCCGAATGGATGGGCCAACTTTACAATTTCCTCGGTCTAACGGTAGGTTGTATTCAACACGATCAGGAACCCGACGTGCGTCGCCAGCAATACGCGATGGACATCACCTACGGGACGAACAGCGAGTTCGGTTTCGATTATCTGCGTGACAACGGGATGGCGACGACACGGGAACAACAGGTCCAGCGCGGCTATTGCTATGCGATCGTCGATGAAGTCGATTCCATTCTGATCGACGAGGCGCGAACGCCGCTCATCATCAGCGGGCCGGCCACGATTTCCACACATCAATACGACAAATGGAAACCGTTGATCGAGCAATTGGTGCGCAAGCAGACCATGTTGAGCAACCGCACCGCGAACGAAGCTATCGATGTGTGGGAGCGGCTGAAGACCGACCATTTTGAACCCAAAATTCCAGACGGCGTAAAGGTGAATGGTGAAGTGGTCCGCCTGGCGAAGGAGTTGCGTGTTCATTTAACCGAAGCATTCCCGACAGGGAAAAAGGGTGATTACACGGAAGCCGACATCCGCGCTGCGGCTGCGCAAAAAGATCCGGGCCTGCTGATGTTTAAAGTGAAACTAGGTCAGCCGCGCAATAAGCAGTTGCTGCGCATGATGGAAGACCCGGAGAAGCGCCGGGCCATCGATAAGGCGGAGCTTTCGTTTTACCAGGACACTCGCAAGGAAGAATTGTTCCGACTGAAAGAGGAACTTTTCTTCACTATCGACGAAAAATCGAACGAAGCCGATCTTTCCGAACAGGGCCGCAGCTTTCTGAATCCGGACGACCCGAATGCTTTTGTGTTGCCGGATTTGATCAATGAATTTACGGAGATCGATCTGGATCAGACGCTTTCGCCCGAGGAGAAGGACAAGAGAAAAGCCGAGCGTCAGCAACACTGCGACACGCAGGCGGAGCGGATCCATAACATCTCCCAATTGCTCCGCGCCTACTGCTTGTTCGAGAAAGACGTGCAGTACGTGATCGAGGACAACAAAGTCGTCATCGTCGATGAGTTCACCGGACGCAAAATGCCGGGCCGCCGTTGGAGCGACGGGCTGCATCAGGCGGTGGAAGCGAAGGAAGGCGTGCAGATCGATCGCGAAACGCAAACACTGGCGACGATCACGATTCAAAATTATTTCCGCCTTTACCAGAAGCTTGCGGGGATGACCGGCACTGCCGAGACCGAAGCGGCAGAGTTCCACGACATTTACAAGCTCGACGTGAACATGATCCCAACGAATCGGCCGGTGCGCCGGACGGATCACAATGATCGCATCTACAAAACGCGCCGCGAAAAGTACAACGCGGTGATCAGGGAAATCAAAGAAGCTCATGGGAGGAATCAGCCAGTGCTGGTGGGCTCGGTGAGCGTGGAAGCTTCCGAGTTGCTGAGCCGAATGATGAAGCGCGAGAAAATTCCGCACAACGTGCTGAACGCCAAGTTCCACATGCAAGAGGCGGAGATTGTGGCGCGCGCCGGACAACCAGGCACGGTCACGATTTCGACCAACATGGCTGGGCGCGGCACCGATATTAAGCTGGGACCGGGCGTCACAGAACTGGGCGGACTGATGGTTGTCGCCACCGAGCGCCATGAGGCGCGCCGGATCGATCGCCAGTTACGCGGACGCTGTGCGCGCCAGGGCGATCCCGGCGCATCACGGTTTTACGTCAGTTTCGAAGACGATCTGATGCGCAATTTCGGCGCTGCCGATCGGATGACAAAAATCATGGAGCGCTTCGGCCTTGAAGAAGGTCAGGAGCTTGAGCATCGCTGGTTGAACAAGTCGGTGGAGACAGCGCAAAAGCGAGTCGAGCAACGCAACTATCTGATCCGAAAACGGACGCTCGATTTCGATGACGTGATGAACATGCAGCGAGAGGTCGTTTACACCTGGCGCAACGAAGTGATCGATTCCGAGGAACCGCGCACGCACATCTACGAAGTGATCGATGAAGCCGTGCCGGCGAAAGTTAAGGAATATCTCGATGGCGACGAACCAAATTACACTGGTCTTATCCACTGGGTAAACACGACGTTTCCTCTCGGTTTAACGAAGGAAAAAGCGGAGTTCGATACGCGCACGGTGGATGAAAACGGGAAGTTCCTGCTGGAAAAGATCAAGAATGCGTACGAGCGCAAATCGAGTCACGAAGAGCCGACTGCCGTTAAAAGCCTGGAGCGTTATATCATTCTGAACGCGATCGATCGCCTGTGGCAGGAGCATCTCTACGCCATGGACGCGTTGCGCGAGGGCGTTTATCTGCGCGGCTACGCGCAAAAGGATCCGCTCATCGAGTACAAGACCGAAGCCTACGACATGTTCGTCGAATTGATGGCGAATATTAAGAACGAAGTGCTGAACAATCTTTTCCGCAGCACATCGAATCTACAGGCGTTCGAGAATTTCCTGGCGACCTTGCCGCAGTTTCTGCTGCGCGAAGAAGGCCCAATCGCGCCAACAGCAACCGCCGGGGCGCGCATCCGCCAACCAGTCGGCGCGATGGCTGCAGTGGGCGGAGACGGCGATGGCGATGGGGCAGGGGAAGTATCGATCGATCTTCCGATTCGCCGTTCATTGCCCAAGGTCGGCCGCAACGAACCGTGTCCCTGCGGCAGCGGGAAGAAATACAAGAACTGCTGCGGCAGAGTGGCGTAGTTGTAGGCTCGCCCCTAGTCTGTCATTCCGAGCGAAACAGCTTGCCCGCCGTGGCGGGAGGAATCTCTAGCTAATTTCTCGGCGTCACAGGTCGCCACTTCCGAGAGATGTCTCGACTTCGCTCGACATTACAGAGAGCGAATCCGCGCCGCCCTATTTCACCTCGTAGGTCGTAATCTCGAGTTGGTGGCCGTCGGGATCGCGGAAATAAATTGAGTGCGCGATCTCGTGATCCTGGAATTCGAATTTGATTCCGCGGTTTAGAAGTTCGCGTTGCGCAACGAGAAAATTTTCCCGGCCCGCGCGAAAAGCGAGATGAAGCATTCGAATTTCGCGGGCCGCTGACGATTTTGCCTCGTGAGTTGCCGGGAACAATGCAATCCCTGTGTTTCCCTTGCCAATAAAAGTCGGCACGCCGTTCCACATTCCTTCGTGGAGCCGCTCGAAACCGAGAACGTCGATGTACCATTTCGCTGAGCGCTCAATGTCGCGCACGCCCATGGCTACGTGATCGATGCCTTCGAGTTTCATGAGAGGTTCGGACGGAATTTACAGACTTGCTGGGATCAATAAAGAGAGCGCATGATGGTATGCGGCTTGTTCGTGCAAAGCTTGCGATCTCGCAAAAGGCGCTTGTCGAAGCGAAACATCTCGGATATGCGCATGGTGTCCGGCTGGTAACATAATCAGAGATTCTTCGCTTTGCTCGGAATGATCTTCATCACATCGTTTGTAGAAGCTGCTTATTGCTGGAGCAGCTCGCCAACATCGACAGCGATCTGCACCGCCCGCCAAAAGTACGGCTCCTCGGGGCTCATCACATCACAGCGGCGGACTCCCGTTATTCGTCGGGGTCATTGAATCGCTCTCGATGCGATACGTCGCCTTCAGTCTCGACGGAGTGGCGCTCAAGGCAAGCGTGATGCTCAAATTCAAGGGAGCCGAGCGAGGTAGAACAGGTTGTTCATAGAAGCCGCAACGGCGGGATGCGATGGGCTTCGATTAGGACGGCAGGGTGATTGACAGGCGCGAGAGAAGCTGTCTAGGATGCTTCCGAAAAGCAGGAGACAAAGGAGAACCAACTTTATGAGCTTTATCATTGGCAACCGAGACATGTTCTGGCCGGACTTGAAGGTGCCGTTTGAAATCCCGGAGTCGACATTCCCGAAAGGGAGCGATTCGCGGAAAGCGATCCTGGATGCGATCAAGCACATCAACGGCAAGACCGAGGTCCAGCTCTTCGACCGCAAAGGCCGCGCAGACATCACCGATTACGTGGAATACCGCCTTTCCGATAACCTCGATCCGGAAGGCAAAGCGCTCTCCTGTCACAGTCCGGTGGGTCGACAGGGCGGGCGGCAGATCATTAATTGTGACGGCTTGCACATGGGGACGGTGGTGCATGAGACCTGTCATTCGCTCGGTCTTCGCCATGAGCAGCAACGTCCGGACCGGGACGATTTCGTCGTTGTAGACGTAAGCAAAAGGCCGGATGGAATCGCGGAGAGTAACTACCAGGTTCGCAACGACTGGATGTTCGGCGCCTACGACACCAGCTCCATCATGCACTACCGCGGCTCGGAGATTAAGCCGAGGAAGAGAGGTGTGAAGCTCGGCGGGAGCGAACTGAGCGCCGGCGACATCAGGGCGATCAACGCGATGAAGAACGCGGGATTCCTCACAATGGAGGATGACAATTCGAACGCGTCCGTCATTCAGGTGCAGAGCGTGGACGGAACAGTCCCGGTGAAGAAGGGCGAGTTCAGAAAGATCGTTGTCCCGAGCAACCGCTTCTTCTGGTATAGCGGCGATTCGCGCGAGTGGACGACGGCCTCGCCGTCCACTAACGTCGTGCACGTCTATCGCAAGCGCCAAGGCCGGGAGATCCTCTGGTTTTGTCTCAACGACCCGCAGGAGATTCGCGCCAATCTGCAGTTTCTCGGCGACGAACACGATAAGTGCAGCTCTCCGACGCTGAAAGTCTTCGGTCAGAAGACGGTTACGGTCGCGAAAGGGCAGACAGCAACAGTCGCGGTGAGCGATCGCAACTTCTCCTGGCGCTGCGGCGATTCGAACGAAGACAGCACCGCGCCGGAAGGCACCGGCGTCATCTTCGTGACGCGTGCGAGTGCAGGTCGCGATATCACCTGGGCCTGCTACAAACGCGAGTGATCGCCGTGCGAGTGCCCAGCGTTATCGGACCTATTTAGCCTTGTATTCGCCGCGCGGCCCAGCTGCAACCCGGAGGGTTGTTGGGTCGCGAGCGATGGAATCCGGGCCTAACCAACGCACTAATATCAAAATCGTCTTGCTGGTATCGCCACTCCGGCTCACCTCCGCTGCGGAATTCAACACGAACCAAATGATAAACCATGCCCATTCCCATCGAGGCAACCGCTCTATCTCGCTTGACGTTTATGCGGCCATATCAACGAGAAGGAGGCGAACGTTCGTTAGGAAATCACGACCATTCGTTCGTCTAATTCACTTGTCTCCATGCGGCGGCATGGGCGCGGACGGGTGAACCGAAACCTTTGAGGGTCACTTCGCCGAGGTCTTCGAATAGAAGTCCCTTGCCAAGGCAAAGCTCGGCGATCGCGTTCGACACCAGGATTTGTTCCGGTTGCGCGTGAGCACATAGGCGCGCGGCGAGTTGAACTGTGGACCCAAATAGATCGTTGTGTTGCTCGACAGGTTCGCCAGCTGCGGCGCCGACTCTAACCTTCAGCGGGCGGTCGGGATTTGCTTGTGCATGCTTGTCCAGTTCGCGCTGAATCTGAATCGCGCATCGAACTGCGCCGACTGTAGAAACAAAGGATGCCATGATGCCGTCTCCAGTGTGCTTCACCTCGCGGCCGCCTAACGCGGATAACGCATCTCGGACAATCGTGTCGTGCACACCGAGCAAAGCGAGAGCCTCCTCGTCACCCAGCGATTGAGTCAACGTTGTCGAATTCACAACGTCCGTGAACAGAATCGTTCGAATGCCCGGGTCGCGCTCATTGGCCACGCCACCGGGCAGCAGAACTGCTCCTGCTGGGTTCGTTTCAGTGCCGCCGAGGAATACTTCTGCAACGTCGGGCTGCACCTCGATAATTTTCTCGGCCATCATCCCGTGAGCTTCGCGATGCACACACTCTGCTGCCTCTGCGTTTGGCGCATGTGCGAGGCAAAAAACTTTGTTGCCAGTCTCATTGACCCAGTACTTGTGATATTCGACGCCGTATTTCCGCTGGATTTCCATGTCCTTGGCGTGAGCTTTCGCGACATCTTCCGGCGTGGTTCCCTCGGGAAGGTTGTGAATGTCCATGTATAGCGGCATACCGATGAATTTTAGCGTGATCTGACGCTATGTGAAACGGCGATCTGTGGCGCCTGGCTTAAAGTTTGATAAACGACACAATAACGCTCCGTCAATCGAATCAGGTTTGCCCGCTGCTCTTCGCTCGCATCGGTATCCAGGTCGAAATGCAACCGAATTTGCTTAAAGCCAACGGGCACCTCTTTGGAAACACCGAGTGTTCCGCGAAAATCCAGATCGCCGTCCGCGCGAATTGTCGCGTCACGCAAAGTAATGCCGAGAGCGATAGCTACTGCGCCTAATGTGACGCCTGCGCATCCGACCAGCGCTTCGAGCAACATGTCAGCGGAACACGCGCTTTGCCCATCGCCGCCGGTCGCAGGATGAAGCCCGGCTGCAACGCGCGCTTTTCCGGTTTCGATTCTACAGGTGATATTGTCGCCGACTCGTCCTTCGGCCCGCAGAGTGATCAAAGCTGTCTCCGGACGCTCGCGATACTGCGCTTTCAGAGGCGCTTGCAATGATCTGATCTCGTCGGCTGTCATTGTCTTACTCGCTTTCTTTGTAGAGGCGTTTGTGTCAAACGCCTGTTCTCCGAGGTTCGGCGCTTAGCATAAGCGCCGCTACACTAGTTCGGCTTAATGTTTTGGTTCACTCGAAAGAAATTATCGGGGTCGTATTTCTTTTTGATCGCGACCAGCCTTTCGTAATTATCGCCGTAACTTTTTCTCACGCGTTCCCCTCCTTCGTCGCCCATCAAAAAGTTTACGTATGCTCCACCGGCTGAATACGGATGGACAGCATCGTAATAATTCTTCGTCCACGAAATAATTTTATCGTTGTTCGCCGGATCGGGATCAACGCCGACTATGACCTCGCCCACTTGGCATCGCGATAATTCCAGGCCGTATCGTTTTTTCCGACTCGTGACGCAGCGCCGTCAATCGGATAAAGATGGATGGTAGAGTGCATCGTTGGAAGCGCTCCACCAAAGCGAATGTGCTGTGCGATCGCATCATCGCTCAGCTCATTGAAGAAATCAGCGCGCCAGTACCATTGCAGACCTGGCGGATAAAGGGCATCGAACATACTTTGCAGCGCGGGATGCGGAATCGGCCCTACAAAATCAAGCGCAGGCTTCTTGAATGCGCGGATGGGTTTGAAAGTTTTTTCTGCCTTTTCCTGAGGACCGGCGTACGCCCAGACGACGCCGCACATTTTTTTCAAGTGCAGATGTTCGGGGAACGGCGGAGCTGGCGGCACGGTGAGAAAAGCAAAGAAGCCACTTAAATCATCCGGGGCCCCCGGAATAAGCTCGCGATACCATTTCATGACATCGGTTGCTTCGCTCAATTCGTAGAGCATCGGGCCACCATACAGCACGTCGATCGGATGCAGTTTGAAGGTAAACGAAGTTACGACCCCAAAGTTCCCGCCGCCGCCGCGAAGTGCCCAAAAAAGATCAGGGTTCTCGTCAGCGTTCGCCTTTACAAATTTGCCGTTCGCCAAAACCACATCAACGGAGAGCAAATTGTCGATGGTCAATCCGCATTTCCGCGTCAGATGTCCGACTCCTCCGCCCAGCGTTAAGCCGCCAACACCGGTTGTGGAAATGAATCCGCTCGGAGTGGCCAGACCGAACACATGAGTGGCATGATCAACATCCCCCCAGACGCACCCACCGCCGACTGTGACAGTGCGAGTTGCAGGATCCACCCGGGTGTATTTGATCGGTGAGAGATCGATTACCAGTCCGTCATCGCAAATTCCCAAGCCTCCGGCGTTGTGGCCGCCACCGCGGATGGCAACAAGCAGATCGTTTTCGCGGCCAAAATTTACCGACCGAATGACGTCTGCGACATCGACACACCGCGCGATCAAGCGTGGCTTTTTATGGATCATCCCGTTGTACACTTTCCGGGCTTCATCATAATCCGCGTCGCCCGGTTGGATTAGTCTGTCCACGCAGGCTCGTTTTTAGTTCGGCGATGGAATTTTCATTGAGCATACACGAAGGATATAGAGCTTTCGGTTGCGCAATCAAGCAAAACGCGCACAACGCTTTTTCTTTGAAATCCAAGGCCATTCGCGCTTATCATCGCGCCAAGCCGTTGCTCCAATGTTCCCTCAGAATAAAGCCTGGACGCGCCGCGATTTTTTGAAGCTGGTTGGCCAAGCGGGATTGGTCACCGCGGCACCAACTCTGGCGAGTGCTGCCGCCGCGCTTAATGGTGACACAGTTTGCATCTCGATCCTGCATACGACGGATTTGCACGGTCATATCTTGCCGACCTCCGATTACGACGGAACTGCCGATCGCGGCGGACTCGCCCGATGCGTCACACAAATTCGCAGATGGCGACAGCAGAATCTGAACTCGATTTTGATCGACGTGGGCGACGTTTATCAGGGCACAGACGTCAGTTTGCGAAATAAGGGCGAACTAATGATCGACCTGTTCAATCATCTCAGATACGACGCGTGGGTCATTGGTAATCATGAGTTCGATTGGACAATCGAGCCGTTCCACCAAGCTTTGCAAAGATCGGCGATGCCGGTGCTGGCTGCCAACACCGTATTGGAAGGCAAGCCCGCGGGCGAATTCCCTGATGCCAAACATCCGTTGGCAAAAATTCAGCCATACATCTTCAAGGAAATCGCGGGGATCAAACTCGCGATCATCGGGGTTACGACGCCCGGAATGTCGTTCTGGCTTCCGCGAGAGTTTACCGCCGGAATTGATTTTCAGCATCCGATCGAGCCTGTGCGCCGTGCAATTGAAAAAGCGAAGGGGGACGGCGCCGACGCAATTGTGCTGACCGGTCACATGGGACTGAAACCGCGCACGAGAGGCGATGACTTTGCGAATACGGTCGTGGCATTGACATCCGAATTTCCGGACGTGGCAGCATTCATCGCCGGCCATACGCACCAGGCAATTCGAAGTCGCCTAACGAATAATGTGCTCTTCACGCAGGCGGACCACTTTGGAATTCACGTGGGTCGCGTCGATCTGTTATTTGATCGAACATCGAAGAAGTTGCTGCGCCGTGAAGCAATTTGCGAGTTGATGGATAACCGTTTTCACCCCGACCAAGTTGTCATCTCGCGCGTCGGATCGCAGCTCGCTGAATCGGCAGCTGCTCTTGCACAGCCGATCGGCGAACTGGCGGAGGCTCTACGCGCTCAGAGCCGGCCCGGTCAACCCAGTGACATCGAGAAACTAATCGGCGCAGCGATTATGGAATCATTATTGGAACGAAACGTCGCAATCGACGGCGTGATCCACGGCGTCTTTGACAGCAATGCTCAACTTGTCGCCGGTCCCAAAACGATAAACGACATTTGGAACATCATTCCCTACGAAAACTTCGTCGTGACTGCCACGCTATCGGCCGAGGAAATCAAAACGGTTATGGAAGAAGTGTACGCCAGCCACGAACCGCGGAATTTGGTGGGTATCGAAGTGAACGTGGAAAGCTACGCTCGTGATCGCAGAATCGCGTCGATGACGTTTCCAGATGGACGCCCGTTGGAGGGCGGAAAGAAATATGTCATCGCCGTTAACAGTTTCGATGCCAGCAGTGGTGGCCATCATTTCATGAGACTGCGGGCTTTGCTTGACCGGCCGGAGGCGAATTACGTCCTGCACTCGGTGCAAACACGCGACGCGCTCATCGATTATTTTCGGCGCCACAAAGTTGTGCACAGAATTGCCGAGGCGCGCCCGTGGGCGGATGCTGCCTGACTACCCAGTCATCCCGAGCCCCAAAGGCGTTCGGGGTCGAAAAATTCCGTCGCTTTAAATTTAGGTTGCGCAACGGGGTTCCTCTACCGCGGTCGGAATGACTAAACAGTTCCTCTTGCAAAAACGACGCGTTTCGCTTGCCTATGTCCCCATGCGCGTCGGGATTCTTTGGTTTGTTGTTTCGCTTGTGGGTGCCGGCATTGCCCTGTCGCAAACGCCAAAAGCCGCGTCCCCGTCTCCCTCAGCGCAGCCGACGCTGCCTGAGTTCCGGCCAGCGTTAGTTGGGACGGCTCCCAACTCGCTGATTAACACGATCAATACCGCCGATCTGATTAAGAAGGGCCAAAAAGAAGCGGCCATAATGTTTTCCTGTCTCGTGGCGCCGACCGGCAATGTTGTTCATAGCGGCGCCTATCGCGGTACGCGGGGATCGCAACTGCTCGAACAAGAATTATTGAAGCGCCTGGCCACTGCGAAGTTCATCCCGGCGGTCCACAATCACCAGCCGGTCATCGCCGTGTTCTACGGAACAGTGAAATTCGCAGTGGCGAACGGCAAACCACGGCTGCGCATATTCGCCAATCAGCAAATAGAAGAAGTGGACAAGGAAACTGATTTCATTGATCCCCAACCGTTCGTCGGCCAGGACTCAAAATTCACTGGCTTAAATTATCCAGAGACCGGGAGCACAGTGGCGGTCACCGGTGTTGTGGATCTCGCGCTGAATGTGGATGCAAGGGGAAATCTAAAGAATATCCAGGTTTTGTCCGAAGAACCACCGCTGCTCGGTTTCGGCGACGCGGCGCTATCCGATTTCACTGGCGCGAAATTCATCCCGGCGTTCCGCAACGGCCAGCCGGTTGAATGCAACGTTAAGATTCCCGTTTACTACAAGCCGTCGGCTTAAACTCCTTCGCCAGGAGCGGACAAAACAAAGACGATGAGCAGAATTGTTCGCGCCTCTTTCTTTAAACGCGATCCGCTTACGTGTGCGCGCGAGCTTATCGGGAGGGAACTGGTTTGGGGCGAGTGCTCCGGGACGGTCGTCGAGGTGGAATCGTATGCGGCAATCGATGATGAAGCCGCCCACACGTTTACCCGGCCGAGCGCGCGCAGCTTTATCGAATGCAACAAGGCGGGCGCGGCCTACGTCTATTTTAACTATGGCGTGCATTGGATGCTGAACGTGCTGGTGAAAGGCGACGCGAACGGCTTCGTTTTGATTCGTGCACTTGAACCGCGGCGGGGGATCGAATTGATGAAGAAACGCCGCGGGATTGACGACGTTCGCCAGCTTTGCTCCGGGCCGGGCAAACTGACGCAGGCGTTCGCCATCACCGGGCGACATCACGAGATGAATCTCTGCGCTGACCCGCGTCACTGTTTCATATCCAACTCACGAACAACTTTCGATGTCGTGGCGGATAAACGCATCGGCATCAGTCGTTCTGCTCATTTGCCGTGGCGATTTACGTTGCGCGGCAGCCCATTCGTAAGCCGCGCGGCCAGACTGTAGCCGTTTCGCTGTGCGAAACGCGGGTTGAGTTTCGCCAACACGCACACGCGTGGCGCCGAAGAAGTCGGCGGCTACAGTTCATTGACTCACGGACTGCTTAATCGAGATTCTTGCTTTCGATGAACAAGACTAGACAACGCGTTTTGCTTGGCATGAGCGGTGGGGTGGACTCCAGCGTCGCTGGATACTTACTGCGTGAGCAAGGCTACGACGTGATTGGTGTGACGATGAAGGTCTGGCCCCAGGATTGCATCTCTCGAGCGGAGGACAAATGTTGCGGGCCGCAGGCCGTGGCGGACGCGCGCAGCGTAGCCCATGCGCTCGGCATTCCCCATTACGTGGTCGATGAGGCCGATCAGTTCGAGCGCGTCGTAATAGACTATTTCGCCAGCGAATATCAGGCAGGCCGAACGCCGAACCCGTGCGTGATGTGCAACGAGAAACTCAAGTTCGGCAACCTCTGGAGCAAAGCGAAGGCTCTCGGCTGCGATTACATCGCGACCGGTCACTACGCGATTATTGAGCATGTGGCTGCGACGCCCTCGTCGCATCGTGTGCAATGCGGCGAGGGCGCCGCATCTACAGTCGCCGTACTGCGCAAGGGCCTCGATCAACGAAAGGATCAGTCGTATTTCCTTTTCAGCCTGCGCCAGCCGCAGTTGCGCCGCGCGCTGATGCCACTGGGTAGAACGACCAAGCCGCAGATTCGCGAAATCGCGCATTCGTTAGGCTTGAAAGTGGCTGACAAGATTGACAGCCAGGAAATTTGTTTTGTTCCCGGCAACGATTACAAGTCGTTTTTACGCTCCCATCTCGGCGAAGAGGAATTTCATCGCGGCGAAATTTACGACGTCGATGGGCACCGTCTTGGCGAACATGACGGGATCGAGCTGTTCACGATCGGCCAGCGTAAAGGATTGCCCGGTGGTTCGCCGCGTCCGCGTTACGTCGTCGATCTCGATCCGGCGACGAACCGCGTGATTGTCGGCGACGCGGATGATTTGATGGTGGAGAACTTCGAGATCGATCGCGTGAACTGGCATCCTGCTCCCGGGGCCGGGGTCAACGCCCCCAGCTGCAACAGAGAGATCGAAGCCACGGTCAAGATTCGTTATAACCATCCCGGCACGCCTGCGACGGTTACGCCGTTGGAGAACGATCGCGCACGCGTTCGACTTGCCGAACCCCAGCGCGCAGTGACGCCTGGGCAAGCCGCAGTGATTTACGATGCCGACGTTGTCGTAGGCGGCGGCTGGATTTGCCGAACCGTTCCTTCGCGTCATCCTGAGCGGAGCGAAGCCAAATCGGAGGAGCCCGCGGCGATAAATTGAGGCAGTGCAACGGGATTCCTCGACTTCGCTCGGAATCACCGCTCTTGCTTATAAATGGCTGAAAAAATTATGCTCGCCCTCAGCACATTTCCGGACGCGGAAATCGCGCATCGGATTTCGAATCAATTGGTGAGCGAAAGGTTTGCGGCCTGCGCGAACATTTTGCCGGCGATTGAATCGATCTATCGATGGAAAGAAAAAATCGAATCAGGAAACGAAACGCTCGTCTTATTCAAACTCAGCGAAGATCGGCAATCAGCGTTTCAGGACAAACTTCGATCGCTTCATCCTTACGACATTCCAGAGGTAATCTTCGTTCCAGTGGCGAGCGGCCTCCCGGAATACCTGCGCTGGGTAGCGGCAAGCTGCAGTTAGGTCCGCCGGCGTTTCTTACCAAGGAGATAAATTGCAACCCCAACGGCGTTCGCGATTCCGGTCACTGCAATGATTTTCACGGCGAAACTTAGCGGGCTTGGAACGTCGATAATCGGGTAGACAGTGAAAAAAATCGCGGACAGCGAGACGGCAGCGCCACAGATCGCCGCGCTACGCAACCAAATTGGAGCGCTCAGACGAATCGCTCCCGCGCCAAAGATCGGTATTGCGAACATTGTGAAGTAAACGATGCCGTAGAAAACGTTCGCTGCGTTATCAACCAGTTGAAATGCTTCCTGAATTCCAGCACCGAGCTGGCTGGCGATGGCAATCACGAGCGTCACCGCCCCGACGAATATGATCGAGTTGATTGGCGTTTTGTAGCGCGGATGTAAACGGGAAAACCAATTCGGTAGCAAATGGTCCCAACCTGCGACCATTGGCAATCGCGAGCTGCCGGTTACGTGAACGCTGGTCGAAGAAATTGTACGCACGGTCATTAACAAAATTCCAATCGACGCGATAGCCCCTGCGATTGGAAAGGAACGCAGGCCGAGCCGCAGTGTTTGTGGCACGGGACCGATCAGATCGATCGGAGCCTCGCCGATGAATGCAAGAACCGAGCTCGTCCCTAGAATGAACATCAGCGCGATCACCGGCGAAGCGATGAGCACCGAGCGCCCGATATCACGTGCGGGAGCGCGAGTTTCGCCGGCCAGAATTGCTACATATTCGAATCCGCTAAGAGCGCCGACCGCGAGCTTGGTGAAAATATTGAAGCAGTAAAAGATGGACATTGTAGGCAAGGCGAGCTGTAACGGGTGATAAGACTTCAGTTCCCCGCGCGCCAACCCGAGCAACGGCAACAAGATTAACGCGGTGTAAACGATGAGCATCGCGAACGCCCCGATGTTGTGGACCCATTTACCTAACGACAGACCGCGGACACAAGCCCAGCCGAGGCCGCCGACCAATGCCGCGCTGATTAGCGAGACGCACCATTTGCTGTCCGGCAGCCACGTCGCGCCCGGGCCGATCGCATAAGAGATATTCGTGGTGGTGAACATTCCGCCGAGCGCGATCACCGTGATTGATAGCAACCAGAGATTCCAGGCGACGATAAATCCGGCGAACTCATTGAAACCGAGCTTGGCCCATTGATAAATGCCGCCTTCGAGCGGCATGCGATTGCTCAGATAAATTACGACGGCTGCCTGCGGAATGTAGAAGAGCAAGATCGCGAGCAGCCAAAAGAACAGATGCGCCTGTCCGAGCTTCGCGGCGGTACCGACCCAACTCGAGCCGACGACGAAAAGAATTTGCGTCAGAACGAGATCGCGCAGAGCCAGCGGCTTTTTGAGGGCAGCGCTTTGTTGTTCAACGTCGTGTTCTGCGCGATCGAGTCGGCTGATCACGCGCCAAATTGTAGGGCATGCGCTTCGCTTGCCCACCGAAAACTGGCAGCACGGAGCGTCTGGCCTGAGCGACGACTTAATCCTCTTGCGAGCGAATCGGCGGCGCGGGTTCGTTGCGAAATTCGCGATGGCGGATCTTGCCGCCGGCGTACGCAATGTAGCAGCTACAGGCCAAGGCGGCCGCTCCGAGCAATGCGACTGCCAGCGTCAGTGGCATGGAAGATTTCGGCCAGCGCGTCGGCACAAATATCGCTGCCGCGCTCAAGGCCGCGAGCGCGTAGAAAATGTAGATGAATTTCTCGGCGCGAGCTTCGTGTTCATCGAGCCAGGCATGACCGTCTTCATCAGTCATTGCCAGGACACGATCATATCCTTGCTGGCCAAACTCGAAGGTTGGCCATGCGGAAATCGAGGTGATGAATACGAGAATCAACGTGACAATCAGCGCGCGGCGACTTTTTGAAATCATAGCGGCGACAAGACCGATCCAGCTGATAAGCAGCCCGTACACGGGCAACGGGTTGAGCAACACATGAACGTATTCCGGTTGATGCAAACTGCGGATAAAGCCCTCGATCATAATTGGCCGTTCCACTGGGTGCCGCAGACGTGCGCGGAGTGCCGTTCTTCTTCCGGCAAGTATTTCCGCCAGTCGGCGATTGTGAAGTGCCACCATTCAGTGCGCATTCCCCAAAAACCTGCGCGATGCATTGCGTATTGCAACAAACGCAAGTGACCGAGGATTTCGTTAGAAGGACCCATGTAACGCCACATGGCAGCAGGCGTGAAATCATCAAAATCACTTGGCATGCTCACGGGGCGATTCCATGAGTCTACCAGTGTGGCATCGACAGCGATTCCCCAACTGTGCAGCGAACCGACGCCGATTTCGGGATTGGCAACATAATCACTGTTGTGCGACGCCTCCCATAGTTGTGTCTGTGCCGCGGCCGGCCGATAAGCGTCCCAGATTTTCAAGCCATATTGGTAACGACGCAGAAACATTTGCGCCGTAGTCAAGGCTGAGGCGACCTCCGAACGTGCGAGGGCGCGCATGCCCTGGGGATAAAGCGGATGCTTCACCAAATTGTTGGTTCCCGCATAGCGCAAGTCGACCACGATGGTGGGATTCACCGATTGGATATCGACAAGGGGACCATCAGCGTTTGCGGTGCTTAAAACCAGTGCGGGTGCCAAAGCGATAACCAAACAAATCCAAACGTCCTTGTGGCCTGTTTCCATGGTTTGGCTAATACGCCGCCACGGCCGGTTTTGGAACATCCATTCCTGCCAGACGTTGGACGAGAAGCAGGGCGCTGTCTTCGGGCACTGTAAAACGCAGTTCGAGATTGGAGTCGCCTGGTGTTTGGATCTCCGGCAACTGCGAGTAAAGAAGGAGCGGCGAATCGGCCAGCCGCAACCATTGTTGTGGATTGCTGCGCAAATCCCGCGCGACGTCGGCTGCCTTTTTCGGAGCGTTCACCTTTATGAGAATTCTGGCTTTTACTGGATTTTGGAGATTCACTGCAAGGCCGATCAATTGCGAAGCATCGAGTAATTCGCGGGAAAAAATTGGGTGGAAAACGCGGGAGAGATCCGGGGGATCCCGGGAAATAAGGCGCAGCGCGCTCTCGCGATCGAGCGCCTCGAAACGGTCGACCAGTTGTCCGGTTATTTTCAGGTCCGGTTTCATTCCCAGACGCACCAGCACGAGTTCGTCCACTTCTTCTGGCGCGCCAACGGCGAGGGTTGCCGGTCCGACGCGGGCGAGCGCAAAATCCGGCTTGCCTGCCGCAGGCTCAGGAGAGGCGCTCTTTCGTTCCCACACTGGCAGTCCGCTAACCGCACGCTTTTGGAAAGTCTTATCGGCTGCGACTGTACGGATCACCTTGGCAAGATCACGGCGGGTTTGGATGAGATTGAATTCTCGAGTTTCTCCGGTTTCGTTTGTAGTCAACGCGCGGGTGATCCGCGCCGCGTCACGAGATGGATCCAAACCTGGAACAGACGCAGCCGGGCCAATCAATGCCGGCCATAGCTTTGGCTGCTCGTCGCGCCAACGCTTCGCGACGTTTGCACGTTCGAATTGATCGGCGTTGATCGATAGGATGGTGTCGGTTTCTTGCGGCAACCAATCGCGTCCGCGCGGAGACTGGAAAAACACGAGCAACGTGATCGCCAGTAGAACCAGCACTGAGAAGGCGCTGAAATAAAACTTCCGCAACTCCTGTTTGTCGATCTGGCTGGAGAGCCTCGCCAGCTCTGCTTGCTGTTGCAACTGCAGGTCCACAGCCGCTCTGCGGCGATGCGCCTCCTCCAGCAGATGCGGCGCGTTTGGCGGCGCAACACCCTTAGCGGACAAATGTCGGCCGATACTCAAATAGGCAGGATTCTTCCGCTCCTCGACGGTCTGATGGCGCGTCTGCGCATCACGCGCCGCTTGTTGTTGGGTCTGAATACTGTCAGCCAGTTTTCGGTCGTGCGCTTCGAACTCGCTTCGCGTCCGTGCTATATTCTTTTCCACCGTAGCAAGTTCGGACTCCGCGCTGGTCAGCTTTTCCCTAGCCATGCGCGCCGCGTCTGCACTGCCCATGCGCGCCCGGACAAGTTCTGCGCGTTCTTCCGGAAGGCGTGCCCGTTTCGCCATGATGCCTGCCGAAAGTGTGTCGAGGTCGGGAGGAGCCGGATCAAGAGCATGCAGATCGGAGAGCTGCTTCAAAAGATCGCGATCGGCAGCTTCGCTCTCCTGAATGCGGCGCTCGACGCCTGCGAGCTCGCGTTCGCACACCTTCGCATTTGTCTTCGCGTGATTGCGCTGTTGAAAAAGTGGCTTCTTCTCCGCTTCGAGTTTCGCGATCGCCTCGGCGAGGTCCCGCGCAATTTGCTTCCTTTCTTCTTCGATCTTTTTAATTCCTTCTTCAATCCGCGCGATTCGGAGCGCGACTTCTTTTTGTTCCTGCTCCAGTTTTTTGAGTGCGACAATCTCGTTGCGCAGCTCGGGAAAATTTGCCGCTTGCGTCGTGCCCTCGCGCCCGAGATTGATCTCACTTTTTTGGAGAAGGCGACGATCGTGCCGGAGCGCCATGCGCGTTCGCTGCCGCTTGAGCTTTAAGGCTACTTCGCGAAACCCTGTGCGGATGAAGCTCACGACGAGAGGCTATACGAATGTCTGGTTGGCAAAAGATTTTTCGGCACCATCTGACCCAGGTGTTATGGAAAAGGCGTGACTATTCCTCGGCTGCGGCCAGTTTTGCCAATACACTGAAATCTTCCAGTGTGGTCGTATCGCCCGTGACCTTTGCGCCGCTTGCGATTTCCTTCAGAAGGCGCCGCATGATTTTGCCGCTGCGCGTTTTTGGAAGCGCCTCAGCAAAGCGCACTTCGTCTGGTCTTGCAATTGCGCCGATGTGCGCGCTGACGTGATCGCGTAATTCTTGTTTGAGTCCACGATCAACTTCAACTCCGCTTTTCACTGTCACAAACGCGACAAGCCCCTGACCCTTTAATTCATCCGGTCTGCCGACGACCGCCGCCTCTGCCACTCGCGGGTGACTTACCAGCGCGCTCTCTATTTCCGATGTGCCAAGTCTGTGACCGGCCACGTTGAGAACGTCATCGATTCGTCCTACGATCCAAAAATAACCTTCTTCATCGCGGCGCGCACCATCGCCGGTGAGATAATTGCCTTTGAATTCACTCCAGTACTGCTGGCGATATCGGGCTTTGTCACCATAAATCGTGCGCAGCATCGACGGCCAGGGCCGACGAATGATCAGCTTCCCACCGATATTCGGCCCGACTTCGTAACCCTTTTCATCGACGACGGCTGGATCGACGCCAAAGAACGGAAGCGTTGCGCTGCCAGGCTTGGTTGGAGTCGCGCCCGGCAGCGGCGTAATCAGAATCGAACCGGTCTCTGTTTGCCACCACGTATCGACAATAGGGCATCGCCCGCGACCAATCGTCTTATGGTACCACATCCAAGCCTCCGGATTGATCGGCTCGCCCACCGTGCCCAACAGGCGCAGTGACGAGAGGTCATGTTTCGCCACCCATTCATCGCCCCAGCGAATGAAGGCGCGAATGGCCGTCGGCGCAGTGTAAAGAATGGTGATCCGATATTCCTCGATGATTCTCCAGAAGCGATCCGGTTCGGGCCAGTTCGGTGCGCCTTCATACATCACGACAGTAGCGCCATTCGCAAGCGGGCCATACACAATATAACTGTGTCCAGTCACCCAGCCTACATCGGCCGTGCACCAGTAAATGTCTTCGTCGCGGATATCGAAGACATATTTTGTCGTCGAATAAACCTCCACCAGGTAACCGCCGGTGGTGTGCAGAATTCCTTTCGGTTTTCCAGTCGATCCACTTGTGTAGAGAACGTAGAGCGGATGTTCGCTATCGAGCGGTACGGGCGGGCAGTTTGCATCCACGTATTCCAATTCCCGATGCCACCAAACGTCGCGGCCTTCTTCCATGTGGATGTCATTTGCGGCGCGGCGAAAAACAATCACGCGCCGGATTGATGTGCCGTCGCGGAGCGCGTCGTCGACATTTTTTTTCAGGGGCACAATGCCACCGCGGCGAAAAGCGCCATCGGCGGTGATGAGCGCAATCGCACCACTGTCATTGATTCGGTCGCGGATGCTGTCGGAGCTGAATCCGCCGAAGACCACCGAATGCACCGCGCCAATCCGTGCGCAGGCCAGCATGGCAATTGCCGCTTCGGGAATGTTCGGGAGATAAATGATGACGCGATCGCCTTTTTTGATCTTGTTCCGTTTCAACACATTCGCGAAACGGCAGACCTCGCGATACAACTGCTGATAGGTAAGCGTGCGTTTGTCGCCCGGTTCGCCTTCCCAAATGATTGCCGCCTTGTTGCGACGCGAGCCGCTCAGATGCCGGTCGATACAATTTTCCGAAACGTTCAGCCTGCCGCCGATGAACCACTTCGCGAAGGGCGGTTTCCATTCGAGCACTTTTTTCCACGGAGCGCGCCAGACCAACTCCTTCGCTTCGCGCGTCCAGAATTTGGCCGGCTGCCGGATCGATTCGCAGGTACATTCGCCGATATTGAGCCAGGCTTTTGATTCGAGCCTTGCTGCTAAAATCCGTTGGTGGTTTGAAAACGCGCTTTTCGACCAGATGCGATTCGATGTTGTCGTGCATGAGCAGTCCCTAATATGCCGAGGAAAATTTTTGGGCAAGGCCGCGTTCCTGTAGCCACCGGCCTATGGCCGGTCAGCAGCGACTGGTCTAGCTTTAATTGGACGGCCCGCAGGGCCGTGGCTACAACGTTAGACGAATGATCGAAACGCCGCCCGATGAGTATTTCATGCGCGAAGCATTGCGACAGGCACAGAAAGCGTACGCAGCCGATGAAGTCCCGGTAGGCGCAGTGGTTGTACGCGAAGGCAAAATCATCGCGCGTGCCCATAACCAGGTCGAGTTGCTCAAGGACGCCACCGCGCACGCCGAAATGTTGGCGTTAACGGAGGCTGAGGCGGCCGTTGGCGATTGGCGCCTGACCGATTGCGACCTTTATGTGACCAAGGAGCCGTGCGCAATGTGCGCGGGCGCGCTCGTTCACACACGAACCCGCCGCGTCATTTTCGGATGCGCAGATCCCGCTGCCGGTGCGGCGGGGAGCCTGATAAATCTTCTGCAAATGCATGGCTTCAATCACCAGTGTCAAATTACATCCGGCGTTTTGCAAAAGGAGTGCGCTGCGATGTTACAGGATTTCTTTCGGAAACGTCGGGATGAGCAAACCGACGACTAGCGCCACGTGAGGTCGTAAGACGTTCTACGTGGCTGCCTCGCTAGGATTCGAACCTAGACTTCCAATTTAGTCCTAGCAAAGCGATTGCTCTCCATCGTGATCGCACATCCTCAAACAAGATTTGACATGATCTTTTATTCCCTCTATCATTCTCTCATACTTTTTTTATGGCTTCTGTTATTCAACGAAAACCCCTCGAACGTTATCCGTTTTGGATCGCAGGCTTCACTGATGTTGACGGCCGACAACTCAAAAAATCGCTGGCTTGACCAGCAAAGCGAAGGCGCAGCGCTTTGCCGACGGACTACAAAAAGCAGCCAACGAAGCCAGGGCACGGACGTTGACCGAACAACGCGCACGCGAAATCATTTCCGAGATCGTTGCTAGCGTTCATGGCGGAGACGGTTTGCGCTCATTCACCGTCCGCAAATGGCTCAATCACGTCTGCAAAATCAAAGAAAAATCCCGCGACAAAGACACATCGGTCAAATACGAGCAGATTCGCACCGAGTTTTGCGAGTTCCTGGGTCGGAACGCCGACCTCGACATTCCTCGGTTACAAGCACCGACGTCCGCCGATTCCGCGATGCGCGTGCTGACCAGTTGAGCGCTGGCACGCTCAATGATCGTCACACGATTCTGAATGCGTTTTTTAATGCAGCCTGGCGCGATGGACTGATCCAAAACAACCCATGTGCTGCAATCGAACCAGCGCGGGACAACCTTTCGCCAGCGAAGAAACGCAAGCAACCCTTCACGCTTCAACAGATCGCCGACCTGCTGAAAGCGGCTGACGGCAGCGATTGGGCTGGATTGATTCGCGTTGCGTTTTACAGCGGTGCGCGGCTGGAGAACTGCGCGAACCTTCGCTTTCGCGATTTGGATTTCACCAGCGATCAGCCAGTGATCGTGTTCGAGAAATACGCCAAACACGGTGACGAACATCGCGTGCCGATGCATCCCGCGCTTCGGGATTATCTCGCGGGACTCATTCAAACCACGCGGCGCGGGAAAGTGATCCAGTTACCAGCGGCGAAAAAAGACGACTTCGTGTTTCCGTCCCTCGCTGGTCGGCGCGTCACCAATTTGTCGAAGGAATTTCGCAAAGTAATGGCAGCGGCTGGCATCGAGAACCGCAAGGTGCGCGAAGCTGGCAAAGGCGCGGCGCGTGACGTCTGGGCGCTTGGCTTTCATTCATTCCGGCGAACCAACGTCTCGCTGCTGGCGAATGCTGGCGTCAGCGAAGAACGGCGCATGGCGATCACCGCGCACGCGACCCGCGACGTGCACAAGGGTTACACGCACCACGATCTGGCACGGCTCGGCGAAGCCGTTGCGTTGCTGCCGTCGCTGTGACGAAAACAGCGCAGGAAGCAGCTCCTACCGTCGTGATTTGACACAATGCGGCATGAGTTATACTGGTCACTGCTCGGCATCGCATGAGACGCAGTGCTCACGCCCCGAGCAACACACACACCCACACACACCGCCAAGGCCAAGGCGTTAAAAACGGACGACATGCCTTGCCGTCGATCTCCGAGCGAGGTCGATCCAAAAAATCAGATCGGCCAAAAAAAAGAAAGGTATGTGAGTGTGAAAAATCAAATACAGAAAAGCGGTCGTCGAGCACCGAAGCGACTGCGCAAAAATGTGTTGGCTGACACCGAGCCTGCGGCCTTGAAGTATCCCGAGGCGTGCCGTTACCTCGGCGGCATCCACGTCGCAACTCTCCGGCGCATGGTCGAACGCGGTCTTGTAAGACCTAACAAGATGCTGCGGACTGTCCTCTTTCCCGTAGCGGAGCTTCAACGCGCCCTTCGTGAAGGGATGGTCGAATGAGAAGCCCCAACAAATACGAGCAACCGAGCGCGACACCGCAAACGTTTCGCCTTCCAAAGCAAGGTGGACACGATCCGTTTTTCGGCATCACTCGCAGTTACTATTATTTCGGTGAAGCGCAGGGCTGGTGGAAACTGATCCGACTCATTTCCGATGGGAAAGGCAAGGGAATCACACTCGTTCCCTACGCACAAGTCGCTGCCCACCTCCAGGCACACGGCGTAATGAGTTCGCAAAACTCCGCACAAGCACGAGCAGCGAGAGGCAGCCATCGGCAGCCAGCCAAAACCACCTAACGACTATTAAACAATTTCGCCCGCGCAATCTGGTGAAGAAACGCGGGCGAAATCAAAGGACTAACACATGGAAAATAATTCGCAGGCGCAATCGGCGCAAGCACAATCAGTCGACCTAAGCGGCTTTGCTCGCGCACGCGACATCATAATGGAGATGCGTTCGCGTGGCGTCGTGTGCGCGATTTGGGGGATGGCGGGAACCACGCGCAACATTAAAGACGCCCCGTTTTGTTGGCAGCACAAGGAAGCTCTCCAACGGATTCGTGATTATCTCGAAGATGGTCATGGTCACTGCGCGCTTACGCTATCGGTTTACGTCGCATTAAGCCAATTGGCATCCGATGCGCACTCTCAAACGTTCACCGCGCCGATTTCCGAGATTGCGCGTCGCGCTGCTGTGTCATATCGAACTGCCGCAGGTGTGTTAAAACGCTTTGAAGCACTCGAAGTTAATCGCAGTCCAACGGAGCACTGTCCCTGGCGCAAACGAACACGCGCCCGGACTTACACATGTTACGCACGCCATGCCTAACCTTAGGTAAACAAAATCAAATTTGTTTGCCGAAAGATATTAAAGAACAGAAACAACCAAAAGAATTGATATCCCCCGCGACGGCGGAGGCAGAAGGCAACTCAACGTCCAATGCGGGTAACAAGCCAAGCGCGAAGGTATCTGCATCATATCCTTTGTGGGTTTTGGAGGAGAAGAAGAAGTATCCCGAAGCGCAAGATCATCCCTTGTGGCAAAAATTCGCCAAATGGTGTTCAACACAACGCGACTACCGCCGCAAACCTGGCAAGCCGATTGCGAAAGGCTTCTGGACGTGGTTGTCCAATCTGCCGGAGCCGTTGCGCGATCGTGTTAAAACCCGCAAGGACGAACCGAAAATTCCATATCGCCAGCGGGAGAACCGCATCAATTTGTTGAATCGCTGCAAGGCGGCACTCATGCGACAGAAACAAACGCCGGAAGTGGAGAGGCAATTGGAGCGCATACAGACAGAACTCCACCGAATGTGAAAACAAAATCAGCAACGCCAAAAAGCAAAGGCATGAGCGAGTCGCGCAGACCTGCTTGCAACTTCGTTCCAGCCCGAAGCCTGATCGGTCGGCGCATGTTGATCGTGGAAACGCATGATCTGATTGGAGGCTATGCCCAGCCAGTCTATCGTGTTCACGCCCACCTGAAAGCCAAAGGCAAGCGCAATCGCTACGTCTGTTTTAGGGCTGGCGTGGTCGTTAGGCAACAGCTTGAAGCGCAACGGTTCTTTCCGGTATGGGCGCGACTATCTCTCGTCCAGGGCAAGAAACACAAATACTACTCGCTCAATCTGGCGGGAACGTTCGAAATCGCTAAACGCAAACGCTGGCGCATCTTTTTCGATCCTGAAATCGAAAACTGGAACCTGGAAACGGCCAGCGAGCCGTGAGCTTATCCACAAACGGGGATAAGCTTCCCGCAAATCCCTGGTGTTCGCATTTTTGTGTCCGCTCCCTACTCACCAAACCACCGCCAGCACAAAAACTCCGTGTCGGGCAACGTCGCTCCGCCAACCGCTCATGTCTCAAGTCAAAGCGGTTTTTCCCTCGTGCATGCGACAGGACACGACTTTTTCCGATCCCATTAGCTAAAAAAATTCGGCATCTCTCCGCTCCCTCACAACATTTTTCGCGTCGCAGAACCTGACAAGAAGTGGCCTAACGATACGCTGACCGCTCGGTCGTGTTTCAGCTTATCTGCAAAACCAGATAAGCTTCCCGATTCACGCGGCGGATTCTGCCTTTTTTGCACTCCACATGGCAAAAACAACATGATTGAATCTATCCGAACCCCGATGCAACCAGCGATCCACATTTACGAAGTCCGATTGCGCAAAGACCATCGCGGCGTCGATCTGATTTGCGCTTCCTAAATGCCGAATGATTCGGCACAATTCGCGCCATGCAGCCTTTTGACCGCTTTCCCCACGCAACGGCAAGAAATAGATTGCAAGATGCCGTCTAATTCTAGTTAGATGCAGCGTGGTCTGAACAACGCAATGAGGCGAATCACAACATTTGCGATTGGATTGCTGCTCTACGCAGTCGCACTTCCAGTGCACGCGGCGACGATCACCGTTACCAATACAAACGACAGCGGCCCTGGCTAGTTGCGTGGGGTGCTCGCGGATGCGAATGATGCTGCAAGAGTCGGGCAGCGGCCTCGTCCTACCCCCGCGCCTCGCCCGACCCCTCCAGTTTTCCCGCCGAGGGCAAGTTGCCCCCGGTACACGATAACAGCGGGCACTGCTACCATTGTCCCAGGTGTCACCGATACGGGCAATCACTGCGTCTGGTGCGACACGCTAATCCCGCTGCCGTTCCCCTTCGTGTTGTATGACCAGACCTTCACCGCTGTGAACGTCACCTCCAGTGGGCGACTCGATTTTGTATGCGTCAATGAACCCGCAGGCTACACAGAAAGCTGCCTGCCTGCGGTGCCGAATAACTGCCCGTATGACTACACTATCTTCGCGTTGTGGGCTGAATGGGCCACCCTTGCAGACCAGGCCGGTTGCTCAACCTGGGCAACTGGGTGTGGCATTTTCACCTCGGTTTCAGGGTACTGCGCCAAACCGAATCTTCAACATCGAATGGCGCGTGGTGTACCGTAAAACGTCGCTCAACGGGGAATTTCGAGGACTTGTGTATGAGATTGACCTCAGCAGACGTTTGATGTGACCTGCGGCGTTATTACTGGAATAACGAATTTTGACAGTGCTGGCGTGCAAGGGCTGCCCCAGTTTTTCACGCGGGACTTCTGCTCGACTCCCCCGCCGCAAAACACGTCTCGCACTTACGAGTTGCAGCCCTGCGGAACCCCGACCCCAACCGCAACACCCAGATTTACTCCGAGGCCGCGTCCCACGCCGCCACCGCGCCCCGTAGCTTTGTTACAATCGCAATCGAGCGAAGGCCGTGGGAGCCACGATCCCCGTGTAATCGTTTTTATGCACCCGTCCTGGACTCTGGATGCCCCCTGGTGCAACAAAGCGCGGTCACGGGCATTTGAGCACCTTGTTGGTTGAACCATCCCACGCCACGCCCCGCCAGCAACGCGATTCCATGTCGTAGGTGATAACACCGCTGTTCTTAACAAAATTGAATAACGCCTGGCGACACTCCCGTTGCTGACACAGCCAGTCGACCACTCCGGACTGCATAATGTCGAAGCCGTAACCGGATTGCGGCCAGTGTTCGAGAGGCGGCATCTGTTTCGCTTTTTCCAATGCCGGATTTGGTTTGTGGTAATTCGCGCTCACTGATCGCACCTGCTCTGCATGATAGCAGAAGGCATCAAGACTCACGACTCAACCTGGAAACATCCTCGCGACGATGGCCAAAAACTCCCGAGCATGGTAATCCCCGTGTAACCACTTTTCCATGGCCGGAATATCATCACACCACCCACCAGGGAGAAACCCCGTGTAAACAAGCGTAGCCCCCGCGTTAACCCAGCGGTAAGCCTTCAACGCATCGACACACGGCGACAAATCCACGACCAGATTGCAGCCGAACACGGCAGCGCGGCCGCCTATTCCCTCACTAACGAGGGAAACATATTCCCTCATTGAAAAACTGCCTCGCTAGGATTCGAACCTAGACAGAGAGATTCAGAGTCTCTAGTGCTACCATTACACCACGAGGCACCGAGCGAGAAAATTAAAGATCGATGTGCCTCGCTGCAAGTCGAGCGCGGTCGCGTCCAAAAGGAACTTTACGCAGCGGCGATCTTTTTTGCTTCGAACAGGATTTCGCTGCCTTCCTGGGCCGCTGCAATTTCCAGGGGCCTTCCACTTTTTGCCACGAGTTCGCGAGCAGATTTTTCCATCGCCTCAACTGTCCGGTCATCATGATTTGGATCATGATGGAAAAGCAGAAGTGTCTGCACTTCCGCATCGAGTGCAAGTGAGACCGCGCTCGAGATCGAGCCATGTCCCCATCCGATGTGGGCTTCGTATTCTTCGTCGGTGTACTGCGCGTCGAGAATCAAAATATCGCTGCCGCGAAGAAATTCGACCAGGCTGGCGCGCTTCTCTGATGCGGTCTTCTTCGCCTGTTCAGGGTTCAGCTGAGTTCCCTTCGTCGAATGGAGAAAGAACTCGTAGGGTTCGTAATCAGGCAGAAAAGCAATTGATCCGGCGCTCGTGAAAAGGCGATAACCAGCGCAGACCCCGGGGTGATTTACGAATGCGGCGCGAATCTCCAGTTTGCCGATTGAGAAATTCATCTCGGTCAGCTTTTTAATGTCCATCTTGGCGGAGAGCTCACGCATGGCGATCGGAAAGAACGGCGCTTTCATCGGTTCAGCGAGGATCTGCTGGAAGCTGGCGCCAGCGCCATCAAAACCAAAGATGTGAATTTCGTTTTTTGGATTGTACGCAGGCTTGAAGAACGGAAAGCCCTGGATGTGGTCCCAATGCGCGTGCGTAATGAAGAGCGAGAGTTTTATCGGTTGCGCCTGGAATTCTTCTTCCAAGGCAAGGCCAAGTGGCCGAATGCCCGAGCCGGCATCGAGCACGACAATTTCCCCGTCAGCGCGCACCTCCACGCATGTCGTATTTCCGCCATAACGCAGCGTTCCCGGCCCGGGCACAGCGATCGAGCCGCGTGTACCCCAAAATTTGATTCGTGCAGGCGATGACGATGCCGAAATGATAGGCATGGGATGGGAGAACGCCGATTTTGCCACGCACTTTTAATTAAACAAAGCGTTTTTACGTCGCGTGGTAGCGGCGGTTCACCTGAACCGCCATGCGATTGAGGTCAATCGCCTTCACCTAAAAGAAAATCGGGATAATCAGGATCGCAAGAATGTTGACGACTTTGATCATCGGATTGATTGCAGGTCCCGCGGTGTCCTTGTAAGGATCGCCGACAGTATCGCCGGTGATCGCTGCGGCATGAGCGAACGAGCCTTTGCCGCCGAGGTTCCCTTCCTCAATGTATTTTTTCGCGTTGTCCCACGCCCCGCCACCGGATGTCATGGCAATGGCAACAAAGAGGCCGGTGACAATCGTTCCCACGAGCAAACCTCCCAGCACAACAGGACCCAATTGCGGAATCACCGCCACCCCCACTACGAATATCAACGGCAGCAACGCGGGCACGATCATCTCGCGCAACGCTGCCTTGGTCACGATATCCACGCACGTGCCGTACTCAGGCGTGTCCTGGCCGGTCATGATCCCGGGGTGCACCTGCAGTTGCCGTCGCACTTCGCGCACTACTGCACCGGCGGCCTTGCCTACCGCGTCCATGCTGAACGCAGTAAATATGAACGGAAGCAATCCACCGAGGAACAAACCGATGATCACCTTTGGGTCGGTAAGGGAAAACTCGAACACGAACGGCTGCCCATTGCGTGTCACGTGTACCTTGAGTTCCTGCACGTAAGACCCAAACAAAACGAGCGCTGCTAACCCGGCTGAAGCAATGGCGTAGCCCTTGGTCACCGCTTTCATGGTGTTGCCCACGGCGTCGAGTTGATCGGTGACGTTGCGCACCTCCTTGGGCAAATTGCTCATGACGGCGATGCCACCAGCATTATCGGTAATCGGACCGAACGAATCGAGCGAGATGATGATCCCGGCCATGGACAGCATCGCCATTACGGCAATGGCGATTCCGTAAAGGCCGCCAAAATGAAAACTCAGCAAAATGGCGATTGCAATAAAGCCAACTGGCAACGCGGTGGCGTGCTGACCAACAGCCAGGCCAGCGATAATGTTCGTCGCATGACCGGTCTCTGAGGCGCGGGCAATTTTTTGCACGGGCCGATAATGCATCGACGTGTAGTAATTGGTGATCACCACTACAACGGCTGTCATGATGAGCCCGACGGCCGACGCCCAATACAGTTGAGTGGGTGAGCGCATCTGGCCGGCGATCATCACGCCGGTCGGAAAGAGGTAGTGCGTGGCTGGCCAGAAAAAGACGGCCGAAACGATTGCACTGGTGATCACGCCACCCATCAGCACGGTGGCCGGTTTGCCCCCTGCAACGTTCACAAACAGCACACCTAGGATTGCGCCCAGCACGGAAATTCCCCCAAGGACGAACGGGTAAACCACCGCTGCGGGATTGCCGGGCAAAGTGAGAGCGCCGACCAGGATCGCACCGATCAAACTCACCGCGTACGTTTCGAACACGTCGGCGGCCATGCCGGCACAATCGCCCACGTTGTCGCCGACGTTATCTGCAATCGTGGCCGGGTTACGCGGATCGTCTTCTTCGAGACCCTTCTCGATTTTGCCCACAAGATCCGCGCCGACGTCGGCCGCTTTCGTGTAGATCCCGCCGCCCAATCGCGCGAACACGCTGATCAGACTGGCCCCCAGGGCAAGACCGACCAGACTATTGATCGCCATCTGCGGACCAATCATATACGCCACGACACTGTAGAAAATCGATACTGCCAAAAGGGCGAGCCCCACCACAAGCAACCCGGTAACGGCGCCTCCGTTGAAGGCCATTCGCAGCGCCTTCGTAATCGATACCGTTGCGGCTTGCGTGGTCCGCACGTTGGCGATCACTGCGATTCGCATCCCAATGTAACCGGCCGAAAGCGAACAAAACGCGCCAATCACAAACCCAATCGCCGTTGGGCGATCTTTGAAAATGAAGAGCAAAATAAAAATGATGACTGCGATGGAGCTGATCGTGATCACCTGACGATTCAGATACGCCTTGGCGCCTTCCTGAACTGCGCCGGAGATCTCCCGCATCCGCTCATTCCCTGAGGGGGAGCGAACCACCGCAGCAATCAAGAAGAAGGCGAACACAAGACCGATCACAGCGCAGACCATCGACAGTGGCACGCCTGAGCTAAGGAGATTTAAAGCCAGAAAAATCATCGGTTCGCGTTGAAGCGCACGACTGTATGAAGAATTATCGCCCTGGCAAAGCGATTTTCCCGATTTCGGCGAACCTAATCGTTACTTCAATTTTTCGCGTCCGTGTGGTTTTGTGAGATCGAGCAGCGGGCCGATGGGAACGATGCGGGTTGGATTAATCTCCTTATGCGTGATGTAGTAATGGCGCTTGATGTGGTCAAAGTTGACGGTCTCGGCAATGCCTGGTTGTTGATATAAGTCCATCAGGTAACCCTGCAGGTTCGAATAATCGATAATGCGGCGCAGATTGCATTTAAAATGGCCGTGATAAACCGCGTCAAAACGGACGAGCGTACAAAATAATCGCCAATCTGCCTCGACGACGCGATCCTGAAACAAATATCGGCTTTTCGACAAACGCTGCTCGAGGTCATCGAACGCTTCAAAAACTCTTTGGCAGGCGAGTTCGTACGGGCGCTGGCGAGTGGCGAATCCGGCTTTGTAGACGCCGTTGTTCACATTGTCGTAAATAAAATCGGAGAGCTTCGCGTGCTCGGGCGCGATTTTCTCCGGGAACAGATCCAGCTCTTTTCTTTGGGAGAAATCGTCAAACACATTGTTGAACATTCGGCAGATGTCGTCCTCGCAGTTGTTCACGATTCGCTTGCTTTTTGTGTCCCAGAGCACCGGCACAGTCACTCGCGCGTCGTAAGCAGGATCGGTGGCTTTGTACGCTTCGCTCAAAAATTTGAAGCCGTTAATCGGATCGGTGGATTCAAAAGGCGCGCCCGGCGGAATTTTACCAGACGGATCGCGGAACGCCCAGCCTTTCTCGTCTCGAATCGGATCGACCACCGTCATGCCGATTGCGTCTTCGAGCCCTTTTAGCTTCCGAAAAATGACTGTGCGACTGGCCCACGGGCAGGCGAGCGAAACGTAAAGATGATAGCGTCCGGCCTCAGCGGCGTAAGGCGTCGAGCCGTCATTTGAAATCCATTCGCGAAACGCGTCCTTCTGTCGTTTGAATTCTCCGGACTCGGTCTCCTCGTCTGGAAATTGCGCTCTCACGTAACCACAAATCGACACGAATGAAGATGAATGCAAAGCAAGAAGGCATTTATGGCGATGGGAGTCTTGGTTCCACTCGCGTTGACAGGGAAAAAGGGCAATGATAGCGTCGCCCAAATTTACGCGGAAGTCCGCAAAAGGCGGCCGAGAACGCGTTTACGGGTTAAGGAGTTGCACACGTCATTAAACAGTCAGGTTTTGGTTCTAAACCGGCTCTGGCAGGCGGTGAACATCTGCTCGGCCCGCCGGGCCTTTTCTCTCGTGTATGCAGGGCACGCCCAGATTGTTTCTTCGGATGACGCGAACACTTTTTCGGCTCACGATTTCGAAAGCTGGCGCGATCTTTCGGCGAACGCGCCCGACCATGAGGTAGTCACCACGATTTCATTTAAGATCCGCATCCCGCGGGTGATCGTGCTCCTGGTGTTCGATCGGCTTCCAAAAAAGGAGGTGAAATTTACCCGACACAACGTATTCGAGCGCGACAAGAACACTTGCCAGGTACTGCGGCCAGATTTTTGACCGGAGCGACCTTAACCTGGATCATGTCGTGCCGCGCGACCGCGGAGGCACGACCACATGGGAAAATGTCGTCTGCTCGTGCATCGCCTGTAATACGCGCAAGGGCAATCGGCTCCCGCGCGAAGCGCACATGAGTCTGGTCCGCAAACCGAAGCGGCCAAAGTGGCGGCCGTTTGTGCAGATCACGTTTTCGGCACCGCAGCATGATCTGTGGAAACACTTCGTTGATCTTGCGTACTGGAACGTCGAGCTAAGCGACTGAAACTCAAGCCGTCGTTCCGTACTTTAACGCTTTAACGCATCAAAAATTGGCTGTGGATAAACGCCGAGCCAAATTGTCGCGATGATCAATGTACTGATTGTGAAACGCGATAAGGCGGTGACCGGAATTGGTTCGCTGTTGTTGGCGGATTGCCAGTACATCGCGCGGACGACTTTGAGATAATAATAAAATCCGCATCCGACCGTAATCACGCCGACCACGACTAGCGCGATCTGACGCTGCAAAACTGCTGCGTAAAAAATATAGAACTTGCCGAGAAATCCCGCTGTGAAGGGCACACCGGCGAGCGAGACCATTCCGATCAGCATGGCGAACGCGAGAAATGGCGAGCGTTTGGCAAGGCCGTCAAAGTCGGAAATTTCTTCACCGGTTTGCTGCGCGACGATTATCAGCACTGCAAAACTCAACAGGGTCATCAACAGGTAAGCGACGAGGTAGAAGCTAATCGCGCGGACATCGAAACAGACCACGCCGATCAGCAGATAGCCCGCATGGGCAATGCTCGAGTACGCGAGCAGTCGTTTCACGTTCGTCTGCGGTAGCGCTGCGAGATTGCCGTAAATCAATGTGAGCAACGCGATAGCGAAAATCAGCCGTTGTGTTTGCGGCAGCGTCATGAAGGGCTGCAAAACACGTATCAGCACGATGAATCCCGCCGCTTTCGAGCCAACGGAAAGAAACGCCGTCACGGGAGTGGGCGCACCTTGGTAAACATCCGGCACCCAGATTTGAAAGGGGACGGCGGCAATTTTGAAACCGAGCGCAACCAGAACAAACACCATGCCCAACAAAGCTGCACGGGACTCGCCGCCCTCATTCCCCAGCGCGGCTGTGAGCCGATAAAGATTTGTTTGACCAGTAGCACCAAAAATCCAGGCGATTCCGTACACGAGGAATGCTGTGGAAAGCGCGCTGAGCACAAGATACTTTGTTCCCGCTTCTAGAGTGATGGGGTTGCGCCGGGTAAAACTGACCAGCACGTAAAAGGACACCGTAACCAACTCAAGCGAGACAAAAATGAAAACGAAGTCAATCGCCGACATGAGGTACATCAGTCCGGCACATGTGAAAAGGGGCAGCGCAACAAATTCTCCTAGACCTGCCTCCGACTTGCCGCCAGCAAAGGAACTGCGCAGTACCCGGAGCGTAATCGATCATCATGATCAGCACCAAGATCGTGGTGACGAGCGCGAATTGCTTGAAGAAGATCGAGAGTCGGTCGGCTGTGTAGAAGCTCCAGAAACCGGCCACATAGGACGGCGACGCAGAGGGAGCGACAGAGAAACTGGCGAAAAGAACTACCGCCAGACCGGTAATTGCAGCAAAGGCCAAAACGTGCTTGTCGATTTTTGCGGCAAATGCTTCGGTCATCAGGATCACCATCCCGAGTACCAGCACCGCGATCTCGAGCATCGGCGCGGTAATCATCGGACGCTGCAAATACGGCCGTGCCTTTCCCTTGCGGCGTTTGCGAAGGACGGTGGGGCTGATGGTTGGTATGTAGTCCGCTCGCGAGGATGGCGCACATCGCCATGGCTACAGCCCTGCATCTCCGCAACATCTCTTGTGTTCGCCGGAAGATAAGTGCTGAATCTTGGCGCCACGATCTGCACCAACGATTGCGGAAAGAATCCATAGCAAAGAAGCGCAGCGACAAGCAACGTGATCGGCACACGTAATGCCGGGCGAAGATCGGGCAATTTCTGCCATTGCTCGCGAATCGTGCCCATGAAGGTCCTGCGGTAGGCTCGCAACATGTACACCGTCGAGATCACCACGCCCCAAAGCGCAAGAATTGTGGCGATTTGAAACATGTGAAGGCGTCCGATTTCCCAGCCATTCCTAAACGCGCCGAAAAAGATCATGATTTCGCCGGCAAAATTCGCAAAGCCTGGAAGACCGATTGCAGCGAACACGCCGAGTCCGAACGCGAGTCCGGCGAAAGGCATTACCTTCGCAAGGCCACCAAGCTCATCAAAAGCCAATGTGCCCGTGCGCCGGCGCAATTCGCCTGCGAGGCCAAATAGCAGCGCGATTGAGAGACCGTGAGCAAACATCAATACAACGGCGCCGGTCATCCCAAGTACACCGAAGCTGGCGATCCCAAGGAAAATGTAGCCCATGTGCATCACGCTCGAGTAACCCAGCATCCAATCGAGCCGCTTTTGCGCGATCGTAACCAATCCGACGTAAATGATGTTTCCGAGTAACAGTACCGACGAGTAAAGTTGTCCAGTAATGCGCGCCTTCGGGCAGCATGGGAATGGCCAGACGTAAAAGCCCGTACAGGCCGAATTTCTTCAACACACCCGCGTGCAGCATTGCAGCGGGGGCCGGTGCGGCGGCGTAGGCTTCCGGCGCCCACGTGTGAAATGGAAACAATGAGATTAGAATTCCGAAACCGATAAGCAGCAGCAGGTACACATGGCGTTGCGCGTCCGCCTGTGATTTGGCCCATCGAGGCTGCAGTCTGCAACGTGCGAATATCGAAACTCCGGGAAGCGAGAGGAAAACTTTGATAAAGCAAGATCAGGCCAAGCAGCAGGATGAAACTGCCGATCGCCAGATAGATCGTAATCTTCCATGCCGCTGCGACTCGATTTCCGCTTCCCCAGATTCCGATCAGCAAAAACGTGGGGATCAATGCCAGTTCATGAAACGCGTAGAAGAAAAATAAATCGATCGAAGCGAACGCGCCGATTGCACCGCCGGAAATCAACAGAAGACAGGAATAAAAAGCGTTCTCAGATCTCTCGATCGTGCTGGCAAACCAGACCGCTGCCAGCGTCACGATGCTGGCGAGCAACACCATGACCCCACTCAACCCGTCAACACCGGTGGTGAAGCTCAGTCGCCACTCAGGAGATATGCTAAACGATGTGACGTGTTGGAAGTCACTTTGACCATGTCGGAAAGAGGCGAAGAGAAACGCCGCTGTTGCAAACGTCAAAGCCGACGCCAGCAATGCCGTCTTCCGTGCTGGCGCGCCCAGCATGATTAACGCGGCCGCAACGATGGGGCAGAAAATCGTGAAAAGAACCATTAGCGCATAACCGCAAAGTATATGAGAGCGACAACACCGAGACCGAAAAGAATCGCGTAGGCTTGAAGGTTCCCAACTTGAATCAATCGCAAGACTGCACCGAGGCCCCAGGTCCCTCGACTGCTTCCGCCCACTGCGCCTGCATCGATGATCCAGCGATCAATGAAGGCTGCCACACGAGCGAGCAGCTCCTGTGACCACCGAATGAGCCAGCTGTAGAGCTCGTCGAAGTAGAACTTGTGTCGCAGCAAATCGACGTCCATCGGGTCACGCGGTCGGCCACGATAGATCGCAATCGCGAGTCCGCTTCCCAGAATTACTGCAACGATCGCCAACACGGAAACAAAGCTTGCAGCCTCCTTTTCGACGGGGAGCGCAAGGAAGTTTCGCGCGAAAAATGCGAATCCGCCGAGCGTTGCCAGAATGGCGAGCACGATCAACGGCGCGGTCATGACTAGCGATGATTCACGGCTGTCGCGTGCGCTTTCGCCGCGAGGATTGCCGAAGAAGACAATCACAAGCATGCGGATCACATAGAAAGCTGTCAAAAACGCGGTGAACAATGCTACGGCGAAAACCGGAACGTTGCGTTCGCAGGCGAGGGCAAGAATCGCGTCCTTGCTGAAAAAGCCGCTGAACGGCGGGCACCCGATCAACGCCAGCGCGCCGACAGCGAAAGTAATGAATGTGATCGGCAGTCTCCGCCGCAGCCCGCCCATTTTCCAAATATTCTGTTCGTGATGAAGCATCACGATGACGGAGCCGGCCGCGAGAAACAGGAGCGCCTTAAAAAATGCATGAGTGAAGAGATGGAACATTGCGGCATCGTTTGAAGCCAGACCCACAGCCATGACCATGTAACCGAGTTGTGAGAGCGTGGAATAGGCAAGAATGCGTTTGATGTCGTCCTGCTGTGTCGCGATTAGTGCAGCCATTACTGCCGTAATCGTGCCGATCCAGGCGATGACCAGAAGCGCGGTTTGTGACGCTTGGATGATGAATGCTACGCGCACCAGCATGTAAACGCCCGCCGCGACCATCGTAGCGGCATGGATCAACGCGGAGACTGGCGTCGGACCTTCCATGGCATCCGGCAACCAGACGTGGAGCGGAAATTGGGCGGATTTTCCAACCGCGCCGCAGAAGATCAAAAGCGCAACAATTGCGACCAGCGTTGCATGGCCAGAGAAAATCGGCATGCGCGGCGCGACTTCGGCGAAAACGACCGAGCCACTAGCCATCCAGAGCATCAGGATTCCAATCATGAATCCGAAATCGCCAATCCGCGTGGTGATGAACGCTTTATTCGCCGCGTCCGCAGCGGCATCGCGATGAAACCAGTGACCGATCAAGACATACGAGGTGAACCCGACCAATTCCCAAAAGATGAAAAGCATCACGAAGTTGTTCGCGAAAACGATCCCGAGCATCGCGAACATGAACAACGACAGCGCCGCGAAATAGCGGGAGTTGCCTTCGTCCTTTCGCATGTAGCCCAGCGAATAGATGTGAATGAGCGCTCCGACGCCGGAAACCAAAACGGCCATTGTCCTGCTTAACTGGTCTAGTGTCAGGCCAAACGGCACGTGAAACAGTCCGATAACTGCGATCCAGGTGAACTCAGCTGCGGTGCTGGTTCGCTGTGCAAAGACTAAACAACTGAAGATAAAACTTACCAGTACAGCGGCGATTGAGATTGAACTGCTTAAGGTCTTCCATCGAAGAGTAAACAGCGTGATTACCGTCGCGCTAACGAACGGCGCGAGCAGAATGATCCACGGCAAGATTGAGTTCATGAAACTCGAGCGCTCAAAATTTCAGGCTGCTGATGTCTTTTACGTCGGTCGTCTGACGTGCGCGAAAAAGAGCGACGAGAATGGCAAGCCCCACCGCTACCTCCGCTGCTGCAACGCTGATCACAAAAAAGACGAACACCTGCGCGTTGTAATCGGGCAGCCCGTTAGGACCAACTCGGAACCGCGAAAACGCGACAAGTGACAAGTTGGCCGCATTCAACATCAACTCCAGGGACATGAGAATGACGATTAGATTGCGACGCAGCAGGACGCCGGCGAAGCCAATCGAAAAAAGAATGCCGCTTACTATGAGGTAATCGCCCAGAGTGATCATGATCTAAAAATGGCGAATGCCTGATGCCGAATGCCAAAGGAATGACGAAGGCCGAACGACACCTCGATCCGGCACGCGCATTGCTCGTTCGTCATTCCTCATTGGTTCATTCCTGTTTGATCATTAACTCCGTGGTTCGCGCTTGCTCAAGAACACCACGCCAACGGTTGCCACCAGCACAAGAACACCGATGACTTGGAAAGGCAGATTGTAATCAGTGAAAAGCAGGCGTCCGACGTTCCAGACATCATCGCTTCTCGCCTCTGCTAGTGGCGGAAAAGTTTGTCGTGCAGCTTGAAAATGCCCAATGACAAGCCAGATCTGAACCAGCAAGATGAGCGCCACCCCCACGCCGCCTGCGGTAGCAAGCCAATTGATCCGACGCCGTTCTTCGGCGCGCAAATCGAGCAGCATGATGATGAAAAGGAAAAGCACCATCACTGCGCCTGCGTAGACGAGCACCTGAATAATACCGACGAAAAATGCATCGAGCGACATAAAGAGCGCAGAGAGTCCTAGGAACGAAACAACGAGGCTAAGCGCGCTTGCGACAGGGTTGCGATTGAGCACCACAGCCGCGCCGAAAATCACCGTCAGCGACGCGAACAGCCAGAACAGGAACGGAGACATGATCAATTGTGGATTGCTGATTGCGAACTGCGGATTAAAAGGCGAGGGGATTTGACCTCTGGCTTCAGAGTTCTGGTTTCTGGCATCATTTCTTTTCGTTCCATTTCAGTACTACGCCATGCATCACTCCGCCGATCTCGAGAAGTTTTTCCTTGTGATGCACCATGTCGGCACGAGTGAGGCCGATAATGGCGTAATCTTTGCGCAGAAAAATTGCCTGCTCCGGACAAACCTCCTCGCACATTCCGCAGTAGATGCAGCGGATCATGTCAATATCGAATTCTTGAGGGAATTTTTCGACCTTGGCGAAGCGGTCGCTTGGTGGAATCTCGCCGGGAATAATTTTGATTGCGCGCGGCGGACAAATGAATTCGCAAAGCTGACACGCCACACAGCGGACCCGTTCATCCGCGTCGCGCACCAACGCGGGTGCGCCACGGTAATAATCGGGCAGGTGAGTGTCCCATTTTTGCTCGGGATATTGCATGGTCACTTTGGTGCGTCCGAGGAGCATGTTTTTCAGATGCTTAAAGGTGATGGCCAGCCCGGCCGCGATTGCCGGCAGATACAAACGTTCGCGCCAGTTCAACCTCGGTCGTGGAACGGTGATGGTCATGATTAGCTTTTGCTTGTATTCATAGTCCTAATCTCGTTAGACATTTTTCGAGCATGAGCATGAGCACGATTACGAAAACGCTTCATCTCGGAAAGTAAGCGAGAATCCCTGCAACGAAAAAGATGTTCACCAGCGCGATTTCGAAGAAGAAGAGCCAGCCGAGGCGCATCAGCTGATCCCAGCGAAAGCGCGGCAAGGTCCAGCGCACCCACATGAAAAAGAAAATCACCACGGCGACCTTTGCGAAAAAAACCGCGATGTTAATAAGGCCGAAGATCCAGCCGTAGGAGCCATCCGGGATCCCTGGAAAATGCCAGCCGCCAAAAAATAATGTCACAACGACAGCCGATCCGGTGATCATCGCCGCGTATTCGCCGAGGAAATAGAGGGCAAACTTCATCGAGCTGTATTCGGTGTTGTAGCCGCCCGCGAGCTCCTGCTCGGCTTCCGGCAAATCGAAAGGCAGCCGGTTTGTCTCGGCGAAAATCGCGATCATGAACACCGAAAAAGAGACGATCATTGGAATCGCGAGCAGCCATTTCCATGGATTCATCCAATCGCCGATGAAAGGCGCAATGAACCAGCCGTGCTCAACCTGGTAACGCACGACACTCGTCAGCCGCAACGTGCCAGAGAGAAGAAAAACAGGGATAACCGCGAGTCCGAGCGAAAGCTCGTACGAAAGCATTTGCGCACTGGAACGAATGCCGCCAAGGAACGGATATTTCGAATTCGACGCCCAACCGCCGATGACAATCCCGTAGACGCCTAACGAAGAGATCGCGAATACAAAGAGAATCCCGATGTTTACGTCGGCGATTACCATTGGCACACCGAACAACGTGCTGCCGAATGGCACCACAGTGATAGTGATTATGGCCGGCATAACTGCAAGGCACGGCGCCAGCCAGTAATAGAACGTATTCGCGACGCGCGGCGTGAAATCCTCCTTCAGCAGCAGCTTGAACATGTCGGCAATGGGCTGAAGAAGACCGGCGGGCCCAACGCGATTCGGCCCCAGCCGGTCCTGAATAAACGCGCTGACCCGTCGCTCGGCGTACACGGCGTAAGAAACCATAAACAAGATCACCGCGAGGAGAATTGCGATCTTCAGCAGCGAGATGATGATGAAAACGAAATCCATTTGGGATGTTGCAACTTTACTGTGTTGCAGCAGCTGTCGATTTACAACGTTTGTTGCCGCAGCATCTGGCGCGTCCGCCGGAGCCTCGGCGAAGGTCGATGTCCTCAGCGGATGATGTGTTCGGGGGTGCCACGTCCAACAGGAGTAGGCTGAGACAGTGCACGCTACAGCTTTCTACCGCCGAGGCGCCGCTCTTGGCTCAATACTCGAGGCGCCGACGCGCGCTCGCCCGCCATCCAGCTGTTGCCTAACCTCGCGGCGCCTTTCTTGGACGGCGATTGCCTCCTGGATGGCTTCTTCGTCGCTGGGATGCATCGGCGGCAGTTCTTCCATTTGCAAGATATGCACGCCGAGGTCGCCGATTTTGCCAAGGCTCAGTCCCGCAAATCGCGGGATTGTTTCGCTGATCCGACGGAAAACATCCTCGATCGAGTGAAGTGAGTCGCCACCGCCGACTGCCTGAAGCAGATCGCGCAAAATTTCCCAATCATCGCGGGCGTTGCCAGGTGGCCGAGTGGCGCGATTCAAACGTTGCAAGCGGCCCTTTCCGTTGACCATTGAGCCCCGTTTTTCGGCAAAACCGCAGGCGGGCAAGACGACGGCCGCGTTCTCTGTTGCTTCATTCGGCATGATATTCATGACGATCAATGCGGGTAGGTTTGCGAGTTGTTCGACAGACAGACCCAGGTGCATCGCATTCTCCTTTAAAATCACCAGCGCTTTGATCTCGCCGGATCTGACCGCGTTGGCGATGGCCATGAGTTTTGCGCCGGGCTCGGAGCTGGAACCTAGAATCAGGCGCGCACCGTGAGTATTCGGATTACGATCTTCGCTTAATAGAATGTCATCACCGGGCCCGCGTCTCGGGACGATATCGATCCGCTCGACGCCTAACGACTTTGCCAACTGCGCGGTTAGCCAAAGCTCTTCGTTCGTCATCCGGGCCGAGGCGACAATGGCGATTTCGGTTCCGGCAAACTGCTTCAATTGAAGCGCTGCCTGGCCAATCGCGGTTGGCCAATCCGCCGGAACCAGTTTTCCCTCAGAACGAATCAGTGGCTCTAGCAAGCGCTCCTCGGCTTCGAGATAATCGTAGTTCAGCCGGCCATAATCGCACATCCAACAGGAGTTAACGTGATCGTTCTCGCGCGGCGTTTGCCGATAGATCACGTCCTCACGAGTGCCGATGATCGTATTGCAGCCCGTCGCACAACTTGTGCAGATGCTCTTGGTTTCTTTCAGGAACCAGACCCGCATTTTGAAGCGGAAATCGGTGGAGGTCAGCGCGCCCACCGGGCAAATGTCGACAGTATTAAGAGAATAGTTGTTTTCCAACCGCCTGCCGGGATGTGCCGCCAGGACGGTGTGACTGCCGCGATCAACGAACCCGAGCACGTCATCATGCGCGATTTCCTGGCAAAAACGGATGCAACGCGAGCAGAGAATGCAGCGCTCGTCGTCGAGTGTTACTCGGGGACCGACCTGCACAGCTTTCGGCTTCTTCACTTTGTTCTCCAGGAAACGCGATTCCGAATTGCCGTAATCAACGCTGAATTCCTGCAACTGGCATTCCCCGGCCTGATCGCAAATAGGGCAATCCAGTGGGTGGTTAATCAGGAGAAATTCCATCACGCCGTGCCGACATTCCTTAACCAGCGGTGAGTCCGTGCGAACAGCCATGCCTTCGGCGACATCCTGTGCGCAGCAAATCTGTGGACGCGGCATCCAGTTGATGATCGGCTTGCCATCAGCGCCGAGCTCCGGCTTACGATCTGGGCCGAGTCTCGGAAAGCCCATTTCAATCAAGCACATCCGGCAATTGCCCGGGGAGCTAAGCTTTTTGTGATAGCAATACCGCGGCACGAAAATGCCAACCTGTTCGCACGCCTCAATGACGCGCGTGCCCTTCGGAAACTGATGCCAGGTCCCGTCAATCTGGACTTTGAACATTGGAACCGTTGATTCGCCAGGCATATCTAAGGAAAGCAGGAACGGAGGAATTCTTTACAGGTGCAGATCAATTTTCTCGAAGCCCCGTTCGCGACGGACTCGCTTTACCGCCAACGGCATGGACGAAAAATTGAGAATCAGACCATCGGATAATCCCGCGGCTTTAAGATAGCTCCGGACGATGGCGAAGTGTACATTTTCCAGCGCCTCGACAGCCTTCAACTCAACGACAATTTTGCCCTCGACGACAAAATCAAGTCTATGCTCGCCGATTTGATGGTCGCGGTAGAAGAGCGGGATCGGCCTTTGCCGCACAAAGGCAATTCCGCAGAGAGCAAATTCAACCACAAGGGCCTGCTCGTACACCGATTCCAAAAAACCGGGCCCAAGTTCACGATGCACCGCAATGGCTGCTGCAATAATTGACTCAGTGATTTCCGAGTCCCTCAATGCTGTTCCTGCGTTCCTGCTTTCCTCAGACATAATTAGATGGTGCCTTTCGCTCCGGCTTTTTCCCAGCCGGGGTCGTGGGCCATCGGCACCGTGGAAATCGATTCCTCTTGGATCAGTTCTTCCGAGATGTATTCGGGCGGAAGGGGCGGGGGAACGGGTTTTTGCGCGCGGGCGGCAAATTCTTCGGGAAATTTTTCGACAAAACTTTGCGTCGGCCAGGCGCACGCTTCGCCAAAAGCGCAAATGGTGCGCCCCGCGATGTTATCGCCAATGGTTTTTAGTGTCCTTGGATCTTCCACCACGCCGCCGCCGCGCAGCATGCGATCAGTGATTTTTTGCATCCAAAGCGAACCTTCCCGGCAGGGTGTGCATTGGCCGCAGCTCTCATGTGCGTAGAATTTATTGATGTTGTTCAGTGCCCAGACCATGTCGCGCGAATCGTCCAGGACGATCACTCCGCCGGAACCGGCCATTGAACCTGCGGCTGCCAGAGAATCGAAATCCATCGGGATGTCGTCGATCGACATTTCGCGTTCAGTTGTCGAGCCGTCAGCCCGTCTTTCCCTGAGCTTGAAACGCTCATCAGCGCGCAACACTTTTGCGGAACTGCCGCCGGGAATGACTGCCTTTAGTTTTCGGCCGGGTCGCAAGCCGCCGGCCATCTCGTAAATCAACTGGCCCATTGTCACGGCTCCCACTTCGATTTCGAAGTAGCCGGGCCGTTGCACGTCCCCGCTGACGCACAGAATCCGCGTGCCAGTATTGTTAGGCCGGCCGAGGCGTGCATACTCCGCACCGCCCATGGCAATGATGTGCTTAATGTTGCAGAGTGTCTCGACGTTGTTGACGATGGTCGGACACATGTAGAGACCCAGCACGGCCGGGAAATATGGCGGCTTGATCCGCGGATAACCGCGTTTCCCCTCAAGCGATTCGATCAACCCCGTTTCCTCACCGCAAATGTAAGCACCCGCACCGCGATGAATGTGAAACTCAACGTCGAACCCGGAGTCGAGAATGTTTTTTCCAAGGAAATTGTGCTGCCGCGCTTCTTCGATCGCGCGCTCGAGAATCTTTGCGCCCTGCGGGAATTCGCCGCGTATGTAGATGTAGGCAGTGTGCGAATTCAGTGCATAACAAGAAATCAACATTCCTTCGAGCAACTGGTGCGGATCGTCATGAATGATGTAACGGTCCTTGAACGTGCCCGGCTCGGATTCATCGGCGTTGCAGATCAGATACACCGGCCGTTTTTCGTCCGGTTTGATGAAGCTCCATTTCAGCCCGCAAGAAAACCCGGCGCCACCGCGGCCCGCGCAACCCCGAGTTTTTGACCTTATTGACGATGTCAGCGCGAGACAGGGTCAGCGCTTGCTTTAGCTGTTCGTAACCTCCGTCGCGTAGGTAGCAATCGATATCCGTCCTCCAACCGGGGCGTCCGATGTTTTTGTAAACCAGGCGGTGTTCGAGAGGATGCGGCGGCCAATCCAATTGCGGATTGCGGATTGCGGATTGCGGATTATCGACAAGTTCCGCCGCAGAATCTGCATTTACTTTTTCGTGTAGCTCCTCGCCGATCATGCAGACTGGCGCGGTGTGGCAGCTGGCGAGACATTCCACGAACTCGACGCTGTAATTTCCGTCGGCGCTGACCGCGATGGGGTTATGCGTTTCTTCACCATCAACCGAGCGCTGAATTCCGATCTTCGCACGTAGATTTTCCATCACCTCGAATCCGCCCGCCATCGCGCAACTGAGCGTGCGGCAGACCCGAATGTGTGTTTTGCCGGCGGGCTGCTGGCGAAACATCGGATAAAATGTGACAAGCTCGAGGATATTGATCGGTTGCAGGCCCAGCTTTTCCGCGATCCACACGGTGGCTTCGTCGCTGATAAAACCGAAGTGTTCCTGCCACAGATGCAGCAGCGGCATCGCTGCGCTTCGACGATGTTCACTCGGATAACGCGCGATCGCGCCGTCCATTTTTCGCTCCAGTTCGGCCGGAACAGAAGCCGTCGTCAAGTTTGGCATTGAAGAAACGTAACCCAGCGAAGCTACGGGCGGCAAATGCCGCTGGAATCGTAGGGTCCGCTGTCCTCGGCGGATTCATCCGCCAGCTTGCCAAATTACGCTGCGCACAGCGCGCTACACCGAAGTTAATCGGAGAGCGTACTGACTTTCGACTGTACTTTGTCGTCCTTGAAAACGATCGTGACCGTGTCTTTGCCCTGTCGGTAAACGTAAGTCGTCTTTTTCATGATCGCGAGATCTTCGGTGGCAAGAGAAGTCGGCGGGCCAAGAATCGATTCCACCTGCTTCTTCGACATGCCTTCCGCCACCTGATCCACATTTGCCTTCGTAATTCGCTTGTTGGAACAGCCATCGAGCATGAAGCACGAGCATGAGCACCAGCATGAGCTGCGACGCAGTTCGGAATATCGTCGTCATCGGTCCCGTCCGTCGCATGGTTGTCATTCGTATCATCTATCGCATTCGCCCATAACGAAGTCCAGACTGCCCAACACTGCTGGCACGTCGCTAACCAGGCAACCGGGTAGCAACTCCGGCAGAATACTGAGATTCACGAACGAGGGTGCGCGAATCTTCAACCGATACGGAACGCCGCCTCCTCTGCTGTTGATGTAAAACCCAAGCTCACCCTTGGGATTTTCGGCCGCGAAATAGACTTCGCCCGGCGGCGCATCGAGTCCTTCAGTGACCACGATGAAGTGGTGAATTAACTCTTCCATCTTCGTCATTACCCGCGACTTCGGTGGAGTCATGTTTTTCCAGTTCGAAACATTGATCGGGCCGCCGGGCAGTTTCTCCATTGCCTGCCGCAAGATCCGCACGCTCTGACGCATCTCCTCGATCCTCACCAGGTAGCGATCATAACAATCGCCAGAACTGCCAATCACCACATCGAAGTCGTACTGGTCGTAATCGAGATAGGGGTGTTTGCGGCGCAAATCGTGCTCGACTCCGCTGCCGCGCAGGTTTGGACCGGACAGCGCATACGCGATCGCTTGCTCCTTCGAGATCACGCCGACATCCTTCGTCCGATCGACGAAAATCTTGTTCCGGGTCAGCAACCGGTCGCATTCGTTGAGACTCAGGCCGAAGTCGTCGAGGAATTTTTTGAGTTCCGGGATAAAGCTTTCAGGAAGATCGCGGATTTGCCCGCCCACTCGCGTGTAAGATGTCGTAAACCGGGCCCCAGTCAGCAACTCAAAGAGATTATAAAGCTTTTCGCGCTCGGTGAACGTGTAGAGAAAGACTGACATTGCCCCGAGATCGAGCGCCATGGCGCCAAGCCCAAGCAGATGCGAGGAAATACGCGACGTTTCACAGCAAATCGTGCGGATCGCTTTTCCGCGCGGCGGGATGTCCCAGCCCATCAATTTTTCGACCGCGAGCGCATAGGCTACGTTGTTCGAGAGCGGCGCGAGGTAATCCAGCCGGTCAGTGTACGGCACGAACTGGTTGTATTGCATGTTCTCGGCGATTTTTTCGTCACCGCGATGGAGAAAACCGATGTCCGGCGTGGCTTTGGTAACAATCTCGCCATCAAGTTCGAGCACGAGACGCAACACGCCGTGTGTGGCCGGATGCGATGGCCCCATGTTGAGCACCATCTTCTCGCCGATGTCGTCCTCAGCCGCGTTGTGCAGTGCTGCGTCGGCTGCTGCGACTCGCGTAACCGGGTCGGGCGATTCAATCTCGCGCGTCGTAAATGGCATGGAAGGAGAAGTTACAAGGTTAAGATTTACGCTGGCGAGTGAAAGTGATCGCGCAAGCGTAATTCTGGGGAGCACAGAATGGCGGCCTGTGGTTAGAGGCAGCTTGTCGCCAACCGCTGCGTGCCAGGCCTCTTTAGCAGTGAACGTTCGATGAGCTTTTCGGCAGGCCGCCAAAAAGAACAGGCTGGCAGCCCGTGCTCCCCAGAAATGAGAAAGCCGCCCTCGCGCTCGCCACGAAACACGATTAACTACGTCGCGTATGGGAAAGAAAATTGCACTACTTTTCGCCGGTCAAGGCGCGCAATGCGTCGGGATGGGACGCAATCTCGCCGAGCAATTTCCTGTTGCAGCGGATTTGTTTTCTCAGGCCGATGAAATTCTCGGTCGCCGCTTGAGCGAGGTTGCATGGAACGGGCCGATCGATGAGTTGACCAAGACTTCAAATTGTCAGCCGGCGCTTTATGTTCACGCGCTCGCAGCGCTGGCAGCATTGCGTGATTTCGCCGGCGAATTTCCCATCGGTGGCGCGGCTGGTCTGTCGTTAGGTGAACTCACCGCGCACACTGCGGCGGGCACTTTCGATTTTGCGACTGGTCTGAAGCTGGTGCAAAAGCGCGGTGAATTCATGGACGAAGCATGCGCAACGACGCGAGGCGGCATGGCGGCGATGATTGGCGGCTTGGAAAACGACGTGCGCCGGCTGGCCGCCGACGAAGATGTCGATATCGCCAACATCAATGCACCTAATCAGATCGTGATTTCCGGCGAGCTGGCGAACGTTGAAACCGCTGTCGCGGTAGCGAAGGAATACGGTGTTAGCCGAGCGATGATGCTTAACGTTGCCGGCGCATATCATTCGCGTTTGATGGAAAGCGCATACCAGAAATTGGAAAAAGCACTGGCCGGCGTGCCGATTGAACCGCCGGGCTTCCCAGTGATCAGCAACGTGACCGGAGAAGAAGTGAAAACGCCTGACGAAATCCGGCAGGCGCTTCGCGATCAAGTGACCGGAACCGTGCGATGGAGCGATTGTATGCAGCGCCTTATACATCTTGGCTGCGATGTTTTCATTGAGCTCGGCCCAGGGGCCGTGTTGGCGGGCTTGTTGAAACGCACAAAACGGGGGATCGAGGTCGTGTCCGTGGGTGACGCCGACTCGGTTCAGAAGTGCGCCGAGACCCTGTAGCCACCGTCCTGTGGGTCGTCTGATTCCTGATTCGACAGGATTAATATCGACGGCTCACGGGTCGTGGCTACAACATCGACAATTGCGTTTGGTCGTCGTAATTGTGCCTTCATGACCTTGCAAGAACGTGTTGACTCGGACCTGAAGGAGGCGATGCGCGCCAAAGATGCGACCAAACTCGGCGTGTTGCGCATGCTTAAATCGGCGTTCAAATATGCCGCGATCGCAAAATCCGGCGCCGAAGCCGAATTGAGTGACGCTGAAGCAGTTCAGGTCATTCGCAAACAAGTGAAGCAACGCCAGGATTCCATCGAGAGTTTTGAAAAAGGAGGCCGCGCGGAACTGGCTGAAAAGGAAAGAGAAGAGCTGGGAATTTTAAACACGTATTTGCCGCAGGCGATGAGTGCAGACGAACTGGCGAAAGTCGTGCGCGAAACGATCGCTGAGGTCGGTGCCACATCCAGAGCGCAGATGGGCGCGGTCATGAAGGCATTACAGGCAAAGGTGGTCGGTCGCGCCGATGGCAAAACGCTCAGCGCGGAAGTGACGCGACAACTGACGTGACGGTTGGGGTGCCACAAAGGATGATCCGGCCGAAGTCGAGGAATCTCATTGCATCAGTTTCACGCAGCGCCACGGGATCCTTCGGCTTCGCTGCTGCGCTCAGGATGACACCGGTTCAACGGTTTAATTCTTTAACGCTTTAACCATGCTTACCGCCATTCTCGTCGCCGCCGGCAGCAGTCAGCGCATGGGATTCGATAAGTTGTTTGCCACGATTGCGGGCGAACCGGTCATCGCACACGCAATCCGCGCATTCGATCGGGCGATTTCTGTCACCGAAATTATCGTCGTGGCGCGCGAAGATCGGCACGATCAGATCCAAAAAATTAACCGGGACGCCGGTTTCAAAAAGCTTCGCTCGATTGTCACCGGCGGCGAACGCCGGCAGGATTCCGTTCGCGCAGGCTTGGATCGCGCGGAGCGGGGAGCGAAATACGTGGCCGTGCACGACGCCGCGCGGCCGTTGATCACGCCGGAGCAAATCGAACGCGCTTTCAAACAATGCCGCGTCCACGGCGCAGCCGCTTTGGCACAGCCAGTCAACGACACATTAAAACGCGCGGACGCCGATCTTTGTGTCAACGGTTCGGTCGATCGGCATCAACTGTATGCCATGCAAACGCCACAAATATTCGAGCGAGATTTAATCGACAATGCGTATCACGCTGTTTACGCGGAAGATATCTGGATAACCGACGAAGTCTCCGCAGTCGAACGACTCGGCCACAAGATCGCTCTCGTTCTCGATGACGATTTTAATTTCAAAATCACTTATCCACGCGATTTACCAGTCGCAGAATTTATTCTCCGCGACCGAGCGAAGGATCATCGGTTCGGGCGCGAATGAAGCGGGCTGCAGAGGGTGTCCCGGCCTATCCGCGCTGCGTCTGTCGAATCGTAAACGTTCCCGCCGGGACCTTAGCATCAACGGCCCATCGCGAGTCGCTCGGCGAGCAGGCGCGGCAAACCGGCCTTCGTGATTTTCTTTTGCGCTGTCGCGACATCGTATTTTACCCGCAACAGTTCCACCAGGTTGTTGTCGACGTCGTAAATGCGATACGCAGCGCGCCAGTTTCCGTCGCGCGGCTGTCCGACACTGCCAGCGTTAATGAAATATTTTTTGCCGGGCTCGATCCGAATGTGCTCACCGGTCTCGCGCCGGACACCTTCGTCGCGAACAAATACCATCGGCACATGGGTGTGGCCGAAAAAACAAACTGCCGTGCGCTGATACGCGAAACTTGCGAGGGCATCGAGATTATTGAACACATAACCCCATTGTCCGGGCGTATCGAGTGTGGCGTGCACGATGGTAAAGTCGTGCACCAGGCGCTGCAAAGGCAGGGTGCGTAACCATTGCTTGTCCTGCTCGGTCAAATGTTCGCGCGTCCAGTTGATGGCGCGCTCGGCCAGTTCGTTGAAACGTTCTGATGACGCGGGAGAGGCTGCCTGCTCGTCGTGATTGCCTTTTACTACCGGGCAATTCAATTCGCGGACGCGTTCGATGCATTCACGCGGATTTGTGTTGTAACCGACCACGTCGCCAAGGCAGACAAAGTGCGTGCATCTGCGTTCACGCGCGTCCGTGATGACGGCTTCGAGCGCTTCCAGATTAGAATGGATGTCACTGAAAATTGCGAACCGCATGACGAACCCCGGTAGACGGTTGAACGTTAGAACGTTATAAAGCAAGCGGGCGGACGCATCAACGTTTTCACGCTTCACATTTTGCAGCGGCTATCGATCAAGGATTTAACGATTGAATCGCTTAGCGTTTGCTTTGCTTATCAGGAATTCGTTCGTCCTGCGGAATGTCGAGCTTGTCTTCGAGAAACTTCAGCCGCTTAATCAAAGTAGGCAGTCGCTCCTTCTCCCCTGCGTTATAGAGGTTGCGCAGGCGATCATAAGCTTCACGCTCGCGGCCCTCGCAGTACGAAAGCTCGTAAGCCGAGAAACGCCTGTCCCATGGCGCTGCTTCCGGCAATGTCGCCGCCTTAGCGTAATATTCCGCCGCGCGCTCGTGCTCTTTATATTTTTCTTTGTACAACCGGGCAAGCGCTTCGTACAGCTCAGGGCGATCGGGATTGTTTTTTATTCCGCGCTCGAGGAAATCCTTCCCGAGCGCAAAATATTCGCGCTGAGCCTTGACTCGCAGCGCCAGGCGCGGCTGGTTTGGATCGTTCATGGCGGCTACACTCGCGTTCCAGGCCATGTGCCACGCCGCCGTGTCCCAAAACAGTAGCACCCGCGGTTGCAGCGTGGTGATGTGCCGGAACAGCAACAGCATCCGACCCCACTCGGTGTCCTCCCATGCCGCATGCGCCTGGATAAAAAGCGCGTCGGCGACAATCGCGCGAAACCCGCTTAGCGCGGCGATGAATCCGAGTTGCCCAAGTTTTTCGCGCAGATCGAGATTGAACTCGACACCCTGGAAATGTTCCTGCCGGTGAAGCGCGGCAAGATTGCGTTCGACCGGCAATTTGAGCAGGCCCATCACGAGCAACACAGCCAGCGTGATCAGGCCCCGCGTCATAACTCTTTTCCGTAAAACACAAAGACCGCCAGTAGCGTGTAGATCACGGTGTAGAAAATTCCGAGCAATGCAGTCTTCATAAAGACAGCTGTCGAAATGGCGGTGCCGGCGACGATGTCGTCAACCAAATTGAATGCCTGCAAATCGGGAAAGAGCAGCGCCACGATCGCTAGAAAGACGCGGGTTATGAGTCCGCTGCCGTGTTCGTGCAACCAATACTCGCGCGCAGTGGCTTCCAAGTGCCCGATGAAATAAATAAAGACCATCACCACAATGGTGAAAATGGTTGAGGTGGCGAAAGTAGAAACAAACAGGGTTAGCGCTGTGAGCAGGCAGGCTTTGAGGAAGATGATGATGATTCCGGGAACAAGATCGATGTTAAACGCGGACGCTCGGACGGCGCGCAACGCATCTGCAAGTTGGTCCGGCGGCGCGCCGGCCATTTGTGTCGCGGTGGCGTGCAGAGCTGCCTGTTCGCGCATGTACAGCACGGCCAGAAATGCCGCCACCATTACCAGCGTGCTGATCGCCAGCAATACCAGGACTCCCGCAATTTTGCCAACCACGTATTCGAACCGCGGCACTGGCTTAGCGAGAATCGTGTAAACGGTGCGGTCCTCGATGTCCTGCGGAAGCATCCTGGCGGTGGCAACGATCGCGAGCAGCGAAGTGAAAATCGAGATCGCGCCGAGAGAAACATCCTTCAGAATTTGGAATTCCTGTTGGAACGAGAACTGCGCCATGAAGATCGAGCTGCCGATCAACAGCAGCCCGAACACCAGCAGTACATAAAAAACTTTCAGACGCGTCAGCTCGGTCAATGTGTTACCGGTGATGGCGAGAATGCGCGAAAACGAAAAAACGCGGTGCCGCTTCACGACCGTTGCGCCGTTGAATGGTTGAAGCGTTGAAGCGGTTTCGCGGTTCGTCATTTCTGCTTCCTCACTTGCTCATCGGCCGTTTGCCGGTCCGCCGTAGCCTGGGCGGCGGCGGAGGCTTTGTGACTTCCTCCCGTCGATTCCAGGAATAATGTTTCCAACGTGGTTGTCGATCTTCGCCGCTCCAGCAACTTCGCCTTCGAGCGGGTGACCAAAGATTCAATCTCGCGCACCAGCTCATCGGAAGCGTCGGCGATCACGAGCTCGGTTTGATTTTCGATCGCTATCAGCTCCTGCAAATGCCCTTCGCGGACCAGCACGCCATCAGCGAGAATGCCGATGCGATCGCAAATCTCCTGCGCTTGCGCAAGCAAATGCGACGAGAATAGGACGGTGATACCACGCCGCTTCAGGTCCATGATTAAGTCGCGAATCTCTCGCGAGCCGGCCGGATCGACCCCGGCGGTCGGTTCATCCAAGACGACCAGCCTCGGATCATGAATTAATGCTTGCGCAAGCCCAATGCGTTGCAGCATTCCCTTCGAATAGGTGCCCAGCCGGCGGTCGCGGGCCTTGTTCAGCCCAACAAGATCAAGCAATTCGTTGACGCGATTCTTCAATGTTGTGCCTTTCATTCCGCAAAGGCGCCCGAAAAAGCGCAGCGTTTCCTCTCCGGTGAGATATTTGTAGAAATACGGGTTCTCTGGCAGAAAACCCACTGCTTCACGGCTTTCAACCAGGCCGCTGTCCCGTCCAAAGATTTCCGTGCGACCGCGCGTTGGCGAGACCAAGCCGAGTATGATTTTCAGCGTGGTGCTCTTACCGGAGCCATTGGGTCCGAGCAGTCCGTAGACTTCGCCGGGTTCGATGTGGAGGCTGAGATCCTTTACTGCGACCACCCCGCGAGTGGGATGGAACGGGACAGAAAAGATCTTGGTTAGTCCATGAACAGCGACTGCCGAGTTAGTCATAGCGAATTTCAAAGCCCCGGGTAGTGACAGGTTCGTTCAACTTATTCTCGGCTTTTTCTCGGATCAGCGAGTGGAGTTCGCTTTGCATGACCTGATCAAGAAACGCCCGCACCTCGTCTCCTTCACCTGTAACCTGAAGTTCCACTCGGCCGTCCGGCAGGTTGCGCACCCAACCGGTCACGTCGAAGCCCTTGGCGATGTGGCGTACAGTGAAACGAAACCCAACGCCTTGGACGCGACCTTCGTAAAATACCTGAAGCGAGATCATCACCTGCTCCAAGATAAGGGATACTAGATACCCGAGGCCAGATCGCAAAGCCCTCGCGCACGAAATTCCTGTACCGAGCATCCCGTATCGAGAACCGAGCATCGTCTATTTGTACGAATAGACGAGACAGAAACTACCTTCCTGGCCTTCAACCAGATCAACCGCGACAAAGTATTGACCGCTGTTCTCCGGCGCAAAACCCGCCGCCGCCTTTTCTCCATTGCTGTAATTCTCGGTGGTCATTTGCTTTCCGGTTTCATCATAGACGGCTACCGCGACTTTTTTTACTGATTCCACTGTGCCCACAGAAAACCAATACTGGTTACCCGCATAAAGGTTGACTGCGATTAGCGAGCGATCGTGTGGCTTAAGCATGCCGCACGAATGTCCGTCTCGGATTTTGAAGCCGTCATTCGAAAACGCCCCCGCAATCTCGAGTGCGTCTTTGCGTGCACTCACTTCCGCGTCTGTGTCTGCGCGCACCACAACGCTCGTGCTGAGCGCAAAGATCGAAACGAACACGACCAACCAGTTTCTCATTTCGGCGGCTCCTTGCTCTCTATCTCCGTCATAAGCTTGCCGACGGCGTCGTTTATTTTTCGCACATCCTCCACGGTCGGCACCTTGTCCTCCGGAAACGAAACGAGTTTTTCAATCCCGGTCAGTTGTTCGCTCATATGTTTGACCAAAGGTTCCTGGCGTAATTCAGGCGAAATTTCATTCACCTTTGATTGCATGAAGCGAACCAGGGCCGGTTGGCGCAGCACGCTCGCGGCGGATTCGCTGTAATTCTTCAGGATTGCGCCGGTAACCACCTGAGTGCCGCGGATCCACCCGCCAAGGGTCACCAGGATGACCAGATCCTGGTCGGCGTGCGATTGCATTGACGATTTTACCTCGTTTTGGGTTGCTTCCAATTCCTCCAGCAGGGTGTCCCATTCGTTGTGTTCGGCAAACTCATTGATGCTATTGCCCCGGCTCAGCAACTGCTCGCTCACTCCGAGCGCCTTTCCGAGCTTCATAATGTCCGACCCGATGTTTTTGACACCCTGTCCGTCCTTGGCTTCCACGGCGATGAACCCGTCGGCAATTAAACCGCCGAGGTTCAGCGCGATCTGCGCGCGATCGCTGTAGGTCATCGGTATTGGCCCGCGGTATTGAGCTGACCAGTTTATTTTTCCAGCCTTGCCTAGCGCGGCGAAAAGCTCGCCCGGCGTCGGGACGGTGATCGAATCGGTTCTGACAGCTTTCGCCATTTGATCCGGTGAAAGACGTCGCGCTTGCTCGGACGCGGCGGCGCAAATAGCAGCAACCAGCGCAAGCGTGGTAAGTGCAACGAAACGAAACATCGCGAAGATTATGCGCGCCTCAGCCAAATTGCCAATCGGAATCTCTCGCCTGATCGCAAGGCCAGTTGGATCGGCAGAAGTGATTTGCCTCGTATGGTGAAAGCTGTTCTAGTCCGCGCAGAAGCGTATGGCACGGACGAGCATAAGCCACATTCACGCCCGCGAAATCTTGGATTCTCGCGGGAATCCGACAATTGAAGTCGATGTGCGCGTCGAAAGCGGCGCGCTTGGGCGAGCGGCTGTTCCCAGCGGGGCGAGCACGGGCGAACATGAAGCATTGGAACTGCGCGACGGCGACAAGAGCCGCTTCGGCGGCAGGGGCGTAAGAAAAGCCGTTGCCAATGTTAACCAGAAGATCGCGCCCGTTCTCAAGGGACTGGATGCGCGCGATCAGGCGAACATCGACACCAAACTGATCGAACTCGACGGTACGGCGACTAAAAAGAACCTTGGCGCCAACGCAATGCTCGCCGTTTCGCTGGCAGTCGCCCATGCCGCGGCAGCCGCAGAAAACGTATCAGTGTTTCGCTACCTGGGCGGATCCGACGCGCGAGTGCTTCCGGTGCCGATGATGAATATCCTGAACGGCGGCGCGCACTCGGATGCGCCGATTGACTTTCAGGAATTTATGATCGTGCCGCGCGGCGCGCCGAGTTTTTCTGAAGCACTACGCTACGGCGCCGAGGTCTATCACGCGCTGAAATCTGTTTTGAAAGCGCGACATCTTTCCACGGCAATTGGCGACGAGGGCGGATTTGCACCGCAACTCGATTCAGCCCAGGACGCATTGGAATCGATCGCGGCAGCCGTCGAAAAGGCCGGTTACAAGTTAGGCGAACAAATCTTTATCGCGCTTGATCCCGCTGCGTCGGAATTCTATGACAGCGAAGAAAATCTCTACGTTTTTAAGAAATCCGATGGATCGAAAAAAACCGCCGAAGAATTGGTCGATTACTACGCGGATCTTTGCGACCGGTTTCCGATCATTTCTATCGAGGACGGTTGCGCCGAGGATGATTGGGACGGCTGGAAAAAGCTAACGAAAAAACTTGGCGGCAGGATCCAATTAGTCGGCGACGATCTCTTCGTCACGAATGTGGAATTTCTCCGAAGAGGAATTGCCGAACACGTAGCGAATTCCATTTTGATCAAGGTAAATCAGATCGGCACGCTTACGGAAACGCTGGCGACGATTGATCTGGCAAAGAAAAACAATTACACGACTGTGATTAGTCATCGCTCGGGTGAAACCGAGGACACGACCATTGCCGACATCGCGGTAGCGACCAACGCCGGACAGATTAAGACCGGTGCACCTTGCCGGAGCGACCGTGTGGCGAAGTACAATCGGCTCTTGAGAATAGAGGAAGAACTTGGTGACAAAGCCCTGTACGGCGCTACAATCCGCCAAAGTGGAGCATGGTTACGCTGATTTCCGCGCGCGTCGCGAAGCTACCGTCTGGCAGCGACTGAACCGGATTCTCCTCGTTCTGCTCATCATAGCGGTCTGGCTCGTGATCGTGAGCCTTTTTGTGCCGCCGTACAAAAAATTGATGCAGAGCCGCACGGAGATCGACAATCTGCAGCAACAGGTCAACGAGCAACAAGGTTTGCTGGCACGGCAGACTCGCGAGGTCGACTTGCTTAAGACCGACGTCAGCTACTTGGAAACAATTGCGCGCGATCGCCTTGATTTGATGAAAGAAGGCGAAACAATTTTTCGTCTCGAAACGGCGCGCAGCAAGCTGAAGCCCATCGCGCCAGCACGGAAGTAGGTGCAGAAGCAATTGTGTCAAGCGCCTGTCGCGGCGTTCTCTGGGCGTCGGCGCCCTCGGCGCTGGACGCAAACGCCGCTACTCTTTGCGCTCTGCAAACACTCATTTATCTTGTGACCATGCCAACGGAAATCTCCACTCCAGATGTTGAGGATCTGAAGTCGCGCGTGCGCGAATTGCGGAGGTTTCTTTGACGTCGAAGAGCTTCAGAAAAACGTAGCAGCAATTGAAGCGCGCATGGCTGCACCCGATTTTTGGTCGAATCGGGAGCGCGCCCAGGCTGATGTCGAGGAAGTTTCCCGAATGCGTTCCTTGATCAATCCGTTCCAGGAATTGGAACGCGAGATTGAAGATTTCAAAGCGCTGCAAGACCTGGTTGCGGAAGAAACCGATCCGGCGCATCGCACGCAGGCAGAGAAAGAAGTTGCCGCCGAACACGACCGCCTGGCTCACAAGCTGGACGAATTCGAGCTACGCCAGTTTTTTTCCGGCGAGAACGATCGCGCGAACGCGTTTCTCACCATTCACTCCGGCGCAGGCGGCACGGAGTCCTGCGATTGGGCCGATATGTTGCTTCGGATGTACCAGCGCTGGATCGAACGGAGCGGATTCAAATCGCAAACGGTGGACATCCAACAGGGCGAAGAGGTCGGCATCAAGTCCGTGACCCTGCTGGTGGCCGGCGAGTACGCCTACGGCCATCTACAGACCGAGCGCGGCGTGCATCGGCTCGTGCGAATCTCGCCGTTCGACGCGAACAAGCGGCGGCACACGTCCTTCGCCAGCGTCGACATAGTGCCTGAAATCGCCGACACTGCTCCGATTGAAATTAATCCGGCCGAACTGCAGATCGACACGTTCCGCAGCGGTGGCAAAGGCGGACAAAACGTCAACAAAGTTGAAACTGCAGTGCGAATTTTGCACAAGCCCAGCGGCATCGTGGTCGCCTGCCAGGCGGAGCGCAGCCAGGGACGAAATCGCGAACTGGCGATGAAAATGTTGAAAGCGAAATTGTATCAACTCGAAGAAGACAAAAAACGCGCGGAGATGGAACGGCAATATGGCGAAAAAGGCGAGATCGCGTGGGGAAACCAAATTCGCTCCTACGTCTTTCAGCCGTATCAAATGGTGAAAGATCACCGCACCGGCGCGGAGACGAGCAACGTGCAAGCCGTGATGGACGGCGATATCGACATGTTTATCCAGGCCAAATTGCGGGGGCAGAAAGCCGAAAAAGAGTAGCGCATGCCTCCGGCTTTGGATGCCGTATCCGTCACAAGCGAGGATGCTTGCGCTACTTTACCGGGCGCAGCCGAAACCGCGCGTCGAATTCGCCGCCGTTGGATGCGCGGCAACATGCGAAACATGCCACCACCCGTTTGATCTTGCGCACACGAGGAAAATCGCGGCGGCAATTTGGACAGCGGTAAATGAAACGCGGCGCATAACGCTTTGCTGGAAACGGCAGCATATGACAGCGCTTTTCGCCAGTGATTCCCAAGTCCTGGCAAGCCTTTTGCCACTCGGCGCCGTGCGGCGAAATGCGTCGCCGACCGGCGCGAAATTGTGCCAGGATGTGAGCGAGTTCGTGCCGTAACGTGCGCTCGATCTCCTCCGGATACGCAATCAGTAGCGGGTTTAATGAAATAAGCTTCTGGCGATAGTCCGCGCGGCCCGCGGCTGTTTTCAGCCGGGAATTCCATTCGACGCGAAGTTCGGTCGCGATTCGATTCGCGCCTAACGAGCGCAAAAGCTGGCGGACTGTTTGCAGCGGCACAGCCGTCTCGGCTTCGTGGCTGGCAGGCATCTTGCCTGCCGGTTCGGTTATCAATTCGCCAGGCGGGACGCCCGGCGGTTCCACAGACAAGATCTCTGTGCCACGGAACGCGAACTCGAGTTGCCTAAGCGGCGGCATATTCGCGCGCGTCGGTGGTTCGCTTCGCGATTCGTTGTAGGGCGCTGGTGGCAGCGGCGATTTCTTCCGCAGTTGTCCATCTACCAAGCGAAAAACGAATGGCAGAACGGGCGGATTCCATCGGTAGTCCCATGGCGAGCAAAACATGCGAAGCTCTCACCGACCCGACCATGCATGCCGAGCCGCTCGACGCGCAAACGCCTTCCAAATCCAGGGCCATCAGCATCGTTTCCGAATCAATACCGATGAAACTGGTGTTGAGCGTGTTGACGAGCCGATGAGCCGGATCGCCATTTTGCTGCGCGTCTGGGAACACTTTCGCGATGCGTTGCCATAAGTCGTCTCTTAATTGCGCTTCCTGTTGCTGCTCGGTTTCGGCGTCGCGCAATTTCCATTCGGCGGCCGCAGCCATTCCCGCGATTGCGGCGACGTTCTCCGTTCCGGGGCGCCGCTGGTTTTCGTGGGCGCCGCCAAACATGATCGGCTGGATGGGCAGACCGCTCCGCAAAAATAGAAATCCGACGCCCTTTGGACCGTAAAATTTATGCGCGGCAAAGCTGGCGGCATCGACCAACGAGACATCGATCTCCAATTTCCCGAATGCCTGGACCATGTCGCTGTGAAGCAACACGCCGCGCTCGCGGCATATGCGTGAAATTTCGCGCATCGGCTGGATGACGCCGGTTTCGTTGTTCGCAGCCATGATCGAGACGAGGTTGGTGTCAGGCCGAATTGAATCAGTGAGCTGATCGAGATCGATCATTCCGCTTTCCGAAACATTGAGCCAGGTCACTTGAAAGCCTTCGCGATTTTCAAGGTGTTCGACTGCGTTCAGCACCGCGTGATGTTCGGCTTTGTTCGAGATGATGTGGCCGCCGCGTGAAGATGCAGATCGCGCCAGGCCGAGCACCCCCAGGTTGCACGACTCCGTTGCACCGCCGGTAAAAATGATTTCGCTGGCTTTCGCGTGCAGGCGCGCGGCGAGTGTGTCGCGAGCGTCATCAATGGCGGCGCGTGCTTCGCGGCCGGCGGCGTGGATACTGGATGGATTGCCGAAATAGCGATCAAGATACGGCAGCATTGCCTCACGCGCCGGATCGCATAGCGGCGTGGTGGCATTGTAATCGAGGTAGATCATCAGTTTTCGTCCTTATTGTTGCTCATAGTTGCGCCAATTCAAAAGCGGCGCAGCAGTCAGTGCCGACGGTCATTTCTGAAATTCATCGCGCGCGGTTGCGGACTCGTGTTTTCGTTTCGACACGACGCGAACTTCTTTTTCTTCGTAATAAACGAGCGAATGCGGTGGAACGCTCTTTGTCAAAAAAACATTCGCGCCGATGGTGGAATTGGCGCCAATCACGGTGTCGCCGCCCATGACGGTGGTTCCGGCGTAAATGCGAACGCCGTCTTCGATCGTCGGATGACGTTTTTTCCCACGTAAAGCTTGTCCTGCTCCGAGCGAGCGCGCGATGAACGATACGCCCTGGTAAAGTTTCACGTGCGACCCGATTTGCGTCGTCTCGCCAACAACGACGCCGGTGCCGTGGTCGATGAAGAAATGCGAGCCGATCACCGCGCCGGGATGAATATCGATTCCCGTGCGGCTGTGCGCCCACTCGGTCATGATGCGCGGAATCAGCGGCACCTTTCCGTAGAGCAGATGTGCCATTCGATAAATCGCGATCGCCTCCAGCGCGGGATACGCCAAAATGATTTCCTCATAACTCGTCGCGGCCGGGTCGCCTTCGTAGGCCGCGTCGATATCCGTCCAAAGCATTCGGCGCACCGATGGTAACTTTTTGAAAAACTCATTTACGACTTCTTCTGCTTTTGCTTCTGTCGCTTCATCCGGCGGGATTTTGCCGAGGCTCCTGCAAATTTCAGTTTTGAGCCGCGCGTGCAAATGTCTGACGCGAATGCGGGTGGTATCGGCCAGATCTTCGGAGTTCACCAGGGCTTCGCTGCGAAAACCGGGAAACATCAGGCTCATCAACTCCGTGCACGCCGCTTCGATGGATAAACGCGAGGGGAGGGAAGCGGCGGCGGCGAGGTAATTTATTCCACCAGTCTCACCATAGGTCTGAAGCAGTTCCTCAACTGCATCTCGTGTCGTGGTGGCCATTACATGAAATATGCGCCCGCTGAGCGTGAAAAAAAAGTGAAAGTGTGGATGTGGGAAAGCCGTTGAAACCGCTCGTGCCGATATTTCGCTTCATGCACCGGCTTGAAAGCCGGTGTTAATGAGAGCCAGTTTAGCACCGATCAAGCTGCCAGCGTCTCATTAACACCGGGCTTCATCCCGGTGCTGACCGAATCAGCCCGCCATTCAACCTGCGATGTACGTGCTAACCGCGTCTCACGCCCCGCGCGACTGGAGCCATTGCAGGGCGAAGCGGGCGACTTCACGAGAATTTTTCAGGTCGAGTTTGTCTTTGATGTGTGCCCGGTGCGTTTCCACCGTCTTTGGACTGAGATGCAATAGCTTGGCGATATCACGCATTTCGTTGCCCTTCCCAATCAACTCGAGGACCTCGAGTTCGCGGTCGCTCAGTCTCTCGACCGCATCCATTTCGCCTTCGGCCTCGCGATGGACGAACTTCGTGATGACCTGGGCGGCCATGGCCGGGCTGAGATAAGGCCGTCCATTGAACACTTCGTGGATTGCCTGGACGACATTTACCATCGCTTCGTGTTTCATCACGTATCCATCCGCACCGGCGCGCAGCGCACGCAACGCATAGAGCGATTCATCGTGCATCGAAAGCACCAAAATCGGCAGGGCCGGAAATTCTACACGGATATTTTTGATCAGCTCAATGCCGTTGGCGCCGGGCAAACTGAGATCGACAATCGCCATGTCGGGATTCAGTTTCCGAATTACCTCCATCGCTTCCGCTGCGTTGCCGGCTTCACCGCAAACGGCGAAGTCCGGGTCGGAATGAATCAATTCCTCGAGGCCTTTCCGAAATAGTGGGTGATCATCGACGATCAGAAGGCGCTTTGCTTCGGGTCGGTCGCATCGCGGGTTCTGGTTGACCGATCTGAGGTGTTTCATTTTCGCATGTGACCACGTCGGTTCCACCGGAAGCTCCTTAATGGCGCTCTTCTTAGCCTCTTTCATCCGCTTCTACTTACGATTTCGCGGCTCCGTGGATTGTCCGATGTAGAAAAGTTTAGATTAACGCTGCTAATGCTTTCGTGATTTTTGCAGGAAACGATCGTGTCTGGGCTTTTTTTCTCTCCTTTGATTGGACCACGTTGTTTGGCAAATAACAGGACACGCGTGTACCCCGTCCCTTTGGAGAATCAATCTCCAAACGGGCACCGATCAATCGAGCGCGGTAACCATGATATGGGTTCCCAGACCCCGCTTCGTTTTCGGCTCACTGGGAAATCCGGCGCCGTCATCGATTACACGCAAAACCATCTCGTCTCCCACGCGCTCCAGTCTGATCACAATTTCTCGGGCCTGAGAATGTTTGCTGGCGTTAATGACTGCTTCACGAGCGATACGGTAGAGTTCTCCCGCGGCAACGTCATTCTCGATACGGAACCAGGGTCTGACTTCCAGCCGGCAAGGTATGCGCCAGATTTCCCGGTCAACCAAATCTTGCAGGGCTGTTATTAAACCGGCTGAATCGACGTCGATGCGATGCAATGCGCGGGAAAGGTTGCGCGTATCAGTTGCAGCATCGTTCACCAATTGCGCGATTTTTTCGATATCGACTGCGTCGATGACGCGATGGTTCTTTAATCGCAAGGCAACCGAACGCGCCATGAAAGCCACTGCGGTTAGGTGCTGGCAAAGCCCATCGTGCAATTCGTAGCCGAGGCGCTGCTGTTCACGATCGCTGATTTCAAGAATTTCCCCTTCCGTCGAGATCAACCAGCGTGATAACGGCGCCGTCGATTTTGTTGTCCGTTGTGCGATATGGCCGCACCCGCAGCGAGTACCGCCTGCCTTCCTTGTTGGTCACTCTGCGCTCGCGCGTGCCGAGTGTTTCGATTACGTCGCGTAAGATATTAGCCAGATCGGGAACATCAACGTTAGATCGCAGCTCCGTCAACGGCCGGCCGATGTCAGTTGGCAAGATATTAAAGGCCGCTCGCGCCGCCGGAGTCGCGCGCCGCACTGTTAACGCGTTGTCCACCATCACAATTGGGATTTGAATGCTGGCGAGCAGATTGTTTAGCTCGCTGGTCAGTTGCATCATCTCCAGATTCCGGTGCTCAGCTCTTCGTTCAGTGTGGTCAGTTCTTCATTGGTCGATTGCAATTCTTCCTTCGCGGTCTCGAGTTCTTCATTTGTGGATTGCAGCTCTTCGTTGCTCGATTCGACTTCTTCATTGGATGCCTTCAACTCTTCATTGGTCGCTTCCTGCTCTTCGATGACAGCTTGCAACGATTCTTTGGAAGCGGCCAATTCCCGGTGCAGTTCCATCACCTGACGTTACGCCGACATTTTTCCCAGCGGCTGTGACAATCTCTCCGGTTTGATCCCCGTGGCGGTCTCGTCAAAAATAACCAAAAACCACGACTTATCGGTCCCGGGGATTTTGAATGGCACAACCTGGATATTTATCTCGTAGTCTTTGCCCTGGAGCATAACTTTCGCTCGCTCTGTCCGCGTAGGCTTATCCGTTTTGATGGCGCGACGAATCGTGGCCCGCAGGTCCGGCACCAAATTCGCGCGCGCTAATTGCAAGAGATTAAACGTCGCCGGCCCGGGCAGGTGTTCGAGAAACAGATCGCTCCGGCCGCGGAACTGCTGCACTTGCATGTTCTCATCGATCACGACTGCTGCCGGGGCGTATGTGCTGAGAATAATACGATCCGCCGTTTTTAAAAGATCGACGCCGAAATTTACGCCAATGGCAGTTGTCGATCTCGCGCCAAACTGCGCGAGGTTAACGCCGCGTTGGGGAAGGAGGTCGGCTCGGCGCGGTGTAGTCCCGGCGTCTTTCGTGTAAATTTTGTTTTTCCTGTCCACGAGCTTGAAAAGCTCGTCATACAAGCCCACCGATTCGGCCGGACCCAGAATCAACAAGCCCCCAGAGTTCAGCGCGTAGTGAAACTGCGGGATGCAGCGCTTATGCAGTTCCGGGCTCAGATAAATGAGCACGTTGCGGCAGCTGATTATGTCGAGCCGCGAGAAGGGCGAATCCGCCGCGATGTTTTGCCGCGCGAACGTACAGATATCGCGCACATTATGATGGATTTGGTAAGTGCCGTCGCGCTTAACGAAAAAGCGCTCCCGTCGCGCGTGCGAGACGTCCTTCTCGATCGCGCTCGAGTAAATTCCCATACGCGCATGCTCGACCACCGATTCACTCGGGTCTGTGCCGAAAATTTGGATGTGCCATTTGCCAGCCTGGCTGCCCAGTTTGCGCCTGAGAATCTCACAAGCTGCGATGGCGGCATCAGCTGAAACGCGTTGGATCAGATCTAGTGAATGTCGCGGTAGCCGCCCATGGTATGGCTGGCGCTGCGTGCGAACCGCGTGAAACGGAGACGCCGTGCAGAGGATTACCCGCTCTACTGTGAAAAAACAACGTGATTCTGGGAATCATCGTCGCCGCGTTCGCGTTGATGAACACATATTCCAAAGTCAACACACCGATCGGAACCTGAGCGAAACGGGCAAGACAAAGGGCGCTCGCTTAATCGCGTGTTCCGCCATCTCATTAACACTGGCTTTCAAGCCGGTGTATTAACGCAACGATCGTGTCAGCCGTTTTAACGGCTTACGAAATGTCACCAACTAAAGCGAACGTCATCGCATCCGCAGATCTGAGAAGAGTTGCGAGAGTTTTATCAGCGCCTCCAGCCTGCGAGCCGCTAACGAGGGAAGCCTTTAAAACGACTGGGGCAGCAACCGCGTGTGATGACCGGCCTCAAGGCCGATGTTTGGATGTAGACGCAAAGCGGCGCAGTAGAGCAGCACTCCAAAACGGGGCGACAGATCCCAGGCGCATATTTCGCGCTTGCCGTTTCGGACTGCGGTCGCAGCGAGCGGTTTGCGAGGCAATTGCGTTCGGGTTCTCATATCACCCCAAGCCGCGCTCTCGGTCACGAAGCGGTTGGCGCGGACCTGATGGCTGCCAGACGTTTTTCAATCAGATCCCGCCTGACCTCCCAGTATTTGAGGGCCGAAAGCAGGAGCCTGTCAGGTTGTTCACCGTGCAAACACGCATTGCGCGTGAAAGTTCTTTGCCCCGGGTCATTCGCGGCTCTTTGCAGTTTGCGTCTTGATTTTGCTCTTCGCCATCTTCGGCGCGCCGGCCGTGCTCCTTCGCTCACCATTTTTCCGTCTTTTCTCCTCTGGTTGTAATTCGCATCACAATTCCGGGAGCAGCCATTGCAGAATCGTCCGCCCGTCTCCTATTTCAACACCGGCGGGGATACGAAAGTTTCGCGACCAGCCATGGGTACAAATTCTTACGGACGCTGATCGACGTTTCAGCAGGGCATCAGGCCTCAAAATAAAACAGCCAGAACCGATGCAATGGTGCGAAGTGATTGCCCGCGCTTCGTGGGAGATTTAATCCTCTCGTTGGGTGGACGCAGGCCAGCGAGGTATTGCGCATCAAATGCGCGCAGCGCCGCCGATACGCTGGGCCCGATCCCGACGATGCCTTCTTCCACGCTTCGCCCAAGCAGTGCGATCCAAAGTTCGCCGCGAAGAAACAACTGTGGCCGGCGCACGGCGGATGGGCTGCGAGGGTGAGCCGCGCAGTAATGCTGCATTTGCTCGACTGCCGCGGTTGCATAATCCACGACTCGTCGACGGCGGGGAGGATAACTGTTTTTCTTCATCTGGATTCTACAACGCGTGGCTGCGAGAACCTGGATGTGATTTTTTTTTGGCCATTGCGCGCGGTGATGCGATTGTCTCTGCGCTAACCGGTGCACGCTCGGCACCAGGACAACGTTGATTGCCAATCGCCTCCCACGTCCTTGGAAAGACCCGTTATTACGAGGCTTTCTGTAAAACGTCGCAGCAAATGTCACGAACAAAAACCAGTAAGTCCTGCCTGACGTCGACCCAAATCACAGAGGACGGGGCTAACAACCCCAGCCATCTTGTATTCCGGTGACTCGGATGTGATCTGGCGCTACCGCGAATACAGCTCGACGATCAGTTGCTCGTTAACGATCGGCTGCATTTCTTCCCGAGACGGAATGCGCGCGACTTTACCGCTCAGGCCATCGCGATCGACTGTAAGCCAGTCGGGGACGGGGACGATTTGCGTAAGATCAAGATTCCGCAGCACCAATTGACGGGATTTTGGTTTGTCCTTGATCGTAATCTCGTCGCCTGCTTTTACATTGTACGAAGCGACGTTGACGCGACGCCCCTTCACCAGCACATGGCCATGTGACACCAGTTGGCGCGCCGCGCTGCGACTATTCGCAAACCCAAGGCGGTAAACAACATTATCGATCCGCGTTTCCAACAACTGAAGAAGTGTTTCACCGGTCACGCCGCGCTTCCGCAGTGCACGTTGAAAAATGCGCCGGAACTGCCGCTCGAGCAGCCCGTACTGATAACGCAGTTTCTGTTTTTCACCGAGCGCGATCGCGTATTCGGATTGCTTGCGCCGGGAGCCCCTCGGGCCGTGCATGCCGGGCGGATAATTCTTCCGCTCCAATGCCTTTGAGGGCCCGAAGATCGGCACACCGTAGCGCCGGCTTACTCTTGTTTTTGGTCCGGTGTATCTAGCCATTTCAGAAAGCTGATAGTTGAGAATTCATAGCTGATAGCATCAGACTCGACGCTGCTTGGGCGGACGACAACCGTTGTGCGGCACCGGCGTAACGTCGCGAATCACGGTGAGATCGAGCCCGATGGCTTGCAAAGCGCGGACCGCAGATTCGCGCCCGGCTCCTGGGCCTTTGACTAACACTTCCACTTCCTTTAGCCCGTGACCCATCGCCTGGCGTGAGGCGTCCTGCGCCACCATTTGCGCCGCGTAAGCGGTGCTTTTACGCGATCCTTTGAAGCCAACTTTCCCGGCGCTCGACCACCCAATCACGTTACCTTTCAGATCGGTGATCGTGACGATGGTATTGTTGAAAGTAGCCATCACATGCGCAACGCCGGAATGAACATTCTTGCTCCCTTTGGCCTTGACGATCTTCGGCTTTTCAACCTCGTCGGTTGAAAGCGAAAGATTCTCCGGCGCTCCGGCCGCAGGCGCAGGCTGTTCTTTCTTGGGCTTCGCCGGTTTCTTTGGCCCGGCACGCTTGGGCGTTGCTTCGGCTTTTGGAGCGGCCTCTTTTGGGGCCGGCTCCTTTTGAGCGGCATCGCTGGCGGGCTTTGTGTCGTCCGGAGTTTCGGGATTGGTTTCTTCAGCCATGTGAATCGTGATTAGACTTTGCCAGCTTTCGCGTCGGGATTGCGAATTACGCCTACAGTCTTGCGAGGTCCTTTCCGTGTCCGGGCATTTGTTGAAGTGCGTTGACCGCGCACGGGCAAACCTTTCCGATGACGAATGCCGCGATAGGAATTGATCGCCTGCAAACGCTTTCAAATTACCCTGCACGTCGCGTCGCAGGTCGCCTTCGATTTTAATTTTGTTGTTAGTGATCGCGTGAATGATCTCGTTCAACTGCTGGGCGGTGAGGTCTTTGGCGCGAATGTTCGGATCGATATTGGTCTGCTCAAGAATGCGCCTCGCTGTGCTAAACCCGATTCCGTAGATGTACGTCAGAGATACTTCAACGCGTTTGTCCGCTGGAATTTCAACTCCTAATAGTCTTGGCATAACAAATCACTGATCACTTCTCGCAAATCACCCTTGTCTCTGCTTGTGCCGCGGGTTTTTGCAGATCACGCGCACGACGTTCTTGCGCTTCACGATCCTGCAACTTGCACAAAGCCTTTTTACTGATGGTCGCACTTTCATAATCCGCGAAATCGAAAACCGCGGCGGCCCGCCGGGTTGTCATCTTTGGCGATAAATAATTCGCCCTTTCGACAAATCGTAGGGTGAAATCTCTAGCATAACTTTGTCTCCTGGCAAGATCCGAATGAAGTGCAGACGCATTTTGCCCGAAATGTGTGCCAGCACGCGACGGCCACCCGGAATCTCGACCCGGAACATTGTGTTAGGCAGCAACTCGGCGACGGTGCCCTCTACCTCAATTGCGTCTTTGCGCGCCATGTCAGAATTTCCGGGTCGTCCTTCGTAACCAGAACCGTATGTTCGAAGTGCGCCGACGGCAGGCCATCCGCCGTACACACCGTCCAGCCGTCCTCGAGCAAGCGGACTTCGGACGTGCCGATGTTAATCATCGGCTCAATGGCGAGCGTCATACCCGCTTTCAATTTTGGTCCGCTGCCCCGTTTGCCGTAATTGGGAATCTGCGGTTCTTCATGCATTTTGCGTCCAACGCCGTGCCCAACAAATTCGCGTACCACTGAAAAACCATGCTGGCGCGCTTCATCCTCGATTTCGGCGCAGATATCGCCTACGCGGCGACCTTCATGAGCGACGCGAATGGCGCGTGCGAGCGCGTTTTCGGTCACACGCAGCAAATCGTCCGTCCGCTCGTCGACAATTCCAACGGGAACAGTCGTGGCATTATCTCCAACCCAACCATCCTGAACGATACCGATGTCGAGCTTCACTATGTCGCCATACTGAATTCGCCGCTGGCTGCCGATACCGTGGACAACTTCGTCATTAAGCGAGATACAAATGTTTCCAGGAAAAACATGGTGTCCCATCCGGTAACCAAGAAACGCGCTTTTCACGCCGGCGTCGCTCATGAAATCCGCGGCTGCCTGGTCCACTTCCTTCGTCGTGATTCCAGGGCGAATCAGGTCGCTGACCTGGTCGAGGATGTCGCTCGCCGTGCGGCATGCCTGCCGCATCTTTTCAATTTCTTTCGCGTTCTTGATGGGAATCATTTCGGGGTTTTATCTTCAATCAACCGCGAGATCTCACTGAAAACTGCGTCCCGGTCGCGGTTGCCATCGATCCGATGCAAAATCGACAGTTTTTTGTAAAAAGCTCCCAGCGGTTCGGTCTTCGTGCGAAATTCTTGCAACCGCGTCTGCAATACCCCCAGATCATCATCGTTACGCCGCTCCAGTCGCCCGTCGCAATATGGGCATACTGGACGGTTGGCAAACTGCGCGCTTGATGAGCTCGTCGTAAAACCGCACTCGGCGCATTGAAGGCGCCCAGTGATGCGATCGCGCACTGTTTCCTCCGATACCTCCAGCCAGATCGCCAAATCCAGCGCTGTGCGCAACTTGGTCAACATCGACATCAAGCTTTCGGCCTGCGGCAACGTTCGCGGAAATCCGTCGAAGACGAATCCATGGCCGCCGTGCAACCGCAACCAGTCTTCGATTAGTTCGATGATAATTTTGTCCGAGACGAGTCCGCCGCTCCGGAGCACTTCGGCAGTCTCCTGCCCCAACGGCGTTCCAAGATCGCGTTCACGGCGCAGAATCGCCCCCGGTGAAGTCACGGGAATCCCGAAATGCCGCGTAATCATTTCCGCCTGGGTCCCTTTGCCGGAACCGGGCGGGCCGAGAAGAACAAGCCGCCTTTTCACCTATCGCCCATACAGAAAAATCGCGACCCCGGCAATCACGAGCACGGCAATGCCCACATACAGCCACATCAACGTGCCGCTCGCCGCCACTTCGCCGCGCGCGTAGGCAGCGCGATCAAACGATCTCCCTCGGATCCGCCCTTTGCGCAAAAACCCGTCATAATGCCGCTGAATCAGGTGAGTCTCGACTTGCCGCATCGTATCGAGCATGACACCAACGATGATCAACAAACTTGTGCCACCGAAAAACTGCGCCGTGATTACCGGCACATTCAGCGATTGGCTGAGAAGGCTTGGGAAAACTGCGATCAGCGTCAAAAAAATCGCGCCGGCAAACGTCAACCGCGTCATCGTAAAATCAAGAAAATCAGCTGTCGGTTTTCCCGGCCGCACACCGGGGATGTAACCGCCATATTTTTTCAGATCATCCGCAATCTGGGTCGGTTGAAACTGCGTGGCGACCCAGAAGTAACTGAAAAAGAAAATCATCGCTGCGAGAACGACATAATGAACCCAGCCGGTGGAAAGCGCAGCAGCGATACGTGCGGCAATGGGGCTGTTTCTAAATCCGTACTGGACAATCGTGGCCGGGAATAGAAGCAGCGCCCAGGCGAAGATGATCGGCATGACGCCGGCATAATTCACTTTCAAAGGCATGTATTGCGTCTGACCGCCGTACATTTTCCGGCCGACCACGCGCTTGGCGTACTGCACAGTGATCTTCCGGACGCCCTGGGTAATCGCGATTACTGCGGCGATGACAAAGATCAAAACCAACACGAGCAACACGAGCACCATCGGGTTCACCTGGCTCGATCCCGTTTGCCCCGACGGCACAAAAGTCTTCCACGCCTGTACAAGCGCAGCAGGCAGGCGCGCAACGATGCCGATGGTAATGATGAGCGAGATACCGTTGCCAATACCGCGCTCGGTAATTTGATCGCCCAACCACATCAGCACCATCGTGCCAGTCGTTAGGGAGATCACTGTTATGATTCGGAATTTCCAGCCGAGATCGTCCACCAGTGGAATCCCAAGCTGCCTGATCGTGTCAGTGATGCCCGGCAGCATCGTGTGATACGATTCCGGGTGCTGAAATGAAAGCGCCAGCAGGTAGCCTTGAAAAATGCACAGCACGACTGTCGTGTAGCGCGTTAACTGCATGATCTTCTGGCGACCGCCGTCTTCGCGCGCCAACCTGCCGAGTTGCGGAATCACTGCGGTCAGCAACTGCATCATGATCGACGCGCTGATGTACGGCATAATGCCGAGAGAGAACACAGCGCAGTTTTCCAACGCACCGCCGCTAAACAAGTTAAAAAGCGCCGCCAGTCCACCTCCAGTGCGCTGGCTCAATGAAGTGCGAAACCACTCCTGTAAAACACCTTGGTTGACACCCGGCGTAGTGATCGCAGCGCCCAAGCGCACAATCACAATCACGGCCAGCGTATATAAAATGCGCCGGCGCAACTCCGGTATCTTGACTGTGTTTAAAAACGCAGAAATCATTTGCGATTTTTCCTGCGCTCTTTGGTCTTCGCCTTCGCGCGCGGCCTAGTTGTCGTGGTCGCGGTGTCGGAGTTCGCTTCGGTCGGCGGAACGTCTGTTTGGGCCTTCTCGATTCTGCGTGCCTCAAGCAACGTAACGGTTCCACCGGCCTTCTCGATTTTTTCGCGTGCGGTCGCGCTAACTTTGTCCGCTTGCACATTCAGGCCATGTTTCAGTTCGCCCTCGCCAAGAATTTTTATCCCGGCGAAGTGACCGCGGATGAGATTCGATTCGCGCAAGAGTTGTTCGTTTACGAGCGTGCCGGCCTCAAACCCCTTCAGGTCGCTCACGTTCACAATCGCGTAATGCTTGTGAAAAGCCGCGTTGTTAAATCCGCGCTTCGGCAATCGTCGAATCAACGGCATTTGGCCGCCTTCAAACCCGAGCCGGATGCTCCCGCCGGAACGCGCTTTTTGGCCTTTGTTACCCTTCCCGCTGGTCTTTCCGTGGCCGGAACTCTCACCGCAACCAAGGCGTTTGACGCGATGGCGCGAGCCTGGACGCGGCCGCAGATTATGAAGCCGCAGCATGTGATTCACCTCTTCCATCGCGCGACGCAATCCCGCGCACTTTGAAAATTTCATCCTTCCGGCGAAGCGAGCGCAGCGCAGCTATAGTCGCCTTCACCACGTTGGCGTGATTGCTTGACCCGAGCGATTTGGCCAGCACGTCACGAATGCCGGCCGCTTCCGCAACCGCTCGCACGCCGCCGCCAGCAATAATCCCGGTTCCCGGCGACGCAGGGCGCAACAGCACTCGCGCACCGTCGAACTCGCCGATCACCTCATGCGGGATAGTATTTTCGTTGAGTGAAACTTTTTGCATCGATTTGCGTGCCGCCTCGGAGGCTTTACGAATCGCCTCAGAGACTTCATTGGCTTTGCCAAACCCGTATCCCACGCGTCCATCGTGATCGCCTGCCACGATTAAGGCGCTGAAGCTGAAACGCCGGCCGCCTTTTACAACTTTTGCACATCGATTGATAAACACGACTTTCTCACTTGTGTCGCCCTTTGCCGTCGAAGCCTTATCTGCCCTGCGTGAGTCGCCTCGTCTTCCTGAGGTTGTATGATTCATGAATTAAAACTTTAAACCGCCCGAGCGCGCAGCATCTGCCAGCGCCTTTACTTTTCCGTGGTAACGAAACCCGCCACGATCAAAAACAACTCGGTCAAGATTCTTCGCCAGCGAGCGCTCCGCGATTGCCTTGCCGACAAGTTCCGCCGCAGCCTGGTTTGAATGCGCCTTGGCTTCGCCGAGCAACGAGCGGTCAGCAGTCGACGCAGCGGCGATTGTCCGTCCAGCATCGTCATCGATCACCTGCGCATAAACATGCTTTCCAGAGAAATGAACCGCGAGTCGGGGCCGTTGTGCCGTGCCCGTGACTCTTTTCCTGATTCTTCTATGAATGCGCTGCCGCGCTGCCTTACGAATCGTCGCCATGCTTATTGAACGGTCTTTCCTACCTTGCGACGAATCTGCTCGCCCGCGTAGCGAACACCTTTGCCCTTGTAAGGCTCCGGCGGATAAAAGCGGCGGATGTCGGCTGCAACTTGTCCAACTAACTTTTTATCCACGCCTTGGATCGTAATTTTCGTGTTATCGGCCACTGTAATTTTGATGTCCTTCGGAATCGGAAACGATACCGGATGCGAGAAGCCAAGACTCAAGTTGAGATTCGATCCCTGCACAGCTGCTCTGAATCCGACGCCTTCGATCTCCAGTTGTTTCGTGAAACCTTCGCTAACTCCCCGGATCATGTTGTGCACAAGACTGCGCGAAAGTCCGTGCAACGCTTTCGCACTCCGCGTTTCCGCTTCACGCACAAGCGATACACGGTTGTCTTGTATGCTGGCCTTGATCTCGCGCGGAAGCGTCCACTGCATTTTTCCCTTGGGCCCTTCCACCGACACCTGCCCGCCATCACCGACGTCCACTTTGACCTTGTCGGGAATCTCGACCGCTTTATTTCCAATCCGTGACATGACTTCGTGATTTGTTAAATGGTTGCAACGTTAAATCGTTACCAAACGTACGCCAGGAGTTCGCCGCCGAGTTTTTGCTTTCTTGCTTCGCGTCCCGATAAAATACCTCGCGAAGTGGAAAGTATCGCCAGGCCCATTCCACCAAGGACCCGCGGGATTTCGTCCGCACCCACATAACGGCGCAACCCGGGGCGGCTGACACGCCGCAGTCCTGCAATCGCGCTCGATCGGTCCACGAGTTTGTTGATGATTTTGATTCGCGGATGCTCGCCGCTTGTGTCGACCGAGTAATCCGAGATGTAACCTTCCTCTTTCAAGATGCGTGCAAGTTCGGCTTTGATTTTCGAGTACGGAATAAGCACCTCGGGTTGTTGCGCGCGCGCGCCGTTGCGGACGCGTGCGAGAAAATCGGCAACAGGGTCTGTAATGGTGCTCATAAAAATCAGGCGGCTTGCGCGGCGGGCTTCTTTGCCCGGTCGCTGAAGGGCATCCCCATCTCACTCAAAAGCGATTTAGCTTCCTCGTCCGTCCGCGCCGTAGTGACAATTGTAACATCAAACCCGATGTTGCGCTTGATTTTGTCGAGCTCGATTTCGGGGAAAATCGACTGGTCTGAAATTCCGATGGTGTAGTTGCCGTGGTTATCAAAACACCGGGGCGATACACCGCGAAAATCACGAATGCGCGGCAGGGCTGCCTTGATGAAGCGCTCAAGGAATTCGTACATGCGCTCTCCACGAAGAGTGACCTTCGCGCCGATGGCTTGATTTTTGCGCAATTTGAAATTGGAAATGCTCTTCTTCGCCAACGTTTCGACCGGGCGCTGTCCCGTAATCAGCGCCAGTTCCGATTTTGCTTCCTCCAGCGCCTGTTTCACGTCGGATTGTGAGCCGACCGATGTATTGATCACGACCTTCTCCACTTTCGGGATCTGATGCACGTTTTTGTAGCCGTGGCGCTTTTTGAGCGTCGGCATCACGTGTTCTTTATAGTGACGACGAAATTCGTTTTCCATACTACCAAGCTGTCCCTATCTGCGCGGCCCTTCGCTGCGCTCGGGTCGTTCCCCCTTTTTGCCTTTTTCTGATTTTCCACCCTTCTCTGGTTTCTCGCGCTCGAGCAATCGCACATTAGAAATGTGAATCGGGCCTTCACGCTCGGCGATCTTGCCGCTCGGGTTATCCTGCGATTTGCGGAGGTGCTTCTTGATGATACGGACACCTTCGACCAACACGCGTTGTGTCCCTGGAAACACTGCGAGAATCTTTCCCGAAGAGCCACGGAAATTCCCGGAAATGACCTCGACGTGATCGCCTTTTTTAACGTGATGCTTGATGCGGTTCATAAGACTTCAGGAGCGAGCGAGACAATTTTCATGAAATTGCGCTCGCGCAATTCACGTGCGACCGGCCCGAAGATGCGCGTGCCGCGTGGATTCAAGTCTTTGTCGATAATCACGATGGCGTTATTATCAAAGCGAAGCAGCGAGCCGTCCTCGCGCCGGATGGACTGCTTCGTGCGAACGAGAACCGCGCGCACCACTTCGCCCTTCTTCACCGTGCCAGTCGGGCTGGCTTCCTTCACGTTGGCCGTGATCACGTCGCCGATGCCGGCGTAACGCGTCTGTTTGCCGATAACGCCGATCATGGTCGCCATACGCGCGCCGGTGTTGTCTGCCACATCCAGTCTGGATCGAATTTGCACCATCGGAGTTTTACTTCTGAATGACTTCCACAAGGCGCCATCGCTTCAGCTTACTCAGCGGCCGCGTTTCCATGATGCGAACAGTGTCCCCGGGTTTCGCCTGGTTCTGTTCGTCGTGCGCATAAAATTTTTTCATCTGCTTGACGATCTTGCCGAACTTCCGATGCGGGACGCGAGTGACTGTACGCACCACAATGGTCTTGTTCATGGTGCTGGAAACCACCTCGCCTGTGCGCGTCTTCCGCGCACCACGGCTTACCGGATCGGCCCGGTTTGATGTTGGTGAAGACGGAGATTCTTGCTCGGCCATGGTCTAGTTCCTCTCGGCTTTTTGGGTGCGCTGCGATAGTTCTGTTTCAATTCTGGCGAGGTCGCGCCGCAATAGGCGCAGCCTGCTCGGCTGCTCGAGCTGACCGCTCTGCTGTTGCAAACGCAGATGCAGACTTTCCTGACGCAGGTCGCGCCGCTTGGTTAACAACTCGTCCATCCCCAGCTCCGTGAGTTCCTTCATTTTCATGGTTGTGGTTAAGCAGCCCTAACGTGATGACGTGTGAGAAACTTCGTGCGCACAGGTAACTTGTCCGCTGCCAGCCGCAAAGATTCGCGCGCGACGGATTCCGGGACGCCATCGAGCTCAAACAAAATGTTGCCCGGCCGCACCGTGGCGACCCAAAACTCGGGCTGCCCTTTGCCCTTCCCCATGCGCGTTTCCGGTGGACGCGCGGTTACCGGCTTGTCCGGGAACACGCGAATCCACAGTTTGCCTTTGCGCTTCATGTTGCGAGTAAGCGCGACGCGCGCGGCTTCCAGTTGTGTATTGGTAATCCAGGCGCGTTCGAGCGTTTGCAATCCAAACTCGCCAAAATCAATTGTCAGATTACGCGAAGCCGTCCCCTTTCGGCTGCCCCGCTGGGCCTTCCGGTACTTCACGCGTTTGGGCATCAATGGCATAAAAAACTCCTCCTACAGTTCGGCTGGCTCGGGCGGTGGCGGCGGCGGTGCGGCAGGTGGCGCGGGCGCTTCCGCGGGCCGCTCTTCTTTTCTACAGATCCAACATTTCACTCCAATTTTTCCGTAAACCGTATTGGCCTCGGCAAAGCCGTAATCAATTGGCGTGCGCAGCGTGTGCAGTGGAATTTTTCCCTCCCGGTACCATTCCGAACGCGAGATCTCAGCGCCGTTTAGTCGCCCGGAGGAACGGATCTTGATTCCCTCTGCGCCAAAATCCATTGCCGTTTGGACTGCTTTTTTCATCGCGCGTCGATAGGCGATGCGACGTTCGATCTGCAGCGCCACGTTTTCGGCAATCAGTTGCGCGTCGACTTCCGGTGTTTTGATTTCCTGGATGTCGATTTTCACCTGTTTGCCATCGGCCATCTTGGAAATTTCTTCCGTCATCTTTTCGATCTCCGCTCCCTTTCGTCCGATCACAATACCGGGACGTGCGGTGTGAATGGTGACGCGGATAGAATTCCAAGCCCGTTCAATCACGATTTTCGAAACCGCGGCAAATTGCAGCTTCTTCTTCACGTAATCGCGAATCTTCAGATCGTTGTGCAGAAACGAGGGGAATTCCTGCGGCGAGGCGTACCAGCGCGATCGCCAGTCGCGATTCACGTTTAGGCGGAACCCAATTGGATTAACTTTTTGTCCCATAATGTTGCTACTTCGCTCCCCACTTGCTGTCATCACGAGCGAAGGCGAGGGATCCCGCGGCAATCCGCAATGCTGCGCTTGGCACAGAATGACAGTTCATTGTTAACTTATTTGTTTGATTCCTTACTCGTGCTTTTGCCGGATTTTCTCTCAGCCGGTGTGGATTCGGTCGTTTCGCTCTTAGTCTCTTTCTTTGCAGCTTTCTTCTCTTGTTTTCGCTTCGCTTTCCGTGTTTTTCGCGTTTCAATTGCAATCTCGTCGGAAAGCACAATGCGAATATGACTGGTGCGCTTCAGAATCCGGCTGGCACTGCCGCGAGCACGTGCCATGATCCGCTTGAGCGTTGGGCCTTCGCCGACTGTCGCTTCTTTCACCACTAAGCCATCAGGTTTCAGGTTCGCGTTGTTCTCGGCGTTCGCGATCGCGCTCTTCAGAGTTTTGCTGATAAGAAACGCCGCTTTCTTCGGGGTGAACGCGAGTAGATCGAGCGCGGCCGAAACCGGCAGACCCTGAATCTCACGCGTGACTTCGCGCACCTTAAACGGCGAAATCCGCGCATACTTATATGTTGATCTGACTTCCATTATCTCAAACTCACATCGGGTTGCACATCCACCTGGAGGCGGTCCCCCACTTTAATTTTCTCCTTCTTCGAATCCATGTTCTGGACGACCGCGCCGCAAATTTTCTGCCGCACATCGACTACCCGCAGCGTCGCGATCTTTCGGTCGTCGCGCATCACTCGCATTGGCATGCCGATCTTCACTCCCTGTTTTTCGCCAAGGTTGCCGACGATAAATGACCACTCCTCCTTCACGCTGATCACGCTGCCGTCCATCAAGGTCGGCTCTGGAACCTCCCCCGGGTTTGTCGATTTCGTGACCAACTCGTTAGTGCTGCGTAATTGCGTTTCCACATCCATCCGCGCCTGCGCATCATCGCCCTGTGACGTTTTCAGGTAGCGCAAGATTGCTTCGTTTAGCCGCAGCATCTGGTCGCGGTACTCGTCGCGGGCTTTCTGCGCCAACTGAAGATCACTTACCGCCGCGAGTAAACGCTGCTCGAGTTTCGCTCGATCCTTATTCGCCGACGTCAGACCCAGCGCTTCCATTCGCAGTTCGAGATCGGAATACTTGCGACGCAACTCTTCCGCCTCTCCATTCGATTCCGCCAGGCTACTCGTCAAGGCCTTGAGCGATTCCTGCGCAATGGATAATTGCCGTCGCAATTCTTCAGTTTCCGCCGCTGCAGTCTGCGCCGTCGCCGATTGCACACCGGTTTCACTTTTGGATTCTGACAAAGAACTGTTTCCCTGCGCGTATGCGCAAAACCCAATTGCAAATTGCAAATTTAAAATTGCAAATTGCATTATCCCGCGACATCGCCGCGAGCTGCCAATCCGCAATCTGCAATTCGCAATCAGCAATTATTTCGTGACCTTCGCCGTGTGGGAACCGTGTTTCCTAAACACGCGTGTAGGCGAAAATTCACCGAGCTTGTGGCCGACCATGTTCTCAGTGACAAAAACGGAATTAAAGGTTTTCCCGTTATGCACCAGGAACGTGTGGCCGACAAAGTCCGGCGTCACCATCGAGCGCCGCGACCAGGTTTTAATCGGTTTCTTTGCGCCCGACGCGTTCATCTTATCGATCTTCTCAAGAAGATAAGACTCGACGAAGGGTCCTTTCTTTAACGATCTAGCCATAAATTTCAAGTGAGAAGTTGTAGCCTCGCCTCTGTGAGGCGCGTTGTGTGGCCCACAGGGCCGCGGCTACAGCAATCACGTTTTCTTCTTCGCTCTTCTCCTTTCCAAAATGAATCGATCACTCGGCTTATGTTTCGAGCGTGTTTTATATCCTTTGGCCAATTGTCCCCATGGGCTGACCGGATGATGGCGACCGCCGCCTCCCTTCGATTTTCCCTGACCGCCGCCCATCGGATGATCGATCGGATTCATCACCATGCCGCGCACGTGCGGCCGGCGGCCTCCCCAGCGAGTACGTCCTGCTTTGCCGCTCGAAACGTTCATGTGGTCGACGTTGCCGACCTGGCCAACGGTTGCGAAGCAGTTCTCATGAATCCGACGAATTTCGCCCGAGGGCAGTTTCACGAGGGCATAACCAGCTTCGAGCGCAGTGAGCGTCGCCTGTTGTCCGGCGGAGCGCGCCACCTGGCCACCGCGGCCCGGAGTCAATTCAATGTTGTGCACGTTCGTGCCCAGAGGAATGGCCCGAAGAGGCAGTGCGTTTCCCAACTCAGGCCCAACATCAATTCCAGCATTAACGGTTGCTCCGACTTGAAGTCCGTTCGGCGCGAGAATGTAGCTCAGTTCGCCGTCGGCATATTTTATGAGAGCAATGCGGGCGGAGCGGTTCGGGTCGTACTCGATCCCGATCACTTCAGCCGAGACACCGTGCTTGCAACGTTTGAAATCGACCTTGCGATACTTTTGTTTGTGACCGCCGCCGATGTGTCGCGATGTCATCCGACCGTAGTTGTTGCGGCCGCCCGTTTTCTTCTTCGACTCAACCAGGCTCTTTTCAGGGCGCCACTTCGTGATTTCATCGAACGCAGGCAGCGACTTGAAACGCAACGTGGGCGTTAATGGGCGAAATTCTTTCAAAGCCATAACTTCTCGCGATCAGATCAGATCGATCTTATCGCCCTCCTTCAAAGTCACGATTGCTTTCTTCCACCGCGGACGTCGCCCAACCGGTCCACGGAGCCGTTTTTCTTTGCCGGCGTAATTACACGTGTTCACATCGACAACGGTTTTCTGAAACAGCTGTTCGATTGCATTCTTGATCTGAATCTTGTTCGCCTTGGGGCTGACACGGAAGACGTACTTGTTCTGCTTCTCGGTCATCAGTGTTGATTTTTCCGTCAACGACGCGGTCTTAATGATCTCGTGTGATTCGTTCATTTTATTGCCGCAGTTTTCGGCGCCTGCGGTCGTGTTCTTTCCGCCAGTTTTTCCAAGGCCTTCTGGGTAACGAGAATTTTCTGAAACCCGAGCAACTGCTCTGTGTTCACGTCTGAAGCGGTGGCAAGTCTCACCGGCTTTACGTTGCGAGCCGATTTGTAGGTTTTCTCATCAAACGAATCGGAAACTATGAGCACTTTCACGGCATCAGTCTGCTTTCTGAGAAAATCGACGAACGCTTTCGTCTTCAACTCCGACACGACAAACTTGTCGATGGTCAAAACATCCCCGGCGTTGATGCGTTCGCTCAGCGCTTTTCGAAAAGCGAGTCGACGAACGGACTTTCCAACTTTCTTCGAATAATCGCGCGGCTTCGGGCCAAAAACGACGCCACCGCCGCGCCAAATCGGCGATGATTTGTAACCGGCCCGGGCACGACCCGTTCCTTTTTGCCGCCATGGCTTTGCGCCTGACAAATCGACTTCGGCTTTGGTCTTTGTATTGGCCGAGCCGGACCGCCGCGCCGCGCGCATGGCGACGACAACATCATGCACGGCCTGCGTGCCGCGACCGTCCTCAATGACGTCGATCTTCGCTTCTTTCGCCGCGGTCTTAGTCAACACTTTTGCGCTCATTTTTTCTGCGCCATCTCACGTAGAGTTTTCGGCTTCTTCGCCTTCTCTTCTTCCTTATGCTTTCGGTGTTCAGCATGTAGCGCCAGTAGGCGCTCTGGATGTTTAACGGCCGGTCGCACGACGACATAACTGCCATTCGCTCCCGGCACCGCCCCGCTTATCAAAATAATTTTTTCCGCTTCGCGCACCTGCATGACTTGAAGATTTTGCACCGTTACGCGCTGATCGCCCATGTGCCCAGGCATTCCCTGATTCTTCCAAATGCGTCCCGGCGTAGAACGATTGCCAACCGCGCCGATGCGCCGGTGCATTTTCGAACCGTGCGCCGCGCCTTGCCCCGCGAAGTTATGCTTCTTCATCACGCCTTGGAAACCTTTGCCTTTAGAGCGGCCAATCACATCGACGAAATCGCCGGCCTGAAATTGCGTAACGCTCAAGTTGACGTCGCCTTCGGGAAGATCGTTTTGCAGGCGAAATTCGCGCACAAATCTTTGCGGCCCGACGCCGGCCTTCTTGAATTCACCGATTAACGCCTTGGTCACACGCGATTCCTTTTGCTCGGCGAACCCGACCTGCACAGCCGAATAACCTTCGTTCTCTTCGGTCAGACGGCGTAACAAAACGTTATCGCCAGCCGCGATCACGGTCACCGGACACAATCGACCCTTGGCGTCGTAGACGCTGGTCATACCAATTTTTTGTCCAAGTAAGCCGATGCTCATGACCGTGCGATTGTAAATGTTTCAGACGCGCCTCCGCTTAAATCTTAATCGTAATGTCAACGCCCGCGGGCAGGTTCAGTTTCTTCAGTTCGTCAACCGTCTTTGCCGTTGGCTCGATGATATCCAACAGCCGCTTGTGAGTGCGAATTTCAAATTGTTCCATCGATTTCTTGTCTACGTGCGGCGAACGGTTCACGGTGAACTTTTCGATGAGTGTCGGCAGCGGAATCGGTCCGGCCACGCGCGCGCCGGTTCGTTTGGCGGTATCCACAATTTCCATCGCCGATTGGTCCAGCATGCGGTGGTCGAATGCCTTCAGGCGAATGCGAATGCGCTGGCCATTGCTCATTTCGCCTCCTTTTGATCAAGGATGGCCGCGACCAAATTCGCAGGGACCGGCTCGAAGTGCGACGGCTCCATCGAGTAACTCGAGCGGCCTTTCGACAGCGATCGGATGGCCGTCGCGTATCCGAACAATTCCGCGAGCGGCACCAGTGCGTGAATGATCGCCACGTTGCCGCGGGTCTCAATGCTGTTGATCGCGCCGCGCCGCCGGCTCAAATCGCCGCAAATGTCGCCCTGATACTCTTCCGGCGTGATGTTCTCCACCTTCATAATTGGCTCCAGCAGAATGGGCTTGCCCTTCTTGAAACCGTCTTTCATGGCGAAGATCGACGCCATTTTGAATGCGATCTCGCTGGAATCGACTTCGTGGAACGAGCCGTAAACAATGTCCACCTCGACATCGACAACAGGATAGCCGCCCAGCACGCCGTTGAGCACCGCTTCGTCGATCCCCTTTTTCACCGCGGGGATGTATTCCCTCGGAATGATGCCTCCCACGATCTTGTTCTCGACGGTGAGACCCTTGCCGCGCTCGGCCGGGCGCACGTCCACTTCCACGTGTCCATACTGACCGCGCCCACCCGATTGCTTGATCAATTTCCCGACGCCATGGGCGTTGCCGGTGATCGTTTCGCGATACGCGATCTGCGGTTTGCCAGCGTTCGCGTCGACTTTAAACTCTCGGAACATCCGGTCGCGAATGATTTCCAAGTGCAACTCACCCATTCCGGCGATGATCGTCTGGCCGGTGTCTTCGTGCGTGTAAACGCGGAAGGTTGGGTCTTCTTCCGCGAGCCGCTGCAACGCGGTCGCCATCTTTTCCTGGTCCAATTTCGTCTTTGGTTCAATCGCCATCGAGATCACTGGATCAGGGAAAGACGGCGGCTCGAGAAGGATTGGATGATCCTCATCGCACAGCGTGTCGCCCGTTGTAATATTTTTAATCCCCACGATCGCGGCGATATCGCCCGAGTAACACGTTTCGATGTCTTCGCGTTTGTCTGCCTGAATCTGAATTAAACGCGAAATCCGCTCACGTTTGTTCGTGCGCGGATTGTACACAGTGTCGCCTTTGCTGAGCGTGCCGGAGTAAACGCGGAAGAACACGAGTTTGCCGACAAACGGATCACTCCACAACTTGAATGCGATCGAACAGAACGTGCCATTGTCGTCGGTCACCGCTTCCATTGCCTCGCCCGTGTCGGGGTTTTGGCCTTTTGCCGGCGGAATGTCCAGCGGACTCGGCAGGTAATCGACAACCGCGTCCACGAGATACTGAATACCGATATTTTTGAGAGCCGAGCCGCCGATCACCGGCACGAATTTGTTCGCGATCGTCTGTCGACGAATGCCGGCCTTCAACAACTCCGGAGTGACTTCGCGCTCTTCAAGTACTGCCTCGGCAACTTCATCGTCGAGATTCGAAACCTGTTCGACTAGTTCGTTGTACGCCTTCTCAACCGCGTCCGCGTACTCCGTCGGCACATCAGTCACCGCATAGGTCGACCCAAGTTGATCGTTCTCGGAATAAATAATTGCCTTTTTGCTAATGACATCGAGTTGGCCGCGCAGCTGATCTTCTTTGCCCAGCGGCAGCAAAACCGGCCACGCGTTGGCGCCCAGTTTCTTGTGGATGCTGTCCACTGACATTTCGAAATCTGCGCCGACGCGGTCCATTTTGTTGATGAACGCCAGGCGCGGCACGTTGTACTTAGTCGCCTGCCGCCAGACCGTTTCGGATTGCGGTTGCACGCCCGCCACGCCGTCGAAAACGGCAATCGCGCCGTCGAGCACGCGCAACGAACGTTCCACCTCCGCGGTGAAATCGACGTGGCCTGGGGTGTCAATGATGTTTATCCGTTGCTTAACTCCTTCGAAGATCTTGTAAACGCCTTCTTCCTTGCGTTGTGACCAGGTGCACGTTGTCGCAGCCGACGTGATCGTGATGCCGCGCTCCCGCTCCTGTTCCATCCAATCGGTGACGGTGGTGCCCTCGTGCACCTCACCCATTTTGTGGATCATGCCCGTGTAAAACAGAACGCGCTCGGTGATCGTTGTTTTGCCGGCATCAATGTGGGCTGCGATCCCAATGTTCCGCGTTCGTTCCAGCGGAAACTTGCGATTCGGCGAGTTCGGATTTTTCGCCGGAGCTTTCTTCTGTTCCATTGTCGCCGTCGCCATAATTGTCACCACCTGAAATGCGCGAATGCGCGGTTCGCCTGCGCCATTTTATGTGTGTCGTCGCGTTTTTTGATGGCGTTGCCCTGGCCAGCAGCGGCGTCTTTGAGTTCTTGCGCCAGTGCGTCAGCCAACGTCAATCCCTTGCGACCGTCGGCAAATTTCACGATCCAGCGCATGGCTAGTGAGATTTGCCGCGCGGGCGTCACTTCGATCGGCACCTGGTACGTCGCGCCGCCAACCCGGCGGGAACGCACCTCCAGCCGCGGACGAACGTTTTCGACTGCTTTGTTTACAATCTCCAGCGGATCGACTGAATCAGAGCCTTCGCGCGACTTATCGATCGCCGTGTACACGACGCGTTCGGCGAGCGACTTCTTGCCCCGCTTCATTACGGTCGTGATAAGACGGGCTACCGCCGGACTCCCATATCGGGAATCGACGTGCTCCTCTTTTTTGTGAACTCTTCTCCGCCGCGACATTGTCGATCGTCTCTTTCAAATTTGATCTTGCTTTATTTGGCCGCTGCCGGCGCTGCTTTCGCCGCGCCGCCTCCACCGGCGGCTCCACCGCCCTTCGGTCGCTTCGCTCCGTACTTGGAGCGACCGCGCCGCCGCCCATCCACACCAAGCGCGTCCAGCGTTCCGCGCACAATGTGATAGCGCACACCAGGCAAATCCTTCACTCGTCCGCCGCGCACGAGCACGATCGAGTGCTCCTGCAAATTGTGCCCCTCGCCCGGAATGTAGGCAATCACTTCCTGGCCGTTCGTCAACCGCACTTTCGCCACCTTGCGCAAGGCAGAATTCGGCTTCTTCGGCGTGCGCGTCATCACCTGCACACACACACCGCGTCGCTGCGGACAACCTGCCAGTGCCGGTGACTTTGATTTCACCGACACCTTCCGGCGTCCTTTTCGAATCAGCTGATTGATGGTGGGCATCTTCCAAATCCTAAAAAACAATGCGCCGCCAAACGTCTTTATTCCGGCGACAAAAAACCCGCTTCAGGCCGCGCAACAAACTCTCTCACGCGCCTGATGCGGTAAGCGCGCAACATAGAGGGAAAAACGCGATCTGCAAAGAATATTTTGCGCGTTCGATTGTCATTCCGAGCCAAGTCGCTGCCAAGCGTAGCTTTATGCGAAGGTCTGGAGGAATCTCTAACTCCAGACCCAAAATGTTCGAATTACTCGTACAAGATCGGCAGACCAAGGCGCGACGCGGCCGACTAACCACAGCACATGGCATAATCGACACGCCGGCGTTCATGCCGGTGGGAACGCAGGGAACGGTAAAAGCCGTTAGCCCAGGAGAGTTGCGCGAGTTGAAGGCACAGATAATTCTCGGGAACACCTATCACTTGTTCGTTAGGCCGGGACTCGACGTGATCGAACGCTTTGGCGGACTGCATAATTTCATGGGTTGGAATGGGCCGATTCTTACCGACAGCGGCGGATACCAGATTTTCTCGCTCGCGAAGTTGCGCAAAATCACCGAGGAAGGTGTTGAATTTCAAAATCACATTGACGGCGCGCGTGCGTTCATTTCGCCCGAGATCGCCATGGAAATTCAAACTGCGCTGGGCAGCGATATCGCGATGGCGCTCGACGAATGCGTTCCGTATCCGTGCGAATACGATTACGCTGCGAAAAGTGCTGAGTTGACGAAGCGGTGGGCCAAGAGGTGCAAGGAAGCACATGTGGTCATCCTGAGCGAAGCCGAAGGATCCCGCAGAACCACCTCAACGTTTTCGTTGCGGGATTCCTCGACTGCTCCCGCGTTCGCGGAATCCGCTCGGAATGACACATCCGCGCCTCAACTTCTGTTCGGGATAGTTCAGGGCGCCACGTTCGAAAATCTCCGCAAGCAAAATGCGCAGGCCATAGTGGAGGTTGGGTTCGGCGGCTATGCGATTGGCGGTGTGAGTGTCGGTGAACCGGAAGCGGAAATGATGGCGGCGGTTGAATCGGTTGAACCGTTTTTGCCAACAGACAAACCGCGGTACGCCATGGGCCTCGGCACGCCGCCGCAATTACTGGAGATGATCGCGCGCGGGATGGACATGTTCGATTGCGTGCTGCCAACACGCCTGGCACGCAATGGAACTGCGTTCACCACAACGGGTACGCTGAATTTAAAGAACGCAGAGTTCACGCTGGACAAACGGCCAATAGAAGACAACTGCGGGTGTTATTCCTGCCGTGACTTTTCGCGCGGCTACATTCGTCACCTCATTAAGGCGGAAGAAATTCTCGGGCTTCGCCTGATCACGCTGCACAATTTGCATTTTTATTTGAACCTGATGAGTCGAGCGCGCGTAGAAATTGAGTGCGGGACACTCGATCAGTTCCGCAAGGCGTTCGTAGCAGAATACAAGACGCGAGACGCAGCGATCGTCGAATGACCCAGGTTTACTCTTCGTCAGCGGCGCGTGATGCGGCACGCAAATCGGCGACGAAATGCCTGTATTCGCGTTCGCGCGATTCCTCATCGGGTTGGCGAAGAAGCGACGATGGATGAACAGTCGCAAGCACTCGCGGCGCAAGCTTCGACGACAGAACCTTACCGCGTTCACGGGTGACGCGGAATGCCGGACCGAAGATGGTCTGCGCCGCTGTCGCGCCCATTGCCACCACAAGTTTCGGCCTAACGAGTCGCAGCTCCGCTTCCAGCCACGGACGGCACGCGGCGATTTCGCGCGAGTTAGGCTTTTGATGAATCCGGCGTTTGCCGCGCGGTTCCCATTTGAAATGTTTCACCGCGTTGGTGACATAAACCTTGCATCGATCGATTCCCGCTTCCTCGAGCGCGCGATCCATGATCTTCCCAGCGGGCCCAACGAACGGTTTGCCCGCCAGATCTTCGTAATCGCCCGGCTGTTCACCAATCAGCATCATCGTTGCTTGCTTCGGACCTTCGCCGAAAACTGTTTGGGTTCCGCTCTTGTATAAGTGACACGCTGTGCAGTGACGTGAGGCCTCGCGGAGGATGCTCAGACTCGAGGTATCGGGCGGACGCGCCGGTCGCGCGTATTCTTCACCGTTTTTTGCCATTTCCATTCTTGAATCGAAATTCGCGGCCAGATCGTATGCTACTGTGGCCATCCCGCCGCGATCCAATATGGTAGGGATAGCGCGCCGTACCATGGAATTGCAAACGCCTCGCCTGATCCTGCGCCCATTTCGTGCGGACGACCTCGATCGGTTAGCGGAGCTGATGGCGAACCCGGAATTTATGCGCTTTTCGCTGGGCCCGTACACGCGCGAGCAGACGCAAGCCACCTTGCAGAGATTTCTCTCTTGGGGCGAAGCTGGTTTGCCTTCGCCGTTCGCAGTTATTCTTCGCGAGGATCCCGGCGTGCTGGGGTATTGCGGCGTCCTCCATCACCCTGAAGTGCCCAAACAGGTCGAAATTGGATATAGACTCGATTCCGCGTATTGGAACCGTGGTCTGATTACGGAAGCAGCATGCGCCGTGCGCGATCATGCCTTTGTCGATCTAAAGCTGCCGCTCGTGATTTCGCTGGTTCATCCGAACAACATTCCCTCGCGTCGCGTGGCCGAGAAGATTGGAATGACAGTGGAGAAGCAGATTACGTTTCGCGGTTTTCCGACGAATGTGTTTTCACTGTCGCGACATCGCTGGCTGGCGTCGGGTGGCGTTTGAGAAATTCTTTCGCCAGTGCGCGATAGGCCTGTGCTGCAGGTCCACTGGGAGCATATTCCAGGATAGATTTCCCAAAGCTCGGCGCCTCGCTCAGGCGCACGCTGCGGGGGATCACAGTTTCGTAAACGCGTTCACCAAAATGCTTTCGCACGTCAGCGACTACTTGCTGACTAAGGTTGGTTCGCGCGTCGAACATGGTCATAACGATTCCGCCCAGCTCCAGACGCTCGTTTGCGCCTGAATCGAGTACTTGTTCGATCAGCCGCACAATCTTTACCAATCCTTCCAGCGCGAAATATTCGCATTGGATTGGAGTCAGCAGCTCACTTGCAGCGGCGAGTGCATTGCTCATCAGAATTCCAAGCGACGGGGGACAATCCAGAAAAACGAAATCGAATGTGTCATCGGTGTGCAGGGGTTTGAGTGTCTCCGCCAGGCGTGTGAGATGATTTGGCATCCGCGCGATCTCCACCTCCGCGCCGGCCAAATCAAGATCGGCGGGCACTATGAACAGTCCTTCTCGCCGCGTGGGGAAAATCTTTTCCGTAATGGAACTCCCGCCAAGGAGTGGTTCGTAGAGACTAATTTCCTCGATGCCCTGCAAACCAAACGAGCTGGTGGCGTTTGCTTGTGGATCAAGATCGACCAGCAAAATCCGCTTCCCCATTTCGGCCAACGCAGCGCCGAGATTCACGGCTGTCGTCGTTTTGCCAACGCCGCCTTTTTGATTAGCAATCGCGACAATTTTCATTCTGGGGAGCGCACGCGGCTCGCGTGCTTGTTTCGGCGCCCCCGCCGAAGCGTTCGGAATACTGCATTACATCCACTCAGAAGCAAAAGTTCGCGATGGCGAGGGCGCCATCGCCAGCACGCCAGTCGCGTGCGCTCCCCAGAATGAGCAATCGCTTCGAGTCTTATCATTACGCAACCTTTTGAATGATGATGTTGCCGCTCACCGGAAACGGAAACTAAATTTTTCGAATTTCAGGTTTGGAATTTTGCCAGTAGCGTTCGAGTCTTCTAGCCTGTGAAAGCGTCTCCAGCAACGATCGATCCGGCATCGCGCTTGAAAATATCCGAAGCCGAAGAACCAGTTGTCTTGCGAAGCCAGGATGCGCGTGGCGTGGTCACATTGACTCTTAATCGGCCACAGGCGTTCAACGCCTTGTCCGAAACAATGCTCTCGGAATTACAGCGCGAACTCGACGCGATCGCCGGCGACGAATCCGTCCGTGTACTCGTTATTGGTGCTGCAGGCAAAGCCTTTTGTGCCGGACACGATCTCAAGGAAATGCGTGCCGATCCATCGCCGGAGTATTACCAGCGGCTTTTTACTCGGTGCTCGGATACAATGTTGAGCATCCAGCGGTTACCGGTTCCTGTAATCGCGCGGATCCAGGGAATCGCGACTGCCGCAGGTTGTCAGTTGGTGGCGATGTGCGATCTCGCTGTCGCATCGAGCGCAGCCAGATTCGCCGTCAGCGGTGTAAACGTCGGTCTTTTCTGCTCCACACCCGGTGTGGCACTCTCACGAAATGTTTTGCGCAAGGCGGCGTTCGAGATGCTCGTGACAGGAGAATTTATCAGCGCTGAAGAAGCAAAGTCGCGTGGATTGATCAACCGGGTTGCCGAACCAGAAAAGTTGGATGGCGAGCTCGAGAAACTTGTCGCTACGATCCTCGCCAAACCACGCGTCGCAGTCGCAATGGGAAAAGAATTTTTCTATCGGCAAGCCGAACTCGACATCGCAGCGGCGTACCAAGCAGCAAGTCGAGTCATGGCGTGCAATATGATGGACGAAGCTGCGCTTGAAGGGGTCCAAGCATTCATCGAAAAACGCCCGCCGCGCTGGAAATGAGCGAAGCGCACACCGCTCGGGTAGCGCACGCGTCTCGCGTGCTGGTTTCGGCGTCACGCCGGAACAATCTTTTCTTAAACGTTCCGCGCAGGAAAAAAGTGGAGATCGAAACAAAAGTCCGCGATCGCGAGGACCGGCTTGCCGGCACGCGAGACGCGTGCGCTACCCCAGAAGGTATCGCTTTAGCGCTGTGATGACTTTTACCCTTCAAGAGCTGGCGACGATGTCCAGCGGCGAATTAGTCGGTAATCCATCGCTGCAAATTACCGGCGCGGCATCGCTCGGGGAAGCGACGCCGGGAGAAATCAGCTTTTTCGCAAATCGAAAATACGTAGGGTTGCTGCGCAAAACGCGGGCATCGGCGATTTTCGTTCCGCCGGATTTTGCCGAGTCTATCAATGCGGCGCAGGTTCGAGTTTCAAATCCGACAAAGGCGTTCGAGCAAGTCGTGCGTAAGTTCGCGCCGAAACCGGTCAGCTTCGTGGCCGGTATTCATCCGAGCGCGATCGTCGATCCAAGCACTCAACTCGGCGAACGCGTTTCGATTCAGCCGCTGGCGGTTATCGAAGCCGGGGCCAAAATCGGCGACGACACAATCATTGGCGCCGGCACCTACATCGGGCATGAGACGGTTATCGGATCCGCGTGTCTCGTTTATCCGCGAGTAACGATTCGAGAGCGAAGCCGGATTGGCTCCCGCGTAATCATCCACAGTGGCGCGGTGATCGGAGCCGATGGATTCGGTTTTGAAATGGTCGATGGCCGGCAGGAGAAAATTCAGCAGCTCGGAATTGTACAGATCGACGATGATGTCGAGATCGGCGCCAACACAACCATCGACAGGGCCCGTTTTGGTCGAACCTGGATCCAGGAAGGAGCAAAGATCGACAATCTCGTGCAGGTTGCGCACAACGTCGTGATCGGCAAGAATACCGTCATCGCAGCGCAGACCGGAATTGCCGGCAGTGTCCAGATCGGTCAGCGTGTCCTAATTGGCGGTCAGGTTGGTATTATTGGGCATATCGAGATTGGCGATAACACCGCCATCGGTGCGCAAAGTGGCATCTCAAAGAACATCAGCGGCGGGACATGGTGGGCATCGCCCGCCGTGCCGCTTGCGGAAGCTAAGAAACAAATTGCCTGGGTCCACCGGCTCGGAAAACTGTTTGCGCGTATCAAAGAAATCGAGAAGAGATTGGGGTTGTAGTTGGCTTACCAAAAGCTGCGCTCGCCAGGCGTAGCCCGTCATCCTGAGCGAAGCGGAGCGGAGTCGAAGGATCCCGTGGAACTGCTCTTAGGGGTTAATCCACGAGATTCGTCGACTTCGCTCGGAATGACAGTATTCCGCGCTATCCTCGTCGCACACTTGGAAAGAAGTCCGCGCAGGGCTTCGGAAGAAATCGATTCTGCGCCGCAGGCCTGAACGGTTTCGGCTTCCATCGAATCGGAAGTGGCAACTAAGAGCTCGTAGCGTTTCGCGTACTTGCTCGCTAAACGCTCGATGATTGCATCGGCTGATTGCCCACTGCGGGAATAGAAAACCTGCACCTCGCCTGGGTCGGAGCTCGCCTCGATCTTTGGCCCTTTACCATCAAAAACGACGACAACGCGCACACCGGTCCAATCCTGATAATTCCGCAACTGCTTGACTAACGCTTCTCGTGCCAGCGACGACCGGCGCGCGTGGAGTTGGCGCAGTTCCGGCCAGGCGAAGATGACGCTGTGCCCATCGACGATCAGGTAACGAGCGCGCGGCTGCATCCTCATACTCTACGTTTCCCCTCGAATGAATCGAATCATTCAAACCCCTGCATCTCTCGTTAATACCTTGAGCGAGGTGATGCACACAACGGCAATACGCAAACCGCTTCAGCGGTTTCATCCGCCGTCAGCCAAAACCAGCTGAAGCGAGGTATGAATGAATGCACCATTCGCCGCAGACCACATCCGGCAGATGGTCGCAGCGTGCAGTGCCAGGTAATCTGGAGATCGGCGCTGCGATCGAACCCAAACTACTCCGCGGAGCTCGCTTCTTTCTGTGCCGGCTGCTTGGATAGCGACGAACGGGTGGCGGCAGTTCGCGCGGCGGCCTTTTTGCGTCGCAAATACGCTAAACGCCGCTTGCGTTTGCCTCGTACGCGGTGCTGCTGTCCCATGGAATCTCTATCGATTGAAACTTAGAGAAACGCAATCGGGATTAACATTCGACTGAATGTGAGCCAGTTTGGCTGACTCGGCCGGCAGGCTGCCAGCGGTGCCGCGGGAGCAGGCTGGCAGCCTGACATCGAAAGCAAACCTTTTCTATAGCCAACAAAATTGAAATCGTAATTGCATTTTCACGTGATCCGTTGTTAAAAGGCACCCTTATGGCGCAAAGGGGACCGGCGCTCTTTACGGCCACGCCGAGAAGCATGAGCCGTTTGGCTATCATTTTCCTCGTGCTAGCGGCTTTTTTTGGTCTTTTGAATAGCCACAAAATGAAAGCACTTCGCGCGAACGTCGTGACCGCGCAGGGTATTAGCGACGCTTCTTCCGGGCACGGTCAGATGGCGGCGAAATCCAATGCGGGAACTGCTGGACTCTTCGCAGCGAAACAACAGGGCAAAACCGATGAAGGAGAAAACCGCGCCGCAAAAGCCGAGGCAGCACTCGGGCAAGCCGAAAAAGAAAAAGCCGACCTGCAAAGCAAATTAGACACCAGCCAACAAGAGATCGCCGCGTTGCGACAACGCGCGGTGGAAGCGAGTGATTCCGCGCCCGGCAACGCAGCGGCGCCCGCCGAAAATACACAGAACGCTGATTTGCAGTCGCAGGTCGATGATCTCCGCCGTCAGCTCGATAGTGCGGAAAAGGAAAAAGCGTTGCTGGCCGAAAAACTCGAGGATGCCGCGCAACGCACGGCCCAAGCCAAGGAATCGCCCAAGGAATCAAGAAAAAAGCGCGAGACCGCACCCACACAACGGGAAAGCGTCAACAGCCATCGCGCGGGCGTACACGGAACAGTGCTTGCGTACAATCAGGCTTACAACTTTGTGGTTCTAAATCTCGGTGCGCGTAACGGAGTCGAACCGAACTCCGAAATGCTCGTCTTGCGAGATGGAACGCTGATTGGAAAAATTCGCATTTCTTCGGTTGAACCGGCGACGGCCATCGGCGATATCATCACCAACAGCTTGGCGCGCGGCGTCCAAGTACAACCTGGAGACAATGTGATCTATGCTGGCACAAGTCCTTAAGCTCCGAACAATCGTCGTTCCCGTTCTGCTTTCCGCGTTCGTGGTTGCGTTGACTTCGTGTGCGACGCAGAAAGAAACCGCACTGGTCAACGATCCGGACGATCATGGCGGGTCGTCCATGATCCCGTGGAACAAGCAGGAACCATGGGAGAAAGGCGGGCAGTTCGCCGGGATGACCGATCGGCGCTAGGTGCAACGCCGGATTAGAGTCCAATTCAGGGTGCAATGCCCAAAAATTGGACGGAAATCTCGTTAGGTCTAGTCGCACGCTGCGCCGTATCGAGAGCATTTCTTGAGAGCCTAACGACCCGATACTCGACGAAAAACTATCACCCCGCGGGCTTGCCGGGAGGCTCAAGGCCCGCAGGGATTGGAGGGGACAGCTTCAGGAATATCGCTTGAACGGAAAAGCGAATTTGAGCAGTCGCGACACGAGCCTGTGGTGTTGGTCGCCAGGTTGGACTGTTTCGCCGTTTCCGTTCGCGACCGCAGCGGGTTTTGATGCCGAAAGTTTGCGCTCTCCGGCTGCCATTCTTTCTATTTTAGCGAGGATCTCATTCGTAGCCAGCACCCAGTCCATCGGAATCGAGTTGCAACCTTCCGTTGGACAGTTGAGCCGCAGTGCTTCGTTGCCGCGGGTTCCGCCAACGACCTGGATTTCGTGTCCCGCAATGAGTTTGCCGCAAACCAAACAGTAACGTTTCTCTTCCAGCGAAGGCCACTGCCGAAATTGATCGAGCCGTCGCAGCGCCTCCAGTTTTTCGTCATCCGACAATTTAGTTGCTGTGGATAGGGTCACGACTCGAGACACTACGTTCCCGTCAACAGCGCGCACAATCGGGAGCACGGTGGATTCTCGTATAGGTGAAAATCCGATCTCGGGCCCGAAGTCACTGGAGGCGATCAATCGCGTCGATGATCGAAGCAAAAAAGCCATCACGACGCTGTTGCCCGAAAGGGTGCAGCCGTACGCCCGGGCATTGGTGACAAGAGCGGCCCAGCACGGGAACCGCGTTGTGTTGTCGCGAAGCAGGCTGGGGGAGGTCGATGTTCGCCGGAGTTAATCTAGGAGTTGCAGATTCGCCGCTACAATTGCGCTTGCAAATGTGCAAGCGCTTTGTCGTAACTTTTTCGCTCGAGGTAGTGATTCAGTTGGGGATCGATTGAAGGCGCAAGCGACCGATGCAACCGGTCGATGTTTTCTGAGATCGCTCGTAATCGAGCGATGTGTTTTGGTTGATCGCGGCGGCTTTCCTCATCCCGAATTACCCCGAGACGTTCTCGCAGAGCCTGCGCGAGATCAGCTAAAGAATCTTCCATCGCGTGCTACGCTGCTTCCGGAGTTCACCTGCGAGATTCGGCAAGCAACTGTCGTTTAGCTTCAAGCCAATCGGATTCCGCGTCGCCCGGCAATGCAAACCTGCGTCGGCGTTCGGAGATGAAATATGCCCGGAGACGAATTACTTCCTCTGAAGGCTCACCAGACTTGGACGGCTCCGCTGATGGTAACGCTGAAATCTGTGCGCTTCGATCAGCGAGATCCTTCCTGGCGGTCGCATTTCGTGGCTTTTTGGCTGTGGTTGCGCGTTGTCCGCTCCGGCGTCTGCCGGTTTTTTTTGTTTTGCTTGAGGCGCCTGAGTCTGCAGATGGCTGATTTTTTTCTTCGGCAGTTTTTGTTTTCTTCGGCACAGATCGATAAGGGTTGTTAAATTTCGTTTATCGTTGATCGGATAGTTGGCAAGTGCTTTCTCGCCGTTCTTTACAAGATCGGCTAGATTTGGAACAGAGATGGTTGGGATAAAACAATTCGTCTTCCGCTGGGCTGCCACGACCGTTGCGGTGATGGTCGCCTCGTCTGTAATCCACGGGATCCGTTATGACACTGTCGCGGCGCTCATCGGGGCCTCGCTTTTGTTGGGAATTCTGAACGCCTTCGTTCGTCCAATTCTATTGATCCTCAGCGCGCCAGTCATTCTCCTTACGCTCGGCTTTTTCATTCTCGTCCTGAACGGATTCTTGCTGCTTCTGGTGCCCAGCGTGGTTGTCGGATTTCATGTGGGCGGCTTTTGGAGCGCATTCTGGGGCGCGATTGTGATCAGCATCGTTAGCTGGGTTTTGAGCGCATTTTTCCGGGGAAGCGATGGACGCATGCATGTGTTGACCCATCACGCCGAAATACGGCGTGTTCGGGGTAGAGTGTTGGAGGATGACGAGCGCCGTTGAGGAGCAGTTAGCCGATTAATCGAGATATTTGTTGAGCCGGGAGCGGAGCTCTGCGCGAGCGCGAAAGAGCACACTTTTTACAGCCGGCACCGAGAGATCCAGGACCTGGGCAATTTGCTCATAGCTGAGCTGCTGGTACCTCCGCAGGACGAGCGCCATTCGCTGCGTCTCCGGTAAGCGTTGAATCGCTTCCTCAATCGCTTGCTGTAGTTCCGACTCAAGCAGAGATGCGTCCGGTGCGAGAGTTGTCTCATCTTTGAAAGGCGGGTCCTCGGCGCCGGGTTCTGAATGGAGGGGAACGTGGGGCCGACGTTTGGTGCGCCGCATCTCGTTGAAGACGAGGTTGCGGGTGATTTTCAACAGCCACGTGGTAAACTTGGCGCGCGCAACATATCGGCGCGCGCTTTTCCAGACACGGATAAAGACCTGCTGCGCGATATCTTCGACGTCCGAACTGCTGCCCAGCATGCGCGCAATCGTGCCTGCCACAAGGGTTTGATGTCTTTCGATGAGCCTCTCAAAGGCCTTTGTATCGCCTCGGCTGACCAGCTCCATCAGCCGTATGTCCTCGGCATCTTCTTCCGATCCGCCGAGATTTCCTCGATCGTTCTGAGACATCGTGACTTAGACGTTGGCACCCTGAAAATTTTCCAGAAAAACGCAATTCGCCAAAATTCGGCTGTCCATCACCCTCGTAGGCATCGTTTTTGTTGCAACCCGGGAGCGGCCTGTGCATGCTTGACGCGCGATCAACCAGAGTCCGCAGATGAATTACCAGCTCATTCCAAAAGAACTGAGGCCGATCGCCGAAAAGGTTGCGGCGCAGCAGCGCATTTCAGAGGCGGACGTTCTCAGGCTTTATGGCACGAATGATCTCAACGCGCTTGGAATCATCGCGAACGTCGTGCGCGAGCGAAAGAACGGCAACTACGCAACCTACATCCACAACCGCTACATCAATTACTCGAATATCTGCATCTTATCGTGCCAGTTCTGCGCGTTTGCTGCCAAGAAACGCGATGCCCATGCATTCGAGTATGCAATTGACGAAATCGTGCAAGCCGTGACGGACGCGCTTTCCCTGGGAGTCACCGAAGTGCACATGGTGGGAGGGCTGCATCCGAGTCTAAAGAAAGATTGGTATCTCGATCTTTTGCGCCGGCTGCACGCCCTCGATCCACAGCTGCACATCAAGGCGTTCACTGCGATCGAGGTTCGTCATTTGGCCCAGCGAGTGTTCAAGCTTTCGATCCGCGATACGCTGGAAACTTTGCGCGAAGCAGGGCTCGGTTCGATCACCGGGGGTGGCGCTGAAATATTCGATCCAGCCGTGCGCGACCAAATCTGCCGGGGCAAAGAAACCGCGGCCGAATGGCTCGACGTGCATCGGACCTGGCACTCAATGGGGGGCCGCAGCACCTGCACCATGCTTTACGGACACATCGAAACATTTGCGCACCGCGCCGATCATTTGCGCCAACTGCGTCAACTCCAGGATGAGACGGGCGGATTCACCGGGTTTGTTCCTTTTGCTTTCGAACCGAACCAAGCCCACGGCATTCTGGCGCACATGAAGCGCGCCTCTGCGTTTGAGCAACTGCGCAATCTTGCGGTGAGCCGAATCTACCTCGATAACGTCGATCACTTGACCGCTTACTGGGTAAGCCTTGGATTGCCGCTTGCGCAGGTCTCGCTGAGCTACGGTGTGGACGATTTGCACGGAACAATCCTGGAGGAAAAGATTTTTCACATGGCCGGCGCAACTACCCCGCAACAACAGACCGTAGCCGCGCTTGAACACGCCATTCGCGAAGCCGGCCGCGAGCCGGTCCAGCGCGACAGTCATTACCGGCATATTTCTGCGCGAGCTCCTGCAACAACTCGAAGTTTTGCGCCGGCCGAGCTCGCCTGCGCATAGCGTTTGCTGTCATTCCGAGCGAAGTCGAGAAATCCCGTTGCAAAACTCACACCTGATTTCGAGGGATTCTTCGACTTCTCCCGCGCCTGCGGGATCCGCTCAGGATGACTGCGTTTTCGATTACTTCTCGCATTTGAACTCGCTGCGCATCGGCTGCGTAAAGTACGTCAACGCTCGTCCGCTGATTCGCGGCTGGCCGGACGACGTTGAGTTTGATCATCCGTCGGCGTTGTGTCAGCGGCTCGCGAATGGTGAGCTCGATGTCGCTCTTGTTTCCAGCTTCGAATATCTGCGCAACCCGCTCTATAGAATCGTCGACGACGTTTCCATTTCGTCTCACGGACCAGTTTACAGTGTCGTGGTCACATACTGTGGTGAGTTTTCCAACGTCGAAGAAATCGCACTCGATCCCGCATCGCAAACTGCAGTCAATCTCCTTCGCTGTATCCTGAAGGAGCTTGGATTAAAGGCGCGTCTCGTCTCTGGAGTGCTGGGGAGCACAGGATTGCAGTCCGCCACGGGACGGATTCGCCGGGGCGAACCTGTTGTGTCCGGCAGTCCGCCGCAGGACGGATTCGCCGTGGCGAACTTGCCGGACACCACTCGTGCGCTACTGCTCATTGGAGATCAAGCCATTCACTTTCGTCAGAAGCACGCCGGTGAATTCCAGTTCTGGGACCTCGGTGAGCAATGGAAGAAACTTACCGGGCTACCGTTCGTTTACGCCTTGTGGCTGATCCGCCCTGAAGTCACTGACGCAAAATCCATCGCTCAACGACTGCGCAAATTACGCGACAAAAATCTCAGCAGTCTCGACGATTTGATCGCGGAACCTGTAGCCGGGGTCGGTGACCCCGGTAATCGCAAAATCAATCGCCAATTCCTTCTGCGTTATTTCCGCAAGCATCTTCGATTCAGCTTTGGAAAAAAGGAGAAGCAAGGCTTGCAACGTTTTGCACATCTATGCGCAAAGCACGGCGTGCTTCCCGGGCGCGATTGTCCATTCAGCGTTGTCTAGCAACCTGTAACGCGTGCTTTGGCGAGAAAAACCGTTGATTCTCAAGGATCAATACAAGCGAACCCCACCCGTCGGCTATTCGCATCGATGGTCCCTTAGCGGAGTTCGGGCACAAAAGCGCGATGACCCGTGCCTACTCCTAAGCTCACGCGAAATCAAATGGGTATTTCCCTGATTTCGCGCGGCGTGCATTCGGAGTGCGAGGCGTGCTCGTATTATTTTCGTTGCGAGTAGCGATTCCCGCGAATCTTCAAACGCCTAGCTTCGCGGCCGGGACGGCCCAGATTTTCTTCCCATATTTTAAGAATTCGCCCGTTTCCCGAGGGCAACGTGAATTTGTTTGGGTGGCGGACTGCAGAGTGGATTGCGCGACGTATATATAGGCGAAGAATACGGCCATGTTTCGCCGGAAAGCCCGGACCCGGAGCACCGGCGCGCTCCAAAACGCAAGCGCGTAAATGTTGGTCCACTGCCATTTGCATCGGCAACTTGTCACGCAATGCGCAGCGAATAAACTGGGCGGTGCAGGATCGATGGATTCTTCCGCCATGCGAAAATCTGAATGGCGGCGCCATTTCATGGGGCGAAATTTGCGGTTCGGAATGCATCGCGCGGTTGCTTTTCAGGAAAGGGTTTCGCAGCGCGGACGAGGTCCAAGATTTTTTGCGCCCGCGTCTTAGCTCGCTTAGCGATCCATTTTTGCTTCCGCGAATGCGGGCGGCAGTGGCCCGGATTTTTGCCGCGTTGGATCAGCACGAACGCATCGTGCTTTTCGGAGATTACGATGTAGATGGAGTGACCTCCCTGGCGTTGCTCGACGAAATGTTGCGGGCTTACGGCGCCACGCCGCAGCTGTTTTTACCGTTGCGCATGGAGGAGGGCTACGGGTTAAGCCGGGAAAGCGCCGAACGCTGCCTCGAGCAGTATCAGCCGCAATTGCTCATCGCCCTCGACTGCGGCACTGCTGCAACCGGCGAAATCCGCGAGCTCAAAAAACGCGGCGTGGACGTCATCGTGCTCGATCACCATGAGCCTCCGCTCGGAAGCTCCGGCCTCACAGGCCAGCCTTCGCAAGGCTGCGGCTCGGCAGGCGAGGCAAAATCCGTGCTGCCTGACTGCGTCGCAGTTGTAAATCCGAAGACTGATCTAGAATCACCATTTCATTATCTTTGTAGCGTTGGAATCGTATTCAAGCTTTGTCACGCATTGTTAAAGACGCGGCCGCTGCCTGAGTTCGATTTGAAATCGAAGCTCGATCTTGTCGCGCTCGGCACCGTCGCTGACATCGTGCCACTCGTCGACGAGAACCGTATCCTAGTTCAGCGCGGCGCAATCGAAATTGCGCGAACGTCCCGGATCGGTTTGAAAAAATTGATGCAAGTCGCGGGAGTGCGCCCGCCAATTCTTCCCGAGGATATTGGTTACAGGCTTGGGCCGCGCCTGAATGCTGCGGGGCGTTTAAGCACAGCGGAGAAATCTTTGCGACTCTTGCTCACACATGACGAAGCTGAAGCGACGGCGCTCGCCATCGAATTGGACCAGCAGAACCGTGAACGGCAGGAAGTTGAAAGGCAAATCCTCGCGGCAGCCGTTGAGGAGATCGATAAAACGTTCGATCCGGCGCGCGACGCAGCCATTGTGGCGGGTGCCCGCGGCTGGCATCCCGGCGTGCTGGGCATCGTTGCGTCCCGCATCGCTCGAAAATATCATCGACCCGCAATTGTGATCGGTTTCGACGAGAACGGCGTGGGCAAGGGAAGCGGACGAAGCATCGACGGTCTGAATCTCGTCGAAGCGTTAACTCGTTGCGCGTCCCGCGATTGCGGGATCGAGAAATTCGGCGGCCACGAAATGGCGGCGGGCCTGGCGGTGCGCGAAGAAAATATCGCTCAGTTTGCTGAGGCATTTCGCTCTGCTGCGCGAGAAATACTCTCGGAAGAAGCTCTGCAACGCTGTCTGCGCCTCGATCATGAGCTGCCGTTTTCGGAGATCGACATGGAGTTTCTGCGCTGGCACGAACTGTTGCAGCCGTTCGGAAGTGGAAATCCGCAGCCGATTTTTTTTGCGCGCGCGGTCGAACCAGTCGCGCCCCCGCGAGTCGCAAACGAAAAACATCTTATCTTCCTGTTGCGTCAGGGTGACCGGCACCGTCGCGCGGTTTATTTTGATGGCGCAGCAACTGAACTTCCGCCTTCCCCATGGGACGTGGCTTTCCGAATTGGGGTGGATGAATATGAGGGCGAAACTTTGGTCGCCATGCGTATTGAGGCGGTGCGCGAAGCGCAAGCACCCTTGCGGTGACGTATTCAAATCCGGTAGCGCTGATGGTCGTCCTGATCGGGTCCCGCAGGCGCGGGAGAAGTCGAAGGATTCCCCGCTGTGCTACGGTGAGTAATGCCGCGGGATTCCTCCAGCCTTGGCATAAAGCTATGGTTTGGCAGGCGACCTTGCTCGGAATGACGGGTTAGCAGCATGATCAACGTTTCGACAAATCTTGAGGAATTAACCTGGATCCCGCGGCCGCGACTGCTCGCCCTGCGACGGCTCGGCATTGAGACTGTAGAAGACTTGCTGACGCATTTTCCCCGGCGTCATGAGGATCGCACAGAGTTCCCGCATTTTCCCCGGGAAGAAAGTGACGTTCCAATCTGTCTTTGCGGCGAGGTTGCTAAAACTTCACTGCGGCGATTTGGCGGCTGGAAGAAGATCTTTGAAGCAACCCTGCAGGAATCACAGCCTAATGCCTTAAGCGAACCGCTCGTGTGCCGCTGGTTCAATCTGCATTACGTGCAGAAAATGATCGCTACGGGTCAGCGCATCGTTGTTTTTGGCAAGCCGCGACTTCGTGGAAAACGGATCTGCATGGATCATCCGGAGTTTGAGGTGATCGAGAACGACGAAGAGATGTCGATCCATTTCCGGCGCATCACGCCGATTTATCCTGCGACCGAAGGTCTTTCACAACGCGTCTTGCGCAGCGTCATCTATCGCTTGTTGTATGAGCTTTCAGATGCAGCGTGGGAACCGGTTGCCCCGAGCACTTTGGTGCGCGGCAAACGATCGGATGCGATTCGCGCGATTCATTTTCCGGAGAGTTGGGAAGCACGCGATGCCGCGCGCGAGCATCTGGTGCTTTCAGAATTCTTCACCATGCAAATGCTGATCGCGTCGCGTCGCTTCGAATCCTCCAACCGCCTCGGCCAGGCGCACTGCGGGTCAGGCGAGCTGCTGGAGAAATTCCTGAAGGCTCTTCCGTTCGAATTGACGGGTTCGCAGCGAAAAGTGATCGCGGAAATCCGGCGTGATCTGGCGGCGAATTATCCGATGAACCGTTTGTTACAGGGCGACGTCGGCTCGGGAAAAACCGTAGTTGCGGTCGCGGCGATGCTTCTTGCGGCTGAAGCGGGATATCAGGCGGCGTTCATGGCGCCGACGCAAATTTTGGCCGAGCAACATTACGATGTGTTGCGGCGCTGGCTCGAGCCGCTGGGCTTGCGCCTGTCCTTGCGAACAGCCACAAGGCAGGAAGAAAGCGGTTCGTTGCCACTGTTTGCGTGCGCTACCCAAGTCCTCCCGCGCAACGAGCCCCAAATCATTGTCGGGACGCATGCGTTACTTTACGAATCAATTTCATTCTCGAATCTCGGGCTTGCCGTGATTGATGAGCAGCACAAGTTCGGCGTGGCCCAGCGCGCCAGACTAACTACGGGCGAACCGGCGCCGGACGTATTGGTGATGACAGCCACACCGATCCCGCGAACCCTAACGATGACCATCTACGGCGACCTCGACGTATCGACCATCGATGAAATGCCGAAGAACCGTGGAAGAATCATCACTGCGTCTCGCGATACGTCGAAGTTGGGTGAGGTACTCAGCTTTTTGAGAAAGGAATTGGACAGGGGGCGCCAGCTCTACGTCATCTATCCGTTGATTGATGAAAGCGAAAAGCTGGATGTGAAAGCCGCTGCGGCGGAATACGAACTATGGTGTGAACGCCTGCATCCGTTCCGTTGCGAATTGCTTCACGGCCGGATTCCGGCCCCGGAGAAACAGCAAATCATGGACCGTTTTCGACGCGGCCATACGAACGCGTTGATCAGTACGACTGTGCTCGAGGTCGGTATCGATGTACCGAATGCGAACGTGATGTTGATTGAAAACCCCGAGCGTTTTGGTCTCGCGCAGTTGCACCAGCTTCGGGGACGAATCGGCCGCGGCGAACACAAATCGTATTGCATTTTACTCGGCTCGAACCAGGGAAAGGAGACGGCAGCGAAGCTCTCGGTTTTGGAACGAACGACGAACGGCTTTGAAGTGGCGGAAGCAGACTGGGAATTGCGCGGGCCGGGGGATGTGCTCGGCACAGCGCAGAGCGGATTGCCGGCGCTCAAGATTGGTGATTTGAAACGTGACGCAGACCTGATGCGGCGCGCCCGTGCCGCAGCGCTGTCCATCTTCGAAATGGACCCCCGCCTGGAGCTGCCCGAGAATCAACGTTTCCGGCGTTTAATTGTCGAACAACACGGACAGAGTTTCTCCCACGTTAGTTGATGAAAAATCTCGCAAAGTTTTTACTTTTCGTGCTGCTGTTAAGCACAGGAATTTCGCTGCTTTACGATTACCGCCTCAAACATGGCGGCCTGAATTTACCTTCTGTCCGAAAACCGGAAAAGTACACGCTGGCATCGGAGCCGAGCGTAGATCCAAAGCAAGTGCCATCGCTGGAGGCCTTGAGTCGGGAGCGGCGCGACCTTGTCAAAAGCGTGATCCCGTCCGTAGTGGCGGTAAAGACCTCGAAACGGGTTGGTATCCGGCGCGAGTATGGGGTTGATCCGTTCGATTTCTTTTTTGGCAACTCGCGGCGATTTCGTAATCCGCGGGACGAGGCACTGGTGCAGAATTCACTCGGCTCGGGCGTGATTGTGACGAAGGAAGGCCACATCATAACCAATACTCATGTAGTCGATCAAGTGGATGAAATTGAAGTGCAATTGAGCGATGGACGCACGACAAAAGCGCGCCTGGTGGGTGCCGATGAACAACTCGATCTGGCTGTGCTCAAGATCGATGTTCCGGGCGTCACGCCGTTGAAGCTGGCTGACTCCGACACGGTGCAACCGGGAGATTCTGTTCTCGCCATCGGCAATCCGTTTGGCCTCCAGGAGACGGTGACGGATGGAATTATTAGCTGGAAGGGGCAGCCAAACAGCACGGATGTTCGTGCTGATCTGCTTCAGACTAACGCGGCAATCAACCCGGGTAACAGCGGCGGGCCATTAATAAACGTGCGAGGGGAAGTCGTCGGTATCAACGAGCAAATCGTTTCCAGGAGCGGAGGTTCAGAAGGAATCGGCTTTGCAATTCCGTCCAACACCGTTCGCACGGTACTGGAAAGCGTGTTGAAAAACGGCCGTATCATTCGCGGTTATCTGGGAATTACAAGTCGCGCGTTGCAGCCGGGCCAACAGACCGGAACTGACGACAAAGGAGTGGTGGTGGAGGAAGTAATGCCCGGATCGCCCGCTGCGCAGGCCCAATTGCAGCCAGGCGACATCATTCGCAAGTTTAATGGGCGCGACGTCAACAACATCGTTGCACTCAGGAACATGGTGGGACAAGCCGAGCTGGACAAGAATGTGGAACTGGGAATCGAGCGCGATGGGAAGCCGCTGAAGGTGACAACTCAAATCAAAGAGCAGCCCCAGGATTATCAGACTTCGAACGTTGCGCCAAAACGAGGCCCTTCGCAGTCGCAAAATCCAGGGCAGTCGAACGATCAGGAAATTAGTAGCGGTCCGCTCGCCTCAATTCAGGTTGGCGAGTTGACTTCGGCAGCGGCACGTCAGCTTGATCTGCCTGCCAATGTGCAGGGCGTTCTGGTTACCGGAGTTGATCCTGACAGTGGCGTCGCGGAATTGCAAAAAGGCGATGTGATCGAGGAAATCAATCAACAACCGGTCACGTCAGTTTCCGATTACAAGAAGATCGCCGGGTCGCTCGACCCGAACCAGCCCCAAGTTTTATCTGTCTGTCGCCATCGGGCGCGGTCGTTCCTGGTTTTACGACCGCGATAAATGTAGCAGGGTGGTTGCGTCAAAGCACCGTCAGCACGCAATCGCGTGACGGCGGCACACCCCGGAAAGCATGTCCCAGAGCGCGTCGAGAACACGGTTCACAGAGGCTGTGACTGATTCGAAATTTCGATTGTCCATGTAACGGCTCAGCATTTCGCGTTCAGCAACGGAATGCTCGCGATCTGCTTCGAGGTGTACGCTGAAATACTCGTAGTGTTTGGGATCAGCGAAGCCGTAATGTTTTTTCAATCCATCGATCTTGGACTCGCAGATGGACGGGATTTGACTCTCATACGCATAAAGCGCCGCCAGACCTTCTACGGTCGATCCATCGCGGCAAACTGATCGAAAAGTGTCGATTAGGTTTTTTGTTTCCGGCCACTTTTCCGATTTGCGCGCTTCAAAAGCAGAGACGCCAAGACTCTTGGCAAAGTTGAGCCAAAGGTCGGGATGATTCGGCGAACCGGCTTCTTCGTCGATTAAATTATTGAGCAATGTTTTGCGCGTCGTTTGGTCGTCGCATTTCGCGTGCACTGCCGAGAGATAAGTCGGGAACGCCGCGACATGCTGATAATACTGTCGTGCATAATCCGTGAGCGCCTTTCTGCTCAGCTCCCCGCGTGTCCACGCGAGGTAAAATGGATGTTTCAATAGATGTTTTGCCGCGATGTCATTGTCGATCTGTTCGAGATATTGATTCATAGAGTCCTTTCCAAATCCAACGTCGTTATAAACGCGCATTGACGCTTCGCAACTCCTAATCGGTTTTGCTCTTCGTATCGAGCAAGAACCTTGTAACGGTCTCTGCAAACGCCTGTGGAATCGTGTCCATTGCATTGTGCTCCTGCCCATGGAAAACGATCAAGCTGCGATTCTGCAGACAATCCATCAACGAGCTGATTGCCCGCTTGAGATCCGGCGACGCGGTTTGACTCCCGGTGAGGAGCAGCGTCGGGATTTTCAAACCGCTCACCCGCTTTGCGTCGAAATGGTATGCGTCAAGTGCTCGAATCTCGCGAATTTGCTTTCCAACGTCTGCTACCCGATCAGGCCAGGAGGGTTGGGCTTTCATCCTCGCGAGTTCACTCGGCGAAATCATCACGATCTCTTGTAGAAAAGTCACGAGGGCTTGCTCGCTCTCTCCCGCGCGAATCATGTTCTCCATTTTCGTCGCGACGGCAGCGTGGCTGCGATCCCGTAATGGTGGTTCGTAGAGCACCAACTTGGAGATTTTATCAGTGAGAAAAGCTGCTTCGAGGGCGCACACGCCTCCAATGGAATGCCCCAGCACAAACACCGTGCCCGGTCGAGAATTAACGACGGCCGCGACATCCTCAGCTCCCTTTTGCAAGCTATAGTCAATAGAATCACCGCTTACTCCGCGACCACGACGATCCATTGCGCAGACTGTGAAATGTGAGGCAAAAAAAGGAAATAATGGTTTCCAGCGGCTGCGGTCGCCCGTGCCTCCATGAACAATAACAAGGTTTGGACCCGCCCCGGCGCATTCGACGGCGATGAGTGTCCCATCTCTTGAAGGAATCCGGGGAATCGGCGTTTCAGACTGGGCGCACAATTCGATGCTCGCGCTGATCGCAACAGCAACAATGGCGCAGAAGACTACCGTTCGACCGACGCTGAAGATCCTCACTGCTTGTTACGCCGCCTGCAAAATGTGTTTGATACCGCGAATGGGGATCACCACCCAGCCGGGGCGATTATTAAGCTCGTAGCCGATTTCGTACACAGCCTTGTCGAGCAGATACGCTTCCAGCATGATCTGGAGGTCCTCGCTGTTTTTCGGGATGAAGATCGCGCCGCTGGTCGCGTTCAGGTAGCTTTGCAGAAACAAACTGCTCGTCTGGCGATACCAGAGATCGGCCCAATGCTCCAGAAAAGGCACGTCTTCTTTGCGCATCGCCTGCTGCCAGAGGGCCGCGTAGGCGGCATATTGGAAGGAGCGCATCATGGCGGCGACATCGCGCAGAACGGAGCGTTTCATCTTACGGTCGCTCAGCGGACGCGCCGGTTCTCCTTCGAAATCGAGGATCACGAAATCTTTGCCGGTATAAATCAGTTGCCCCAGATGGTAATCTCCGTGAATCCTGATTTTTGCGGCGTTCGTGCGGCGATCGAGCAAACGTTTCTCGCGCGCGAGTATCTCTTTTTCCGCAGCGAGCACTTCCCTCGCTTCACTTCGGAATTTCGCAGGGACATCCGACAATTTCTTCTCCAAAGATGTAAACGCGCGGCGCAACGATGTGCGCATGCTTTGGTAAACGGAGCGTTGTGCCATGGAATTGAATGGCTCCGGCGCGAACGCGGGAATGTCAGTTCTCGACGCCAGTGCAAGATGCAGTTCGCCCGTGCGTTGTGCCAGGAGCTTTACCTTTTCGGGGTACACGCCGCCGACCAGTTCTTCGAGAAGAGCACCGGCCGGTGCTGTTTCATTCTGAAGATCGGCCTTGCGCTCCAGCACACGTTCGTAATAGCGGCCGAGCGCGTCCACAGTCAGCGTCCAGACGTCGCCTTCATTCGCCACCGCCTCTTGTAGGAGGCAGACAACCCTTGGCTCCGCCTTTGGCCGGCGATATTCGAGTGCTCCGATAAAAGCAGGCACGTTTGGAAAATCGGTTTGCTCGGTAAGGAAGCGTGTGATCTCAACGTCAGGGTTTACCCCGTCCTCGAGTTTACGATAGAGTTTCAGGAAAAATCCATTGTCGAAGAGCATTGAAGAATTGCTCTGTTCCGCGCTCAAAACCTGTGAGTTGCCGGAGGAATCAAGTTCCAGCGATCCCAGGTCCATCGTCGCCGTTCCTACAAATTGTCCTGCTTGAGCTGGGAGCGTGCGATGTCCTACGATGGCGTCGAATAATTGCGAACGAAACGTCGCATCCCAAACGGCATCGCACAAAATGGCGCCGTTGTTGTGGGTGAAATGAGCTACGACCGCATGCGGCGCGTTCTGCGTAATCGAATGCGCCATTTCGGCGGCGGCAATCTTTACCGGAATGGCGTACGTCTCCGTCGGAGCATCCAGGTAGTTGACCTCAACGAACCAAAGTCGCGCGCCGTCGGCATCGGAGGAAAAAGCAAGCTGCTCGATTACTTTAAGATTCCGAAAAGTTCTCGCCTTGGAACCAAACCAGCGGGAATTGTGGATGTGATTGGGAAGGACCTCGCGCTCGAGATGTTCTCGGTGATTATTGCCAAGCAGAGCGTCCAATTGAGCTGGCGCCTTGATGCTTGGCACAACGCGTTTCTTCGATGCACGGCGTGTGTCGGTTGGGCTTTGCAACGCGAACCAGTAATAAGCATGCGGCCCGAGTGTAATGACGTAACTCGCTTTCCTGATCGGCCGAAATAAATTCCGGCTGAAAACTTCCATCGGCACGCAGCCGGCAAAACGCGAAAGATCCAGCTCGGCCGACTGCGCGAACCGCGAAAGATTTGCCACTACCACGATAGTCTCGTGTTTCCAGCGGCGAAGGAACGCCAGCACCTTCGGATTGTCCGGATTCAGAAATTCGAGGGAGCCGCGCGAGAACGCCTTGAAATGTTTTCGCATGGAGATCACGCGACGCGTCCACCACAGCAGAGACGAAAGATTCTTCTGCTGGTTCTCCACGTTAACGGCTTCGTAGTGATATTCGGGATCAATCGTGACAGGCAGATAAAGCTGTTGAGGATTTGCTCTTGAAAACCCTGCGTTGCGGTCCGGGCTCCACTGCATCGGCGTGCGGCAACCGTTGCGGTCGCCAAGGTAAAAATTGTCTCCCATCCCGATCTCATCGCCGTAGTAGATGATGGGTGTACCCGGCATGGAGAACAGCAGCGTGTTGAGCAGCTCGATTTTACGGCGGTTATTCGCAAGAAGCGGAGAGAGCCGACGGCGGATGCCCAGGTTGATGCGCGCGTGCGGATCCGTCGCGTAAACTCGATACATGTAGTCGCGCTCTTCGTCGGTCACCATTTCCAGCGTGAGCTCATCGTGGTTGCGCAGAAACATTGCCCACTGGCAATTCTCCGGGATGCCCGGAGTCTGCTCCATGATGTCGAGGATGGGGAACCGGTCCTCCATCTGCAGCGCCATGAACATGCGCGGCATAAGTGGGAAATGAAAACTCATGTGAGTTTCGTTTCCCTCCCCGAAATAGGCAGCTGCGTCTTCCGGCCATTGATTTGCCTCTGAAAGTAGCATGCGATTCGGGAACTTCGCATCGACGTGAGCCCGCAGTTCGCGGAGAAATTTATGCGTCTCGGGCAAATTCTCGCAGTTCGTGTCCTCGCGTTCGTACAGATAGGGCACCGCATCGAGCCGAAGTCCATCCACACCCATCGACAACCAGTAGTCGCAGACCTTCTTCACGGCCTCGTGCACGGCTGGATTATCAAAATTCAGGTCCGGCTGATGCGAATAAAACCGGTGCCAATAATATGCTTTTGCCACCGGATCCCATGCCCAATTCGATGTCTCGAAATCTTTGAAAATTATTCGCGCATCCGCGTACTTTTCCGGAGTATCGCTCCAGACGTAGAAGTCCTTGTATGCGAGGTCATCGTTGTAGCCGGGGGCGTCGACCCCGGCTGCCGCTGATGTCGCTCCCGCTCCGCCGCGGTCAGCGCCCGCGGCTACAACTCCGTAGCGAGCAACAGCGCGCCGGGACTTTTGAAACCACGGATTCTGATCCGAGGTGTGATTGATCACGAGTTCGGTAATGACCCGTAGATTGCGTTCATGCGCGGCGTCCAGAAACGCGCGGAAATCATCGAGCGTGCCGAATGTTGGATTGACGTCGAAATAATCGGCAATGTCGTAGCCGTCGTCTCGAAGGGGGGAAGGATAGAACGGCAGCAGCCAGAGAGCAGTGACGCCGAGTTCCTGCAGATAATCCAACTTCCCCATGAGACCGCGAAAGTCGCCCATGCCGTCGCCGTCACTGTCGCAAAACGTCTTAACGTGAAGCTCGTAGATGACAGCATCCTTGTACCAAAGCGGGTCGATCGATGTCTTTCCAGATCCCTCTGACATAAGATTAACTCTTGACGCACGGAACGTGGCGCGCAATCGCCGTCATTTGGTGAGACGGAAAGCGCTGGACGAACTCGCCTGCCCAGCCTAAAGACACCCGATTATGTCCCGGCGCTCGATTTCTGTTTAACTCACTACTCCAATTGTACATGGGGCATTCGAAAGTAGTTTCTTCCGTTGGCAAATCAAAGAGACGCGTACGCCTGCCTAAGGTTCGAAGGAAACCGATCTCGGTGGCCCTGAAACTCGAACCCGGGGCTCCGACTGACTTCGAATTGATGGAGCGCATACAGGCGAGTGACGCTGATGCGCTGTCTCAACTCTACGACCGTTATAACGGCATTCTGAAGGCACTAATCCTGCGAGTGATTCACAACGAAGCTGAGGCCGACGACCTTTTGCAGGAGATTTTCATGGAGATCTGGAACCAGGCCAAAAATTTCTCCGCCCAAAAAGGCAAACCACTCGGGTGGATGGTTACACTGGCTCGGCGACGGGCGATCGATGGGTTACGCAAGAAACAGGCTTACGCGCGCGCGGAGGAGCGTCTGCAAAGTGAGACCGAACAGCAGCCCGACGCATGGGTGCACAATGCCACCGAAGAGGAGATCGTGCTGAGCGACACGCGAACGCTCATCCGAAAGGTCATCAGCCGCCTGCCGCCGCCCCAGCAACAGGCAATCGACCTCGCATTTTTTAGGGGCATGAGCCAGCGCGAAATCGCAGCCAAAACGAATACACCATTGGGCACGGTAAAAACGCGGCTGGAATTGGGACTGAAAAAAATATATGACGCCCTCAAGGACCTAAGAGATGAACTTTGAGCAGTTTCAAAATCAATCGCGACTGTACGTCATCGGGGCACTGGAGCCGGAGGAACTGGAGGAATTCGAGAAAGCGCGCACGAAGTTCGGGAAAAAAGGCGAAGATTTCATCACGAAATGCTACGCATTGCACGAGGCGTTTGCGTTGAGCCTCCGTCCGGCCAAGTCCTCCGACGCAATCAAGGAACGCCTCATGGCCATGGTAAAGGCCAGGAAGGAGTCCTGATCACCGGCGGTCTGTTTCGCGGTTTCAACACTCCATTTCGCGCAGGATAAATTCCTGCAGAAAACCGTAGAAGTTTACCTGGAACAAGCTCAGGTCCCGGCGCGAGCCAATCGGTGAGTGAAGGTGGTCGTTCAGTTCGGTCTCGGTGAAATTGTTTTTTGCGGCAATGACGAGCCGCGCCTGGTTCAGCGCGCTCAACCATGCGTCGGCGTGTTTCGCGGGAAAACGCAGCGTGCGGTTTGCAAGATTTCTTTCGTTTCCGTTTAGTTGCTCCAAATCACCGGCCACAGTCTGCGTCGCAGTCTGAAAGAGACGGCGCAATTCAGGTTCGACATACATTTTCCACTCGGAGCAAAGTTCTGTTTCTGATCCATTTGCCGGCGGACTGAAGATGCGTTGTTCGGCAGCAGGCGTGCCTTGTGGATTGGCGCACGCGGGAATTTGCCGAAGCAGTTCGGCAAGAAACGGGTCGAGTTCGGCGATTTCGATCTGGTTCTTGCGGCGGCGAATCTCCATGACTAAGAAGTTTTCTCGAGTGTGGCGAGCAGCAGGTACCCGTGCAGTTGCTGCACATAAAGTTCGGCCCGCTCGCGCATGCCGCTCCACAAAATGGAACGCCCTTGTTGATGCACTTCCAACATGTGTTTCTCCGCCTTGTCCCGTGGATAACCGAACACGCGCTGGAAAACCATGGTCACGTAGCTCATTAAATTTACCGGGTCATTATGCACGACCACTTGCCACGGAATATCGAGAGCTTCTTCCACATCCGTTTCTTCTTCAATCGTCGGCGCGCCAATAGTGGACGGTGCGGCATCCTTTGGAAGCGCGGTTCCGGCAATTATAGGCTCCGCCACTCGTGCACAAAGTGGCTCCGCGTTCATGAGAAAAATGCTAACATACGCCGCTCTCACTTCAAACTTGTGGGAAGCGCTGGGTTCCAGCGCGAACAGCCCATGACCAATATGTCATCCTGAGCGGAGCGAAGGATCTCTGGAATTTTGTCCCAGCTCACGAAACGAAAAATCAGAGATGTTTCCTTTCGCTCAACATGACAAAGCGCAGCGAAGAATTTTCTCCTGCGCAGTTTTCATTTTGCGGGCTTCAGCTGGCGTTCGATCCTCGAAGCCGTGCAGATGTAAAAGTCCGTGGACGACGTACAGCTTGAGCTCGCGCATCAGGGAATTGCCGAACGCGCGGGCGTGCCGCCGTGCCGTCTCGACACTGATGAAAACTTCGCCGTGTTGAAAGGTGAGCACGTCAGTCGGCTCCGTTTTTCCGAGAAATTGCCGATGCAGACGCATCATCCGCCGATCGGAAATCAGCCAGATGAAGACCTCGCGCAAGCTACGTAAGTCAGTTCGCTTTTGCTTTCGCAACTGCAGGCAACGCTGCACGGCCGCTGCGGCAAAATTTTCAAGCTCGTCAACATTGACTGGGATTTTTCGCTGGAGATTCCGCACGCTGATTCGCGGAGGTGAGAGATTGCTCATTGGTTATCGCCAATTGCGAATTTCGGCTTTCCTGTCGCGAGCACGTTCCTGATCGTTCATGCACAAATTCTTTCAATCGGCCAAAGATTGCGCGCGTCTATTCAGTTGATTTCGCGGATGCCCGTTCCTTTTGCTGCGACCGAACCAGGACGGAGCGATAATGTCCCCTGATGTTTGAATCGTAGAACCGCGCTTTTGACTCCGATGAAATCAGGCCGCGATAAACCTCAACCGGCACGTCGAGATAACGGTAAACAGCGCCGTTTACGAATTCGATTTCGAGCATGTGACGGCGTTTGCTGTAGCCAATCTTTGCAATTGCACTCGATTGAACAGGCTGGCGCGGAATATGGGAAACGACGTAGCTCGGTGTTGCTGATGGTTCAGCCCCCGCGACGGCGATCACAGCAATTGAAATGCAAAAACTCAAAAAGATCCGTAACACCGTTGCTCCTTTTACAAACCCGCCGCTATTCCGTCGAGAATACTCGCAAGTCTTCAGGGTGGACGCGTTGTCCCCAACGCGTTGAGTTGGGCCCGCTGCCGTCGGCTTGGGGACAAGCCGATCCAACTCTGAATTTTCCTGCGTTCCTGCTTTCCTGATTAGCGCCAGCCCTATTGTCCGAGCGGCGTGGTAACGTCCGTGCCTGGCGGCGGCTTAAACTCGAACGTGGAGGCAGGAATCGGCGCGCGTGTAAGGTTTGAATACGTGGTGATGATGCGATCGGCATTCAGCAGCAGCATGTCGGTGCGTTCAACCCGGAACTGGTTGGTAATTCGCAGATCCAGCTTTTGAAATACTCGTTTCATCGCCGCGCTGCGCGGCAGCAGTTGCAGTTCGTATCCGTTCTCGGCCTTTGTCGCAGTGATGTTGAAGCTCGTTTCGATGTTTTCCAGATTCAGCGCGGAATTAATTGCCGTCACGGTAGCATCCAGCGGCGATCCCTTGCCTAACGGGTAACGCTCGGCGGATTTAAAGTTGGGATAATAAATCCACAAGTCGCGGCCATCACTCACCGTGATGCTCGGAGAATTGCCTTTCACTTCGCGCCGGAACTTGTTCGGCGGCTCGAACCAAACTGTACCCGAACTTACGATCGGCTTTTTCATCAGCCGCATCGCTCTTTCTTCCTGAAAATCAGCCCGGGTCGTCCGGTTCTGCCGAATCGCGGCGAGAAGACTCTTGAGCTCAGCTTCGGGAAGCGGCGCAGCGCTGGCGATGAACGTCACCGCGACAAGCACTGGGATCGCATACATGAAGCTGCGCATGCCAGGACCTTAGGCGGCCACGTTAAATTCTCAAAATGCGTCCCTGCCGCCGCTGTCAGCGAACCCGGCTTTGTGAAAGCAACGCAAACGCGCGCTCCGTTTCCTTATTCAGGCTCCGGATCTTCGTGTACTCGATTCACGGCGGATCTAGCTAACCATTCTCGAGCTTTTTGTCGCAGCTCAGCGGCGCTATGGAGCGCGAGCTTCTCTTTCATTCGCATCTGGTGTGTCTCAATCGTTTTGACGCTTACATTCAATTCACTCGCTAATTCCGAAACGCTCAACCCTCTGCCAATAAAAGAGAAAATCTCCAGCTCACGATCACTGAGGCTGTGGATATCGGAGTCTCGCGAGTTCTTAGTGCCACCTGCGAAGTTGCTTAGGATTAGCGGCAACACGCTTACACCCACGTACGGACGGCCAGTCAAGATTTCATCGAACGCCCTAAGTAACTCGGGAGCATCCTCGACACTCAAAACTGCTCGCGCACCGGCCCGGAACACGCGTTGAGCCAGGAACGCATCGGCATACTCGGAAAGGGCGAGTATTGCGGCCGCTGGATCGAGGCTTCGAAATTCTTTGATCAACTGTATCCCGTCAGCACCGCAGAGCCTCAACCCAATCAGAACCAGATCTGGTTTCTCACGCAGAAATAACTCGCGTGCCAAAGGCGCTTGGTCCGTTTCGCCGCGCACTGCAAACTGGCTGCTTTTCGCAATCAGCGAGACCACGCCAGATCGAACGAAACCTGTTCGATAAACAACGAGCACTTGTCTTCTTGTCGGGCGTTTCCCTGATACGGGGTAAGGCCCTTCTGTCAGGGATTTCTTTGATCCGTGCGCAATTGTCCTGTCTGGCCACTGTTTTTGGCCAGTGTTGCGCTCCAGGTTCAGCGGCGCGCGTGCAGCGAGCCGCCTGTGTTTGCGTGGCTGCATGTCCTAAGGCTTGGGGGGTTTCTGAGCGATTTTCAGCCCTTTGTAGGGCGAAATCCGACAGAGGCCAAGCCAAAAATTCAGGGATTCACCCCGACAGACAGATTGCCGGCGCTCCGCTTATTCTCCACGCGAAGTGAAACCATGGAGAAAACCATATTTACCGTTTTAGCGGCCTCGCTCGTCTGTTTTGGCAGCGGTTGCATTCGCCAGCCCGAGTCTTTCATCAGGCTCGGAAAAATTCAAAGGGACCTGCGCGGAAGAGAGCGTCACCAAGAGAATCGCAACTTTATGAATTCAATAACTATTGCTGCAAGAATCGCGATTTTTTTCGCAATTGCCCTCATGTTTGCGACGCCGCTTTTCGCCCAGGGCACTACCTACGAGGGCCCAGTTGGTGTAACCGGAATTTTCAATGGCAACATAAGCACAGCCTGTTCGTACGATCCCTTAACGCATAGTGCGCATCGCGCCATCGACGACATCGTTGTTCCGGGCTCCATCGGGAAATATCCGCTAAAGATGACGCGATATTACAACAGCCGGCAGCAGTATTACGCCACGCCCGGTGCGATTGGCCTGAGCCCTGGCTGGGCACATGAATATTCATGGCTTTTGTGGACGGGCGGTCACAAGGTCGTCTCCCCTCATGGCAACGTTTATGACGATACATGCGGGCCGCCGGTCGGTGTATCCGAGGGTTGGGAGGGGACGCACGACAGCGGGAGTGGCACCTGGCGGCTTGCCGACGGCGGAAAGGTCATCTTCTCAAGCGGTCGCGTGACTGATATTTACGATCCGTATGGACTCAGAACAAGGATTGCATACAACACGAGCGGGACGCAAATTTGGGAACGCGTTAAGGTGACCGAACCTGGCGGCAGATGTCTGTGGTTCATTTACGGTACTCAGAATCACGGCACTGGGTGGGGGGATGGGACTTGGTTGTTAACCAGAGTCGAGGCGTATGATTCCGATGGTTCCCCGGGCTCTCCCACGCATCCCAATGGTAACCTCATAGACTCGGTCAACTACACTTACCAGGCGTATGATCCCATTAATCCACCGATAACACAACGCAAAGAGATGATGTTGACTGGGGTCACCTATAGCGACGGCACCTCGGCAAGCTACACCTACACAACCGATAACGTCCCCGAGAATGGCACCTCTCACAAGATGTACCCTCTCGTACAACGCTGCGATGACGTCCGTTACAACGGACCGATGCGCACGATCTTCTACGATTATCAGAGCAGCGGCCCTCATGGTGCCATCATCGATGAGAAGTATCCTGGGATTGGTGCCGTTTCGACGATCGCTCCGGGAGTGCCTTCAACCGGGTATTTGGATACTTTTACTGAGACGCGAGGCGATGGACCCACCCGCTCATTCACTTACACTGACATGATGCATTGCCAGGGCAATGAATGCACCACTTGCGCTGACTACGAGAACAACGATGCCTGGCCGTACCGTGCTCCCCAGCAAATGCTCGACCATTACACCGATTTTCAGGAACACATCACATACTTGGCTTACGACAGCCATTGGTACGTCAACTGGGTTCAAGACGCCAACAGTCACACTACTTCATACGTCCGCGGACCTCCTCCCTCACTGCTTGGAATTGGCCAAATTACGAAGATCACTTATCCAGACCAAAGTCATATCGATTACGGTTATCAGGACGAAGGCTCCAACATTGGCGGGCATTACCTGACCTCGATCGCGGAGTACACACCCACGAACCAACTCAGGAGTCAAATAATCCATTACCGCGACGCGAGTACCCATAAGATCTACCAGACCGATTACAACGACGGGAACGGCACTCTCCTCGCACGCGAGACCTTCACTTACTGCGATCAGTCTGATTCGAATCAATGCGGCCCGGTGAATCCAGGAACTGGCCACATGCATGGGCAAATTAAGACTCAACAGCTGAAAAACGGCGCCTACGTCCACTATCGCTACGACTCCAGCGGACGTGGACTTTTGATTGATAAATGGGAGCCAACCTGGAATTCCACCGCAGTGGAAACCGACCCCAAGACACATTATACGTATTATCCGGATGGCGACACCAGCAAGAACCCATGGACAGATCGCGTCAAGACAATGACGTTGCCGGTGAATGTAAGTGGTAATGTCGCCTCCAAGACTTATGAATATGATAAGAGCGGTGTAACTTCTGTGGCAGGGCGTGGGCTGGTGACGAAGATCACTCATGCCGACAGGAAATACAAGTCACTCGGTTACGACGCGTACGGCAACAAGCTGTGGGAGGAAAACGAGCTGTCCAAACACACCTCCTACACGTACGACAGCTACAATCGGCTCCTCACTGTTAAAGATCCGATCGGTCAGACAACTGGTCACACAACTAGTTACACTTACACTCCGACTAACGGCGGTGGGGGCTCGTCCTATAAGCATACCACCAGTAATCCTGACACAGTCACTACACCCGCTGGCATAATGACCACGAACGTTTACGATCAGAATTTTCGGAAGACCCAGACTAGCGTCGGCGGGAAGACCACATGGTTCCATTACGACGCGGTGGGCAACCAGGATTACGTTACTGATCCTCGCGGCACCGGCTCGGGTGATGCCAATTATACCACTCATACCGATTACGACGGTCGCAATCGCAAATGGCAGGTCAGAGAGCCGCTTGGTCGCACGACTCAATTCTATTACGATGACGGGTTCAATATTACCAGGATCATTCGCGGCGTGGGCACCCCTGAAGTAGCCACGGAAACAAAAGCCTATGACGGCATGAACCGGCTTAAAACCGATACGGTCCCGAAGTCGGTGGGCGTCAACATTGTAACGCAATTTCAATACAACCCGTGGAGCGGAGATACAGCAGACAGTGGACATTCCGGCAGCCTGCTCCAGAAAGTGATCGACGGCGAAAGCCACAACTGTCAATTTAAGTATAATCCCGCCGGCCTGAAGACTCAGATGACTTACCACGATGGTTCATCGCAGTCATGGGCCTACGACGACGCTCAGAATCTGGAGAGCCGGACTACCGTCAACAACGAGACCCAGAATTTCGCATATGACAATCGCAATCGGAGGACTCTCGAGTGGTGGAACGGCTGGCCGGCCGATGGCGAGTGGCGCGTTTTCGGTTACGACGATGCAAGCCATCTTACCCTGGCCACAAACGGACTTGGCACCTATTGGACCAATTTTATTGCCGACGTGCGACGCTTTTATGACGACGCTGGACGCCTCACTCTGGATCGACAAACGGTTTACGTGAATGGCGTCGGCAATATGAGGGACGTCAATTATCCCACTCATGATGATGACGGAAGACTAACGCGCGTGTACGCGGCTGGTGTAAGCCCCGCCTACGACTACACGTTTAGCTATGACAACATGGGACGATTTGAGAAGATATTTATTACCGGCAACCCCAACGTACAATTCCAATACTCCTACGACGCGGCTTCCAATGAGACGCAGCGGTACAATTGGGCCAACCACATTGCACAAAATTACGTTCCGGACAGTCTGAATCGGATGACCAGTGCGGAAGTGAAAAACACCAGCACGAACACGCAACTGGGACTCGAAAGCTACGACTATTATCCCATCGGCCGGCTGCACACGGTTACGCGCGAAGACAACAAACAGGACTCGTTTACCTATTACCTGGACGGTGAACTCAACGTGGCTACCTACGGCGCTGCAGCGACGCCTCCGCCAACGCCTACTCCGACTTCCACGCCCGGACAAATAGTCACGCCCACCTTTAGTCCCGACGGCGTCTACTATACTGCTTGCGCAAATAACTATACATTCAACGTCATCATCCAGAGCGCCACAACCGGTGCGCTGATTCATTATACCACCGATGGAAGCACGCCAACTCCGACCTACGGCACACCCCTAGCCAACGGCGGCACAGCCTCATTCACAGTCCAGAGCCTTCACACCACGACCTTGAAGGCGATTGCCTATGTAGGTGGGAGCGGCTCGAATGTTAAAAGCGCCGATTATTCTTTCGAGCGCGATTGCGGCCAGGGGCCAATGACTTATCCTCTGGATATGGCAGGCATCCAGTCCGGCCAGGGCCCGATGGCCCCGGATGTGAGCACAGTGACTTATACGCTGGACAAAGCAGGCAATCGCACTAGCGTAAATGGTACCAGCTACAGCCCAAACAGCATCAATCAATATACCTCAGTGGGCGGAAGCGCCGTGACTAACGGCAACGAGCACGAGATTAAGCTGTATGGCGGATTTACTTACTACTACATGAGGGACCAGGAGCTGACCCGAATCACTGCCACAGGGTTCACCTACGACCTCGCGTATGACGCCCTTGGCCGATGCGTGAGACGCATAATCAATAACGACCCGGCTTATACCACCTATTACATCTACGACGGCGACAAGCCGATTCTGGAATACAACGTAAACGGCGGACTGGTGGGTTTTAACCTCTATGGTAAAGGGATCGATGAAATTCTTGAGCGCGGCGCCAACGGGACAGACAACCAATGGCACTGGTATTATTTCCAGCAAGATCACGAAGGCAGCGTGACGCATCTGACCGATTGGACCGGCGCGATCATCGAGCGGTACCGCTACGACGCCTTCGGTGTGCCCACGATCTACGCTCCTGACTGGAGCGTGCGAACAAGCACCATCTTACGGTAACCGGTTTCTGTTTACCGGCAGGGAATATGATGGAGCATGGGTCTATGAGTATCGAGCGCGTGTTTATCACTCCGGCTTGGGCCGGTTTATGAGCGAAGATCCGAAGCTCTTCGACGCCGGCGATTACAACCTCTTCCGCTACTGCCACAATGATCCAATCGATATGACTGACCCCATGGGGACGGAAGATCAAACTTTGCGCAAACGGGTGCACCGGTTTCGGGAAACCACGTCGCGCAGGAAATTGTGGCCGAGCAACAAAGAATCGATATCACCATTTCCGAACGCATTTCGCTATGGCAAAAGTCGATGGAGAGTAGTATTGCTGGTGAGCGGGCGTTTCAATCGCTGCAACGCCTGCAGTTTATGGACACCCTGTCGCGACAGCTCTGGAATCCAACGCACGGTGAGCACGGTCAAATTCGTGCAACAGCATACGGAGTGAAGGATAATTCCCCGCCGGGTTCCGATATCGTCGGTGGGCGCAAAGCGCACTTAGGCTGGGGTACCTATGACGATCCGACGACGCTCGCCGTTTCCGAACGCTGGTTCCATCGAGGAGATGCAGAAGGATATTTCAGAAGCGGTGACTTAGTCCGTTTGGAAGGTCGCGGTTGGTGGAGAGTCGAGGATATTTGCGGGGCGTGTAGTGTCCGAGGCGGCGTCGACCAATGGACGGGTGACACAAGGCCTTCGCAACAGGCTCGACTCGATAGGATTTATAACTTCGATGTCTTTCATCCGCACGAGACGATTCCTAGCACGATTCGATACGAGGCGAGACCGGCAGAGATGTCCTATTAAACAGATTATGCACAGCATCACTTGGTCACTTATAGCTTACTTCGGACTTGCAATCCTGGAGCAACTTTATCCTGCTGCCGTCGAACCCATCGAGAGCCCGGATCAACTTTTTGCGGCTCGGATCGAAAGCGAGAAAGGCCAATACAGACTGGTCCTGGAGAACAAGCTGAACGGCAGCATGAAGATTGGTTGGGCTAGTAGCGCTGGGTCAAAGGAGAACTCCGTCGAGTACGGTAAAGAAATTCCTTCAAAACTCGTATGGGCTCCGACCTCGAACGATGCACGTGTTCATCTTCTGGCGATGCTAACTGAGCGCCAGCGATATGACGACACGTACGATCCGTACGCTGTGTACATGTTTTCGGCCGAAACGGGCAGACTGCTTTGGAGTAAAACTCTCGGACGAAGGTGGGATGAAGCCATCGAATGGTCTCCGCGATCCGACGCGATACTAATCCTCACCCATCCGGTGGGGCCGGAAGGGGTGACAGGCGATACACTGGCTGTAGTCGACTCAGAAACAGGCGTCGAATCAGCCAGAATTAATGTTTCCAAGCTTAAAGAAATGGGCTTCCCGACTGCTACCGGAATCGAGAGTATGCGATTTGTCGGTGACGATGTTATTCAGATTAATCTGTACGAGAAGGACAGTGGTGCGGCGTCTTATGCCTGGCACTTTCGACAGTAGCGCGATTCCGGTTAGGGAGGTTAGGGGTCAGATCTAAAGGGCGTGTTGCCCAAATCGGCCTGACTGGAGAGAAAAAAGTACCCAAGCTGGGGGAGATATGCTAACAAAGTGTTCCCATCATGATGGGACAACGGAAGAGCGAGCCGCAGCTCTTTAATTATGCGGTAAACCTGGAGAAGCGGGTGAGAGCCAATCATCCGCTGCGCCGAGTGAAAGCGGCCATTGATTTGAGCTTTGTGCGCGAAGAGGTGGCCCACTGTTACGGGAAGAACGGTAACGAGTCAGTGGCGCCGGAGATCATTCTCAAGATGATGTTTCTGCTCTTCTTTGATGACATTGCGAGTGAGCGGGAGCTGATGGAAGTGATTGGGGAACGGCTCGATTACCTCTGGTTTTTGGATTACGGGCTGGATGAGAAGGTGCCCGATCACAGCGTGCTATCCAAAGCGCGGGCGCGGTGGGGCAAAGAGGTGTTTGAGAGCTTGTTTGTACGCACCGTGGCCCAATGCGTGGAGGCGGGGCTGGTGGACGGGAAGAAGCTGCATGTGGACGCCAGTTTGATCGAGGCTGATGCGGCAAAAGAATCAGTGATCAAAGCTGCACCGCCTTTAATCGCGGCTCTAAAAGAGGCCTATCGAGCGACTGAGAGCAAATTGGAAGAGACGAGCACGCCAGAGAGCTACCAAGCGGTGAATGATCGGATGATGAGCCAGAGCGATCCAGATGCAGCTTGCGTGCGCCAGGGTGGAGGTCAGTCACGACCGCGCTATAAACATCACCGGGTGATTGATGATAGCAAAGGAGTCATCACCGCCATTGAGACAACTCCGGGTTCCATCGCAGAGAACAAGAAGCTAATGGGGTTGGTGGATCAGCACCAGAAAAATACCAATTGCCAGGCCCAGATCGTGATAGCCGATCACAAGTATGGAACGACTGAAAACTTCGTGGAGTGCCATGCGCGCGGGATCACCACGCACATGGGAGACGCTGGGATAAAAGCCCACAGCGGACATGACCACATGATCTTTGGTGATGAGGCTTTTGCCTATGATCGGGTGGCTAACATCTACCGCTGTCCGGCTGGTCAGATTCTTAGGCCGCGCCGCATACATCCTGTTCGCCGAACGATCGAGTACAAGGCTCCCGCCAGAGTGTGTGCGGGATGCGTGTTGCGCCCTCAATGTACTCGCTCTTCCCATGGACGCACTGTGCAAAGACACGAAAAACAAGCGGCCCTGGATGTAGCGCGGGCTCAAGCCCATAGCCTTGCGGCACGGCTGGACCGCAGACGGCGACATCATTTGATGGAACGCAGTTTTGCTGACGCGGCTAACAATCATCACTTCAAACGCGCACGCTGGCGACGGCTCTGGCGCCAGCAAATTCAGGATTACCTGATTGCAGCGATCCAGAACGTGCGCATCCTGCTCGCGCACCAAAATCCAGAGCGCGCTGCGGCGGCCGCGCTCCTTGCGCCGCGAACAACTCGCTTCCGCGTCCTACAATCGCTGCATCGTTGCATCCAGACGCTAACGCGCGCGCACGTGGCAGCGCTATCGCCTTTGCAAGCTCCAGCTTGCCCCTAACGACTCCTCACCTCCGCCTGTACCAGACATGCTCCCCAATTCATTTGGGCAACACGCCCTAAAGGGCGTGTTGCCCAAATCGGCCTGAGTGGAAAGAAAAAAGTACCCAAGCTGGGGGAGATGTGCTAAGAGAGTGTTCCCATCATGAGGGGACAACGGAAGAGCGAGCCCCGAAAGCTTTCGTGCGGTAAACCTGGAGAAGCGGGTGAGAGCTAAGTATTGACACACTTGCCTGATTGCCGTCGAGTGTTCCGCATTGCGGCGCCTGCGCATTAAAACGGGGGCCGTTTTTGGACTGGAAAGTCTTTGAAGCGCCCAGCGTCAAGTCCGTACGCGAGAATGCGCCAGCGTGCCTCGCTGACGCATCCCCTTACTTGTTTGGTTCGCTTTACTTAAAAGTTAATAAGTTCTAATTATTTATCCGGAAACGGTGAGACGAAGTTCCGAAATTTTTTCAGGAAAGAGCCATTTCCGATACACCGTCGAGTGGTCGAATCATCGGCGCGACAATCCCTTTGCGGAGACAGTAGCCTCGGTCAGGGACGAGGCGCGGGCGTAAGGGGCGGTTGAGAGAATACGGACTCAGGTCTCAACGTTTGACCTTCTTCGTAGCAGAGAGGTGAAAATGCACCGGGAATGGGTGGGCGCACGCTTTTGCCGAGACAACACCTCTTTGACAACGGACAAGAAAGCGTGCGCCCCCAATTGGGGCTGCCAGATCCGGAAGAGGCGAAAGAGCCCCAAACGCGGGGCGTCTTCCGCCTCATTCTCAGATCCGCTTGGTTAAGCTTTACAGGCGCTCTCCCGGACGTGTCTAGTCGGGCGCCGCCTAATTGTCGTATAAGGCTTCGCCGTACATCGCTAATCGCTCTGCGAACAGTTGATTCGAACGCCGTTGGAAAAGAAAGAGGTAGGTCGATCCTCTCTATCGACGTACCACCACCCAAGTGTCCCGGTGGAACTTCACTCCAGCCGTTGGAGTGACGAAATACCGTAATTTTCCTGGAGCGCGGGCGCTTCGGCGGCGACTTGGGAGGCGTCGAGCTCGATTTGCTTTGGATCTTCTTCGGTCTCGATTTTGATGAAGCCTTCGACTGGCTGTTTCACGGCTTGGGCCAGGTCGTCCAGGGATTTGATTTCTTTCCCGTTGACCTTTTTTACTGTCAGGTAGGCGAGATCATCGTACCCGATTGTGCTGTTCGCCGGGAGCACCTGACTGAGAATCACCACGCGCTGGTTTCTGTCGGGGAATAGTTCCGATTGGAAATGATCGAGGTAAACCAAACGCTGCGGCGCTTCACGTTGCCAGTTTGGACCCCATTCTTTTAGATACTGGCGGGATAGCTCTTGGAAAATCATGCCGCCAAGAACGTAATAGCGCGGCGGCTGATCGAGCGAATACGGCGGGCTCACGTAATCCTTCGCATCGCGGTGTTCCAGAGTTAAACTGAGCTGAATCGGTTTGCCGTCCCGGTCAATGTGGAAGGGAACAACGTCTCCGGCGTACGCGTGCGCTGTCAGCAAATTGGTAAACTCGATCTTGCCATAGAGCGGATCCACGTAATTGCCGTTTTCATCAATGTCGTGATTTCCTACCGCGGTCACGACGTCTCCCACTTTAAGTCCAGACTTCATTGCTGGCGTGCCCGCCTCCACGTTCGTTATGTACACGCCGCGCTTGCTCTTTTCACCAGCGAACTCCCGCAGCGCTGGATCTCGTGTCGGAAAAAATGAGAACCCGGCCGAGGGAAAACCACGATAACTCTGAGTTTCCGCTTCCCTCAAAAAATGCGTGATGACGGGCGCCGGAATGGCATCGACAAGTTGCGACCGCGAATCGTAACGCAGCAGCAAGCCGGCGAGCTTGTTGTTTTTGACCAGCGGAACCGTGAAGCTGTTTTCCCGATACTGCAGTGGGAGGCTGACCCGGTACGTGAGGAACTCCCCAACATCGGCCGGGTACGGCATCATTTGAACCGTCGTCACTAAACCTTCCGTAGCCAGCAACGCACCGGTCGGTTCCAATTGCCACGCCGCAAGCCGATCGCCTACCACGGTGTCGGATGTGATTTCGAGCGGCTTAATTCCATCGAGGAAACTTTTGTCGACGGGTTCGAGCAGCGCCAGGTTCGCTTCGTAATCGATCACCCGGATGTTGGCGGCGGTTTTTTCACCGGACTCCGCGCGCTCGAGCTCGACATAATTTTGGTTTGTAACCAGATCGGCAGTCACGAGCACACGGCCATTGGGCAAAACCGCACCGAGCGCACGCTTTGAGAACGGCGCTTTCTTTTGCCAGGGCCGAAAATAGTCATACGACTGTCCGGTCACGTTTACTCGAACGAGCGCCACCTGTTTTGGCTGAGCAGCGGTAGTCGCAATAGCCGGTTGTTTTTTTGCCAGGGCGCCGCTGATTGCGACAAGAACAATGCTGAAAGCTATGAACGAATGTTTTCGCATTTTAGTTTTTGTCCTCTGCGTCGGCGATGCGCGAGGCGGGCCGTTCCTCGAGATTTTGTTCTTTCAAAACGTTGTAACGCGTTTTGATGCGTTCGCGCGCGGCCTCCACTTTGTTGCGATCAAGGACGAGGGGTGGTCCATCGCCGATCATCCGAATCACGAGGCGTTCGGGGGCCTGAGCAAATGCTCCCGCCAGTTCGTCGAGCGTTCGAATTTTTCTGCCGTTTACTTCATCAACGATCCCGCCGCGGTAGGGTGTGAGATAACTGTTGATCGGGTCCGGCAAAATATTGCTGAGCACAATGACATCGGGATGCTCGAGATAAATCTGGTCCAGAATGAAGTACTCGAAAAAGTGACGGAGTCGCAGATCGGATGTGCGATACGCTTCGAGCATGTCCAGGTTTAGCGGTTGGAACAGCAGCCCGCCGTAGAGAACATAACGTGGCCGTACATCGTAGGCGTGGCCCTGAATCGAATATGGCCACGGCTTAAATAATTTAATTGTGACCGCCATCGGCTGTTTGTCTCGCAGGATGTCGAGCTTTACCGAATCGCCCTTGAACTTGCGCTCTACAACCTCTTCGAACTGCGCCCGCTCGCCGTCCAGCTCGACGTTGGCGTCGCTTGCGATCGGATGACCGTCGATCGAAAGAAGCACGTCGCCTGGCTTCAGAATACCGTCCGATGGACCCGCCGCCACGACAGAACTCACCAGCACTCCATGATCGTCATCTTTTAACCCGAGATATTTTCGTTGTGCTGGATTTTGCAATTTCGCATACGTGATCGCGAGATCTGGATATTCGTCATAATGCCCGTTGCTGATGTCTTTCAGAAACCGGTTGATCACCGGTGTGGGAATCATGTAGGCCACACCCTGTGCGACGTCGCCGCTGTAGCCTTGAAACGCGACGCCGACAACCTTGCCGTCCTGCATCACTGGTCCGCCGCTGTTTCCAGGATTGATCTGCGCGCTGATCTGGATCGCCAGATGCTGATCGACTGATGAATGCGTGTAGAGCTGGAAATCAACTCGCGACACAATCCCGGTCGTGACCGACATGCGTTCGCCGCCAATTGGATAACCGTACGCCGATACCGTCGATTCCAGCGCAGGGATGCCGCCAAATTTTAGCGGAACCATGTCCTTGAAAAAGTCCTTCGCTGACACGGTGATCAATGCCAGGTCGCAATCGTTGGCGATGAATTGCACTTGAGCGGGGTATTTGTTGGGGTCGCCGTCTCGTTCCACGGTGATGTAGCGGCTATTGGCGACGACGTGCGCATTCGTCAAAATGCGGTTGCTACTGATCACAAACCCAGCCCCGACTCCGCGCTCGAGCCCGCCGGCATTCCACGGTGCCTTGTAATCAGGTTCGACCGCCGTCGCCGTGATTCTGACGAGACTTTTCTGTACCGGCCCGTTTGGCTTTGGCGGAGCAATGGGAACCGGAACGGGAACAACAGCCTGCGCAGGAGGGTTCGATCGCGATATACCTGGTTGTTGTCCGGGAACTCGCGGTTCAACCTCAGGTGGCGCCGGCGTGCCTTCCTGCGCATACGCGAAAGGCGCGAGAAACAAAGCGGCGTAACCGATGATAAAAAAGCGCTTCATGGGCGGAAAGGCTCGAACGTTAAACAGCCTTAGGGAAAATCAAGATGTCGGATTTCAAATTGCAACTGGCCTTTTCGCGACATACTGACATGAAACGGGCTGCACGCGTTCAAATACGAAAGTGCGAAAACGAGCTATGCCTGGCGAAAGAGTTCGTTCAAATCGGCGGAAGGCGCGTTCTTAGCCAGGAGATTGAATGTGCCGTCTGTTTTGATTTCTCGCGCTGCCCTCAGAAACGCTCCCCATGCTGCGAGCGCGAACCCTGAGCCAACAGAGATGCGGCGCACACCGAGATCCGTGATTTCCGATAGCATAAGGTGATGATTGAATCCGGAGACGAGGACGTTCACAGGTTTCGGCGTGACCGCTTTCACGATTTGTGCGATCTCGTCCGGCTTACTAACGCCCGGCGCATAGAGACAATCGGCGCCAGCTTCAGCGTAGGCGGCTAGTCGGTCGAGGGCGGTACGCAACGGATCGGGATCACCGACCAGCCATGCTTCGCAGCGTCCGGTTAGCACCACGCCAGCTTCTGCGGTGTCGATCGCCACTCGCGTCGCGCGAATACGCTCGACCGCGAGTTTCTTCTCGTACAACGGGCGATCTCTGCGTCCGGTGCTGTCTTCGATCGATAAACCTGCCACCCCAGTTCCAATGCAGAGTCGCACATTCGCCGCGACATCTTCAGGTTCATCTCCGTAGCCCGCCTGGAAGTCTGCGTTCACCGGCAGCACCGTTGCGTTCACAATTTCGCGGATGTGCGCGAGCATTTCATCACGCGGAACGCCACCATCGGGCTTGCCGCGTGAAAAAGCGAAACCCGCAGATGTCGTGGCGAGCGCTTTGAACCCGAGTCGCTCGAGATAAATCGCGGTTCCGATGTCCCACGGGTTTGGAAGTACGAAGCAGCCAGACTTGTGCAGCTCGTGAAATCTGGCAGCGAGAGATGCGTGTACCCTCATGCCGCCAACGTAGGTGAATCCAAGCCACGCGCTACTTTCGGCGGCGCTTGCCTCTACAAGTGTTCCAAGACTGCCTACCGATTATTTCGATCTTGCATTGCCGGGTTCCAGATCTGTCTGAGCGGGCCTTGGGCACCGTAGATCGGATCGTAATCGGGAATTGGCAAACCAGCGATGGTGAGATCCGATTTTGGCCGTTCGCCCGGCAGACCACGAAGCAAGTCCCATTGGCGTCCATCGGGGTAAGCTCCCACGACCGCGAAATCCGGGCTGGCGCCGATGTTCTGGTGAGCTACGCCGGCAGGAATTAGAATCACATCGCCCGAGCTGATTTCGACTGTCTGGCCGTGCTCGCCGCCGAGTCGCAGTTTTGCAGAGCCATGATAAACACCGAGCACTTCATGCGATGTGCTGTGATAATGAGCAAAGGAATAGACGCCGTTTCGCCACGAATTGCGCCAATCGTTCTGAGCGAATGCTCGCTCGAGAATAGAAGCGCGATCCTGCGCGTCCGTCGTGCTCGCCGCCCGATACAGTAGCACAGGCAGAACGCTGCCCGGATAAACACCGTCGTCCTCAAACGTGAACTGCTGCGGTTGGACGATCTCTTGCCTCTCAGCCATCGGAACAACACTCATAAACGCCACGGCAATATCGCGCGAGCAAAGAACAGCGGTCGTATTTAATTAAAGCAATTGCAGACAATTGCGCTTTGAGGTTGACGAACGTCACCACTCGATGACCGTGCTAGCCCAGGTGAGGCCTCCGCCGAACACCACCATCAAGACGTAATCGCCGCGTTTGATTCGCCCGGTGCGGTTCGCTTCATCGAGCGCAATCGCTACAGCGGCAGCAGAAGTGTTGCCGTACCGATCGAGATTCACGAACATTTTGTCGCGTGAAATACCGAGCCGATCGGCAATCGCCTCCATGATTCGTAAATTTGCCTGGTGCGGAATGACGCAGGCGATGTCATCGATGGAAAGCCCCGCCAGATCGAGGGCTTTTTTGGCCGCGTTCAACATTGCGATGACAGCCTGTTTGTACACTTCCTTGCCGGTCATGTGGATGGTGACCAGGTTCATGTCCGCGTTTTCACGCGTAATCGGGCAACGCGATCCGCCGCCCGGCATGAACAAGATGTTGGTGTACCGTCCGTCGCTTCCGATGTGGGTGCTGATTATTCCATGAGGACTGCCGCGATGGCGCAAAACAGCCGCGCCAGCGCCGTCGCCAAACAGCACGCACGTATTGCGATCGGTCCAGTTAGTGATTGAGGTCAACTTGTCCGCGCCGATCACGAGAACAGTGTCGTATGTGTGCGACGTGATGAACTGCTGCCCGATTTCCAATCCGAAAATAAAACCCGCACAGGCTGCGGCAATGTCGAGACAGGCAGCGTTCGTCGCTCCGATCTTTTTCTGAACGAAGCAGGCCGTAGCCGGGAAAAGCATGTCGGGCGTGGCCGTCGCCACAAGGATGAGATCGATTTCTTTGGGCGAAATCTTCGCCTGCTCAATGGCGTTCAGCGCTGCTTTTGTCGCCATGTCGCTCGTATTTTCGTCCTTTGCGGCCATGCGGCGTTCCTTGATGCCGGTGCGAGTGGTGATCCACTCGTCGCTGGTGTTTACCATGCGCGAGAGGTCCTCGTTAGTCAGAACCTTCTCAGGCACGTAACTTCCCGTGCCGACGATTGAAACTGTCCGCAACGTCTTATGAGAGCGCGGGTTCGAGCGGGGCTGTCGTTTCATGATACCTGCGAATCTCCTCGACGATATGCGGGTTCACCTGCTGTTCAATGGACTCGGTGGCCACGCGCAGCGCGTTCTTGATCGCCAGCGGCGTGCTCGCGCCGTGCGCAATGATGCAAATGCCATTTACCCCGAGAAGAGGACTGCCGCCGTACTCTTCATAATTCGTCTTGTCCTTAATCGTTCCAATGGCATTCCTGGCGAGGAATGCGCCGACTTTTCGCATCCGTGTACGCATGAGCTCGTGCTTGAGCCATTGAAACATCGCCACCGCGATCGATTCGCACGTTTTCAAGATAACGTTGCCAACGAATCCGTCGCACACGACAACTTCAACCGGATCTTCAAAGAGATGGCGGCCTTCTATGTTGCCAACGAAGTTAAGCGAACTTGGTCTCAGCATCTTGAATACTTCCTTGGTCAGTTCGGTGCCCTTGACATCCTCGTCGCCGAGCGAGACCAAGCCAACGGTCGGATTGGTGTAATGCAGAACATGCCGTGAATAAACCGTGCCCATGAACGCATATTGAAGAAGATGTTCTGGACGCGCATCGATATTTGCGCCTGCGTCTATCAAAACGAAAACGTTTGTCTCGGTCGGAAGCACGGCCGCAATACCCGGCCGATCGATTCCTGGCAATGTACGAAGCTTAATCGTGCTCGCGGCAACGGCTGCGCCCGTGTGGCCGGCGCTGACTACTGCGTCCGCATCACCGTGCTTTATAAGATCGACAGCCCGGCTGATTGAGGAATCTTTCTTTCGTCGAACGGCGGTCCAGGCGCGATCACTCATGTCAACGACCTGGGTGGAATGCGCAATCTCGATCCGTGAATCGTTGCACTGATGTTTGCGCAACTCGTCTTCGATCTTGGCCGAGTCTCCGACCAGATACAGCTTGCTGATCTGTTTGTAATCGCGCAGCGCCATAACGGCGCCGGCAACGAGGTTAGGCGGGCCAAAATCACCGCCCATCGCGTCGAGGGCGATCTTCATCGGTGCGAAACTTTGCGAGCTAAAACGATTGATTGCAAAGCGAAATTTGTAGCCGCTTCGCTCGGCGAAGCGTGGCTGGAGCCTGCGTCGCCCACGGGGCGACGGCTACAGTTACTTGCCTTCCAATGTCAAGACCTGGCGGCCACGGTAATAGCCGCAGGATGGGCAGGCGATGTGCGATGGCACGCTGCTCCCGCACTGCGGGCATTTGTTGAGCTGCGAAGCGTGCCAGCGGTTTGCCGCTTTCCGCGTGCGCAATCGCATCTTTGATGTTTTGCGTTTTGGGACTCCCATTGAAGGGAATTAGGAAAGCAGGAAATCAGCAAAAGACAAACGGGCGAGTTACAATTTTAGCTTGTCCAACTCGCTCCAATCCGACTTTCGCGTGGCATCCTGGTCTTCCGTTTTGAACTTTTTGGCATTACAAACCCGATCGCCGTCCCTATCGCAATGCGGGTGGGCGGGCAAATTCAACAACAGGTCTTCGCGCATGAATGGCGTAAGATCGATCGTCTCCGGCCCGCGAAGTTCTGTGTGTACGGCGAAGCTCGGCACCCGAATTTCATGTACAAACTTTTGAAGGCACGATACGCAACGCAATTCCACCGGTTGTGACAACGAGCCGTTCGCCCATAGCCCGCCGTCTGCAACACCGACGTCGATCTCGTAATGCAGAGGACCAGCGCAGCGAATTCCTTCCGATGCCAATTCCTGAATGGGACAATCTTCTTCCCCTTGGAAATGCAGGCCGTGGGGTGGGATTTGTTTCAGATGAACTTTCATGGCGATTCCTCCATTCCCTCGTTGTCATGTCGAGTGCAGTCGAGACATCTCCGATTGATAATCGAAACGCAATCAACCTTCAGAGGTTTGATTCGCTCACCTCCCGTTCGCGAAGCCTTCGGCCTTTCCGTCTATGTCGCGGCTTCCCACAGCCGCTCCATTCTCCACTCCGCCGTGCTTCGCTCGGAATGACAAAATGAATAATTCCGTGAGTGTTCATTGCGCGAATCTTTTGCTCAGCGCTTTGGCCACACAACCGGGAACAAAAGTTGAGACATTCCCGCCGAGCCTGGCGATTTCCTTTACGATGCGGGAGCTGAGATAAGTATATTCCTCCTTCGGCATCAGGAAAATCGTTTCTACCGCAGGATTCAGATTCCGATTCATGAGTGCCATTTGAAATTCGAATTCAAAATCCGAGACCGCGCGCAAACCCCGGATCACGGCTCCCGCGGCTTGAGCACGGGCGAATTCGACCAGTAACCCGCTGAACTCAGCGATCCGAACATTCTCGATTCTGCCAGCGGTCTGTCGCAACAAATCGAGGCGTTCCTTGAGTGAGAAAAGCGGTCGCTTCTCATCGTTGCGCGCTACGGCTACGACGACTTCGTCAAATAATTTTCGTGCCCGCTCAATCACATCCAGGTGTCCATTGGTCACTGGATCAAAGCTCCCCGGGTAAATCGCGCGTCGCATCTGCGAAAATTGCCAGAGGAATAGACAAATGGAAAGCCGAATGGCTTCGCCTGTTGAAGTGTCGAAGCGTTAAAGCGGTACTTCACCCGTGACTTTTCGTCATGCAGCCATTGCTAATATTCGCCGCCGGTTGCTTAAGGCCGACGAAACATCAAATTGCGATTCAATTCCATGCGCGCTTCATCGCCCTACAAAACGATCGCCGTGGCAACAACGTTTTCACCGCGGTTCAAACAGGTCCTTGCTGAAGCGAAGCGGATGAGGGACCGGTTTTCGGCTGATCTTCATCTGATCCATGTTGGCAGGAGAAACGACGAAACCCCGGGGAAGTTTGGTAAGGTGCTTGCGGAGGTGGACCTTCCCGCAGATTTGCCAATCCATTATGAAGAGGGTGATCCAGCCGAAGCAATTCTGGCCGCGCTGGCCCGGGAAAACATCGACATGCTCGTGGCCGGTGCGTTGGAAAAGGAGATCGTGTTACATCCGTTTCTGGGCAATGTCGCGCGCCGTCTGGTGCGAGAGGCCAACTGCTCAGTGATGCTGTTTACGCATCCTGAAGAAAAACCGAAACGGCTGCGTCGCATTGTGTTCATTACGGATCATTCACCGGAGAGATTGCGTGGGTTGGAGACGACTCTGCTGCTTGCGGAAGCAGAACTGTGCGAGCGACTGTACGTCGTCGCCATTGTCACTGCGTTTGATGAAGCGCGCGCATCCATCCGGGATGATGCAACGAATGCTCAAGCGCAAGAGCGGAGCGGTGCGGCGGAGGATGCGCTTGAAGAATTGGTTCTTTCAGCCGGCGCGACCGAAGTTCCGATCGAGACGCGCTTCATTCGTGGCGCTACCGGGCTGGCGGCATCTGATTTCGTGCGATCCGTGGAAGCGGATTTGCTTGTAGTCCCGCTGCCGAAAACTGGCGGAATGGTTCAGCAACTGCCGAGCAATATCGCCTGGGTCAGCGATGTGATTCCGTGCAATCTCTGGGTGATCCGCTGAATTGAATTGCCCAACTCTCCCCTGATTTGAAGGCGCTGGCCTCGGCGAGAGGCTTCCCATAGAGTTGGCAGTTTGCACCACCGTCGCTACAACATCACATGAATGACGCGTCGCGGTTTCAAGCTTACGGTCTACCGCATCTCACGGTCATTTTTCTCACGATCGTGCTCCCGTTTGCGCTTGCCGCACTGGTGCGCCGCACAAAATCGCGCCTGATCGAGAAGACGATTATCGGTGTGCTCTCGGCCGTTTTGATGTTGAACTATGTCGTTTATCTGGCTTTTATCCGCAGCCGCGGAGTTGTGGATTGGCGGCAGATGTTGCCGATGCAAATGTGCGACTGGGGCATGGTCGTCGTGATCGTGGCTATGTGGTCTGGGAATCAACGCTGGTTCGAGGTCGCGTACTTCTGGGGCATTGGCGGCACGTTACAAGCCATTCTCACGCCAAACCTGCGCTACGGTTTTCCCGATTGGCGGTTCATCAGTTTTTTCACCTCGCATTCAGGCATCATTGTCGGTGTGGCTTTCCTGATGTTGACCCGTCGCTGTCGACCATATCCAGTGTCCCTTGTGCGGGTATGGTTGTGGTCGGAGTTCTATTTCGTTGTCACACTGGTGGTAGACGAATTAACCGGATTCAATTACGGATTTTTACTGCACAAGCCGGAAGCATTTTCCATCTTGAGTTTTCTCTCCGATTCGTGGCCGCTATATCTCTTGCAAATGCACGGAGTGGCACTGCTCTTCTTTCTCGTGCTCTACGCGCCCTTTGCTGTTTTTGATATGACGAAAAGAGGATTAATTAGGAAAGCAGGAAAGCAGGAAGCAAACGCGTAGTTTTCTGCTTTGCTAATTGGTTTCTAGGTGTGTGAAAGTTAAGCCGCTTAAAATTGGAAACGTTACGATCGGTGGCGGAGCACCGGCGTTCATTCTGGGCCCATGCGTTATCGAGTCGGAGAAGTTTGTCTGGCGCATGGCAACGAAGATCGCTGAGTTGTGCGCCGCGGAAAACGTTGAATTCATCTTCAAAGCTTCTTACGACAAGGCTAACCGAACTTCAGTACGCTCGTTTCGTGGAATCGGCGTACGCGAGGGCTGCGAGATTCTTTCGGCCATTGGGCGCGACTTGAAGATCCCCGTCACGACCGACGTTCATTCTCCCGTAGAAGCCGAGATTGCCGGCGGCAAAATTGATATGCTGCAGATTCCGGCGTTTCTCTGCCGGCAAACGGATCTGCTGCGCGCTGCTGCGGAAACGGGTCGCGCGATCAATGTTAAGAAAGGTCAATTTCTTGCGCCGTGGGATGTGCGAAACATAGCCGAAAAATTAATTACGTTCGGCAATGCGAAATTCTGTTTCACGGAACGCGGCACTACTTTCGGCTACAACAACCTTGTTGCCGATATGCGCTCGCTGTATTGGCTGCGCGAAGCCGGGTATCGGGTGTTCTTCGACGCGACGCATTCGGTGCAGAGGCCGGGTGGAGGAGGGGACTCCACATCGGGGGACGGTATTCTGGCGCCGGCGCTGGCCAGAGCGGCGATGGCAACCGGATGCGACGGAATCTTTATGGAGGTGCACGAGCACCCCGGTCGCGCGTTATCGGACGGCCCAAATCAGATTCCCCTAAAGGATTTGCCGAAGCATCTGCGCGTGTTAAAGGCTATTCATGCTGCCGTCTCAGGTAGGGGTGATTGATCTCAATCTCCCGGGTGACAAGGGTATCGCGTCGAGAAAGTCGTCGGTTCGGACGAACCGCTCCTATCTTTGGCAGATCTCGATTTGGTTGGCGCCGGTCTTGATGTGCGTTGCAATAGCGGTTCCTCAGGCGTCCGGTCAGGCGAAAGGTCGCAAAAAGAAAGCACTGGCCTCGGCGACGCCGAGCGGGACTGCGGGCGAACAAAGCTTGACGAACATTCCGCTGCCAATCGGGCACGAAGCCAAAGGCCTTGTGTTGCCAGATTTCGATACCAACGGCCATTTAAGAGGAAGATTTGAAGCGGGTACGGCGCACCGGATTGACGAGGAACACGTCGGCTTTCAACGTCTTAAGATTACCACTTACACCCCGGAGAGTCAGCCTGACCTCAAGATCGACATGAGCACATCCGTACTTGATTTAAAGACGCGCATTTTGAGCTCAAAAGAACGCACCACAATAAAGCGCGCGGATTTCAACATCGCTGGTGATTCAGTGCAATTCGACACGAACTCGAAGACTGGGCGATTGATAGGAAACGTAAAGATGGTCATCACTGACAAATCCCATCTGACTGCAACACCTAGCCCGAAGGAATGAAGAGATTAGCGGTGTTGGTTTTGTTTATTGCATGCGTGATCGCCGCGCGATCGCCCGGGCAGATTTCCGCTGCACCGGCGGGCTCCCCTTCGCCGACGAAAGCGGAGAAACCGGCAAAGGCGAAAGCGAAAAACAAAGACAAAAAGAAAGATGACAAGTCATCTGGAACGAACCTATTTGGCCCAGGCGCTGCGGGCCAGCAGTCCAATGGACCGACAACGACGGAAATCTACTCCGATGAGGCTTTTTTTGATTCAAACAAGAACATAGGCATCTTTAGCGGCCGTGTGAAGGTGATCGATCCGCGTTTCAACCTTCAATCTGACAAATTGACCGTGTTCATTACAAAGGGACAAAACCAAAGCCTGGAGAAAGCCATCGCTGAAGGAAACGTTGGCATGGTTCGCGACCGCCCCGACGCAAATGGCGGACCACCAACCCGCGCTGTTGGCCGCGCCGACAAAGCTACCTATACAGCTTCTACCGGAGACGTCGAATTGGCAGGGACGCCGCGTGTCCAGGAGGGGCCGAACCTGCACGTAGCGACTAGTCCCGATACGGTGATGGTTATCAGTCAGAACAGTCAGCTAAGGACGCATGGTCCCAGTCGCACCGAGATTGTCCAGCAGCCAAACGATCAAAAAAAGGGACAAACAAGTCCCTCCCAGACACCAGGCGCAGCCAAGGCGTCACTCGCTCCGTCTCAGTCCGTGGCAACACCGGCTTTGCCGACACCATGATCAGCCAAACTGCGCCGGTTTCGATTCCGAAACGAACTTCGGCGGTCGCGCCGAAGCCGGAGACCGTTCTTAGCACTGATCAACTGGTCAAGATCTATGGCGGTCGCGCGGTCGTTAACGGAGTTAACATGCACGTCCACGCCAATGAGATCGTGGGACTTCTCGGGCCTAACGGAGCCGGGAAGACCACAAGTTTTTATATGATCGTTGGCTTGGTCCGGCCAAACAGCGGTCGCGTGATTTTTTGCGACACAGACGTGACAGACTACCCCATGTACAAGCGCGCCCGACTCGGCATGGGTTATCTGCCGCAGGAAGAATCGATCTTTCGCAAAATGACGGTGGAACAAAATATCATGGCGATCTTGGAAACGCTTCCGCTGAGCAAGGCCGAAAGGCGGAATCGTTGCGACCAGTTGCTGCACCAGTTCGGGATTGAACGGATCGCAAAGAATACCGCGCTGACGTTAAGCGGCGGCGAGAAACGGCGCTTGACCATTGCGCGTTCGCTCGTCACACAACCGAAGTTGTTGATGCTTGATGAGCCGTTCAGCGGCGTCGATCCCATTGCCGTTTACGATGTGCAACAGATCATCGTAAACCTCCGGAAATCGGGATTGGCCATCATGATTACGGATCACAATGTCCGCGAGACTCTCTCTATCGTGGACCGCGCGTATTTGATTTACGATGGTCGCGTAGAAAGCGAAGGCACCAAGGATTTTCTCATCAACGATCCGATCAGCCGGCAGCTTTATCTTGGGGAACGATTCAAGATGTAAATTCTTAGATTGCGCCCCAAGAAACCGCTCCTCTGGCTCAATGTAGTTTGTCTCGACGCTCCTCTCGTCGCCATCGCGTGGCAGTGGCTTTTCGCGCGTTATTTGCACGTGACCGTGTCTGTGTGGGCTCGTGGAGCTCTATTCCTGACTGCGTGGTTGATTTATTTGATTGATCGATTGGGTGACGCCCGTTCTCTCAAGGCGGATTCTGCGCCATCTGTGCGGCAGCAGTTTTGTCTACAGCATCAAAGGCTTTGGATCGGGTTGATTTTCGCCACTGCGGCGTTGGACGCGATAATTGTTCTCTCACGTCTGGATCGCGATCTCCTTGTGCCTGGGGCGTGTTTAAGCGGAATCGCGTTGGTGTATCTGGCAATCAATTACGCGTTTGGTCAGTTATGGGAAATCCTACCGCTCAAGGAAATCACCATCGGACTTTTGTTTGCTGCCGGGACTTTGCTGACCGTGTTTCCCCGGTTTGCCATCGTGACGTCTGACTTGAGACGCCCAGCAGTGATGAGCGCAATATTGTTCTTTGCCATTCTCTGTTCGCTTAATTGCATGAGTATCGCGGCGTGGGAACGCGATCTGGATGGAAACCAGGGGAAACACTCGATTGCTACGCGATGCCCGCGTATAGGGTTTTCGGTGCGCCTCTCCTGCTTTGTGCTGGCGGCGGCGGTTCTGTTGCTCGGCGTTGCAGACCATCAGCTTTTCCCGATTGCGATATGTCTCTCTGTGAGCGCGACGCTCCTCGCCACCCTTCATTTCATACCAGCTCGACGTGACGAGCGTACCGCGCTGGCAGACTTGGTTCTGCTGACACCTGTGGCATTGTTCTTCGCCGAATTAGTTTTGTGAGCTTTGATCGCATTGCGCCACATTATCGCTGGCTCGAAACCGTAGCGTTCGGAGCGGTCTTGCAAAGGGCACGCACTCGGTGGATTGAAGAAATCTCTGCGCCAAGGAGAGTCTTGATTGTCGGCCAGGGTGTCGGCTGCTTTCTCGGCGAATTCCTGCGCGTCCACCGGGGAGCGGTTGTGGATTGCGTTGATACGAGCGCGCGAATGTTGGAGCTGGCGCGGCGACGCGTCCACGACTCGGTTGACCGCGTGAGATTTTTTCAGCGGGATATTCTCTCATGGACGCCATCCGGCTCCTACGATCTACTCGTCACGAATTTCGTTCTCGATTGTTTTTCGCAAGACGAACTCCGTGTGATTGTGCGAAAGCTGGCAGAAAGCGCCGCCCCGGGCGCGCATCTGCTGCTGGCAGATTTTTCCCTTCCCGAAATTCCTATTGCACGGGCGCATGCGAAAATCTGGCTGGCGGCGATGTATTGTTTCTTTCGAGCCACGACGGGCATGCGCGCGAAACACCTGATCGATCCAACGCTCGAACTGGAAGCGAACGGATTTATCTGTTTCTCCCGATCATTCTGGCGGCTGGGCCTTGTGAAATCCGAGCTATGGCAAAACGCGCGAACAGAGCCAAGCCGCGAAGATGTGCGTTGTGCTTGAGTTGACTCGATGTGCGCCTTTCGTAAGGTCCATTCAAGGCAATGGAGTTTGCCTTCTGTCCTGAATGTTTTCGGGGACAGAAAACCGCGATGAGCTAATGACTCCTTCCAAGCAGGAAGGAGTTTTTTTATGCTCAATTACATTTGGGTAATGGCAGGCGGTGCACTCGGAACAGGAGCCCGATTTTGGGCCTCGGGGTTTGTCGCTCAACGCTTCGGTGAGTTTTTCCCGCTCGGCACTCTCGTCGTGAACGTTACCGGTTCATTCGTCATCGGGTTCTTCGGCGCGCTAACCGATCCGCAGGGACCGTTTCTAATCCCGTCGCGCTTCCGTCAGTTTTTCATGATTGGCGTGTGCGGCGGCTACACGACCTTCTCATCGTTTAGCTTGCAGACTCTCGATCTTGCTCAAGACGGCGATTGGGTGAAGGCGGGAATGAACGCGCTGCTTTCGTTCGCTGGCTGCCTTGTCGCGGTCTGGCTCGGACGCCTGCTCGCACTCGCGGTACCTGCCCAAATAGAAAGGCCACTTATGCATTTACCCGAAGAAGCTGTTCTGCTGCGAATTTTTATCGGCGAAGCTGATCGCTGGGAGCATCGACCGTTATACGAAGCGATTGTGATCAAAGCGCGCAAGATGCATCTGGCCGGTGCGACCGTGCTCCGTGGTCCCATGGGCTTCGGCAAATCGAGTCATCTGCACACCGCAAAAATCCTGCGGCTTTCGATGGATCTGCCGCTGGTGATCGAAATTGTCGACAGCGAAGAAAAGATCAACGCGTTCCTGCCCGTGCTCAAAGAGATGATGGGCGGCGGACTGGTCACGTTGGAAAAAGCAAAAGTGATTCATTATCGGCACAGCGAGCAGCAAGGAGAAAAATGATGTTCGAGAACATCTGGTTCATCGCGGCGGTCTGGATGGGATTGGCGCTCATCGCCAGCCTGATCTCAATTCGGACGGGCATATCCGTAGCGCTGATTGAAATCGTTGTCGGTGTTATCGCCGGTAATCTTGCGGTCGGTTTAGAAGGTGGCGCTCTTCAGTTCTCGCTCGCCAGCGCCACTGCGGAAGGCGGTGGACTCCATCACATCTTACAATCAACCGAATGGACGAATTTTCTGGCTTTGTTAGGCAGCGGCGTGCTGACCTTTCTTGCCGGCGCGGAAATCGATCCGCTTTCTTTGAAGGCGAACTGGCGGGCCAGTGTCCTCATCGGCACGCTTTCATTTGCGGCGCCGTTCGCAGCGGCTTGGCTTATTGCCCAGTTTGTCTTCGGTTGGTCCCTGCACGAGGCGCAGCTCGCAGGCATTGCGCTTTCCACTACGTCGGTCGCGGTTGTTTACGCGGTGATGATCGAAGGCGGCTTCAGCGACACTGCAATGGGCAAAATGATTCTGGCGGCGTGCTTTATCACCGACTTCGGCACGGTGCTCGCGCTCGGAACCTTGTTCGCGAACTTCAACTTGTGGCTGCTCGTTTTCGTTATCGTGATGTGCATTTTCCTTTGGTTTATGCCGCGCTGGACACGGTTCATTATCGGAAAATTCGGAGCCACCCGCGTTAGTGAGCCGGAGGTCAAATTCATTTTCTTCGTCTTGTTTCTTCTCGGCGGGCTGGCCACCAGCGCGAAAAGCGAAGCGGTCTTGCCAGCGTATCTCGTTGGTTTAGTCGTGGCGGGAGTCTTCCTGCGCGACAAAACGCTCGTCCATCGAATGCGCAGCATCGCGTTTGCGGTGTTTACTCCGTTTTACTTCATCAAAGCTGGCCTTTACGTGTCGCTGCCGGCGCTTTGGACGAGCATGTTCGTCATCGCGGCATTTCTCCTTTTGAAGATGGTGACGAAGATTGTCGGCGTTTTCCCATTGGCTCGCTTGCACTACATGAAACCAAAGGAGGCAACCTACACGACGCTCTTGATGGCTACGGGTCTGACCTTTGGGACGATCTCTTCTCTCTACGGTTTGCAGAACCACATCATCGATCAAAGACAATACACGATCCTCGTGAGCGTCGTCATTTTGAGCGCGTTCGTGCCGACGTTGATCGCGCAAAAACTTTTCCAGCCAACTATCGAAACGATGCATGCCTGGGGCCGTCTTTATCGTCGTCGACTTGGCACGCTCTCAGTCGAAGACATCGATACAGAAGTCGAGGAGGAGTATCGTGCGGCTGATGCAGAGTTGCGCGTCGAGAGTCGATCTTGAAGAATGTGAGCGCGACGGAACAGATTGGCCACAGCATCTCGAGGACAGCTCAAGAGCGCGGTTTGGCCAAAGTTCTCGATCAAGCGGCAACTTGTATCAGCAGACCGTCTGCAAGCCAGGCAAAAACTCTGGACCGCCTAAATTCGTTGCGTGAACGGCTGGCTACCGAGCGGTTTCAACTTGCGGTGCTTAGTCAGTTCAAGCGGGGAAAAAGCACTGTCCTAAATGCGCTCTTGGGAGAATGGGTGTTGCCGATCGGCGTCGTGCCGGTCACGGCGATCCCGACATTTCTTGAGTCTGCCACAGCTTTGAAAATTCGCGTTGCTTACTTGTCCGGCGAAGTAGAGGAGTTTGAGCCGAAGAGCACCGAAGCCTTGCGCGAGAAGCTGACGGTGTTTGTCACTGAAGAGGCGAATCCCCGCAATTTTTTGAACATCGCGCGCGTAGACGTGTTTCTACCTGCGGAGTTACTCGACCGCGGTGTCGTCCTGATCGATACGCCAGGCGTAGGTTCGACGCACCGCCATCAAACTGCCGCCGCAGACGCGATCTTGCCCGAATGCGACGCCGCACTGTTCGTTGTTTCGGCTGATCCGCCGATTACAGAAATCGAAATCGAATACCTTGCCCGTATCCGACAAACCGTGGTGCGCCTGATCGTTGTTTTGAACAAGATCGACGTAATCGAACCGCAGGAGCGTGATAAAGCTGCAACTTTCCTGCGCAACGCGCTGGTGGATCATGGCCTCGATCCATTAACGCCCATTTTCAGTGTGTCGGCGCGCGATGCTCTCCGGGCAAAAGAATCTGGCGATGCTGAAGCATTCGCAGCCAGTGGATTCGGGGAGCTCGAAAAGCATTTGGTTCAATTTCTTGCGAATGAAAAACGCGAAACGCTCGACGCAGCGGTCGCACAAAAAAGGGCTGTATTGGTCGCGCGACTAGAGCTGGAGACTGAGATCGCGCTCAAGTCATTGCGTTTGCCGGTGGAAGATCTCGAGCACCGCCTGACTACGTTCGATGAGGCAGCGAAACAATTTGAAGTGGAGCGGCGCACCGCGAACGATCTTCTGACTGGTGATCGTTTGCGCACGTTGCAAGAACTCGAAGCGGAGGCGGAACAGCTTCGGGCTCAGGCTCGCGGCATTCTCGAACGCGAACTCGATCAAGCGCTGGCTGCCGATGAAAGTTCCGACGGCGCGAGAAAACGGCTCACGGCAACGATCGTTCCCTTCTTCGATGATGCGCTGAGAAAGGAAATTCACAAGGCGGGCGCGCGGCTGGAAGAAGTGCTGCGGGTTCATCAACGTCGCGCTGACGAATTGATCACACTGGTTCGGCAAACCGCGGCCAATCTTTTGGAAATTCCTTTCCACGCACCGGAAAGCAGCGAGGCCTTTGAAGCTAAACGCGATCCGTTTTGGGTAACAGCAACGCGAACGGCGGCACTTAATCCAATTCCTCCGGGCGCATTTGATCAGCTTCTGCCGACACCAATTCGCAAAGGGAGAGTGCGAAAACGCCTGCTTGAAGAAATCGACGCCGTCGTAATCCGCAACGCAGAGAACCTTCGCTGGGCAACACGGCAAAATCTGGAGGACGCCTTCCGCCGTTTCAGTGCGGAACTCGATGAGAAGCTGTCGATGAGTGTAGAAGCTACGCGGGGCGCGATGCAAAAAGCGTTTGAGCAGCGAAAGCAACATTCCGAGGAGATTGCTTCCGAGATCGAGACGAAGCAGACAGCTTTGTCTCGCTTGGCTGAGATCGCTGTGGTCTTGGGGCCACAGGAAAAAGCGCATTTGCCGCCGTCGCAATTGGAGAAGCAACCAGCGCCTTACCCCGAAGAGTAACGTATCGCCGCGCTGCGTCACAAGGAACCGATGACGCCGGTACGTGCTGCCTGGATCCTGGGTGAACGCCGTGAGCAAAGGGTGGTGCCCGCTCTAACCAAAATTGTCAAAAAAGCAAAGGACGCATTTCTCGTCGAGAACGCAGTAGAGGCGCTTGGAAAAATCGGCGGCACTGCGGCGACAGCGGCATAACGTCGCGCGACTCAGCATTCGAGTCTGCGCGTGCGAGTCAAGGCCCGCGAAGTTTTGCAAGAGATCGAATCGAAGAAATCTCTTCAAGCTCGTTCCTGAGCGTTCGCGGCGCAGCGGATTCCTGTGAAAAGAATGTTTGTAAATGAGGGCGCGTTAGCGCGGCGCATGGTACACCGAAATTCCAATTTATTTTTGCGCAGACAATTGCCGCCACGGATCATTCGGCCCATTCCTGCGCGCGGCGGTGCGAGATTTCCCGTAGCGTAACGCCGATAAACCCGAGCCTGATACCAATCGTTGCACCATTCTTCGACGTTCCCCGCCATCTGGAAAATGCCGTAAGGCGAGCAGCCGTTCTCAAACGCATCGACCGGCACGGTCGTTTGCTTTTCATCATGACTGCCCCACCAGCAAAGCCGATCTGCATCCCATTCGTTTCCCCACGGAAAAATCCGACCATAGGCGCCCCGCGTAGCTTTTTCCCATTCAATTTCCGTCGGCAAACGCAAACCGGCCCACTGGCAATACGCATTTGCGCCGAACCAGGTCACATTAATCACTGGATGCTTTTCGAAACCCGGCAAGCGCGATAGGAATCGTTAGACTGAATCGCGATTCGATCCAGCCACGAGACCCACTGTTGAAGCTGATCGGGCGACGGCTTTGTTTCGGTTAGAAAACATGCGAACTGGTCATTCGTCACGGCAAACACGCTTAGATAAAAATCGTCTGTCTTCGCATGGAACTGAGGCGTTTCGTGCAACAGCGGGAATTGCGGCCCGGCCTTGTCCATGCGTTTCGCCGCTTCGGTCTGCTCGATTGTCGAGCCCATGATGAATTCGCCCGCCGGAATCAGGCGCATCAGCGAACTATCCTTCTCGTTCGTCCAAGTCTCACGCATTGCAAAATCTCACGGTTTGACTCTTCAACGGGAATTCTCCGGCGGCTTGATTTTCATTGCCAGCAATGACTATTTTATCGCGGCAATGGAGTTTGCTCGCTCCGAAAGCGTTCGGGGCAAAACGCCGAAAGGCTGATGACTCCTACCGAGAACTTTCGGAAGGAGCAGTAAATCAGAGTGACCTCACAAGCCGATCTCGCTGCGGACTTGCGGACGCGTGGCTGCGCGGTTTGCAATCATGTCGTCAAAACGGCGCGCGATTTTTTTGCGCAATGGCAGCATGCGCTCGCGTCTGATGAAAAAGCGCAGAGCGAATTTGCCGGCGAGTTCGGTTTTTGTCCAACTCACATGTGGCAACTGCACGAAATGTCCTCGCCTTGGGGAGAATCGATCGGCTTTCCCCGGTTATTTGAGCACATTTCCGAATTGCTTGATCGGGCCGAGCCGCGGTCAATCGAGCAGATGATCTGTACGTCGCAGGCGTGCCGCGTTTGTAAAATGCTTCGCCAAGCTGAGAGTGCGTATGTCCTTCAACTGCGCGACTTTCTTTCAGGTGCGATCGGCAGGGAATGCTACAGCCGCGGCCACGGACTTTGCTTGTGCCATCTCGGCCAGTTACTCGCCATAAGCCCGCACGATCTTCGCTCCTTTCTGCGGCGCGAGACCTCGAAGCGATTTCGAAAACTAGCGGCCGAGATGTACAACTACGCGGCTAAGCGTGAGGCCGTCCGACGCGACCTGATCAACGCAGATGAAGAGGACGCTGCTCTCCGCGCGCTAGTTCACATCGCCAGCGCAGAGGACTACCCCGCTCTATGATCAAGAGTTTCGCATTTTTTGGGCGGAAGCGAGAAATCGGTGAGCTCCTTACGCTCCGGGCGTTAGGCAAGCACGTACTCATTGTCGGGCCTGCAGGGATCGGAAAGACAGCGCTGCTGCGGCACATCCGGCAATATAGTCCGTTGTTAATGTGCGAAGAAACATCAAGCCTTCGCCGGATTTGCGACGGCTTGGAATGGCAGCTTGGTTGGGCACATCAGAAGCTTAACCTGATCGAACGCAAGAACCGCCTGCTTGTGTATTTACTCCGCTGTGGCAAACCGGCCGTGTTTGATCACGTATCGCGCGCCACGCCACGCATTGCGCGATTCATTGCAGACTTGGGCGAGCAGATTCCAATTTGGATAGCGTGCCGCTCGGACAAGTCGCCCGACATTGGACACATCTGGCCAGACCTTTACAAGTTTAGTCGGGTCGAGATCTCGCCGCTAACAGAACTCGAAACGCGAGCGCTCATTGTGGAGGCTGTGGCGCAGGGAAACATCCAGGGGGATGCGCGCGAGCACGTGAATGAATTACATCGGATGAGCGGAGGTAATCCGCGAATTTTGGAAGAATTGCTGATCGAACTCGGCGCACGCAAATACAAGATCGACGGTTCATTTGGCCTTGATCTACTGGATCTGGACCGGCGCATTCATGAAATCGGTCTGTCTATTGAAGCGACTGCGGAGACCGAAAAATGAAAGACGGAACCAGTGGGCACGGTTTCAGCGAGCATCATCGGCGGCATGTCCGCACGACGTTTCAGTACATCGACAAGTTGCTTTCGGAAGCTGAGCACACCATGGCGGATGCGGGCTCACCGTCACCATTCCGAAGGCACTCGGACGACACGACCCCGATCCAACGGAAGGTAACGCACGATTACATCCTTCGGATTCGCGAAGCGATGCGGCGCGTGATGGAGGAGCTCAACATTGCCCCGCCCGAGCCGCACTCGGGCGCAGTGTGGGCCGCCGCGATCAATCTGATGTACTGCTCAATCTCGCTCAACGAACTCACGCCGGAACGAATGGGCGCCTATGGCCCGCTTTCTACGGAAGCCGCCGACAAGTTGGACCGTATCCGGGCCGAGCTAGATGGATTCGTAGCGAAGTTGCGAGGTTTCCTTGGGAAAGGTGCCGGCGGCGATCTCCAGGAGCGACTTCAGCAATTGGGCAAAACGGGGGGCGAGATTCGATTGCTGATCGAAATAGAAAGGACGATCACGGCACACGGTCTTGTAGAATTTCGCGGCGTGCTAGGCATGCTGCTCGATCGCATGGAATCAGCCGCGTTCGAGGTTGGCGTTTTTGGAAGAGTCAGTTCCGGCAAATCCTCGTTGCTCAATTACATTTTGCAGACGGACGTGCTGCCAATTGGCGTTACGCCAGTGACAGCAATCCCTACGCGCATCAGCCACGGACCAGTCGCAGAAGCAGGGATCGAATTCGCCGAAGCGCAGCCGCAAATCATTTCATTATCCGAGCTGGCGGAATTCGCTACCGAACAGAAGAATCCGGGAAACAAAAAGCACGTAACCCGCATCTTCGTCAAACTTCCGTCCGAACGACTGGCTGAAGGCGTCACGTTTGTGGATACGCCCGGACTTGGCTCGCTCGCAGTAGCGGGGGCGGAAGAGACAATCGCGTATTTGCCGCGGTGCGATCTTGGGATTGTGTTGATCGACGCAAGCGCCGGGCTTACGCAGGATGATCTCGTTACTTTGCAGGCCCTTTATCAAGCGGGTGCTAGCGCGATGATCCTCATCAGCAAAGCGGATCTCTTCAGTCCTGCCGACCGCGACCAAATGATTCGCTACGTCAAAACTAACCTGCGCGAACAACTTCGCCTGGAAGCGCCTGTTCACGCGGTCAGTGTTTTCGGTGCGGCTGCAGCGTTGTGCGATCGCTGGTTCGAGACCGAATTGCGCCCGTTCCTCACCGAACATCAGCAACTGGCGATCATTTCCCAAAAACGCAAGATCGGTGTCTTGCGCGAGAATGTCATCGGTGCGCTGGAACGCAGGTTGCAAGTTGAGACCGTGTCTCGTGACATCGACAGCGTGCCTGGAGAAGCTACAGAGGTACTGCGGGAAGGTGATCGTGTCCTAGAACGCGCTCAAGGTGAAGCCTTTTTTCTAACGCGAAAAATTGCTAAGATGCATCAGGCGATCATTGACATCGTTGCACAGCGGATCGCAACAGCATTCAGCGATTCAGACGATGCCGATGCGGGTTCAATCTTTTCCGAGACATTGACTCAGATGATTACCGAACCTGTAGCAGCTACTCTCCGGTGTATCGAACACACACGCGATGCACTGACGAAGGCGATGCAGCTTGCAGCCGCGACTTCAGGGCACGGCACTCCCGACGAGCTGCCCAGGCCCGCCGGTATGCCAATGCTGGACGTGCACGAAATTTCCCGAACAATTGTGATCGAAAAGCCGCGCATGCTTTTATTGCTCGGCCAGGGAGCAGTCGCTTCCAAGATTCGACGACAGCTCGATCAGCAATACGATCGTGCGCTGTTGGAGTTTTTGAGTCTTTACGCTAATCGTCTGCGCCGCTGGATGGAGCAAAGTGTTAATGCTCTGCGCAACGCGTTTAACGCATTTGCTGACATTTATCGCGCACACTTTGACGCTGCGCCTGTCGCAGCGGGTTTGTCAGAAGAATCAGCGATTGAAAATGATCTTCGGATTTTGCGTGAATGGAAACACAGTTAATGAGCCGGCTGTGACTAGCAGTATGTGACTTGGCTCTTCGTGGCTTCTGCTTGTGAATTGGAAATTGCGGCTATTCACGCTAGAAGTTATGTTCTGATGGCGGAAGAAGCCGGGACACAAACAATTACATCGCTAAGCGATCAGCAAAAGAGCGTTCCGGTCGTTACGGTTGACAGCTTTTACAGTTCTCACGCCGAAAAGCTGCAGATGAAGCTCGAAGGCCCGCGCGTCGGGTTTCATCGAAAGATCCGCGAGCCGACCATCAATCGCCCCGGACTTGCGCTCTCGGGGTTCTACACCTATTTCGCCGAGAAACGTGTGCAGGTGCTGGGCGCGGCGGAACATTCTTATCTGAAGAGTTTGCCCTCCAATCTGCGCGTGGATCGGTTTCGCAAACTCTGCGAGCACAAGATTCCATGCCTGGTGATGTCGCGCGGATTTCATCTTTCGCCGGAGTTGCTGGCTGTAACCGGAGACGCAAAGATTGCGGTGTTTCGTACGCCGATGATCACAATGAAGTTCATCAACGCCGCCACGATCGCTTTAGAGATGGATTTCTCGCCGACAGTGACCGAGTTCGGCAGCATGGTGGACATTCTTGGCATTGGCGTTTTAATCCGCGGGGCAAGCGGCATCGGAAAAAGCGAATGCGTGCTTGGGCTGATCGAGCGTGGCTACAGCCTTGTGGCTGACGATGTGACACGCATCACGATGATCGAGGGCCGCGAGCTTATGGCCACCGCACCCGAATTAACGCGCAATCACATGGAGGTCCGCGGAATCGGTATCATCGATGTGGCAAAGGTCTTCGGTATTGGCAGTATTCGAGTCGAAAAGCGCCTCGATCTGGTGGTGACTTTAAAAGACTGGCAGGAAGTTGAGGAGGTCGATCGCATCGGGCTCGACCGGGAATTCTATGAGATTCTCGGGCTCAAAGTTCCGCACGTAACTATTCCGGTCCGCCCCGGACGTGATATGGCGCGTTTGATCGAGGTCGCGGCGATGGACGAAAAATTGAAAGGCTTGGGACAAAACGCAGCCGTTGACTTCAACACGCGGTTGCTCCGTTTGATGGAGAAGCCGACTTCGCAGGGCCACGGCGCGCCAGGGAAAGGAGCGATGTAAATGGGGTTGCTGTACCGAAAAACGAGCAGCGCCGCGCCGGCGCAGAAGCTCGAGAAAGAGCTTACAATCGTGAATCGGCTAGGGCTGCATGCGCGCCCGGCCGCTATGTTTGTGCGCATTGCCAGCCGTCATCGCTCGGAGATTTGGGTGTCGAAGGAAAGCGAAGAGGTAAACGGCAAGAGCATCATGGGGTTGATGATGCTTGCCGCCGGGCAAGGCTCAAAGCTGCGTATCCGTTGCGACGGACCAGACGCTGACAAGGCAATGGAGGAACTGGAAGAGCTGATTAAAGCGGGATTCAACGAAGACTGATTCGGGGAATCCTCTCAGAAGACTCCTGCGCGAAAAACTTTCGTGAGCTTGACATCTGCCTTAGTCTCCGAACTGGATGAGCGACACCGCGGAAATCCGGTTTGAAGGAATTGGCGTTTCACCCGGAATCGCATTCGGCAGGATTCATGTCGTGCGCGATGACGTAGATGAGGTAGTGCGTTACCGAATCGCGCCGTCCCAGGTTGCGGATGAAATCGGGCGGTTCGAGGCGGCGCTTATCCAAACGCGCATGCAGATTCTTGAGATGCAGCAGCGTATTGCCGAATCGATCGGCGCAAAAGACGCGGCGATTTTCGATGCGCACCTGCTGGTGGTCGAGGACCGCACCTTGATCGATGAAGTTCTGCGGAAGCTTAAGACAGATCTTTGCAACGTGGAATGGGCTTTTCAGGAAGTCGCCACGCGTTACGCCGAGACCTTGAGCAAGATCGACGACCCTTATCTCCGCGAACGCGCGCTCGACATCCAGGACGTCACGAAGCGAGTAATTCACAATCTTCAGGGAAAGGCTCCAAAGGCATTTCTTTCCCTGAACGAGCCGCACATTCTGATTGCTCATAACCTTACTCCGTCGGATACGGCAAGCATGAGCCGGGAAAACGTGCTCGGGATCGCGACGGACGTTGGCAGTCGCACCTCGCATGCCGCAATCCTGGCGCGTTCGCTCGGCATTCCGGCGATACTCGGGTTGCACGATATCACCGCAAAGATCGAAACCGGAGAACACGTTCTGCTGGATGGGAGCGCCGGCTGGCTGGTCGTGAATCCGGCGCCGGAAACGCTCGCACGTTATAGGGAAATCGAATCCCGGAGGGCCAAAGTCACCGCGCAACTGAGGGAGCTTCGCGAAACGACGTCAACTACGCGCGATGGCCGTCACATTGTTCTTTCGGCAAACATCGAACTTCCGGAAGATGTGAATGCGGTTGCCGCTAACGGCGCAGAGGGAATCGGACTTTATCGCACCGAGTTCCTCTATTTGAACCGCGAAACCCTGCCAACAGAGGACGAGCAATACGAAACTTACCGAAAAGTTGCGGAGCGCGTTCGCCCGCATCCGCTGATCATTCGCACGTTCGATCTTGGCGGCGACAAACTTGCCGATGGTGCGGCACATATCGCCGATGAGTTGAACCCGTTCCTTGGCTGGCGCGCAATCCGTTTTTGTCTTGAGAATCAGGATATTTTCAAAACGCAGTTGCGTGCCATCCTTCGTGCCAGCGCCGTTGGTAACATAAAAATCATGTTTCCCATGATCTCCGGCTTGGATGAATTGCGCCGCGCCATCGCTGTGCTTGAGGAAAGTAAACAACAGTTGCGCAGCTCGAACACCGAGATGGCTGAAAGAGTTGAAGTTGGCGCAATGATCGAAATCCCAAGCGCCGCCATCTGTGCAAGTTCACTTGCGCGCGAGGTCGATTTTTTCAGTATAGGGACAAACGATTTGATCCAGTACGCGCTTGCAGTCGATCGCGTGAATGAAAAGATCGCGTATCTCTACGAGCCCACGCATCCGGCCATACTGCGATTGCTCAAGATGGTTGCCGACGCGGGCCACGCCAACCATATCTGGGTAGGCGTTTGCGGAGAAATGGCGGGAGATGTCGCGCTGGTTCCGCTTTTGCTTGGCCTCGGCATGGATGAACTGAGCGCAGCAGCGACCCTGGTTCCGCGTGTCAAGCGCGCCGTGCAAAGCCTTAGCACTACCGAATGCCGCGAGCTGGTCGAGGAGTCATTGAAGCTCAACACCGCATCGGAGATTTTGGCGCGTTGCCTGCAACTGGCGGACAGCCGTTACGGCGATCTGTTGGGGTAATGTCCAAGCAGTATCATTCTGAGCGGAGCGCAGCGAAGTCGCAGGATGCGGTGGAACCAGAGTTTGATTTCGCTACGGGATTCCCGATTTTGGTCGGAATGAACGCAGCCACTTTAAGGACCGAGCGCGAGTGCAGATCGCGCTACTCTTCCCCTTCCGGATCAGTCTTCAGTCCCTCTTCCTCCATTTTGCGCAGAACATCGCTCATATCGTCCACTTCATCCCACACGTCCTGACTCACGTAGATGGGCGCCTTTTGTTGCGTGGCCATGGCGATGCAATCGCTCGGTCGCCCGTCTAACTCGATGATCTTTTTCTGGTGTAATTCGTTTTCAACCTGAATGATCACCCTCGCGTAGTAGGTGGCGTTTTTCAGGTCGTTGATGATCACGCGCTCGACTTTTGCGCCGAGGGCGGCCAGCAAATGGGCCATCAAATCATGAGTAAGAGGGCGCTCTTTAGAGACGTGGCGCATGAACATCGTGATGGCGCTGCCCACGGTTTGATCGACGTAGATGATGAACACCTTGTCATTGTTTCCGATAAACACTGCGCACCCGCCGCTTGTCGGCAAAACGGCCCGCACCTGCACCTCAATCACCGTTTTGTTCATCCAGTAAACAGTACGTGCGCGAACGGGAAACACAAGCTGTGCACCGGACGCCGCTTATCCGTCAGACGAAGATTTTCACTGTACGGGCTTGAATGTTCTGCACGCTGATTAATGTGCGCATTAGTTTACGCCTGCAGTTTACGAAATGAAAACCGATTGGGATCTTGAATCCGCCACCGCCGCATACAACGTCGAGGGATGGGGCGAAGGTTATTTTGCCGTCAACAGTTCGGGCAATGTCGAAGCGCGGCCGTTGAAGAGCGATGGCGGTTCCATCGATCTTCTGGAAGTAGTCAATGAGGCGCGCGCGAGAAACCTCAGTTTTCCATTATTGATTCGGTTCCAGGACTTGCTCCGGCACCGGGTCGAATCAATCAATCGCGCATTTCAAAGCGCGATCTCTGAGTTCGGCTATCAAAATCACTATCGCGGCGTTTTTCCGATCAAGGTCAATCAACTGCGCGAAGTCATCGAAGAGATCGTCGATGCAGGCGAACAATTTCATTTTGGACTCGAAGCAGGCAGCAAGCCGGAGTTGGTTGCAGCGCTTGCGATGCAGAAAGGCTCCGAGAGTTTGATCATCTGCAACGGCTACAAAGATCCCGCTTTTATTCGTATGGCGTTGCTTGGCCGCAAACTAGGCAAACCGGTCATCATTGTCGCAGAAAAGTTGGAAGAGGTTGAGCACATCATTCGCGCGTCGAAAGAGGTTGGCCTCGAGCCGTACATTGGAATCCGCGCTCGTTTATATAGCAAAGGCTCGGGTAAATGGTCGCCGAGCGGCGGTGAAAACGCCAAATTCGGCCTCGACACGACGAACCTCGTCGCTGCCAGTCACATGCTGAAGGATGCCGGGCTGGCGCATTGTCTTAAACTTGTTCATTTTCATGTCGGATCACAGGTGCCCGATATTTCCACGATCAAGCGCGCCGTGCGTGAAGGCGCGCGATATTACGCCAAGCTTTCCAAACTCGGACACGAACTCGGTTATCTGGACGTCGGCGGCGGTCTCGGCGTCGATTACGATGGATCGCGCAGCGACTTTGACAGTTCCACGAATTATTCGCTCCAGGAATACGCGAATGATGTGGTATGGAACATCATGGACGTCTGCGATTCAGAAGGCGTCCCGCATCCGAGCATTGTAAGCGAGAGCGGCCGCGCCACTGTCGCGCATCACTCCGTGCTGGTCGTAGAAGCGTTCGGTTCCATTGAGAAAACTCCGCCCAAGCTCAAGGTCGAAGCAGGCGAGAAGGATCACAAACTTGTGGCCGACATCCTCGACGTGAAACAGCGGTTGAAACGCGGAAATCGCCTCGAGAGCCTGCACGACATTAAACAGATCAAAGAGGAAGCGCAGCAAACATTCGATCTCGGTCTGCTCGATCTGGAATCAAAGGCCAAGATCGACACTGTTTACTGGCAGGTCGCCCATCAAATCGTCAACATGCATCGCGGGTTGCGTTACGTGCCCGATGAAGTGAAGCAACTCGAAACGACCCTGGGCGATCAGTACATCTGCAACTTTTCCGTGTTCCAGTCGCTGCTCGATCACTGGGCGCTCGGCCAATTGTTCCCTATCATGCCGATCCATCGGCTCACCACGCCGCCCGAGCGCCACGGTACCATTGTGGATATCACCTGCGATTCAGACGGCAGAGTCTGTAAGTTTATCGATTTGCAGGACGTAAAAGAAACACTGCCGCTGCATCGGATTCACCCCGGAGAAATTTATTACCTCGGAGTTTTTATGGTGGGCGCTTACCAGGATATCATGGGTGATCTGCATAATTTGTTTGGCCGCGTCACGGAAGTGCACGTTTTCCTCGATCCGGATGAACAATCCGGTTGGTACATCGAAGAAGTCATTGAAGGCAGCACCATCGGGGAAGTCCTCGCCATGACGCAGTGGGACAAACTCGAGCTGATGCGCTTGCTCAAAGCACAGGTGGATGAGGCGATTAAGACCGATCGTCTCAAGCCTAACGATGCTATGAGACTGCTCGACGACTACGAACGCTTCCTGCAGGAATACACCTACCTCAGTTTCAACGGTGCAAAAGCGCCGCCTCAACCGGGCAGTTGGCTTCCGCTCAGCTGATGTTAGCGGCCGGTGCACTCCTGCGGTTGGTCGCGATCCTTGTTTTGCTGCTGCCTTGCCCTGTCGCGCGCAAGACGTAATCAGCGGCCCGTGAGAGGACACGGCGGACATTCCTGATAACGAATTAGCCTAATTGCCGATCTTGCGCGGGACATCGTCGCCTGGGTTGGATCAATAATCATTCCCGGCTTCGGATTGAAAGAGACTTCGAAGAACACCTGCTGGGATTGACCGCTTCCTCGATCGCCGGAACACGCTGATAATCTGTTTACTGCAATGCATGGACGGAGCCGAGCAAATAAAATGGCGCCGGGGCGTTACTATTCGCCACAGACAATGTTTTCCCGCCGAGCCCGTTTCAGTCGCTTGTAACGAAGATATGGCGACTAGGATTTCGCCAGGAACAATGGAAGCGGCGATGCTCGATTTTGGGGTATCGCCGTTTTTCTTTTCCTCTGCGTGCTACAACTGCTCGATTACGTATCCGCGCTTTTGCAGTAACAGAATCACGCTGTGCGGCCCGGAGAAATGGAGAGCGCCTGCAACAACCGCCGTCGCCTTGCCGGCTTTTAACTCGGCTTCGATTCGCGGGACCCATTTTACATTGCGGTCATCAACAAAACGCGCCGCAATCCTGGGTGCCTTTGTGCGCAAATGCGCATCGCCTGCCCAAAGCGCGTCGGTATCGCCCTTGCGCCACGCCTTGTACATCCTGCCGAATTCCTTCTCGCCATTGTCCGGTTGACTAAGGGCGTCCTCCAGGATGAATTCGCCGTCTCGATCAGATAACCCGCCCATCACGGCCACATGTTCGTTAACGGATTCCAGTCCGCCGATCTCCTTTCCCGTTTGTAGGGCATGATCCACAAAATAATTATCCAGGCCGTGCGAGGCAGACGTTTTGCTGTATGCCGCCGGTGCGGCCAAATGCTGCGCAATCCACCATGGTTTGTAGCGAAGCTGGCTATCGAAGCTGCCGAGTCGCTCGCCGTTTCCGCGGTGATCCTCGGGTAGCATGGTAAACATGTTTTTGTGGAGCCATGCCAGCAGTTCCGGATGAATTTTCGAGCGGATGTCTTGTCCCGGCGGATACTTCGCCGCGGCGTCAAATTTTTTCTCGAATTCTGCGTGCCGGGTCGGATCGAATTCAAACACGAACCGGTTGCTGTCTTTTAGTGCGATCTCGTACGGCCGGGGCAATGGATAATCCTTTTTGCTAAGCGCATGAATTGAGCCGACGAGATAAAATGGCGCTTTCGCGTTCATCACGCGCCAAACGCAACATTTCGGAAACTTTTTGTTTTGTGGAGTTGCCTCCGTTGCGAGCGGTGTCAGCGTCAACACGGCGAGCGATGCGATGAAACCGCCAGCGGCTCGTCGAACGGGGAAAAACATTTCCGGTGTTTAGCGCGAAAAAGCAGTAAGTCAATTGGCAGTTTGCTGAACAACGAACGATGCCTGGTAAACCGTCACTCCTTGAGGTCAACGCGATTTTCGCTAGCATACGCGCAGGCATGCCCCTCCCGGTGAAGCGTTGGTCGGTTCTCGCGTTTGTCCTCGGTTGCTTCGCCTTCGCATCATCGATCGCGATTGGCGCTGCTGAGTGGCAAGTCATCAAGGTAAACGGACACGATTATCTAAGCGTCGATAATATTTCGAAATTCTACGGATTGCCCGCAGAAGTCGTCCCGTCGGGAGCGAAAATACAGTCGGAAACGGCAGATCACCCGCTCGAATTCGTTAGCGGCAGTCGGGAAGCGATTATCAATGGCGCCCGAAGTTGGCTGTGCTTTCCCCTGATCGAGCAGGAGGGAAAATTTCTGGTCTCGCGCACTGACGTAGCAAAAACGATTGAGCCGCTTGTGCGGCCGCACCGTGTTCCAAACGTAGGTAAGGTTCAGACTGTCGTGCTGGACCCCGGACACGGCGGCTACGACAAGGGGCAGGTAAGTCGTTACGGGGCGGAAAAAGATTTTGCTCTGGATGTGGCGCGAAAACTCCGCCCGATTTTGCAGGCGAAAGGACTGCGAGTAATCATGACACGCGAAGGCGATTATTTCGTGCCCTTGGAAGTGCGCGCGCAGATCGCCAACGCTGCGCGCAACTCGATTTTCGTCAGTATTCACTTCAACGCGACGAATGATGATCCGAATGCCACCGGGTTCGAAATCTTTTCGTTCACACCGCGCGGCGCACCATCGACGTCCGACAGCACAATGGCTGCCAGTTTTCTGAACACGCAACCCGGCAGTTCTGTGGATGCGCAGAGTCTGGCACTTTCGGCCTGCATTTATCATTCGCTTCTCGGGCATATCCCCGAGTTCGACCGCGGTATCAAGCGGGCTCGATTCGCGGTGCTGCGGCTGGCGAAAGTGCCAGCGGTGCTGATCGAAGGCGGGTTCCTGACGGAGCGTGGCGAAAGCAAATTGATCGCGAACAAGGATTGGCGCGCGAAGCTCGCGGGAGCAATCGGGATAGGAATCGAAAACTACCACGCGCTGCCGGTCAAGAAACAGCCGCCGACGCTCGTTGCCGATTATCGTCGTGAGGCGAAATCCGCCCCGGCTGAGCCCGTTGTTTCGGAAGGGAACGTGAAGGAAGCGGATTCGAGCTTGATCGAGCTGGTCGGGAGATCCGCATTTCTTCCGCCACAACAGACTTCAAGTCCCTCAAAGAGATCGTCTCTCGAGTCGGCTCCCATTGTTCCGTAACACTGCCGCAGCTGTAGCGGTGTTTTGCGACTGCCGTTATAAGCTCTGAATGGACTTTGATGGTCTGGCCGCACACGGCAGATCATCTGCACTCAAAGTTCCATTAGGTAAGACCGACGAAGCCAATCGCTCTCATTATCGCCGGATCCGCCGTTTGGGTTCATACATCAGCACCGTGAAGGCGGACAGATCGAAGCGTTGCTAGCTGGTGAATTCTTGATTGGACGGTGTGCCGTCCACTTTCTTTTTCCCGTCCAGCAAATTTGTGAACTCAACCGGGAACATGTCGGCTCGTCCGTGTGCGTCCGGCTTTTTTAAATAACCGAAGTGCAAGTGCGGTTCGGACGTTCCCCCAGCGTTACCGACGTGGGCCAGTGGGTCGCCGGCCTCCACCGTTGCGGAGCCGTCTCTCTGGAGTCTTTCTTTGAGGTTCGCTTCTATCGAACCGTGCTTCAGATGAAAATATCCCGCGGTGCCTCCGCCGTCGGCTGATTCGACCACAATGTAGTTCGGTGGGCCGGTCCATGGAACAAATGGCTGCGATGTGTTCCGGCCAGGATTGTCTGGATTGGTATCGTCCCATGAAACCACCGTTCCTTTTTCAATCGCGTAGAAGGGTTGATTGAAACACCAAAAGGAATTGTTGTCGTTCAGCGGATGCGGATCCGTCGGTGTGCTCGGCTTGTTGGTCTGTCCATTCTTCATAATTGTGAGATCGAGCGAAAACCTTTGGAACTGCGAAGCGTGCCCATCCCAGTCGGTGTGATTGTAGGCGTTGCCATAGTTCCACTTTCCTTTCACCGGAGCGGTTGCTTGGTGCGGACTTAGTAACTTGGCCGGCCAGGTTTGCATGAAACCTCCACACTGCCCGGTCTCGATGTCGCCTAACTTGTAATTGAGCGTGACTTCAAGCGTGCCCGAAGAAAAACTGGTCGAAAGTTTCTTTCCAAGAATGAACAGCGACTGCTGTCTCGTCGTCGTCACCGCTGAGCTCAAATCCTTCGTTGCCAAGCTAAAGTCGTCTGGGTTCATTGGAAATATTTGAGCGAGGTCTTCGTCGATGACGACATTGTTCCCGTCATGCAGGCGCAAATGAAGCCGGGCAATCGTCAGCTTCTTCTGCACTTCCGGAAAACTGTTTACCACATGACCGGCGATCGTTACCCAATGCTGCTTTTTTCCATCCAGCCAGATCGGAATGATCTCCACCGGATTCGCCCACAAACCCACGAACACCGGATCGGGCGTCGTGGCCACCAGCGGTCCGGCACTCCCGCTCATTTGCGCGATCGGCAGATTGACTGAGTTGCGTTGATGCTTCGCGCCTTGCGCGGTTAGGATTCGCACTTCGAGCGCGTTTGCCGCCATCGGCGTCCAAACACCGGAGGCACTCTGGTCGGAGTTCGCGTTTGCCGCCAGCGTGGTTGATTGCCCGGCAAACGGCCAGCCGCCGTCGAAGAAGCCGGCGTCCGCGAGCATGTAACCGCCCGAGCTGAGCGAACGAATCCGCACTTGCGAAATATCCAGGCTCGCACTCGTTAGGTTTTTCACCTTGAACTCGACCGTACCAATCTGCCCGGCGCGCGACGGATCGTTAGGATCGTAACCGTCCACCTTGGCCGAACCACTCACGGTCAGTTGATTCATCTCGTTGGTGTCGACTACCGCCGGATATCCGAACATCACGCAGGCAACTTCCGACGCATCCGAAGTCCACGGCACCACATCGACTCCGTAACAACAAAAGGTATCGAACTGCTGATCCTGTTTACTCCCCGAAATCCCTAAATTCCAAAACCACGCCGGACCCGGATTATCGTTCCAGATGACCGCAAAGCGTTGCGTTCCATCTGAGTTCCAGGTATCGATCGACACGATCCGGCTGTTTTGGTTCATTGCGTTGTTTATTTCGTCGACGGTTGCGTCGAATTTCCAGCCCCACACGCGATGATCCGTGTTGTCGATCCAGATCGCCGAATAATGTGACTTGTCCTTTGAAACGTGGCGGCGCAGACATATGGGACGCTGCTTTTTGGGATCGACCAAACCCTTAATCGTCGCCGAGTCCTCGTCTGCACGCCATGACCATTTCGTGCTCGCATCGTCAATCCAGGCCGCTGCGCAACGTACTTCACCGTTGCGCAGAAATGTGTCGACGCTGACCAGTCGCTTCTTTTTGCCGAGCTTGGTTTTCAGGTCCGGCTTGCTGATATCGCCGTTCCAATCGCCTTCTTTGCCATCCACAATCCAAATCGCGGCATATCGACGATCGCCGCCGTCGACGAAAGTTTTGAGCGAAAGGAGTCGGCCTTTGTTCTTTTTTACATCACTCTTCAGCGTCGCGGCGTCGAGATTCGGCTGCCACCAGAATGAAGACGGAGGACTGTCGATATCGGACATAACCTCGTTCTTTTGAACTCCGTATATCGGGCAGTTTTCAAAGTGTCAATCACCCAAAACAAGCTGATGAATGCCGCGATGGTAGGCGGGGATGCTACGCCGATGCTTTTGCTGAAACATATCGCTCATTTTACACAGAGAGCGGATTGACCTTGACGGTTTGGCCGCACACGGCAGATGATCTGCACTCAACCCTAACGAAAGGACATAATGAAAAAATATATCAGCTACACGATGATCGCGTTGCTTGTGACGGCTGCCGTTTCAACCTCCGCGACAACTGAGGACGCAATGATGGAAAAAGAGAAAGCCGCCTGGCAGGCGTTTAAGGATAAAAAGCCGGACGACTTTAAGAAGGTCGTGTCCGCAAAGTTTGTGGGTGTTTATACTGAAGGCATCTCCGACATGCAAAAGGAATTGGCGGATATGCAGAAGTGGGACATGAAATCGTTCGCGATCAGCGATTATAAAGTCGTGTCCGCTGGCCCGGGTGCATGTGTCACGACGTACAAGGTAGCCATTGAAGGCACGTACGATGGGAAAGACCAATCCGGTACATATAACGCCGGCAGCGTCTGGAAAAAGCAGAACGGACAATGGCAGGCGATCTTTCACACGAATATAAAAGAAGCGCCTCCGGCAGGCTAACAAAAGCCTAACGATTGATGCGCTTAATCGGTTGGCCTCTTTGCGTGAGACGGCGAAGCCGATAAAAAAATATTTCATTCTGGCTGCCGACTGTGCGGATCGCTCGCAATCGCGTTCGCGCAGAAGGGCGCACGAAAATGATTTGGGTAATGCCGCCGAAGATATTTCTCGTCGTAGAATTAAAAGAAAATTGAATCCAATCGGTCGTTCGTTGCATCCTAACGATTGACTGTGAATTACCAACCGGTAGAGCGTATCACGAATTCCAAAAATCACGTGGCTGGGGCTTTTCGTGGCACTGTTCGGTGCGTTGATCGCGCGACAGATTGTTTCCTTCATTTGGCCGACGCTTACATTTACCGCCGCTGTCTGGAAGGAATCGCTCATTTGGCTTTGCGCGATCGTTTTGCTGGTAATCATTCGGCGCGGCGAGCGTCTTCCGCTCAGATCGGTCGGTATCGGCACATCCCCGTGGTGGAAATCGATTCTATGGGGATTGGTTATGACGGTCATTTCTGGCGTTGTAGGCTTCGGACTTGCTCACGCCACCCACTACGGGCAGGCGAATAATCCGACGGCGGCGGCCTTCGCCAAATTTCCGGTCTGGTTAGTCATACTCATCATCTTCCGGGCAGGCGTGGTTGAAGAACTGTTTTATCGCGGTTATGCGATCGAACGGCTTGAGTCGTTAGGGCTGAATCGAGTTTGGGCCGTCGTAATTCCGCTTGCGATCTTCGGTGTTGGGCACTGGACCGGCGGGTGGGCCAACATCCTCATTGCTCTTGTTCTTGGCGTAATTCTCTCCGTCTTCTACCTCTGGCGGCGCGATCTCGTCGCCAACATGATCGCGCATTTTCTCGTCGATTTTATCGGCAATATTCACTGAGATCTTTCCATCTCCGGTTTCGGCTATCCGGCATCGTGAATGTCGTCCCTTGTCACTCGTCACTTCCCACTTTAGCGTAGCGAAGATTGCGGGGGAGCCGGATGGCTGAGAGTCCAGCCACTTTGCTTGCGAAGTGCTGCGAGACCCCTTGAACCTGATGCGGGTAATGCCGACGCAGGGAGGTCCAAGCGCTCCTCTAAATCTTTAGACAGGATTTACAGGATGAACAAAAACGGCTCGAAAAAATCCCACGGAGCAGATTCTGTCGATTCTGTTCATTCTATCGAAAAGCAGAGATCTGGCAGAATTAACAAAATGGACAAAATAGTTTCTGAATCTGGTGCCTCAAATTCTGATCATTCTGTGGATTCTGTCCAAAAATCTCTCCCCAACTCGAGGAAGATTTACGTCGGCGGCGAACTGTACAAGGAAGTTCACGTTCCGTTCCGCGAGATCTCATTAGCGCCGACGAAGACGATGTCCGGCCAAATCGAGGTGAACGAGCCCGTGCGCGTTTACGACACGAGCGGTCCGTGGGGCGATCCGGATTTCCACGGCGACGTCACCCAAGGTCTTCCACCGTTGCGCACCAGATGGATCCGCGACCGCGGCGATGTGGAGGAATACGAGGGACGCAACGTGCAGCCGATTGATGATGGCTGGCTTTCTGAGGCGCATGCTGCGCATGCGAGCGGGAAACGTCCAACGTCCAACGCCCAACGCTCAACGCCGAACGGGCAGAAGGGGAGCCTCTCAACCCTCAACTCTCAACCATCGACCGCGGCACGGTGCCGCCCGTTCCGCGCTCGCGCTGGCCGCTGCGTCACGCAGCTTTGGTACGCGCGCCAGGGAATCATCACGCCCGAGATGGAATTTATTGCGCTGCGCGAAAACATGGGACGCGCAGCGCAACCGAGATTCGAGAATGGAGAATCGAGAATCGAGCAGAACGATTCACGGTTCACGAATCACGATTCACGAGATTCGCTCGCCTTCGCGCCATCCCGGCTCGGAACCAATTGAGCAATTGGCGATCGGCAATTGGCAATCGGCCATCACCCCGGAATTCGTCTGCGATGAAGTCGCGCGCGGCCGCGCGATTATTCCTGCCAACATCAATCACCCGGAATCCGAGCCGATGATTATCGGCCGAAATTTTCTGGTAAAAATCAACGCCAACATCGGCAACAGTGCGGTGGCGTCATCGATCGAGGAAGAAGTCGAGAAAATGCGTTGGGCGACCAAATGGGGTGCCGACACAGTGATGGATCTCAGCACTGGGAAGAACATTCATGCAACGCGCGAATGGATTATTCGCAACAGTCCTGTGCCGATCGGTACGGTGCCGATTTATCAGGCGCTCGAGAAAGTTGGGGGTCGCGCCGAGGAGCTGACATGGGAAATTTATGGCGACACGCTCATCGAGCAGGCGGAGCAGGGGGTCGATTACTTCACCGTGCACGCCGGAGTTTTGCTCCGCTACATTCCGCTCACCGCGCGGCGTGCTACCGGCATCGTTTCACGCGGCGGCTCGATCATGGCCAAATGGTGTCTGGCGCATCATCAAGAGAGTTTTCTGTACACTCATTGGGACGACATCTGTGAGATCATGGCCGCATACGACATCAGTTTTTCGATCGGCGATGGCCTGAGGCCAGGCAGTATTGCTGACGCAAATGATGAGGCCCAATTCGCGGAGTTATACACGCAGGGCGAGCTGACCAAGCGCGCCTGGAAACATCACGTGCAAGTAATGAACGAAGGCCCGGGCCATATCCCGATGCACATGATCAAGGAGAACATGGAAAAACAGCTCGAGTGGTGCAACGAAGCGCCGTTCTACACTTTGGGTCCGTTAACGACCGACATCGCGCCCGGCTACGATCACATCACCAGCGCCATCGGCGCGGCGATGATCGGCTGGTACGGCACGGCGATGCTCTGCTACGTCACGCCGAAAGAACATCTCGGTTTGCCTAACAAGAAAGACGTGAAAGACGGCGTCATCGCCTACAAAATCGCCGCTCACGCCGCCGATCTCGCCAAAGGCCATCCCGGCGCGCAATACCGCGACAATGCCATCAGCAAAGCGCGGTTCGAATTTCGCTGGGAAGATCAGTTTAACCTTTCGCTCGATCCCGAAACGGCGCGCGAATTCCACGATGAAACTCTTCCCGCCGAAGGCGCCAAGACCGCGCATTTCTGCTCCATGTGCGGTCCTCATTTTTGCAGCATGAAAATTACGGAGGACGTTCGAAAATTTGCAGCAGAGCAGGGGATCAGCGAAGAAGCTGCCATCGAAGAGGGCCTAAAACAGAAGGCCACGCAGTTCAACGAAGCCGGAGCGGAGATATACACGAAGGCCTAATGCCGTAGCCGCCTCGCTGTGTCGAGGCGCTCTACTGTAGCGTCAGCTCTCTCAACGGAAGATTGTCGGGAGCGTAATTTCAAGGGAGCTGCGCGTCGCCCGTAATCCCACGAAAAAGCCGGATCCCTTTCGGAGCTCGTGCTCGGCACGACGCGCTTTGCGAAAAGTCAGCTAATGCGAGTCCGACTCTGGCTTTAAAATCGGAATGATCGCCGTTTGGATTGGTTGTCCGGTGACTTCAACATCTTTATCCGAAACGTAAACGTTAATCTCCGATCGAACGCCAAACTTTCCTTCGAGGTAAATCCCGGGCTCGATCGAAAAACAAACTCCCGGAATAATGCGCCGCGAATCGCGCGTCTCGAAATCGTCGATGTTGACGCCGTTGCCGTGCGTTTCTTCGCCGATCGAATGTCCGGTGCGATGCGTGAATTGTTCGCCAAAACCTGCGCGTGTGATTACGCCACGCGACACGTCGTCCACTTCGGCGCCGCGAATCGGTTTACCAGCGCGGACATTCTTCCGCACGAGATCGACCGCCGAATCGCGCGCTTCCCGCACAATGTTGAAAATGCGTGAGTACTCTTCGGGAACAGTTTCGCCGACGTAACCAGTCCACGTTTGGTCAGTCGCGACTGCATCCGGTTTATCTAGTTTCGTCGCGGCATCGATCAACACGAAATCGCCACGCTTTAATTGGCGAGTTCTTCTCCTTTGTCGGCATGTAGTGCGGATTGGCGGTGTTCGCGTTCACGGCGACGATCATCGGTTCCTGCTGCATGCCTTCCTCTTTGTAGCGACGAAGCATGAACTGCGCGATGTCCCATTCGGTGGTTGTTTCGTCGGCGCGAATTCGGCGCGCAATCTCCGCAAACGCCTCCTGAATGATGCGGTGCATTTTGTCCGACGCTTCCACATGCATCTTGTGCTGATCCGGGGAAAACACGGCTTCGAATCGCTGCACCAGTTCCGCGCTCGTGACCGGTTCGACTCCGAACGAGCGGACGAGCTCGATTGTTCCGGCATCCACGCGCGAGATGTAGGGGATGTCGTTCATCGGCGAATACTGCATCGCAATGCGACGCTTGGATTCCTTCGTCGGCGCGGTCAGGATTTCCTTCAGCCGCTGATGCAACTCCTGCCAGCCTCGATAGACGAGTTTCCTGCCGGGAAGAGAGTCGAGTTTGAACTGCTCGATCGACTGTACGATTTTGACCGGCTCGCCCGAGGCCGGGACGTAGTAGAACCACCGGCGCGACGCCAACATTTTTTCGTCCAGCTTCAAAATCCGGTAGGCGAGGGGATCGCTGTGCCGGAAATCGTAAAAGAGCCAGCCGTCCAGTTTGGTTGCGCGTAAAGCAGCCTGAATTTCAGCCACCCGTTCTGCCGGAGATTGTGCAGCATGCATCGATCCGACAACGGTGAAGCAAAGAATGAATACTGCGAAGAGATTAACGCCAGTCCGGTCGAAGACTCGCCACGGAGAGTTCAGGCGCTTTTGCGGTGTCATCGAGCGTCGAAGTTACTCAACGAGACGCGACATGTTCTAGTGTCAATTTCTGAAAGCGTTGATCGTTTCGGAGCGGATCGAACATGGGATCGAGCCGGAGCAGCGCGGGAGTGAGCGACCCGCGCCAAGCGAGCGCGCCCTCGGACGGTATCGATAACAGTTTCTGTAATGCGGCGATGGCGCGATCCGGCTCTCCCAGTTGGGCTGCCACCCTTGCGAGAATCTCGATCGGCGCGGGACCATCCACCACGTCTTTCTCGAGCGGGAGCACATCCATCGCTTGCTCCGACAGAGCTAACGCCGCGGCTTTGTGACCAAGTCCCATATTAACCAGTGCGAGATCTCCAATGAGGACATAGTTGTCCGGCTGTTCTTTGAGGAATGGTTCCAGTTCGCTGCGAGCTTGTCGAAAAGTTTCCTGGGCAGCGGCATGGTCGCCCGCGACTTCTTGTGCCCAGCCTAACCAAAAGCGCAGTTCGCCATTGTTAAAACCCAAAGCCGGATCAGGCTTGGCAAGTATTTCCTTTAGCCGGGAGATCATTTGCTGCAGGGCGACGTTCCAGGATCGCCTGGTAAACTTGTATTTCCAAGGCGCCAGTGTCGTCGGCGGGCGGATGCAGCGGAGCGAGGAGTGCAGCAGCCCGCGGTAGATCGCCCTGCGCTTGTGCAATACCCGCCTTCTGCGCAAGCGTATCGAGGTCATCCGGTGTAACAGCGAGCACCTGATCAAACTTCCGCAGCGCTTCGGGGAAACGACGAACTATCATGTAGGATTGGGCATGCTGGGTGAGCAGGGAAACGTTGCGCGGATCGAGCCGCTCAGCCTCGTTGAAGTAGGACTCGCTTCGCTCCCACTGCCCTCGCCGGCGCGCGACATAGGCCAGCGATTCGGGGATCTGGCTGTTATTTGGCAGAAACTGACGCGCTTGCTCAAAGTAACGCACTGCAGCGTCGTAATCTTTCAAGCAGGCGTAGTAGTAATATCCTTTGGCCAGTATGGCCTCGCCGAGATTGGGCTGAAGAGTGAGCGCCGTTTCAGCGGCCTGGCCGGTTTCTTCGCGGAGCGCGACGGTCGGTTGAAGGTTGAGTGTGAGATAGCCCAGCGCATCGACGTATGAAAGCAGCGCCCAGGCCAAAGCGAACTTGGGATCCAACTGCACGGCTTCCTTAAGATATTTCTGTGCGCTAAGGGTGTTGGCAGGTGAGTTTCCCGTTTTCAATGTATAAGCCAGACCACGCAGGTAGGCATCGTAAGCCTGAGGATTATCTGTCGGTCTGGCTGCAATGACTTGTTCTTCCTGACCAGTAAGTTTCGCCCGTAACTGGTCGGCAATGGCTTTGGCCACCTCACTCTCCACGGAAAAGATGTCGGTGAGTCTGCGATCGAAGGTCTCGGCCCAGAGGTGTGAATCATTCGCAGCTCGGATCAGTTGCACATTCACGCGCACCTGATCGTTTGTTTTCTGAACACTACCTTCCAGGAGATTGGCGACACCAAGTTGTTTCGCAATCTCAGAAAGTTTTTGAGATGTCTTTTTGTAACGCTGCGTGGACGTGCGCGAGATCACTTTGAGATCCGCGATCTTTGAGAGCCGGGTCAGAATCTCGTCCTGGATCCCGTCGGCGAAGTAGGCGTTGGATTTATCTTCACTTAGGTTTTCAAATGGCAGAACAGCGATGGATTTTTCATTTGGTGATAGCGCGGGGGCGATAAAGAAAAACAAATAGGCAACCGCCGCGGCGGCCAGGAGCACCGCCGCAAGAGTAACTAACACGCTCCGCTTATGACGTTTAATCTTACCGACGATAAATTCGGCATGCGCTTTGGTGTCCGACAAAGAGCTTTTCGCTTCCAGTTTCCCCTTGAGAAAGCGGAGCTCGGCGAGCATTTCCTTTATCGTCTGGAAACGTTCATCACTGTTTTTGCGCAAAGCCTTTTGCAGAATGGATTCGAGTTCGGCTGGAACATCTCGCGATACGCCGGATAAAGGTGGTGGCTCCGCTGTTAGGATGGCGGCAATGCAGTCGCTTGGCGTCTCGCCGCGGAACGGCGGGCTACCTGCCAACATTTCGTAGAGCACCACGCCCAGGCTCCAAATATCTGAGCGAGCGTCCACCTTCTGGCCGCGCGCCTGTTCCGGAGACATGTAATGCGCCGTGCCTAATACTAAACCCGGTCGCGTTTGCAGCGCCGCCGTTGTTTCGACTGTGTGATCGTCTGACGCCGGCCTTTGCTCGGTCAGTTTCGCAATCCCGAAATCGAGCACTTTCACGTATCCGTCTGGTCGCAGCATGATGTTCTCCGGTTTGATGTCGCGGTGGACGACGCCGGCATCATGCGCGGCAGCCAGCGCCGAGGCTACTTGCACGGCAATTTCCAGCGCCCATGCGGATTTATTCTCCCGGACGCGAGAGACGCGCGAAGCGTAATGCCTTCGATAAATTCCGTCGCGATGAATTGCACGATTTCCCTCCGCGCCGATCTCGTAAACCGTTAGAATGTTCGGATGATTTAACGCCGAGGCAGTTCGCGCCTCATTTTTGAACCGGCTCAACTGTGTCTCGTCCGTTGTCAGACTACGTGGTAGAAGCTTGAGCGCGGCTTTGCGCCCTAGTCGCTCGTCCCGCGCGAGATAAACCTCGCCCATTCCGCCGACGCCGATGAGTGACTCGATCCGGTAGTGACCAATCAATTTTCCGACCAATGCGTTGGTCCTCTCGTCAATCAGAAGCTCAGGAGCGACTTCGAAGGCCGGCGATTCGATAAAATTCTCCGCCCGCTCGTAAGAGGTGAGCAAAGATTCCACTTCGCGGCGGATGCCTTCGTCATCGCGGCAAGCCTCGTCAAGAAATGTGGCCCGCTCCTCGGGTCCGCGTTCGACGGCTAACTGGAAAAGATCGTTGACCTGTTTCCAGCGCTCAGCGTTCATCAGGTTTCTTCTTCGCTCAGCTCCCGGTAAAGCCAGGCCTTGGCCATGGTCCACTCGCGCTCCACGGTCCGCTGAGAGAGTTTCAGGAATTCAGCCGTTTCTTCGACCGTCAGGCCGCCGAAGTAACGCAACTCAACAATCTGACTTTTACGCGAGTCCTGCACCGCCAGCCTTTCCAACGCTTCATCGAGATCGAGTAATTCCTGCGATCGCGTTTCTGTTACCAACGCAGCTTCATCCAGGGTTACTTTCAGCGCGCCGCCGCCACGCTTGAGCGACTGGCGTTCACGCGCGTGGTCAACCATGATGCGCCGCATCAACTGCGCGGCCACCGCGATAAAATGGCTCCGGCCTTGCCAGACCGGCTTCGTATTATCGACCAGCCGCAGATAAGCTTCGTTGAGAATGGCAGTGGTTTGCAGAGTATGGCCGGCGCGCTCACGGCTCATGTAATGGTGGGCGAGCCGGTGCAATTCGGGTTGCACCAGCGGGAATAACTTCTCCAGCGCTCCGTCGTCTCCGGCGCTCCAGTCGCCGAGCAGTTGGGTCACCGCTTGTCGCGTAGATGGGGGCGTCGTCATAGAGGCTACTCCACGCCGCAAATCCTAACACGGCCGGTGGATTTTTACAGTCCAGCCGGCGGCAAGCCGAAAAAAAACTGCACAGTCGTGGCGGGTTTCAGGCGGCCTTTCCGCTTTAGCACCTGAACCGGCAAAACATGAACACGCCGGTCAAAACCAAATACAAATCAAACCATAGAAAGAAAGAACCCATGCAAACTAAACAATCAGTAATCAACTCAAACGTTCGTGCGACCATCATCGCCGCCTTTGGCGTGCTGTCGATGGTCTTCGTAGTTAGCGAGACTGCTCACGCTCAAGGTACAAACGATGTTCCGCCGGCCGTATTCCAAGCGGCTGGAGCAACCGCTGCCTCGATTCAGGGTACAGTGGATGCGTTCCGAGCTCGTCTTGGGGATCCCAACAATCTCAATAACCCAGGCCCCCTCGGGCTAAAGGGTCGGCGGGAGATCAACTGGGATGGTGGCAACCCCGCCATTCTGGACACCACGGCCCCGGTAACTCCGTTCAACACGTTCCTTAACACCCGTGGCAGCCAATTCACCACACCCGGAATGGGGCTTTCGCAGGCTCCTCCGTCGGGCGGACCAGAGGGCGGGTTGGCCGTGCTTTTTGGTAATCCCACGTATGCCAACATCTTCACGACCTTCAGCCCGTCGCGGTTGTTCACTCCTGTGGGGAGCAACATCACCGAAGCGTCCTTCTCCATACCGGGTACCAATGGCACTGCCCCGGCAACGGTCAGAGGTTTCGGCGCAGTATTCACAGATGTTGATCAGCCAGATGGCGTTGGATCTGGCGCGAAGCGTTCAAGCACGCGCATCCAGTACTTCGACGGAGACGGCGAACTCATCTTCACCAGTTTCGTTCCGGCGTCGCCGGGCAATGGAAGCTTCTCCTTCTTCGGCATCGTGTTTGACGACGCCCGCATCGCGTCGGTCGTGATCAAGACCGGTGACGTTGCCCCGGGTCCGAACGACGATCGGCACCATGACATTGTCATGATGGACGATTTCATCTACGGCGAGCCACAGCTTCTTCCGTAAGTGAAGGTGACATTCCATGCTAGATACTATGAAAGCGCCGCCTACCCTGAACGCTACGGCCTAAACCCATAGGGATCTAACGAGAATAAAATGAGCTGCCGCGTGACAATGTCGCCGGCAGCTCATCGCCGTTCTGCCGCTCTTCGGAGCGGCAGAATTTTGTCTTTAACGCTTCACCGTTTACCCAAAGACGTTCTGCTGCAGCGTCCGCTGTCCTTGGCGAGCCGAAGCCTCGGTGGAGGTTGCTCAGCGGAAAAATTCCTGGGGCGACTTCTGGCACCGATGATATAGATTCATTGCAACAATTGCTCGGACTATGAAACGAAACAGACAACAACGTCGTGCAAAGAAAACGCCGGCTTTTGTGTCGCGTGCGCAGCGCACGTTTGGCCGTGTTGCGCGCAAACTCCGCGCCGAGAACCGAAAACTTGGTTCAGCTCCAGTCGCTTGGCCGAATGGAAAGCGTTCTGTTGCCCGATGAAACCCGAGATGCGTGAGCAACCAGCAGATCAAAGCGATAGCTCTAACGATTCCGAGAATAGTAGATTCAACGGCGCCGAGCTGAGCGAGTCGGTTCTCGGGCGGGATTGGAACCTACCGGAAGAGGATGCCGCATGGTCAAACCTGTAGCCGGCGAAATCGTTGTTATTCCGTTTCCGCGAAGCGACAGCGGGAAACGCCGGCCTGCTTTGGTGATTGCCGATCTTCCCGGCGCAGATTTAATTCTCTGCCAGATCACCAGCCGCGGGCACTGGGATTCTTTCGCCGTTCCACTGGATAAAAGCGATTGTGAGCGCGGCGAAATCGGTCAGCCCTGCTTCATTCGTCCACAACGCCTTTTCACCGTCGAACAACACGTCATTCTCCACTCAGTTGGAAAAGTGACGGCCGAGAAATTCGACGAGGTATTTAAGCGAATGCGCGGGCTCTTGGTAGACTGATCCTTCACCGCAGAGAACACGAGGCCCGTTCTTGGTGTAGCGCCGAAGCTGCTTCGGGGCTGTCTCAGCGGAATTCTGGGGAGCGCACGCGGCTCGCGTGTTGGCGATGGTGTCCTCGCCATCGCGAACTTTTACCTCTGGTTCGTATAATCGCGCAGATTGCTGGTCGATCCCAGAGGTGGCTAAACCGAAACGCGGACGCGACCCGCGCACCCCCTTGTAACAACGACGCAGCTAACATCGCAGGCGCTGCTTGACATTACCCGGCGCGTCGAGCAACAAAGGAGCGCCGGATGAATGGAGCCGACTGGGATGAGGCGACATAGACGGTCAAGCTCGCGAGGTAGCCAGCGAAGATGATGGGCATCAGCTTCGTCAAACCTTTCAAGCGCCTTTTCTCCGCGGCTCCGGAGGGAACGGCCGCGCTGTTCTTCATTCAGATCTTCGCGACGCTCGGCTTCGCCGTCCTCTACTCGACCCTGGTCCTCTACGCGACGAAGCATCTGCATCTCGGCGTGAAAGCGGCCACCACCTTGATGGGTGTGTTCGGCGCCTTCAACTACGGCCTGCACCTCTTCGGCGGCTATCTTGGCGGCCGCTTCCTTTCGAACCGCAACCTGTTTGTCGGAGGCATGGCGCTGCAGGTGTTCGGCTGCGCCTGCATCGCGACCGGCACGCTCGCGCTGTTCTACGTCGGCCTCGCCCTCTTCCTCACCGGCAGCGGCCTCAACGTCACCTGCATCAACATGATGCTCACGCAGCGCTTCACGCCGGAGGACCCGCGCCGCGAAGGAGCCTTCCTCTGGAACTACGCCGGCATGAACGTCGGCTTCTTCGTCGGGTTCAGCGTCGCCGGCCATTTCCAGGCCACCGAGAGCTACTCGAGCCTCTTCATTTTCGCGACGCTCGGCAACTTCGTCGCCATCATCCTCGCCGCGTTCACGTGGAAGACTCTCGCCGACCGCAACACCCCGCTGCTCGACAGGACGCCGAAGCAGTTCCGGCTGCGCCAGCTCGCCGGCATCGGCATTCTCATCGGCCTCGTTCCCGTCGTGTGGTTCCTACTCCAGCGGCCCGGCGGGACCGAGACGCTGATCAAGGCGATCTGCGGCGCGGTCGCGGTCACGTTGATCTATCTCACGCTCCGCCACTCGGATCGCCGCGAGCAGCGGAACATGACGGCCTACCTGATTCTGACGATCGGCTCGCTGATGTTCTGGTCGCTCTACCAGATGGCGCCGAGCGGCCTGATGCTGTTCGCGGTCAACAACGTGGACCTGATGGTCGGTCCCGTGCAGATTCAGCCGCAGTGGATTCAGAACATCAACACCGTTTGCATCGTGCTCGGCGGGCCGGTGCTCGCGGCGCTCTTCACCCGCATGCGCGCGCGCGGGTGGAGAATCGACATACCGAAGCAGTTTGCGGCGTCGCTGCTCTTGATGGCGCTCGCCTTTCTTATTCTCCCACTGGGCATCAAGCTGGCTGGCGCAGACGGCAAGAGTGCGTTCGTGTGGCTGTTCGCGAGCTACGTGCTGCAAAGCATCGGTGAGCTGCTCATCTCTCCAATCGGATACGCGATGATCGGCAAGCTCGCGCCGAGGCAGTACCAAGGCGTGATGATGGGCAGCTGGATGCTCGTGGACCGGCCTCGCGTCGCTCTTTGCAGGGGACTTTTCGGGCATGATCCCCGAGCCGACCGGCACCACGGCGGTCGCCACCAACCCCGGTTACGCGAAGCTTTTCGCGGAGCTCGGCCTCGGCAGCCTCGCAGTCGGTATTGCGCTCGTCGTGCTGATTCCGTTCCTGCGCAAACTGATCACCGACAAGGCGGAGACGCCTCTCGTCGAAGTGCCGGTTACCGTCGTACCCGTCGCTTAAAAACGCCGCGAACTCCGGGGAGCACACGCGGCTCGCGTGTTGGCGATGGTGTCCTCGCCATCGCGAACTTTTTTAAGATCGTTTAACACCGAGATCACAGAGCCTGAACAAGATTTTCTCAGTGTTCTTCGTGTCCTTCGTGGTTAGAGTCTGTTCACAATCGGCAATCCTCAGGATCTCGCAGACTTCAAGAGCAACATGAAAATCGACACGCTCCATATCGGTATGAAGGTGCGCCATCCGCAATACGGCATCGGGACGGTGAGATCGCTGACCGAGCAAACCGCGGAGATCGCGTTTGACGACGCGCAGCGAACGATTGCGCCGGCGTCCAGCGATCTCCAACCGGCGGAACCGACCGCTACTTTGAGCGAGTTACAAATGCCGCTTGCGAATCTGATCCGCGATACTGCTCACGCTGTGGTCGAAGCGCTCGGGCTGGAACAAAAGGACGTGCTCGTAGAAGGTCTGGCGACTCGATGGCAGCGCGGGACGCTGGTTATGCAGCCTGCGGAACGTTCGCTTCAGCCGAAAGAAGTCCCGCTCGAGACATTCTTCCACAAAATCGTCATGATTCGGAATAATCTGCGAGTTCTCGAGCAGAAGGTGAACGCGAGCGACAAACTAAGCGATGCGGACAAGTTCGACCTGCAACAATACATCACGCGCTGTTACGGATCGCTCACCACGTTCAACATCCTGTTCAAAAACAAGGACGACCAGTTCCGAACCAGCGCCTAGGCCAGCGCAGTTGCTTCGCTCAGTTGGAATGGAACGAATGGGATGAGCGACCCGCCTTCGCCGAGGCTACGGCGTGCCAAGCATGGAAGGTAAAACGACGAGGGTAGGAGCGAGTGAGCGCGGGTAGCGAGCGAGTTTCAATGGAGCGAATGGGACGAAAGCGACATAGAACACGCGCGTTTGGGAAATCGCACGGGTAGACGGCAAAGCAGCTAGGTAGCTGGCGTGAGCACATGGGCAGTGCGAGCGATCAAGGTAAAGCTGCGACGGTAGCAGCAAGGAAGTGTGGGTAACGCCCGAGTTGGAAAGGTGACCGCCGAGAAATTCGACGAAGTATTCAAGCGAGTGTTGCGGGAACTCTTCGTAGACTAAATAAATAAAATGCGAAATGTGTGGCGAAACTGTCGCTCCGGTATCCAGTTTCGGCAATCGTTTCACGCGTTCGAAGTTGGCCTTGCGAAAAGCAAAAGTGTTCAAAGAAGTAGGTGCCAAGCTTGCGCAAAGCATCCAGGCGGTGGACGGCCGCGCTAAATTTTCAGCTTCCATGTTGCGGGACGATTATTTTAAATGTGGCTAATGCCTACGCCCTCCGAAACGCGTTACGTCGAACTGATTCATCTGTCTGATCTACATTTCGGTGAGGGTCATCGCTTCAAACCCGAAACGCCTGCCGGAGGCGGCTCGCCCAATCGCGGTTAACTAGCAAATCCCCCATGGCTGCCCAGATTCCTTCTCCAGTCATCTTTCTCCCCGGCATCATGGGGAGTGTCTTGCGCGATCAATATCCAGTCGATCCAGAGACAGTTTGGTCGCCGCTGAAACTTCTAATCAAGTCGTACGAGCGGATTACCCTTCATCCATCGGACGTCCGATATGAGCTCATAGAGCCGGCGAGAATTAACGCGGACCAAGTGTTCGTTCTTATCTATGGCGAAATCATTGAAGAGATGCGCCACAATCTGAGTCCGCAAGCCGATCGGCCGGTTCCAGTTTTCCCGTTCGCTTACGATTGGCGCCAGCCATTGGAGTTAATCGAGGCTGAGCTAGCCAGTTTTGTCGACGAAGTGATCGACCGCACCAAGCTCTTACGTCATTACAATAAGGCTGGCTACGGCACAAAAAAATTTCCAGCGAAGGTGAATTTGGTAGCGCATTCGATGGGTGGCCTCATCGTCGCCGGATATGTGCAGAAATGCGGTGAGGCGAAGGTGGACAAGATCGCGAGTATCGCATCGCCTTTTCGCGGGTCGCTGGAAGCAGTTTCCAAGACGACAACCGGCGTGGGGGCCCTAGGCACATCGCCAAGCAGCTCGCGGGAGAGAGAAGCGGCCAGGGTCACTCCCGCGCTCTATTATTTGCTGCCCTCCTTCAAGGCTGCAGTCACAGCCGACGAAGGATTCTCGGAAGATCTCTTCGTGCCCGAATCCTGGCAACCGGGAGTGATCCAAACGCTTGCCTCATTTATTCGCATGTACGGATTGGAGTCGGGACCTCCTCAAGCCCGCGCCATCGAATTATTAAGATCAATGCTCGACGCCGCGTGGAAACATCGTAGTCGGATTGAAAGGCTAACGCTGAGCGACTCGAAAATGTGGCTCTCGATTGTAGGGCTCGATGAAACCACGCGCGTAACAATGCGAATTAAGAGCGATGGCGGTAAGCCATGGTTCGAGCTTGGAGACGCTCGCAACGAATGGAAGAAGGGGAATCCAGCAAATGATATCTACACGGGCGACAACACCGTTCCTTATTTGGGAGCCCGGTCGAATTTTATACCGACCGAGGAACTTGTCTGCGTCACGCCGGCTGACTTCGGATTCTGGGAATTTAAGGACAAATTGCTAGAGAAAGGCGGTTTCCACTCCACTTTGCCAAACATGAACCTTGTCCAAAGACTCGTGGTCAGTCATCTGAAGGGAGAAATCTACGGAGATGTGTGGGGACGACCAGCACCGGACCTTGATCTCGCTCAGCATCCGTGGAATCCGCCGATTTCAGGCTTGCGAGCAGCATGAGAATGTTTGTCGCGATATGGCAGCGCGGGACGCTGGTCATGCAGCCTGCGGAACGTTCGCTTCAGCCGAAAGAAGTCCCGCTCGAGACATTCTTCCACAAAAACATCCTGTTCAAAAACAAGGACGACCAGTTCCGAACCAGCGCCTAAAACATAGTGGGCAGGCCGAATGCCTGAATGAGCTGGAGCAAAGAAACGCTAATCATTTTCTCCCACGGACTTGATGCTATACGTGATTCACGTATAGCATGTAAGGATGGCTTTCGGGACACTCCCTGCTCACGTTCGGCATCAGAGGTTCGCAGCCGGTGCGTTTCCACGAAGACTGCGAGCCTGGCGTGAGCGGAATAATTTCTCGCAGAGCGAGGCGGCGTTGAAATTACAGATCTCAAAGCGAACACTGCAAGAGTGGGAGCAGGATCGAGCTGCGCCACGCGGCCTTGCCCGAACCGCAATCGAAAAAGCCATTCGTGCCTAGCGCGCCCACAAGGGAGGGTTGTGTTGGTGAAAGTCGTTGCTATACGTGAATCACGTATAGCATCACGATAGCACGAGGCGTTGGTGCTAGTAGCGGTCGAGCGCTTGGATTGATCCAAGGTGGAACGCGTTATCCTCAACGCGTTGGCATCCGGCTGTGCCCCTGATTATCTGCGCCTTCGGCGATCACTTAAGCCATCGCCTTCGGAGCCGTAACGGATGCGAGGCAACGGCCGGGGTTTCCACCCGATCCATCTTTGCTATCGCGCGAGCACAGATCGCAGAAATCAGGAACTCCGACCAAAGCTCTGCGCGAAGGTGTGATCTTGTAGCCGCCTCGCTGCGTCGAGGCGTTCCGCTGTAGCCCCGAACGCATTCGGGGCTGTCTCAGCGGAAATTCGGGGGAGCGCGCCGCGACGACCTGGTTTTCGACTGACCCCAATTTTTCTGGCGGATCTGTCGCTTGCTTTCCGTTCTCCCGGGCACACGGTAACTGCGACGGCGATCAACCTGATTGTGACATGAAACTTTCCACCGAAACCGAAAACCTCTTGTCTGTTTTGCGCCAATCGGCGAAGCCAAAGCCGGTAAACGCGATCGAAAAGCTCATCGAGGATGCGCCGGACCGTGATCTCTGCCGTATCAACGCCCTCGCCTTTGCCGCCAGGCACAAACTCAATGAGGAAGATGTGATTGCGGCTTTTCTGCACGGCGCGCGACTCGGCATTTTCGATATGTCCTGGAACATCCTTTGTCCCGCTTGCGGTGGCGTCCTCGATTCAGGCGCGACGCTTAAGACCGTAAAACAGGCCGAATACACATGCGTCCTTTGCGCTGCCGGGTACGAACCGACGCTCGATGAAATCGTCGAAGTCACATTTACTATCAGTCCCCGGGTGCGGAGAATCGCGGCGCACGATCCCGGGACACTGCCCTGGATCGAATACTACAGGCAGATCTTTTGGAGTTCAGGCGTCGATTTGCCCGATGACGAGACATTGGCAAAATGGTTTAAGGAAACTACTCTGGGCACCCTCGAGCTTTCAGCTGGCGAGAAGGCGGTGCTCTCGCTCCAGCTGCCTGAAGGGGATGTGACCGTGTTCGATCCGGTGGTTCACATGTCCCAGGATATCGAGGTGAAGGGTGAGCCTGCGCGTGAAAGCCAATCGCTCTCCTTCGTCATGACGAGGGATCACGCGCCGGCGGGGACGATTCAGATGCGCCCCGGCCCTCTGCAGATGACGTTAGAGAACCGCTCAAATGTACGCACGTTGCCCGCTATTTGGATCGTTAGCGACAAGGTTCACGATCTCGTCCGCAAGCGTCGCCCCTTCTTGACCGCGAAACGCCTTCTGACCAATCAAACATTCCGCGATATTTATCGCACTGACGCGCTGGACGTGGATCAGAGGCTTAAGATTACCAGTCTCACATTTCTGTTTACCGACCTCAAAGGCTCAACGGAACTCTACGAACGAGTTGGAGACCTGGTTGCCTACGATTTGGTGCGCGCTCATTTCCGGGTCTTGAATGAAATCGTGGCCGCGGAAAGCGGGGCCGTAGTGAAGACAATCGGCGACGCAGTGATGGCGACATTCCCGACGCCAGACCGGGCAATGGCGGCGGCGCTAAAGATGCGAGAAGCATTGAAGGAGTTGAAAGGCGACTTGCTGCTGAAGATCGGCATCCACGAGGGGCCGTGTCTGGCCGTTTCGCTGAACGACCGGCAGGACTACTTCGGACGGACGGTGAATATCGCCGCGCGCGTCCAGGGACTCGCGACGTCGCGTTCCATTTTCGCGACCAGACGGGTCGTTACTGACAGCGAAGCTTCGAAGCTGTTGCAATCAAACGGCATCGCCGCGACCCCGGAGAAGCGCTCGCTCCGGGGCATTGCCAAGCAGGTCGAGATTTTTGAAATACCCTAAGCAGTCGCGGCTTTGCGCGAACCGCAATCGAAAAAACCATTCGTGCCTAGCGCGCCCACCGGGTTTGTCGGTGAATCGTTACTATACGTGAATCACGTATAGCATTCACGATCGCTTGCGAGGCGTTGGTGCCAGTCCTGTAGCCGCCAATGAGCTTGCTCTGCTTGCCACACCGAAGTCGTGCGAAGGCGGGAGCGAAGTCGAATGGGCTGCGTTCGACCGATCGCTGTAGCCACGTCGCTGTGCGACGTCTTCCCGGCAACGCATGCCGACTGCAACGTCAAACATTGGCTTCGACTCCTGGCACAGCGGACATTGTTCGTTTGCCATTACATCGCCCGAATGGAGCGAATGGGATGAGCGACCCGCCTTCGCCGAGGCTACGGCGCGCCAAGCATAGAAGGCAAAGCGACGAGGGTAGGAGCGAGAATGGAGCCGCGGGGACGCGAGCAACATAGATGGGCAAACCGAGAGGTCGAAATGCGCGGGAGCACATGAGTCAAAGCGCGGGCAGCGAACGAGTTTCAATCGAGGGAAGGGATTTCCGAGATAGAAGGCAAAACTGCGAGGGTAGCAGCGACGGAGTGTGGGCAACGACGGAGTTTCAAAATAGGTTGCTGTAACTTTTGTAAAGGGTTATTTCTGAAGGCCGCGTGGCGTTGGGTTGATAGGAACAAGAAAAAGCTTTATGACCTGCAATCGAAGAAGAATCAGTCAATACACTTTATGCCCAGTCTAATCAGAAAACTGTTCCATAAATCGGAAGCGCCGAAAGACGGCCTCACCCAGCCCCAGCGTGAGGCGATAGTCGACTTGCTAAACTATTGCATGTACGCGGACAATTTGGTCATGCTCGCGGAGGACAGGTTGATCGCGGATACGGTCGCGAAGTTCAATTGGGACCCGAAAGTACCGTTCGATCAGTTCGATGTGAGATCGATTGATAACGCACGGAACGCGACAGAAAATCAGGGGTACAGAGATCGATTCCTGGCTTCGATAAGGGACAGGCTTGGTACCGCTGCAGTGAAGGGACAAGCATTCGACCTGTGCCAGGAACTCTTTCTCGCCGATGGCGCGCGCTCTGATGAAGAAGACGCCGTGCTTCAAAATCTGAGGAAGCTCCTCGAATAAATTCCAACCGGTTATTCCGGACGTTGAAGCCGGGCTTCAGCGCCGGACGCGGTTATGCAGCCCGCGGACAGCCAAATCACAAAAGCTTTTCGATTTCCGAAAGAAGTTTACCAAAATCCTGCTCGCCGTGGCGAGTGGCGGGAGTCCGTTGCAGCGGTCGCCGCTCGCCGAAATAAACTGTTTGCTTAACATTGACGATCGATGGCCGAAGAACGTTCAGGCATCCCTCTCGCCGATGTTTTGCGGGCCGCGAACGAGCTTGTCTCCGCCGGGTTGATTAAAGATTACGCGCTCGGTGGCGCGCTCGCCGCAATCTATTACACCGAACCGTTCATGATGTACGACGCCGATATCATTTTTGTCGCGAGCGACACGACATTGAGTGCAGGAATGCCTGCGATCTATTCGCATTTGCAGTCGGAAGGGTGGCGAGTTGAACGCGAACATCTGCTCATCAAAGATTTTCCGGTCCGATTTCTGGCTGCGAGTGGAATGACTGAAGAAGCAGTTCGAAAGGCTGTGCCGATCGAATTCGAAGGTGTGCCGGCAAAAGTTTTTTGGCCAGAATACATCATCGCCATTGCTGCAAGTGTAGGCCGACACAAAGACTTGGCCCGGATCGAACAGCTAATGTCGCAGACCACGATTGACGAAGCGTTGCTGGACGACATTCTGCGCCGCTATAATTTGAAGCTGCCGAAGAAATGAAACCCGAATTCCGACAGCGGCTCGCGCAGCAACCGTTCGAAGAAAAAATCCGCAAGGTCATTGAGCTGATTCAGCTCTCGCGCAAAGTAAAAGTTTCGAGCGAAGGTGCATTGATCGAGCGACTCGACCGAGCAGCTGCCGAGCTTGATGGCGGAAACCGTGTTCCGATCGCGCGAGTGCGCGAACACATCCGCGACTGCGCAAAAAATCCGAAGAACACGAGATAAAGCGGGTGCGCTCGGGTGGATGACATCAAACGTCACCCGCAGGGTGAGATTCGCGGGCGGACGAAGCTCATCAAATGATAGTCTTAAAAAGACTGACCCCAAATCCCAAATTCCACCTTTCCCGCAATCTTTGGTTTGGTAGGCTGTCTGAAGCGGGCCAAGGCCCGAAAACAGTGTTTGCTCGAAACTCCGTTCCCGGCCAGAATTCGGCAACGTCATCGTGATAGAAAGACCTTCCTCGAACAATCGCGCAGCATCTAAAAGGCAAATTGCTTTTCGGAACCGCTCGCTTCGCCTCGCCTTCAGCCTCCTTCTGGCAACTGCAACGTCGCCATTCAGGTCAAAGCGGCCTCCGAAAAGGGCTCACACGCTGAGTCGAAGGCTACGCCCAGCCCACTACCCGACTTTAAGCCCGAATCCACCAGCAGCACAGACAACGTAACTGTCGAAGGCAGCCGGATCGAGTATCAGGCCGTCGCCGGCACATTCGTCGTCCATCCCAAAGGCTGGGATGACGCGGCTTCGACTGCGGACTGGAAAAGCAAGGAGAGCAAGGAGAGCGAAGAGAGCGAGGAGAGCGAGGAGAGCGAAGCGAATCCCAAGAATCCGACGGCGGAAGCCTCGATGTTCTACGTGGCCTATAACAAGCAGAAGGTGCGGAAGCGGACAAACGGCCCATCACATTCCTGTTCAACGGCGGACCCGGCTCTTCGACCGTCTGGCTGCACATGGGCGCCTTTGGACCCCGGCGGGTGATCACCGCGGACGACTCGCATACGCCGGCCGCGCCCTATCAAGTTGTCAATAACGACTACAGCCTGCTGGACGCCAGTGATCTGGTATTCGTGGACGCTCCCGGCACCGGCTTCAGTCGCATCGCCGGCAAGGACAAGGAAAAGAGCTTTTTACGGCGTGGACCCGGACGCGCACGCGTTCGCGGAATTCATCGTGGCGTATCTCACCAAATACGGGCGCTGGAACTCGCCCAAGTACCTCTTCGGCGAAAGCTACGGCACGCCGCGCTCCGCCGTGCTGGTGAACCTGCTCGAAAGCGAATACTACCTCGACTTGAACGGCGTGATCATGCTCTCGCAGATCCTGAACTTCGACTTGAGCGTGGACGACCGGAAAACAATCCCGGAATCGAACTGCCCTACATACTGGCACTGCCGACTTATGCGGCCACCGCCTGGTATCATCACAAGTTGCCCGGCCCGAATTCTCCCGCCGCGCTCGAACCTTTCCTCAAGGAAGTGGAGGAGTTCGCCATGAAGGACTATGCGCACGCGCTGGCGCAAGGAGCGACTCTGCCGAAAGCCGAGCGCCAGGCCATCGCCGAAAAACTGCACGCACTACACCGGCCTGCCGGTCAGCTATATCCTGAAGGCCAATTTGCGCATCGACGGCGGCGAGTTCGAGAAGAACCTCCAGGATGATACGGACACCACCACCGGCCGGCTCGACACGCGCTTCTCGGGCCCCACCATGGATCCGCTGAGCAAGGAGGCCGAATACGATCCGCAGTCCGCCGCCATCAGCTCCGCCTATGTCTCGGCTTTCAACGACTACGTGAGAAAGACGTTGCACTACGGGCAGGACAAAACGTATCGGCCCGGAATCCGAGTTGTGGAAGACCTGGAATTTCCAGCACCAGCCGCCGGGCGCACCCGGCCGCTGCAGCAGGCGACCAACACCATGCCGGACCTGGCCAGCGCCATGAAATACAATCCGGAACTTAGAATCCTTCTGGCTGGCGGCTATTTCGATCTGGCCACGCCGTTTTACGAAGGCTGGTACGAAATGCACCACCTGCCCATTCCAGCCCGACTTCAGGACCACATTGAATATCACTACTATCAGTCGGGTCACATGGTGTACGCCCATCAGGAATCGCTCAAAGCCCTCCACGACGACGCAGCCGCGTTCATCCACTCGACCGATCACCTCGGCAAATAATCTTTCGGTAGGGACGGCGTGCGGCAACCTTGTGCCGGACACAATCCATGAATTACGATTCACGCAACGACCTGCGCTTCGCTGACCACGTTCAACGTCCTGTTCAAAAACAAGAACGACCAGTTCCGAACCGGCGTCTAGGCCAGCACGCTGCTTCACTCATTTGGAATGGAGCGAATGGGATGAGCGACATAGAACACGCCGTGATCGGGAATCGCGCGGGTAGCGATGATAATTCGAGCAACCGAAATCCATCCAAACAAACGTCCAACTGAGATGCCTTTACACGAAACTCGTATTGAATTTGATGAGGACAAGATCGATAGAAACGTGAGTGATGTTCGCGACGAGGTTCACCTGAATGTTCGTCGCGCAACTTAAAGTAAATACGAATAGGGAGCTGGTTAATTATGAGAAGAAATCCGCTGAACAAAGGTATCATAATGGAGAACGCTGCTGGCATTGGGACGGTAACCTCTGAGATGGTTGAAGCCCGTGCGCGCGAGTTAGCCGCGATTAACGGTCGTCCGTCTTCTGAACCGTCGGAGGCTGACTATCAACAGGCCAAACGTGAGCTGACGGGAGAAGCGGAAATGGATCCGCAGGAAGAGAGTAGTGAATCCGTACCCGATTCGGACGGTTGGGATCCCGTGCCTGGCTCAACCGGACGGCAAGCAGCAGACTCCCTCGGAGAAGATGAAGATGCCGAGGGACGGAGCGAGAGTGCACAGATGTTCGAAGAAGGCGTCACCGAAGCGGAGCATGATCAAATGCGTCAGGCATCCCGGGCAGAAGAGAAGAGCGACGAACCAGAGCCATAACTCGCGCGCGCTGAGCGCGACCTTTGCACTGCGTTCTTGCCACGTGCAAGGCCACGTCGCGTTGCCTTTTTTTACGCGCTGTTACCATCGCTCACCACGTTCAACATCCTGTTCAAAAGCAGGGACGACCAGTTCCGAGCAAGCGCGGTGGATAAGCCGAACGGCTAAGCAACCGCACTCAGCACTCAGTCACCTGTGGAGCGACATTCGCCACGCCTCGATCTTGCTAATCTGTCAGAGCGGTAATACCGTATCAATGATGAAGACGATATCGCTGAAACTACCCGTGCCGTTGGCGGACTGGCTGGCCAGGCGCGCCAACGAGCTTGGACGTTCTCGCTCCGATCTGGTGCGCCAGGCGCTCGAGGAGCAGCGTCAGGGCAAGAACAGCAGGGCCGAAAAATCCTGTGCCGAGTTAATGACCGAGTTTGACGGCTTCTTTCGGGGGCCGCGCGATTTATCCGCTAACCTGAAATACATGCGCGATTTCGGGAAGTGACACAGACTTTGATCGATAGCGGGCCGTTAGTCGCTTTTTATTCCACGGGTGACCAGCATCATGCCTGGGCCTTTGCGCAATTAGACTCGCTGCGGCCTCCGCTGTTGACGTGTGAACCGGTTTTGACCGAAGCATGTTTTTTGCTTCGGCGCGCAGGTGGCCGCTCGGCTACGATCATGCGAGCTGTCCGGGAGCAGGTGATCCAGATTGCTTTTGATATCGAGACGGAAGCCGCGTCGTTGGAAGCCTTGATGAAACGCTACTGTGATGTGCCGATGTCGTTGGCCGACGCCTGCCTGGTGAGACTGAGTGAACTTCATTCCGATTGCCGCGTTCTCACTCTCGATTCTCATTTCACCCGTTATCGGAGGCACGGCCGCCAGGTGATTCCGTTGCTCATGCCATGAAATGCTTTGGCGAAGTTGGAATGTCCGTAGAGTTGGAAACGAATACGATTCACAATTTACGAATTACGATTCACGCAACGACCTGCGCTTCGCTGACCACGTTCAACATCCTAGCTTAATATCCATTGTCATGGAATTAAGCTACGAAGCGAAGCGAAGGGTAGCGCCTGCATCTTGCTGGCCGAGACCGAGTGACGTAGGAACGAGTGCGTGTTCAGGGGTTTCGAGCGCATCTGTCACCGCTACCTCGCGCTTCGCGGACGGGTGGGACACCCACCCCTACCCGGCGTTAATCTCGCTGCGCTCGACCCTCGCGAAGCGAAGGGGACGCCTCAAAAACAAGGACGACCAGTTCCGAACCAGTGCCCAGGGCAGCGCGGTCGGTAGGCCGAATGCCTGAATAAGCCGGAGCGAACGAATAATGGATCGGCGGGGTATTGAGCGACATAGATGAGCAAAGGGGAGAGGCCGAAGTGGAAAAGTGACGGCAGCGAAATTCGACGAGGTGTTTAAGAAATCGCGTGTGCTTTTGATTGACTAAAAAAAGGCTCGCAACTCTGTGCAAAGGCATGATATGAAACGCTTCCAATGCCCAGAACAACACATGGGTAAATGCAACGGAGTCTCGTTGCGTTATCGTTTTTGTTCACGGAATCCTATCCGACAGCGGCGCTTGGCAAAATAAGAAGGCTAATACCTTCTGGCCACAGATGCTCGTGGAGGACGAGCAGTTCGGAACCCATCTGTTTTTGTAGGCGGATACACAGCAGGGCTTGGAGCGGGTTTTTACGATAATCCGGCGGCAGCCGACGAGGTCCTCGCCCATTTGCGCAATCCAGCAACGCCGCCAGCACCCTTGGATAAGGACTTCATCCTGTTTATCTGTCACAGCCAGGGGGGCATTGTTGTCCGGCAAATGTTGACGCCATTTGAGGAGTTCGCCAAGAAGAAAGTTGGTCTTCTTCTCTGCGGCTCGCCCAGTTGGGGCTCGCTTTATGGAACACTTTTTGCGCCGATCACTTTCCTGATCAGATTTCGACAAGGAACTGCACTGAGTTGGGGAGGAACAGCTCTGCGGAATTTGGACCGCGAATTTTTAAAGATGATGGATAAGAAACGAATTCCGGATCTCGTCGGTCTTTGCCTAGCTGAAACCAAGGGACGCATTTTCGGAATCCCTGTTCCTAAGGTGGTTGGACTCCCGTCGGCTACGCGATATTTTGGGTGGCAACCGATTGCTCATACGACCCATTCATCGCTGGTGAAACCAAGTTCGCGGTCGCATGGGAGCTATGTACATACGCGCGACTTTGCGCGTTCCGAGCAGTTTTTAACTGCAGGCCTTTCAAAACATCATTAGATGAGCTGCTCAATCTGATGCTGCAGGTGGAAAAAGCCTATGATGTGAACCACCCGGCCGCACCGCGCGTTAAGACGGGTTTGCTTGCCCAATTGTTTACCAAACTGCGTACGACCTACGATTTGCGAGACACGAAGGATCGATTGCCGGAATCAGAGTTTCGTGACTTGATGAACGCCGACGTTGATGCAGCCCAAAGTTGGGCATTCGATAATTTTTCACGACAAAAATTCACAGACCTTCGAATTCTGCTACAACAAATATCCGACGAGGTATCCCCATGATAACACAACGTCAGTTTCGAGATTTAGTCGCCTGTCTGAGACCGGAAGAAATGCCAAGCTTGCATGGCATTACTGTTGATGCTGAACCGTGTAGTTTAAGTGGATGCCGGAGGTTACGCCGAGTTGAGACTTGAACGCACGAAAGTCAAAATCGCGTCGCTTCTTGATTTGTGGAAGACCGGACGAATCGGTGCCTTTTCTGTCGTATTAAAACTTCGTTCGGCACTCGACGCGGGTGCGTTCACCGCTGTGACGACGGAACGGTCCAGCATGATACCTGTAGTGAAACAGACGACGACATGTTGCATTGTATCGAAGCGCTAAAGGGACGATGTGGAAGGTGAATTATCATACGAAACCTCGCACTTTTTTGCCTTGCCATAGCCTTGGCGTAGGGGATGTTCGATGAAAATCAGAGAGGACTTACGCAAATATTCCGCAGAGCAGGAGATCCGCGAGACCGAGGCACTGGAAAAGAATGCGCACGCAAAATCAGCCGAATTTCTAGGCAACGCGGTTCGCGCTTATACAGCTGTCTGAACTGATAACACCTGAATAACACGAGCAGTCTCCACAGACCGGCATGCTTCCATCACAACTAGACGCGAATACATTTGGTGTCGGTGAATTGATTACACAGAGAAAGCGGTTTGCCGTCCCCGAGCACCAGCGAAAGCGATTGCAATCGTGTTCTTGGGCCGTAATTGACCGGAAGGGAAAAGGGGGCAGATCGAAAAGGTGCGATCCCGGACTAAACTCCCAATGTTTTTCGCTTTTCTTAGTTGACGCTGTTTGTCGCCATATGTTTATCTAAACGGAATAACCCCTGCGATGTCTTCCCGATTCGCTTCAGCTAGAAAAGTCGGTCGTCCACGGAGCGAGCAAGAGGCAAGGTTCGACATGGCACCTGTACGAAATTACCCAGTTTGATAATGATGTGTGAGTTCATTCGCACGATACGCCTGGGACTAGCGAGTGGGGTGGAGTTGGGTGCAGTCACTATGTCCATACAGCAGCTTCGATCAATTGATGAACGACAAAACCAACGCAAATCTTGAGGCTTCCCTGAATCAGGAAATCGCTTTTCAGCGAAAGTGGAAGCGATTGACCATGAGTGCGTATGTCATCACAACCATTGGCACCATCATTTGTACAGCGTCGGCAACTATCTTGGCGGCATTAAGCCACTCGACCGATGCCGCGATATTGGCCGCCATCGCCACGGTCTTTATCAGCGTGGAAAAGAGCATGATGTTTCGGGAAAAATGGAGATTGCATTTAACGATTTATACACGTCTCAGAAGTCTTCAGCGCTCACTAACGCTGAAGGCCATGGATGAGAAAGCTGGTCTGGCGAAGATGGACTCAACACTAGAAGAGTACGCGGCGGAGCTGCCGATTGCCCAAAGGGAAAGCTGAATACGATTTAGAGCGCCCGATTCGACAGACTGCTTAGCCATGGCAGAATCGCCACACCAGATCACGGAGTCTCGCTGAATTCGGATGGATCTGAAAAAGAGATCTTGCTATCGTGCAATCTCTTAACTCACACACATATTTGAGATTTTAGGCGCTCATGGAGCGCGGTCAGCCTTTCGTGCGCCAGGGACTCGAATAGCTTTGGAACCCTGTCTCGTTGTCGCTCATGGTTGTCCCGGCTTCCGCCTGCATAGGCGTGGCTGTTGGCGCGGTCGCGCCGTGACTTGTTGCCGATTGAATACTTGGTCTTGCTGTTGGGGGCCGCGTCGCGATGCAGGAAGATTTGGAATTCCGCGACGGCGTCGGGTCGCACGTGCGCAATAACTATACTGGGGCGGTTGGTTGTGCCGCACCATGTAGTGTTAAAGCGCAGTAATCGCGCGTAGTATTCCACAGCCAGCGCGTGATTTTGCTTCATCTGCTGGAGACCGTTGTTAGAGAGAGTTTTATTGAATTCCCTGGAGTGAATAACTCCAGCTAGAAAAGTTTCACGATTCTAAAGTTAGCTCGTCTAGTCAAGGCTGGGTCATTTTGCGGATCGCTGCTTTCTATCGAGCCACTCCCCAATGGCTCGATGCGTTTGGTCGGTGTAGTAGATAGTCGAATGAAATAATCTAATCGGGTGGCGTAATAGCTGGAGCAGTGGGATAGCGTTGATTCCGATAAAGTTACGATTGCGCAGCTAAAAGTGGCGTGTAGGAGACTAAAGTGCGCGAAAGTAGTGTTTTGAAGATGCGCCTCTTTGGAGCCCGAACATGAAAGTCACAGCCGACGCGCCCAACGCGCCACCGACTAAGCTAATGCCGGTCCAAAGTGTAAATAATTCGACAATAATATCCAAACGCCGGTGCGGACTACGGAGATTGTCAGGTATCCAGTTCGTATATAAGAGGAATAGCCCTAGCAAAGCAGCGATGATAAGGGAAGCGGGATGTAGGAGAAGCTGCGGAAGATTAGACAGACCTTCGCCGAGTCCCAAAAAGGTAATTGCCTCATCGTCGGGGCAGGATAAGCAGAGGACATCGGGTCTGGGTCCCCAACACTGCGGCTCCGCTTGGCCCTCTTTGCGGATTAGTATTCCACTGACGATACACAGAAGGCCAAGTAAGAGTGTCACCGAAACCAGAGCTATAAACAAAACCTTTGGCGGAAGCGACAAAAACCCATTCGTTTGGTCCTGATTCATGCCCATTTCCCAGAATGCGAACGCCTCGGCGAGCGCGATCACAAACCAAACCCTTAAGTAACTGCTCGCGCCCCGGGGCTCGAGTTTGAAGAAGGGAGTATTGAGGCAAACAACACCCTTAATAGGAATTTGCGGATCGTTGCTAAGCAAATTTCGGAGCGCATCTACGGCGATGTTGCCTCCATGGTGATGACCAATTAGCAAATACTCCCGGTCAGGAGTGTACCTGCTAATCATGTCTTTGATTTCTTTCTGGAGCGCTTCAACTACTTCCTGTCGTGCCTTCACCCGCAGCTTGCCGTCCCACGGAAATGGCGTGAAATGCACATCATATCCGATTTGATATACTGGGGATTTCAGCTCGTCTCGCAATTTTGATCGGAACGGCGAATCGTGCTGAGTCCATCGACCTTTCCCTGCCCAGGTACCGTGGATCAAAACGATCTCAAGGTTCTTCGTGGACGCTTTTGTCAAGGTTGTAACTCCGGTTGACTAGAAATGGAAGTGACAGTTGGAAAAGTCATGAGCCTTTCAGCGTTGCCCCGAAGTGTGCCTATCGCCTTCTTTAGACTCCTTCCTTTGCAGTGCCCGCTCATAAATAGCGCTTTTTCAGCGCATAGGCTTTTCGGGGCTTCGGGTTGTGTTTTGTGCGTGTCATTACCATGCTTATTTTGGCTTCTGTGTTGCGTGTAAATGTCCAAGCGAGGGCGCGATGTTTGATTTCTTTCGTCTCGCTCCTTGAGTTAAGGGCATTTGCTTGCGCAACCAGGTCGTCGCTGGCGAAAATGCAAGTCATTGTCGAGGAATTTAGTTCTACAAGCTTTGCGAAATATTTTGTCGAGTTGTCAATTATTGTTCAATGTTGAGCAATTATTCGCCGACCAGCCTTCGCATAAAGCTACGGCGTGTCGAGCGGCTACGGGCGCGACAAGTGAAACGTTACATTGGAAGCGGAGGAAAATTGACTCACTGCGGAGCGATCGCAGACCGGTCGGAGGAAAGTAAGAAGTAGGAAGAGGGGCGAAGATTGGTGGATTAGACACGGAGGACGCTGGGTTTGCGCTTATTTGCGGACATCTTCGAGCCAAACGCTCCGGAAAAATTGTTTCGATTCTTCGAGATCCTTCATCTTCACGCCGTTTATCAGCTGGGTACCGTCATCGCTAAGGAGTAAAAGTTTGGCATCGTTGCCGTCTCCGAAGACGACGGCACCTTCGGGATTAAGGCCTTCCATTTTCACATTTAGGGCGATCGGCGTTTTACCTTCTCCTTCCCATTGAAAAAGCTTTGAGGGTTGCGCGTTGGGGTCCGAACCGTCCCGGTAATCTCCGGCAACAATAAGAAAGTTATTTCGCCATCGAACCATATCGCGCAGGCCGAGGCCGCCGAGATCGAGCAGGATCGGTTTACCGAACGTTGCCGGTTCGCCGTTTTCCAGAACGGCATCCGGGTTCAGCAGCGGGACGAGCAACGCTTTGCCGCCAGGTATGGGATTTCGGAAACCAATAAGAAGCGCCTTACCATCTGCACAAAGCGCTTCGATATTAAGCGCTCCTTCTTTTGTCGGGACCTTTTGCTCATCGGTCGCCGCCTCTCCACGGGCATCATGGATTGCCGTCCTAATTTCGGCCAGTTTAGGATCGGCCAGGATGTCGGCAATCAATGTTCGGTACGGCTCCTTGCCGACGAGAGTGAGTTTTGTTTTTTCGGCAGAGTTGCTAATGTCGGTTGCGAACAAGACTTCGCGTTCCGGACACAATTCACCGTCCTTATTCCGGGCGTGCGATCCAATCCAGTAAATGCGGCGGCCAATCTGCGCCGCGCCTTCTAAATCGCACTCGTGAAATTCGCCGGGCTGCTTCTTCTTCGGAGGCGCCTTTGCCCATGAACTCAACGGCACATCCAGCTTTGTCGCCTTTGAATCCGGATCGGTCGAATAGAGCCGAAGAGTGTTATTTTCGTCGGTCGCTGAAACAAAATAGTCTTGCCCGATCGCCACGCCGTCAGAGCCATCACAAGCACCGAAATGTTGGGTTGGACACGTAACCGAAAAATCCGCCGCATTTAGGGCCCGAAGTAAGAGAAGGACTAGTGCTGGTATTAGTAGAATTGTTTGCGGCGCGCGGCCCGATCGTGATGGAGTCATGTTACTCTAATCGAAGGGCGAGTGTGGTCATGCGAGAGCGGTCAGGTAAAGAAGAAATTGTCGACCAGGCTTCGTCCCGCAGTCGCGGCACTATGGCTAGGCAGGCGAGTGACACGTGGCCAGCCTTCGCCAAGGCTACGGCTTGGCACGCGAGTGATGAGATGACTGGACGCAAACGGTCAGTTCTCCGTCTTTCCGAGCGCGGCGTTGAGGCGTTTGAGGCTGGCCTTGGGCCAGAGCTTGCTGGTGTTGTAGTAATCCCGGAACGACGGCGTTCGCTTCGGCAGCTTAAGCCACTTCGCTTTCCACCGGGTGTGGATATGCACGTCCGGCTTCAGGAAGCCGGGTTTGTCGAGCGTTCCGACGCGCACGAACCGGACATTGGGCTTGCGCCCGTAGTCGCTCCAGACCGCGGTCTGACATCTGGGGCAACGGTAGATATCGTGTGGGCCGTTGTCGCGCGGCACCGACACGGCTACCGGCTTGCCGCGGAGCAGCTTGATCGCGTGAGTCTCGATGATCGCGTTGATTACGAACGCGCTGCCCGTCAGCCGCTGGCAATCGTCGCAATGGCAGCAGTGGACGAACATTGGCTTGTCGAGGAGCTGGTAGCGGATAGATCCGCAGGCGCAGCCGCCGGTGACTTTCTTTGCCATGGTGAACGGAGCGATGGCAAGCGTTTCCGTGTCGCAGTCTCCACTGGGACGAGTCCCGTTACCGGGCAAGCGGCTCACAATACCTAAATGGACCGTAACCCGGCACCGTATGCCGTTCCCTATGCCATGGGGGTCAGGTTGTAGCAGCGCGCCAGGTCATTGATACTCGCGCGCAAAGCAGTCCAGAGGCGTTGTGCCTGGCCGTCATTACTGCCCTTCCCCACCACCTGATTAACGCGGCGGGCGCTGTCCATGACCTGCTCCATTTGCACTTTGGTCTCCAGATAATTCGCCGTTTCATCGAACTTGCGCCGCAGACGGTTTGTGGTGCGATTCAGATCGTCCATGGCATTCTGGAGGTCGTCTTTTCCTTGGCTAGCTTTTTCCTTCCCGGCTTCCTTGTTCGCGGAGTTTGCACCCTGGCCGCGCTTTGCCGCTCCGCTGCTCTTCGCCGATCCGGCCTGATCCTTGGCGTTTTCGCCGCGGCTGGTCAGATACTTCTCGAAATCATCCACGCCGTTTTCCACTTTGGCGATGCGGTCAGCCACCTGAGCCTTTGAAAGCGGATTTGTCTCGGCAAACGTGATTGTGAAAAAGCTGACAGCGGAAAAGATCGCTGTGCAACAAAGTATAGTTCGTATTCTCAAGTGCATAATTTTAGATTTCTAGTTGATTGTTGGTATGTGATGACAATGGCAGTGGGCAACACCGCCAAGCTCAGCATAGAGTGACTCTCACTCGCGGTGAATAGGACCTTAGTCGTACGATCGCCGTCAGCTTCGCTCGCCTCGGCGAGCGGTTCGCGCGTTACATACCTGAACCTCCTGATAAAAGAAAAGAACGGGGTCACGGAAAAGAACGGGGTCAGATCTAAACTCCGAAAGCGTTCGCCCGCCGCTCGCCACGGCGAGCAGGCTTTCGGCAGGCTGAGCAGGCAATTTAACATTTGCGGTTTCGCGGACGTCATTCGTGAATCGTTCTGCGTTCGCCGACCAGCCTTCGTCCCGCGGTCGCGACTGCTCCGAAAGCTTTCGCGAGCGGGCAGCGTGACAAGCGAGTGACCCGCCTCCGCGCAAGGCTACGGCGGGCAGGCGAGATCGCAGGCGACACGCCTGCCGCTACAGGGAACGCTGGAAGCCGAAACACTGAAACGCGGAAATCGGAGGTGGCTTGTGTCGCAGTAAAGTTGGGTCACGCGGCGGGCTTTAGAGTGTGTTTGTCTTCAATTGGTCGTCGGCCAGGTCCATCGTGTGGAGGAATGCGTTCCAGCGCGGGTCGCCGGTCTGCCTTACGGTTTACACGATTGGTCCCTTTCCTCTCTAGCTGCGAAATCAATTGTCTAGCCGCTGCTGCCCGGTCGCTTTGTGGAAAGCGCTTCAGAAATTCGTGTGCAAGCGCCAGAGCATGTTGATCATCGTGTAACCCTTCGGCATAAAGTCCCGCTTGATTAAACAAGCTATTCTCGTGCATGGGGTTCTCGGTCTGGGCAATCTGATATTGCTCAAGGGCTTTCTGAGGTTCGCCAATGAAGCGAAAGCAATTGCCAAGATCGGTGCGCACATCCGGATTGTCCGCGCCGTCGGCGATTGCCTCCTGGTAATGTTCTATCGCGTGCGCCCAGTTATGCCGGTCGTAGTTCCAGTCCCCGAGTATTCTCGCGGCGTCGGCAGGCGCGAGCTGTGAAACATCGGGCGGCTCCGTTGCCGGCGACGGAGGAAGGCGTTCCACTGGCGGATTTCCCGGGCGACCGGGCGCGGACGAACGCATGATCAGCCACATGCCGCCGGCACCCAGAAGGAATGCGGCCAAAATCAGGAGCGGGACATGCAGTTCCGACAATAATGAAGATGGTTTTGTCGTTTTCGATCGCGTCGTCATGGCCGGGATTGGATTTATATCAGACAAGCACGTTTAGCGAGCGGCTTCCCGAGGGAAGGGGGAGAACCGATATCGCCCGCACGCGCCAGGGCAAACTCAGACGGCTTCGCACTTGACTGCTTTAAGCAGTCAATTTACCAGATGAGATCAAAACAGATGCTTTAGATTTGCTTTTCCCAGTGGTGCGAGCCGAGGTGTTGCGGGCGCTCTTTCATCATACGCCACGTGAGATGTATGTGCGCGAAATCGCGCGTTGGAGTGGACTGGCATTGCGGACTGTGCAGCGGGAGCTGGCAATCTTAATGAAGATCGGATTGGTGACGACCCGAACCAACGGCTATCAAGTCTTCTATCGCGCCAATGGCAATCACGCGCTCTTTGCACCGTTGCAGCAATTGGTTTTCAAAAGCGAGCGCTGTTTGTTGGACAAGAGAAAACCAGAAAAACGGCAGCGACAGAGCTGGCGAGAACCGAGTGGACGCAAGCGCTCAAACGCTAAACGCCAGGAGAAAAAGTAGGGGTCAGATCAAAACGATTGAAGCGAGGAGCAAGGAGGGAAGAGCGGACAGCACGGAGCAGGGGACTGAGGGTTGAGGGTTGAGCGTTGAGTGCCGAGCGGCAACTGCTAAGTGATAAGTGCTGATGGGAAGTTCCAAGGTAACAGCGGGAACTGAAAGCCGAAGAAGAAGTGAGACGTGATGAGCGAGCGCGTAGAACTGCGCCACGCGCTCCATTCGATTTTCTCTCGATTTAGATTGCTAGCTGAGGGGCGTTCGCGGCCTGCGCGAAGCGCGCTTACACTGGAGCGATGCGCACGGCGAGAAAGATTCGCTACCGTCTGGAGTGGCTGGGGCTCAAATCCGCCACGAAATTCCTTCCGCTTTTGTCGCGAAAAGCTTGTTATCGGCTGGCCCTTTTGCTCGGCTCGCTCGGCGCCATGCTCGATCGTCGGGGCCGGCGCGTTGCGCTGAGTAATCTGCGCGTGGCCTTTGGCGATGAGATTTCAGCCGAGGGCCGGGCGCAGATCGTGCGTGAATCCTATCAGCATTTTACCCGCACCATGCTCGATTTTTTTTGGAGCCCGCGCCTAACGAGTCAAAATTTCTCGCGTTACGTTGAGTTCGAGAATCGCGAGAGATGGGATGAGGAAAACACGCGCCCGGGCAAGCCGGTCATTGTCGGTTGCTATCATTACAGCAACTTCGAATGGCTCAGCATTGTCTCGGCCTTCGCCGGTCTCGAAGGTGTCGTCATCGCGCAGCAATTCAAGAATCCACTGCTCGATCCGATCTTCCTGAAGTTGCGCCAGAGAAGCGGCCATCGCGTGGCACCGCGCAAAGGCGCCGTCATGCATCTGTACCGGGCCCTGCGCCGCGGCGAACGCTTCGCCTTGCTCGGTCGATCTGACAATTTCGGCGAAACTGCCGACCGTGGCGATTAAGTGCTTCGGGCTTGAACGCTGCGTCACCTTTGCTCACGTGTGGCTGCACCAGCGCACGGGCGCGCCACTCATCAACGTCCATTGCGAGCCGCTGCCCGGCGGGCGTTACCGCGTGGTTTTTCATCCCCGGATTGAATTTCCCGCGGGCGCTTCGCTCCAGGAAATGGCGCAAGCTTGCTGGGACCAGTTCGAGCCGGTTGTCCGGAAAAATCCCGCCCCCTGGCTCTGGATGTACAAGCATTGGCGTTACCGCCCGCTGGCGGCGAATCTGGCGGCGTATCCATTCTACGCGAATATTTCGGAGGATTTCGAGCGCCGTCTCGATGAAGGCGCGCGCAAACTTCCGCCGATGACTTCGAAAGTGAAGCTGCCGATGGCCGCAGGGAAAGTAAGAAGTAAGAAGGAAGAATTAAGAAGACAATCGGAGCTCGCAGTGGTCAGGCGCAGTCAGGACTATCGGTAACGACTTTCGACGTCCAGAACATGGGTAACATGTTGAATGTGCGACGTTCAATGGTCACAACGTGGAAGCAAGTAACCGAATTGTTACTATCCGATTCCGCTTAGAAGCACAAAGTCTTGCATCTTGCTGAGCGATACCTGTTGATTGCGGTCTAACGAATTATGAGAAAATTTATTCTTTCATTGATTTGGATGGTCCTGGCTGCGATGCCAACGTTAAACGCACAGCAGGCATCGCCCAGCCAGAACACTACGACGCAACAAACCTCGAAACCCAAGTCGGCGCCGAACCGGGCTTTTCCGCAGCCAAAGGTTCAACCGACTCAGCCGACAACAGCAAGCAATAATCCTGGGCAGAAAAAGGGAGTCGCTAATAATCCCGGGTATGGGAAACCAGCCGGTAATAATCCTGGGAATGGGAAGACAACCGATAACAAAATGTTGGGCGTGGCAAAACACCTAACAACAATGGCGACAGTTACGCGGATGCCATGCGCCGCCATCGGCACGAACGGCACGACCACGATTGGTGGAACCAGCACTACATCGTTATCGTGCTGGTCGGAGGCGGATACTATTATCAGGACTCGGGATATTGGTATCCGGCGTGGGGCTACGATCTCAACCATGAGCGGTACGAGTACGACGGACCGATTTACACCTATGGCAATCTGTTGCCGGACCAGGTCATCATCAACGTGCAGCGCGCTCTCAAACAGCTCGGGTACTATGCTGGAGACTTGAATGGTTCGCTAGGAGTTGACACTCGCAGGGCACTATCCGCTTACCAACAGGACTACGGATTGGATACCACGGGTGCCGTGGATGAGGCGACCGTGCGCGCGTTGGGATTGATTTAACGAGTTGCGAAAGGCGCGAAGTAAGAAGGCTTAAATAGCGGGCAAGCGCAGCATCAAACGGGGAGCCGCTGCAGCGCTGAAAAAGAGGGAACGCGCACGAACCGCTGAGACTCCGAAACGGAGCGATCCGCTGACTCAAACTATCCCAAAGATCCCGAATGCCGATTATCTGGACCGCAGGTGCCAGCGCCACGGGCATTTTTCTCGGCGCGCGGCTCTGTCGGTTGCCCCCGCAACAGCGCGAACCCATTGCACAAGCACATCCACAATTTGCACAAGTGGATGGCTCGAATGTTTCTTTGTTCCACGCCGCAATCAAATCGTCGCCTGATGAATAGGATTGACGCGTGTGAACAGATTTTTTAGCATGCGGATAAACCGCAATTCGCGCCCGATGTTCGCTAAAGCCAGTGATTTTTTTCAAGGAATTCCGATTGTCGACGTAATTAAAGCCAGTGCCGCCAGGTTGGCCGTGCTCGTGGCGATTTTGGCCGCGACTAATGCGCTCACGATTCTCCCGACCTACACCTTCGCGCTTCTGTTCCCGCCCGCACAGTGGGCAAGCTATCCTGCCACTGACGACTTTTCAAAAGGCGTGGCGGAGGGCCTTAGCAATCTCTTTACCGTTCTTACTTATGATTGGACTGAGAGGTGGACTCACACTCCAATTTGTCTACTTCAATTACACGAGTCGAAGCTGCCAAACACGTAGCTAACAGAAGGGAAACGAGGAAAAACGGGCCGAAAATTATCTGTCAGCCAAAGCAATTCTCTGCACGAGGATAGAAAACATGACTAACGGTGAACTGAGCATTTTCATTAGCTATTCACATGACGATTATCCGATTGCGACCGCGCTCAACAATCTTCTGCAGCAAGCCCTCAGCCCGCGCTTAGATATTTTCCTCGACAAGTTTGCGATTTCGTACGGCGGAGGGATCAAAGATTCGATTTTAGCGGCGCTGGAACGAGCTGATGTCCTTATTGCAGTGTTAACAGGTGGGCAACCGGCAAGCGTGCTGAGCTGGCCGGCATACGAAATCGGTTGGTTTGCAGCGAAGCATAATCGCCTTCGTTCTCCTCACGAAGACCCGGAGAGTGTCATCGGGCGAGCGATCATCTTGTGTAACGGCAACCCACCATTGGGACCCGCCGCAGGAACGCGACCCGTGAACTTGGGAATCTCAGACGAGAATCTTGCCGCCCCGGATACAAAGGCAAACCAAGCTCAGTTCAAGCAAACTGCATTGGCTCATCGCGAGTTGTACAGCTTCATTAAGGAGCTGGAGGACTATCTGCGTGAAAAGCCGAACTACCGTCAATTCCTCGAAGAACGCCAGGAGTCACTCAATAATCTGGTCCTTCAGTTTAAGCTGGAAGCATTCCGCGCGCTCAAACATAGGATTCGTCACGTCTCGAAGCCCAGCCGACAACTCATCGTCCGCTACAATCGAGCAGAGTTTGAGAAGGCGGGGCGTTTACCTAACGAGACGACCATCGCCTCTTCGGGCGGAGCAAGCGAGGTATTTGGCCCACGTGAAGGCGATCCGGGCCTTTTTAGCAAATTAGCCGATTGCACTGACAACGTCACGAGGTACGAAACGACATGGGGAGAGTTCCAGTCCGCTCTAAGCTCACACCGCTATGGCCCGTACTGGTGCGGGGTTATTGAACAAGCAGTGATCAACGCGAATCGCGGCGGTGCCACAGTTGATTCTCATTCGATCATCATCTCCAGCAACGACTACCGTTTTAGAATTATTGCGACGACCGTTACCACCTACTTTAATGGCGACTGCGACGTCAGCTTGTACTTAATCGAGGGACTGCAACGCGCAGACCGCGGCGATCCAGAAACCTCTACTCTCTTGAAGGCGCTCAACCTAATTTGCCGGTTCCGCTTTGCGTTCCTTGAGCGCCGGAGCGAGTGGTACTGGCTAAACTTCGAGCGAACCGCCGTGCCGCTTTACGTCGTGGCGAAGGAACTCTTAACCGAGTTGGATTTTCTTCGAACAGAAGCTCTGCATGCAGACTTGGCCTCACCTGGAGCCTGGGAGGAATTTACACGCAGCAATGAACTACGCGAGATGCAGCAAATATGGAATGAAATTGACCTCGCGCTACGTGCAGCTTGCAATGACGCAATCACGCAGCGGAACCCCACCGCGACAGAAGCTGAGCTCAAGAGCAGAATCTCCGCCCAACTCGAAAGGATATACCGTGAGGTCCGTCCGTTTAACACGTTAATCGGAATGAGAATCAGCGAAAAAATGGCCGCACTGCTTAAAGAGGACAATCTCGCCACCGCAGGAAAGGATGGAGGTCGCGTCTAAACTCCGAAAGCGTTCGCCCGCCGCGGCGGCCAGGCTGAGCAGGCTATTTGGCAATGAAACGTTGCCGAGCTGCGAAGGGTCGACAGTTTTTGACCAAATCCGGCGGCACGAGTCGTCCGGCGCCGCAGTAGCACAGCGGGCTCGACGCTTTTCCGATTTGCCTGGCCTTGTTGCGGAATAGGCATACGCCTAATGGGAATGCACCTTGACAACGAACGGTTGACCTTCTAAAAACGCAACATGAAATTCCGCCTAACGACTCTTCTCGCTCTGCTACTTGCAGGCTGCAGCGATTACGTTGAGGTTCCAGTCTCGTACCAAAAGCAACCGATTAAGATCGCCAAGTGTAAACCGGTCGTGCGATACCAGGGAACGAGCTTTAAGACTTCTGGAGTTGAGATTCCGATACCTCAACTCGGCGGCAGCACGAAGGTGGGCGAGATGTCGCTAACCCCTCAAACGCTGAATACTCTCTACAGGGAGGTTGCAATTCTGGACGCCTTACGTCTGCAGTACTGCGACGGACGACTAGCGGCAGCGCAGATCAGCCTGGCTTCCTTTGAAGCGGCCAACAACCGCATGTTGGAGCAGGAGGAGAAAATTGCCACGCTGGCCTTGTCCGCTACGCAGGGCGAAGCGCAAGCGCAAAAGACGCTGAACACGATCACTAGTGGCCCGGCGCCGGCACCTAAAGATCCTGCAACAGCAAAGGTCGACAGTAAAGCCGTCGCTCAGGTGCAGCAGCAGGCTGAGCAAACTGCCGCCACCGGGAGCGCACCTGCTCTCGGGGCCGCGGCGACACCGGCCTCATCAGCCGTAGCACCGCCTCTGCCTCTCCAGGTTGCGCAGGTGGTGAAATCTGTTCCACCAGGTAAACTCCTTCGAGCAGCAAGAAGCAAAGCGCCCAAAGCCGCAGCTTCGCCAGCAATGCAGCATTGAGTTGCTACAGGAGCTCAGATTGCCCTTAGGCGGGGAGAAATGGGGGTCAAATGTTCAGGGCGATGAGAGAATGGACCTGCGTCTTGCACTTTACACATATTCCTTCGCGAAGTTCTTACGCCAATAAATCGTTACGTGCCTGCTGATTCTTCGGCGTTCACGCAGAACGCCGAAAACCTAACGTCGAAGTCAGCTGCATCGTAACCGGCTTATGATGAGCGCTGATTGGTTCGCTCATCTTCCAATTTGCTCGCGCAAACTCGCAGATTTTCTTGAACTCGTTCACTCCAGCGGCTTCAACTCATCGAGCATGGTCGGAACTTTTTTTGCCTCTCGGGCGATGCTTGGCGTGAGTCGCCATCTGCACCTATTGTGATAGCCTAGGTAAACCGAATGGGCTCAATCTTCCTCAGTTACAGGCGAGAGGACTCTGAAGGTCAAGCTGGTCGTCTGTACGACGACCTTGTTGCCGTCTTCGGTCCCGATTCAGTATTCATGGATGTTGCGGCCATACAACCTGGGCGGGATTTTCGGAAGTCCATTGATCAGAGCTTAAACTCCTGCGGCGTGTTTCTGTCTTTGATCGGCAAGAGTTGGTTGACTGCAAAAGACACTTCAGGTCAACGCCGTCTAGACGACCCTGCCGACTTCGTTCGTATTGAAACGGGCGCTGCTCTAAAGCGCGATATCCCGGTCATTCCCGTTCTGGTGCAAGGCGCGTCAGCTCCCAAGCCAGATCAACTGCCAGATGATTTGAAGGAGCTTGCGTTTCGCAACGCCGTCGAACTCACGCACCCGCGCTGGGACTCCGATATCCAGGTGTTGATAAAGGCTTTGCGTCCTCACATCTCTCAATCAGGCCCCAAACCCGAACCAGAACGGGTCCAGCCAGGCAGTAAGCTAAGAGCGACTAAGTCTCTCGCCGTAATTGCGGTTCTTCTCGTCATTGGCATCGGGCTGGCGTTCTATCTCCGGCCCGTCAGGAAGGTAGTGGATAATTCTGCCAAGCAGCCGGTGGAGGCCGCGACAACTTCACCAGCCGTCGATTCATCTCCGCCCGAGGCCACAAAGCGAAGTTCGGAAGAAGTGTCTCCGCCTGCAAAAACAAATGCGGCGCCCAGCGGAGTCGAAGACTTTTCACTGGTCGCCCGACAGGAACCTCTCCCAGACAATCCCAAGCGCTATACGTTCACGTTGTCGCTTGATGCTCCGGCATTAGTCGACGACATCGCCCGCGTTCATTACGATCTTGTCTACGGCCCGAATCCCCTTTCGCTTGAAGGCGGTGCCGCACCTTCGTTCAGCGCCGCGTATGAAGGCTGGGGCTGCTACGAAACTGTCGTTGTAACCGTGTACTTGAAATCGCCCGGTTCGCAGCCGCTCAAAAAAACTTTCAATATGTGTAAGGCTCTGACTTACTAAACTTGCCCCCAACTCACTCGAAGAGACTCAACGAATTTCCCCCTGTCGCCCGCCGAAATTGCGCGCTGAGCGCCAGGATTGCGCTAGCCGACAGCAATCCGGTCTGCCGAGAGCTTCGCGAAAGTTGCGTCACAGGTGATCGGCTTTGGGTTTAAGCGTCAACTACGCGACCGATGATAAAAGGTCGCGGAATGCGCCTGACCACGTAGAACGCGGCGGGCACACGAAGATTTAAAGGAAGAATAGGTGCGCGACGGCACGTAACGGGCGACAGTTGTCGCGTCATGCCGTTTCGCGCACTTCATCTTTCACCGCAGATTTTGCAAGCGGTCCGTGATTCCGGTTACACCGAGCCGACCCCGATTCAGATCGCGGCGATCCCGCTCATTCTCGCGGGACACGATGTGATCGGGATCGCGCAGACGGGCACGGGAAAAACGGCTGCTTTCGTTCTGCCGATTCTAATGAAACTGGCTGCTTCGATGCAGAACGGTCAGAGGCGCGGCCCGCGCGCGCTGGTGGTTGCGCCGACTCGTGAGCTGGTCGTGCAGATCGAGGAAAACGTCCGCGCTTATGCGAAACATGTTCCGCTGCGCATGGCCACGGTTTTCGGCGGAGTGAGCGAACGTCCGCAGATCGAGGCTTTGCGTTCCGGTGTCGATCTAATCGTAGCCACACCGGGGCGGTTGATCGATCTGATGGATCAACGGGTGGCCAACCTTTCTGGCATCGAGTTTCTCGTGCTCGACGAGGCTGATCGGATGTTGGACATGGGATTTCTTCCGCCGATTCGACGGATCGTGAAAGCGTTGCCGCAAAAACGCCAGACGCTCATGTTCTCCGCCTCCCTTTCGCGCGAAATCGAGGCAGTTGACCCAGCAGTTTCAACAGTCACCGAAGATGGTTGAGATTGGGCGACGAGCGAATCCGGTGGAGGCTGTGACTCAGCTTGTTTACGAGGTTCCTCCGCATTTGAAATCGGCATTACTTCTTCACTTGCTAAGCGATCCCACATTCGACACGGTCCTGGTTTTTTCGCGGACCAAACATGGAGCGGACCGAATCGCGCGCCGTCTCGAAAGCAGCGGAATTAAAGCGGGCACGATCCATTCCAATCGCTCGCAGAACCAGCGGCTCCGCGCGTTGAAGGATTTCAAGTCCGGCGCGGTGCGGGTCCTGGTCGCCACCGACATCGCCGCCCGCGGCATCGACGTGGATGGGATCTCGCACGTGGTGAACTACGATTTCCCGATGCACTCAGAGGATTATGTCCATCGCATTGGACGCACCGGCCGGGCGCACGCCGTCGGAGATGCGATCAGCTTTATTACGCCGGAGGATCAGGGGCCGTTGCGTTCGCTTGAGCGTTTCATCGGACGCGGGATCGTGCGGAAAAAAGCGGAAGGTTTCGACTACAATCAGGCTGCGCCGTTACGTGACGAGCAGGGCAGGGGAGCACGAGTCTCGCAACGAAAGATCGAGCCGCGAGTACCAGGAAATTCTCCCCGTGGAAGCGGCGACGCCGCGCACGGCCGGATCGGGTGGAGTTTCCGGAATGCTTCATCGAACAACCGTCCGCCGCGCAGATCTTATCGAAGGCACCGTTGATTCATTAGCTGGAAATCGGGGTCGTATCGAACCATTCAACATTCACGAGCAGCTGAGCAGTTGAGAGTCGTTAGTCGAGAGTTGAGAGGCAGCCGGAAGGTCACACGTCAGAGGGCGGCGGTTCAAGGCTCATCTGCGCTGGCGCCCGGGTTGACCATTTCAGGTTTGCCAAAGAACGCATCAATAGTGGTGCCCGATCTGTAGATTGCGGCAGAGCGGCGGGATTGAGGCGTCGAGAAGTTGAGATGTCGTGACGAAGTTCGCGTCCAGAGGTGGACGTGTTCTTGCGCAGCCGCGCTTTGGATCGACAATCAGAGAGAATGAAGATGTATCTAATATCGCTTTCAGCCGCATTTTGGTTCGCTACACATTCCCTGCATGCCGGGTCGCTGCGCGTGGAGGTGGGAGATGCCAGGCTGACAGGTTCGCAGCTTAAGCCGTGCACAAATCTTTGGAAATTGACTCAGCAAAAGCCGGGCGGGCCTGCGGAGGATGTGGGGACCTGGAGCGACTCGTTGGAGAACACCAACTACAAAGGCCAGCCTGCAATGAAAAGGGCACAGGTGGCGAAGTACCCCAAGAAAGGAATTCAGCTGACGTTTGTAAGCGTGTTTGATCCGAAGACGATGGAACCACTCTCCTTCGATTACTCGCGCAGTGACAATGGAAACGTTCGTCACGTCGAGTTTGAGCATGAGAACGTGACCTATCGCCACATTGATTCGACCGGCGCGAAACCTGAAGAAGCCAGGGTCAAACTTGACCGTAACGTGTTCGATTTCTATGGCGGCATGTACGGCATTCTTATTGCGACTCTTCCGCTGGCGGATGGTTATGCGGCTGAAATCCCGGCGTTCGATACGAATAAGATGGCGATTGATTGGGTGCCCGTTCGCGTCAAAGGCCGGGAGACTGTGCCTGCCGGGACCGGAAAGAAGACCGAAACGTGGGTTGTTGAAACGCCCACGAAACTTTACGGCCGAATGACGTGGTGGGTAACGAAAGAACCTCCTTATGTGATTAAGGCCGTCCTGGAGGTCCCGAAGAGCGAAGACGGCTCAGCCGAGGTGGCTGCAATCATAACCTATACGATGGCGTAAATTGTCCATGGCCGGGTCTGTGATTTCGACTCGGAAATCCATTTTGGAATGAGCGCGCGAACCTCATCGATTGATTTGCTCTCTTCCGGATGAGCGTCGGCATAAGCGATCGCTTCGTGCAGCGCGGCGTGTAAGGCAGGATCATCGTCATCGTCTGCGAGACGGGAATCGACGCCGAGTTTCAGGACAGGCAATTCATCGGGCGTCAGTTTGTCCATCGCGGTGAGGATCTCCTGCACGGTGCTCATGATCGAAGATCATAGAATAGATGGTCGCGAAGCAATATGTCGGACTATCGGTTCTGCGGGATCGTCATGAAAAACATTGCCGAAGTGACATGTGACAGGTGACGGGTGATCCTCCTACACCGACCAGCCTTCGTCTCGCAGTCGCGGGACTACGGCGTGGCAAGCGAGCGACCCGCCTGCGCGCAAGGCTATGGCGGGCAGGCGAGAACGCAGGCGACCCTCCTTCGCTAAAGCTTCGGCGTGGCAAGCACGCCTGCCGCTACAAGGAACGCCGAAAACCTAACGTCGAAGTCAGCATACATCGTAACCGGCTTATGATGAGCGAGGATTGATTCGCTCATGTTCCGATTCGCGCGCGAGAACTCGCCAGTTTTTTCGACCTCGTTCACTCCAACGGCTTCAACTCACCGAGCATGAACGAAGTAAGAATTATGAAGTAGAAAAGGGCAAAGTAGAAAACGGGAGGCGGGAAAGTTCTTTATTTTTTCGTTACCTCCGCGTCATTAAACCATGATTAAGTTTTTTCTCGGTGTTGTCATTGGAATCGGGCTCGTTGTGCTGGCCAGCTATCTTTTTGTGGAGCGCGGCGGAATTTTCATGGGAACGGACACCAAACCGTTGCCGTTGGAGCGAACCATCGCGGGCGCGGCTATTACCGCGTCGATTGGCAAGAGTGCAGACAATCCATCGCCGTTACCGGCGGACGAGACCAATCTTCTGGCAGGCGCCAAAATATATATGCAGGCTTGTGCAGGGTGTCATGGACGGCTGGACCAGGCGTGGAGTGGCGCGAAGGGGTTTTATCCGCTCCCGCCACACCTGCTTCCGCCAGGTAAGGGCGTAACCGACGATCCGGTAGGCGCCACTCACTGGGTCGTGAAAAACGGGATTCGTTTCAGCGCCATGCCGGCGTTCAACCAGAAACTGAGCGACTCGGAAATTTGGCAGGTAAGTCTTCTGCTGCGAAACGCCGACACATTACCGGCTTCAGTTCAGGATTCGCTGCGTCAACCGCAGCAGCAGTAAAAGTGAGAAAGCAGAAGGAAGAATTAAGAAGTAAAAGACGGGGATCATTTGTTTTAGCGGCACACTCCGAGCGTGGATCTTCCTAACTTCGGCGGTCAGACGCCGCCGCTACAGTCGCCAACCGGTTAACGCTACGGCACTACGGTGAGCGTAAGATCGTTGCCATCGCCACCTTCGTAACTCGCCTGCAAGTGATTGACGCCGATTGTTATGATCGAGCCATCGGGGAGATTGGCAAAGGTCCCGGCGATCGGTGTGGCCGCGATGTTGCTGATGACGGTGAAGGTGGTTCCTTCGCGGAGTCGGCCATGGACTTTTCCGCGGACGGTTAAAGTGGCGCTGCCGGCGATGGTGACGCCGCTCGCGATGACTTCGTCGGACTTGGAGTTGTTGCGGCTGGCCTTGAAGGTATAGAAATAGGTTCCGCCGGTCTGAAATGTAAGGGTGCTTTGGATGGCAAGTGCCGCCTCATTTCCTGGGCGCGCTCCCGGGGCGAGCGCAGCGCGACCGCTGCCTCCGCCGATCGTGACGGCGCCGCCGATGCTACCGGTCCCGCCGAGCGTGCCGCCGGTCACCTGCACGGCACCGCTGCCGGTGGCGCTCCCGGTGCTGTTCGCGGCGATGAGGATGCCGCCGCTGATCGTGGTGGTGCCGGTGTAACTGCTCGCGCCGAAGAAAGAGACGACGCCGCTTTTTATCTCGACGCTGTCGAAGTCGGAAATCGCGCCGGTGTAGGTGAAGAAATGCATCGCGCCAGGATCGATCGTGCAGGTGTTCGTGCCGCTCCCGCCGGAGATGTCGCCCTGGATGGTGCCGCCGGTGATGTTGAGTGTGTCGTCGCCATCACCGAGGTCGATCGCTTTGCCGCTCGCGTCGGCGATCACATCGCCGGCATTGTTGAGCGTGTCGTTATCGGCGCCGGTCTGAATCGCCGCGGCCGTGTCGCCGCCTCCCTCGATCGTGCCGCCGGCTTCGTTATCGATCGTGACGGTAAAGCCGCTGGCCGCGCCGAGGACGACAATGGCAGAGTCAGTCTGGCCTTTGATCAAGCCGCTGTTTGTTACGATGCTGTCGGCATAGATCGGTTCCGGCGTGCCACTGGTGTCGACTCCAGCCAGGGTAACACCGCGACCGACTGCGTTGGCATTGCCCTCGGCGACGTCGCCTTCGATGGTGCCGGAATTAGTAATGGTGCCGCCACCGGTGGTGACACCTTCGCTCGCCCCGCCGGGAACGTCGCTGAAGGCATTGAGCGACTGGATCACTCCTGTATTCGTTAGGTTGACGATGCCGTCAACGTCGACTCCGTCGCCATCACCGGTCACGCCGTTACCTGTGATCGTGCCCTCGTTCTGGATCGTAACTACCTCGTTGGCGTTGAAGCCATCGATGTTTATGCCAGCGCCGTCGTCGCCCTGGATGGTGGCGTTGAGTTGATTGGTGACGCTGAGGGTGAAGCTGACTGTGTCGTCCGCGGCCCCGGCGGTGATGCCGTGGCGACCACCTTCGATGACGCCGTTGCCGTTGTTGTTAATCACAAGCCCATTATTGGTTTGCCCGTCGACGCCGTCGCTGCTGCTCCCGGTGGTGGTAACCGCCTTGATCGTTCCTTCGTTGATAACGCTGCCGTTCACTCCGGGGCGGACGGCGTCCGCTTCGAAGGCTTCGATAAATCCCGTGGTATAGTTATGCAGCGTGTTGCTGCCGGTCGTAATTGCGTTCCAATCGATCGCCTGCGAGCCGCCGGCGGAGGCGTTCAGTGAGATGACACTGCCATAGTTATCGAAAGAGATACTGCTATTCGATTTGTTCATCTGGATGGCATCGGCATCGGCTGCCTGGAGGAGCGCGCCGGCGCTGTTCGTCACAGTCAGGGTCAGGCCGCCGGTGTTATCGCGGATCGCGCGGCCAGTGCCGGTTTGGTTGATTACGCCGTCGTTCTGGATCGAAGAAGTGCCGGTGACGGTAATGGCAACGCTGCTCCCACTCACTTCCAAGTCACCAGTCGAGCTGACCACTCCCGCGCCGCTTGGGAGAGTTTGTGCGGCGGTGACGGTGCCGGCGATTGGGTTCGGGCCGGGCACGAATTGGGCTCGCCCCGTCGGCGCAGCGAGAAAAGCGAGAATGATCAGAGAGAAAGTCGCGGGTAGAATTTTCATGGTGCGACATTTCTAGGATGGCGACTTAGGCCACGCCACTCTTTAACTGTTACAATTGTGCGACGGCGCGCGACGCGATTAGGCTTGCGGCACGGCGCTAACCGAAACGATCCGACTGCGGATCCCAAAAGTCGCCTTCTAAGCCGAGGCCGGCGAAGATGGAACGCATTTCATCGGGCTGCGGACGCCGCGAGTTCTCTTGTAAGCGCGTCGAATACCAGGTCGTCGCGAGCGTCCATAGCTGGTCCATCGTGACGAGCGGTCGCACGGGATAACGATGCGCGGCGCACCACTCTCGAACGCGTTCTTCCGACCGGAAGAAAAGCATGTTGCTTCAGGTGAAAACAATGTCGTCCCACCACTTGGCCGCGGGAACAAGACAATGAAAAAGCCAGTTGCAAGGCGTCGGACCTTCCATTCCAATCTCCAGTGAGAGCGGTTCACGCGATTGCTCGCAGCGGGAATGAACCCGTCCCGGGCGATGCAGTGCCGCCGGTATTCCGAACGAATCCCAGGCGCAGTTGGCGAAATATTGCGTGTCATCGACGATTACGACATGTTGGGTCGGTACGCCGGAAAATGGCGGAGCCATCCGAATGGACACTCCGTCTGACTCCAACACCAGCACCCGCTGCGCGCGTAACCGCGCATACGCTTCGCGGACGCTGCTGAGGTCGCTGCGAACGCGTTCAGCTACAACTTGCAGAGACGGCTTTTGGCCGGTCTCGGCGAAGTGCCGGTAGATCGCCACTTTCGTCTGCGTGTCGAAACTCATGTTAGAAATCGGCATTGTCTTTGCGGGTGCAGCAGTGACGATAAGACGAGCCCACCCAGGCGAGGCGAACGGTTTTTTTAGTAGTGCGCGCCGACATACTCCCACATCTGGTGATGCCAGTAGGGCCATTCGTGTCCGCCCTCCGGGCCCCAGTCGTCCAGATGATGAGCGATGCCGCGGTTCCTAAGGATGTCGGACATTCGATAGGTCGGTCCGCTGTTCTCCCACGGGCCAGAGCCAGTGACGAGCCGGATGTCGCAACTCGCGTACTGATGGAGATACCATGGGTCACTCTGGTTCGCCATATAGTCCACCGGGTTATTGAAGTAGAAGTTGTCGTCATACATGCCGTCCATCGAATCCCGCATGTCGTAGATGCCCGAGAGCGCGTAGCAGCGCTTCACGTGGTCAGGATGCTTGAAGAGAGTGTTGGCCGCGTGATAGGCGCCGAGCGATGCGCCCAATGTGGCAATCCCGACGCCCGGCGTCTGGCACTGGGAGTCGATGAACGGGAAAACCTCGTTCGCCACATAGGCATCGTACTGCGCCTGCATCCAGCTCCGGTGGAACGGGTGCGCTCCCTTGTTTTGGAACGAATCGCTGTTCACGCTGTTGATGCAGAAGATTCTGATACGCCCCTGCTGCAGGTACGGGCTGAGGGTGCGAATCATGCCCTGGCCTTCCATCTCCCATTCGTCGCCGCAGCTCGTCGGGAAAGCGAGGATGGGCCAGCCGTAATTGCCGTAAATGGCGACACCCATGTAGCGATTGAGACGGTGCGAGAACCAACACTGATGGTCACGATGCATAGCTTGCGAGAATAGCGGGTTGACACCCGGGAGTCGCGTCTAAACTTTTTGACTGGTTTCGCGTTTTGAGAGTGGCAGCAATCAGCACGCATGCTGTTCTGCCGGTCGCGACCATCGCTGTCAGTTTGGCTTTTGCGTTTGTCGGTGGATTGCGGCGGTACGGCTGCGTTTGCCGCTACGCGATCGTGCGTCGGGGGCTGCTTCTCTCGCTGCGCAAGAGAATTCGCGCGTGGCGAATTTTCTGAATCCAAAGCACGCCTGCGCTGCATCTCACAATGCAGAAGGTCACGCGCTAATGGAAACACTTCTGCAGGATATCCGCTTCGGCTTTCGCCAACTCATGAAACAACCCGGTTTCGCCGCGCTTGCCATCATTTCGATGGCGCTCGGCATCGGTGCTAACACTTCGATCTTTAGTTTAGTCGAGACGGCATTTCTGCGGCCGCTCGCGGTCAAGGAGCCTTCGCAATTGGTCGAGCTTTATGGCACCCTGCACAACGGCGCGGATTGGTCGTTGCAGTCGTATCCGAATTACAAAGACTACCGCGATCGTAACACCGTTTTCTCCGGCCTGTTCGTTTATCGCGTGGTTGTCAGCAGTCTCACTGTCAATAACTCCAGTCAGCGCGTCTGGGGTTATCTCGTTTCCGGAAATTACTTCGATGTTCTCGGCGTGAAGCCGATGCTCGGGCGCGCATTTTTGCCAGAAGAAGATCAGACGCCTGATTCACATCCCGTTGCCGTGATTAGTTACAATTGCTGGCAACGCCGCTTCGGCGGCGATCGGGCGATCGTGGGGAAGACGGTTGAGTTTAACAGCCGCCCGTTCATTATTATCGGCGTCGCGCCGAAAGGATTTATTGGCGCCGAGGTCGCCTACGATCCGGAGATGTTTATTCCGGTAATGATGGCGAAGACGATCGAACCAGGGAGCAGGTGGATCGACAAGCGCGACTCGAACAATCTCTTCACCGTCGGCCGGTTGAAGCCCGGCGTGTCGTTCGCCCAGGCGAAGGCTGCGCTTGAGACGCTGACGGCGAAACTGGCGCAGGATTATCCGCAGAACGTCGGCCGCGGCATCCGACTCGGCAAACCCGGGTTGTTCATTCCCGATATTGCGAATTCTGTCTTCGCCTTCACTGGAGTGCTCGCGGCCGTGGGTGCGCTCGTGATTTTGCTCGCGTGCGTGAATCTTGCCAGTCTGCTCCTCGCGCGCGCAACGGAACGGCGGCGGGAAATTGCCGTGCGGCTGGCGGTCGGCGCAAGCCGGCAACGACTGGTGAGACAACTGCTCACTGAGAGCATTCTCATTTCACTCAGCGGCGGCGCGGCCGGCGTGTTGCTCGCTGCCATAATCAATAGCGCTGTGCGAGGCATTCGCTTGCCGAGCGACGTTACCTTGTTGTTCGACCTGCGCACGGACTGGCGCGTGCTGAGCTTCGCGCTGCTGCTGTCGATCGCGACGGGAATTCTTTTCAGCCTCATTCCGGCGCTGCAATCGTCAAAGCCGCAACTCGTGCCCGCGTTGAAAGAAGAATCATCGATGGCCGGGTTTCGTCGCTCACGTTTGCGCAATTTCCTCGTTGTCGCGCAAGTCAGTCTTTCCTTAATCCTGCTTATCAGTGCCGGCCTTATTGTGCGCAGTCTCCAAGCCGCTCAGAAGATGCGGCCCGGATTCAATCCAGAAAACGCGGTCGCGATTTCGTTCGACGTCAGCTTGCAAGGCTATAACGAAGCGCGCGGTCGCGCGTTCCAGAAGCAAGTGCTCGAGCGTGCGCAGGCTTTGCCGCAAATCGAAAATGCCGCGCTGACTGATTACCTTCCGCTCGGTCTCAATTACAACGACAGCACGATTTATGTCGAAGGCACAGAGTTCAAAGGCGCGAGCACGTTGCCGATCGCGATCCCGATCGAGAGCAGCCCCGGCTACTTTGATGCCATGGGCATTCCGCTACGCGGCCGCGATTTTCGTGATGACGAAAACAAAAAGGAAAGTCGCGTTGCGATCGTGAACGAGACGTTCGCGAAAAAGTTCTTCAATGGGCGGGATCCGATTGGACGGCGCTTCAACTGGCATGGGCCCAAGGATCCGTTCTTCGAGATAGTTGGCGTCGTGCCCGACGGAAAATACAACTCGTTAGGCGAAGATCCCAAGCCGGCGGTCTACACGCCGCTATATCAGGATTACAGCGGCACAGTCACTTTGGTGGCGCGCACGCGCAGTGATCCGCGACAGGTGCTAGCCGCGTTGCGCGGCGAAGTGCAAAAGCTCGATCCGTCGATTTCCGTATATGCAGCAAAGACGCTCAAGGAGCACATGGGCACATCGCTTTTCCCTGCGCGCATGGCCGCCATCGCACTCGGCAGCTTCGGTGTGCTCGCCCTGATTCTTGCGGCGGTCGGGATCTATGGCGTCATGTCGCACGTCGTCGTGGGACGCACGCGCGAGATCGGATTGCGCATGGCGCTCGGCGCACAGCTCTCCGATGTGCAGAAGCTGATTCTGAAACAAGGAATGTTTCTTGCCGCGATCGGTTCGCTAGGGGGATTACTCATCGCCTTCGGCGGCGCGCGCATGATGAAGAGCATGCTGTACGGCGTGAGCGCTTCCGATCCGATCACCTTCACGTGTGTTGCCTTGCTCTTGTTCGGCATCGCGCTTCTCGCCTGCTGGATCCCGGCGCGAAGAGCTAGTCGCGTTGAGCCCATGATTGCGTTGCGCGCGGAATGAGTTTGTCGTGTTTGTGCCGGTCGCAGGCGTCTGGCCAGGCGACGTCCCAGCTGCCTAGGCGGGCGGAGCATGAAGCACCCGGCTGAGGCGACGACCGAATAGCACGACAAGAAGGCCGCCGGCGGCGGCGATGGCCGCGTGCATTGCCCAAAATTCAACGGGCGTCATCTTCTCATAGAAGCCGCCGATCCAGCCGATCAGGGTGTTCGAAACGAACAGGCTCATAAAGACCAGTCCCATCATGGTGGCGTTCACTGTGGGCGGCGCCGCCTGCGAAACCAGTGCGAGAAGCGTGGGCCAGTAGTAGAGGAAAGAAATTCCCAACCCAGCGCTATAGAGGAACGGCACGAGCGGATGAACTAACGAGTCGCCCGAAACGAAGATCGCGGCCACCAGGATCAGGTTGCTCGCCGCGGCGATCCAAGCTCCCGTGCCGATCTTTGCCAGATCGTCCGGCTCGCGGCGGCGCAATGCCTGACGACGCCAGATCCAAAGCACCAGCGGCACACCCACGATGCTGAAAACCGAATTGATCGATTGGAACCACGGGACCGGGATCCGGAAATTACCAAGGTCGAGCGCGACATGGTGTTGAATCCAGATCGAATTCACGTTGAAGACCTGATAGAAGGCCGTTGACTGAAAGATCGTGATAATAATCACCGCGATAAGCGCGTAGACGATGCGCCGCTCGGCGGCGGTGAGTCGAGTGCCCTCGAACTTGTGCCGTTCCACGCGCGCCGGCAGGTAGCGGTATCCATATAGATAAGTGGCGAGACCGAGGAGCATGAAGATCGCGGCGATGCCGAAGCCGTAGTGCCAGCCGTAAACCTGAGCGAGCAGACCACAGAGCAGCGGTCCAATTACCGCTCCGATGTTGATTGCAGTCGAGAAGATGACGAAACCGCGGGTCCGCCACGCTTCGTCCTCTGGCGGATAAAGAGCACCCACTTGCGCCGAAATATTGCCCTTCAAAAAACCCGAGCCGATGACGAGTAGTAACAACGCCAGGAGAAATGACTGATCAAAACCCATGGCGATGTGACCGGCACTCATCGAGAGAGCGCCGATCACCACAGCATTGCGTTGTCCGATCCAGCGATCGGCAATCATGCCGCCGAGCAGCGGCGTGAAGTAAACGAAACCCGAGTAGAGTCCGAAAATCTGCGACGCCAGCGCCTGGGTTGAAAGCGGGCCCACGACCGATTCCATCGCCGCTCTGAACCCGGAAAATCCACAGATGTGCTCAACGTGTCCTGGCAGCAGCAACTGATTGACCATGTAAAGGACGACCAGCGCCGTCATTCCATAGTAGGAGAACCGCTCCCATGCTTCGGTGAACGCGAGATAAAAGAGGCCCCTGGGATGGCCAAGGAAGGTCGCGCGTGTTGACGTTGCTTCGGCCGTGGTCATCGTGCCATGCGATCCAGGCATCTTTCGTTAGGCGAACGGAGCGAGCGTTTCGGGCACAAGGCGTTTCGGGTACAAGATAAGGAGCCGCCAAAAGCGCAAAGCGCGCCTTAGCGGCCCCTTTCTCAGATTTTCAAAGTCTTATTGTTTTGGCAGTGGGTCCGCCCCGAAGTTTGCGTGGACCAACGTCCATTTGTTGTCCTTTTTCACATAAACGCGAGTGGATTTTGCGCGGATCGGTTCCGTCTTTCCGTCCTTGTCCTGCGTCATGCCGACATAGTTGTAAGTCAGGATGGCAACATTCCCGTTGTATACCTGAACCTTGGGATTGGCCATTTCTGCCGCGACCGTTTTGCCAGAGGCTTTTCCTGTAGCCTCCGCCAGCCGCGAACTCATCGCTTTCCCATCGAGCCGCGTGGCATAATCGCCGTTGAACTCGGTGTAGTCGTCCGACATGTCCTTCGACTGTTCTGCGACATTTGTCGGATCCTTAATTTCGGCCGCCCATTGCGCTTTTACCATTGCAATCACCCCATCAGCAGTTGCCTGGTCGGCTTGCTGAGCGGACGCGTTCATCGTGAAAGCCGAGCAACAGGCAGACGCGATTAATACCAACATCAATTTTTTCATTTCGATTTTCCTTCCGGGGAAGCCCCCCGTGTGTATGAGCTGACCACGCCCAATGTTTAGACCGCAGCGGACAACGGTCTTGTTAGCTATTGCCGCCGAACCGGCTGAGAAGCCGGATACTCGCTTTCTTGCGTTGGCGCTACGTAGGCCCCCGCCATCGATAAGTCAATGCATTTCGCCGGACCATCTGACGCTGATAATCGCGCGAAGCAAGTGTCACGTTCGAGCCGGGTACGCGCATCATAGTATTGCTCCTGCGTTTCGAACGTGTAAGTGCGATTGGTCTGCGTGTTAGCCGCAATCACGATTCATGATGTTCCTCTGATTGCGACGATACGGTTCACTCCAAGGGCTTCAACTCACCGAGCATGGTCGGGATCAATTCTGAGACAGTCGGATGAATGTGCATGGCGCGCTGAATCACCGTATACGGCGCGTTGGCGTACATCACGTCCAGGATCGAATGAATTACCTCATCGCACTCGATCCCTAGGAGCGACGCTCCAAGGATCTTTTTCGTTTCGGCATCCACCAAAATTTTCATGAATCCGTCCGTCTCGCCTTTCTCCCGCGCACGGCCGACTTGCGTCATCGGACGCCTTCCAATCAAAGCTTTGCGTCCTGACTTTCGCACTTCCGCCTCAGTCATTCCTGCTCTGCCAAGCGGCGGATCAATGTAAAGAGCGTAAGCCGTGATCCGGTCGCTTACGCGGCGCTTATCGCCGTCTAAAAGATTAGCGGCGACAATTTCATAATCGTTGTATGCGGTATGAGTGAAGGCTCCGCGTCCGTTGCAATCACCCAGCGCATAAATGCCGGGCACATTGGTGCGAAGTTGATCGTCAACCTGAATGTAACCGCGTTTATCGACTTCAATCCCGGCTTGTTCCAGACCGAGGTCGTTCGTGTTCGGCACACGGCCGACTGCGAGCAGCACATGCGAGCCGATGACAGTCTTATCGCCGCTGCTGCAATCAACCTGCACGGCCACTTTGTCCCCGCGTTTTTCAAAAGCAATGCATTCCGCGCGCAGACGGATCTTGATGCCTTCTCGTTCGAGAATCGTTTTGATGTTTTCGGAAACGTCTTCGTCTTCACGGTGAATCAGTCGCGGGCCCATCTCCACCACGGTGACCTCGCTGCCGAAGCGGCGATACATCTGAGCAAACTCCAATCCCACATAGCTGCCCCCGATGACGATGAGGTGTTCGGGCAGGAAGTCCACGTCCATCATCGTTGAATTGTTCAAATAGCTCACGTGATCAATACCCCCGAGCGGAGGAACAGACGCGCGTCCGCCAACGTTGATGAAGAATTTGTCTGCCTCGAGAAGTTCGTCGCCGACACGAACCCGATGCGCGTCGGCAAAGCGGGCGTGGCCTTCAATAACGGTCAGGTTCTGAGTGGTCCTTAGCCACTTCTCCACGCCCTCGCTGCTCTGACGGACCAGTGCGTCTTTACGCGCTTTGACTTTTTTCATGTCAACGGCGATCGAGCCGGGAATAGTCACGCCATAATCGCCGGCCCGGCGCGCGACATGAGCCGCGCGCGCACTCGCCACTAGCGTCTTCGTTGGGATGCAGCCGTTATTGACACAGGTGCCGCCGAACCGCTTGCGCTCGATAATAGCCACCTTCATTCCTGTATCTGCCAACCGAACCGCAAGAGACGGTCCTGCCTGGCCAGTGCCAATAACGATCGCATCATATTTAGTTGCCATTGGGATACCTCCGCTCGGGTTACGGTCGTCTAAGATTTTCAGGTTCCTACCAGCCGTTAATGTTGAAATTTGACCTCAATCCGCCAATGGCAAATCCGGCTTTAACAGCGCTGCTTCGCACCCGCGGACAGCGAACCCAGCTGCTTGATTGCAGCAGGCTGGGGCGCTCGAATTTTTCCGGTTTCAACCTCGCCTAGCAATCGCCGCAACGATCTGCAATCGAGTTGGCGAACTTGGATGAGGTGATCCATGAGATGGGAATTGCCGCTGCCGAGACCGGCGCCGAGCTGCTCTTTAATCCTACTGGTCTTTGCCATCGCTGATTCGGTTTGGCGCAGACGCTCACGCAATAGCTCGGCTACAGCTGGCAGGTTGGCGAGATCGAGAAAGAGCAGAGCGGGATAAATCGTTTGGGCCACGGTTCCTTCTTCCTGAAATCGCTCGAGCAAAAGCTCCTGAAACCGTCTTCGGCCCTGAGATGTGATTCGGTAAATCGTGCGTTCGCCGCCGCGCGTAACCTTCTGCCTCGTTTTTGGCACGATATCGCCCGATTTGACCAGTTGCCGCACAGCATAATAAAGGGTGCCGACGTCGAGGTCGGTGTAGCACTCGACCAGAGCGTTATTAAGCCGCCGTTTAATTTCGTAGGGGTGGAGGTCACCGCGGTGAAGGGCGCCGAGGATATAAAATTCAGCTTTCATATTCTAATTATAATATTACAATCAAACTAATATGGAAACAATACCCTTGCCAAGCGCTAAGCTCGATACGCCCTCCAGCAGCTATGCGACCTTAAAGACCGTTGGCGCTGTCATCGCAGCCTTAGTCACTTGGATCTTTGTCGCCACCGTGCTAAATCTGGCGCTACGCGCTTCGTGGCCACACTACCACGAGGCCGAAACCGCCTTCAATTTTACCTTTGCAATGAAGCTCGCCCGGCTCGTTTTGGGAGCCACCTCTTCTCTCGGCGCGGGATTTGTGGCCGCATGGATTGGCAAGGGCCGGATGAGGGCGGCCACGCTCACCGGAATCGTATTGCTTGGTCTCTTCATTCCTAATCACTACCTGCTTTGGGGTAAATTCCCGGTTTGGTATCACCTTACATTCTTAGTGTCACTCCTTCCGCTTACATTGCTTGGCGCCGCCTTAAATCGCAGGACTTGCCGAAAGTAAGCCAGTAGCCACTTGATAAAGCAACGGCCGGAAGAGGTGGTAGTTGCGTTTGTCGATGAGCGTTACGCTGACGGGAGCGCCAGCCAAGGCGCGCGCCGCATAGAGTCCGCCGAAGCCGCCGCCCACTATGACGACTCGAGGCTTCGTCGAAGCTGTCTCCTTTTTGTAAGAATGAGTTTTCCCGGCCTCAGTCATTTCCAAAGCAATGTAAACGTAAGCACTAAACTACCCGGCCGGTCAGCGGTTGGAAAATCCATAGGGCGTTCGGCGTTAAGTTGCTTTGTCACGATTGACAATTCGCCCTCTGTAAAACATAGTATTACGCGATGACCAAGACCATCACTAAAGTCGGAAACTCTCAGGGGATCATCTTCGATACCGCTTTGATGGAGCTCGCGCGCGTTAAAGTCGGAGACAAAGTGAACGTCACCGTTCACTCAGGCGGCTCAATCGTTCTGACGCCGATCCATCCCCGATCGACCCGGATACAGCGGCTAAAACGGCGAAGCGTTTGATCAAAAAGAACGCCGCGCTTTTTAGGCGTTTATCTTGAGCAAGTCGCTCAAGCATCTGACGGTCGAGGCCGTCAAAGCGATTCACCGCGAAGTGCTCGCTGCCCATGGTGGCGCGGCTGGAATTCGCGATGAGACATTGCTTGAGTCAGCCGTGGCCGCGCCGCAAGCATCGATGATGGGCCAACCCCTCATTTCCGATCCGCTCGAGATCGCAGCGGCATATCTATTTTACATTTGCCGCAATCATCCGTTCCTGGATGGCAACAAACGCACCGCGCTCGCAGCGTGCCTTGTCTTCTTGGAGGAGAACAGCCTTTTACCCGGCAGGAAATTGCCGATCAACGATTGGGAACAGTTCGTTCTGGACGTGGCGGCCAGCAAGATCAACCGTGATGAAACCATCGCCGGCTTCGCAAACTAAGAACGCGATCCTAATCTCGTGTGATACGACAAGAATGGAGCGACTGGGATGAGCGACATGGCCGGCAAAGCCGTGAGGTAACGGTCGAGCGCAGCGGGAAGCTGCCGAGATACAAATCCCGAAGAAGCTGACCTCGTCTTGGACTCCATAAAAGGGCGTGGCTCCGACGGAGCTTTACGCTCTCGCAGATCACTGTTCACTGACCTGTCCGCCGTAGCCTCGGCGAAGGCCGGATCACTAATCACCGACCTGTCACGCCGTAGCGTATTGCGCAGGCGGATCACCCCGTTGGCCGCATCCGTTTGTCGATGAGCGTTGACGCTGCAGCGGGAGCGCCGGCTGAGCGCGTGTGCCGCATAGAGTCTCGCCGAAGCCGCCGCCCACTATGACGATCTCGAGGCTGGGCTGTTTCCTTTTTGTAGAACTAAGTTTTCTCGGCCTCAGTCATTTCCTAAAGAGTGTAAACGTAAGCACTAAACTACCCGCCCGGTCTGCGGTTGGAAAATCTGCGAGCCAGAGGTGCGAGATTTGACCCCAATCGGCTTTCCGACGTCTGTAGTGGCGGCTGTATCAGCCGCGAGGTGTAATCCGGTCGGGGTAGCATAAATGTGTGGCCGACTTCGGGTGCAAATTGCTTGTTCGGGATTGTTCAGCTATTCTCTTTCCTGATGAAAGCGTCCACGAAAGCAAAGAGGAAAAGCAAAGGGATTCCTTTCTATCTGAATCTTCTTTTGCTGCCAGTGTTCCAGCTCGCAAACCCACTGCTAAAGATCTCAAAGACATGAAGGAACATGAAAACGATCCCTCGATCGAGCCCGAAGGATCACGATACGATGGGATGACACGGTCGAAGACCTGTGATCTATTGATGCATGGTTGGCTTTAAAGAGAGAGTTTCTGAAATCTTTCCTCCCGAAATTAAACGCGCTGCTCGCGCCGGCCAAATTCTCCCTCTTCTCTGTGAACTGGCGGCATCCTTCGCTGCGCTGTCAACTATTCTTGGTGTTTTCTGGCATGGTCACCAGGTTTTCGATTCTGTACGTGACCGAAAAATACCGCGTTCTGTTTGTCATTGATCGGGACATTGTTGTTTCGTTTTCGATTGGCCCACACGGCATCGTGTCGAAATGAGATTGCAATTGGTCTGGTGATCTCCATGGGACACGCGGGAAATCTCAGCGAAGGGCGGATGACCAGGCCGTCTTCAACTCTTAACTCCGTAAAGGGCGAGGCCGCGTAAAACAAATTTATGCTGCTTTACGCTCTTGTAGATCACTGTTCATTGATCACCGATTACCCTGCTGGCTGTGTCTCTGGCTTTTCGATGAGCGTTACGCTGAACTCGGGGAGTGACCAGCTAAGGTGTGAGCCGCATCGAGTCCGCCGAAGCCACTGCCCACTGATGACGACCCAAGCTTCGTGCAAAGCTGATCCTTTGTGTAGAGAGTGAGTTTTCCCGGCCTCAGTCATTTCCAAAAGAATGTAAGCGTAAGCACTGAACTAACCGTGGCTGGTCCACCGGAAAGCGAGTGGCGTGATTGTCGCTCATGACGATAAACATTGTGGTTCGTGCGCAAATGCAAGACATACGCCGAAAGCTTGCGGATATTTTCGAAATCTGAGCCGCAAATCTCCTGACCAGCCAAGGGGGTTGGCGGCAATTACAGCCTATGTTCTGAAACATTATGCCTTTTTGCCGCAACCAATCGCTGTGACGGTTGAAGGGGATGAGGTCGTCATCTCATACCCGGAAGAGGCTGATACAAAGCGCGAGGAGGCAGCAAGACTTGCGGCAGCGAGCGGTGAAGCGAGCGCAGGCGAGGGCGACTACGAAAAAGCGATTGGCATTTACAAGCGTGTCGCTTGAATTGCAGCCTTCATTTCATGATGCGCGTCGTGATCTGGCAATGGCATACATGGAAGGAGGAGATGTAGAAAATGCGACCAACGATTTGATCGAAGTCCTACGTTTGGACCCGAAAGATGCATGGAGCTGGGTTGTTCTTGGGTAATCCTCGACATTCGCGAAAAAGCAGATCTGGAGACTGGGGAAAAATTCCTGCGAAAAGCTTTACAAATTAAACCCGATGACGCGTGGGCTTTGAAGAGTTGGGCTGTGGGATACCAGAAAAAGGGGCAAACACGCGAGGCTATCGACTACTTCGATAAAGCGATCGAGACGAATCCATGAGTTCGCCAATCCATACTACTGGGAAAGCGCTAACGCTTGCGGAAGATGGTCAATCTCAAGCTCGCCAGCGACAGACGCTTAACGCAGCTCTTTGCAGAGGCGAAGATGCAGGATGCTCGGTCGCAACCGGTTTTTGATGGCGCGCGAGAATCTGTAAGTGACGGTTCAACGAAAACTCGCAGTGCAACATCATTCAGACGCTTTTAAATGCGTCCAAGATTACAAGGCCAAGATGGAGAAACTCTGAGGATTCCCGGTCAGGTTCGAAGAGACGGATTTCGAAGACATGCTGGGAGCAACAATCCAAATGGCTTGGAAACATGGGCGCGATTATCACGTGATCAAAACCAGACGCGGTTATGATCCGGAACTCTCGCACATTTGGAAGCGCACGAGCTTACGCATCTGAAACCCGAATCGGAGGCACGACAGAAAAGGCAAAAACCTATTCTCTGCTACATCGGCGCAGAGTCGCGAAGCGGGAATTCGCTCGATCGCTGGTGATATCCGAAAGCTCGAGAAGCAGGGATATTCCGAAGAGTCGATCACAAAAATGATCCTCTCGATAGTTGCTGGGCTCACTGGCTTTTTATTTAACTGTCCATTGGATATGACCATCGAGCGTTACATCCGAAACACATTCCCGCCTCTCTGGCCAGCGCAATTTCTGTCGTTGCGAGGACTGGCGCTCGAAGCGGCGCAGACAAATACGAACCCGCAAATTCGCCGAGTCACACCCCGTAAAATTATGCAAGCGAGCCTGGCGCTGAACGGCGCATATAGCCTGTTTTTGGATAATCTTTTCGCTGGCGCGTCCACTTTTTCCGAAGTCTATCGGCGTTTCGATACCTTTGCGCTCTCGCAAAAGCTTTTCAATCGTTGGGTGGAGCAGGTCGATAAGCTTGAGCCGGGCGATGAATACAAACTCGTCGATGAATTTGCGGAAACGACTGGCCTGCGCGCGTGGTATGAATGGAAAACTGATCCTGGCCAGCATGAGATCGTCGAAACTCCGCCGACAGAGGGAACGACGAATCCCGCCCTTCTGCGAGAAAAACATCCAGCTGGCGGTCTTTTACTTCCTTGACGCATTCAAGCGCTTCGATGCCATGACGCCTAAGCAGATTCGTAACATCGCCTTTGAAATCGTACTGCTGGGCAGGAACGGACTCGACTACACATCGCGCTGATGAAAGAATACGAACTCCGCAGCATTCCTAGACCGGAAATTCTCAGGACTGCATCTGATGTGCCTGATGTATGCGGGCTTTAAGCGCGTCGCGCCGGAGCAAGATGTTGGCATGGATCTGCAAGAACCTTTTCTCGACGCTCTGCAGTTTAGGCAGAACGAAGGATAATAGTGAAAATGCTGATTACGATTGAAAGAATCGCGTTGCCTGGACTTTGATTATGATTCCACAGGTCTCGTCAAAAATATATTGCAGGAAGAAACCGGATGGTTACGGCAGCGAAGAAGTCGAGGGATGGCGAGATTTCCTTTCCTATTCCTTCACCCTTCCTCTTCTGCCAACGGACAGCCTGCCCAGCCTGTGTGCGGGATTTGCCGTGGCGAACTTTTGAAAAACTCTTACTTCTATCCTTTCGATCTGTTTCTGCTATTTCAGCGCTTTCATATGCAGTCCCCTGGAAGAAATAGCTTGTAAGGAGCGTGCCTGCTACCCGTCCGCCACCTGAGGCATCAATCCATAAAATTGGTCCTGTGACACGTCAAATGTCCGAAGAAGCTTGCTGACAACTGGCTTGAATATAGAAGGCAACCTCATCACGAACCTCTTCGCTGAAAGATCGCTTCAACTACGATCGTGCTCTGCCACACCGACTTGCTGCGCACGCAGCGGTTATTCATTCGGCATCCCGCTGGACCGCATCAACTGGGGCAATTACGATCTGGTGGTTATCGACGAGTCCCACAACTTCCGCAACGACGACATCTACAAGGAACGGCGAAACGCGCTACCAGAAACTGATGAACGCCGTCATCCGGGAGGGCGTCAAGACCAAGGTCCTCATGCTCTCGGCGACGCCCGTCAACAACCGCTTCAATGACCTGCGGAACCAACTTGCGCTCGCCTACGAAGGCGACTCCGGACAATCTCGGCTCGAAGCTGCGCACGACAAGGATATCAAACGAGATCTTCCGCCGCGCCCAGGCGATCTTCAACGACTGGTCCAACTTCCCGGCCGAAGAACGCACCACCAGCCGCGATCCTCAATGCGCTGGACTTCGATTTCTTCGAAGCTGCTCGATCGCGTGACCATCGCCCGTCCCGCAAGCACATCCAGACGTTCTACGACACGAAGGACATCGGCACCTTCCCCGAACGCCTGAAGCCGCTCTCGATCCACAGGCCGCTCACCCATCGCCAGACGTCATCGGCTTCAACGACATATTCGATCAGCTCATCGCTACTCACGCTTTGTCGGTCTATGCGCCTGTCAGCTACATTCTCCCCAGCCGCCTCTCCCAAGTATGAAGACCTTTACGACACCGAGGTCAGAGGTCGGACAGCGGCAAACCTCAAACAAGCGGACCGCGAGCAAAGCCTCCAGGCCCTCATGACGGTCAACCTGCTCAAGCGTCTGGAGAGCTCCGTCGAGGCGTTCCGGCTCACGCTTACAGCGCTCTCGCGAATAATCACCGCACGACTCTCGCCAAGATCGACGCCTATCGAGAAAACGGGGCGGGATGCCAGCTTTGCCGATGTCTCAGACCGCATTCGAGAATGCCGACCCGGACGAAGAGACGAATTTCCGGATCCCGACGACGAGCAGATCGGCGGCAAGGTTCAGATCAGCCTTTCCGACATGGACCTGCCGCGCCTGGGAGCACGACCTGGAAGGCGACCTTGCACTCATCGAGGGCTCTGCATGACTGAGATGCAGCAAGATCACCCCGTCCGACGATGCCAAGCTTCCAGCACCTAAAGACGCAAGATCCTCAGTAAGCTGGCGTCACCCATCAACCCCGGGAATCGCAAGGTCCTCATCTTCACCGCCTTTGCCGACACCGCCGAGTACCTCTACGACCAGCTCGCCGCCGACTCTACTGCAAAAGAAGCACCTTCCATACCGGCAGGGTCACGGGCACGGACAGCCCCAAGATCCACACTCGGGAAGCCGCTACGATTTCCAGTCGCTGCTCACCCTCTTCTCGCCGCGGTCCAAAGAAAAAGCCGCCATTCTCCCCGAAGGAACCGGCGAGATCGATGTGCTCATCGGCACCGACTGCATCTCCGAGGGCCAGAACCTTCAGGACTGCGACTACCTCGTCAACTACGACATCCACTGGAACCCGGTCCGGATCATCCAGCGGTTCGGCCGCATCGACCGCATCGGCTCCACAAACGCCGTGCATCCAACTCGTGAACTTCTGGCCCGACATCTCGCTCGACGAGTACATCAACCTCAAGGAGCGCGTCGAAAACCGCATGGTCATCGCCGACCTCGCCGGCACCGCCGACGACAACGTCCTCACGCCGAAGCCAGCGACGCCGCATTCCGCAAGGAGCAGCTCCGCAGGCTCCAGGACGAGGTCATCGAACTCGAAGACGTCCACACCGGCGTCTCCATCACCGACCTCGGCCTCAACGACTTCCGCATGGATCTGCTCGGCTACGTCAAGGAGTACGGCGACCTCGCCACCGCCCCGAAGGGCCTGCACGCCGTCGTACCCGCCGACCCCGAAGGGCCTGCGGCCCGGCGTGCTCTTCGCCCTGCGCAACGTCAACGCCGGCGACAACATCAACCGCGGCAACCGCCTCCACCCGCTACTACCTCGTCTACCTCGACGACGACGGCAACGTCATCGCCGACCACACCGAGGTCAAGCACCTGCTCGACCTCATCCGCGCCGGATGCCGGCCCACGACGAGCCGGTCACCGAGGTCAACCGCATCTTCAACGCCGCCACCAGCGAGGGCGCCGAGATGGAGCACTACTCCGAACTACTCACCGCACGCGATCCGCTCCATGATCGACGTCACCGAGGAGCAGCGACATCGACAGCCTCTTCACCGGCGGCCAACACCACGGCGCTCACGCAGACGCATCGCCGGCCTCGACGACTTCGAACTGATCGCCTTCCTCGCCGTCGTCGAGCCGGCAGACGGACGCATGACGCGACTGCTCTACCGTGGCCAGCAGCACGCCAAGTTCGGCCGCGATCGTCCCGAAGACCAAGATCTACGAACACGCCACCGTCCCCGCGCCGCGCGAGAAGTTCGTCGCCGAGGTCCAGCGCATCACCTGGGCCTACAAGCTCGCGCCGGAGACCATCAATCACCCTGCCCGGCAGCACGGCGTCCCCGAGATCCAGGTCTTCCAGATCGACTCAAGGGCGACGGATGTCAGCGAGGCCGTCCTCGCGCGCCATCGACAAGGCCGTGCCAGACGCCGATCATCTTCGAGATCACCCGCGAGACGGCCGACGAGGCAGTCCGCATGACCGCCGCCCACAAGCGGCCGAGCTAGGCAGATCGCCGAAGCGTAGTCGGCGCCTACTACACGACCAGATTGGCAGCCCGCCGACGCCGACGCGGCACCGCTGCCCGACGGCCATCGACCTGGCCGCCCTCTACAAGCCGCTCCTCGCGCCCCTGATCCCGTCTGCCGCCACGCCTGGCGAAGAACTGTCAGACGCGCTCGCACGACTCGAGGCAGTTCGCAAGCTCGAACGCGAGGTCGACCGCGCTGGAAGCGCAAGCTCCGACCGAGACCGCAACTCAACCGCAAGGTCGAGCTCAATGCGTCAAGTACGCGCTGCAGCGCGAACCGAGCTCGCCACTGCCGCAACGTGCGAAGCTAAGCGAGGTAACAGATGGAAAAACTGCAAATGCACATCGCCCGACCTGACCGAGCGCCAACATCGACGAAGATCGCTGAGCTGTTTCCCGAGCTGCATCACCGAGACCCTCGACGACGACGGCAACCCCAAGGCGGGCAATCGACTTCGACCTGCTGCGCCAGGAACTCTCCGACCACGTCGTCGAAGGGCCGCAGGAGCGCTACCAGCTCGACTGGCCCGGCAAGCGTGAGCCGCGTTCGCCGCCAACGCGCCAATCGCCAAGACCCTCCGTCCCGTGCCGCGAGGAGTCGCGTCGACTTCGACACCACCCAGAACCTCTTCATCGAGGGCGACAACCTGGACGCGCTCAAGCTGCTCCAGGAGTCGTACCTCGGCAAGGTCAAGCTCATCTACATCGACCCGCCGTACAACACCGGCAACGACTTCATCTACGACGACGACTTCGCTGAGACGCGCGCAGACTATCTTACGCGCTCGAATCAGCGAGATCGACGAAGGGCAAGCGGCTCGTCGCCAACACCGAAGCCGAACGGCGGTTCCACTCCGACTGGCTGAGCAATGATGTACTCCGCGGCTGAAGCTGGCGCGGAACCTGCTGACGAGACGATGGAGTCCTCATCGTCACCATCGACGACAATGAGGTTGCACACCTGCGCTGAAGTCAGAGATGAAATGTTCGGTGACGGAGAACTTCATGGTCGCAACTATCGTCTGGCGGAAGCAGGGAAGACGGCGATGACAGACGGCGCCAGATATGGACACATCTCAACGTATCCACGAGTACGATCGTAACATCGCTCTGGCGCTCTTCAAAGCAAGAAATCGCCGACAGGCAGAATAAGCCTCATGATGCAACTTCGACGGTGAACGAGAAGCGACCAGCACTAACGGCCGAATCGAACGCGAACTGTGAAGAACCCAGCCTCGATACATGAGACATGCTCGAACCGGCGCTATCCGATCGCTGCCCGGAAGCGTCTGCACCGGCAGACGTAGACATCCTAAAGCGGGTGAAGCAGAAGCACCACAACGATCCACCCAACCGCGTGATGTCAATGCGCCATGGATGCATGGTCAGACTATCAGCTCGGAACGAGCAGCAGGACCTCATGTTCAAGCAAAAGAAAGACTTCGCGCCAGAGGCTGATCTGAAAAAGCTGGAGTCGACTCGCGAACAGCTCGAACAGGCCCTCCTGACGATAGCAGAAGGGACGAACGACTATAAAAGCTTTACTGAGGCGACATCGAGAGCAGAAGAGTTAAGCGGAACTCTTCTGGGGCGAAAGGTTCTTTCGCTATTCCGAAGCCGTCGCACTTGATAAAGCACGTTGTCGAGCGATTGCACCGGTAGCGAACGACGCCAATCGTGCTGGATTTCTTTGCAGGCTCGGGCACCACAGCACACGCAGTCATGAACGCGAACGCTGGTGACGGCGGAAAGCGGCGGTTAATTCTGGTGCAAATACCGGAGACGACTGTGAAGCCAGCCGAAGCAGCGAAGGCAGGATTATCCGACGATCGCGGACATGGCAAAGGAGCGCATCCGCCGTGCCGGTGCGAAGCATCGAAGCGGACGAACGCCGGGCTACGCAGCCGCGACCTCGACATCGGCTTCCGCGTCCTCAAGGTCGACACGTCCAACATGGCGGACGTCTATTACGCTCCGGACGCGATCGAAACAGGCTGACCTCCTGGCCCACAATGGACAACATCAAGCCGGACCGCACGCCCGAAGACCTCCTGTTCCAGGTGCTGGTCGACTGGGGCGTCGAACTTGACGCTGCCCGATCACCGCAGAAACGATCGCTGGCAAGACCGTCTTCTTCGTCGATGGCAACGCGCTCGCCGCCTGCTTCGAAGCCGAAGTCACCGAGGACCTGGTGAAAGGAACTCGCCAAGCGCAAGCCGCTGCGCGCCGTCTTCCGCGACGCAGCTATCGCCAGCGACAGCGTGCAAGATCAACGTGGAGCAGATCTTCAAGCTGCTCTCGCCCGCCACCGAAGTCAAAGTCGATCTGAGGCGGCGCATGAAGCTCAAATTCAAGACAGCAGGCCTACCAGACCGACGCCGTCAAGGCCGTCGTCGGATTGCTTCGCCGGCCAGCCCGCGAGCAACGGCGTCAGATACCGCATCGACCCGGGCCGGGCGTACAGAGGCGACGGCCAGCTACGCGATCGATCTCGAAGTCGAGCGGTTTCGCGCAACCCGGATATCGCCACTGCCGCGCCGCAGTTGCTCGAAAACATCCAGGCCGTCCAGCGGCGGCAAAGCCTGGCCGCTTTCGACCAAGCTGACGAGCAAGACGTCCGTCTGCGCCGTCAACCTCGACATCGAGATGGAGACCGGCACCGGCAAGACCTACTGCTACATCAAGACGATGTTCGAGCTGAACAAGCGGTACGGCTGGAGCAAGTTCATCGTCGTCGTGCCGTCCATCGCCATCCGCGAAGGCGTGCTGCAAGTCCTTCGAGATCACGGCCGATCATTTTCTGGAGCACTACAGCAAGACGCGCGCGCTCCTTCATCTACAACTCCAAGGAGCTGCACAATCTGGAAAGCTTCTCCTCGGACGCCGGGCATCAACGTGATGATCATCAACGTCCAGGCATTCAACGCCCCCGGCAAGGACGCCCGCCGGATTTACGAGGAGCTGGACGATTTCCAGTCCCGCCAGCCCATCGACGTGATCGCGCCAACCGGCCGATCCTGATCCTGGATGAGCCGCAGAAGATGGAGGGGGCGCAAGACGCTGGAGGCACTCAAGGACGTTCAATCCGCTGATGATCCTGCGCTACTCCGCCACCCACAAGACAGAACACAACAAGGTCTACCGGCTGGACGCACTCGACGCCTACAACCAGAAGCTCGTCAAGAAGATCGCCGTGCGCGGCATCACCGTCGAAGGGCCTGGCCGGCACGAACGCCTATCTCTACCTCGAAGTCGATCGAAGTTTCGCACAAGCAAGCCGCCCGAGGCCCGCGTCGAATTCGAAATCCGGCAGAACGGCGGCATCAAGCGCGAATGCGCAAAGCTCGAGCGAAGAACGACAACCTCTTCGACAAGTCGGGCGGCCTGGAACAGTACAAAGGCTTCGTCGTCGCCGACATCAACGCCATCGACAACACGTGAGCTTCACCAACGGCGTCGTGCTCAAGGCCGGCGAGGCCACCGGCGACGTGAATGAGACGCGCCCTGCGCCGCATCCAAATCCGCGAGGCCATCAAGGCCCACTTCGAGAAGGAGCAGCCGCTGTTCGCCCAGGGCATCAAGGTGCTCTCGCTGTTCTTCATCGACGAGGTGGCCAAGTATCGCCACTACGACAGCCGGCGAGCAGCGGGCGAATACGCTCACATCTTCGAAGAGGAATACGACGCGCAGCTCAACGAGGTGCTCACGCTCGAAGACACGCCCTACAACCACTACCTGAAGGGCATTCGAGCCGTCCGAGACCCACGAAGGCTACTTCTCCATCGACAAGAAAACGCAAGCGACTGGTCGACCCGGATGTCGGACGCGCGGCGAGGACGCGGCAGACCGACGACGTCGATGCCTACGACCTGATCCTGCAAGAGACAAAGGAGCGACTGCTGTCGCTTCGAAGAGCCGGTGCGCTTCATCTTCTCCCACTCGGCGCTGCGCGAAGGCTGGGACAACCCGAACGTATTCGTCATCTGCACGCTCAAGCACAGCGACAACACCGTTTCCCGGCGCCAGGAGGTCGGTCGCGGTCTGCGGCTATCGCGTCAACCAGCGCGGCGACCGCATGGACAATCCGGCCACCGTCCACCAGGTCAACGTGCTCACCGTCGTGGCCAGCGAGAGCTACAAGGATTTCGTCGCCGGCCTGCAGAAGCGATATCAGCGCCTCACTCACGGCGCGCCCACGCAAAGCGACGAGGCGTATTTCACCGGCAAGGTGCTGAAGACCGAATCGGGCGACGTGACCGTGACGCCGCAGATGGCGAAGGCTGATCTACCGATACCTGGTCAAGAACGATTACATCTGACGACGAGCGACCAGATCACCACCGGGTATCACGACAGCCAAGACAGGAGGGCAAACTTGCGTCGTCTGCCGCCCGAACTTGCAGCCGTATGCGGCGCAGGTCTTTCAGCTCATCGACACGCGTATTCAGCGATGCCCAATTGCCGGCGGTCGAGGACGACCGCAAGGCAAAGCTGAACCCGCTCAACGCGAATTTCGAGAAGAAGGAGTTCCAGGAACTGTGGGGCCGCATCAACCGCAAGGCGATCTACGCGGTCAAATTTAGACACCGACGAGCTGGTCGGGAAATGCGTTCCGGCGATCGACAAGAACTTAAGGTCAGCCCGCTTCAATACACGATGCATCGCAGGCGAACAGGCAGACGAGGCCAGCTACGAAGTCCCTCAAGAAGCGGCGACGGCTTTCGTGTGCAGGAGACGCGACCGAGGCCCATAACGCCTCGGTCCAGCTCGGCCGTCAAGTACGACCTCCTCGGCAAACTGGCCGAAGAGACGCAGCTCACCCGCGCCACCATCGGGGCCATCCTGCAAGGGCTCAACGTCGCGCGTTTTCGGCCAGTACCAAGATGAATCCGGAGGATTTCATCCAAAAGGCGGCCAGCTCATCAACGAGCAGAAGGCGACCGTCATCGTCGAGCATCTTGCTTACGACCCGATGGACGACACCCACAGCATCGATATCTTCACCCAGGCGAAGAACAAGCAGGACTTCATCAAAGGCGTTCAAGGCCGAATCGGCACATCTACGATTACGTGTTCACCGACTCCGACGAACGAGCGCAAATTCGTCGAGCGAACTAGACGCCAGCACCGAAGTACGTCGTCTACGCCAAGCTGCCGAGAGCGTTCTTCATTCCGACGCCGGTGGGAGACTACAACCCCGATTGGGCGATCGCGTTCGAGCAAGGGCAAGGTCAAGCACGTCTATTTCATCGCCGAGACCAAGGGCTCTCATGTCCTCCATGGACCTCCGCGAAATCGAGGAAGGCAAGATCGATTGCGCCCGCAAATTCTTCGCCAAGATCACTCGGATCAGGTCAAGTACGACGTCGTGAATAGCTACGGCAAGCTGATGGAGTTGGTGAAGTAGACGTCCTCCTGCACGGCAGTCAGCGCGGTCGGCCGGCCTCGCTCAGTTCGCTGAAATCGCGAACGACCTCAGTAAGTGAGAACCGATCTGACGTTTTAGCCGGCGTTGATGGCGTTCGCCTTACTGCGCGTTGAATCGTTAAATCGTTAAAACGGGAGCAGAACGAAAGCCGGCCGCGGGCGAACACGGAATTTGCGGTCGCTGCTCGCGACTCACCGCAAGCGAGTAAACTCTGAGCAAGCTTTGACCGGCACTACAGCCGTTAAACCCATGCATCGTAAGCGGCTTATGATGGACGGTTGATGGTGAATTGTTGAGTGTTGAGAATAATGACTGCAAAGAGATTATCGATTTTGCGACGACTAGCTTCGTAGGTATTGTTTTCATCATGAGCGCAACTGATGTCATCAGGGAATTGGAAGAACTCCCTTCGAAGGAGCGAGAAAAAGTTCTGCTCTGGCTGCAACAGCAAGGCCTCTAAGATTTTGTGGGCTCGCGCCGACGCCCTGATGAAGGATGCTCCGAAGGTGAGCGAAGACGAAATTCTGAGGCTGCCGCGTGTTCGTCCTTCTGGATTCTAACGTCTGGCTTGCGGCGCTGTAGCGCGACGGTGTTTGTCGTCGAGTGCTGGAGTTATCCGTGGTGTTTTGCACGCCTGTTGTTACTCCATTCGTCTGCGCCGAGGTGCGCGAAAAACTCGTCACCAGATTCCACCGAACACAGGAGCAAGCCTACGAACCGGTTTCAAAACTCATTTTAGTTTCGCTGCTTAGAGACAATGTCGCCGAAATATCATCGCCCTTGCGTGATCCCGATGATAATCCCAAATCCCGTCAGCCGCAGTTGCGTACCACTGCAAGTTTCTTGTTACAGGCGATGATGACTTGTTGGAACTGAAATCTTTTTCAGGCGTGGAGATGATTTTCGATCGTGCTTTTGCTGAACGACTTCAATTGAAGATTTGAGACTCGCGGGCTGACTTAAGACATTGATTGCATGCGGTTTGCTAGATCGCTCTACTTAGCGCTGGCTTGTCACGTCGTAAGGAAATTGAGACTCGATCATTGCCTACACTGACGCATGTGATCCGCCCATTCGACCTCTCCTAGGTGTTCCACTGATGATGTTCCGGGAATAAGCAGAATGAAGGGCATTAGCCACTCCGGCGATTGGTGCTCGCCGATGATCGCTGATTGCGCTACTTTTCGACTATGAGCGCTGACGATCTCAAAGGCGTCGTTCATTCCGATCCCGAAATCATGGGCGGCACGCCCGTGTTTGTCGGAACGCGCGTTCCGTTGCAGAACCTGATCGATTCCCTGGAAGGTGGCGAATCGATCGAAGATCTCCTGGATGCATTTCCTTCCGTGAAACGCGAACAGGTGATCGCAGTGATTGAGGCCGCCAAGCTGCGAATGCTCGAAACGGTGTGAGAGTGCTCATTGATGAGTGCCCCAACTGGCGGCTCGGCCGCGCACTACGCGGGCATTTGATTCGTTCGCTCCCGCTTGCTCAGCCTCTGGCCTTCCCGTCTCGTTCTTCGCTCCCAGCGAATTCAGGTCTGCAAGGCGGTGCAGCGGATGGGCTGGAGCAGGAATTAAGAATGGTGAGTTGCTGGACAAGATGCGCGGCAGGAGCGGTTCGACGTTTTCATCACAGGCGATCTAAAATTTCGGAATTCCAGCAACACCTTCCGGCTGGCGGGTGTGGCGGTTGAAGAACTGCGAGCCGGAAGCACACGGCTGGCGGAAACGCTGCCCCTGATGAAAGAGGTGCTCGAGCAGATTGAATCGTTGCGCCCAGGAAAAGTCACTATCATTTCGAATCCTTCCTGAGCTACGGTGTGCCAGAGCAGCAGTGGATGGATCTGACGTTTTAGCCGGCGATGGCGTTTAATTCCTTAATTGCCTCATGAGGCAATTGAAGGCCAGCGCCAGTTATATTGTATTTGACTCATGTGCTCCCGCCTATTTCTGACCTCTCGGTTTGCCCATCTATGTCGCTCGCGTCCCCGCGGCTCCGTTCACTCGCAGGTGTTCCACTGATGATGTTCCGGGAATGAGCAGAATGTGCAGTGAATGACGAATGTCGAATGTCGAATGACGAAGGAAGCGGCGAAGACAATGATCTTAAAGTCAGTTCGACTCTAAGTTCGGGACCGCGAGGCGCGCTCCCCAGCACGCGAGGGCGCATGCGCTCCCCAGATAAACGTAGGCGACACGCCTGCCTCTACAGTTTTGCGGCTTGATCACTCCAAAAGCATTCGCGAGCAGGCAGCCGCCACTACAGCTGTTAAAACTCATGCATCGTAAGCGGCTTGTATCTTGGAATCGACGTCTGTGTGGTAGAACAGGGGTGGGCGTGAGATCCGGTAAAGCGGCAGGTCATGATTGCCAATCAAGACCGTTCGTAAGTTCGATCCACGCCCTGCCCTTGGCGAGCCAAGTAAAACTCGAACAGTTACTGGAGCGACGAAGCCGGCCCAACCCAAGGGCGGTGCCGGCCTGGCCAGCTCGCATTTACAAGCAGGAGTTACTTAATCCATGAAGCAAAGTGTTGTCTATATCGGGATCGATGTGGCCAAAGCGCATTTGGATGTGGCTTGGGCTGGAACATTTCGTCGCCTGCCGAACGAGCGGAGCGGCCACGCCGCATTAGTGCGCTGGATCAAGCAAAGTGCTACGCCGGTGCAGTTGATCTGCGAGGCGAGTGGCGGCTACGAGCAGGCATTGTTGGAGAGCATGGCTGACCAGGACATTGCAAAATTACGCTGGTGCAAGCAGTGCGTGTGCGCCAGGACGCGCGGGCGGTTGGCATCCTGGCCAAGACCGACAGGATTGATGCGAAAGTGCTCGCTGCCTTTGGCAGCGCGATGCAACCGCAGCCAACCTCGCCACTCTCTGCCGAGCAAAAGCGTTTGCGTCAGGACCTAAGCACAGCGCCGACATCTGAGCAGGATCTTGGTCGCAGAAGAAAATCGTCTGGCGCAACTTAGCTGCACCGAGTTGCGCACTTTAAGTCGCAGCCTAATTAGCAAAATCAAAACACAAATTAAGACACTCGATAGAGGCATCAGCGATTTAATCGCGCAGGACCAAACGCTCTGCGTCAAAGCACAAAAACTCACCGCTATCAGCGGAGTCGGTGTACGCACAGCAGCGCTCTTACTCGCGCAAATGCCCGAGCTTGGCCAACTCAATCGTCGCCAAGCCGCTGCGCTCGCCGGCCTGGCGCCATTTAATCACGACAGTGGATCAGTCCGCGGCAAACGCGCCATCTTTGGTGGCTGCCCTGCTTTGCGTAGTGGCCTCTACATGGCTGCACTCTCGGCTGCTCGCTTCAACCCGATCTTGTCGAACTTTTACCAACGTCTGCGCGCCAAAGGCAAACCGCACAAACTCGCTCTCACCGCAGTGATGCGAAAACTATTATTAGCCCTCAACCACACTCTCAACACACTCCCGTGCGCACCACTTGAAAACAACACAGTTACTTACGATAGATTTAAGGTAATCAAATAGCCGTCTTTCCTTGAGCATGTCCCGATTTAGCGGCACGATGGTACGCAACGATGGCGCTCACATCTGAATGGGACACGATCAAGGCAAGACGGAATCTAACGAAACACGGCATCAGTTTCGAAGAGTCCTCCACTGTTTTCGGAGATCCGCGTTCGCTAACTATTCCCGATCCGGTTCACTCGCGGTTGGAAGAGCGCTTTGTCACGATTGGCACTTCACATCGGGCGAAAACTGCAGTTGTCGTTCACACGGAGCGCGGCGACAACATCCGAACCATCAGCGCGCGGATGGCGAACAGAAGAGAACGAAAGTCTTAGGAAGGGAGCAGTACATGAGAAAAACGTTGAGGTTCTGCAGGAATATGATTTCGCGAAAGGTGTGCGTGGTAAATACGCACGGCGCTATGCTCGCGGAACTAATGTCGTCGTTCTGGAGCCAGATGTCGCAAAGCTATTTCCGAATGCGAAGGCCGTGAACAGTTCGCTGCGCAGCTTGGCGAAAATTATTCGTCGACGGGAAGTCGCTCGCGTCAAAATAGACAATAGCAGGCACGCTCGCCGCTGTAGCGAGAGTCGCAGGCGACACACCTGCCGTTACAATTTTGCGGATGACACAGCCGCCACTACAGCTGTTAAACTCATGCATCGTAACCGGCTTATGATAGAGACATCGGCGGTCGCACACGGCCGCCACAGATGCAAATCGGCGGGACAATTGCACCTCGATTGATCACAGCCTATCCTCTGGAGAATTCATGACCATCAAGGAACACGATTGTGTTGTGCTGAGGGCCGACTTGCCGAAAGAAGGCCTGGAGGCGGGCGATGTTGGCACCGTAGTTCACATCCACGGGGACGGTGCCGCGTATGAAGTGGAGTTCATGACGTTCGCCGGCAAAACCATCGCCGTCGCAACCGTGGAAGCATCCGATGTACGCCCTGTCGGCGAACGGGACGTGAGCCACGTCCGAGAATTGCAGTCAGCGTGATTGCGTTCGTTTTCTTGCGTCTCAACGGATGCGCAGGGCCCAGTCCACGAGATTCTGTAGAAGTCCGATGATACGTTCCTTCGTAGGCGCGTCTGTCAAATTTCCTTCCTGATCAAAGCGGTCCATGGCATGGCTAATCAGCACCTCGGGCTGGTTGATTGGGAACATGTTGAGATACACGAGAACCCGCCGCGGCGGGTGATTTTGCGCACGCGCGGTGCCGATGGCTCCTGTGGATACACCCATGATCGCGGCCGGTTTGCCATTCCAGGCGCTGTCGCCGTGGGGACGCGAAGCCCAATCAATTGCATTTTTCTATACGCCGGACACGGACCAATTGTATTCCGGCGTAACGAACAGAATAGCATTCGCCTCGCGTATCCGTCTTTTTAACTCCGTGACTTTGGCCGGCGGATTCTGCTCCTCGTCCTACACTAATATCCTCTGTTAAGAGCTAACATACGCGGAGCGTGGAGAGGCGGGCGCCCCGCCTGCCGGAGAGAGCGCGCCGGTGTTACAGCGGAGCAGAACGAAGAAGAGTGCAGCGGACGCGCGAACGCAGCCAGGCACGGAGGGGATGCCGGCACAGAGGATTAGCCCTAGTGTAGCGCGCACGGCCCTCCCCCTGCATCCCTTCCCGCATCACTGGTGGACCCTACAGATTTTTTTTCTGGCCTCCACCGCAGAAATTATCCTGCACCGTCACGCCCGAAGAGCAAGCTTCGCCTGCCGACACCGCGCCCTGACGCCCTCGTACTTACACGGCACGTTCAGCGGCCCAGCCTGCGCCTCGCAGCGGCCTGCGTCCCATCTCGACTCTAGCTGCGGTGGAGGCCAGAAAAAAAATCTGCACCAGTGCCTGGTTAAACGGAGGAATGCCATCAAGCTCGAACGTTTCGACAGGTGCGCCTTTCGGCGCAAGTTCAACTGCAGCCCGCAGCGCCGCGCGATTGTATGGATCCGCGCCGCAGGCTGCCAACGATACCGAGAATACGAATTGGTGTCTTCATTTGCAACGTTTGCCATTTAGTGTTGAGCGTTGGACGTTGAGCGTTGGGCGTTTTCCAAATCCGGTTTAACGATTTAACGTGCACGATTAGTGTCGCCCGGCCCAGCCTATTTTTCGAGCGGGATCGTCAGTTCTTCTCGTCCGTATCGACCACGAACACGGCCAGCAGCTTCGCGGGTTCGGTCTTGCTCGCGTTCTCACTAACGCTGTGCCGGTCACCAGGCATCTCGGAGAAGCTCTGCCCGCTGCGATACGTAACGACCGGCCCATCATTGACCGAGCTTCGGATGGCTCCCTCAGAACGGTCGCATAGATGAAGGCCGACTTTGGATGCGTGTGGGCCGGTGACGAACCTCCGGGACCATATTCGACCAGTACACCCTTGATACTTTTGCCAGGCACATTTGGCAGAGCGTGCTCGTAGACGAGCGTTACCTTTGCATTGTTGTCAGCGGCTATCGCTGAGCCCACGCCGATCGTGGCGAGGATGGTTGCACAAAAAATAAGTGCGTAGGTGAAGCGTGGCAGCCTGACTGGTTTCGAAGTTGGGATTCGTTTCATGGTGATGTTCTTTCTAAAGCGTAATGATGTAGCCACCTCGTGTCGAGGCGCCCGGGCGTTGTTACTGCTGGCATCACGGCGACAGAGCGCCGTAGCTACAACGTCACGTTCTTACACGCACAGGAAAGCGGCGGGGGCGCCGCTTCTACTTTACTGCGTCAGCTTTTCAACATAGCCAGATGGCTTCTAAGTTCACGCTGCCTTTTGCGCCGTGAAGCGGCTGAGCCACTCCTCGAAACGCGTCGGGCCGAGGCGCGCGTTATCGCCGGGGGTAAGGCTTTGATCGTTCAGCTCCGTGCCAAAGTAGCATGGCGTGGACGTCCGTGGTCACCTTCCGTGGGTCTCGCGTTGCTCTCAAGAAACGCCGGGCGAATTCATCCATCCGGATTGGTTCGGGACCGGCAATCTCGACCGTACCGTTTAGTGGCTCGGCGAGTGCGAAGCCGGTTAGGGCCGCGGCGACATCATCCGCCGCGATGGGCTGAAAGAGGGCTGGTGATAACCGAACCGTTTGTCCTTCGGTGGCCGATTGGACGATGCCTTTCGCGAACTCGAAGAACTGCGTCGAGCGGACGATGGTAAACGGAATCCCTGATGCCTTGATCAGGTTTTCCTGAGCCACCTTCGCGCGCAAATACCCGCTCGCGGGAAGCCGGTCGGCGCCGACGATTGACAGCGCTACGTGGTGCCGTACGCTGGCGGCCTTTTCCGCAGCAAGTAAGTTACGCCCTGCCGTCTGGAAGAATTCCATTACCGCCTTGTCCTCCCACTTTGGCGCATTCGCGACGTCAACAACGACCTGAGCCCCTGTTAGCGCCTCAGCCAGTCCCTGCCCAGTAAAGGTGTTGACGCCCGTTTTCGGTGACGCGGCAACTACCTCCTGGCCACGGTGGCGAAGATTGTTTACCAGTTTTGTTCCGATGAGGCCAGTGCCTCCGATGACCACGATTTTCATTTTCTTATTCATATGTTTTTCTCTTTCTGCTTTGTGGTGTTGCGACGCGCGGCAGACCGCTGAGTATCATGCTAACTGCGCCGCGTCCTAAGTTCACGCTGCCTTTCGCGCCGTCAGATGACCTTGCTGCAAAAATTCCAGCAAGTCCAAATTCACCTGATTGGCGAGTGTTGCCGTCAGGCCGTGCGGGGCCCCGGGATAGTAGATTTCCTGCGAGCCTTTGATCAGCTTGGCGGATTTCTTCGCCGAGTCTTTGACGGGAACGATCTGATCGTCTTCCCCGTGCATAACGAGTGTTGGCACGTCGAATTTTTTCAAATCCTCCGTGAAATCCGTTTCTGAAAACGCTTTGATGCTTTCGTACGCGTTCAGGAGACCAGCTTGCATGCTCCACAGCCAGAACTGATCGAGTATGCCCTGCGAGACTTTTGCGCCGGGCCGGTTCGCGCCGTAGAAGGGTGTCGCCAAATCTCTGTAGTATTGAGAAGGATCCTTGATGAGGTCTGCCCGAATTTTGTCGAACACCTCAATTGGAAGACCTTCGGGATTGGCGGCAGTCTTCAGCATTAGCGGCGGCACCGCGGCAATGAGGACCGCTTTCGCGACCCGCTTCGTCCCGTAGCGCCCAATGTATCGCGCGACCTCTCCACCGCCGGTCGAGTGACCCACTAGCGTCACGTCTTTGAGATCGAGTGCTTCGATGACGGCTGCCGGTCGTCAGCATAGCCATTCATGTCATTTCCGACTGAGGTTTGAGTCGATCGTCCATGGCCGCGACGGTCATGTGCGACAACGCGGAAACCGCGTTGCGCGAGGAACAGCATTTGGCCATCCCAAGCGTCGGCGTTCAAAGGCCAGCCGTGCGAGAATGTCACGACCGGACCTTTGCCCCAATCCTTATAATAAATCTGTCTACCATCTTTGGTTGTAATTGTGCTCATATGTTTTTGCTTTCTGTTTTTTTAATTGGTGTACGTCACAACAGAAAACGCCCGATCAAGTTATTGTCGTGGGCTACTCAGGCGACGTTGACCTCAATTTGTTTGGGTTTGGCCTGCTCGATCTTTGGCAGGTGCATCGTTAGCAACCCATTTTTGAAGTCTGCCTTTATTTTGCCGGCCTCGGCATCATCGGGCAGTGTGAAGCTGCGAATAAGTTACCGTAGCCGCGTTCGACGCGGTGATATTTCTTTTTCTTCTCTTCCTTCTCAAACTTCCGTTCGCCGGAAATGGTCAGCGCGCCGTTTTCGACAGTGACCTTTACATCTTCTTTTTTCACCTCAGGCAAGTCGGCCTTGATGAGATATTCCCTGTCATCTTCAGTGATGTCCGCCAGCGGCGTCCATTCTGCTAGAGTGATCTCTTCCCGGCCATTGCCGCGGCGCAGTGGTCGGCCAAACAGGGTTGAGAGACGGTTTTGGAACTCTTCCATTTCCCGGAGTGGCTCCCAGTGAGTAAGTGTTTGTTGCATTGTGGAATTCCTTTCGATGGTTGATTGTTGAACTTTCAGTGGTCTGATCGCAGCGGAACTGCTGACGATTTCCTAATATCGAACGATTCGAACACCTTGCCCGGTATCTTAAGTTGCATTTTTAAGCTGCCAATTTCCCGCTCTTGTGCGGATCCGTGCGAGGTTTAGTCGGTCACAACGTTCAAGCAGACTGTGGATTGCGGCTGCTTCGTGGGAGGGGACCAGCCTTTGCCAGGACTACTCCGAAAATTCGCGAGCACTGGCTTGGCAAACGAGCAGGCGCCTGACTCCGAGACAGTCGCAAGCGGGACGCATGCGCTACGTTCGAATCAGCGCTGGCCGGCGCGCCACTGATGCAAGTTTCGAGAGGACTGCCCGACGAACTCAGGCAATCTCGCCTGGCAAATCAGCATAACTTCAGTGCCCGTTGAGTTACTGCTGAGACTTCTCCAGATCAAAGCTATCTGTTGCTTCCACCTGGTGCGACACGCTCGCCGTTCCTGTAACTGTGTAAGTGCCCGGCTGCGCGCGACCCGGAACCCTCGTAGTGAAGGCTTGCCTGAATGACTTACCCGCGTCGAGAGGTTGCGACGGGAGTCGCGTCTAAACTTTTGACCTTCCGCAGGTCGGGCCAAGCAAGCGCACGAGGCTTGATCGTGGATACGTCAGAGTTAGGCGATGTCGAAGCGATCAAGGTTCATGACCTTGTTCCAGGCTGCGGCGAAGTCGTTCACAAATTTCTCTTGCGCGTCCGAGCTTCCGTAAACTTCTGACAAGGCGCGGAGGACGGAGTTGGAACCGAACACCAGGTCCACACGCGTGCCGGTCCACTTGCGCTTGCCCGTCTTGCGATCGCGGCCTTCAAACAGGTCGGCGTCCTTCGGCACCGGCTTCCATTCGGTGCCCATGTCGAGCAGGTTGACGAAGAAGTCGTTGGTCAGCGCTTCCGGTCGCTCGGTGAAGACGCCGTGCTTCGTGTCGCCAAAGTTATTCTTCAGGACGCGCAGGCCGCCGACGAGGACGGTCATTTCCGGCGCGGTGAGAGTGAGTAGCTGTGCCTTGTCGATGAGGAGCGCTTCGGCCGGGACGGTGTATTTGCCTTTGAGGTAATTGCGGAATCCGTCCGCGATGGGTTCGAGCACGGCGAACGATTCGACGTCAGTCTGCTCCAGCGAAGCGTCCATGCGTCCCGGGGTGAAAGGCACCGTGATCTTGTGCCCGGCATTTTTCGCCGCCTGCTCGACGCCGGCACATCCAGCCAATACAATCAGATCAGCGAGCGAGATCTTCTTGCCCCCGGATGCACTCTTGTTGAACTCACTCTGGATGCCTTCCAGAGTTTCGAGCACATGGGCGAGTTGGGCAGGCTGGTTGACTTCCCAATCCTTTTGCGGCGCAAGACGAATGCGGGCACCGTTCGCGCCGCCACGCTTGTCGGAGCCACGAAAAGTGGACGCCGACGCCCAGGCGGTGGAGACGAGTTGTGACACTGTCAGACCGGAAGCGAGAATCTTTTGTTTCAGAGCGGCGATATCCTGCGCGTCGATCAATGGATGATTTACCCCCGGGATGGGGTCCTGCCAGATGAGTTCTTCTTTCGGAACCTCCGGCCCGAGATAGCGTGCGCGCGGGCCCATGTCGCGATGGGTCAGCTTGAACCAGGCGCGGGCAAATGCGTCCGCGAATTCATCCGGATTCGCCATGAAGCGCCGCGAAATTTTTTCGTAAACCGGATCGACGCGTAGTGAGATGTCGGTGGTCAGCATGGTCGGCCGGTGTTTTTTCGACCGGTCGTATGCATCAGGCACCGTGGCGGCGGCTGCTTTCGCCACCCACTGGTGCGCGCCGCCCGGGCTCTTTGTCAGTTCCCAGTCGTTATTGAACAGGTTTTCAAAAAAGCCGTTGCTCCACTTGGTCGGCGTGGTGGTCCAGGTGACTTCCAAACCGCTGGTAATGGTGTCCGGGCCTTTTCCCGTGCCGAAGTCGTTTTTCCACCCGAAGCCCATTTCTTCGAGACCCGCCGCTTCGGGCTCGGCTGCCACATGAGTGGCTGGGGCGGCGCCGTGAGTCTTGCCAAAGCTATGGCCGCCGGCGATGAGCGCCACGGTTTCTTCATCGTTCATCGCCATGCGAGCGAAGGTATCGCGAATGTCGTAGGCCGCCGCGATGGGATCCGGATTGCCGTCCGGACCTTCCGGGTTGACGTAGATCAAACCCATCTGCACCGCGGCGAGCGGATTCTCCAACTTCCGTGAATGGATGTCGCCATCCGCGTCCTCGTCGGACACGAGCACCGCGTGCTCCTCCACGACACCGGGCGAACCGTGCGCATATCGGATGTCGCCACCCAACCACGTCTTTTCGGCGCCCCAATAGACATCCTGGTCGGGCTCCCACGTGTCCTCGCGCCCGCCGCCGAAACCAAATGTCTTAAAGCCCATCGTTTCGAGTGCCACGTTCCCGGCGAGAATCATCAGGTCGGCCCACGAAATCTTCCGGCCATACTTCTGCTTGATTGGCCAGAGCAGTCGACGCGCCTTGTCCAGGCTGACGTTGTCCGGCCAACTGTTGATCGGCGCGAAGCGCTGCTGGCCCCTGCCGCCGCCGCCGCGACCGTCGCCGATGCGATAGGTGCCGGCACTATGCCATGCCATGCGGATGAACAACGGTCCGTAGTGGCCGAAGTCCGCCGGCCACCAGTCCTGCGAATCGGTCATCAACGCCGCGAGATCTTTTTTTACCGCCGCCAGGTCGAGGCTCTTGAACTCTTTTGCGTAGTCGAAGTCCTCACTCATGGGATTGGACCTGGAGGAATGCTGGTGCAGAAGGTCGAGTCGCAACTGGTTAGGCCACCAATCGCGGTTGGACGGGCTGGTGGCGGAGTGGCGGACGGGGCATTTGGCTTCGGTTGACATATATTTTCTCCTTTACGTGGGTTGAACTGAATTCTGTGTAAGAGTTGCGAGTGATCGGCACGAGTGTGCCGGTAATTGACTTCTGGCCGCCCGGGCTTTGCTTTTCACCGCGCAGCGGCTTGGCCGCTGAACGATTTTGCTCGTGGTGGTCAGAAGGTTGGCATTGCTCATATTCGTCAGAATCGAAGTTGAGACGTTAATCAACCAACCAGATTTGGTCGGATGCGTGAAATATTTGTTTCCTCTGATCACGATAAGCATTGCCTATGGAAATGCATCGGCTGCGGATTGGGTGTTCGCTTACGCTTCATCGCCAACGGCGCGGAGTCGAACGTTGATTTCGTGCGTGAGTGCGCGATGAATCGGGCAGCTGGCGGCGGTCTTCATCAGCTCTGCGCGCTGCTCGGATGTAAGTGGACCTGTGAGTTCGATCCTGACGTCGATTCGATCAATCATGCCGTTTTCGGTGAGACACTCTTCGCAGTCACGCGCGTGAATTCGTGAATGCCGTAACGAGACAACGATGTTCTCGAGCGGATATTTTCTGTTCCGGGCCTGCAATCCCACCATCATCGACGTGCAGGCACCGAGCGACGCCATCAGATAATCGTAGGGATCGGGGGCCATATCAGTGCCGCCGACATTAACTGGTTCATCCGCCTGGAACCGATGTTTGCCAGTGGAGATTTGCTGAAGAAAACTACGCCCTATCCCGAACACGACGACGTGCGGATCGACGACGTTGGTTAACTGAGTTGTGGTCGAGATCGACTTGCCGATGTCGATAGTGTCCATAGCGGTCTCGTTCATGCGCAAAATTTCGCAGAGCCCGAGCCGGGCACTTCACCGAAGTTGCGAAAGACTGATCGTTTTTTGCGATGAACAAGAGGGTTGATATGTTGAGGTGCTACGCTCCCCACAGTGCATCAGGAGTGACGCTGACATAGGACTGATTGACACTCGCTTCGAGCGCAATATGCTCGGCGCCGTGGCGGAGGAGAAGGAGACGCGCGCGGCCAGCCGATACGAAGCGGTCGTCGCGACCTTCATTGCTTTACTGGCTGTGTCCGTTGCCGGTTACACCGCTTACATGCAGCGTCAGCAGGTGCGCGCGGCAGTATGGCCAATTCTCGAGTTCGACAGCAGCAATGGTCCGAACATTCACTTTACCGTTTCTAACAAAGGAGTCGGCCCGGCGATCATACGGCACGTCATCGTGAAGGTAGATGGCCAGCCGATGAAGAATTGGAATGAGGTGCTCGATAAATTTCATCGGACCCGGGAAGCATCACTATTCCGAGAGCGACATAACCGGCCATGTGTTCGCGGCTGGTGAATCGATGGACGTGTTTACTCCGCACGATCCCGAGGGCAACGCGCTAACCGACAGAGCCCACCCGCTCTGGGTGGAGATGAACAAGGACCGTGGACGCGTGTCGGTCGAGATCTGTTATTCATCCACGCTCGGCGAATGCTGGACCCTGCGTGCTAGCGGGTTGGCAGCGGGGACGACGACCGAGATCCGCCGTTGCCCAACTCCATCGGCGATTACCTTTCAGCAGTAGTCAGCAAGCTGTCGCGGGCGAGTTGGTCGTCTTGGGCAAGTGGGACGCGGGATCGCGTCTAAAGGACGTTTTGCCAAAATGGGGTTGAATCCAAGGGGTTGGAGGAACCTTGGCCAGAGAGAATTCGTTAGGCTACGATCAGTGCAATGAGAAAGTGCATTCGGCCCGCGCCAGTTCGAGTCCGCCGAGCGGCAGTTCATTTGCAGATTTGCCTCTAAGAGTGCGACAATTCCGTTTTCGTTAACATGTCCACCGATGACCGCAACGGCAGGGATTGTCGAGCTCTGGCCATTTTGGTCGGCCTTGGAGCGGCTGTTTTGGTGATTCACTTGCTCACCGGAGGCCGTTACGGTTTTCACCGCGACGAGCTGGCGACATTAGACGACGCACGGCATCTTGCATGGGGTTACGTGGCGTATCCGCCCGTAACACCGTTCTTCGGCTGGCTATCGCTGAAGTTATTTGGAGCATCCTTAACTGGATTCCGATTGTTCGCGGCGGCTTCGACTTCAGTCGCAGTAATTTTGACAGGATTGATGGCGCGCGAGCTCGGCGGCAAAACCGGGGCGCAAGCGCTTGCGGCCTCGGCTGCGATTCCGTTCGCTCTCGGCGCGGGAAGTCTGATGCAGTATGTTTCATTCGACTATTTGGCGTGGGTTGCCTGTTCCTATTTTTTTGTTCTGCTGTGCAAATCACGCGATCCACGGTGGTGGGTCGCAATCGGAGGCTGCATTGGGCTCGGCATGCTGACGAAATACAGCATGCTTGTTTGCGCGCTTGCCATTGCTACAGGCGTGCTGTTTACAGATCTTCGCGCCCATCTTCGAAGCAAATGGTTGTGGCTTGCTGTGGCAGTCTCGCTACTCATTTTTTTGCCTAACCTGGTTTGGCAAATTCAAAACAATTTCGTTTCACTCGATTTTCTCCGGCACATCCATGAACGAGACGTGCGTATTGGCCGGACGCAGAATTTCCTGCCCGATCAACTGGAGCTCACGCTCTTCACGTTGCCTTTGGCAATACTTGGTTTGTTTTTTTATTTCGCATCGAAAACGGGGCGACCTTTTCGCGCGGTCGGATACTTGTACATAATTCCGCTGATTACATTTCTGGTTGCCAAAGGTCGTGGCTATTACCTCGCTCCGGCTTACCCAGTTCTGTATGCCGGCGGAGCGGTTTTCGGAGCTGAATTGCTTAGGAACGTACGTTTGGTTTGGCGGCTTTCACTGTGGGGGCTTGCCTGGGCTTCGATTGTGATGACGATTTCCTTTGCTGCTGCGTTCTTCGTTCCGATGGCTCCAGTTGATTCGGGCTGGGCGCGGCGGGCGTTCAAAGTCAACGAAGATTTCCGCGAGGAAATTGGCTGGCCGGAGTTGGTGCACAAACTTGCTCAGGTTCGTGACTCGTTAGGCGCGGCGGACCGCTCGCGATTCGGAATCCTCGCTGGAAATTATGGCGAAGCCGGAGCGATTAACCTGTATGGAAAGGAATATGGATTGCCCGAAGCCATTTGTGGAACCAATTCATTCTGGGCGCGCGGTTACGGCGATCCGCCACCGGAAACCGTGATCGTGATCGGGTTTTCTCGTGAGTTTGGCGATCGGTATTTCGAATCTTGCGAGGTAGTCGGCCAGATCACCAACAAGTATGGCGTTGCGAACGAGGAGACGACCGATCATTCAGGCATTCTCCTGTGTCGACATCTGCGTCAAAGTTGGCCTGAGTTTTGGAAAAAATTCCGCCGCTATGGGTGAGAGCGACATAACCAAACGAATGAAGCAGCTCGGCATTCACGAAGCCGATCTCGAAGAAACGTTTGCCCGATCTTCCGGGCCCGGCGGACAGCACGTGAACAAGGTTTCAACCGCGGTGACCCTGCGGCATGGGCCGAGCGGCCTTAGCGTGACCGTGCAGGATTCCCGCTCGCAGGCAGTAAACCGAAAGCTCGCGCGTGAACGTTTGCTCGATGCCATTTCGAATGCACGGGAGGAGCGTCGCGCAGCAGAAATGGCGGAACGCGAAAAGACGCGCCGAAGAAAATCGCCACGGCCGACCGTGCTCAAGCGAAAAATTTTGGAGTCCAAACGCAAGCGCGGCGAGCTAAAGAAGCAGCGGGCGAAGATCGAGTTGGATTAAAATTACCAAAGCAGCTCTTGTAACGTTCTGATTCTGTTTTCAGTCAGCTTCGACTTTTCTTCGACGGACTGCGCGGCCTCCCGAGTTTTAAGCCACGCAATTTGCTCCTGCTTCACCCTTGTCGAGCGATCGGCCGCCAGGACTGATCGAACGGCTTGGTAAACGTCATTCATCATTTTGTCCAGAGCATCCAGTTTTTCCTGCTCGGATGAAAACACGGAGCCAGTAAAGTCCTCCGGCACGTCATCAGGATTGGCAGCGACGATCATGCGCTTGGCGAAGTTGTCGTCGTATGCACTTTCAAGCGCGTCGTCCTGGTCGGGTTTGACCGGACGCGCATCTGTTACAATCCATTTTTTGGACTGGAGATCGAATGTTCCCTGAAATAACGCGCAGAAAGTCTTTACATCGTCGAACTGTTTTGGGTTGTTACAGGCTAGCGCCCGAACGCGAACCTTTTCGTCCGAATTTAGCCGGAAATGTGGGCTGGCCTCTCCGCTGATCTCGGAATCGTGCGATTGTTTCCGGAGCACGGTGTTGAGCGATTGCTTGATGCGCTCACCAACATCGGTTTGGGTAAAAGTGGAATCTTTCGGTTTCACAACCGAACTTGAGGCGAAACCGAACCGTCCCCAATCTGTTACAACGCACAATTTCGAGTCCGGCGACCACGCCACAGTTAAATCCCGATGGTTTTGTCCCTCGAAATAATCCGTTCCACGGATTTCGCCGAGTGTCTGCCGCGTCTGCAAATTTGCCAGATAGGTGGAGTTCCCTTCCGTCTGATCCTGGTCGATCGCAGCTTGCTTTGACAGCACGACGACTCCGTAGCGGCCGTCGGGCGATTCGGAGTTTTTCTGCACGACATAATTTTGCGGCCAATCACCAGCAATCACCTCTGTCGATACTCCGATGCTTAGAGCTGCGGAAAGAACAATCAAAGCTTGGTTTAGAAGGAGCACGCTGACGACCCTAACCGATTCCGAGCGCCACGAAAAAGAAGAATTCGTCCTGCTAATACATCTGCTCGCGTAACTTGTGACGAATTCGTTTGTGAACAAACAATTCATGCTATGAAAAAAGGAATGATATTGAGTGCTGCCTTAGCGGTTGTAGGGCTGACGCTGGTTTCCTGCTCCAGTACGCCCGAAACAACCACAACTACAACGCGTCAGACAACGGTCACGGCGCCGCCGCCGCCACCTACTCAAACTACGACAACAACGACGCATATGAGCGGCAGCGGCTACTGAGGCAGGGACGCCCCGCTGGGGCGTCCGGTCCTCGCGGTGCGCCGTCCCTCTCGCACGACGCGCTAGGACTTAGCGGTCGTTGCTTCGGCGCTTTGCGCTTCCTCTTCCTCCGCCTGACTGACTACGGGCGCGATCGCCTGAAGCTTTTCCCCATTGCGGAGATCCATTAGTTTCACGCCCATCGTATTGCGGCCGGTCTCGCGAATTTCTCTCACTCGCGTGCGCACCATTTGGCCTTTGTTAGTGATGAGCATGATTTCATCCGTCTCGCGGATGCTAAGCGCGCCAACGACGTCGCCGGTTTTCTCACCGGCTTTCATCGTGATAATGCCTTTGCCACCGCGGGACTGACGCCGGTATTCGTCAAATGCCGTTCGCTTGCCAATTCCGTTCTCACCGGCGACGAGGAGCATGGCGTCCGGATCAACAATTGCGCTGGCGACGACGTGATCGTTTTCCTCCGGGCGAATTCCCCAAACGCCAACGGTGTTGCGGCCTTGATCGCGCAATTGCTCTTCATGGAAACGCAAGCTCATTCCCTTCTTGGTAATGAGCACGACCTCGTTGTTGCCATTCGTTAGTTTCGCGTCGATCAAGCGATCGCCATCTTCGATTTGAATGGCGATGATGCCGCCGCGGCGGACGTTCGCGTAATCCGATAGATTCGATTTTTTGACGATGCCGGACTGCGTCGCAAAAACGACGTGCAAATTTTCGTCCCACGTTTGATCGACAGCATTCGGCCCCGTGCCTGATTTTTTGGATTGCACGCGAATCGTGGCTGCAATCTTCTCGTCGGGCTTTAGCTCAAGAATGTTGGCGATCGAGCGGCCCTTCGCCGCGCGTCCCATCTCGGGAATTTCGTAAACTTTTTCTACATAAGCGCGTCCTGTGGCGGTAAAGAACATCAGGTAATCGTGCGTCGTGGCGGCGAAGAGATGCTCGACGAAATCGCCTTCCTCCTCCTCGGTGGCGCCTTCGCGCGTCTGCATCCCGATCACGCCTTTCCCGCCGCGGCGCTGCGCGCGAAACGCGCTCACGGCCGTGCGTTTGATGAAACCGCCATGAGTGATGCTGATGATACAACCCTCGTTCGCGATGAGGTCTTCCATGTTAATCTCGGCTTGATCCGGCGCGAGCCCTGTCAGGCGTGGCGCTCCATATTTGTCACGGATCTCACGCAGCTCCTTTTTGATGATGGTCAAGACGCGCTGCTCTTTGGCCAAAATGTCACGAAGGTCTTTGATCGATTCGAGTAATTCCTTGTATTCCTTCTCGATCTTTTCGCGCTCGAGCCCGGTAAGCTGATACAGTCGAAGATTAAGGATTTCGTCAGCCTGATGTTCGCTGAAGGCGTAACGACCGTTTGTCAGGCGAGCCTCGCTGCGAATCAATATGCCGACCTGCTCGACCTGGCGCTTGGTGAATTCGAATGCTAGCAATTTAACCCGCGCTTCATCGCGACTGGCCGAACCGCGGATGATGCGGAGGAATTCGTCCAGATTGGCAAGCGCGATCAAGTAACCTTCGAGCGTTTCAGCGCGCTCCTCAGCCTTACGCAATTCGAAGCGGGTGCGGCGAAGCACGACCTCGCGCCGGTGCTCGATGTAGCAGGCGTTTGCTTCCTTGAGCGAAAGCAGTTTGGGCCGCCCACGATCAATCGCGAGCATGATGACCGCGAAGGAGCTTTCCATCGCAGTGTGCTTGTAGAGATTGTTGATGACGACCTTTGGATTGCCGTCGCGCTTCAGCTCGATAACGACCCGCGTATTTTCATCCGACTCATCACGAACGGCGCTGATTTCTGTTAGTACTTTTTCGTTCACTAGCGACGCGATGCGTTCGACGAGCGTGGCGCGATTGACGTTGTATGGAATTTCGGTGATGACGATTTGCTCCCTGCCGCCTTTGAGCTCCTCGATGCCGGCTTTGCCGCGCACCTTCATACTGCCACGCCCAGTCTCGAGATATTGTTTGATTCCCGACACGCCGCAGATGACACAGCCGGTGGGAAAGTCAGGCCCTTTCACGTGCTTCATCAGGTCGTCGAGCTCGATCTCGGGATCGTCGATTTGCGCGCAGATGCCGTCGATCACTTCGCTAAGATTGTGTGGCGGAATATTGGTCGCCATGCCCACCGCGATGCCGGTCCCGCCGTTAACAAGCAGATTTGGAAAGGCAGCTGGGAAAACAGTCGGCTCGGTGCGGGTTTCGTCGTAATTTGGGACGAAGTCGACCGTGTCCTTGTCCATGTCGGTCATGAGCGCGGCGCCGAGATGCGTCATGCGCGCTTCGGTATAACGCATCGCCGCTGGTGGATCGCCTTCGACGGATCCGAAATTCCCCTGGCCGTCTACCAGCGGCTCGCGCATCGCCCACGGCTGCGCCATATGGACGAGCGTAGGGTAAATCACGGCTTCGCCGTGCGGATGATAATTACCGCTGGTGTCACCGCAGATCTTTGCGCATTTACGGTGCTGTCGTCCGGGAAAGAGAGAAAGGTCGTGCATCGCATAGAGAATTCTGCGTTGCGATGGCTTGAGTCCGTCGCGTGCGTCCGGCAAGGCGCGCGAAATAATGACCGACATCGAGTAATCCAGGAAGGACCGCGATACTTCCTCCGCTACATTTATCGGTTCAATTTTCTCGTTTGGGTTTAACATGGTCCTTACTTAACCGTGCGCCGGCGAGTACGCGGAAGGACGCTCGTTAAGGAAGCGTTCTTCCCAGATTCGAGAGATCTCATCGGCTTGCCGGGTCGTCACAGGCGGACCCACGCGCGTATTGGACGGAAGTTTGATTCTCAAAAAATCCAGCACTGCGCGGATCGTCGCCTCGTAGTCCAGGCAAAGTTTTTCGGTACTCGACCTGAAAGGGTTTCACGCCGATCCGTCGAAAGAAATCGTCCCAAATTTTCTCCTGCCGTTCAGCTTCGTGGAGTGATTGTTCGATTAGATCGGGATTGAACTCCGGTTCTTGCAAGCTGCTTTTGCCTTCCTGTACTTTCCAAAGACCGGTCTGAAGTGCGCGAACCGTGGACAATGCCTGCCGTAATTTGTGACGCCGCACGATGCGCACAAAACGAAGACGCGGAAAAGCGCTGCGCAACAGCTCTAGATCGCTTGTTGTAGAATTTCCAAAACCGTGCGCTTCTCGCAGCCGAGCGAAAAAATCGTCCAAGTACCAGCTCATCAGTTTGAAACCAAAAACCTCGTTGTGCGTTGTTTTGCTGCTGACTACGCCACGCACGTACGCCGCATAGTCCCCGTTCGGATCGACCCTGAGTTCCGCGGCATAGCGGGATTCGAACTTCGGCAAAAAAAATTGCTTCGGCATGCCTGCCCGGCGGGTGTCGCGCAATCCGTCAGTCAACAAATTGCTGCCCGACCGAGGGATCGTGCAGACCACGTAACAACGGCGCGGATGACGCAGCTTGTGAAACAAGCCCCCCATGTTGTTATACGTCGAGATTGCGCACGTTTAATGCGTTGTCTTCGATAAATTGACGACGAGGCTCCACCACGTCCCCCATCAAAATCGTAAACATTTTGTCGGCATCGACGGCGTTGTCCTCGTTCAAGTCCACCTTTAACAGCTTGCGTTTCTCGGGATTCATTGTGGTCTCGAACAATTCCTTGGCATTCATTTCGCCGAGACCTTTGAAGCGTTTGATCTGCACTCCGCGACGGCCAATCTCCAAAATCTTTTGCAGGATTTCTGGAATGGAGAACAGCGGATGCGAAATCGCTTTCTCGCCTTCGCCTTCGATTAACTCAAAGATCGGGCGATCACTGGTCGCGTAATGATCGACCTTCAAACCTTTGCGAGCGAGTTCGGCGATGATTTTTTCGATTGCAGCCGATTCATGCAGCTCAACCAGTCTGCCGCGTCTGCGGCTCCCATCTGTCCGCGTCGGCGGTTCGCCCAGTGGAAGCAATTCCTGGCCAAGCTCGGTGTCGAACAGATTTAGGTCTAGATTTTCCTGGTGAAATTTGCGGACTGCTTTTTCGTCGTCAAAATAATGCACCGTTTCCTCGTTTCCCTCGCGCACCTTTACCAGATAGGTTGGAAGCTTGCCCGATTTCGAGTTGCGTTTGGAAAGATAAGTTTCGAAATCACCGCCGTGACGGCGCACCGCTTCGCTTAACTTCGCAAGTTTCTCGAGCGATTCGAGGATATCCTTCAGCTGTGTCGCCGTAACTTCTTTATTATCGGCCAGATTTTTTAATCGCACGTCCTCTGCGCCTAGCGAAATGAGGATTTTGTTCAGCCGCGCATCATCATCTACATATTCTTCGCGTTTCCTCCGCTTGATCTGGTAAAGCGGTGGTTGCGCTATGTAAATCCTGCCCGCGCGCACGAGCTCGGTCATCTGCCGGAAAAAGAACGTAAGCAACAAAGTACGAATGTGCGATCCGTCGACGTCTGCGTCTGTCATGATAATGATCCGGCCGTAGCGCAGCTTGGTGATATCGAAGCGACCTTCGTCTTTGCCGTTGCCATCCTCTCTGGATTTGCCGATCCCGGTGCCAATGGCCGTAATCATGGACTGAATCTCATTGTTTTTAAGGAACTGATCCTCGCGCGCTTTTTCGACGTTTATTAATTTTCCGCGGATAGGCAAAATGGCTTGATAACGCCGGTCGCGTCCCTGTTTAGCGGAGCCTCCCGCCGAATCGCCTTCGACGATGTAAAGCTCAGTCAGTTCCGGATCGCGCTCGGAGCAATCAGCCAACTTCCCTGGCAAGCCGCCGCCGGTGAGAGCGCCCTTGCGAATTGTTTCCCTGGCTTTTCGGGCCGCTTCCCGCGCTCGCGCTGCAGTGAGAACTTTGTCGAATACCCGTCGCGCGACTGACGGGTTCTTATCGAAATAGGTCATTAGCCCGTCATAGACGACCGAGTTTACGATGCCGTCGATCTCCGTGTTGACAAGCTTCACCTTGGTCTGCGATTCGAAGCGCGGATTGGGCAACTTGACGCTGAGCACACAAATCAATCCTTCGCGCACATCGTCTCCCGAAATCGACGGATCTTTCTCTTTGAGAAAGTTGTTTGATTTCGCGTATTGATTGACGGCCTTGGTGAGCGCCGTGCGGAAGCCAGTCAGGTGAGTGCCGCCATCCGGATTCGGGATTGAATTGGCAAATGGCAAAATCTGGTCGTTGTAGCTATCGTTGTACTGGAGCACGACATCGACGAAAACTTCGTCGCGTTGCCGCGAGATCACGATCGGTTTGGGATGCAAAACCTGTTTGTTCTCGCCGAGTTGCCTAACGAATTCTTCAATCCCGTGTTTGTAATAAAATCGCTCCTTCCTTGGGGGATCGTTGCGTTCATCGGTAAGCGTGATCTCCAGACCAGGATTAAGAAACGCCAATTCACGCAAGCGCGTGGCCAGCCGCTCAAACTTGAACTCGGTGGTGATTGTGAAAATCGCCGGGTCAGGCAAGAACGTGATGAGTGTTCCTGTGGTCTTCTTGTTTTTGATCTCGCCGATCACTGTGAGTTTGTCGGTCGTTTTGCCTTTGGCGAACGCCATGTGATAGACCTTGCCCTCGCGCGAAACCTCGGCCTTAAACCATTCGGAGAGCGCGTTTGTGCATTTCGCGCCGACGCCGTGCAACCCGCCAGAATACTTGTATGCGCCTTGCCCGAATTTTCCGCCCGCATGCAGATTCGTCAGTACAAGCTCAATGGCAGGCATCTTCCATTTCGGATGAATATCGACCGGAATACCGCGGCCGTTGTCGCGGACGGAGATCGATCCGTCGACATGAATGATCGCTTCGATCCTTGTGCAGAATCCTGCGAGATGTTCGTCGATCGAATTATCGAGGACTTCGTAAACGAGATGATGCAATCCGCGTTCGTCCGGATCACCGATGAACATGCCCGGCCGTTTCCGAACCGCTTCGAGTCCTTCCAGCTTGTCAATTTGCGCCGCGTCATACTTTTGAGTGGCGGCGATTCCGGTCGAGCTGGCGATTTTTTCGACCGGAATTTCCTCTTGAACTTGCGCCATAAAAGCGGGCCGAGACGGCCCACACGAAGAAGATAGCCGAAAACCACTGCGAAACAACAAATAATCTCTGGTTTCCAGTGAGTTATTTCCGCTACTAATTGGAGGCGGACCGGCCGCCAAACCCATCATATTGTGGTCGTGGCCCGCGCTCTGCTCTCACCCGTTTTGGCGTCTTGACCTATTGTTTTCAGACTCCGAAAATAGGCTCTTTTTATGCGATTCCAAGCCCTCTGGGAAGCACGCTGGATCCTGGCTCTTTTTGCGCTGCTCGCGGTCGTTTTTGGGTTCTTGTCGGCATGGGCACTGTGGTTCTTTTTGCTTCTGTTTTTGTGCACTGTAGCGTTTTTCCGGGATCCCGAACGTGTAGTCCCGACGGATGAAGATCTCATTGTGGCCGCTGCTGATGGAACGGTGATGGACATCGTGGAGTTGGATGAAAGCGAGGTGCTACAAACCAAAACGCGGCGCGTGGGAATTTTCTTGTCGATTTTCGATGTGCATACCAATCGTGCACCGATCGACGGGCGCATCGTTTACCGCCAGCACCGGCCAGGACTTTTTCTCGATGCGCGCCGGCCCGATTGTTCCGAGAAAAATGAATCCATGACGTGGGCGTTCGAGAACCCGCGCGTCACGATCCTTGTGCGACAGATCACTGGAGCTATTGCGAGACGCATCGTGGCCTGGGCGCAAATCGGAGACGAATTGAAAAAGGGCGAGCGATTCGGAATGATTCGCTTCGGCTCACGAACAGAATTATATTTGCCGGTCAACGCTGAAATTCTTGTGAAAGTAGGCGATCACGTTCTCGGTGGATCGACAATCATCGCGCGACTGCCTGATTAATGAACGAACAGCCATCCAAGATTTATCTCCTGCCTAATCTAATGACGGCAGGAAATCTGTTTTGCGGATTCACTGCCACGCTCAAAATTCTCGAGGGCGCGCTGCTGCAAAGCACCAACGCCGATCTCGCGGCTGATCGCTTCCACGAGGCGATCTGGTTTGTTCTCGGTGCGTTCGTTTTTGATTTTTTGGATGGACGGCTGGCACGGTTGGGCGGACACGAGAGTGCGTTTGGTCGCGAGTTCGACTCGCTTGCGGATATTGTCTCATTCGGGCTTGCCCCTGCGTTGATGGTCTATCGGGTCGTGTTGCAGGAGTTCCCTCGCGCGTGTTGGATCATTGCATTTATTTACCTGGCTTGCGGCGCGATGCGTCTGGCCCGTTTCAATGCAGCGGGCGCGAAGAACGACGTAGCCAATCACCCAAACACGTTCACAGGTTTTCCCATCCCCGCTGCCGCCGGTCTAATTGCGTCGATCACGTTGTTTCTTCTTTGGCTCGCTGAAGGTGAACATCGTCTCGGCAACTGGCGCTTCGTTCTACCGCCTTTGTTGCTCTTTCTCTCCTTTATGATGTTCAGCCGGTTCCGTTATCCGAGCTTCAAAGCAATCAATTGGAAGACGAAGAAATCGATCCCGCGTTTTCTCATCATCATCCTTATTCTCATTTTCACAGTGATGAATTATGAATGGATGCCAGCGGTATTGTTTCTTTCCTATTTGCTCTACGGAGTGCTCCGTTCCTGGCTGTCGCGCGAATGGCGACGCGAAATCGAAGAGGAAATCGGCGAAGAATCGCCGAACGAGGCGGCCGAGCAAACACGCTGACATCGGCATTTTGTTGTAAGGCAGTCGCTTCGGTCGCCACATTTCGAAGACGGCAGTGATTCGCCTGCCTTAAAGTTTTGAATTTAGTCGCGCCAGAATGTCGGGATCGCGCACGTCTGCCCATTCGCCCGTGAGTTCGAACGCTTTCACCTTTTTACCGGAATGCGCAAGGTCGCAGATGGCATCGGTCAATTCGTATTCGCCGCGGGGCGACGGCTTCAATTTCGCGGTGAAATCGAAAATGCTTGGAAGAAACGCGTAAAGCCCAGCGTTATACCACGGGCTCGTCGGTTCACCTGGTTTTGGTTTCTCGCGAAGATCGAGCACGTCCATCTGGTCATTTACAAAAACAGCGCCGCCTTTGGATACGTCTTCGCCGCGCGTGACTGTCAGCATCGCTTCAACGTCGTTGGGAAGGTCGACCAAGCGTTGGTAATTTGCCGGATCAATTAAAATGTCGCCGTAGGCCAAAATAAATGGACGATTACCGACGAAATCGCGCGCGAGATCGACAACGCGGCCCGTCCCATCTTGCACGGTTTGGGTCGCATACTGAATGGTGACGTTGTAGCGCGACCCGTCACTGAAGAAGTCCCGCACGGCGTCAGCCCGATACCCAACGACAAGAAGCAAGTCGCCGATACCTGCATTGCGAAGCCCTTCGACGATGTGCTGTAACACTGGCTTCCCGCGCACCTTGATCATCGGCTTGGGAAGCTCGGCGGTCAGTTCACGCATCCGAGTGCCGCGGCCCGCTGCGAGTATTACGGCCTTATCGATGTGAGTCATTGCACAACGGAGTGGCGAACTCTGCGAACGTTGCCGTCGCGGGAGCGCCCGCCACCTACGATTAGCTTTTCTTGGACTCGCTAATCATTAGCGCGGGCAAGTTTGCCTGTTTGACCAACTCACTCACTCTAGCGACATCTTCCTGCTTAAGCTGCGCCCATTTCTTCAACTGCTCGTCGAGTTGGCTGCTCAACAGTTGAAAGACATCGAGTTGGGATTTGGTCGGCTCAGTGTCTGCGGTCTCGATAGTGTGGCTAAATGTATCGAACCGTTCGTTCAGCATGTTGGGGAAAGCGAGGTTGGCTTCCGAGCCTTTCATGTTCACTTGAATCAGCTTCTGCTCGATTTCGGACATTTTGCGATCGAGATCGTCCGCAACTGCGAGTGCCGGCTTTAAACGCGGATCGTCTCCAAAACGTTTGTGCAGATTTTGAATTTGTGATCGGAGATCGCGAATTTCATTCACCGCCTGATGCAGTTGCGAAATGAGACCGTTTATCTGCGTCGCCAAAGCGAATTGCTTTTGCAACGCTGTTTCCTGTCCTTTTTTCCGCGGATCGATTGCCAGGTGAAGCGGCGCAGTTTGCGATTTACCCCCAACAGTCAGTTTTACCTGGTAATCCCCTGGCAACGCCAATGGACCTCTCGGTCCCGTGCTTGAATAGAACGCACCCGGGATTTGAACCGGATCATCGTAACGCAGATCCCACGCGAACCGGTTCATTCCTTTATTAGAGGGAATCGTCTTTAAGCGCTCTACGCGATCCGGCCACTCAGGCGGTTGCTCGTTTTCTTTCTTTTCCCTGCTGGAAAGATGCCGCACGACTTTTCCCGAAGAGTCGAGGATGTCGAGTGCAACTTCCTCTTTCGGCGCGGTCTTGAAATAATAATCGATGATCGCCCCGGGCGGCGGGTTATCACCTACTGGCTGGCGTTTATCGAATTCCTCCGGGTAATGCAAACGCACTGCGGTCTGTGGTTGATAGAGAACAGTGTCGGCCGCGGCTGATTGTGCGTTTACCTGGCGAAGCGGCGTCAAATCGTCAAGCACCCAGAAGGAGCGCCCGTGCGTTGCTACGACCAGGTCGTCATCTTTGACCACGAGATCGTGGATGGGTGTTACGGGAAGATCCAATTGCAGCGGCTGCCAATGCGCACCGTCATCAAAGGAGACGAAGACACCGAGTTCAGTTCCTGCGTAAAGCAGACCTTTGCGCTTGGGATCTTCGCGCACAGCATGGACATACGCGCCATCGGGAATTCCGGTTGTAATTGCGCTCCAATTTTTTCCGAGGTCGGTTGTTTTGAAAATGTACGGTTTGAAATCGTCGAGCTTATGCCGATCCACGGCGACGTAAGCGGTGTTAGCTTCATGTGGCGAAGGGTCAATGATGCTGACCGTGCTCCACTCCGGCATTTTCGGCGTGACCTTTGACCAATGCTGGCCGTCATCAGTCGTAACGTGAAGCAGCCCATCGTCTGTGCCCGCCCAGAGCGTTCCCTTGTTGATTGGCGACTCCGCCAAAGCGAACACCGTGTCGTAGTACTCGACTGACGTGATGTCATTTGTCAGCGGGCCGCCGCTTGGCTGTTGTTTGGATTTATCGTTGCGTGTGAGATCGCCGCTGATTTGCGTCCAGCTTTGTCCGTGATCGGTCGATTTGAAAACGCATTCCGCCGCGGTGTAAACCACGTCGGGGTTATGCGGCGAAAGCATGAGGGGCGTGACCCACTGAAACCGATGCACGAGATCGGCGGCGCCGTGTCCGGAATTATCCAACGGCACTGGACTGACGTCTTGCACTTCCTCCTTCTTTTTGTCGTAACGGTTAATGGAGCCTTCGTTGTTTGAATAAATGATGTGCCAGTCGCGCGGGTCGGGCACGACGAAGCCGCATTCGCCGCCTCCGGCCTCAAACCAATTCTCCCGGCTAATCACTCCTGAGTCCGAGCGGCTTGCAATGCCAACGTTCGAATTGTCCTGTTGTGCGCCGTAGATGTGGTAGGGGAAAGCGTTGTCTACAGCCACGTGGTAAAATTGCGCCGTTGGCTGGTTATTTTGAGTGGTCCAGTTCTTGCCGCCGTCAATCGAGATGCTCGCGCCGCCGTCACTCACATTCGCGATACGGTTTGGGTTTGTAGGATCAATCCACAATCCGTGATGATCTCCGTGACGCGCGGGCATGAGATTGAACGTCTTTCCGCCATCGACGGATTTAAAGAGCCCGGTGTTTAGAAGGTAAACAGTGTCCGCCGATTTTGGGTCAGCATAGACTTTACTGAAGTACCAGGCGCGCTGACGAAACCGGCCATCGTCACTCACTCGGGTCCAATGCTGTCCGGCATCATCCGAGCGGTAAAGACCGCCATCCTTCGCTTCGATGATTGCATACACCCGGTTTGAATCAGCTCCGGAAACCGCGATGCCAATCCTGCCGAGGATTCCATCGGGAAGACCATTTCCCTCAAGACGTTTCCACGTCATGCCGTTGTCTTCGGAACGGTAAAGCCCGCTACCCGGACCGCCGCTGGAGAAAAACCACGGCTGCCGGCGCGCCTGCCAGAGCGATGCAAACACGATGTTCGGATTGTGCGGATCGAAAACGACATCGATGCCACCGGTGTTTTCGTCTTTGGACAAAACTTTCGTCCATGTTTTGCCACCGTCACTGGTGCGAAAGATTCCGCGCTCCTGATTCGGGCCGAACGCGTGCCCCAGCGCCGCTACGAGGACTACGTTCTCATTTCTCGGATCGACTATGACAGCGCCGATCTGCCTCGTATCTTTCAGTCCAATGTTGTCCCACGTTTTGCCGCCGTCGATCGATTTAAACACTCCGGTGCCGTAGGTTATATTGCCGCGGATCGCCGCTTCGCCGGTGCCAACATAAATCACGTTGTGATCGGACGGCGCAACAGCAATCGCGCCGATCGAAGAAATCGGTGCTTTATCGAAAAGCGGAATCCAATTTGCGCCGCCGTCAGTCGTCTTCCACACGCCACCCGCGACGGCGCCGAAATAATATGTGTCCGGCTCGCCTACCACGCCTTCGATCGCCAGCGCGCGGCCTCCGCGAAACGGCCCGATTTGTCGCCAACGCATGCCATTGAACAACTTTTCATCGATCGTTGTGGACCGTGTTGGTGTAGGAGAGGCAGCGCATCGGACTGAAGCGGGCAAAATGAAAATAGCCAAAATGAGCCCAACCAGCGCAGTAACTCGGCAACTCGGCGAATTCATCCGGCTAAAGTGTAAAGGTTGCGCCTTCGTTCAACTGGAATTGCGCGAAACGGTATAGAGGGCGGAGGGCGGCGGCGTCCGGTCGCCGCAGCGCGCGAAGAATACGGTGGCTGTCGATTCGGCCATGACTGGAAAAACGCCATTGCGTTTGGGCAACGAAACGCGGTGCCTCACGCTGCCCGTCCGGCGCAAAGGAGCGCGGCTTCCCGTAAGTCAAATGTGCGGCTATAGCGAGCTCCTAGCTTGCTGCAATCAGCTCAGCTTCCAGAGGGCGATCCTTCTGAAATTTACTCACGCCAAGAATACTGAATCCGATCAAACGCCCGTGTTCATCCACCCGCTGCATCACCGCATCGCTCTTTGTCTCGCGCATGTACCCCGGTGCATCGGAAAAAGTCACTTCAAGGTAATCGCCTTCCGGATCGAACCACAGTTTTATTTTGTCGGCCATATGCTTTCTCCAGCTTTCAACTCATCGGTCAAATAGGCGGTAATCACAAATGCGTCATCGGCGAGATACTTTACCACGACGCAGAGCCATTTGTCGCCGACGGTTGTGCGCGAGTAAAATTCATAGAATAAATGAACAGTCGCGTCGCTTCGTGAAATCCGCACTTCCGCTGGAGCCTGCAATGTGCGGGTAATTGCCTCGCTCATGCCGCGCATTTCGGAGCGCTCGAGAATGTGCGCAAGGCGTTCGTCCGTCAGGCGAACTTGGCGTCCGAAGCAGTCAGTGACGGTGATCAAGCATCACTCTTGACTGCCATTGAACAACTTTTCATCGATCGTGACAGTCGTCGGGGCAGGGGAAGCGGCGGATCTAACAGAAACGGGCAAAATAGAAATAGCCAAAATGAGCCCAACCAGCGCGGTAACCCGGCAACTCGGCGAATTCATCCGGCTAAAGTGTAAAGGTTGCGCCTTCGTTCAACTGGAATTGCGCGAAACGGTGATCGAGGCGGCGGGCTACGGTCGTCGCGTTTACGTGCAGCAGCGCGGATTCCCCAGTTATGCGTTGATGGCTGCCATTCCCGGTGCGTGAGCTTCGACCGTGGTTCCACCGGCTGGACCACCGCCGAAGCGCCGTGCGGCAAAATACGACCCGATCACGAGTACCTGCTGCGATTAGTTGCGCGACGAGCGTTTCAACAGTTGGGAAAACAGCAAACCAAAGTCCCATCCACGCCGGGATGTATGTTTCAAGAAAGCTGATCGGGGTAGTCGGAATCCAATGGGCCAGTTGCATTTCCTGTGCCTGCTCTCCGACCATCACCAGCAGCACCACGCCCAGCAGAACGCCAGTGGTGATCAACATTTTGCGATACGGCAGACGCTGCTGGAGAACAAATGTAAGCACGGCCACCATTCCGGTCAGCACGAGACCCAGCAGCGCGCCTTTAAGGACGACTCCGCCGCCCAGCCGCAAATTATAGCTTTGTAGAAAAAGCACGACTTCAAAACCTTCCCGGTACAACGAGGTGAACCCGAGCAGAATCAATCCCCACCATAAACGTCTCTGTGAAATTTCAGCCGCGCGGGCGTTTTCCAATAGTGCTTTGCGTCGGCGATTGTGGGCGCGAATCCAACCGCCCCAGTAAATCTTATGGAAGAACCAATTCATGATTACCAGCAGAACGATGATGGCCAACAAACCGGTGACAGCCTGAAGATCGAGCGCTGACATATTATCGCTAAGCGAACCGACGATTTGCACAGCGACGAACCACGTGATCAGTGTAGCCACAAAGGCGAACCCTGCGCCAAACGCCACGGGCCGGCGATGTTCGCGCTTAGGTCCGGCCATGCTCGCCGTTATGGCTGCCAACACCAGGATGCATTCCAATCCTTCGCGGAAAACCAGAATTCCAATGTCCAAAAAAGCTACCGTTGGACTTGTGTCTGGTCGCAGCGGGTCAGGAGCACCCTGGGCCGCAACTGCCTGCCAAATCAGCATCGCAGCTACACACCCCGCGGCTGCGAAAACCCCGATGCGCAAGGCCAGCTTCATTTGCGCTCAGAACGTAACACAGAGACGGCGTTGCTGCTGCTGGTCGGTTGCTTTTTTTTAGCGACTCCTTGCACACCGATTTGCCTCTCGGTTTCCACGAATTACGATCAAGGCCAAATGTCGAAGTACGTTCTGGGACACGATTTGAAGGGCGAGCGAACGCGGCTGACGTTAATGTCGCAATTACTGGATCCGATGCATCGACGGTACATCGATGCGCTTGGCGTTGTGCGACCAGGAGCGCGCACGCTTGAAGTTGGATGCGGTAACGGTTCGATTTCTGCATGGCTTGCCGAACGAGTGAGACCGGGCGGAGAAGCAGTAGCCGTCGACCTGGATTTATCTTTAGTCGACGTGCGTGCGTCAAATCTTGAATTGCGCCAGGGCGACATCGTTGCTGGCCCTGTGGAGCCCGGAACGTTCGATCTGGTGACAGCACGTGCGGTGCTTCATCATGTCCAAAATGCCGAAGCCGCAATGGCGAACATGGTTGCGAGTCTCCGACCAGGCGGTGCGCTTCTTTTGATCGAACCTGATTTTCTTCCCGTCAGCATCGCTGAGCCGCCAGAGGTTCGAGCGTTCTGGGATGGCTGGCTTGCCTGGTCGCGTGAACGCGGAATCGATTACACAATCGGGCGCACCCTTGCGCCTCGACTGGCAGCACTCGGCTTAATAGAGATCAGTGGCACCGCCGAAACCGCGATTTACAACGGCGGCTCATGTTGGGCAGATTATTGGATCCAAACGATTACCGAACTTGGCAATGATCTGATCACTTCAGGTAAAGTGGATGAGCCCCTGGTCGACACCTTTCTTGCGTACTGCGCCGACACGACTTGGTGGACTCAGACGATTGCTTTCACCGCAGTCAGTGGCCGCGCGCCCGCTGCGTAGGAGCACGGCTGCGCCGGTTGTGATTTTGCGTCGATCGAGTAACTTCATTGGTGCAACGGTTTCGGGCGTTTACGCTAATCGAGATTGCGCTCAGTATTTTTATATTAATGCTGTTGCTGCTGCTGGCGGTGCCCAGTTTTAGCGGCGTCATTGCGAACAGGCGACTGAAGCAATCTCTCGATGGTTTCAATCAGCTTGTGCGCCAGGCGCAGGAACGCAGCGTGACTGAGCGCCGGCCGTATCTGCTTGTCTGGGCGAAGAACAGCATCTTGTTGCGGCCGGAGGTCTTTGCAAAGGATGAGGAAGCGAAACCCACCGCAGTGCTTCGCCTCGGCAAGGGAACCTGGCTAAAGCTCACGCTTCCGGCTGCACTGGCGGCCAAACACCCGGCTGAATGGATATTCTGGCCATCGGGAAACTGTGAGCCCGCGATCGTCCAATTCAAAGGTCCCCCTGGTGCGTGGACGGCGGACTACTCGCCGCTGACCGCGCAGCCAGAACTTACCCAATATGCTGCAAGATAGAGCAAGAGATCAGCAGTCAGCAATCAGAGGCCAGATGGGCTTTGCGCTGTACGAAGTACTGCTCGGCGTAGCCGTGTTTGCCATAGGCGTGATTTCGCTTGGACGCGCGGTGGAGAATTGTATCAATGCGAGCACGATCAGCGCGGAAGAAAACGTTGTGCGACAGATCTTGTCCGATCGAATGGCCGAAGTTCAAGCTACGAAACTCGTTCCCGACGCTGAAAAGGAATTCAAGATCGACACTAATTATGGCAAGGTAATTTTACATCAGACAACCGTTCCTGCTGCTCTAACCGAGCCTGACAATACGCTCATTACCGGGATCAACATCGTCACGTTGACTGCCCATTGGGAGCACGCGGGCGTTCCAGAATCAAAACAGATTCAGTTTTATGTTTATCGTGCCGGCGGCTAGGTTGATGAATTGCCGAGGGCATCGGATGGGTGCAGCTGGGCATTGCTATCGAGGTTTCACGCTCCTCGAGATCATGTTGGCGGTGGCGATCCTTGGAATGATGGCGATGGCGATTTTTCGCTTTGTGCAATCGAACATGATTGCCCTGCAATTTTCATCTGTGACCGCTGCAAACGCTGCGCAATATGACGGGCTGCGTGATTTGCTTACAACTGAGTGGCAAAGCTTGAGTCCCATTCGAGCAAGGATGATGGGAGAACCGTTTAAGTTAAACGATCGCGAGCGCGATGAGATAACCTGGAATTCAGGTGCCGGACTTGGTCTACTTACACGCTATGCGCCGGGCGAGTTTACGGTTGCCCTCCGCTTGCAACCGGACAACGAAAAGAGCGACCAGTTGGACCTTGGCCTTTTGCGACAGCCGCAGGACGATTCCGACGATGCAGAAGGACCGGAAACCTGGGTACCATTGATCAAAAATGTGACCAGTCTTGAAATCACGTATTTCGAGCCGAACACGAATACATGGTTGCCTCAATGGCCAGGCGGAACTCGCTTGCCGTCGCTCGTGAAGATCAGCGTGGGCAGGCCCGATGCCGCCGATCCATGGGAAGCAATCATCCCGCTAAGGCGAACGCCTTATATGTCTAATTAGCACAATTTGTTTATGAAGAAACCTTCGCCCAGATCGAATTCAAAGCTCGGCGCTGCCTTGTTGTTGGCCCTTTGGGCCTTGTTTTTGCTCAGCGCGATGGTGATCGCATGGGCGCTGAATATCAATTCGCGCCTGACGGTTTCTGCGAATGCAAACCGTGTATTGTCCGCTGAGGCAATGGCATCCTCGGGTGCAGAGGTTGCATTGAATCCGACGATCAAACCTGCCTCGGCGAACCTGCACATGAAAATGGGCGCCGGGGACAGTTATGATGTGCAGATGACCGGCGAATGTGGCCGTTTTAATTTGAACTTGCTGGCGCCGGGCGGAGCAGAGAACCCCGTGCTGGTACAGGCTCTGCGCCAATATCTGAACATTAAAGGCATAGAGCTAAACGACCTGGACGTAATGATGGATTCACTGCTCGACTGGATATCGCCAACTAGAGGGTTGCGGCACTTGAACGCGCCGGAGGAGACCGACGATTATCGTCCGCCCCATTCGCCGCTGACCTCGGTCGACGAACTTAAGAAAGTGTTTGGATGGGCTGAATACACTTCGCATCCAGGATGGGACGAAGATTTCACTACGGTAGTTGGCGGTTGCCAGCAGGTCGACGCGGCGTATGCCTCACGCGATGTCTTACGCGCGTTCGGGATTCCAGATGACTTTGTCGATCGTTTCCTCCAAGTCCGGCGTGGTCCGGACGGAATCGATGGAACAGCCGACGACCCCCAGATGGATCAACAAACGGCGCTTGCTCTCCTTGGCCTCGGCAAGCGTCACAACTGGGAAATCACCGCAAGCCAATGGAATTCAAAACCTCATTCGTGTACAACAGCCCAAATCCGTGTTTCGAATCGTCAGCGTTGGAAAATCCGGTAAGGTAACGCGATCGGTTCAAATGATTGTGCTCAAGCAAGCGGCAGGAGTGGGTCGACCGCAAGTGTTCAGTTGGAAGGAGCTTTAGTATCCAGACCGGGACGCCATCCATTTTCATTATTCCGACTTCTCACGGCTGGAATTTTGTTCGCTCCGCCGAGCAAAACGGTTCCTGGACGGTGCGCAAACTGCAAACTTTGGAAGAAGCGGTGCCGCTGCTCTCTGCCGACGACGAGTTTGTGCTCGGGTTGCCGATTTCGGCCGTGATTGCGCAACGATTCCGTCTGCCTAGCGTCGATCCGGCGGAATTCCCGGAGATGATTCGTCTTCAGATCGAGAAGTTAATGCCGTTCCCGGCCGACGAAGTTACCAGCGATTTCGAACTGATCGAACAAAGTGAAAACGAAAGCGTCGTCTCTGCGATTGCAATCAGTAACGAACGACTTGCCGAGGTCGCTTCGCCCCTTTTGGACCGGGGTTACATTCCGCGGCAGGTCACCGTGTATGCTGCGCAGCGCGCCAGCACTTATGCGCCGAAGGGCAATGCTCTTCTGATTTATCCGGAAGGCGAGATGCTCGTTTACGCCATGACAGAAAATGGAAAGCTTAGCCTTGCGCGGACAATCGAACGCAACGGCGATCAACTGCAACTTGAACTGCCACAGTTGCGATTAAGCGCCGAACTGCAAGGCATAGATGCTTCCTATCCAAATGTGTTGCTTGACGAAAGCTGCTACGAGCTGCGCGATACCGTGCAGGGGATTCTAGCCAGCCCCACGGAGATTGTCGGGATCGAACTGCCGCCGGCGCCGGTTAAACTGAATCTTTTGCCGGAAAGCTGGCGCCGCCGCCGTTTGCAATTGACGCGGCAGGTAGAGTGGCGAAAACGGCTTGTCTGGATAGGTGGCGCTTACGTTGGACTTATTGTTCTCTTGTTTGCGTATCTCGGACTGTTGCGCTTTCAGCTAGGTTGGTTTGAGCGGCGCATTGCCCGTGATGCGCCTGAGACCGAGTTCGTGCGCGCGACCGAAGCAAACTGGAAAGCGCTTGCACCAGCAATCGATCCGCATTACTACCCGGTCGAAATTCTGGAGCATCTTTTCGAAAGTCTGCCATCCGCAGACGTGCGCATAACTGCCTACAACCAATCGGCGCGCCAGATTTCTGTGGATGGGGAAGCCAACACGGCTGCGCTCGCTTACGGCTTCATCGAAAAGATCAAGAAAAACCCGGATTTGCGAACCTTTCAGTTTGATATGGCTGCGCCGCGGATTTTGCCGAACAACCATGCGCAGTTTCGATTGGAGGGAAAACCAAAATGATGCCGGCGTGGTACCAACGAATGAACCCGCGTGAGCGTCTGCTCTCGTGGATTGTGGCCGGAACGTTGTTGGCGCTGTTTAATCTTTGGATTTTAAGTTCTGTCCTGGGCGCAGTTGGGAGTGCGCAAAGAGAAGTGGCGACCCGCAGGGGTAAGTTGGCGGAGCAAACTCTTTACGTGAAGGAACGCGACATGTGGACGAAACGCGACGAATGGCTTCGGCAACATCAGCCCGTACTGAAGAATCCCGCAGAAGCCTCCGCGTTGCTTGATCAGGTCCAGGAAGTCGCGGGCAAATATAACATTGAGGTTGAAAATCCCGCCATAGGAACAGGCGAGACGACGCCATATCATCAGACGGTTTTCGCTTCCATCGAAACGAAAAGCCCGTGGCCGCCGCTGGTGCATTTCCTTTACGACGTCCAACATCCAGAGGCATTCGTGGTTTTCGAAAACGTTAATCTCGCAATCGATGGAAGCGATCCTACCATGATGCGAGGCAAGTTTAAGATCGCCCGTTGGTTTGCGCCGGCGCAAAAACCAAAGTAATAAATTAGGAACTCACCTTATGAAATCCTCTCTCACGGTCGGATTGATCCTTGTTCTGCTCGGAGCAGCTTACATCCAGGCGGAGGACATTCTTCCGCCGGCGTTTAACTTTGACCGCTACACAAAAATGGTGGATCACTCGCCCTTCGCAGTTGCAACTGCTGTAGCCGCGCCTGCTGCCACGCCCGATTTCGCAAAGGACCTTTACATCGCGAACGCCGCGCGATCGCAGGACGGCGACATGGTGACGCTCGCTTCTACGTCAGATCACAACTTCAAGAAATATCTCACTACAAAAGAACCGGTGGATGGTTACAGCGTCGCTAATATCGAGTGGTCCGACAAGGTGGGAGGAACCAAAGTGACAATCAGCAAGGACGGAAACTTTGCGACGCTCACGTTCAATCAGGCGTTGCTGTCGCAGTCCTCCCCGGGCGGAGGTGTTGCGGCCCGGACGTTCGTGGCCCCCGTTCCAAATCCCGCCGGCGTCCCCAATGCGCATTTACCGAAACTGCCACCCAACGCGCCGCCAGAATTACAACAGTTGATGCCTTCTCGGGAGTCGATGCAGCCGCGGGCGCGTGGCATGATTCAGCGAAACCCCAGAACCTCGAAGAATCCCGCCGGGGGCCCTGAGGCTGCCAAGCAGTAAAAGGCTAAAGCGGTCGGGACGTCCCGCACGCCGCCTACTGGCCCCAGTCGTCGTCTGGTGTATCCGGTATGCGGTCTGCTCCTGCGGAATACAAATCGTAGCCGGTTGGATCTTTCAGACCGGGATAACGATAAATGTAAGCGCTGCCCCAGGGATCCTTGGGCAATTCCTTGAACAACTGATACCATCGTGTCGGTCGGGGATCATTTTGCGGTTGTGTCACCAGTGCCTGCAATCCTTGCTCAGTGGTCGGAAAAAACCCGTTCATACTCTCGTACAATTGCAACTGCGTCTTTATCGCTTGGACGTCCGCCTGAACGCGCATGGTTTTGGCAATGGCAGTCGTGTTGCCAAGCTTTGAAATCGCGACTCCCAGTATGATCACAATAATGCTCACCACGAGCATGATCTCCAGTAGCGTGAATCCCTGCTGTCTGATTTTTCTTCTCATCTGAATTAAGGGGAATCCTCCGTCCCGGTGCGCGACTAAAGTAGCCTGATCTTCAACAATTACTACAAGCATCTACTTTGGGTCAATGCCACCGGAACCACCCCAAAAACGTTTTGGCTTGTTCAGTATGACAGCGCAACTGTCAAAGAAGTTCACTGGCCGGTCCGCAGAATATAATCCGATTTGTCCCAAATGTACTTTAACTGAATCTGCGTGGCGCGAATTGCGGAAGGTCCGGTGCCGGAGGCGGTGACCACAACCAAATCGTTCGTGCCCACTTTCAAAATCGTGGCCGGCACAATTTTCTGTGCGCGCAGCCATCCAGTGTAATTGAAGTGTATTTCAGTGGTAAGCGGTTCGGATTCGCCGCGGTAGCCAGGGTCAGCAAGGTCCGGTAACGTGAGTGCAACGGGGCCGATGTCCTGACCGTTAAGATAAACCCCCGGTGGCGCGTCGATGCGCGGGTTTTCGATCTCAAAAGTTAACAACGCAGTCAGCGGTTGCGCTTCAATGGGAAATTGGAATGCCGCGCTCTGCTGAGTTTGCGTATCAATTCGAATTGCTTCGGGCGCGAGAGTGGCGGTCACAGTTCCGAAGTTTTCGACGTCCTCGGGAGGCGGGTGCAGCGCCGGCACGGTTGAAAACGGCTCGGGAATCACGTCGCGATGTTCCGCATTGACCGGATGGACAACCTCACTGGCTGTCATCCAATCCAGATAGGCTGCCCGAATTGTTTTTCCGTCGCCGGGCACCTCGATGTCGATTGCGGAGGCGCCGGTCATCGGGATGAGTACCGAATCTGAGCTGGGCAGATTCATTCCCGCGCCCAGGGTGCCGGAGCGCAAAATATGGCTACCGGATTCGTCCCATGCGATCAACTCAGGTTGCTGATTAGGTTTGTCATCAAAGAACAACCGAAAAAAAAGCATTTGATAATCGGGGCCCGGTTGCGTCACGCGAATGCGAAAAACGCTCTTGGACGCGCCGCCGCCTTCCGTAAGTTCGCCGGGCAAAAGCGTGAGCGCCTCGACCCAGGGCGGCGCATCTTGAGTTTTTGAATTGCGCGACGTGGTTTGACGCAGGTCGAGCCAGGCGCTTGCTGGCACTGGCCCCGCAATCGCATCGAGCGGAGCAGGCAAAGCATCGGTCAAAGCTTCCTGCGCGCAGACGCGGCAGACCGCAGCCAAAAGGATCGCGAACGCAGCCCGGAGTAACATCAAGTTGGCGAGATTATTCACACACAACCTGCATTGCAAGCTTTCAGTTTTAATGCGGTCTGATTTGCAAGCTGTGCGTCATTTCAAACACTGCTGACAGAATGCTGAACACAACCAGTCCAACCAGGGCGGCGATTACGACGATGATGATTGGCGGGATCAATTGCGAAATCACGCCGACCGATCGGTCAAGTTCGCGCTCATAGACATCGGCGATTGCTTGCATCGTTTCGGAGAAATGCCCGGTTTGTTCGCCCACTCCCATCATGTCGGTGAACAATTCCGGAAAGAGCTTTTGCTGTTGCAAAGCAGCCGAGAGCGTCGCTCCGTCGATCACGGCCTTGCGCACGTCACCAAGCTTCGTCTCAAGAAAACGGTTGCCGGCGATCTCAGTTACCAGATCCAGCGAGCGCAGCAGAGGAACCCCGTTTTCCATTAACGTCCCTAATGTGCGCGCAAACTGTGCGTAATACCGGTGGCGAATCACTCGTCCATAACCGGGGATCATCAACCGGAAGCGGTCCCATCCAAGGCGTCCTTCCTGGGTGCGAACAACGGCACGGAAACCAACAATCGCGCCAACCACCATGAGCGCGCCAACCCACCAGTAGCCGGTGATCGCATGATGAATTTGCAATAAGATCCGTGTTGGCAACGGAAGCGCGCCACCGGTTTGTGCCATGAACCCGGTCAACTGCGGCACCATGAACGTGATGAAAATCGTAACCAGAACGGCGCCGGCCAGCGCTAGAAACGCAGGATAAATCAATGCCTGTTGCACCCGGTCTCGCAAGTCTTTCGCCTGCATCAGATGTTTCACCAGCCGCAGCAGAATTTGCGGCAACGCACCGCTCGCCTCGCCTGCAGCCACCAGATTGACAAACAGCGGCGGGAAGATCCGCGGCATCTCGCTCAGGGCCTGCGAAAAACTGCGGCCGTCGACCAGCGACTGGTGCAGCGTGTGCGTCATTTGGTGAACACGCGGGTGTTTCAACCGTTTCTCCAAGACCGACAGACCCTCGTCGAGCGTCATGCCGGCTTGCAGCAAATGCGCGAGCTGCTCTGTGAAAATGAGCAACTGGCTGTGCGGAATTTTCAGGTTCCGCGCCGGCGTAGCAACTTCAGGCGAGCCGAGCAGCCGCAATTTTCTTTGAGCTGACGCCGCCGCACCTGCTTTTGTTTCGGCCGGCTTTGCCGCATCTACCATGTCGATCCGAATTGGAATGCACTGTTGCGATTCAATCTGCCGGATCGCAACGGCGCGATCTGCGCAGTCCAGAATCCCCTCAACCAAACCGCCCTGCGCATTGCGCGCACGATAGGTAAACTGTGGCATCGGCGTGGAAAATAATCCGAAACGTGAAATCGGAAACAGGAATCTAGCTTTGCCAGGTTGAAGTGTTGAAAAAGGTTCGCGGTTACAAAATGGCTTTCTCTTGTAACGATGTAGCGTTTTCACAAATCACGAGCCACCAGCCCTTGCCCCTAATTACTGCGATCGCGCCAAGATTTTTCTTGTCACGCTTTTGGATTTTGATAAGACCGCGCGACATGAAATATGCAGCAGCGATCATATTCATTTCCGTTGCCTTTGGTTCGCACGTGTTCGCGGTCCTGCGACCGCTTTTCCCTGCGAAAGCCTCGCCGCCATTTAGTCGTGAGCTGATTGTGATAAGAAACGACTCGATCCAGCATTCTGCCAAAGTGCCTGCGACCGCGCCAAGGTAAGGCCTGTATTCAGCCGCAGAGTCGCAGCCGCCTGGCCTGCCTGGCAGGAGGGGTTTCCACCTCTGTATCCAGCTTCCGATCACTGCGACACGACTTGCTCTTAGTCGAAACAGGCGGGGGAGAGAGTTGAAGCCGCGAACAGAACCCATGCAGTCGGATAAACCTGAATTTTTCCTGACATGGGAACGCGCTAAACCGTTGGCCAGGAGACTCACTTATCACGATCGCAGCGAGTTGCCGTCGCAACCGCGGCGGGATGTGAGGTCCTCCTGAGCAAGGCTAAGTCATTTCATATCGCCAACTCTGTTTTTGACCTTCTCCTGCTTCTCCGATAGCCACGATGAGAGATGATAATTGATGGTTGGCTCATGCCCGGTGGTCGATTGTGGCGCCGCGTTGTGAAGATAAAGAACAAGATTGTAGCCGCGGCCGCTCGGATAAGAGTTTCCGTTGGGTTCGAATCCATGGGCAGAGGCAAAGCGCATGGCTCGGTCATCTAAGCGGGTCGTGGCGAAAACATTCTCATTCTTGGCCAAAGCGAGTAACTCACCGATGATGCGAGCCGAAAGTCCTCGCCCCTGGTGCGATTTGGCGATGACTACCCAGCCCAACTCAACACGGTATCTATCTGATGGGACGGTTGCTCGCGCTTTCGCGAACACCCTGTCGCGATAGGCGGATCTAGGGTGTTTTAACGCACCTACTCCGACAAGTTGCCCATCTGACTCCCGGAGAAACAACAATCGAGAGGCATTGCGAATGCGCCGCGTTAAGCCTTCTGGTTCGACTGCGCCGCCTTCGACCACTAGCTTCTCAAAATCGGCTAAGGTCCGAGCCGAGCAATCTGAGGGGGAGAGTATTGACGAACTCAGCATCGCAGTCCCATAACGAGATGAACCTCGGCAATCGTGAACGGCGCATATCTGATATGCAAGCCTTCAGTGTCACTTTGTCATTGCCGCCTGGAAAGCAAAAGAACAAACTCCGCTGCGCGAGGTCACGGGTAAATAATGAAGTGCGCAAGCATCGCGCCCACGGGTCACCGAGCCTGGTCTTGAAGGGGGGGCCGGGAATGGAGCCGGCAGGAGTCGAGCGAGATGGACCAAGCCCGCAAGGTGAGCTGTCGGCGACAGCGAATCAATCGAACCGGCATGCGACGCCAAGCCCCTTTTGTTCCCAAAACCCGAACGTGATGGAAACCCATCTTTCTCTGGCGATCTTCCGCCGCATATTAATTTGCTAACCTGTTCCTCTATGAACTTTATCTGATTCTGTTCATTTGAACCGATATCGGCGCTGGGGCGTACCGCAATCTTGACATACCAAAGCCGACCAAATGGCAGCGCATCGGAAATCAGATCGACGCCGCGATGGTCTTTGCGCGGGCGGACTTCGTAACTGTGGATTTTATTTTTGGGAAGGGGATAATTTTCGCTTCGAGTTTTCTCTCGGCCTCGCATCGCTCGACGAAGGCCATCATGACTTCTTCGATGGTCCAGCCGTTTATATCCGCGATTTTTCTCATTAATCTCATCATCGGTTGATCGAGCGCACCCACGGGCAAGTCTGCAATGCGAAACTGTTCAACGTTGTCCGGCCATCGTTTTTGGGGTGTTTTCATTGGCTGTTGCTCTCCATTAAGCTTCTAGGAGATTTACTTGCCAAGCTTGCCGAAGACTTTGCGGCGATGGGGCAAGGATCGGGATTCTGGGGGTACAGCATTGTGAAGCCAGGAAAGTATTACCGCGCCGAGTGGCCGTCTATAGGGGACGTTCCCGGATTGTTTCAACAAAATTCCCCTAGGGGCTAACGCACATCGCGACAACGGAAAGCGTTTCGTTCCCGCCCACCCGGGAGCGGCGGTCGTGCTCGATTCTGACGCCGGCGCCTGTCACATCTTCGGAGCATTTGGCGTACATTGGAAGAATCGACTACGCCGACTCTGGCGGGCACTTTTCCGTGGTGCACCATCCGATCGCACCGCGTTCGCTGGTCGCGCCGCTGCACCGCCACCACCGCGAAGATGAATATTCATACGTTCGTTCGCCGGGACATCTTGTCAGTCTTTTCCCAATCGAGTAGGTGTTAATGATGAATTCTCGCCTTCTTCTAGCGCCATTGATTCTCGCAATCCTCTTTGCTGGCACTAAGTCAAGTTACGCTCAGGCTGAGAAGGAATCGGGTGTTAGAGAAGCTATGCGGCAAAAGGTGGCTTATTCGCAGCAGGTGCTGGTTGGGATCACACTGGAGGACTACGGACTCATTGCGACTAACGCGAAGAAGCTAATGGAACTTAGCAATAAAACGAACTGGTATTCGCGCCAGGTGCCGGAATACGAGCTATTCCTCAACGAATTCCGCCGCAACGCCCAGGAGTTAAGGGAAGCAGGCCGGCAGCAGAACCTGGATGCCGCGTCGCTTGCCTATGTTCAGATGACATTGAGCTGCGTAAGTTGTCATAAATTCATTCGTCAAAGCTCCGGCACCGGAAGCATCCTGGACTTCCGGCCAAGGCTCTATGTCGGGAACAAGTAAACGATCTCGCGTCGGTAGCAAAGCTAGGTTGCGTCTCAGCGATTGATGCCAACCGGCGAACGATCTGGATTGCGGACGCACATCGCGGCGACGGAAAACGCTTCTTCGGTCACGCGGATGAAAAGTTGACTGCGTTTGTGGAACTTCAGTCGGCGATTAGCGGGCCGGCGGCTAGCTGCAACGTTTTAGGGGACGTGCCTCACACCCTGTGCACAGCAAAACAGGTATACTGATGCGGCAACGAGCAATGGCGAAGAATAAACTCCGGGCGTGGCATGAGGGCGATAGAGCGACGCTGCGATGTGCCCGATACCGTTCGCGAACATGAGAACAGCAACAGGGTAAGCCACCGCTATCGCCAAGCGGCGCCACGAAAGGCTAAGAACGACAAACCGAACCCGACCAGGATGCGGAGACACAGCCCCCCAGCCATACCCTGAACGTAAAGATTGGCAACGGAAGGAAGGGACAGCACTTTCGAATCGCTTGGACCGCCGGATTATACCCGGACAAAAAGTCAGTCAGCGCTTCGTCGATCACATGCAAAGTCAACGTGAGGGATAGGAAGATCCATGCGACGCCAAAAACATTTGTAATTCCTCTTGGCGGGAAGTGCGACGTGATGCGAGTGAAAACTCACCACTCTGTGAACTTACCCGCGTGCTCGTGTGCCTCGATCACGTTGCCAGCTCCGTCGTAAACGCGAATCACAGCGCGATGTGACCGGCTGTAAACTTTGCGTAGCCGATGGCATTGGCGACGGCGTTTGGCTCGTCGTACCACAGGCGGCCAAATGGCAGCGCGACGCGGCTAGCAAATGAAGCCCACGTAAAGCCACAAAGCGGCCATGGCGACCATCGCCGCACAATTGAACCAGCCGGCCCACTGAGCCAACAATGTGGGGACGGTCGGCCCGACGGAAAGCCGCTCGTCAACATGTGATTGGACCAGGAGATTTTCGATGTGCTCCTGATCATGTGCCACACGTAACGTATAGAGTGCCATTGCGCCACTTGTTATCGCGGTTAACAGCGTCTGAATCACAAAGACGATGGCAATAACGTGTCTCGCGCGGGGAACTATCGGAGCGTCAGCAGGGCGCGTCAGCACCCAGCCGAGCCCGAGGACGCTGACAGTCAGAAATACTGTATAGAACTGTATGTAGAGCGACCAACTTGCCCGTACCGTCAGACTCAGATCCTCATGTCGACGTTTAAGGATCCATTCGTGAGAAGACTCTTCCATTGACGCTGTGTGATTGCGGCACCTAAAATGGCCGTTTAACAAGAATTCTGCCGAATCATTCGGCATTTAGGAAGCGGAATCGTTTCGGAGTGTCACAGGTACGAGGCCGCTAGAGCGCTCGGAGTCCCTGAGCCGTTGTCTTGACCCTTGGGCGATTCATTGGCCCATCACTTTTCGCGTAACCCTCGCCCGGGATTTTACGCACTACCTCAGTGAACAGCCAGAAATGAGTTCTCACGATGAGGCATCAAAAAAAGCCAAAACAGTGGAAGGAAACTAAATAAGATGAAAACAAGAATCATCAGCAAAATCCTTTCAGTGAAACAAGCGTTTCATCGATTGCGGCAGTATATTCATTGGATGCGATTTGGTATCAAATGCTGACCGGCGCATCATGCGAGCGGCTGCGATGCTTCGCGTAGCCGATTGCATTGCTGATTGCGCTTGCCTCGCCGTATCATAGACGACCGAACGGGAGCGCATCGGAAATTAGATCGACGCCGCGATGATCGTTGCGCGGACGGACTTCGTAAAGGTGTGTCACCTGACGCGCCAAAGCATTAGCGGACTTCTGTGGATTTGTTTCTCACTTCCGTTCTCACTCGGGCACTTCTTTCAGTCGGTTCTAGCGAATTTACCTATGAAAAGAGGCGGGGGCGGGAATCGAACCCGCGAATAGATTCACCCTCGGTGACGCTATCCTTTATCATAGTTCAAAAAGACAAGTCACAACATCATTGACATTGGCGAATGTTGTGATTGTGTTGTGACTATGCCAAGCCTCAGAAAAGACTCCCGCGGACGTTCGCCGTTCTGGATTTGCTGTTACACCAGCGCAACCGGCCAACGGCTCCAGAAATCAACGAAGATCACAATTAAGCCGGTCAAGGGCGAAAAGCGCAAAGATGGCTCGCCTAAAACTGCCGCAGACAAGAGATCAGAAGCGTTGGAAGTGTGCCTTGCAACTGAACGCGCCGAAAATCATGCGAAGAACGGCACGCTCACAGAGCAGCAGGCGAAAAAGATCATTGGTGAAATCTGGAGCGCACGACCGGAGAACCGTTACGCAATTACAAAGTCCGCGACTGGCTCGATCACTGGCTCGATATGAAAGAGCAAGTGCGCGCAGGCAAGACGATGGATCGTTATCGCCAAGTGATTCGCGACTTCATCGCGTCGCTTGGCAGTCGCGCGAATCTCGCGTTGTCGCATATCACCCCGAAAGATGTTCTCGCTTATCGCAATTCGATCACCAAGACAGGCAAAGCGGCGCGCACAGCCAATCTTTCCGTGAAGGTAGTCAGCGCAGCATTTAACGCAGCAGTTCGCCAACACATCATTGAAAGTAATCCCGCTACTGCGCTTGAAAGTCTGCGGGTGAAGGCGGAGGAAAAGGGGACATTCACGGCCGCGCAAGTGGCGAAGCTTGTGCGCGCGGCGGATGGTGATTGGCAAGGCGCAATTCTACTTGGTTACTACACTGGCGCGCGGCTTAGTGACGTGGCGAACATGCGCTGGAGCGCGATTGATTGGAGCAATAAGATCATTCGATTTAGGGCGAGCAAAACGGGAAAAGCAGTAACGCTTCCGCTGCATCCACAGCTTGAACGCGAGCTTTTGAAGAGCGCGGGCATTGGCAATGCGCCAATGTTCCCCGCACTGGTAGGCAGAGGCACGGGGGGAAAGCACGGCCTGAGTGGGCGATTCAACGCGATCATGGAAAAGGCGGGCATCGAAGGCAAGCGAACACAGGCCAGTGGCGGACGAACGTTGTCGAGCCTCTCGTTTCACTCTTTGCGACACAGCTTCAACTCCGCACTGGCAAACGCTGGTGTTTCACAAGAAATCCGGCAGAAACTCACCGGGCACGCCAGCGCCGAAATGAACGCAATTTATACGCATCACGAGCTGGCCCCGTTGCGCGCGGCGGTGGAGAAGCTTCCGGCGCTTGGCATCAAATAATGCAGCGGGGTTTAATACTCCCAGGGGCAACAAAACGCGTCGTAGCGCAAACCTCGTGCGTTTCTACGACTGATCTTCGATCTCCTCAGGCGTCGCCGGTCTACTCGGAGTTGTCCCTATCAGGACGCCCAAGTTCAGAATCGTGTTCCGCGCTTGCTCCTCGGGCCACAGACTTGAACCCACTGCGGCAACATCCCGCACGTTGCGCGACAAGGCCAAGTTGCCATCGCTCCCCGCCGCCTTTTCCGCAGCTTCGGCTGCGTACTTACTCAGACCGAGCTTGGTGCGGTCTTTGCGTTCGCTCAGTATCGCAGTAATCGATTGAGGCACTGATTGCACTGGTGTGATTGCATCTGATTGCTGCTGCGTTGCGACCTGGATCTGCTGGGTCCAACCGTGGCGCTTGGCGTGAGCGAGGACGCTTCCCTCTGGAATATTCATTTTACGGGCGATTTCGCGGAGTCCAATCCCGGCTGCGTATGCGGTCTTAATCTGCTCCCAAACATCTGCGGAAAGTCTGTTGCGGACGGTTCGCGTTGTTAATTCGGAGTGTCCGTTTTCCCGCTCGCTCATGTTCAGGTGAACAGTTACCTTGGTTTGGAAGAAAACAAGTCAAATTGGGATGACGATTATCGAAATCAGACCATTGCGAACCGGCGTCGGTCTTACGGGCGAGGCGCAGGCGTTGGGCGTGGCCTCGGCGTGGGTATACGTCTCACCATGCATGGCGTCGGCGTAGGAGGTGTTGGACCAGATTGCGCACAATACCTCCCGCCCGTGTTTGTCAGAAAGCCTGTGTCAACAATCCCGCCCCACACAATCATTTCACTTCCGGTCCACACTGCCGTGTGATCGCCTCGTCCAGAGGGCGCGTTGGTAGTGCTCGTCGGTATCCAACTGTCCGTATCTGGATTGTATCGTACGCCAGTGTTGAAAAAGTCAGCGCCGACTCCGCCCCAAATGATCATTTCGCTGCCCGTCCAGACGGCCCTGTGACGGTATCGGGCAAGCGGGGCATTAGCGATGGTCGTAGCCGTCCACGTATCATCGGTGCACGGAGGATCACCGGCGTCGGCGATTTTCGGAAGAGTGTAGGAAAACTGCCCTAACCTTGTTGTCACCCACATTGTACGGAGCGCGTTGGCCTGCGGAGGCTCGAAACGCCGAGCTTTACTTTGCACCGACAAATCGGTGATCAAACGCTGTGCTAATAGTGGTCTGGCCAAACATTCGGCGATGACAGCGGGATCGTTTCCGAGAGCTTCAAACAATTCGGACAGGACTTTCGGCTGTTTCGTGTCACGGGCGATCCGGTCCATCTCGGCCTGTAATTGCTCAGCAGCAACCGGCTTTTGCCAGTAATCTTCGAGCATCAGCGAGTCGCGCAGATAGCCTTCAACTTTCTTTTCAAGATGTGCCTGAGACATCACCGCATTGAGAGATGGCTTGGAATCAGGGTTCTCTTTTCGGCCAAATACGGTGACGCCAGTAAACTTCTTCAATCGCTCGTTGAAATGCGACGCGCTCGGCGAAGCTGAATGCTCGGGGTTGGCTCGGACTTTTCGCCATGCCGTCATAGACTCCAGCCGCGGTGGCGGATTTGTGCGATCTGGTCGGCGAATTAAGCGCGGAACTAAGCGCGATGAACGCAAGCGAGAAAAACACAGCCCACGCGCCGCTGCGAATGATATAACCATTGATTTTGCTTTTCGCCTTCCTCTCTTTCTCCATTCTTGTGTGGAAAATCCCAAGTAACGTTTTGGGAAACTAGAGCCGATAAGGTTGCGCCGGGCTTCACCTATCTTGCGGAAAACTGTGCAGTTCTTGCTTTATTGGGCTTCTTCCGAATTGCGGCGCTGCCGCTATGCAAGGAAACGTAACTGCGGCAATCGTGAACGCTCTCGCGGGCGTCATTTAGCCCGTTCATATCATTTTGCTGTTGCGATGTGGAGAGCAAAAGAGACAGAATGCGGCCCGCGTGAAGTATTGGGAAATCATCGCCGACAATCTCAGCAAAGTCGGATGGAGTTGGGGCTGCGTCTCAGCGATTGATTCCAACAGGCGAACAATCTGGATCGCAGACGCACATCGCGACGGAAAGCGTTTCGTCGTGCACGCGGAGGAAAAGTTGACCGGGTTTGTCGAAGTGGAATCGGCGATTCGGGGTTGCGGGTTTCTTGCTTGACAAGCTGGCGTAATTTTCTCCAGACTGCGCGTCTCTAACGGATTCGAATCAGGCGGGGGACATTTGCCCCGCTAGGTTCTTCGCCCCTTCCGAACCGGCGAATCACAGAATCAACGTCGCGGGGAACAAGAAAGGAAGAACCATGAATCCACTGATTCAGTTCAAAACAACTCCACCACTTCTCATCACACTGGCGCTTCTCTGCTTCGGGCTTTTGCCGAAAGCGCAAGCGATCAACTCCGCCACCCCCTGGGGGCTATCCCGACTTTAACACTGCTGTGGGCGAAATCGCTCTTAACGTTCTCACCTCGGGCATTGACAACACGGCGGTTGGCTGGTTTGCACTCGGTGCCGACCAGACTGGCAGCTTCAACACCGCTGTTGGCGGTGGAGCGCTTACCCTAAACACCGCAGACAGCAATACGGCCATCGGTGCTTCAGCGCTTTTGCTTAACACCACCGGCACAACTGAACACGGCCACTGGAGTAGACGCGCTTGTCTATAACGATACCGGTAGCCAAAACACGGCCATGGGAGCATTCGCCCTTTATAGCAACACCGGTGGCTTTCAGAACACAGCCAACGGTTTTTTCGCGCTTTCTAACGTAACCTTCGGTTCTGAAAACACGGCCACTGGGGTCAGGCGCTTCAGAACAATGTCGCCTACGATAACACCGCCACTGGCGCTCTAGCGCTCTATAACAACACCACCGGAGAAGGCAACACCGCCACTGGTAATTCAACGCTTGTGGCAAACACGGAAGGCAGCCTTAACACAGCGACAGGACAGCACGCGCTCTGGAGCAACACAATTGGCACGTTCAACACGGCCGACGGCGGCGAAGCGCTTCTTAAAAACACGACCGGCAGCAACGACACAGCCGTGGGTTACCTAGCCGGCAGCAATGTCACCACGGCCAATAACGTTATCGCTATTGGCAGCGAAGGCGCGAACGTGAGCAACACTTGCTTTATCGGCAACATCCGCGGGGTGACAACGCAAAACGCTGACGCGATACCCGTGGTTATCGACTCCGCTGGCCAGTTAGGCACGACTAGTTCATCGCGCCAAGTTCAAGAACGAGATTAAACCGATGGACAAAGCCAGCGAAGCCATTCTCGCGCTTAAGCCAGTGACATTTCACTACAAGAGCGACAAGAAAAATACGTCGCAATTCGGTTTGATTGCCGAGGAAGTGGCCAAGGTAAACCCGGACTTGATTGTGCGCGATCAAGAAGGGCGAGATCTACACCGTGCGCTACGAGGCGGTCAACGCGATGTTGCTCAACGAGTTCCTCAAAGAGCACTGCAAGGTGCAGGAATTGGAAGCGAATGCCGCGAGGCAGCAAAAGCAAATTGAAGCCCTTACTGCGGGCCTCCAGAAAGTGAGCGCACAACTTGAATTGAGCAAACCTGCACCGCAAACAGTTCTGAACAAACAGTAAACGCGCACTGGAAGGCGTGAAGTACCTGGGAAATCATTGCGGACAATCTCAAGAAATTCGGTTGGAGTTTGGGCTACGTTTCAGCGATTGATTCCAACGGGCGAACGTTGTGGATTGCGGACGCGCATCGCGACGATGGAAAGCGCTTTATTGTGCGTGCGGACGAAAAGCTGACTGCGTTTCTGGAATTGGAAAGGGCGATTCACCAGTTTGGGGTGAGTTTATTGTCGTAAAACTTTCACCACTCTCTGAAATCGCCGTTATGCTTGTGGGAGCTTGACATTCTGCGCACTCGATCCGAAAACTCCGAACCTATGAAGAAATACATACTGTCTTTGCTAGGTATCTTCCTTGCGATGGCATTTATCGCTTCTTGTCAGCAGGAGGGAACGACCGTTACGGAACAACCCACTAACGGGCCACCCGCGTATATGAATCGTCCTGCCCCGTCACCGACGCGCTAGCGCAAGAAGCGCGGTTGGACTTTGGGCTGCGCGAAAACCTGCGTGCAGATGAAAAGCTGGCCACGTTTGTTGAACTCGAACGTCAGGTGTTAACCGTGACGTTTTATCTCGAATCCATTCATGATGATTCGTGTCGGAACTAATGACGATTTATCGAAATCAGACCATTCAGAAACGGTTGAAAGTGTATCACTTTGTTATTGCCGTGTGGAGAGCAAAAGAGCCAGAATCTCGCGCATATGAAGACGAATACTCACTCTCTGGTTCTTATTCTCCTGCTCCTCTATTTTGCCGCTTTATCCAGAGCGCAAGCAGTCAGTCCGGCACCGGACGGGTGCTATCCGAACTTCACGACAGCGGAAGGCTGCAATGCCCTTCAGAGCCTCACCACTGGACTTGACAACACAGGAGTCGGTTGGTATGCGCTCTTTGGCGATACCACCGGTAGTTTCAATACTGCTATAGGCGGTGGAGCGCTGACGCTGAACAATGGCGATGCAAACACCGCGACTGGCGCCGGAGCGCTTTTACTCAACACCAACGGTCAACGAAACACGGCCATGGGAACAAACGCGCTTGCCTATAATGAAAGCTTTGGCGGGAACTACAACGATGCTTTCGGCGCTTTTGCTCTGCTCTACAACATTGACGGGTTCAGCAACAACGCCATGGGAGATTCCGCGCTTTTTGAAAACGAACACGGCGTTCAAAACACAGCTATCGGCGATCTCGCACTCGCGTTTAATGATACAACTGGAAATGGCAAGGCAAACTACAACACGGCCGTTGGCGCTGAGGCGCTCTACAACAATATCGATGGTGATTCAAACAACGCCATCGGCGTTCAAGCGCTTGGCAGCAACACCGAGGGCTATTTTAACGAGGCGCTGGGTTTTGGGGCGCTGGGCTCTAATGTGGATGGCGTTGTGAACGTCGCCATTGGCGACTCAGCACTAAGTAGCAATGTGCATGGCTCGTTTAACACAGTCGTAGGCTGGGACGCCGGACTAACCGCGGAGGGGGACGACAACATTTATATCGGCGCGACCTCCGCTGACGGTGTGACAAGCGAGAACGGCACGATCCGCATTGGGGACCCTAATTTTGTAGTGGCCTGCTACGTCGCCGGTATCGTTGGTCAGACGCTAACTAGCGGAAGTCCCGTTTTCATCGATGCCAATGGCAAACTTGGCACATTGACGTCCTCCGCTCGGTTTAAGGACGACATCAACGCAATGGATGCAGTAAGCGAAGCACTTTTCGGACTCCAGCCCGTTACGTTCCACTACAAAAAATCGATTGATCCGGCACGCAGGCGACAGTTGGGACTCGTGGCTGAAGAAGTGGAAAAGATAGATCCCGATTTAGTGGTGCGCGACAAAGAGGGAAAGCCCTACAGCGTGCGCTACGATCAGGTGAACGCGATGTTGCTCAACGAGTTCCTCAAAGAGCATCGCAAAGTCGAACAGCAGCGCAAAGATTTCGAGGCGGCCCTCGCGCACCAGCAAAAGCAAATTGAAGCTCTGAATACGGGACTACAGAAAGTGAGCGCACAACTTGAACTAAACAAACGCGCCCCGCAAACGGTTCTGAACAATCAGTAACAGCTGCAAAGCCGGTTGGAGTTGGGGCTGCGTCTCAGCGATTGATTCTAACGGACGAACAATCTGGATTGCAGACGCACATTGCGACGACGAAAAGCGTTTCGTTGTGCACGCCGATGAAATACTGACTGCGTTTTTGGAATTGGAATCAGTGATTACGACAGGGGTTGAAGTTCTGACTCAAGTCTCAAAATGAGATTCTCAATAATGTCGAAATCTCCCGCAGACCACGAGCAGCCGGTGGCGATTTGACTTGCACGTCGAGCAATCGGATACCGTCCGATTGTGCCAGAAATATCTGTCATCCGCTCAAGGACATCTGTCTCGCGTGCATCGAGCAGAATCCCCGCAACGCGACATAGCTTTACAAGCTGGTGACGCTCATCCTTGGTCATCGGAACGTATTTACCATCGCGAGCAACCTGATTTCCTCGCTTAATCCAAACCGCCTTGATGAGGCACTCGATGCCAAAAGCGGTGAGCATTAGCTCTGTCCAAGGCATAAGTAGTTCGTCAGACTGCGCCTTACGGTAACGCAGATTGGCGGTGACGCGCTCACGGTCGCGTCTCAAAATTTTACTTCCGGCGAAGAGTGTCTGCGCGGTCTGCATCCAAAGTCCGCAGTCATTTCCAAGTTCAGTATGTCTTGCAATGACCGACTCACTCACAATGGCAGCGCATCGGAAATCAGATCAAAGCGGCGTCGATCCTTACGCGTTTTAATGCGGCATCGGACGCGGGCGCGGCGTCGGACGAGGCCTTGGACTTGGTGAACAGGGGATTGGAAGCCTGAACGACAAGCTCCATCCACCAGCGATCATGCCGGAATTACCGGCTGCAAAATCCACAACATACAGACTCCACACGCCGTTGGCGTTTGTCCCGCCGAATATCGACAGGAAAGTGGCGCTATTTCCCCCAGCTGGTCCCGGATTGCCATATGCCGTCCCCGGCCCTGGCGGAGGGAAGCTGTGATCCGTATAATATGAGGTCGGCTTGTAGATTCCTGGTCCCCAAACCCCAGTCGCGGGCAACTGCGTGGCTCCCGTATCGCTAAGCGTGTACGTGAGATTCGCCACTGCCCCATTACCGGTGCCGTCTTGTACAAGCAAAGCAGTGCCCCCGGGCCCTACCAACACAATGCCAACATCATTCGTGAAAGTGTGGGTTAAACCGTTTATCGTTACTTCCGCGGTTCCGGCAGTGAGCCACCCTGGGAGGCCTGCAACGGTGATATCCGACGGGTATGGCGTGGCAATACCAACGTCCGGAATCGCGATGGGCGCTGTGTTCGAGAATGTAACGATCCCGGTGCAGGGTGGAGTCGGCGTTGGTCGACTAGGCTGGCTATTAAGGCTCGGGGCAGCGGTCCCCGCTCAGCACAGCCACACCAGCTATGATGAAGAAGAACAAGCAATCTGCCCGTGTCATTGGTTTGATTAGTCGCAAACGGATCGAAAATACGGTTCTTAGCCTAAGCGTCTTTATTAATCAATCCTAAATCGTGCAGGAATTGTCGATGGCATCATGGCCGCATCCACATCCCGCCGCCTGGCAATCAAAAGCGATTCTAGCGCGATTCTGAGAAGCGGGAAAGCCATTGCGCGTTTGCAGCATTAGAAGCCCGTGCAACACGTGTAAGACGTGCAAGACGATTCCGGATTGTGGCGAGTTGCACGAATTACACGTGTTGCACAGGGGCAGAGGGCATTTTTCATTTGTTGCCGAGCGAGCGTTTCCATCTTTTAATGGCCGTGCAACTCGTGCAAGCCGTGCAGCTGGCTCCTACATTCGTTGCGAGTTGGCCACTTCATTTCTTGGCCCGCGTGAATATCCGCGTGACGTGTCCGCCGGTTTCAGGCTGTTCATCGCGTCCGCTCAGTTCGCCATTTGACTCCATTTCAGCGAGCAACGTGTGTGCTTCGTCGGCGTTGCGTACGATCCGCGCCCGGTACACGTCGCTCGCCCGGATGCCTTCCGGCTTTTCGTCTGCGAGTGAAAGGACCCGATCCCACGTCTCCCGCCGTGCCTTGTCCCTGCTGCCCGAAAGGATTTCAAGTTGTTGCGCCGCGAACCAGTCTGCGAGTTGGATTGCCCGTTTCGCTGTGTCGAGTTCAAGCATGTGCTCGTGTGCGTGCGCACCATGCAAACCAGCGTGAAGGCAAACGGCAATGCGCCACGCTTGTTCATTCCAGCGCGCCACGTAGATGTTCACGTCGCGCAAATCACTGCGGCGGCGCTTCACAATTCCGTTGTAATGCGCGTTCAACGCTTCCAAGGCTTCCGATGTCGCTTCAATTGTGAAAGGCTCATCAGCGAGCCGATAGGTTTCAATCAAGGTGCGAATTAAATTCGTGTAATCGTTTTCGACGCTGACGGGAATCTCTGGTGCGTCTTTTACGATTTCCCACGCCTCGCAATGTGTATGGCAAGTGAGCATGCGCGGAATAAGTCCACCGTCGCTCAGGCTGCGCTCGGCCAGAAGCGATTCGAGTTTATCAGGCTGCGTGAGCCACAGCGCAGAAAGACATGGAGATTGCAGCAACACGGGTTCGCTGTTCTTTCGATCTACCTTGCAGTAATCGCCCGTAAAGGCTTTCACGTAAACGCTCTCGTCAGTGCGGTCCAGTTTGTTGTAACGACCAAGCAGAACGTTCACAATCTCGCCCGCATCCGCGCTTAGGCTCGCGAGCTGTTCGCCATTATGCGCGAGCAATTCCGCAAGTTTTTGGCTTGTTATGTCTTCGCAAGACAAGACCGGTGCACGCAGCTTGATTGCGATTTCTTCAAGCGCCGCTCTTTTCCTCTTGAGTTGCGAAAGGATTTCACCGCGTTGAACTGCGTCGTCTGCTTTACCCGCCTGTTTTTTAAGGTTGTCGATTTCGCTTTGAAGAATGTCCTGTTCCGCAAGGAGACCAGGTAAGATTTCGACTTTCCACGCTTTCAAACGCTCCGCTTCAAATTGCAGAAAGGGCTTTGCAGAATGCCGGGATGTTTCGCTTTTTCCGCTGCCGCTTTCCGCGCTGGGGAGGATGTAGAGATTTCCGCGTGTAACACGATTGGAGCCAGATTTAACTTCCAATCCTTTGCCAATTGCCCCGCTTACGAGGCCGAGAATGCAGCAACCGGGGAGCGATTCTGGCACGCGCACCGTTTCGCAAATGGCACGCGCCATCGCTTCACAAGCTGGCGGCAGACAATGCAGCGGGAAAGGTCCACTACTGGCCGGCTGCGCCTCAAAACGTGGCGTTGGAACGAATTCCGCTTTGCCGATTCGCGACCGCAACTCGCGATTAACAGCGTCAACGATACCGCGACAATGATCATGGAAGCAGTGTAGGGTAGGCACGTTATCCAAGTGCAACTCGCAATCGCGGTCGCCGTCGCCGGTCGTGTGTAGGTGCTTTCCCGGACAAGTGCAAAAGCCGTGAGTTTTAGAATCCCACTGAATCCCGCCCACCAATTCCACGGCGATACGCTGCCGCTCACTGATATTAAGTGTCGCGTTGCTCTGAACGTGGACGGGTTTCTCCCGCTCAGACAATGGCTCAATCTCTTGCGCGTTTAGGTTCAGGTATGCATCGGGATCGTACGAAACAAAACAAAGACGCGCCACGTCCTTGCAGGCTTCGTCAATCTGGACACCGGTGAGCTCGAGTACGTGCCGCTTGATCGAGCGGAAACTACCTAAATGCCTCTGTGCGTCTGCGGGCACACGGAAGATCCCTTTCAGCCCCCTGCCAGTCGGTGAAAGAAACAGCGCCCAAAGATACGGACTTGTTATGAGCTTTGCGCGCGCGTCTGCCCGCTGTTTGCTGTGTAGGTCGTCCAGGTCCGCGCAGATGAGGCCGCTATGTTCAATTAGCGCATCATTCGCCCGCCGGGAAAAGCGACCGCTCCCGAGTATGGCGGGCAGCTTCTTTTTCAATGGATCGACTGCCAGCTTTGCCGCTTTACGGTCGCCAGTGCGCAAGATGGTTTTAGTGTAGAGCCGTCGAATTTGATCAACATCCGTTCGCCATTTTCCTTCCTTGATCGCGCCAATGATCTTGTCCGCCTGAACATGGCGCGTGGCCGTCTCCGAAGCGGACGCCACCATCGAGATAAATATCGCTGGTTTCATCCGATACTCCCGAAATTCAAAACGAGTTGCCGTGGATAATCCGCGCAGTCCAAACACCAAAGCGGGCCGCTTAGTGCGGATCGGCCATCGTTTCCGCCAAGGTTTCGATTCGTTACGCGGGAGTCACAAGAGACGCACCGACGAGCCGGTCCTTTGGGAGCTTGCAAGAAGCTTAGGACGCAATATATTCTCAACAGTCCAGCAGTTTTACGCCCGGTTAGCTTGCCAGCACCGGGCGCTTTTCTTGCAGGTGGCGCGTTCATAGCGTACTCGTTCTCTGCGCTGTCTCGCAGCTCTCGATAAAGTCGAGAATACTTTGCAGGTTGAAGAGACGGGTACCTTTGACTTGACCAGGTTCACGAATGCTCGTGCTCCGAATTTTTTCTTTCGCGTCGAGTTCATACAGCTTTGATCTAGTGAAGCCAGTGTAATGCTCGGGACCACTTTTCGGCGCGCGAATCCACACGGGGAGCGTTCCCTGTCGGTCGCTTAATAGTTGACTGGTGCGAGTGGAAACCCGCGTTTCTCGTTTGGGAGTGTCAGGTGATTTCATCTGCAGGGATTTTAGACCCCCTGCAGGCGATAAATCATTTGGACAGATCGGGATTCAGGTCTGTCCACCCGTTCCGAAATGTGAATGCCCCTGTTGTGGGCGTGTAACCTTCAATGAGTGGATGTTCTAGTGCGGCTTCCCAACCGACGAGTTTCAACCGCTGACGAAGCTTCTGGTAGTACTCCTGCGATACCTTTTCACCAGCAATCCTTTCCAGATAATAGCTTCCCCAAATCGAAGGCATGAGCCACAAAAAGCCATGCAGCCAATTATTTAACATGTGAAAAACCAGTGGGTTCTGTCGTTTTCGCTTAGCAACGCGCTTAATTTCCGAGACGATGCGCCGGAAGAAAGCAACATCTCCCCGCTTGGCGGCAGCCGAAACAATTGGGTGGAAATTTACGAGCGCCTCCGCTGGATCAAGTCCAACGAGCCGAAAGAATATTGCTTCAGGATTAATTGGACCCGAAACAAGGTCGCGATACCCTCCTCGGCGTAGAAACTCCCCGGAAGCTTGCTTCCATGACGCTTCCGCCTTTTTGAAGCCGGGTACTCGCCGAGAGTTTTGAAACAACTGCCAACGTCCGCATTTTCGCACATACCATTCGCAGTTCTCCTCTAAAATCCACGCATTGGCTTTTTCAAACGTGTCGAATTGCGGCATGGATGAGAAATCGATCTGAGGCTTATTGGTCGATTCATCTTGAGCAGCGCTCTGTCGTGCTTGTTCTGCTGCTTTCCGGGACCGACGCTCCGCGCTGCTCTCTTCTTTGGGCGATTCGTTGCTTCGAGCGGTCACGAATTTACAGCGGAAAAGTCTGTCCGCAGTCTTGCCGGGTAGCCCAACGTGCGCCAGCGGCGGCATACCCCCTGGGCGCCTACTAGGGTCTGCCCGGGAAAACGAGCCTTCTTTTTCTCGAACGCTTTTCCGAGCTGCATTTTCCAAGTCGAAATTAAGTGCCGGAAAGGGATTGGCAATACCGAAAGCGACTTCATCGCACAACACCAAACAGCATTGAAATCGCAAGATTTGTTGTGACTTTTGTTGTGACTGAGTGACTTTGCGGGCTGATTTTCGACGTTTTTACCTATGAAACCAGGCGGGGGCGGGAATCGAACCCGCGAATAGCGGTTTTGCAGACCGCGACCTTACCACTTGGCTACCCCGCCGGTTGCGTAAGAAATGAGCGTAACGTTGGGGCACACCGTGTCAACGCGGCGAAGCAATTCGTACCGACGAATGTCATCGGTAAACGATTTAGCGATTTAACGATTTAACGATTATGTTCGTCGGGTGATTTCGCGTTCTTCCGAACTCTTCGCGCGGGCGCAGAAACGTATTCCCGGCGGCGTCAATTCACCGGTGCGCGCATTTCGCAATGTAGATGGGGAGCCGTTTTTCGTCGCGTGTGGGGAAGGCGCGCGGATCTGGGATGTCGATGGAAAGGAATACATCGATTACGTCGGTAGCTGGGGACCGGCGATTCTCGGTCATGCGCCGAAAGTCGTCGTCGAAGCGGTGCGCGACGCTGCCACACGCGGATTGAGTTTTGGAATTCCCAATCCGCTCGAAGTCGAAATGGCAGAATTGATCTGCGATTGGATGCCGTCGATCGACAAGGTGCGGATGGTGAACAGCGGTACGGAGGCCACGATGTCGTGTATTCGCCTCGCTCGCGCGTTCACCGGACGCGATAAAATCATCAAGTTCGATGGCTGTTATCACGGGCATGCGGATCCGCTTCTGGTGAAAACCGGCAGCGGCGCCCTCACACACGGCCGGCCGAGCAGCGCAGGTGTGCCGCACGCGTTTGGCGATCTCACAATCTCGCTGCCATTCAATAATGCTGAGTTGGTCAGAAAAGCGTTTCAGAAAAATAAAAATGGAATCGCAGCAGTAATTCTTGAGCCGATTCCCGCAAACGCCGGTCTTTATTTTCCAAGAGAGAACTTTTTGTCTGCCTTGCGAGAGGAATGCACGACAAACGGTGCGCTTTTAATTTTCGACGAGGTGATTACTGGATTCCGTGTTGCGCGCGGCGGTGCGCAGGAAATTTACGGAGTTAAACCTGATCTTACTGCGCTCGGAAAAATAATTGGTGGTGGATTACCGGTTGGCGCATTCGGCGGGCGCGCCGAAATCATGGACCAGCTTTCGCCGGACGGCCCGGTGTATCAGGCCGGAACGTTGTCGGGCAATCCGCTCGCGCTCGCTGCCGGTCTGACGCAACTGCGCGAGCTTGAGCGAATTAACGGCTGGAAATTGCTCGAAGAAATCGGCGCGCAATTTGAAGAGCTCGCACGAGCATCAATCAAAGAGGCGAAGCTCGACATCACGTTTCACCGGCTCGGTTCGTTGTTTTGTTTGTTCTTTGCAGCAGGACCAGTTGTCGATCTCGCAGGCGCGCAGCGAAGCGATCTGAAAATGTTCGCCAGATTTTTCCACGGATGTCTGAAACGCGGCATTTATTTCGCGCCGTCGCAATTTGAGACCGGCTTTATTTCCACGGCGCATACCACGGAAGATATGGAACGCACGGGTGTTGTTGTGCGTGACGCGTTGGCAGAGCTCTAGCGGCAGGGGTGTTCGACGCTGCAGCCGACACGGCTGCCTCTATAGCTAAAGTTTTGCGCTGCTGCTGTGCATGGACTAAGGGAACGCACGCTGTGAAGGCAAACTCCCGGATTCGACCCAGGGCGAAGTTCTTTTTCGAAGGCGAAAAGAAATTTTTCGTTAAAGGCGTCACGTACGGTCCGTTCAAGCCGGACGCGGATGGAAATTATCTCGGCCGACCTGAGCAGGTGGCTGCCGATCTCGCACTGATGCGCGAGGCAGGTTTGAACGTTGTCCGGATTTATCATTCGCCGCCGGGCTGGTTTCTCGATCGTTGCGCTGCGGCGGGTGTGCGCGTGCTGGTGACGCTTCCCTGGGAAAAGCACATCGAGTTCCTGCGTGAACGATCAACCCGCAAACAGATCGCAGAAAATGTCCGCGCCACCGTCAAAGCTCACGCCGGGCATGCGGCAATCTTTGGGTATCTCGTAGGCAACGAAATCTCCAGCACGATGGCGCGCTGGCTCGGCACGCGCCGGGTGATTGAATTTGTCGAGCAACTAATTCAGATCGGCCGGGCAATCGATCCGGATGCGCTCTTTTCGTATGCCACATATCCGCCGACCGAATATCTGCTCCCGCAGAACGCCGACTTTTCTTGTTTCAATGTTTACCTTCATAATCAGCGCGATTTCGAAGGCTATCTGCTGCGGCTGCAAAATCTCACCGGCGAGCATCCCCTGATCCTGGGCGAATTCGGAATGGACACGATCCGGCATTCGCAGGAAGAACAGGCGGAAATGCTCGGCTGGCACATCGACAGCGTTGTGAAATGCGGCCTCGCCGGCACGATTCTTTTTACCTGGACAGACGAATGGTTCACCGGCGGCCAGGAAATCACGGACTGGGCATTCGGCATCGTCACGCGTGAGCGCAAGCCAAAGAAGGCGTTTTACACCATTCAGGCGAAGCTCGGGCGAGACGATTCGACTTTGCCTCACCTTCCGTTGCCGCGGATGCCGTTGGTGTCTGTCATTGTCTGTTCGTACAACGGAGGCCGCACTCTTGCTGCCTGCCTCGATTCGTTAGGTAAGCTCAATTATCCCGCGTACGAAGTCATTCTTGTGGACGACGGTTCCACTGATGACACGGCCTCCGTCGCCGCACAGTTCCCGGAGGTGCGCTACATTCATCAGAGCAATCATGGATTGAGTCACGCCCGCAACACCGGTGCTGCCGCCGCAAAAGGCGAGGTGTTGGCCTACACCGATTCGGACTGTATGGCGGACGCTGATTGGCTCTACTATTTGATTGGCACGCTTGTAAGTGGCGATTACGCCGGAGTGGGCGGCCCGAACATCACGCCGCCGGCACAAAATTGGATACAGGCATGCGTTGCTGCGGCACCGGGCGGGCCAAATCACGTTCTGCTTACCGACACGGTCGCCGAGCACATTCCCGGTTGTAATATGGCCTTTTACCGATGGGCATTTGAAGGCGTGGCCGGCTTCGATCCCGAATATCGCAAGGCCGGTGACGACGTTGATTTCTGCTGGCGAGTTCAGCAGACCGGATGGGTCATTGCTTTCAGTCCAACCGCGATCGTGTGGCATTATCGACGGTTTACGCTTCGCGCCTTTCTGAAACAGCAAGATGGCTACGGCGAAGCGGAATCGCTGCTGCGTTTTAAACATCTGATCTTTTTCGGCCTCACTGGCACGGCCAAATGGCGTGGCCAAATCTACGGCGCTACGCGCTTCAGTTGGTTTGTTAATCGGCCGGTGATCTATCACGGAATTTTCGGCGAAGGATTTTTCCAATCGATTTATCCAACGCCGCAATCAGACGTGGCAGCGTACTTGAGCAGCATCGAATGGTTTGCGTTGACGATTTTTCTCTTTGGCCTGGGTATTTTTCTGCCCGTGCTGCGCATTGTTCCTTACCTGATGCTGGGCGGCACTTTTTGCGTGGCGCTTTCGTATATGGTGCGTGCGCGCATCGAGCCAAAATTCGACACGGTGCGCGCGCGTCTGCTAGTCATGATCCTTGCGTTCGTGCAACCCCTGGTGCGGGGATTTTCTCGCTATTTCACATGGCTCCGGTTCAAACGCACACCGGTAAACGTGATTCGAAAACACGAACATCTACCCAAACGCGTCCGTGCCGGAGGCAGCCTCAGTCGCCCGGTATTTTGGAGCGAGCAGGGGAGGGACCGCCACTATCTGCTGGGCGCGCTGTTTGAATTACTGGAGGAAGAAGGCTGGAGGTATTCCACCGACAGCGGCTGGAACGATTGGGACATTCAAATCTATGGCAATTTCTGGTGGAGCATCGCGCTGCAAACCGTCACCGAATATCACGGGGGTGGAAAATGTTTAACCCGAGTACGGCTTCGCAACCGGATGGTTATTACAACGGTCGTTTTGAATCTGATTGCGATCAGCTTGTTGATTTACCACCAGCTCAATATTTCCCACATTGACCTGTGGTCGATCGTGTTTTACGGGCTTTTCCTGGTTTTTCTGGCGACGCGAGCGCGCGCGTTAAAATCGCGAGTAGCCGAACTGGTTGATCTTGCTGCGCTCCGAGCGGGTCTGCAGCGAATTAGGCGTAAAAGCAAGACCGTCACCCCAACACCAGAACCGGAACTTGAGGTCGCGGTGAACGCGACCGATCCCGCCTCGCCGCAATTGCCGGGGTGACGCTCTCAAAGAGTCGACGGCTTCCCAGCCGTCACATTCCAACTTCAACGGCTGCCCAAGCCATCGTTTCTTGTTGAAGGCTGCGCATCAGAATTTCAAACGCACTTTGCCAATGCCGCGTTCGATTCGACCGATTCGTTTCGCCCGCAACATCGAGATCACCCTGTTTACATTTTGCTCGGTGACAATCGCTGCCATCCCAATGCCCATATTGAAGACCTGATACATCTCCTGAAGATCGATCTTTCCGTTCTCCTGCAGAATTTGGAAGATGCGCGGGACACGCCAGCTTTTCGTATCAATTGCAGCGTCACAGTTTGGAGGCAAAATTCGCGGCAGATTGTCGATCAAACCACCGCCGGTGATATGGGCGAGGCCTTTGAACACGCTGCCTGGGATTTTTGCAAGGAGCGGTTGATAATTCTTATGCACGCGCAGCAGCTCTTTTCCAACCGTGATTCGCGATCCGGGTAGAGGCGAACTCGGTTTGAGCCGCATTTTCTCGAACAAAATTTTTCGCGCCAGCGAGTAGCCATTGGTGTGCAGACCATTGGAAGCGAGACCGAGAACGACGTCGCCGGGTTTAATCTTGCTGCCATCGATGATTTTCGTTCGATCAACGACGCCAACGATGCAACCTGCGAGATCGTATTCGCCCTTGCGATACATCCCGGGCATTTGCGCAGTCTCGCCTCCCAGCAGGGCGCAACCAGCGGCTCGACATGCGCGAGAAAGGCCAAGAAGCAATTGCTGGAACACGCGACGCTCCAGTCTTTCGCAGCCGATGTAATCGAGGAAGAACAGCGGGTGCGCTCCAAGCGTCGCGATGTCGTTTACGCAATGATTTACGAGATCCGCGCCGATGGTGTCGTGCTTGTCCGTCGTGAACGCGATCTTCAATTTCGTCCCGACACCGTCGACACTTGCGACCAACACTGGCTCGCGCATCCCGGGAAAGCTGGCCCGAAATAGTCCCCCGAATCCGCCGATTTTCCCGAGCACCTGCGGGCCATGCGTTTGCCTAACGACCGACCCAATCTCGCGTTTTAGCCGGTTCGCACGATCGACATCGACACCCGCACGCGCATACGCTTTCTTCACGATTACAGGTTGCAGGGCAACTGTTCCGGTTGCCAATTAATTTCGGCAAGAGAAGCGCGTGCCCTACAATTCACTTCAGATCGGTGAATAACGTGGGCTGGGCTTCCTGATCGGCGAGGGCTTTGTCGCGCTGCTCCCGTCGTTCCATGATGAACTTGTCCAGTGCAGGATCGACGGGGAGGGGATAATCGCCGTTAAAACAGGCGAGGCAAAAACTGTTTAATGGTTTTCCTGTCGCGTGAACCATGCCTTCCACATCGAGGTAACCAAGACTGTCCACACCTAGATATTTGCAGATGTCATCCATCGACATCTGGTTCGCGATCAGTTTTTCTGGGTCAGGGAAATCGATGCCGTAATGGCAGGCAAACCGATGTGGCGGACAACTGACGCGCATGTGCACTTCTTTCGCGCCGGCTTCGCGCAGGTTGACGACGCGCGCGCGCGCCGTGGTGCCGCGGACGATTGAGTCGTCCACAACCACCACGCGTTTTCCAGCCACCATTTCTTTGATCAAATTCAATTTCACGCGCACGTCGAAGTCGCGGATGAGCTGGCTGGGCTGCAAAAATGTGCGGCCGATGTAGTGGTTCCGGACGAACGCATGCGCAAAGGGAATGTTGAGTTCCTCCGCGAATCCGAGCGCGGCATAATTTCCGGAATCCGGCACAGGCACGACAATGTCGGCTTCGACCGGGAATCTGCGCGCCAGTTCGCGTCCCATTTCAGTGCGGACTTTCCCGACGTTCACGCCACCGAGTTTGCTGTCCGGTCGCGAGAAATAGACGTACTCAAACATACAGAAAGCCGGCTGTTGAGGTTGGAAAGGAAACTCCGAACGGATTCCGCCCTCATCAATGATCAGAACCTCACCCGGCTCGACGTCGCGAATGAACTCCGCATGGATCAAATCGAATGCGCACGTCTCTGACGCCACGACATAGGCGTTGTCCAGTTTTCCGAGCGAAAGCGGTCGCCAGCCGAATGGATCACGCACCGCGATCAATTCGCGTTCGCTCATGATGAGAAGCGAAAATGCGCCTTCGATTCGCCGCAGAGGGGCGAGCGCGCTGCTGCCGTTATCGAGTGGTTGCGCGAGAAGATGCAAGATGATTTCGCTGTCAGCTGTCGTTTGGAAGATTGACCCTTTGCGCTCCAGTTCGTCGCGGAGCAGATCGGCATTAATCAGGTTGCCGTTGTGTGCGATCGCCATCTGACCGCGAATGCAATCGACCACGAAGGGTTGCGCATTTTTGATGGTGCTCGTGCCCGTCGTCGAATAACGCGTGTGCCCAATCGCGCGCGTGCCCTTGAGTTTTGCCAACTCTTCGTGACCGAACACCTGCGAGACCAGGCCCATGTCTTTGTGCATGAGAAAGCTCGTGCCAGGGCCGTTGCTGGTCACAATTCCGGCGCTTTCCTGTCCGCGATGTTGCAACGCGAATAGGCCATAGTACGTCAGCACTGCCGCGTTCGGATGCCCGAACACACCGAAAAGACCGCACTCGTGCTGCGGCAGAAGCGCCGAGTCTGGCATTTCCTCTAGGTCAGGTCTGTTCGAGGGGAAATTCACAAGAAATCATCCATCAGATTGGCATCTATTCAATCGCGCCTTTTGTGGATTCACAAGCTCGGAATGCTTTCCTCCTTTTCGACTGCGCGACGGATCGCGTTGAACCAATCGTCGTAGAGATCCGCGATCTGCCACGCAGATTCCCTTTCATTCACTTGAATCCGCAACTGATCGCTGCCGACTCGGCCGACTTGTTCAAACGGAACACCGCTCTGACGCAAAATTGCCATGACCTTCTCCAAATCTGAAGGCGCCACTGAAATGACAATGCGCGACTGCGATTCGTTAAAGAGCACTGTATTGGCAGGCGTCCCGGCTGCGTTCAATGTAATCTCGGCTCCCAACAGCCGTTCGGGGTTGAAGCAACATTCAGCGACTGCAACGCCAAATCCGCCCTCGGAACAATCGTGCGCGCTTTTGACAAGATCAGCCTGGATCAAATCGCGAACGGTGTTCTGCACCTTAATTTCGTGTGCGAGATCAATTTGTGGCGCCGGACCGACCTTCAGTCCGTGGCATACTTTCAGATAGCGCGAGCCGCCCAAGTTGTGGCTGGGTTCGCTGATGCCGGCTTGTTGAGCTTGGCGAATGTTTTTCCCGCCGGGGTCAACGCCTCCGGCTAAAGCGCCGACGAGGACGATCACATCGCCTTCGTTCTTGAACCACTGCGTGGCGATGTGCTTTTCGTCATCGATCAATCCGACCATCGCGATGGTTGGCGTTGGATCGACTACGCCGGCCGGGCTTTCGTTGTAGAGCGAGACATTTCCGCCGGTAACAGATGTGCCGAACGCCCGACAGGCTTCGGCGACGCCTTCAACGGCTTCGCGCAGTTGCCAGAAATTTTCCGGCTTGTACGGATTGCCAAAGTTCAGGCAATCCGTCACCGCCAGTGGACGCGCGCCGGAGCAGGTAAGATTCCGCGCAGCTTCGGCGACCGCGATTTTACCACCCTCGCGCGGGTCAACAGCGCAATAGAGCGAATTGCAGTCGGTGGTCGCGGCCAGAATCTTGTTCGCGTAACGAACGAGAAACACTGCGGCGTCGGAGCCAGGCTTCACCACCGTTCCCGTGCGAACTGTGTGATCATACTGCCGATACACCCAATTTTTGGACGCAATCGTCGGATCGCGCAGCAATTGCCGAAGAGATTTGTGCGGATCGATGTCTGCAAGCTCCTGTAGCCACGGCCCTGTGGGCCGTCCCTCCCCGACGCGCCACAGGCGCGTGGCTACAGGTTCCTTCGCTTCGCGCGAATAAAGCGGCGCGTCCTCAGCCAATGCTTTAGCTGGAATCTCGGCAGCGATCGATCCGTTGTTTCGGACACGCATTATGCCGTCGTCAGTCACGCGACCGATTTCGGCGCATGGCACATCCCATTTGTCGAACACTTCACGGACGACATCTTCTCGGCCACACTTCGCGATGATCAGCATGCGTTCCTGCGATTCGCTGAGCATGATTTCATAAGGCGTCATCCCTGGCTCGCGTCTTGGCACTTTGCCAAGATCGATTTCGATGCCGCTGCCTCCCCGGCTTGCCGTTTCGCATGTTGAACAAGTCAGGCCTGCAGCGCCCATATCTTGAATTCCGGCGACCGCGTCGCGAGCGATCAATTCGAGGCATGCTTCCAGCAGCAACTTCTCCTTGAAAGGATCGCCAACCTGCACCGCCGGTCTATCTTCCCGCGATTGCTCGGTCAATTCGCGCGAGGCAAATGCCGCGCCTGCCAAGCCGTCACGGCCTGTTTCGGCGCCGACGTAAAAGACAGGATTGCCTGTGCCTTTGGCGGCACCGCGCGCGAGTTGTTCGTGACGCAAGACGCCGAGGCAAAAAACATTTACCAGTGGATTACCCTCGAAGCTTTCGTCGAAATAAATCTCGCCGCCGATTGTCGGAATGCCCACGCAGTTGCCGTAATGCGCGATACCTGATACGACGCCCGTGAAGAGTCGCCGGTTCGCTGCTATCTGGTTTTGTCGATTTTCTTTGGTGCCAGGAGTGGCGCCTACACGGTCGCCTCTACAGTTTTCAGTGATTGGCCCAAAGCGCAGCGAGTTGAGGCAAAACTCCGGGCGCGCGCCCATCGTAAAAATGTCGCGAATGATGCCGCCGACACCCGTGGCTGCGCCCTGAAAAGGTTCGATCGCGCTCGGATGATTGTGGCTCTCGATTTTAAACGCGACTGCCCACCCGTCCCCGATATCGACCACGCCCGCATTTTCTTCTCCAGCTTTAACAAGAATGTCCGGGCCAGTGGTTGGAAACTTCTTCAGTTCTTTCCTGGAATTCTTGTACGAGCAATGCTCGCTCCACATGACAGAGAAAATCCCAAGTTCGGTGAAGTTCGGCTCTCGTCCGAGGATTTTCTTGATCCGCGCAAATTCCTCCGGCGTCAGGCCGTGCTGCTTGACGAGTTCGGGTGTAACCGCCGGATCGGCCTGCGGCGTTTTGTGAGTCATCGGCGCCCTATGTTACTGAATTCGCCAGACTCCTCAATCGCACAAAATCGCAAACGCGTTTCGAAGCGGTGTTACTTAGCCACTCAAAACATAAAATGGGATGCGAAACGTCCGCTCAACGTTTGAGTCACGAACTTTGGGATAAACCTAATCAAGAAGGAGGCATGACAGTGAAGAAAACAATCATTGCTTTGGTTTGCGGTCTGGCTGCGTCATTGGCGTTTGCACAGACCAGCACGACCACGACAGAGGAAACGACATCCACAAGACCAACAACGACAACAGAAAGCACTACCAGCACAACTTACGAGACCGGCACGGTAACGACATATGAGCCGGGCAAGACAATCGTCGTCAGGGGCGAGCAAGGCCCTGTAAGTTTTGCTTTGGGAACAGCCGCGAATATTATTAACGCGGCCGGCAAGGTCGTCACAGCCCCGTTGCGAGCTGGCCAAAAGGTTCGTGTTTATTACACGGGTCCTACTGAACATCGCACCGTCGAGCGCGTGGTCGTCGAAGATTGACGTAAGCTGATTCGCAAACATAAAGCTGCGGGATTCGCCTTGAATCCCGCAGCTTTTTTGCCTTTAGCCGTTACTCGTGGACGCGCTACGAGATTTGCGTTTCCCGCGCGAATCGCTGAGGTTTTGCTCCTCATGGCTTTCGATTTGAAAGAGATTGTTGCTGCGCGTCTGGGCGAGAACTACGACTTGCATACGAAGGTACGTGAACCGCACGCTCGTAGCAGCGCAGCGGGTCATCGGCTTCGATAAAGTCTATGCGCGTGCCGACGGCGCCTACCTCTACGACATGGATAACCGGCCGTATCTCGATTTTTTGAGCGGCTACAGCGTTTTCAATTTTGGGCGTAATCATCCAGTCGTGAAGCAGGTGATCCGGGACGTGCTCGATCTTGACCTGCCGAATATGGTGCAGCTGGACTGCTCGCTTCTGAGCGGATTGCTGGCTGAAGCGCTGGTCGAGCGCACACCACCGCATCTGGATGCAGTTTTCTTCTGTAACTCCGGAACTGAAGCGATGGAGGGAGCTTTGAAGTTTGCGCGCGCAGCCACTGAGCGCAAACGTGCGGTCTCGCTCACGAGCGCGTTTCACGGACTGAGTCTCGGTTCGTTGTCGTTAATGGGTTGCGAAAGCTTTACCGAAGGCTTTGGACCATTAATGGAAGGATTCGACGCGCGTGTGCGGCTGGAACATGTCGACGAATTAGATCGACAATTGCGCTCACGCGATGTGGCGGCGTTTGTGATCGAGACCGTCCAAGGCAAGGGCTGCCAAACACCCACGACTGATTTCTTCGTTCGTGCCCAGGAACTCTGCCGTAAGTACGGAACGCTGTTGATTTCCGATGAAGTGCAGACGGGACTCGGGCGCACTGGGAAGATGTTCGGTTTTCAGCATTGGAGTTTGGAGCCGGACATTATCACGATCGCGAAAAGTTTAAGCGGCGGTTACGTACCATGCGGCGCCATCATTACCCGGCGCGATATTTACCAGAAAACGTTTTCGCGCATGGACCGGTGCGTGGTGCATTCCAGCACCTTCGGGCGCAACAACCTGGCGATGGCTTGTGGACTGGCGGCGCTGGAAATTATCGACCAGGAAAATCTGGTCGAGAACGCGGCCAAAATGGGTGCGCTTCTGATGGGCAAGATCGACGAACTGCGCACAAAGCATTCGTTCCTCAAGGAAGTGCGCGGGAAAGGACTCATGATCGGGATCGAGTTTCAGGAGCCGCAGGAATTGAAACTCAAGATGGCGTGGAAGCTTCTGCACAAGATCGACAAGGCACTCTTTGCTCAAATGGTCGTAAGCCAAATGTTAAGCAAACATCATATCCTCACACAAGTCGCCGGACATAACTTGGATGTGATAAGAATTCTACCGCCGTTAATCATTGGCGAAAGGGAAGTCGAGATGTTCGTTACTGCGCTGGACGATGTGCTCAACGAATGTCGCAAGTTCCCCGGGCCGATGTGGGAGCTTGGAAATAATTTCGTGCGCGCGGCACTCGGGTCGCGTAAATCGGCCGAACCGCGCCCGGTTTCAGCGTAGTGCGGTGGGTGCGGCGACGTCTTCGACCAAGCGACAGCGCTGCAGACGATCGCACGACCAATGATTCGACATCCATAGATCGCGGGTACAGATTTGGCGTCGATCTTCGAGTGGTTTCGTAAAGCTGGCGTTGTGCGTATCCCAACTCTCATTATTCTCATAATCACAGCCGCGTTATCACTCGTCCTTCGGGCGATTCCCGCATACGCGCAAGATCCCGCGGTCGTTAATTCCAAGACGATTCGCGTCCGGTTCGAGAATGATCGCGTGCGAGTGCTTGAAGCGATTTTGCCACCCGGCGTCAAGGAGCAAGTGCACTCGCATCCCGCGTACGTCATTTACGTTTTGGAAGGCGGTCGGTATCGCAATTACGCAGCAGATGGCAAGATCACCGAAGGCGAATTGAAGACCGGCGACGTTGTCTATCGCGATCCTTTAACTCATGCTGCGGAGAACATTGGCGATAAGCCTCTGCACATGATTCTGGTTGAGCTGAAAGGCGATTCAGGCGCCGACAAATCGTCTCACCCCTGAACAGGCTCGAGATTTTCGATTGTCGATCTTTGACTGCGGCGTACCTTCTAAAAGAAGGGGAGCGAAGATGATGAGCACAACTGTTGCCGAAGAGCGAAAAACTGAAACGAAGCTGAATCAGCTCGAGCAAATCAAGAAGTTTACAAAGGTCGTTGCCGACACGGCGGATTTCGAGTCGATGAAGGAGTTCAAGCCGCAGGACGCGACGACGAACCCAAGCCTGGTGTATGCCGCCACGCAAAAGGAGCAATATGGCCATCTGGTCGCTGAAGTTTTGAAAGATCGAAAGAACTCGGGGTTGAGTGGTCAGCAGCAGATCGAAGACATTTGCGATCATCTGCTCGTCCAATTCGGTACCGACATTCTTGAAATTGTGCCAGGACGCGTTTCGACCGAGACCGACGCGCGATTGTCGTACGACGTCGAAGGTTCGATCAACAAAGCGCGGCGGCTGATCAAGCTTTACGAGGAGCGCAAAATTCCGCGTGAGCGTGTGTTGATCAAAATCGCTTCGACTTGGGAAGGACTTCTTGCCGCCGAACAACTGCAAGAGGAAGGGATCCGCTGTAATTTGACGCTGATGTTTTCGCTGCCCCAGGCGGTGCGCGCGGCGGAAGCCAAGGTGCAACTGATCTCGCCGTTTGTCGGCCGGATTTACGATTGGTACAAGAAAGAACTGAAGCGGGATTTCAGCGGCCCGGAAGATCCGGGCGTGCAGTCGGTCACCGAAATATATGACTATTATAAAAAGTTCGACGTCCCGACCGAAGTGATGGGCGCGAGTTTTCGGAATACAGGACAGATTCTGGAGCTCGCGGGGTGCGATTGTCTGACGATCAGTCCTGAGCTAATGGAAGAGCTCTCTAAATCCACTGAACGGGTCGAGCGGAAATTGAGTCCGGAAAAAGCGAAGTCAGCTAAGATCGAGAAGCTGGAATTGGATGAGAAGAAGTTCCGCTGGATGCTGAACGATAACGCCATGGCCTACGAAAAAACCGGTGAGGGAATTCGCAAATTCGCTGCTGACGTGGTGAAGTTGGAAAAATTCGTCGCATCGAAGATCTGAACCGCGGATTACACTGATAGGGCCGACAAGAAGTAAGGGATACTGCGACCGGCTTTTTGTCATTCTGAGCGAAGCGAAGAATCTCTGGTCATTTGTTTGGGTGCCATGAAGATGATATCCAGAGATGTTTCACTTCGCTCAACATGACAGCAAGAGGGCCGCATCCGATCGGTGTCATCCGAGTAATCCGCGGCGAAGTCATGTTTAATGTCGTTCTGGTCGAGCCGGAGATTCCGCCGAACACGGGCAACATCGGCCGACTTTGTCTCGCGACCCGATCAACTCTACACTTGGTGAAACCGCTGGGCTTTTCGCTTGATGATCGCCAGTTGCGACGAGCCGGCCTTGATTATTGGAACGAAGTGCCGTTGCAATTATGGGATTCGTTCGACTCGCTCCTACGGGCGCAAGCCCCTGCGACGCGTTATTTTTTTCTCACTACAAAAAGCAAACGTCCTTATTACAGCGTGAAATTTCACCAAGAAGATTTTCTCGTTTTTGGCCGCGAAACAAAAGGCCTTCCGGAACAGTTGTTAGCGGCGAACGCGCGTCGTTGCATCACGATTCCGATGCATGGCACCCGCAGCCTTAATCTCGCTACCGCAGTTGCAATTGTGCTGTTTGAGGCTGTGCGTCAGCAATCGATAGCTTTTCGCACAACTCCCTGAGCTTAGCTGGATTGCAGAGCTGCCGTTTGAGGCCGCGTCGAACCGACCGGCTTTTCTAAAAAAGATCGCAACACCCGTGGTGCGCGGGGAGTTTAATTATTACAAGAAAAGAAGGAAAATCATGAAACGTATTGTCTTCCTAACGTGTATTGGGAGCCTGACGCTGGCGCTGACAGCATTGGGCGCCCCAAAAGGTAAATCAGCGCAGAGATCACCAGGCTGACCATGGCCTCGCCATTACCTCCGCAATCGACAGCCCGACGCTCGCAACTCTTGGGGTAGCGTAATTCATATCTCAGTCCCGCAGAGGCGCACAGCAACGCCGCTGTGCGGCTTTTCCGTTGTCGGCGATATGTTGCTCTGAATCGACGGTCACTTCTCTCTGGGTGGACATGCATCCAAAAAACGACGCTGCCACGTTGAATAAATGCAAACCTCAAAGGGTCTAAAACCGAAAACCAAAGAATCTTATGAGAATACTTGTAACTTTAGCTTGTAGTGTTGCACTCGTTAGTGCCGTGTACGGTGCCCAGCAAGAAAATAAGAAAAAGCAAACGCAACCCGCCCAGCACGCGGCCAAGCCAACCGGCCATCCGGCGGCGGGCGGAACTGCTAGCAAGAGAATGTCGATGGCAGCTTCGGGTGGGCAAAAGCCTAGAACCAGCTACACCTCAACCCCTGCATATCAATCTCACAAGGGGAATCAGACAGGGAAAAGCCAAACCTCAATGGCAGCGTATCAGGGGCAAAAGGGGAAGAGGCCTCAGACCTCCAACGCTGCTTATCAAACTCAGAAGGGCAAAAAATACCAAACCCAAGCTGAGAGACAAACAGCCAAAGCGGCGAATGAAAGGCAAGCAGCCAAGGCAGTGAATGCTGGCCAAGTGAAGGGAGGAGGCAAGCCGAACCAGGTGAAGACTGCGACTGCGGCGGGCCAGAACGCGGCGAAAGGGAAGTTCGCCCAAGGCAAGCCAGTTAAGCCGCAGCACTTTAATGTTTCAAAACAGCCAAACACTGCACAGGCACCGCCGGTGAAGTTCCAGCAGGGTAGACACATTCAAGGCAGCCAGAACTGGCACGGCCAACAGTACACGGTGTTCCGCAATTACAGTTCACAATGGCACGATCAAAATTGGTGGCACAACCATTACCATAACAACATCGTCTTCGTGTTCGGCGCACCGTATTATTGGAACGCGGGCTATTGGTTCCCTGCCTGGGGCTATTATCCAAACGCGTATTATGCCTGGGACGGTCCCGTCTACGCTTATAATCGCCTGCCACCAGATCAGGTGATCGCGAACGTGCAGGCGGCGCTACAGCAACAAGGTTATTATCAAGGAGAAGTGGATGGTCTCATTGGACCGATCACGCGCGGTGCCATTGCTGATTATCAGCGCGATCAAGGTCTCTATGTAACGTCAGCAATCGATCAGCCCACGCTTCAATCGCTTGGCATGACATAAGAAGATACTTCGAATCTCACGAAAGCCGCCGCGAAAGCGATTTCGCCGGCGGCTCTTTGCATGGCGGCCTTGCACGTTTGCAATATTGACGGCAGATACTTGCTCGTGCAGCAACCGCAACTGATTGGCCGCGACATTTACAAATCGTTCCGAATGGGAGCGCGTCGGATCGAAGTGTTGCGCGGAATCTCAATGGAGATTGCTCATAACGAAACCGTTTTCCTCTCGGGCGCATCCGGCGCGGGAAAGACGACGCTGCTTTACACATTGGCCGGATTGGAACGCCCCGAATCGGGCACGGTAGAATTTGAAGGACGCGAGCTTTATAGCGGCAGCTCGGCCGTGCAGGCGCGCGTACGGAATGAGAAAATGGGTTTTGTATTTCAGGGTTATTTTTTGCTGCCGGAACTTACCGCACTCGAAAATGTGATGTTGCCCGCAATGATTGGGCGTCACATGTCCAAAGGTGGAGCTGAGGAGAGTTTGGCGTCAGTTGGTCTCGCTGATCGCATGCATCATTTGCCCGCAGAACTCTCGGGTGGAGAGCAGCAGCGCGTCGCCATTGCACGAGCATTGACGAATAATCCGGACATTATTTTTGCCGATGAGCCAACGGGAAATCTCGATTCAAAAACCGGCGATGCCATCATGGATTTGCTGTTAAATCTCGCGCGCGACCGCAATAAGACGCTGCTTGTCGTTACGCACGACGCGCGTCTGGCAACGCGCGGCGACCGGCAATTGCACATCATCGATGGAATACTGCAGTGATTCCTGCTTCCACTTGCGATTTTACGGTTTGAATTGCGCGTCGAAACTTTTGAGGTTTTGTTGTCAGCATGAAAACCACTGATGTAACGGTGTTGGATGAGCCAAAGACTCACAAGCGTGCAACCGAGGAAGCGATCGAACCTGCAATTGAAAGCCGGCCGCGTACAACGACGGGCATCAGGGAAGCAAAGATTTACATCGACGGAAAATTCTACTCGGAAGGCAACGCGAAGGTTTCCGTTTTCGACCATGGACTTCTTTATGGCGACGGAGTTTTCGAGGGTATACGTTATTACAATAGCCGGGTCTTTCGGCTTGAAGAACACTTGGAAAGGCTTTGGGATTCAGCGCGTTCGATTTGCCTCGAGATTCCGATGACGCGGCAGGAAATGACTGAGGCGTTGCTTGAGACAATCCGCCAAAATCATCTACGCGACGGTTACATCCGGCTTATTGTCACACGGGGCGTCGGCAATCTGGGTTTAAATCCGGAGCAATGTAAAAACCCGAGCGTGATCATTATCGCGGCGACCATCGCGCTTTATCACGAGGATTTTTATCGCAGAGGATTAAACATCGTCACGGTCGCGACGCGCCGGAGCAATCCAGCATCGCTCAATCCCGCGGTGAAATCGTTAAACTATTTGAACAACGTCATGGCTCGAATCGAAGCGAACCTGGCCGGCGCGGATGAAGCGTTGATGTTGAATGACGCGGGAAACATCGCGGAATGCACTGCCGATAATGTATTTATCATCAAGCACGGCCAGATCTTCACGCCGCCTATTACGGCCGGAGCTTTGCGAGGGATCACGCGGTCGGTCATTTTTGACATTGCGGGTGAGTTCGACCTCAAAGTGATGGAAGTGGATTTCACGCGACACGATATTTTTGTCGCCGACGAATGCTTTCTCACCGGAACGGCTGCCGAAATCGTTCCTGTAGTCAAAGCCGATGGTCGACCGATCGGAAACGGAACACCCGGCCCGATCACCACACGCATCATCGCACGCTTCCGCGAGATGACACGTGAGACCGGCACGCCGATCTTCGATTGAGGTTGAGAAAGCCGATTGCGACAACGAAGATAGTCAGGGAATGTGCCGTGATGAATGTTTGCTACACATCACGGTCTGATTAGCAGAGATGTTGTGCGACGTTTGCAAATGTAATGATGCGACGGTCTTCCTGACACAGATCCTGGAAGGCAAAATGCACAAGGTGAACCTGTGCGAAGGTTGCTCCAAGGAGAAAGGGGTGCAGGACCCCACCAGTTTCGCGTTGGCTGATCTGCTGCTAGGCATAGGAGCAGCCGAGGAAATCGAAAAGGGCGCACCCGCCAGAAAATGTACCATATGTGGCTTTACTCAGGCGGACTTCAAGAAAACCGGCCGCCTCGGTTGTAGCGAATGCTATGTCACTTTTGCAGAGGGTTTGGGGTCACTGTTGAAAGCGATGCACAAGGGCACCGAACACGTGGGGAAATTACCGGAACGCGCGCAGCGCACCATTGCGCTGAGCCAACGGATGCGGACGTTGACGGAAAATCTACAAAAGGCCGTGGCAGACGAAAACTACGAGACGGCTGCGTCGCTGCGCGATCAAATCAAACAATTGGAAAGCGAGCTTTCCAATTCGCCATGAAATTCTCAAACATGCTGTTGACTGCCGGAGAATGGCTGCGCGGAGAAGGCCCACATCATCAGGTTGTAATCAGTAGCCGGGTTCGCCTTGCGCGGAATCTGCGTAACCGCGCGTTTCCCGGTTGGGCCAAGAAAGCCGAACGCACGTTGATCCTCGAACAGATCCGGTCCTGCGTGGAAGCGCTTCCGGAAATGCAGGACGCCTTTTCCGAGGGCCTGCAAGATCTGGCCGCATTGGACAAGCAGGTGCTGGTTGAACGCCACCTGATCAGCCGTGAGCATGCTGCCAAGGGCGCCGGCAGCGCGGTGGTCGTAAATCGGCGGCAAACGCTCAGCATAATGATCAACGAAGAGGATCATCTGCGGATACAATCGATTCGTTCCGGTCTGCAGTTAAAACAGGCGTTCAAGCTGGTCGACAAAATTGACACCGCGCTGGAAAGCAAACTGGACTTCGCTTTCGATCCGCGGCTTGGATATTTAACCGCTTGTCCAACGAACGTCGGCACCGGAATGCGGGCGTCCGCGATGCTGCATCTGCCGGGACTCGTCCTGAGCGAGCTGATCAACCAGGTCATTCAAGCCGTCAGCAAAATCGGTCTAGCAGTGCGCGGGCTTTATGGCGAAGGAACGGAGGCGATGGGCAATCTTTTCCAGATTTCAAATCAGACCACGCTTGGTGAAAACGAGGAGGACATCATAAATCGTCTGAGCAAAGTTATTGAGACGATTATCGATAAGGAGCATGACGCGCGGCAAACTTTGCTCCAGAGGAAACCTAGCACGCTTTGCGACCAGATCGGCCGCGCTTATGGCGTTTTGACGTATGCCCACGCCATGCCTTCGAAGGAAGCGCTTAATCTGCTCTCGGTTATTAAACTTGGACTGGATCTTGGCGCGTTCCCCGAAGATCAGCGCCTCCAAATCGATGAGTTGTTCATCGAAACCCAGCCGGCGCATTTACAAAAGAGCTCGCAACAAAAGTTGAATGCGGAAGAACGCGACTATTTGCGTGCGCAAATCATCCGCGCCCGTTTGAAAATCTTCCCCAAACCTGATATTAGTAAGATGGTAAGGGAGTCAGGCAATGGCATGACGAACGGACCATCGAGTAATGAATAATTTCACACCGCGAGCTCAACAGGTTTTGGCACTTGCTCGCAAGGAAGCCGACCGATTCAACCACAACTACGTTGGCACCGAGCACTTGCTTCTCGGGCTGATCAAACTGGGTCAGGGCGTGGCGGTAAACGTCTTGCAAAAGATGGGCCTCGATCTCGAGACGGTACGGATGGAGGTGGAGAAGCAGGTCGGTTCCGGACCGGAGACGAAGATGGTGGGCAACGTCCCGTACACGCCTCGGGTAAAGAAAGTGCTCGCGCTCGCGGGGAAGGAAGCAAAGGCGCTCAATCATTCGTACGTCGGCACGGAACACATTTTACTTGGGCTATTGCGAGAGGGCGAGGGCGTCGCGGCCAGAGTCTTAAAGAGTCTGGAGCTCGATATTGAACGTACGCGCAATGAAATTTTGAAAGAGCTTGATCCAAACTTCACGCCCTCTGAATCGGAACCGGAAGGTGAGCCGGCGAAGAAAGACGTCAAGACGCCGGCGCTCCGTGCGTTTGGCCGCGATCTGACGGAGTTGGCCAGAAAGAGCGAATTGGATCCGGTGATTGGTCGGCGTAACGAGATCGAGCGGGTGATTCAAGTACTATGCCGGCGCACGAAGAACAACCCAGTGTTGATTGGCGAAGCGGGCGTAGGCAAAACAGCCATCGCTGAGGGACTGGCGCAAGAGATCGCAAATGGCAACGTTCCGGAATTGCTGCGCGACAAGCGCGTCATCACTCTTGATTTGGCGTTGATGGTGGCTGGAACAAAATATCGCGGCCAGTTCGAGGAACGCATCAAAGCTGTAATGGACGAAATTCGCCGTTCCAAGAACGTGATCCTTTTTATCGACGAGCTTCACACGATCGTGGGCGCCGGGTCGGCTGAAGGCGCCATGGACGCGTCAAACATTATTAAACCCGCGCTGAGCCGCGGTGAATTGCAATGTGTCGGTGCGACCACGATGAACGAATATCGCAAGTACATCGAAAAGGACGCCGCACTGGAACGACGGTTCCAGACCATAAAGGTGGATGCACCGACGGTTGATGAAGCCATTCAAATATTGAAAGGGTTGCGCCCGAAATACGAGGCGCATCACAAAGCCAAACTCACCGACGAAGCACTCGAGACTGCCGTCAGATTTTCTGACCGTTACATCACGGGCCGCTTTCTCCCGGACAAGGCCATCGACGTTATGGATGAGGCCGGCGCGCGCGCTCGCATCAACTCAATGACGCGTCCGCCTGATGTTAAGGACATCGAGAAGGAAATCGAATGCATCCGCCTTGAAAAAGAAGGAGCGATCAAGGCGCAGGATTTTGAAAAGGCCGCCGCGCTTCGCGACAAGGAGAAGCAGACCAAGGAAAAGCTCGATGCCATTTTGAACAAGTGGCGCGAAGAGCGGGAAGAGAAAGAAATCGTCGTGACCGGCGATGACATGATGCACATCATCTCGAAAGTCACCGGCGTTCCGCTCCAGCGAATGGAGGAGCAGGAAACCCAGAAACTGCTCAGAATGGAGGCGGAACTGAAAGAGCGAGTCATCGGCCAGGACGAAGCGGTAACAGCTATCAGCAAGGCGTTGCGGCGTTCACGGGCGGATTTGAAAGATCCGAAACGCCCGATTGGTTCATTTGTGTTTCTCGGCCCGACCGGCGTGGGCAAGACGTATCTCGCGCGCACGCTCGCTGAATTCATGTTCGGGGACGCCGACGCCTTGATCCAAATCGACATGTCGGAGTACATGGAAAAGTTTACCGCGTCGCGCTTGATCGGATCACCGCCAGGGTACGTCGGTTACGAGGAAGGCGGACAACTTTCGGAGGCAGTGCGGCGCCGGCCGTATTCGGTCGTGTTGTTTGATGAGATCGAAAAAGCGCACCCCGACGTGATGCATTTGCTTTTGCAGATTTTGGAAGACGGCAAGATCACAGATTCGTTAGGCCGCAAGATTGACTTCCGGAACACAATCATCATCATGACTTCGAATGTAGGCGCCGACCTGCTGAAGAAGCAGACGGTGATGGGCTTCGGCGCGCCCAGTGAAGGGCACGATTACGATTCAATGCGCGACAAGATTCTTGATGAAACGAAGCGCGTATTTAAACCTGAGTTCCTGAACCGGCTGGATGAAATCATCGTCTTTCACTCATTGGGTAAACCCGAGTTGCTGCGCATCGTTGATTTGGAAGTGGACAAAGTGCTTAGGCGCATCAAAGCCAAGGAAGTCCACATCGAGCTGAAACAAAGCGCGAAAGAATTTCTCATCGACAAAGGATACGATCCGCAGTACGGCGCACGTCCGATGCGCCGAGCGGTGGAACGTTTTCTCGAAGACCCGCTGGCAGAAGAATTGCTTCGTGGCCACGTAAAACCTGGCGACCGAGTCGAGGTCATCGCTGGGGAAGGAAAGCTATCGTTCCAGGTGCCAGAATCCCAACCACAGAACAGCGCGCCGGCGGCGCCGGCGCCGAGTTAAGGCTGATTTTTCTCTGACTACGCCCGCGGATGTGCGTCCGCGTAGGCTTTCTTCAGGCGTTCGACGGTGACGTGGGTGTAGATCTGTGTGGTGGAAAGGCTCGCGTGCCCAAGTAATGCCTGCACGCTGCGCAGGTCCGCGCCGCGGTCGAGCATGTGGGTCGCGAAACTATGTCGCAGTTTATGCGGGCTGATTGAAATTGGAATGGACGTATGCCGCACGTAGCGTTTCAACACTAACCAGATTGAGCGCACGGACATTCGCCTTCGCGCCTTGTTGATGAACAGCGGGCCTGCGTGCACGTTCGCTGCCACCCGATATTTTTGGATCGCTTCCAGTGCAGGCAGACCTACCGGGCACACCCGTTCTTTGCGGCCCTTGCCGAATACGCGCAGCGATTCTGTGTAGGGATCAACGTCGCCTACATCAAGCGAAGCGAGTTCGCTCAGTCGCAACCCGCTGCTGTAAAACAATTCCATGATGGCGACATCGCGCAGGGGCATCCATGACGGCGCAGATCGGCTCTTCGGTTCGCGTGCTGGCGCCGTCAGGAGCTCGTCCACTTGTTGCCGCGTCAGGACCAGCGGCAGCTTCTTCTCCATTTTGGGCAGTTGCACTTCTCGAACCGGATTCTGCCGCAGCCCTTTCCGAGCGGTGAGAAATTGATAAAAGGTGCGTAGGGCAGAAAATTGAAGTCGCACATATGAACGCGCCTGCTCCTGTTTCATGAGCGCAAAGAGGTAATTGCGAAAATCGTCGCCGGTGCATTTTCTCCACGACGTTTTATTCCCTGCGCGGAACCCAGTCAGCGCCTGGCGATAAGCCTTGAGTGTTCGCGGCGAAGCGTTGCGCTCGTTCGTGAGATAGCACAGGAATTCCTCGACGAGAGGATCGCGTTTTTCGGAAACGCTGGCGGCGTCTGGCATCTGAAAAGTGATTCCTTAAACGTTACATCGTTACAACGTCGCGATTCAACGGTTTAAGGCTTCAAGAGTTTAACGCTTCAACGGTTTAACGGACCAGAGCGATCACTCCGGTTTTTCCACCACATACCGCAGGTCGGTTGGATTCGAGTGGCCGCTCATTTGGCTCCTGAAGATTGGCGTCGGATTCTCGGAAATGAGTTCGTAGCCTTTCAATACGAACTCGGGATAAATCCCGTTGCTGGCAGGTTCATAGACTTTGTCGCCGCTGAAGTAACCGTAAAGCTTGTATTCGTAATTGTTATCGCTACCGAATTCGAGGCGTTCGCGGTCCGGGGCAAGCTTCTGCTTTTCATTGAGCATGACCAACTCCGCTGTGCTCCATGGCTGACCGGGTTTGCGCACGTAACCCCAGAATTTGTAATCGGGTTTGTAGTAACGCCGACCGATGTAATAATCGCCTGTCGGTTCCGCTGCGATGCGTTGCGCCATATCGATTCTCGCCTGCTGTATTCCTTGCGGAACCGTTTCGCATCCGGCGAGGAACGGTACACCCAACACCAGATTCGTGGCTAACAGACACCGAGGGGTACGTCTCATCAGTTCAACGGCCATCCTTTACGCAGCTTTGCGCCTTGCGCAATCGCAACCTAGCGCACCGAAGTCCGCCAATCAGTTTTCTCCTGCGAGATGAATTGCATCGCCACAACCAGGCCGTTAAAATTGTGTCGCACATGATCGAAATTGAGATTTATGCGCGTGGTTTGCGAGAAATGAGCAGAATCCTGGAGCTGAACCGGCGCCTCGTGGAGATCGCCGGGCTGCGTTACAAAGTGGACACAAATCACGATATCGTTTACCTGGAATTCGATGAACCGACGTTGAGTGTCCGCGAAATTCGGGCGATTTTCCCTAACCTCGGCCTTCAACCGCTTTTTATCGACGCGATTTCGACAGAGCTTCAGTCGCGAACGAAGACGGAGCGGCTGAGCGTGGGAAATGCGATCGGTGATCAGTGATCAGAAATCAGAACAAAGGTAGGGGACACACTCATTAACCGTTCACTGATCACTTCTTCCATAATGGTCCGCTTCTTTAGCGCTCTCGGCGCGCCGCTGCTCTCATTTGTTCAATATTTAGGCGAAGTTGTGTTGCTCGCGGCCGACACCTTTCGTTCTATTTTCACGCACAAGCTCCGCTGGAAATTATTTCTTAATCAAGTCGTCGAGGTCGGTTTGCTTTCCCAGCTCGTCGTCGTGATCACTGGTGGATTCACTGGCGCGGTGTTCTCGGCACAGACATTTTTCCAATTTAACAAGTTGGGAATGGGCTCCGCTGTGGGTGCGGTAGTTTCGGTGTCGCTCTGCCGCGAGCTCGCCCCGGTCTTGACCGCTCTAATGGTGGCTGGACGCGTCGGCGCGGCGATGTCAGCCGAGATCGGCACGATGAAAGTAACGGAGCAGATCGACGCGTTGCGCGCGCTCGCGGTTTATCCGGTTGATTATTTGGTCGTGCCACGCGCACTCGCCATGATGGTATCAATGCCGCTGCTGGTGGCGGAGTGCATAGCCGTCGGCATCGCCGCCGGCTATTTCGTTGCGATTTTCATGCTCGACATTAATGGCACCTACTACATGGCAAACATGGTGCGCTGGACACGCAACCGCGACATCATTATGGGTCTGTCAAAAGCGTTCTGTTTCGGAATGCTCATCGTATTCATCAGTTGCCACAAGGGGTTGACCGCCCGCGAAGGCGCGGTCGGCGTCGGTCGGGCCACGACTGAGGCGGTGGTGAACGCCTCGCTCGCGGTTCTGATTTGCAATTTTTTCCTCACCATGTTGTTCAACATCATTTACCCGGCGGGATACCAGTAATATTAGGTAGTTGAGAGTTGACAGTTGAGAGTTGAGAGTTTGTGCGTTGCGATGATCGAAGCGCCGCCATCTCCCGAGTCCTCCATTAAGCCTCGTTTGGTTTCGAGCAAATCTTCGCCAATGATTGCGGTTCGGGCATTGGCAAAAAGGATAGGAGAGCAGGAAATTCTGTGTGGTATCGATCTGGAAGTCGCAACTGGCGAAACCCTCGCCATCATTGGACGCAGCGGTGGCGGCAAAAGCGTTTTACTTAAGCATCTCGTAGGATTGATGCAGCCCAGCGCGGGAGAGATTTGGATCCAGGGGCAAAACATTATCGGAATGAGCGAACGGCAGCTCGGGGAAATCCGCAAAAAGATCGGCATGCTCTTCCAAAGCGGCGCGCTCTTTGATTCGATGACTGTAGAAGAAAATATCGCATTTCCACTGCGCGAAGCTGGCGAGCGCGATCCGAAAGTTTTGCGCGCAAAGGTCGCGGAGATGCTCGATGTGATGGAAATGGAAGGGCAGGAAGATAAAATGCCCGAGAGTTTGAGTGGCGGAATGAAGAAACGCGTCGGCCTTGCGCGTTCGATTATTCGCCGGCCTTCCTGTGTGTTGTACGACGAGCCCACATCTGGACTTGATCCCGTAGTCGCGGACAGCATCAATCGATTGATTCGCCGGCTGCAACACCGGTTTGGAATGACCAGCATTGTCGTAACTCACGATATGAAGAATGCGTTCGATGTGGCCGACCGAATCGCCTACCTGCACGAGGGCCGAATTTATTTTCATGGAACTTCCGTCGAGCTCCAGCAGTCGAGCGATCCGCTGATTCAGGATTTCCTCCTCGGGCGTTCCAATGGGCAACAAGAGAACCGGGTTGAGACTTAGGTGTTGAAATAGGAGAGTTGAAGACTGATGAATCGGCACGAGCGAGGTTTGGAATTTAAGGTCGGCATTTTTGTTTTTGTGGGATTGGCGATGTTAGGCGCTTTGGTCGTGCAATTCGGCAGGCTGGGAGAGGGTTTCAAAACCTATTACACCCTCACTGTTCGCTTCAACGATGCGAGCGGACTCTTGAAAGGCACCGATGTCTTGCTCGCCGGCGCGAGAATTGGAAAGGTCGCGGGGGCTCCGCGACTGGTTCACGAAGGCAGTGGTATCGATGTGCCGCTGAAAATTTATGATTACATTAAGATCCCTGAGGGGACCAAATTCACAGTCGGCAGTTCTGGCTTGCTCGGCGATCGGTTTGTAAATGTAGCGATGCCGCCGGGACAGCCGAAGGCGTATCTGCCGCCAAATGCATACATTAACGGCGCGCGCGAGACCGGCATCGACGATCTCACGCGCGAAGGTGGCGCGCTCGTGAACGATCTTCGCGGAACGGTTCAAAAGATCGACACGACTATGACCCGGTTGAATCAGGAAACGCTTTCCTCCACGAACATGGAAAATCTGAAGTCAAGCATGGAACACTTAAACCAAGCTACCGGCGCACTGGCGGAATCCTCGAAGAAGTTGGACGGAGTCATCGAAAAGGCGGATTCCACAATGGCTTCGGCAAAAGAGGCGGCTGACAATTTGCAGGCCGCGATTGCGGACACGCGCAAGGTTTTGCGCAGCGTCATGCAAGGAAAGGGTTTGGTGGCGACGCTGCTGAATGATCAGCAACTGGCGAACGATTTGCACGCCCTGATCAGCAATCTGCGCGCACACGGAGTGTTATTTTATCGCGATAGCGCCGCGAGCCCCAGCCAAGGCCGCCAGAGCAAACGCAACCAGCCCGTCAGGGCCGAACTCGCTAACATTGTTCAAAATGGATTGCGAGAAGCGCGATCCGCGGCCGCGTTTCAGCACGGATCGCATGCCGGGGCAGTTCCAATTGTCCGGCGAGAAAACGGATTAGCTCTGCGGTCGCTTTCGCTCAACCACCGATGCGCGCAGTATGATCTTAATCGTGGCTCCATGCTTGCCGGCGTCGTCTGCGCCTCCACTCCAGCATGTTTAGCGTCCTCGGAAGTCGAAGCAACGGCTGGATAAAAACTTCAGCAGTAACCTGGGTTATTGCGGCGCAACAAATCAAAGCGTGGTTGCACGTGTTCGGATACGCGTGAACAAGTCCTTTGTGCCGGGCCGTACTTACGAATTTGTTCAGGTTGATGTATTCACACAAACGCCACTCGCGGGTAATCCGCTGGCGATCTTCACTGACGCTCGAGGATTGAGTGACGACGAGATGCAAGCGTTGGCGCGGGAGATGAATCTTTCGGAAACGACCTTCATTTTGCCGCGCGACGCCGCCACTGAAGCTCGGGAAGGGAAGAAAGTCCGCATTTTCACGGTTGAGCAGGAATTGCCGTTTGCCGGACATCCGACGCTCGGCACAGCGCTGTACCTATATGCGTCGGGGTCCAATTCAAAGAAACCTGCCCAGATCGCCCTCGATTTGAAGGCCGGGAAGATTCCCGTGCGCTTCACCGCGAACTCGGAGAATGCCGGCCGCAATCGAGTGGATGGGCAGGTATTCGGTGAAATGCGCCAACGCGATCCTGAATTTGGAACTACACTGCCGCGAGAGCAGGTCGCTGGCATAATTGGAATCGTCGTTGACGAGATTCATTCGAAATGGCCTATACAGCCAGTCTCAACAGGATTGACCTTTACGATTGTGCCGTTTCGCAATCAACAGACGCTCTCGAAACTCAAGTTTAGTTACACACAGGCAGCGGAATTCCTGAAGAACACCGGCGCCGCCTTTTTCTACTTTCTGTGCCCTGAACGACGCGAAGGCCGGCTCGAAGCTCGAGCTCGAATGTTCTTTTACGGTGGCGAAGATCCTGCGACAGGATCGGCCGCCGGCTGCGCTGCGAGTTGGATGGTTCAACACGGAGTCGCAAACAGCGATGACCAGGTACTGATTCGACAGGGCGTCGAATGCCGTCGCCCAAGCGAGATGTATGTCCGGGCAACGCGGGAAGGGGAGAGCGTCACCAATGTTCGCGTGGGTGGCTACGCGGTCGAAATATTGCGCGGAACCGTCGTGCTGTGAGTAATCCCCATTATCGCCCGACGCGGGACTCGCATTAGACTGTCCGCAAAGCGTGAGGAACTTGCTGGAAGGTTTGTTTTTGCCGTATCCACAAACATGCCGGTCATTCTTCAAGAGGCCTGTGACGAGAACGTAATTCGATTCGGCCCCGCGGCACCGCCTTGCTCGAAGACTCGCGGTCGTTGGATTCTCGCCGCAACCATTCTCGCTTCGAGCATGGCCTTTATCGATGGGACGGTGGTGAACGTAGCGTTGCCCGCTCTGCAAACAAATCTCAACGCAACTGCCGCGGATGTACAATGGGTAATCGAGTCCTACGCACTCCTTCTCTCCGCATTGTTGCTGGTCGGCGGCTCGTTAGGCGATCACTATGGCCGTCGTCGTGTGTTTTTGCTCGGTGTCGTGATTTTCGCCGTCGCATCAGGCCTCTGCGGTTTTGCCGGGAACATTCGTCAATTGATCGCGACGCGAGCCCTTCAGGGATTCGGCGCGGCACTTCTTGTCCCGGGCAGCCTCGCGATCATCAGCAATTCTTTCTCCGAGCAGGAACGGGGACGCGCAATCGGAGTATGGTCGGGCTTCAGCGCCATCACTACGGGAATCGGGCCGGTTCTCGGCGGATGGCTGATCGAGCACGTTTCATGGCGCGCCGTGTTTTTCATCAATGTTCCGCTCGCATTTGTTGTAGTCTTAATTTCGTTCCGACACGTCGCGGAAAACTCTGACCGAGAAAGCACTCGCGTTGACTGGTTAGGCGCGACGCTGGCAGCGCTCGGCTTGGGCGCGCTCGTTTATGGTTTGATTGAATCGTCCCAAGTAGGTTTCAACGATCGCTCAGTAATCGTGGCGTTGACGGCGGGCGTTGTAGTTTTGATTCTGTTCTCGTTCGTCGAAGCTCGTCTTTCGCAACCAATGTTGCCGCTAACATTGTTTCGTTCGCGAACATTCGCCGGAACAAATCTCTTAACGTTTCTGCTCTATGCTGCGCTCGGCGGAACACTTTTTTTCCTGCCATTGAATTTGATTCAGGTTCAGCATTATTCGCCCACTGCCGCTGGCGCAGTGCTCTTGCCGTTCATACTGATCATGTCGTTCCTTTCGCGTTGGTCCGGCGGACTTGTTGCGCGTTGCGGTGCGAAACTGCCACTTGTCGTCGGCCCCGTTATCACCGCCGTTGGTTATCTGCTTTTCCTGCTGCCGGGAATTGGCGGCAATTACTGGACGAATTTTTTTCTGCCGGTGGCTGTTTTGGGATTAGGCATGGCGATCACCGTAGCGCCGCTGACCACGACCGTTATGAGCTCGATCGGGCAAAATCGCGCCGGGATCGCATCGGGAGTGAACAATGCCGTCGCGCGCACGGCGAGCCTTGTCGCGATTGCAGTGTTGGGAGTCGTCATGATCCACGTGTTCAAAACCAATCTGGATCGCAGATTGGTCAACGCGAATTTACCATCTTCAGTCGTGCAGTCGGTGCAAAGTCAATCGACGAGGCTCGCCGCCATCGAAATTCCCCAGAATCTAAATGCAGAAGGACGACAGATGATCCGTGGCGCCATCGACGAATCTTTTGTGTCTGGGTTTCGCTGGGTGATGATCATCGGCGCCGCGCTCGCCGCGGCGAGCACAGTCACTACGCTGTTTTCGATCGGAGCAACGCCACGTGTGCGGGCCGGCGAGAAAAGCTGATGCCCACGAGTGGAAAAGATTCGCGTGCATGAAGCGTGGGGTTCCTGACCGGCTCAGCTGGAGCGAAACTATTTAGCCCTGAACAGCCCCTCAAAGACGCTTTCCGAAACTTTCCGTCGATCATTCGGACTCTCGCGCCGCTGCAATTTCTCAGGAAGTAATTCTTTCGGACCAGGCCTGCCGACGGCGGCCATCGCCTCGATTTGAAAGTCATCAGGGATCCGCAGTTCCGTACGCGCGCGCTCCTAATCAAATCCCTCCATTCCGTGTACGACCAGACCCTGGTGGAAGCCTTGCAAAGCGAAGTTCTCCCATGCGGCTCCGCAGTCGTACGAATGGGTGACTGACGGCTCGTCATTGTAATCAAAATTCTTTCGCGAAATGAACACGACCAGCACGGCCGCATTTTTTGCCCACGACTTGTTCGCATCGACGAGCAGATCGAAGAACGTTTGCCAATGTTCCGTGGCCCGACGCGCATAAAGCGCGCGCCACTGCTGCGCATTAAACGATGAGGGCGCCCAACGCGCCGCTTCGAAGAGTCGCATCAATTCCTCATGCGAAATTTCTTCCCCCGACATCGCGCGCGGCGACCAGCGATCGAGCAAAAGCGATTCGATCGGGCGATCTGCTTTTCGGACTGTGCTGCCTTTGATCAGTTTAGTGTCCTCAGCCATTCTCGTGCACTTTCATCCTGCTTCGCGCTAACGCGCTTCGCAGGATTGCTAAGGTTCATTGCGCGGAGCAGGATGCCCTCAGAAGCTTCAGCGAAGGAGGGTCAACCAATCCCTGGCGGCTTCAACATCCGACATCGTTAGCTCATGACCAGCTTGGAAATAGCGGATCGTGACGTCTGCGCCGGCGCGGCGCAAAAGATCAGCGAGGGCGTTGGTCTCAGACATCGGAACGATCGGATCGCTTGTTCCCGCTCCAATCCAAACCCGGACGGACAAAAGATTTGGTTCGGTCTCCGGACGAAGCGGCACCATCGCACGAAACAGGATTGCACTGGGCAACACCTCTGCCCGCAGTAGTAGCATGCTCGCGGCGATGTTGGCGCCGTTGGAATAACCAACGGCGACCAGCTGGTCGGAAGCGAATCCATAATGTGGAGCGGCTGCTGCGACGAAGTCCGCCAGTTCGTGCGTACGATTCTGTAAATCCTCCAAATCGAATACGCCTTCCGCTAGGCGACGAAAGAAGCGCGGCATTCCGTTCTCCAGAATCTTGCCGCGCGGACTAAGCAAAGACGCATCGGGATCGAGTTCGCGTCCGAGCGGTATGAGATCATGTTCGTTCCCACCTGTGCCGTGCAGAAGCAAGAGTGTGCGTGGCGAGCTGCCGGGAACGAATTCGTGAATGAAATCCGGCTGCGGCCTCATGATTTAGTGGGCACTTGAATCGGCGGGAGAACTTTCTCGATCTGTGACCGCGCCGATTCCATCCAAGGCGGAAGACGTAAATGCATGCCGAGGTCTCCCAGTTTCTCATCCAACGTAAAACCGGGCGGCTCAGTCGCGATTTCGAACAACACTCCGCCGGGTTCACGGAAGTAAATGGAATGAAAGTAAGTGCGGTCGATTACTGGGGTGACGTTGTAGCCAAGATCGACGAGATACTTGCGCCACTGGAGCTGTTCCGCCTGGTCCTTCGTTCGAAACGCAATGTGATGGACCGAACCCGCGGCGACTCGACCCACGCTTGTGTCCGGCAGACAGAGCAGGTCAACAATTTTGCCGGGCGCAGAGTCGTCCGCCGAGGCAAAGCGAAATCGATTGCCGGATTCATCAACCAAACGATAGCCGAAGCTGTCTGTGAGTAACCGCGCTGTTCGTTCGTAACCTTCCAACGCAGCTGACACGCTGTGAAAACCGCGAAGAGCATGCTCTGCTTGGATGGGGCTATCCGGCCACGGTTCGACGTTCGCAGCCGACACGCCTGCCGCTACAGCGACCAGCTCGAGCAAAAGTCCGTCGGGATCGGTAAATCGAATCAGTTCTTCGCCGAAGCGCATCGACGTTTTCTCAGCGGCGACGTGGTGTTCCTTGAATCGCTCCAGCCAGTAACCGACCGAATCCGGTGAAATCGCGAACGCCGTCGCTTCTACTTGGCCAGTGCCGCGCATTCCGCGTCGCGCCCCCGGCCATGGAAAGAATGTGAGAATCGTTCCCGGCGTGCCGCGCCGATCGCCAAAATAAAAATGATACGATCCCGGATCATCAAAATTCACCGTGCGTTTGACGAAACGCAGACCAAGCAACCCGACATAAAAATCGAGGTTCCGCTGCGGATCGCTGGCGATCGCTGTGACGTGATGCAGTCCCAGAAATTTTGCTGTTCATCAGGTTACGATGACGATCTTCGCTTAAATGGCGCAAGGCTCGGGGTGAAATCGAATTGCGGCAACGATTGCCAGAAAGACTGAAACGATGAGGACGGTGAGCTGCGTGAGTTTGAACGGAAATTCGCTTTGCGTGGGAGCCAGTGCATGCAGAGCCGGGATTTTTTCAAACAACTGCACCACCAACACGAAAAGGTTGAAATACAAACAGATCACCGCGCCGATCGCGTAGATCCAGCGCCATGCGCCCGCGAGCTGTTTCGAGCAGCGCGCAAAAATGGTTAGCGCGAGAAAGGGTAGGGAAATAATTCCGAGACCGATTGCCGGGGTGAAACCGTGAAATGGAAAAAAGAATCCGGTAACGGTCGTCAATACCGCTGTGATCAGAAACCATTTGGTCCAACCATTGAGACGTTTACCGCTGATCATACCGAACAACACGATTAGGCCGGTGAAAATCGCGATGAGACTGATGAGCACGTGAATGATTGTGTAGATGTGCAATATCATGGTAATCCGATTACATCCATTCTTACGCTTAAAATCACGTTAAATGTTGCCGTTATGATTAACATTCATAAGCGCAGGAAAACGATCGAGAAGCATCAGTTCATAGTGACTTTCCTTGAGGAGCGAATTGGCAGAGGGAATCGCTTTTACGAACGTGCGCAATCCCGGCGATCCTACCAGCCCATCGCCAATTCGAATTCAAAAGTCACAGTGCTCCGCTGACCGCTCGATCCGCAGAATTGGCGTTCAATCGGATGTCCCTTTTCGTTCGTTGTGCACGGAAAAGAACGCCCCCAGACGATTTCCCGTCTGGGGCGCTATCTGCCTGCCGGGGTCGCTAACTTCCACTCAATCGAGGGGAAAGATTTCGAACAGGTTGTTTTCGCCGTGCTGCTGCGTAAAGAAAAGCCTCGCCCGGTCTGTCCTGAAGATCGTTCCTTCCGATCAATCCGTTAATCGAGCTGTCTCCTTCAGACATGTGCAGCCCAGTCGGTTCGTTGTCTTCTTCCCCAACCACGCCTGCGACTCGATCCAAGCCGAGCGCGAGGAATCGTACTGAGAACGTCCGCTCTGGGTGTTGTCTATTCAGTTTGTAAGCCCAGATCGAATCGAGCTTGTTCAGCTGATCGTGTAAGGCGTCGCCACGATCTTCTGTCACTAGGAGCGTGTCCTCTTCATCGACGAACGTCACGTTATCAAAGGAGGCATGGTCGGCATCGCCAAGTACGACTAGAGAGATGTGTCCAGTCTCGTGGTTTCCATCGAGATCGACACGAAAGATTCCCCCCCAGGCGCCACGCGCCGCCAGCACAGGGTCTGTGCCCGCGGTATTATCTGTGTCGCCTGTGATGACAAAGAAGAATGTCCGAAACTGTGAATTGGGCTGAAACTGCCCATTCTCCGGCCGCTTGAATGGCGTTGCGCCAGCGGCTTTCGCCAAGGCGTTGGCATCGAATGGATCCGTGCCGTTTATTTCGGTGTCATGGATCGTGACCCATTGCACGGGCCAGTGTGCTCCCACCGTGTGGAGCAGCAGTTGGTTCCGCGACCGCGTGTCGCCGTTCGGGTGCTGATCATCGACCGGCACAAACACGACCGGGTTGCCGTGGATGGAGACTTGAAGCGCCTGCAATTTGCCATGAGTCAGGTCGTCCGGAGATAAAGGGACGAACCGGTAAACAAACGAGTTTGGATTCCTTCCATTATTTAAAACGGTGGTGCCGCCGACATCCTCGACGATCCAAATGTTGCCCGAGTCATCAGGATGAATGCCTTCGTAGCCGCCCCGGCCAAGACTCCCATATAGAGTGCGCAAACTGGCCCCTCCTCCTGTGCTCGGATCAAAATCGGAGCCCATTTCGATAACGCCGCCGTTCGTGCCGGCCTCCTGTGTAAAGAGCATGGTTCCAGTAAACGGATCCCATGCCGAACCATCGATACTGTTAAAGTGAGTCAAACCACCCGCGTCAACCGGCGTTAGAAGCGTGATCCGATGGTCGGGGCTCACAACATCGAGGTTGATGCGCGTGACGTAAGCGAGGTCGCCACTGTTCTCATGCCCCTGAAAGAGGAAATGCCGCCCATAATCATAGTCTGGAGTGGGGCCACCTGGATTATGATCCAGAATGAGGTAGGTGTTTTGGTCCGGCTCGGTGGGCGTTCCATCGTTTAGATTGCCGAAGCTTGTGATCGCGCCCGACGGGTTCTCGAGTAAATCGGCGCCCTGCTCGACGAGCCCCGGAGTGAATTCCGGTGAAAAGACATTGTCGGAGATCACCACAGGATTGGCTGCGGGCACACCACTTACTATCTCGTCGAAAACCCTTACGTGCTCGGCGGCAGCCTGTGAGGCAGCCATGGTGACGAGCGCGACAGCGCCAGCTACAAGTGAAGAGGACTTCGCGTGCAGTAGATTCTTAACAGTTAGTTTCATAGATTATTTGTGTTGGATTGGTTTTGGTTTGGTTTTGCGCGGCAATTGACCGCGCGCTCGAAACACCTACACCTCGATTGTGACGAACTGGTTCAGAATGTGTAAAAGCTGCGTGACTTCGATGTGACGGAGCCGTTACAACGAGTGAAACCGCTGCTACTGGCCGTCGGCGGGCCTATCCTGAAACCACCGAGCCTCTACGACGCGATCCCTTCCCGCACTACCTTGCGGTTACACCCGCGTGTTCTAGCCCGGACGATGACGCAGCCGAGCGATAAAGATTCAATTTTAGAATCCGTTCAACCTCTCGAATCGCTTGCGGATTGTATTGCGCGCCGTGATCTGAATTGACGATTAATTCCGACTGCGCGCCAGCGAGATGAGAGCTCCAGTAGGGAACTATGCCGTCGGAACTATTGGGCGTGTCACCGCGACCGCGGTCCCCCATGATTGAATGATAAGGAATACCCGGGGTGATCGGCAGCTTGTTCACCGCTTCCACGAAGCGATCGTTAGGCTCGAGCGTGTCGACGCTATTAGGCATGCGTTTTAGCGGCCGGGCGGCCGGATCCGCGATGACAAGCGGTTTGACTGAGGCGTAGACCGGGTCGAAGAGTCGCGGGGTTCTGACGAGAGCAGCGCCAATCCGGCCAATCCAGCCCGCAGCTAATTTGCTGCCGCGATGCGGCGTCGAAATAAATATCACCCGTTGGATGTCCGGCCGGTGATTAAAGACGAGTGCCTCTTCCAAACGTTCGCGTGTGTCGCTCGCCAGCGGAGTTTTGGCTGGAGGCGTGGAAAAAAAATCACGCCAAATCTTGTCGCCCGCATCTGTGATCATTAATCGACAAATCATTCCGCCCATGCTGTGACCGATCAGGACGATGCGCTTGTGGTTCGGGAACGCACGCTCGATTCCATCTAGGTCTTGGCGGAAGAGCGCGGCCGCGTAGGGATAGGGATAACCACTCGGGTAACTGAAGAACCAGAATTGGTAATGCTGCCTAATACAGGGGTCATCGCGCAGGGAGTCGATCATTGGGGCCCAGCTCGCACCTGTTTCCTGCAAGCCGTGAACGAAAATCACGGGTGTCCGTGAGGGATCGAATTGCTGCAACCGACAAAGCATTGCTGTGTCCGCATACGCTCCTGGATTCAGGACGCGCGACAGCCCAAGCCGTTCCGGACGTTCCCGCGCAATCAGGAATGCCGTGGGAGCGTCGAAATCGGCGGCAAGCGGACAAACTTGTTTATTTAGTGTGATTCGTTCTGTGTTCAACGGATCAATAAACTCCAGGCGCGCCTGGCGGCCGGAGAAGCGGTACGATCGCGGTAATCGGCGCGTAAACGCGGCGAAGTTTGTATCGCTGACGAAAGCGCGGACTTTCCGCGCGCCCAACGACTGCAATCGGCGCGCCAATGCCGGTCACGGTCGAGTAGGTTTTAAAAAATTTGCCGCCGATCTTCAACGTATCGGTCGGAAATAAATCGTATCGACTCGGATCATGGTCCGCGTCGACGGGCTTGGGAGATTCGAGAGCATAACGACCTTCGTCCGTCACGACAGTGACGGGATGCCGCCACGGCTCAAGATCTGTTCGGTCGACATCCTGGACGATGCGCGCTACGGCGAAGTTGTAGATGCTGCGCGCCGATTCATCTTTTGGCTGCCGTTCCAACACTCCATACGAAATTTTGGCAGCGAGCAGGTCATGCCCTAGTGCGGCGGACGGCTGTTCACGTTCTGCTGTCATCAGGTATTTTGTGGCGGATTCAAGCGGCTCTTCGACGCGTAATCCCGTGGGGAGGCGTGCCGGTTCTGTTTTTACCGTCGCCAGATGAGCGGCGCATCCGCACAACTGGAACAAAAGTAGAGCGAAGCCACATTTGGCCGCAACTCGCCACGTGTTTTGGAAACCCGATTGCATCGGTTGGGTTTTACCTTTCAGTTTGTGAGCGAATCGCCCGAACTCACACTTGGGTTTGCTGTGTCAGCGATGTTTTCGCCGCCTTGTGGAGGCAAATTACCCCCAGCGCCTGCGCGATGCTGGTCTGACGAGTGCTTACTCGGGTTATCGTTTTGTTCGAGATGGACGATGCGCCGGGGAAAGGCGATCTCGATTCCGGCCTCCCGTAGCGCTGCGTTCATGGCCACGGCCACATCGCTTTGCACAAACGGAGATTGCGAAACCTCTTCGGTAGTAAAGCCAAGCACGAAGACAAGCGCGTCTTCGCCGAATTGCTTTAGCACGGCATCCGGCGGTGGATCTTCGGTTACCTTTGGATGCGTTGCGGCAGTTTTCAGAAGTAACGCGATTACCTGCTCGGGATCGCTGCCGTAAGCAATGCGAATGGTTAGCTCCATTCGTTTTTGCCGGCTGGAAAAGGTTCGGTTCGTTACTTTGTCGGAAATGAGCTGACCGTTCGGAATGATGAGCTGGGACTTGTCGTCGAGAGCGATGATGCTGGCGCGAATGCCGATGCGCCTAACGACTCCGGTCTGATTCCCCACTTCGATCACGTCGCCCACCTGCACCGGCCGCTCGAAAAGAAGAATCAAACCGGAAAAGAAATTATTGAACACATTTTGCAGACCGAAGCCGATGCCGACACCGAATGCACCGGCCAGGATAGCGAACTTCGTCATGTCGGCGCCGAGTGAGGCGATTGCGATATAGAATCCGACCAGTAGCACGCCGTAGTGCACGAGGGTCGAAACTGCGTACGCCGGGCCCCGCGCGAGATGAACGCGATCGTAGACTTCTTCTTTCAGGACAAAACGCAGCAAACGCGAGAGAACCAGCGTGATCCAGATGGTGAGAATGAAGGCCACGACCGCGCCCAAGGAGAAGTGGACCGAACCCAGCTCGACCTTGGCATTGAGTAAGGCAATCGTCCGGCTGATGACCGCTTCGCGTAACGAGAACGCACGCAGCGCCAGCAAAACCCAGGTGACGATCGCAGCCACCTCGATCAGGCGCGCGATGCGCCGGCGCAGCAATGGCCGTTGGTGTTGCACGACGGCAAGCGAGGCCAGCGGCCGAATTTGCAGGCCAAAGAAAACGAGGCCTTCGAGAATTCGGGCCGCAGCATAAAGCGCGACTGCGAAGTAAGCCGCCGTCAAGATCGCAACGCTAAGATAATTCGCCAGGGCCACGTAGCCTAACAAGTCCGCGACAATGATTGTGCCGAAGCCAGCCACAGCGATGGAGCCCGCAACACGGGCTGTTTTGTTCGATGTCGTGCGTGGTCCGGAACGCCGGCGCGCGCGGATAAACCAGATGAGAAAGATAAGACCGCCCACCGTTTCTAGCAGAAGGATGATGCGCGAGAGCACAGGGATCGAGGCTGCGAGGGCGCGCAGTTGCGCGACGAAATAGAAAACGACCAGTGCATTGACGATCGGGAAGAGATGCCGATCGATCAGACGCCGCAACAGCACCACGATAGGAACCAAGGCAAGCGTGGCGAGAATGAGCCAGACGCCGCGCGGTGCGTCGTGGAGGATCAGGCGCGCAGAAATTATCGTGAGCAGAGATGCAGTCGAAAACGGCAATTGCAGGACGCGATTGGTGCGGTCAAGTGCCCGGTCCTTATCGGTCCAGCGTGCGACATGGCGTTTGACTCGCAGCATGATGAAGACAAACGCGATAAACAGCAGCGCGACGTAGATCAGCTTTGTCCACTCGCGTTCGAGGTAGTTGCGTACTAACGCGGCCTGCGCGCCTAACGAGACCTGGCTATCACGCCCGAGTGATTGCGCCGCGGCCGTGCGCACCTCGGGACTCCAGATCGGCGGGCTATCCTGCACCCAGAGGCGATTAACTGCTGCGCTTTGTGCCGATTTGATGGAACGCAACCCACTATTAACGCGTTGCGTTTGCTCGGCCACGCGCGTCTGCAAACTGAGCACGTCGGCGCGGCGGTTCCGTAGCATCTCTTCGGTCGCGTCGATCCCCTGCAACACCTGATTGATGCGTTGCATCACTTCTGGTGGCGCGTTGGATTTGCCCGCGAGTTCGAGCGTCGCCTTCCAAGTCGTGCGCGTCGCGGACATTTGGGTGAGCTCGCGATCGTGCGCGGTCGCGCGATCAGTTAGCTGCCGACTCCACGCAGTGAGTTGATCGGCCAGTTTTTGCCAGCGCGTCTCGAAATCGCCCAACGTTTCCAGCGGCACACCCGGCCGGAGAATGCGGCGCGTCTCAAGCACGCGCGCGTCGATTTCCTGTGTCGTCGCTGCAAGTTCGCGCGTGATGTTGTCGACTGTCTTGTTCGAAGAAAGCTCCGATTGAATTTGGTTGAGTCCCTCCGAAGCAGAATCGGAAGCCGAGACGATGTCAGGCAAGGGCACAGCAGTCGGCGCTGCTGTCGGCGTTGGAGAAGGAGGCGCCGTCGGTGAAGGGGATGCGTCCTGCGCTTGTGCGCCAAACGCAAAACACAGTAACAGCAGACCAACGAGTAGTAAGGCAGCGCGCCGCGCGAGTGTCATTGTCAGTGTCTTCTTCCAGTCGTTAGGCACTCAGTTTAGTTTTTGAACGTCGGCTGTAATTTCGGATAGCAGAGCGGTGCGAGTCTGATCTTGCCTTTCGTCGCCCTGGACAAGCGATTTCGCTGCAGCAAAGATCTCCTGCGCGTGAGCAAGAACGCCTTCCAACTCGTGCTTCGATGCCTGATCGGTCGCGCCCGGCTCTTCGGATTCGAAGCTCGCCAGTTCCGCCTGTCGCTGCGCCTGAGACAGGGCTATTGATATCCCGCCAATCAAGCTTGTTTGTTGGTCGGGCTCTGTCAGTAGTTGCGAAAGCTGTTGAAGGGCTTGTCGCAAGGTGTCCCGCAATCGATCAATTGACCGCTCCGGCCAGATATACCGAAACACGAGTCCGGTGACGATGAGACCAAAAAGGATTCCAACAACGCGATTGCGAACGTTATCGAGATCGGTATCGGGCGCATAACCTTGGAAGACGCTGTAGAAGAAAGCGAACGCGATTTGTAGACCCGGCATAAGTGATCCGTTCGCTTCCTGTGGCGACCCAGCCAGCGATGGCGGAGGCACAGGCAACGACCACAACCAGCGACGCGATCGTTTCCATGTGCGGCATGAGGAAAACAATTGAGAAAAGCGCGAGCGCCCCGCCGATCACACAACCGACGATTCGCAACGTTCCTTTGTATAACGTCGCCTCTGTGGTCTCCAGAGCGATGAACGTGCAAGTGATGAAGGCGGTGTGGATTCCAGACCAGTCGATCGCCTCATAAACAATGTAACAGAACATCGCTGCGAACGTGACTTTGAGCGCGAATTTAACGTGCGCCGGATTGGTGAACGCGTCCGGCTTGAATAAACCTTTGGGCTTCGGCCGAGGTTCAGCGGACTTCGGTGTGTCTGGCAAAAACCACAAGTTCAGCACGACGGTAAGGGCGATGGCGTAGGTCAGCGCCACCCATAGCCACAGAAGTTGACGAACCAAATATTCAGGTGACGGAGCTGCTTCGCCAACCGATTGGGAAACAGCGATGACAAAGCCGAGAAGAAATCCCAGTGGCCCAATCACAAGAGCGCGGGACAACCACATGCCGAGAAAAAGCGCTATTGCCATCCCAGGGATGCGCAGTTCGGGATGACCATAAGTGAATTTGTACAGCAGGAGAGTGGCGCCAATGCCGATGGTCAGAACGAAAACCCCGCCGACGCCCGTAATCGTCGTGAGTCGCCTGCTCTCCTTCGAAGCAAAGAAAACCATGTAGGCGCTGGTAGCCAGCTGCGGCACTTGGAGCGCCATCGAAATGATGACGCACAAAGCCGCGCCAGCGACCATGATGCCTGTTCGGATTTTGCGCGCGTGCGTCGGTGCCAGTTCGCGTTTAAGCCAGCCAATCCAATCCGAATCGATCGGTCGCGCTTCGACAAACGTCGCGCTCATAAATTATTTCCGCGGCGGACCTTTGATGATCGCGACCGCGGACGCGCCCATACGGAAAAGGTCCTGGTCGGGATTTTCGACTTCGATGCGCACCGGAAATCTTTGTGCGACGCGCACCCAATTCAGCTCGCGTTTGACATACGGCACACCGGAGGATGGTAGATCGATCTCGCCCTCTGGCTTAACAGCCCATCCGATTCCCTGCACTTTTCCGCGAAACCGTTGGTTAGGCGCGGACGAAAGATAAATGATCGCTTCGCTGCCGGGCGCCATGTGTCGAATTTCCGCTTCGCGAAAATTTGCAATCACATACCATTCGCCCGTGTCTAGCAACGAGAAGACGGGAACCCCGGCGGTAACATGGGCGCCGGCCGAAATGTTTAGATTGATAACACGTCCGGAAAAAGGCGCGATAACCTTGCAGTAGGAGAGATGGAGTTCCTCGAGATTGATGGTCGCGATCGCACCTTCGCGCTGAGCTTGTAGCGTTGTCACTGCGGTTCGGGCTTTGTCGACAGCGTCGGCGGTCGTAAAGCCATGGGGCAGGAGTGGTTCCAGGCGGTGCAACGTGTCTTGCGCTTGTGCGAGCTGTTGATCCAGAGTGGCCAACTCTGCCTTGGCCTTCTCCAGGATGAGTCTGTAATCCTCCGGATCGATTTCGAAAAGCACGTCGCCTTTCTTCACCGCCTGGTTGTCCTGCACATTCAGCTTGATGGTTTGGCCACTCACACGCGGCGCAATGCCCACCACGTTGGCGCGCGCAGTCGCATCGTCGGTCCGCGGATGTCGCTCGATGATTCCCCAAACGTAGAGTGTGATAAGCACCGCACTGACCACGACAACCAGACTCACGATCTTGCGCACGAACTTGTGTCGTTCGACGTCGATGTTTGGTGAGGTCGCGACGCTCTCTTGGTTTGAAGGTGTGGCGGGTTGATGCATGTCAGTTCTGGTAAAACAGGATCCAAGTCGCGAACGTGAAGATGATCATCAGGCACGAATAGATGAGCGGCGCCGGACCAATGTACGATTCCAGTTTGCCAACCTGAACGATCCAGTGCGCGACGAAGGTCAGCGCAAGGCCGCTCAGGATACAAATCATCCAGGCCGGAAAATACGGAACCGAGAATATCGATTGTAGGTGAGCGGTGACTCAACGGTCGAACCACGAACACCAATGCCCCGATTAGGAGGAGCAACCCAACAAGCACGACCGGCCGAGACCAATCGCGCCGGACTCGTGGAGGATTGTTGCTGCTGCTCGGACCGACTCGCTCAAAATCCAGTTTCATCTTCGTTGTTGCCTAACGACTGGCGCCATCGGTCGTGCAAGATCTCCGACGCTCAGTGCGAGGGCCGCTTGAGTGGTGTAAATTGCTGCCTGCGTGTCGTGACTGGTCGCAAGCGCCGCGGTTAGATTTCGTTCCGCAGTAACAACCTCGGTGTATGTGCTCAGCCCTTGCTTGTAGGAATCGAGCACCGCGTCGAATGCGCTCTTCGATGCAGTCAGCAACTTTTCGGCTGCGTCCTGTTTTTTAAGGGCAGTTTTGTAACCGGTGTATGCCTTCCATACATCTCGCGCAGCCGAGTCGCGCGCTCCAGCAAGTTCATTCTCCGCTGCATGCAAGTCGGCCTCGGCCATGTCGAGTTTGTGGCGGCGCGCGAACCCATCGAAGATCGGCACGTTCATCGTCAGAAATGCGCCAAAGGTCGGCCGGGTGCCGCCGAAGTAGTCCGATTTGGCGACGCTGACCTGCAGGTCCGTTTCGCTAAAGTGCGAGTCCAACGTCACCTTTGGATAGTACTCGGCCCGGATCCCGCGAATCTCATATTCCTTTGAACGAACGTTCGCTAGCTTTGCAACGAGATCCGGCCGTTGCGCCAAAGCTTTTGTGATCAATTCACCCACGGAATCTTCCGTCCCAGCATCCAAACCGCTCTTCTCTGGCAGGTCTGCGACCTTCAGTTGCACCGTCGGCAGAAGCCCGATGCTTTCCATCAGAGCGACTCTGGCGTCGCTCTCCGCGCCAAGGCTGGCCTGAAGATCAAAATTGGATTGCGCACTTTGTTGTTGGGCCTGAAGCAGTTCAGGTTTCGTGGCAAGCCCGTTATCAAAGCGCGTCTGCGCCGCCTGCTCGACTGTTTTTGATGCGTCCAGCGCGCTCTGAGTTACCATCACTTTTTGCCGCGCTGTGCCGAGTTGGTAAAAACGGTCGGTCACATCAAAGACGATTTTTTGGTGCGTTCCGTTGAAGCCGACATTCGCCATCATCAATTTCTCCCGCGCTGATGCCCTGATCGCGCTGCGTTCACCGAAGTCGATCAGCAACCACTTTGCGTTCAGCTCGGCACGCGCTAACAACGATTCGGTGATTAACGTGCCTCCGCCGACAATCTCCACGTTGGGCAGGTTGCCGTTGGTCGGCGGCTTTGGAGCTTCGTCCGCAACTGCGGAAACGGCATAAAGGCGCGGTCGTATCCTCCAGCTGCAGCCGCGACGATGTACGGGTAATAGGCGCTCTCGGTCAGACCAACGGCAGCCGCTGCCATCCGGGCCCGCTCCCAAGCAACACGTGTTTCCGGATTACTGCGCTGCGCGATGTCAATCAGTTCGGCCAGATTGTAAGTCTTGCGCGGATCGATGGCCGGCAAATAGCGCCGTTCAGCTTCAGTCGGTTGGTATTGGCGAAGTTCTCCTTCATATCTTGGAAGCGTCGGTGGCGCCCACGGCCTCACCGACGACGGAGGAGGATCATCGCGGGCAAGTGCGATCCCGATCGTCGCGAACAATTGTGTCGCTCCGATGAAAGAAATCTTCACGAGAACCTCTCGAAGTCCGCGGGACCGATTCATAACGTACATTATGACTGATGGCGAACTGAAGTGTCGAGCGCAGACAATCATTGTTCGTTCTTGCTTTCCCACTTGTTTCTCAAGTTTTTGAGCGCCGCAATCTCACACAATTTTGACGTGAAGAATGTCGATGTTTCGGGGTTGTTGCGTTCCGCGAACTCGATCAACTCAGCCAGATTGTAAATTTTTCGGGGATTGATCGAAATGTTAGCGCCACCTTCTCTTTTACTGAAACTACGTTGCGCGAGTTCGGCATCGTACTCGGGAAGACCCGGCGCCGCCCAACTTCTGTCACAAGTTGGTGGAGCATCGTTCCGCGCATGCGCGACTGCGATTGCCAGAAACAGTTGCCCGCTTAAGAAGCGCAGATTCATTCGCCACCCTTAGTAAGTTCCTCTACGCGCCTTTCTATCAGCTTGCCTTCATCAGGTCACGCTAAACCGGCCGGACGCTCCGCCGCCATTACACCTCTCTATTGCATCCAGAGATAGATGAGCAGAATGAGAACAACCAGAGTTAGGGTGCACCACGGGATCAGAACGACCTCGACTCTCAATTTGCGCATGGCCGGGATGTCCTCGTCGACGTTCGGATCGCGATCGAAGAACCGGTGACGGTTTCGAAAGATATATGCACCTCCGATTAGATTGATGATGAGGAAAAACGTTGCCGCTATTCGTAGAGCAGGAAGGGCTACTGGATTGATTTCTGCTAGCATGATTGATTCCTTTCCTTTAAACAGTGAAGAAGCCGTCCTTGAGATGGCGAAACGATTCGACCGGCTCGACGAGCGGATAAAGCTTGAATACGGGTGGCAAGGTTGGCAGGCGGACAGACCACCGTAACGTTTTCATAGATGCTTACTTCTAAGGTTTCTGCCCTCCCGGATTTCAACAAATGTGTAGCAGCTCAATCAAGGGCCGTTAACTCTCGTCGGGCAGGGTCAGATGAGCGATCACATTCCCTTCACTTCGTTGTGGAAGTTGCAGATGAGGCGGTTTTCGCGACCTCATCTTGTGGTCGAATGGTCCGTTTGCGTGTTTCCAGAAAGGCGACCAAGTCATCGAGTTCGCCCGGCTTGAGCGAGCTGCTAAAGGCCGGCATGTTGGTGCCCCCATTGAGGATGCGGATGATCAGATTGTCGCGCGTTAGCGTGTCCGCGATGTAGGTCAGGTCGGGTCCGCGCCGGCCCCCGAAGCCCTGAATCAGATGACAATTCAGACATCCCTTTTCATGAAACAACTGACCGCCCTTGAAGACCGGGCCGCTTGTAGCTCCTACTACTTTCTCGCTCAGCGGCAGAGCGTTGAAGTTAGGCGACCAGGGCGACTGTTGTCCTTCCCACCAAAGCGCACCAATCATAATTACAGGAGGCACACGACCGCAATTGCCCAGGGGCGTCGGGACGCGGCACGCTCTCCTTTGTGATTCAGGATAGGAACAAACAGCAGGAGTAGCCCGATCAGGATTGGCATTCCGATCATGACATAGCCTTCGATTCCGGCCGGAATCAGCGCCAGCAGGCAAGTACCAGAGCAGATACCAGTCGGGACGGGGATCCGCTTTCAGGATGCTCGGATCGGCGGCTTATCGAGGGCGGGTGGCCCGAGATAGAAGGCGGAAACGCGATGACCACGATGAGAAGCGTGCCGACAACAAAATCTCGCCAGGCGCCGTCAGGCCAGAAAGGGCCGCCGGTCTTCTCCAGCTCTTCGATACTCCTTTCGGTAGGTATCCGGATAACAGGTTTACCTGCGACGGGCGGCTCTGAATGCCATGGCGAACACCAGCCAGAGATGGAAGCCGATGAATATGAAGATCATCGCCGGGACAAGGAAGACATGAATGGCAAAGAAGCGACTAAAGTCGCGCCCCCGATGGTGTTGCCGCCGAGGATGAAGTGCGCCAGCCAGTCGCCAATAGCGGAACACGCCCGGCTTGTTCGGCCGCAATCACTACCGACCAAGTGGCGGTCTGATCCCAGCGTAGAAGCTGTCCGGTAAATCCCATCACGAGAGTGAAGGCGAGAAGCAGGACGCCAGTGGTCCAATTCATCTCGCGCGGAAACTTATAGGCGCCGAAGAGAAAAGTCTGCGCCATGTGCGCGCCGACCATCAGGATCATGGCGGATGCGCCAAAGTAGTGCATGCCGCGGAGGAAATTGTCCGAACGGCGCCTGGTCGGTGATGAACTTCGAGCGTCTCGTAGGCCTGCGACGACGAAGAGATGTAAGAGAAGCTCAGCGCCACGCCGGTTACGACTTGAACGATGAACGCCACCAGCGTGGCGCTCCCAAAGGTGTACCACCAGCGCGCATCGTGCGGCACGAGATGCTTGGCGGCGGGGCCGATCAAATCGACGATGCCGAGCCGGTCGTCGATCCAGTGCCAGACTCCGAACGAGCCGCTTCATAGCGTGGTCGTGATCGGGATCGGGCCGGCTTTGATTTGCACCTGGCCGTTCACGACTCGCACCAGGAGGCGGAAAAGCGGGAGGGGCGGAGGACCCGCAGCGACGGTGCCATCTGATAGTAAACGCCGCCATGACACGGACACATGAAGAGCTCGGCGTCCGACAGCCAGCGCACCGGACATCCCATGTGGGTGCAATGAGCCGAGAATGCGATGAACTGTCTTCGCTAACGCGGCGCAGCCAGGCAGCGCTTTTGGCCGTAATGCCCGCCCAGGGCAGCGATGAGGATCGGTCACGTGACGTTCACAGTCTTGCCGATTGAAAATCAGCCACTTTCCCGATCGGAAGCCATTCGTCCGGCGCCTTGCGAAAGAGCGGGGCGACGACAAAGCCGACCAGCGGCACACCGAGAATGGCGGCGCAGAGACCCCAAGCGCGATGGAGATTTTTCAAGAAACGCCGCGCGTCATCTCTTCAGGCCACCGCTGGCGGCAGACTAATATCTCAGGCGAGATTTCGTTCATGGCGAATTTCGCTGATCCATCCGGCGAGCGAGGCGATGAAGAGGACCCGCACCAACAGCGAAAATGACCCAGGAGGTGATCAACCCCCAAAAGAAAAGTCGTTCCCATGGCCAGCCCGGCCGGGAAATAGATTGGGCCGTGGCAATGGCTCATCCGGGAGCACCTCCCAGCCGGCGTGCGATGTTCAGTGTTTGGTTCCATTGATTGTTCGTTAGGTTACGGGCGCGGAGCTGGCGCCTCGCCGAACCAGCGAGCGAGCTGAGCGAGAATTGCGGTGAGATAAATGGAACACATGGGAACCCACATGAACAGCCCGCCGATCTGCTGATCCTTTCAGGCGTAAGTCCCCAATCGTGCGGATCGTTTCCGAGCATTCCGAGCCGATCGCACCGGGGTGTAAATCGGACAAACCGTAACCGGCGCAAAGGTCAGAATAATGCCGAGCACGCTGCAGGCATGCAGGCGCTAAAGAGATAAAGAATCCCGGCGGGCGGTGAAAGCCGTTGCTCGTCGCGCGGCGCGAGGACTTGCCTCCAAAAGACGTTCCCATCACTAGCAGCGAAACGGTTTGCACCGCTGAGACAGAACTCGACGTGACTGCGGCGTTACAAAGTGTCGGCCAATGCCAGAACCACATCGCACCAACCCCGGCAAGCCAGCCGATAAGCGGATGCGTAAGAAGACGCGGTCGCCGCACGAACGAAAGCGAGCGCGGCAGACTTAGGAGCAAGAGCGCGGGCACGATCAGCAAGAGCAGGATGTGTTGAAGCATGTGCGCGCTGAAGAGATAGCCGTCAGCCAGCGCATTGAGCGGTGAAATGAAGGTGAGAAGGAAAACCACGAGCGCGAGAAGGAAACAGCCGAGGCGGCGTCCGGCCCGAAAGGCGAAAGAGATAGACAGCGAGCCGGCGGGGCGGCAAAGAGAACCACCGGATTCCAGGTCCAGGCGGAGAGAAGAATTGGTAGTGGTCATCGAAGAAGTGGAAGGATGTAAACAGGGATAGAACAAAGACCCAGACCACATCGACAAAGTGCCAGTAAAGCCCGACAGCCTCAAAGCGCGGAGCCAGGCCGCAGCTGCGAAATCGCCCTCCCACGCCAGCCCAGCAGAAAAATCAGCAGCGCGATCAGACCAAGGAGACGTGCAATCCGTGGAAGCCAGTCAGGGTAAAGAATGTCGTCGAAAAAGATTCGTGCTGAGATCGACCCCGGTCTGAAACAGATTCCAATACTCCGGTCCCTGACCAACAATGAAGATACCGCCGAGCAGAATGGTCAGCGCGAGCCAACCAAGCATCGAACCGCTGACGTTGTTTCGTAAGTCCGGCCTCCGGATCGCCAAATCGTGAAACTGCTCGCAAAAAGACAAATGCTGAAACAAAGCCGTCTGGAACAGTCCAACTCGTGCGGATCCGGGCCCGGCTTGTGGCCGTAGCGTAGAAATAGAAAAAGGCCAGGATCAGCACCGAAGAATCCTGTTTCCGAAACAATGAAGGTCACAACGCCAATTTTGTTGTTATCCGGTTGAAGGGTCCGCGGTGCTCCTCTGCTCCGACGACGGGGTCAGGCCGGTCCGGATTCGCGACATCCCAGAGCGGGCGCCGGCTGCGGATCGGCGGCAGCGCAATAAAGTTCTCATGCGGCGGCGGCGAGGTTGTAGCCCATTCCAGGGTCCATGCGTCCCAGGGTTGTCGCCGGCACTTTGCGTCCGAAAGAAGACTGTGGCCAAATTCCAGACGAAAATAATCGACGCTGCGGCCATGAAGAAGACGCCGATGGTCGAGAGCATGTTCATCCAGCCCAAGCCCGGCAGGTCCGCGATAGGTGAACACTCGCCGCGGCATCCCAGCAACCCAAGGAAATGCTGAATGATGAAGGTCATGTTAAATCCGATGACCATGAGCCAGAAGGTCCAACGGCCTAGACGACTCGGAGATCATTCGCCCGCTCATCTTTGGGAACCAATAATGGAGCCCCCGAGAAACGTGAAAACGATCGCGCCCACAGCGACAAAGTGGAAATGCGCGACGAGGAAATAGCTGTTCTTAGTCTGCCAATCGAGCGCCGCGCATGGCATGACTCACGCCCGTTAGGCCCGCGACAAGGAATTGCATAAGCAACGCGATGCAGAACAACATCGGGACCTCAAAACGAATCCGGCCACCGATCATCGTCGCGGTCCAGTTCAGCACTTTTACTCCCGTCGGAATTGCGATCAGCATGCAGGAAACGGCGAAGAACATGTCGATCGGGTGACCCATGCCGACGGTAAACATGTGGTGTCCCCACACCCCATACTTAGGACTGCGATGGCGACCTCGAGCCGGCGACAAACTCGTAACCAAAGATCGGCTTCCGCGAAAAAACGGGAATGATTTCGGAAACGATGGCGAAGGCAGGGAAAACCACGATGTAGACTTCGGGATGACCGAACGCCCAAAAGACATGTTGCCACAAAACCGCCGAGCCGCCGCCGAATCGTAGAAAGAAATGGCCTTGTAGCAGACGGTCGATCAGGATCATTACCAGGCCGGCGTTTAGGACTGGCAAAGCCAGAATAATCATGAACGCGTTAACGAAGTTGATCCAGGTGAAGAGTGGAAGTCGACGCATGGTCATTTCCGGGCCTCGGCAGCAGATCACGGTCGCGATGGTGTTAATGCCGAAACTAATCGTGCCGATACCCATGACGAAGATGGCTATTGCCCAATAGTCGATGCCGGGACTTGAAGAATAGGGCGTCTCACTCATAGGCGCATAGGAGAACCAGCCCACCGCGGGAGCGCCGCCCGCGAGCACACTAAAGTGCAGGAGAAGCCCACCAAACAGTAGGCACCAGAAACTAAAAGCGTTCAGACGTGGAAAGCCATGTCGCGTGCGCCGATCTGCAGTGGCAGGACGTAGTTGACGAGACCGAAGACCACCGGCATGGCGACGAGAAAAATCATCGTCGTGCCATGCATCGTGAATAACATGTTGTACTTGTCCGGGTGCAGAAAGTATTGTTAGGTACGGCCAGCTGCAGCCGAATGAAAAGCGCTTCGACTCCGGCGATCACGAAAAAGACCAGCCCGTCAGCATGTAAAGAACGGCGATGCGTTTGTGATCGACGGTAGAAATCCAGGCGAGTCGATAGTGTGCGCGCTTGGCCGGATCCAGGACTGCGTCTCGGAATTGCGCGATAGTGGTCGTGCCGTTCATTGTAGTGTCGAGAGATATGCGCTAAGGTCGTCGAGTTGCTCGTCGGTGAAGTTGAAGTCTGGCATGAGCGCACCCGGCTTGATGTGCTGCGGGCTTTTGAGCCAAAGGCGCATGTTCGCGGGCGTATTCTCCAGAATACCGGCACCTAGTTGTCTGCGGCTGCCAACGTGTGTTAGGTCTGGCGCGACCCGCAAATCCGCTCCAGCTACCCCGCGAATAGCATGGCAGTTGATGCAGGTTGATGTTTGAAACAGCGCCAGGCCTTTTGCGGTAGCATCACTTGTCGGCGCCTGGCTTGGTTGCAACTGAGCACGTTGCCATTCTTCGAACTTCGAAGGCTCCTCGGCCACGACCAGGATGCGCATCCAGGCATGTTGCGTTCCGCAAAATTCCGAGCACTGGCCGATGTAAGTGCCCGGTTTGTCGGCTTGTAGCCAGATGTGGTTAGGTTGGCCGGGCACATTGGTCATTTTGCGGGTCAACTCCGGCACCCAGAATTCGTGTAACACATCCTTTGACTCCAGCCGCACTGACAAGGGCTTGCCGGCGGGTATGTGAATTTCGTTAGCCGTGACAACTCCGGAGCCCGGATACTCCACTTGCCACCAAAATTGATGTCCGGTCACAACTAGGTCGGGCGAAGGCGCTGACAGCGGATCAGCGCGATTCATCGCGCTAAATGTCGTGGCTAAGAGAAGGATCACGATTAGGAACGGAACAATCGTCCACGCGATTTCCACCTTCCTGTTACCCGGGATCTGCTTCGGGTCAGGCTCACCCGCGCGCCCGCGAAAGCGAAGAATCGCGTAGATGATCGCGCCCGTGACGATGACGAAAATCAAAGCGAAGATGATCGTCGAATGGATCGCCAAATCGTAAATCGCGCGCGCCTGTGGCGACTGCGGATCCAATGTATTTGAACTGGGCATTGTCGGTTGCTTACATTTTCTTGTTTACCCTTTGTGGCCCCCTATCGCCGCCAGCTCCCGCCCAAGATTTGCTGTCACAAAAGACGCATTTGCGGCAACGGCCTGCGCCAGCAGGCGGCAGGCACGCGGCGTGTTGCGAACCTTCAGATTCACTTTTGCCAACTGGAGCGCCTTGTCTGGATCGGCACCTGCAGCAAGGTAGAATTCCGCTGCATGGTCGGCGAAGGCGTCTGGGTGCCTCGCGAGCAGCTCTTCATAGCGCTCGGCAGCCAGCCGACGCCAGTGTTGGGATTCGCGCTCATCCCCGCGTCCGCGAGAATCCGCCCAAGCTGCGCAGCGTAATCAGGATCATCCGAGGACGTCGCTAACGAGCGCAGGGAGGCAACGGCTGAATCAATTTCACCGAGTTCCGCTTCGACTTCAGCGAGATGGCCTTGCGCCTGCGCGTAGTCGGGCACAAGGCAGCGCGCGGCGTCGAATGACCTGCGTGCGTCATCCAGCCGGTCTTCGTCCATCCACATGCGGCCCATCTGGAAGTCCAGAAGCGCCAGCGGAAATGGCAAAACCCCGCGGTACTGGCTGCGGCTTTGCACGTATTGCCGTTCCGCTGATTCGATTTCGCCCCGCTCGGCATGCAGGCCGACCAGGGCCGCGAGATTTTCAAAGCTCGCCCGGCGCTGTGCGGCTTTCTCGCGCAGGGCAAGGGCTTCATCGTAGCGTCCGAGGGCCTGGAAGATTGCGGCCCGCTCGCTGTTGAGTGTTTCAGCATCGAGCGAGAGCCGCTCGGCACGATCGAGGTACGTTAAAGCCTCGTTAAACCGGTGGAAGCTGGCCCGGGTCCGCGCGCGTGCGACCAAAGCCCTTGACTCGTTAGGCACATCGCGCACAAGCTGGTCCGCTATCTCTTCCGCCTTCTCATAATCGGCAATTCGCCCGAGTATCAGCGCGCGGAGCGCGATCAGCTCGACTAAACCCACTCGAACTTCGACAGTAGCACGACCAAGTCTTATCTGCGGTTCCAAAGCATCGATCTGGGCGTTGAGATTCAGCACAGCAATCGTGCCGTGGGTGAGCGGCCGTTCGGTAATTTCGGCAATCATGTTGCGGTACCCTTCTGTGGATTTGGCGGCGCCATGTAGGGAAATATCTTCGATGACCAGGCAATCGGCGCGTCGACACCGTCCCGGATGCGCGGACCTTTTCCGGCGTTGATGTAGAGCGTCAGAAGAAAATCGATCAGGTCCTGGTTGAGCCACCGTCCTCCGCAACTCTCGTGCGCGCGGCCTTCGAGCATAGCCTGCTCGATCTGGAAATAGCTTGTCTCGCTAAACGGTTTGGACGCATCCACGACCAGGAAATCATGAAGCAGCAACTCGGTTAGCGGATGGTTTCCGTGCGCGTCGAGCGACCAGTCGAGTTTGCCATCCAGGCCGTCATAGAAAGCGAGATTGGCGTTGAGCCGTGCGCGATACGCGCCGACGTAGGACTTGGAAAGATTGAACGCGTCCTCTTCGTTATAAATGTCTCGGATCTCAAGATCCCGATTCACTTGGTCGAACATTTTAGCGCTGAGGGTGAGATTTTTAATTTCCGGTCGCCCGACTCGTTCGAATCGCACCGACCGTTTGCCGGCGCTAAGAGTCTCGCCAACGACAGCGAACATTGGACCGCCCTTGAGCACGGTTGCCCACTCGATCCTAAGGACGATTCCTAGGACATTCTTGCCATACAGCCTGTCCGAACCGACTTCCTTGAAGGCAAGCTGCTTCGTTACGATTGTCTTTTCCGCCATCGGGCCGTCGAGGAAGAATGGATCGGACCTTTGACCGACAAAGAGCTGGACGCCTTTTCCTTTTCCGCCGCTCTCGTCGTTCACGCGAAATGTGACCACGTCGCCATTAGGCAAGGCGCAACGGCCATCCTGCTGTGGTTGCGGAACGCTGAAGGTGAAATCAAAGACGGATTCGTCGTCGGCGACGGCGAACGAGCGCTCGTTAGGCGCAATCGATACCGGACGCACGCGTAGTCGGTAAATGACGGCATCCGAATACAGAGCCGACGGACCGGCGTACGGAAACACGTTCATTATTAGAACGAGATGCCGCGGATCCTCCGGGCAAGGAAAGGCATAGACGTCCGTGATATCGATGACCGGATCGGCGATGGCGCGAGGGCCGGAAATGTGATCGGACATGGTGAGTCCTTTATTTAATTTCCCGCATCACCCCGGCCCCGATTACCGCTCCGCCGAGAATCAAGAATAAATGATGTCCGACTTCGGTTGAGCCATCCAACAAGAAGCCGGTGGCGATTAGTGTTGCTGCGAGTGCGGCCCACATGGCGAGACGCTTCGCGTTATCTGCATTGATTACTCTTCGTATCGCTTTCATTTATTTTTAGTTTTCTTTATGACGAGAAAGAGTCTCGTCAGGCATCGTTGCCATCGCACGGCCAGCGTCTCGCGAATCGTATGTTTAATCATCGATCCTCCTTCTTTGTCTCACGTTCGCGCAGAATGCCTTCCGCGACGTTAAAGCAGTCGGCTCCGACCGGGATTCCGCAATACACGGCGATCTGGATGAGTACTGCGCGCAAATCAGTCCGGCATAAGCCCGTTGACCTGCGCGCCACGGACGTGATTGGCGAACTCGCCCATCTTCCCGAGCGCCGCGACCATGCCGAGAGTGAGGATGCTGTGCTCGCGCGGCGACAAGGTCTCGTCGCCCCATACTTCGCCCCAGCAATATTCGGTCGTCAGCTGTTGAAACTGGCGGTTGAAGTCGTTGATGTTCGCAAGCGCGCGGTCCACATATTCATTGCCTAGCACGTGCCGCCGTCTTGGCGAGCCCGCGGTCGTAAAGATTTTTGTCCATAGCGATATTAACCTTTCAGATCCCATCTGACCCAACCATTTCAGTGCCGACATGCTCGGCATAAAAAGTACTCGCCGCCCCGCAGCACGTTGAAGCTGGATGCCGTGGATGCGACGCCTGCACCGGCTGCCTTCGGAATCGTGAATGTCGCGCCTTCTTCCTGAAGGCCCACGACCACGTCACGTTCGTTACCGACCCCGATAAAATTTCCGTTGTTGATCCATTCCCGTTGCAGGAATTCCAGCGTCGCCATCGCCTTGGCGCTGATACCGAGAAAGAAGAGCCCGCGCGGGACTTCATCGTCATGGTCCGAAAACGCGTTCGGGTCGTAAGGCGCTCCGTAAGTGGTGCTGCGCCGGATAATGCGGTGGAGGTTCACGTTCGCGAGCACCGGCATCTTGGTATCGCGTGGGTTCATCCGGCGCATATGGCAGCCAAGTGGCGCCTGCTTGCCGTCTGGATCATTCGCGTAACTGAAGTTGTTGTTTCGCTGCGGATCTGCGCCGAGAGCGGGGTCGTCCTTGTCGGCGCGAGCGTCAATGGCGCGCCGCTGCGCCAGCGCCCAAGCAGCTTCGCCCCCAGCAACTCACGTTCTTCGTCCGTTTCAGAATTGTCTCGCAGGAAGCGGTTGAACGTTGCGACCCGCGTTTGGTATTTGCGAAGACGAGGAAGGTTCCATTGCGTCCCAGCACATCCGGCTGCGGCATCGGAAGCGGCACACCGCCTTCGCCTGGATAGCCGAGCACGAACTCACCTGCCTTGATGGAGGGAACCTGTCCCGGCAGAGGATCGACACCGCTGCCTTCGATGGCTGGCTGGCTGATACTGTCCTTGTAACCCATCGGATTGAGATCACCCGGCTGAGCACCGAAATCGTGAGAGCGCAGCACCGAAACGCCTGTAAAACCTTGATATTGCTCGCGCGCGATGGCCATCGCGCGGCGCCACTTTTCTTCGCTGTCGCTAAACACGGTGATACCAATGTGAACCTCACCGCTGCCGAAGGGCTGGTCCCAGTTTTTCGGATCGTTCTCTCCGCGGTCAAGAAGCACATCCGCACGCCTAGCCATTCCCACGCGAAACGTTTCCGGGAAACTTTGCAGCGACTCCTTCGGCACACCTAGCGCTTCCAAGCCGGTATAGGTGATTGCCACTGCAATCCAGGCGTCACGCGCTTTCCACCAATCGGCTGCGGAAGCCACATGTGGGGTGAGTCTTCCCAGGAACTCACGGCCGCTGCGCGCATCGTTGATATGCATCAAAACGTGCGTGCCATAGTACGGCTCTGGTCGATAACGCAGTACCGTTGCCTGGATGTCGTGGAGATCAAGCAGGCTGGGACTCTTGCTCGGTGTCCGGATCGGCATACGCTTAAGCTGCAACGCGGATAAGCTTCTTGTTCACAAATTCGCCAATTCCCAGCCGCGATAGCTCGCGGCCATAACCGGAGTTCTTCACGCCGCCGAACGGAAGGTCAGGTGCGGTGCCGGTCGACTCATTGATGAAAACCATCCCGGAATCGATCTGGCGCGCGACGCGTTTTCCCCGTTCGACATCTTTGGTGATCACTGATTGCACCCAGCCCGTACGGAGAGTCATTAGCCAGGTCCACCGCCTCTTTTTCATTCTTCACCCGGAAGACCATCGCGACCGGGGCGAAGAACTCCTGGTGAAAGGCGGGGTTGTCGGGTTTTACATCGGTGAGGATGGTAGGTTCGAGGAAGAATCCACGCCGGTTGAGCTTCTTCCCACCAAGCAATACTTTCGCGCCGCCTTGAACCGCAGTGTCGATCTGTTCAGAAACCGTTAAGGGCTCCCTCAGTCAGAGCGGTCCCAATGTAGTTTCGGGATCCATCGGATCGCCCGGCTTCAGCTTCTCGAGCTCGTTCTTGAACCGACTAAGGAACGTGTCGGCAATGCTTTCCTGGAATAATGAAGCGCTTGGCCGCGACGCAGCTGACCGGTGTTTTGCATGCGGCCGAGACACGGCCCACTTCACCGCGGTATCGAGGTCGGCATCGTCCAGAACGATGAATGGATCGCTGCCGCCAAGTTCCATCGTGCTCTTCTTCAGGGCCTGACCCGGCCTCGGAAGCCACTGCCGACCCCGCTCTTTCGCTGCCAGTCAAAGCGACTCCTCTGATCCGGCGATCCGCGATGACCTTGGCCGACTGTTCGTTCGTTATAAAGACGTTGGTCCACGTCCCTACCGGAGCGCCGGCATCCAGGAAGAGCTTCTCGAATGCAGCGCACATTGCGGCACATTCGGGGCATGCTTGCTGATGACGGTGTTGCCCAGCATGAGGTTCGGTCCCGCGACGCGCGCCAACTGATAGTATGGGTAATTCCATGGCTCGATGCAGAAAAGCACGCCCAGGGGCTGACTCTCGATGACAGCCTCTCCCTCCTTTACCGGGAGTTTCTCGGGAGCCAGGAACTTATCCGCGTTGTCCGCATAGTATTCGAGGATGTCTGCGCTAAGTGTGACCTCACCCTGTGCCTCGCGGAACAACTTACCCATCTCGAGTGTGATGGGTCTGGCGAATTCGTCGATCTTCTCTCGCAGAATCGCCGCGGCCTTCTTAAGAACGGCCTTGCGCGCGGCAAGCGTTCTCAGACTCCAATCAGTCGCGTATGTCTTCTCCGCCTGAGCGATGATCGACTCGATATCCGCGTCCGTGTGCGGCGGAAATGTTTTAACTACCTCCTCGGTGTATGGATTAATCGTTTGATATAACATGGAAGTTACCTCGCTCTTTCTATGAACTACCGGCTAACATCGCGTTACACCCCAGGCCACCTGGTCGAGGAACTGCTCGACCGCCGGCCCGATTTTCTCGAGCCGCTTTGTCTCCACCACCGTCAAATTCGGGCTCGCGACGTACCAGAAGTGCGCCGGGATCTGGTGTTTCACGATGAAGTCTTTGATCTTCGGACTGCGAATTCCCGGCCAGCCCTCGATTTCGCCGAACTGGAGGTCGAGGATGTCTGGAATCTTGGTGCCGAAGTCGTCGATGTAAGGATCCCAGTCGCCGTCGTAAGTGCTGGCGAAGAGAATCTTCGTGTCGTTATCCAAGAAGACCCAGCGCATATCGTGAACGGTGCCAACCCGGTCCACGCCTTGATTGGCCAAATCTCCATGCAGGAGCTGTAGGAACGCGCGCATCCGCTTCGCAGCAGCTGGCGTGATGCGGAAGGATGGCTGTCAGCTCCGACACCTTTCCCTGACGGGCACCGATCCGGCCAGCGCTCCCCACGGAGACAGGTTGCTTGGCGGGTTTACCGGACTGCACACCGCGGATCACATTCTCGAGCGCGGTCTTGGAGATCTCTGTCGCGTCGGCGAAAATCTCCCGTAGGAGCTTCACCCTCTCCTCGAGAGGCAACGATTGGGCTGCCTTTAGGTCTATTGTTTTCCCGCCTGCTTTTGCAGTTGGTTTTGTTGTTGTTGTAGTTGTCATATTATTGTTCTTTCTATTAGTTAGGTTGCTTGGTTAAGTTCGTAAGGTTCTCTTAAGCTGCTTCGATCCAGACAGTCTGCGCGTTCACAAAAGTATGCGGGCCGAAGTGCGATAACTCCCGGCCATACCCGCTGTTCTTGACGCCGCCGACCGGCACTCGCGGGTCGGACGCGGTCACACCGTTTATAAAGACACCGCCGGTATACAAATCACGCGCCATCTTGCGTGCTTTATCAACGTTCTTGGTCCAGACATTGCCGCTTAGACCAAACTGACTGGCATTCGCCGCCTCAACGGCCACATCGGATCCTTAACCCGGGTAATCGCCGCCACCGGCCCAAAAGGTCTCCTCGTCAAAGGCAGGCATTCCTTCCGTCACGCCGCTCAAAACCGTGGGCGCGTAGAAGGCGCCCTTGCCCTCCATAGGTTGCCGCCACACAACACTCGAGCGCCCTTGGCAATGCTGCCTTCCACCTGCTTGTGCAAAGAATCGCGAAGGTCCATGCGTGCCATTGGTCCCATCTGGTTTGCACGATCCATCGGATCGCCGACGCGGAGCGCCCGCGCCGCGTTTACGAACTGCTCTTCGAATTCATCGGCGATCTTATCTACAAGGATGAAGCGCTTTGCCGCCAGGCAGACCTGACCTGCGTTCTGGAAGCGCCCGTGGATACCCCCAGCGACTGCCTTCGGGATATCAGCGTCTTCCAGCACGATGAACGCATCCGAGCCGCCCAACTCCATCACAGTCTTCTTGATCACTTTCCCGGCCTCGGAAGCGACCGCAGAACCGGCACGCACGCTTCCCGTAACGGAGGCACCCTGGACTCGCGGGTCATTGATAACGTTGACGATGTCTTCGGTCTTAAGAATCAGGTTCTGAAGAACGCCTTCCGGGCAACCGGCTTCCAGCACGACGCGCTCGAGCTCGAGTGAACTCCTCTGTGTGTTGGGCGAGTGCTTTACCATGACCACGTTGCCAGCCAGCAGCGTCGGCAGGGCCATGCGCGTCACCTGCCAAAGCGGGAAGTTCCACGGCATGATTCCCAAGATCGGCCCAAGCGGCAGATAGGAAACGTATGCCTCGACTTTGCCCGTCGGGGCGGGCGCATCTGCAAACATCGCCGGCCCATGCTCAGCGTACCAGTCAGCTTCCCAGGCACACTTCTCCACCTCGCCCTCAGCTTCCGATAGAATCTTCCCCATCTCCGTTGTGATAACTTTCGCCAGTTGTGCCTTGTTCTTGCGTAACGCCGCGGCGAGCTTTGCGAGTAGTTCTGCGCGGTGATGCACGGGCAACTTTCCCCAGGACTTGAAGCTCTTGTCAGCGCGAACGAGCGCGGCTTCTGTTTCCTTAGCGGTGAAAAAGGGAAATGTTTCAATCTGCTCCCCCGTCGCCGGGTTTACGGTAGAAAAACTGGATGAATTCATATTCGCTCCTTATGGGGTTGGCCGAGGCTGAATGTCGCGAAAGTCATGTCGACATTTGATTTCTATTTCTTTCTCATAGTTTTCGGACGCGAACATTTCAGAAAAGTTTGAAGAACTTTCCGCGTTCGTTCGGATTGAGATCGATTTGGTAGTTCTGGGTTCCATGAAATGTTCTAGGCGACTTTGAGTAGACGATCTTGCCCCGCGTATGCCCGCTCTCACTTAACTCGTGAGCTTTGCGAGCTTCAGAAAGCGGTAGGACTGTTTCGATGAATGGTTTCACCTTTCCGTCGTCGACCAGCCCGGCTATCAGGGTTAACTCCGCGGCATCTGGCCGAATGAAGATATGGGTCGCGCGGACACCATATTTGGCTGCCTCTTCCTGCGAGGGCGGCGAGACAGTAGAAACAAGAATGCCGCCCTTCTTCAACACTCCGAACGACCGCTGCTGAGTCTCTCCGCCGATGGTATCGAACACGACATCCACGTCGTGCACCACGTCTTCGAACCGGGTCTTCTTGTAGTCTATCGGTTCGTCCACTCCCAGCTCTTGAATAAAGGACTGATTGCTTCCCGAAGCAGTGCCGAAGACATATGCGCCCTTCCACTTCGCGAGTTGGACAGCAAAGCTTCCAACGCCGCCGGAGGCAGCATGAATCAAAATCTTCTGCCCTGCGCTTAAGCCGCCGGTGTCGAAAATGCCTTTCCAGGCGGTGAGCCCTGCTAGAGGAATCGCGGCCGCGTGGATGTCGTCTAGCGACTTCGGCTTAAGTGCTACTTCAGATTCTCTTACTACGATGTATTCGGCATAGCCGCCATCGCGCGCGATGTCCGGCCGGGTAAACACTTCGTCGCCTTCTCGAAATCTCGTGACGCCAGGGCCGATAAGTTCCACCGTGCCCGAAACATCCCATCCCAGGATCAATGGAAATGAATAGGTGAGATAGTCCTTGAGATGACCTTCCCGTATTTTCCAGTCCACAGGATTTACGCCCGCACCATGAATCCGAATGAGCAGATCGGTCGCCGCGGCGACCTGCGGACGAGGTGCCTCCTCGAACTTCAGAACTTCGGGCCCGCCATAGCTGTGAATGCGGACTGCCTTCATCGTATGCATTGGGTGTTCTCCTCATGTCGGGCGGCTAGCAGATGGCGCTGCGACCACGTTGATCACTGTGTTAATGTTGCCGCGTGTGGCTTTGGAATACGGGCACTCCTGGTGCGCGCTCTCGACCAGGGCTTCAGCTGCTTCGCGGTCGAGGCCGGGCAAGCTGACGTTGAGGCGAGCTTGCAGCAAGAAACCTCCGTCCGCCTTACCTAAGTCTATTTCGGCATCGACAGCTACATCACGTGGAAGCACGATTTTCTTCCTGGCAGCCACCCCTTTCATCGCGGACAGAAAGCAAGCAGACCAACCGACGGCGAATAACTGCTCGGGATTGGTGCCCGGCCGCGGCGAGCCCGGAACCGAGAGCTTAACCTCCAGGCGGCCATCGGAGGTGCGGGATTCTCCACCATCGCGGCCGCCTGTGGTGTGAGCTTTCGCGGTGTAGAGCACCTTTTCTATCGGTGGTACGGCTTGTGTCATGCGTGTTCTACTATCTGTTGTCAATTACTTCTGCGTAGGCAATGCCCGTAAGGTTCCCCTGCGCGATGAGCACCGGCTTCTTCCCGGAGCCATCTAGCTTTGCGGAATACACGGACCCAGCCATATCGGTGAGGAACATCCGGTTCCCCGCGAAGTCGATTGCGATCCCGATTCCTTCCATTAAGTGGGTAAGCAGAATGTCAGGCGCCGGACGCTTCTTGGAATCCGCATCCATCGGCGCGCGGTTCACTGTGTTACTGCGCGGCGGATCGCCGCGGTCGGTCCAGTAGATCACTCGATGTTCGAGATCGAGCTCCAGGTCGATCGGCTCAGGCAAACCTTCGTAGAGAAGTTCGATGTCGCTCCGATTAGCCGCAGTTTCACCTTTCGGCATTTCAATATTCGCGCGAAAGATGCGACCTACCCCGGCATCGTCCGGCCCTTTCTGCGTCCAATAGAATTCGCCGCGGTCGAGATCGAGAGCGATTCCCACGCACCATTTCCTGGCATCAGGACCCGGGCGCGGATCGCCTTCGCTTGTATCGATCAGTGTCTCAACTTCTGAGCCATCAAGGTTGCAGCGCATGACGCGCATACCCTCGCGATCGCACCAATAAATCTTATTGTCCTTCTTGTCTAACGTTAGCTGCTTCGGCGTGAAGGTTCTGCCTTCAGGCACGATGGTCGTGCGATTCTTTCCATCGAGATCGGCGCGTTCAATCGAGCCATCGTTGCGCTTGAGGTCAGCACCCATGTCAGTCCAATAGATGTGCCCCGCCTCGGCATCGACAGCGATCCCATCAGGCATAGGACAGCCTGTGACGATGACCTTCTTATCGGAGCCATCTGGATTCGCCGACAAGATCCGGCCGCCAGCTATGTCGAGGACGAAGAAGCGCCCAGTCTTAGCTTTGCTTTCAAAGTCCGTGCCGCGTTGCTCGGTCGGTTGTGTTGTTGTTGTTGCCACAGTTTTAGTGACTTGGTTGAAGTTCGGGTTTGGTTTCGTTACGACGAATTGTTGCGGAAGGTGCGTTCGACTTGGCCGGTTCTTCGGGTGTTTTTTCAACGATGAGTCGTGAGCCCCGCCGGCCGGTGAAGAAAGTCCAGAGCCACTGCAAGAAGACGCTGATCCTGAGACTAGCCTGCGCCAGGTAGAGGATATGGATCCCTGCCCATGCGAACCAGGCGATAAGGCCATGCATGTGAAGTTTCCCGCTTTCCAGCACGGCGTAGCCTTTGCCGACGACCGCCATGTTGCCTTTGTCGAAGTAACGGAAAGGTTTGAGGTCATTCTTCCCAGCAAGATGCCGGCTAATCAATTTTCCTACGTAGCGTCCCTGTTGCATCGCCACCTGAGCCACGCCGGGTAATGGCTTGCCGTCCTGATCGAGTGATGCTGTATCACCGATGACGAAGATTTCCGGGTAACCTGGGACACGAAGATCCTGTTGAACTCGGACTCGACCGGCGCGATCGGTCTCGACGCCTAACCACTTCCCCGCCGGTGAAGGCGCGACTCCCGCCGTCCAAATGACGGCCTTGCTCGGGATGCGTTCGCCACCAACGACAACGCCTGCTTCGTCGATCTTTTCGACCGCATGGCCGAGACGAACTTCGACACCCAGCTTTTCAAGCCTTTTGGTCGCGGCGTTAGAAAGTTCAGGCGCGAACGGGCCAAGAACTTTCGGTGCAGCATCAAGGAGGATAATCCGGGCTGAGGTAGGATCGATTCGCCGGAAATCTGAACGCAGCGTGGTGCGAACAAAAATCGCCAGCGCCGCAGCCAGCTCCACACCGGTCGGACCAGCGCCAACCAGGACAAACGTTAACAGGTCGCGATGACGGCTAACGTCCTCTTCGGCCTCGGCTGTTTCAAATGCCTTAAGAATCTTGTTTCGAATATCAACCGCATCAGCCAGGCTCTTCAGACCCGGAGCGAACTTCTCGAATTCGTTGTGCCCGAAGTAGCTGTGCCGCACCCCGGTAGCGAGAATTAGATAGTCATACGGCACAGGCACATGCTCGCGGTCGGCGTCATTGACGAACACGCAGCGCTGCCCCTTATCCACGCCCGTGACTTCGCCCATGATTACCGTCGTGTTTTTCTGTTTCCGCAATATTCCGCGGATCGGGGAACTGATTTGTGCGGGACCGAGCACCGAGGTTGCCACCTGATAAAGCAACGGCTGAAAGACGTGGTGATTCGTACGGTCGATCAGAACGTTTTGCGTTGGCGCCTCGCGCAGAGCCTTGGCCGCAGCAAGTCCGCCAAACCCTCCACCGACAATTACGACTCGCGGACCGGGCTCGCTCATATTGGTACTCCTGCTTTCGGGGCGAGCTCATCGGCGAGTAGGTCGGAATGCACACGATACGGAGTGTCTTCCGGATAATTTTTCATCGCCGTGTTCATTGTTGAATTGCCTACATCTCTATAAGAGGTCTGAAGGAACACATTTCAGACATTTGAAATTTATCGGGAGCAAGGTCTGACGACCTGGTGGATTCAGAGCGCGATCGCGCTCTTTGGAAACTCTCTCCGGAGCTTCGAGTGCGGCTTTCATAAGGTCGTATCGTCCGATATTTCCCTATTTTTCCCAAAGATCGGCGACGCTTCTGTGCCTTAGCTTCGCTCATGCCAAATGGTGTACGGAGCCTGTTCTCACAGGGAAAAAACTTGTTTCGTTTAGTTTTTCGAAACCTCGCGATTAACGAATCGCGAACGCTTCTCGCGAGATTCGCGAGATTCGCGAAGGCAGAAAGGATGATAACTCACCCCAAATCTTCGTGGGGGTGGACACTGCAGTTTAGATCGAGGCGAATTTGAACTTCGCCTTGTCGATGTTAAGAGCGCGAATCCGTGATTCTAAGGTCGAGGCAGGAACACCCAAGGTAGCTGCAGCGCCAGATTTACCAGCTACTCGCCCTTTGCTCTGCGCAAGCGCTGCCTCGATCCGTTCCCGCTCGCTTGAGGCTGGAACGAACGCCGCCCGAGGTGCCGGCGATCTCGGTTCGTTTGATATCCAACTCTTATCAATCGAAAACTCATCCGTTTCACCAACAATAAGCGAACGTTCGATCACGTTCTGCAGCTCGCGCACGTTACCGGGCCATGAATATTCCTGCAGCGCGTCCATGGCTCTCTTGCGAATATTCTTGATTTTCTTTCCGGCTCGCTTCGCCAGCCTATCAACGAAGTAATTAACCAGAAGCGGGATATCTTCCCTTCGCTCGCGTACGGGTGGGAGATTAATGGGAAAGACGTTAAGCCGATAGTAAAGGTCGCTGCGGAACAGGCCCGCTGCGATCGCAGGTTGCAAGTCACGGTTCGTTGCTGCAATCACCCGCGCATTCGCCTTAAGAACTTCGGTGCCGCCGACGCGTTCAAACTCCCGTTCCTGCAAGACGCGAAGCAGCGCGATCTGCGTTTCCAAAGGAAGGTCTCCTATTTCGTCGAGGAAGAGCGTGCCGCCTTCGGCTAACTCAAAACGGCCAAGTCGTCTCTGAATAGCTCCGGTGAAAGCACCCTTCTCGTGGCCGAATAGTTCCGACATGATTAGTGAGGCTGGAATTGCGGCACAATTCACACTGACGAATGGTCGCTCTGATCGTTTCGATCTCCTGTGAATTGCGCGTGCAATCAATTCCTTTCCCGTGCCTGTTTCGCCCATGATCAAAACTGTAGAATCTGTCGGAGCGACCTTGGCGGCGCGCGCCAGCACTATTTGTAAAACGGAAGAAGTTCCAATCACTTCTTCAAACATTGATGTTTTACCAATCTCTTCGCGCAGAGTGATGTTCTCCTTGTAGAGTTGATCCTTAAGGACCTTGATTTCTTCAAATGCCTTCTGCCGCGCAGTTACATCCATGACCGATCCAACACACTCGACCTGCCCGGATTCACTTGTTAGCGGACGCGCGGCGACGTGTACATATTTGACCGAGCCATCTGGCATTAACAGTCGGTGCCCGAAATCCAGGCTCTTACCTTCCTTTGCCTGTCCAATCGCCTCTTGAACGGAAGCCAGATCGTCTGGATGAACCCGTTTAAAGACCAGATCCAGGGTCGGCTTAACTGTCCGCCTGTAATCAAGGATCTGGAAGGTCTCGTCGGACCAAACGAGTTCGCCAGTCGATAAATTCCAACCAAAGCTGCCGGTGTGGCTCAGCGCCTGGGCTTGCGCGAGATAAGCCTCCCGGCGTCGCAGTTCCTCTTCGGCCTGCACGCGCTGCGTTACGTCTGCCACTGTCCCGATGTATTGCAGGACCTCTCCATTTTTGTTGAGCACCGGGTGCCAGAGCTCATGGAGGTGTTTGACGCTGCCGTCGTCCAGCAGAATGCGGTGATCCACTTCGAAGTCAGCTTTTTCGCGAAATCCGTTTAGTATCGTTTCGCTGGTTCTAGCGAGGTCATCTGGGTGGACCAACTGGCGCGTCTCCTCGTAAGGAGGGATGCCGCGATCTGGGTTCACTTGGAAGATTCGGAAGATTTCATCGGACCAGAACCGGGTGGTTTTGGTCGCCGGGTCGTAGACGAAACTGCCCGTGTGGCTCAGCCGCTGCGCTTCAGTCAGATACGCTTCGCTGCGACGCAAAGCGTCCTCGGTCCGTTTGAGGTCCTCAATGTCGGTCTGTGTTATGTACCAACGATTGATTTGACCACTGCCGTCACGATGGGGATTGGCTCGAAATAAGAACCATCTGTATTCTCCATCGCTTCGCCGCCGCCGGAACTCGAGAGCGAAGAGTTTTCCCGTTGAAATTCCGTTCCAATACGCGGGCCCAACCCATTCTTTGTCATGCGGATGGACGACTTGCTCTCGACACTCGGCCAGACTAGTAGCCGCCCACTCGTCGGACGTCACGCCGTAGTATTCAAGCGCAGCCTCGTTGACAAACAGTGGCCGTCCGTCCGGAGCAGCGACCAAAATGTGCTGCGGAACCGCATCAATCAATTCTTGAAGGTCCTTCTCCCTCTGTCGACTCACTTCTTCAGCCCGCTCCCGGTCGTCGATGTCGATGCTGGATCCGAACCATTTTACAACCCTGCCCTCGTCGTCGTGCATGGGCACTTTGCGATGGAGGAACAGCCGGTATTCTCCATCCGCGCGCCGCACGCGGGTTTCCGCTTCGAAAGGCTCGCCATTGGCCAAGGCGGCATGCCATTTCTGGACCATTCCGGCGACGTCGTCCGGGTGAATGAAGTTGGTCCAGCGCCAGCCGCAGACTTCATCCAGTGAACAACCCAACAAATCCAACCAGCCTTTGTTGAAATAATCCAGATGCCCATCCGGTCGTCCGGTGTGGATTAACGCCGGCGTCGCGTCGACGATTACCCGAAGCGTCTCCTCAGCGGCGATCGATTGCTCGATATCCTCAAGTTCGATCGCCTTCATGGTGCCCTGCAGCTTACGCTTCGCGGTGCTGATGTTCAGATCTCCCGATTTTAATGCGGTTCATCCTTTGCATTGTACCTTGTTTCTTTTTACAAGAACAGTCCAAAAAATGTAACTTTTCCGGTTCATCGTTGGCCGACCCAGCCTTGAACCGGCCGAAGTTGAACCAATGAGCTCGACCGTTAGCTCGTCCCCGGTTCACAACGGCATCATTGTACCGACGCCTTTGCGACAACGGCTTTTATGGATGCCTAAGATGGTACGTGCACCGCGATTTCACACGCATCACCTTCCGAGATGGCTATTGATCTCTTTTTTTAGAGTTGAACAGACCAACTAACTTCCGCCCTGGAATCGGTTGCAGCCCAGATCCAGCGTTTGTTCGCCGCGAAGCCCAAGTCCAAAACGTAGTTTGCCACTTCCTGCCAACCTTTTTGATTCACGATATAGTGCGTGCTTTAGCGAATCTCCTGATAGTCGGTTTCGGCCTTCGACTTTGATAAAGTTCGAAATTTGCTTTCACGAAGGACGGTGGCGTCAGTCGATCGTTACCGCCGGCTACGAAGAGAAGCGGCGCGCGAGTGTTGTTCTGGAAGTTAACCGCAGTCGCTGGGTTTCGACTGAAATTCCCCAACGCTGCCCGACGAAGGATGCGCTTAGGGGCGGGGACAACGTACTGTTCATAAACCGATTTTGATTCGGTTTTGTTTAGAGTTTGGTAAAGGCGTAGTGAAATTGCTCTGGAGTAAGCAGCGTTGTCGCCTGTTGCAAGGATTCCCAAGAGCCGGAAGCAACGCTTTGAAGGCGGAGAACGGCAGACGCATACTCCTGCCGGCGGCGCACTCGCGATCGCGATACCGGCTGCTCCCCAACCTCGGTCGAGAAGTATCTGAACAACTAATCCGCCAAAGCCATGGCCGATGATGATCGGCGGTCGTCGAGCTCGCAGATGATTTGCTCGTAATGCTGCACTACTTCAGCCAGCCCGAGCTTCGCGATGGCGGAAGGATCACGGCGCAGTTGCTCGATATGGCCTTCCATACCTGGCCAACTGCGTGCTACTACCTGATAGCCTTTGTCGGCGTAAAACTTGACCCAATGCTCCCAACTAAGAGCAGTCATCCACAGTCCATTGATGAGGACAATGCTTGCTGCCGCGGTCATGTATTTTTCGATTGGGCTTTAAGAAGAAGCGGCTTCCAGCCGCCGTCGAAGTTGAAGGCTAGGATATTATTGACCAGGTATGGATCGTGCCTGCGGCTAGATCCTTTGGTAATGAAACGCCAGAGGCGTTGTGACGACGATGGTTTGGTACGTTGCTTTTTCATTGTGCTTGTAATGGAGGAGGAGTCCAGGCGTTTGCCGGGACGGGGTTGTTTGGTGTAAAACACGGGTAACGGAGCTTCCGACAGCGTGGGCAAAGCGGCCGCCCCGTCGTATCCAATAAGAGAAAAGCCCCAGCTCGGCATCAGCCAGCAGCTCATGGCGCGTGCTTTCGGCATCGATACCCAGCGCGTGGCAGACATTCAGGAAGGAAAATGGCCAGGAAATATCGTAAGAGGTCACCCAATCATAGGCGTCCAGGTACAGCTCCCGCTCGAGACCCGTTGCTGCGGCGCGGAACCGGCGAATATCCTGCATCGCTTGTTTCAGTACACCGGTAGCCAAGGCTTTTTCAGGTGCCACGGCCGGCGGTTCGAGCGGAGGATTAAAAGATTGTACGCCATGAGTGGTGTTTGCCTCCAACTCTTCACTGAATAGCTGCGCCAGTAGTTGTTGTGCCGCGTTTTCCCGCCTTGCGCGACAAATGAAGCTTTGATTTCCTTATCCATACTTTGTTCGAGACGCATTTTGTTGCCCGCTCGCTTAACTTGTCATCCAAGTGTAAAACCACGCGCCTAGAAATCCGATGATTAGGCCGGTTAACGGGCTAGAAATCGCGAACCAGAGCGAAATTGCCTTACCAAAGTCGGGCGAATCCGGTCTGTTTGACTCGCTCTTGTGATTGGTTGCTGGGGTGTTCATATCATGTCGTTCCGTCTGTCGATTGATTTGCTATTTCTTTCTAAGAGTTTTGAAGGTCGACATTTCAGAAATTTTCGGATTTCTTGTGCGGCTCTTTCGGCGATTCGAAGCCGAACAGGAGAATGATCAAAAAGAAGACGATCAGGATTGTGCTCATGGCTTATTCAATCACCGGTATTCATTGTTTTTAATTGGCTACTTCTTTATAAGGGTTCTGAAAGGGCACATTTCAGAAATCTGCGTCTGGGGAGCGGCCACACGGTGGGGAAAAAGGAAGCCGCTTTACGCCGGCACCGTCCTAGCGATTCGAACGGCGTTTTAGTGAGCATTGGTCGGTGCCAGCCGCTGAATCAGGGCTTCGAAACGCGGATCGTTTCGCAGTGAATCCCAGAAAAAATTCAGCCGTAGATCGCCGTAAGTCGGTTGAAAGACCGCACCCTCGCCGGCAGGGCGATCAATCAACTTACTCAATTCCTCGATGGCGAGATCATTTTGTCCTGTCCAAGCATAAACCACAGCCAGGTTGCACCGCACAGTCGGCGCTTGGAGATTATTGCGCTTGAAGGAGTTCAGCTCACAAGCGCGTTTCGCCTCCGTTACAGCGTCTTGATTCTGTCCCAGGCCAGCGTCCACGATCGCGAGGAGGCTTAGAGCCATACCCTCGGTCGGTTGGGCAATCACCTGCTTCTCGATTTCGGGACGCGCAGCTGCAAAGGCCGCCTTTGCGGCTTTATCGTCTCCCCGCATCCGCGCGAAAAGCGCTTCGAACCATGCTGGAGGAAACGTCACGGCGTTGTAACCCACATTGTGCTTAAAGGAGAGAAAGCGAGAGATCGCCCCCGCGTCGCGTGTGTAAAGCGCGACGATCATTAGAGCCGTCGCCCTGTCGTCGTCGTCGAGTTGATGAACGGTCTCCTGAGCCGCGAAGGCCGCTTGATACGGAGCTACATCAGCGCCCGAGTCAATGCGACCAGCCGCGCGACGTAAAGGGAAAACTCCCTTTTTTTCCGGCGGCAACAAAGCAATCACGCCTCCATGTTCCGGTCGTAGTCTGGATACCGCCGCATGTGTCGGCAGGTTTCAGCCAGGACGATACGCAATGGCACATCGCGCGGTTGCAGTGAAACGGCTCGTTCGAAGCATCGCAGCGCTTGGTCCCAATGGTCCTCCCGCCGAGCGACGCGCCCGGCCAGCGTCTCCAGTTCGGGATCGTTAGGCAAACTGGGACGCGCAAGCTGAACCTGGATCTCTGCCTCGTCGGGATTGTGATTAAAGAGCGCGTGCAGGGCAAGTTGGAGATGCACAGCCCCGGCGTCAGGTTGCAGCCGTCGCGCTTTTTCCAGCGCGGCTTCGGCGAGAGCCCGGTGGTCGATTAACCGCTCTTCCGGGGGCCCTACTTCGCGACCGTATGAAAGAGTGTCATGCCATTTCGCCAGCTCGCAGTAGGCAAGGACGAAGTTGGGATCGCGCGCGATGGCTTCCTCCAAAAGAGCGATTGCCCGCTTACCATCGGAGAATACCTCAGCAACTTCGGACGGCTTATTAGTCCCTAGCGCGCGGGCCTGAAGGTAAAGATCGTACAGCGTATAAGTCATCAGTCGGAGGGGCATCGAGAGCTTTTGTCTCGTTAGGCGAAATGCGCGTTTGTAACTGATCAGCGACGGCGCGAGTGATTTCGCTCTGGAGCGCGAAAACGTCTTTCGTCGGACGCTCGTATGTCTGCGTCCACGGCGGACGAGTGCCGCGAGGATCGACCAGCCGCAATGAAACGAGCATTTGACCGTTGGTTCGGGAAACGGCGCCTTCGAGCAGGTGTCGCACGCCGAGTTCCCGTGCGATCGCGCCGTAGTTACGATTGTTCCCAGGGAGATACGCACGCGTGCTTTGCGGGCCGATAACCTTCATCCCGGCAAGCCGTGCCAAATCGGAAGTGATTTCATCCTGCATACCGACGGTGAAAAACGAGTCCTCACCGTCGGGACTGGAATTCTCGAAGGGCAGGACGGCGATCGATTTCTCCATCTCGGCAATCGAGCGAGCATGCTTGTAGTACCAACTGCCCATTGCGAGCGTAGCGATGACGAGAACCGATGCTGCGCCAACAACTAGGAAGCGTCGCCGTCGCGTGCTCGCTTCCGGAGTAAACTTTGCGCAGCAGCGATCCAATGAGGTTAGAAGTTCGCGGGCGGACTGCGGTCTGTCTTTTGGGTCCGGCGCCAGCATCCATTTCAAAAGTTCCACGCATCGTGCCGGGATATGCAAATCTTTGAGTTGCTCCAACGGTAGCTTCTTTGTCTGTTCCTCGTGAAGTTCCTTGAGCGAGGACGCAAAGAAGGGTGGCCTACCGGTAAGCAGGTACCAAAGCGTGACACCTAAGGAATAGATGTCCGAGCGCGTATCAATGTGCGATGAACCGCTGCCAACGAACTGCTCCGGGCTGGCAAAGGCCGGTGTACCGATGAAGCCTGTCCGAGTTTGTTCCAAGCTAGGATTTGTCTGCGGCGCGATGACTTTCGCTATGCCATAATCTATCACTTTAACCAAAACTCTACCGCTCGCGTCGGTTTCGAGCATAATGTTAGACGGCTTCAGATCGCGGTGCACCACACCGCATTTCTCCGCCGCGATAAGCGCGCGGGTGACCTGCTCGGTGATTTCCAGCGCGAGCGAGAGCGGCATCGGTCCGTCGCGGCGCACTCGCTGCTCGAGAGTTTCACCGTCGACTAGCTCCATCACGTAATAGCACTCGCCGTCCTGCTCGCCATAGTGGCTGACCCGCGCAACATTCGGATGATGAATTTGTGCGGCCGCGCGTGCTTCACGCAGAAAACGAGAGCGCGCTCCGGGATTATTAGCTACTTCCCGGTCGATAACTTTGAGTGCAACGAAATTATTCAAGACAGTGTCGCGCGCTCGGTAAGTTACAGCCATTCCGCCGGCGCCCAGTTCAACTGGGAAGCCATCGGGACCTATTTCAACTTCGAAGTGGCCATAAGCCAATGGACCGGGCGAAAGGCGCCCGCTGCGTCTGTTTGGTTCATCTTCTGCAACAAAGCCCCAGTTAAAGAGACAGCGCGGGCAGGTCGACTCTGCGCCCTCTCCGCTTAAAGGCAATCCGCACGTCGGGCACGCCGCCTCAAGAGCGGATTCCTCAGGTAAACTGGGCATGGCGCAATCCTTAACGAGTGCCCGCCCCAGACATGAGAATGCGGTGAAGGTAATGCAGCTCCTCGTCAACATCTTCTGGATTGGAAACCGTGCTGGCTACTTCCATTCGAAGCAAGGTGCGATAACGTTGCCGCAAGCGCGATAACCAGGTGCGCAAAGTCGCAATCGGCACACCTAGCCGGGCTGCTACTTCCTCCTGATTCGGGGCGTCGTTGCCCGCGGCAATGAACGGTTTTAGCTCATCGAGCCATTGTTCCTTTCCTTCGGCAGCTAAAAGCTCGCGCAGACGCTGCCAGGCACGACGGGCGATGCTCGATGCCCAAGTAAGATCATACGTCGTAGTATCATCGAAGTGCTGCGTGGCCATCATCGATGCTTCTGCTTCCGGAATGAATTCGTCAAAGGACAGAATCTGCACGACCCGCCGCCTCGCTTTAGCGTGCGAGCGCGATCATGCTGATCCATTACGAAGTATTGTAGCGAGGTGAGAAGGAAAGGTGCGCAGTTTGCCCTTCTCCTGATCGGCGCGGCTCAATGTCCCTTCCGCCAGTAGATAGGTAAAAAAACCTTGCACATAATCCTGCGCATCCGGCGAGGAATAACCGCGACGACGCAAGAAAGCATAGAGCGGCGGCCAATACGCATTGCAAAAATCGGAAAGCGCCTGCTGCGACAGCTCTTTCTCCTCGCTCTTCTGCGCGGACAAAATCAACGTCCAGTGTGTCGTTCGAAAAGAGGCGCCTCCTTCCTGCAGAGTTCCCGGGATCGGTTTCATAGGGTTCGTCGCGCCGACTCCAACCATCCGCGGTTGAAATAATCCAGATAACCGTCCGGCCGGCCGGTGTGGATCAAGGCAGGCGTGGTGTCGACGATTAGCTCGAAGCGTGTCTTCGGTGGCGATCGATTGCTCGATATCCTCAAGATACGATCGGCTTCATGGTGCCCTACATCTTACGCTTCGCCCGGGTGGAAGCGAATCACGTTTAAGTCGGATCTCCGGACATTTGTCGATCTTATTTTGCCGTGCCTTTCGCCGTCGGCCACTGCCAAACTTCGCCAGATCCTATGTGTAGATCGCTGGATCATCGTAACGTTCCACAAGAGTAACTCGCGCGCGCTTCGCCGTGTGGCGGGTGCGAGCTCCTAGATCCGGCCAAGAACAACCTCTCGTCTGCGTTTGCGCGTCGAGCAAGCGAGGGAGTCGTTTTTCTGTACGAGCGGTCCGGTTTTCCCGGATCAGAAATTTACATTCGTGCCAGAGACGAAATTCGTGTCATTTGAGTTGATCGCGAATCGCGGGGTTCGGGCGGAGAAGAGGCAGCAATTGGAGTAAGTTGCGCCCGGCGCGCGCGGGTTCGCGCCAGTTGACCGCTGAGCTCTTCGATATCACGGACGGTGATCATCTGCTCGATTTCCTGGCCGAAGAAAAGATCAAGTGTCCAACTCACCATGACGCGCAGCTTCTTAGCCAGGCGTGGAAGCTTCATTAGATACACCGATCGCCAGAACCACCAGGCGATAAAACCGGAAAACTTGATCCCAAACACCATCGCCACACCGGTATGATGACCAATGCTCGCCAACTGTCCCATCATTTTATAACGGAACGGCTTGAGCGGCCCATCGAGAATCATAGCTTCGATGTTCTTCGCAACCATCACTCCTTCTCGTAAGCCGTGCTGCGCCGTTGGTGGATGAAACTTGTCCGTGTCAAAGACGGGCACAGCAGCGCAGTCACCCGCTGCCCATAAGCCAGGAACACCCGTTACCGCCAGGTACTCACTAACCAGGAGTCGACCACGTTCCTTCTCGCAAGGTAATGCTGCAATGACCGGACTTGGTTTCACACCCGCTGTCCAGATCAGAGTCGCGGCAGGAATCGATGTGCCATCGCTTAACGTGACCACCACTCCATCGTAGTTCGCCACACGCGGGCCTTTGATCACCTCCACTTTGCGATCGCGCAATTTCCGTTCGGCGTAGCGCCCCAGTTCTTCACCTAATTCGGGCAGAATGAAATTTCCCGGATGAACCACCACCACTCGAATCAATTCTTCGCGCAACTGCGGATAGTAGCGCACGGTTTCCCGCACGAAGTCGTTAACGGCGCCGGTTGTTTCGGCGCCCGAGAAACCACCGCCAGCAGTGACGAAGGTAAGTAACTGCCGGCGCGCCGCCTCATCGCTCTGCAGAGAGGCTTCTTCTAAAAGCGACACCATGCGATTGCGTAGCAGCGCCGCGTCAGTCAGGCTTTTCATGGTTACCGACCAGTCGCGGACGCCGTCCATATTGAAGAAGTTTGTTTCCGAGCCGAGCGTCAGAAGCAGATGATCAAACTCGAATTCAAGCTCGCGGTCCGCAATGCCACCCGTGCAATGCACTCGCCGCGCGTTGAGATCAATCGCATGAACATCGGCTTCAATAAACTTCACATGACGAAGAATGCGGCGGAGCGGATTCACGATGTCGCCCGGATAAAGATCGCCCGCTGCGACTTCGTGAAGCATCGGCGTAAAGAGAATAAAATTCTCGCGACTGATCAGCGTCACCTCTACGTCCGCTCGACGCGCCAGCCCTTTGTCGAAGTGCATTGCCGCGTAAAGTCCGGCAAATCCGCCACCGGCAATGACTATTTTAGTCGTCTTCATGCCATTACCGCGAATCGTAATGCCACCCGCGCGATCAAGATACTATTGATGGCCGCCATCATTCAGTCTTTTTCCCATCTTTTTCTCAAGCTTTTCAGCGTCTAAATTTTAGAGAATCTTGGCTTTTCTCGCAGACCGCGATGGTCAGGTCAGCGGCGAACAAACGGCGGCCTTATCAAGCGAGCCAGAGATTGATCAGTAGAATAACAAGAAGCGTGGTCAGAACTAGCCAGGGGATCATCACGACCTCCATCCTCAACTTGCGAACGGCGGGAATGTCGTTGTCCACATTCGAATCCTGGTCAAAAAATCGGTGGCGATTGCGAAAGATGTACGTGCCTCCCACCAAATTGATAAGGAGGAAGAATGTCGCGGCGATTCGAAGCGCAGGAAGAGCGGCGGGATTGATAAGTGCCAGCATGATTTCAGTAGTGTCCGTTGTCACACTTTTTTCTCAAGCTTCGAAAGCCGGACATTTCACAAAATCTCAGATCTTTAGGAGATGCTGACGAGGTCCACCTTATCTGAGACTTCGTTGCGCTTGGGTCTTTCACGATTCCAGCCATTCGGGTTTGCTTGAGCCGTGCGGAACCAGCACGGTTCGGTAGGCGCCGGGTGTGCGCGACATTACGATCTGGTCCGTCATTCCCTGATAAGTTCCAAGCGGTGTTTCGGCGGTGAACAGATCCGGAGCGATGTACTTGTGCTCGTCGGTCGAGTCCGCGGTAGCTTTCGCGTAGGCCTTGTCGAAAATACCTAACGAGAGCAACCACAGCACGGTCCGCGTCAGCGAGACCACGACGCGATAGCTGCCGCCTTCGATTGCACGCCGACGCAACGCAGCGAGAATTCCAGTTGTACCTAACCAGCCGACGACATTGTCGGCAATCGGGACAATTGGCGGCTGCATCGGCCGGGTTGGAGAACCTTCGATCGTAAAAAGGCCGGACACTGCGGCGCCGATCTCATCGAAACCGGGTCGATTCGACCACGGTCCCTCCTCACCGTGCATAGCGACGATTTGCATGAATCAATCCGGGCTTCTGCTCGCACAACGATTCGGCATCGAGGCCGTGCTTCTTTAAAAATCCAGGGCGTTTATTGGCAAAGAATACATCAGCATCCTTTAGAAGCTGATTGAATCGTGCGCGATCTTCCTTCGCATCATCGAGTATCGTTGAACGCATGCCCACCTGGACATCCCACGCGAAAGCTTCGATTTCCGAATCGCGCGGTCTCCAGATGTTCAGCACGTCTGCGCCGTACAAGGCCATGTCTCTGCCCATCCCGGCTCCCGCGATCACGTGACCCATTCCCAATGCGCGGACACCCGAGAGAGGAAGATTGCCATTCGCCTTGAGCGGAACGGGCTCGCTCTCGCCAACCTTCTCCACGGTGATCAGCGGCATTTTCGACAGAACCTCGGTGTACTGGCGCTCGCGACGAAATTCCTCGTTCGTACGCACCATGGCCAGAACCAATCCTTCCTCCGCCGCAGCTTCCTCTAATTCCACCGCGTCCCATTTGGAAATGGCGTTGTTGATGGATTCGTTGCTCTCGCTGGACTGGAGAAAATTGAGGGTGCGTGCGCGGAGCCCTGGATAAAAGTCCAGCGCCACCACGTGTCGTCCGTCGCGTGTTTTGCGGAAGAAAAAATCCTCCAAATCCTTCAAGAATGGGCTGACGGCATAACCACCCGGGGAGGGCGGCCGGCCATTAATGGTCTCCCATTTTCCTTCAAAGAATCCACAGAAACGGCGCAGTGCCTTGCGCACGTCCACCGAGATATCCTGTCCTTCGCCGGTGGTTTGTCTCCAAAGCGCAGCCAGCGCGACGCTTCTTGCGGCGAGACCGACAGCGGCCATCGTCCCGAACCGGATCGGGCTTGGGAGAATCGGGTCGCGTCCATAGAAGCTGAGTTTGCCTCCGCTGTCCGCCGTGGTTAGTCCAACGTCCTTTAACACTTCACTTGTGGCCGCGTGTAGATCAAAGTCCGGTGATACTGCGGGAGCGTTAAGTTTTGATTCGAGTGATTTGGTTAACCCGTCGCTGATCGGACTGATTTGATCATCCGCCATGGCATCAGCGTGGTGATTTGCATTAGGTGGTGTCGCTATGGATTGTGTTTGGTTCACGATTTTTTTCTCTTTGCTCAAGCCGCTTGTTGTTTCTGTTGTCGTGTAGCCGCGCGGTTGGTCGCCTGTGCGCGCAAGCGAAGCAGTCCGATTAGCAATTCATTTTCTTCCTGCGCCAGCTCGTCCACTGAACGATTCCCTGCTTCGCGCAACACGCCTTCGACAATCGTTTGCTTCAGCTCCGGCGTGATGTCCGGAGTACCGAGAGTTTTGATCATCGCTGCCAGCGGATCCATCAGATGATCCATGAAGTGTTTGATGCCGCCGGCGCCACCGCCCAGGTGCCATTGCAAACTCGGGCCCATCACTCCCCAACGCGGTCCCGGGCCATAGCTCACGGCAACGTCTGCATCCTCGACACTCAGCACATCGTGCTGGATCAGATACATGATCTCCTTGTAGAGCGCGGCTTGCAGCCGGTTTCCGACGTGACCGGGAAGTTCCTTCTTCAAATGGATCGGTTTCTTCCCAATCGATGCGTAAAATGCGATCGCTTGTTGAATCGCTTCCGGCGCTGTCTTCGTTCCCCCGACAACCTCCACTAACGGAATGATGTGCGGAGGATTAAACGGATGTCCGACGAGAACGCGCTCCGGGTGCTTGCATTTTGATTGCATCACGCTCGGTGTGATTCCGGACGAACTCGACGCGATGATGGAATCGACCGGCGCGGCGTCGTCCATTTGCGCGAACAACTTCATCTTGAAATCGGGACGCTCCGGTCCGTTTTCCTGAACGAAGTCTGCTTTGGAGAGTGCCTCTTTCAGATCCGTCGTGAAGGTTAAGCGGTCGCGCGACGCGGCCTTGGAAAGTCCGATGTTGGTCAGGTCTTTCCAGGCTTCGTCAATGTATTTGCGTAAATTGGCTTCTGCGTTTGGCGCAGGATCGGTCGCGATGACATCGAATCCGCGCGCGAGATATTCAGCAGCCCAGCTCGCTCCGATGACTCCAGTGCCAACAATGGCGATGCGACGGATTGGTTTGTTGTATGACATAGTAGTTAATAGTTAATCGTTGATGGTTGATAGTTTCGTTGGTTAAGAACCTTCTGCGTAAGCAATGCCGGTGAGATTTCCCTGCGCCACGAGCAGCGGTTTCTTTTGTGTTCCGTCAAGCCTGGCGGAATAAATGGTGCCGGCTAAATCGGTGAGAAACATCCGATCGCCTTTGAAATCGAGAGCGATCCCGATCCCCTCCATCAAATGCGTGAGCAAAATGTCAGGTGTCGGATGATTGCTGAAATTGGCATCAATCGACGCACGGTTAACTGTGTTCCCACGCGGCGGATCTCCGCGGTCCGTCCAATAGATGAACCGATTCTTCAAATCGATTTCGAGATCGATCGGCTCCGGCAAACCATCGAATAACAGTCCGATATCCTTGCGGTTAGCCGCGGTCTCGCCTTTCGGGATGTCGATCTTCGCGCGAAAGATGCGGCCTTTGCCGGCGTCGTCCGGCCCTTTTTGCGTCCAATAAATTTGTTCACGATCAGGATCGACGGTGATGCCGACGCACCATTTCGTTAAATCGGTGCCTGGCCGCGCGTCGCCCTTGCTCGTGTCAACCAGCGTTTCGATTTCTGATCCATCCAGGTTCGCGCGCATGACGCGCATTCCCTCGCGATCGCACCAGTAAAGTTTGCCGCTCTTCTTCTCAAGATGCAGCTGCTTTGGTGTAAATGTCGCGCCCTCATTGACAATGGTTACACGATTCTGACCGTCAAGGTCGGCGCGCTCAATGGAACCATCGTTCCGGTTGGGAACGCCCATGTTGGTCCAGTAAATGTGTCCGGCGCCAACATCGACAACGATTCCATCCGGAATTCGGCAACCAGTGACAATGACTTTTCGGTCCGAACCATCGGCGTTAGCCGAATGAATCCGGCCGCCGCTTGCTTCCAGAAAGAATAAGCGGCCGGTTGCGTTTTTATTGGCTGACGCAGCAGGTTTTGGTTTGGAAGTTTCGATCTTCATATTTTCTTCATTGGATTATCGGTCACAGCAGATCCATTTTCGTTAGGCTGAGAGTTGAACCGACCAGGTGTCGGTCTGATTGGGAACTGCGGTTAGCTTCGACCCATTGGAGCGGTAGAGCGCCCAACCGAGCACGTAGTCCGCGACTCTAGTTTCCTGAAGGAGCGTGAAATGCGCGTGGTCGGAAAATTCTTTGTAATCCGTTTCGGCTTTCGATTCTTGATACAGGTCGAAGTTTGCTTTGACCATTGAGCTCGGCGCGACGCGATCCTGGCCGCCCGCGACCAGGAGCAATGGCGCGCGCGTGTCGTTCCGAAAGTTGACAGTGATGGGAGTGCGCCGAGTGAAATTTGCGAAAGTTGTTTGCAACAGAACCCGATTCGGAGCTGGCACCGCGTAACGATTGAAGGCGTCGAGCGATTCCGATTCCGTCAACGAGTTTATAAACGCGCGGCGAAATTGCTGCGCTGTCAGCGAGGCGGCTTTGTTGCTAAGAGACTTGCCGAGAACTGAGAACGCCAACTTCAACATCGACAACGGCAACCGAGCAATTCCCTTTACCGGAGCGCTGGCGATCGCCACACCGGCGGCGCCCCATCCGCGATCGAGAAGAACCTGCGCTATTAAACCGCCGAACCCATAGCCGATAATGATCGGCGGACTTTCCAGTTCGCGAATGATTTGCTCGTAGTGATCGACAACTTCAGGCAATCCAAGGCTCGCAAAGCTGCTCGGATCGCGACGGAGTTGTTCAATATCGCCTTCCATGCCGGGCCAGTTCGCGGCAATAACGCAATAACCTTTGTCCGAGTAGTGCTTGACCCAGCGCTCCCAACTGAGCGCGGTCATCCACAGGCCGTTGATGAGAACAATCGTGGTGACGTTCATTGCGCGAAGCGGGGGGTGCGCGCGAGTCGTTCGCCAGGAAACTGGAGCCTGAGTGGGGGACGGAAATTGAATGCGGCCAAACTGTTGATGAGCAACGGATCGTGTCTGTAGGTGGACTCCCTAACAATTGGCCGCAAAATTCGACGCAACTTTTGATCGAAGGTGAGTTTCTTCATGTTAGTGCAAAGCATCTGCGATCGTGGCCGGCTCAGCGGAGCTCGCGTTGCGTTCGTTTGTGAAAACGTGACTAAGAAAAGTCTGCAGCCGTCGGGCGGCGCGTTTGCCGCGTCGGCTCCAACGACCGAACGCACCTAATGACACGCCGTCGAGAAGCTCTTCGCGAACAGTTTCCGGCGCGAGATCTAGCAATTCGCAAACGTTTAGGAACGAAAACGGCCAGGAACAATCATCCGATGAGAGCCAACGATAAGCATCGAAATAGAGTTCTCGCTCAATCGCGCTCGTCGCGCCATGAAACCGTCGCAGATCCTGGGTGGCCTGTTTTAGGACTCCAGCCGCCAGATCTTTCCGGCTCATCTCGAATTGGTAATCGTCGGCAGCGTTCATGCTATTTTGCTTTGGTTGATTATTTCTTTCTCAAGCTTTCGAAGCTTTACGTTTCAGAGAATTTCAGATCTCCTGCGCGAATCGTTCTTCCGTAGTTTTATGCCGGAAAGGTCTGTAACGCTTTCCTCCTAAAAGCTGCATTAGTCCGCGATCGATTGCATCTACCCACCTGGGCCGGAAGAGCGGATGCACTAGCAAGACGAGGGATTTGGGGTTCCTGAGCAGGGTTAGGTATTTCATTTGATTTGATTTGTTATTTGTTTCTCAACGTTTTGAAGGTCGGGATTTCAGAAAATCTGAGATTTTCTTCGCACGGACGTCGTGAGCGTGGTGGTGTTATCGGGGTTTGGCGATGATTACCTGATCAAGACTCCGCCTTAGGATGGCGGTATTCTTTAGATGCGGTCGGCGCGAACCCCCTGAACTAGTGCTTCGCACCGTTTCAGAAGCCAATCATCCTGGCATGACAATTTCCCACAGGATCCGATTGTAGCCGTACGGCGGGTAGCGCACCGCCAATGTGGTTAGGCGGTGACGGTGCTTGCAAGGCGAGCGGGCACTAAAATAGGTCTTACCCGCGAAGCTTCTTAGCTATCGTGGCAACGCGCGTGCCAAGAGCACTCGCGATCGCAAGATCTTCCTTCGTCGGCTGCAATTCGCCGCGTGGGCCGGCAATGGTTGATGCGCCATAAGGCGTGCCGCCCCGCGCTTCGGTGTGAAGCATCCCCTCGGTCGAATACGGCACGCCGACAATGACCATGCCCAGATGAATAAGTGGAACCATCATCGTCAGCAGCGTCGTCTCCTGCCCGCCGTGCGTTGAACCGGTGGATGTGAACACTCCGGCTGGCTTACCTTCCATCTCGCCCTTGAGCCACAAGGTTGCTGTGGAGTCAATGAGTTGCTTCATTTGAGCGGTCATGTTGCCGTAGCGTGTCGGCGAGCCAAAGATGACTCCGTCCGCCTCCCGGAGATCGTCAAGAGTGCATACCGGAACATCGGCCTGCTGCTCACGAACCTTCACGATGTATTCGTCATCTGCGGTCTTCTTAATAACCTCGTCAAGCTCCGCAACGCGGCGGAGAATCACATCCACACCCGCAACAGCCTTCGCGCCTTGCTCGACTGCACGCGCTAACTGAAGGACATGCCCATACATGGAGTAATAAACGGCTAGGATTTTCATGGTTCGATGTTTTGTCCTTTCTGGTTTTGGTTTGGATCTTGTAATGCGAGTCATCCGCCTAACTATAGGATAAGCCGACAATTTCGTCGGTTATCATGGATATTAGCCAGCAACTTCGACTTTGGCTCAAAGTTGAGAAGTTGCAACGTGTGCAGACGCGCCAGACTTACACCCCGGAGAGTGGAAGGAATTACGATGGCATGACGATTTCCCGCCAGACGCGGTTGTGATCGTAGAGCGGATAGCGCAAGCCGCGAATGTCAAAAAGCCACGGTCACCCGGTTAAGAAATACATCCGCCCCGTTTTCATGTTTGGACACTTCAGCGGCAATCGGATCCCAGATGTGTTGATAGCTTGGAATGAACCGGATCGCAGGAGTGATGGCGAAATCGTAGAAAATTTCCACTCATCGCGCTGTCGTTAACAGGATCGACCGGCACGACCTCTAAACGCAATTTCCACCTTCCAGAATCGAATTGCGCGGAATGCCCCTCAATTCCGGCTGTCGAGCCTTCATAGTGCTTCAATCGCCGCGGCGGTCTGCAAATCCAATCGCCACGCCAATCAACGGGCTCAGTACCGCAACCCAGAAAAAAATGTTCCAATCTGAGTTTTCAGGAGTCGGATTTCTCTTCATGCCACTTTTCTCAAGCATTCGAAGACCGACATTTTAGGAAATTTGAAATTTTTCTGCTAATGCTTGGGGCGTATTACGACTACTGTTGGGTGCGATCCAAGTCCGTTTGAGACTGCGCCTTTATTGCAGTCTTAGCGAGAACCAGACGCGGCGGAGCTCTCGGTCAACGCTTTGAAACGCGGATCGTTGCGCAGTGGATCGAACATCGGATCGAGCCGGAGCAGCGCAGGAGTGAGCGGCACGCCCCCAGCCAGTGGGCCAGCGTACGGTGTCGAGAGTAGTTTCTGTAAAGCGGCGATGGCGCGGTCGGGTTCTCCTACTTGCGCCGCTACCCGGGCTAGGATCTCGATCGGAATAGGACCATTTAGGGCGTCTTGTTCGACGGGCACCGCGGCCATGGCCCGCTCGGCCAGAACCAACGCGGCGGCTTTGTCACCAAGGCCCATATTGGTCAGTGCGAGAGTGCCAATGAGGTAAAAATTTTCCGGCTGTTCTTTGAGAAAAAGTTCCAGGTCGCTGCGGGCCTGGCGCCAACTTTCCTGGGCGGCGGCATGATCGCCGGCAACTTGTTGCGCCCAGCCTAACCAAAAGCGCAGGTCGCCATTGAAGTAACCCAACGCCGGATCAGGCTTGGCCAGTATTTCCTTTAGCCGAGGGATAATTTGTGCAGAGTGCCGCTCCAGGATTGCCTGGTAAATTTGTGTTTCCAACGCGTTCGGTTCGTCGGCGTTCGGGTGGAGCGGAGCGAGGAGCGCCGCGGCACGCGGCAGGTTGCCCTCGGCCTGTGCAATCGCCGCCTTGAACGCGAGGGTATCCACGTCGTCGGGTATGATATTAAGAACCTGGTCAAGCTTTCGCAGCGCTTTGGGAAAACGACGAAGAGCGATGTAGGAAATCGCGTGCTGGGTGAGCAGGTTCACGTTGCGCGGGTCGAGCCGCTCGGCTTCGTTGAAGTACGACTCGCTCTCGTCCCACTGGCCTCGCCTCCGTGTGACATAGCCCAGCGATTCAGGAATTCGGCTGCTATTCGGCAGAAGCTGTCGCGCTTGCTCAAAGTAACGCACCGCCGCGTCGTAATCTTTCAGACATCCGTAGTGATAATAGCCTTTGGCCCATACGGCCTCGCCGAGATTTGGCTGAAGAGTGAGCGCGGTTTCGGCTGCCTGCCGTGCCTCTTCACGGAGGGCGACCGTTGGTTGAAGAATCTGTTGGATGTAGGCGCGCGCTTCCACGTATGACAACAGCGCCCAACTAAGGGCGAATTTCGGATCCAAGCGCACTGCTTCTCTGAGATATTTCTGGGCGCCAAGGGAGTTGCCAGTTGTGTTTAAAGGTTTCAGACTATAAGCCAGGCCACGCAGGTAGGCATCGTAAGCCTGAGGGTTGTCGGTGTGTTTAGCAGCGATGACTTGCTCTTCCTGACCGGTAAGGTGCGCTCGCAACTGATCGGCGATCGCTTTGGCTACTTCACTCTCAACCGAAAAGATGTCGGTCAGTTTGCGATCGAAGGTATCGGCCCACAGATGGGAATCGTTAGCGGCTTTGATCAACTGCACGTTCACACGCACTCCGTCGCCGCTCCTCTGCACACTTCCTTCCAGGATGTGAGCAACCCCAAGCTGCTTGCCGATCTCGGCCAGGTTTTCCGGCGCGCTTTTGTAATGCTGTGTGGAAGTGCGCGAGATTACCTTCAAATCGGCGATCTTGGATAAGCGCGTCAAAATCTCATCCTGGATGCCCTCGGCGAAGTACGCATTCGCTTTGTCTTCGCTCAGGTTTTCGAAGGGCAAAACCGCGATCGATCGTTCGATCTCAGCGGAAGATTGCGCGCGTTGGTAGAGCCAGGTGCTGATTGCGATCACCCCGACAACTGCAGTTACTCCCGCGGCCGCTACGATGGATCGCTTTCGACGTAACCGCGCTTCGGTGCTGAATTTTATGTAGCAGCGGTGGATTGCCGATAGCAGTTCGCGCGCTGTTTGCGGACGCTTCGCTGGATCAACAGCCAACATCGACTGCAACAGCGCAATCACACGCGCCGGCACGTGAGCATTCTTCAGCTGCTCGAGCGGGAGTTCCTCCGCCTGTCTTGCCGCAACTTCTTCGAGCGTGCGCCCGAGAAATGGTGTCCGTCCACACAGCAGAAACCAAAGTGTCACTCCGAGTGAGTAAATGTCCGAACGCGTGTCGATGCGCGATTTACTGTTTTCGGCGAATTGCTCCGGACTGGCGAAAGCCGGCGTTCCAATAAAACCAGCTTGGGTTTGTTCCGCGCCAGCCCCGGCCTGAGGAGCGAGAACTTTGGCCACACCGTAATCAATTACTTTAACGATCGATGCGCCGCTCGGATCGGACTCGAGCATGATGTTGGATGGTTTGATGTCGCGATGAACGACGCTACACGCTTCTGCCGCAGCCAATGCTCGCGCGGCTTGTTCTGTTATTTCCAAGGCGAGGGAGAGCGGCATTGGCCCTTCACGCCGGATGCGCGCCTCGAGCGTCTCTCCCTCGACCAATTCCATGACATAGAAACATTCGCCATCTTGTTCTCCATAGTGACTGACTTGCGCGACATTCGGATGGTGAATTTGCGCAGCGGCACGCGCTTCGCGGAGGAAACGCGAGCGCGCGCCGGGATTTCCCGCCACTATGCGATCGATCACTTTTAGCGCGACGGTGGAATTTAGAACGGTATCGCGCGCGCGATAAGTTATCGCCATTGCTCCGGCACCGAGCTCGATCGGAAAACCGTCCGCGCCGACTTCAACTTCAAAGTGATCGTACTTCAGTGGTCCAGGCGTCAATCGCCGGCGCGTTTCCGGTTTGTCAGGTTCTTGACTGCCGCCAAGAAAACCAAGACCAACAAGACAACGAAGGCATCTACCATCCTGCGAAAGTGGTCGTCCGCAGATCGCGCACGTGCCTACGGCTGGGTCGCGTTCCATACCCGTGAATGCGAGGGACTCATTTAACTTCGGTTCGTGCAACAGGCCGATTCCATCGGTTGATCATACCCGCGCCATCGTTGAAGCCCAAGCGAATTCGTTTCCTACACGAAGATCTGCCGGTCCTCGCTCTTCGCTTCGACCTGCAATTTCTAGAACTGCGGCCTTGCACGAATCTTATTTAGATCTGATTAGTGCCAGCCGTTAGACGAGAGCTTCGAAGCCCGTCCCGTAGCGGGTGAAATCGAAAGTTGCCGTACGTCGGCTGGCTTACAGGTTATAATCGACACCGCGATCAATTCATTCTGCGATGCTGTTATTAAGCATCACTGGCTACCGCGATGACAGTGCGGGTAGCAGCTTCGAATCGTTGGCCCCTGTTTCGTTAGAGACGAAAGGCGTTGGAATTCGGTGAAACGTGAGCCAATCCGTTCGGATTTTATCCCACTCGTGAATGGCAACGCCACATGAGGTAAACAGGTCCCGGATCTGGAGGGCGTTCCACCCAGGCGTTTCTTCCAGAATGGGAACGGGCACGCTGAGGGCGTTATCGCTTAGCACAGTTTGCCTGGCAATCCGCACAATCGATTTCGTCTCGGAAACTGCCACTGTGCAGCCGTCATGGTTTCTTCTAGCAAATGCTCGTTAGGGTAGGGACATTCTATTTCCACTGCTCTAACAGCGGAGGGTGAGGGGACACTTTTGGAATTTGGTCAAATTAAGGACCCATAAAGCATAACCACCGAGTGCGACTCGGCCCGGTAGTTATATCCGTGAAGCGGCTCCGCCTTCGCCCACTCCAAGATGTCGTTCGGGGAGTCGAGAGCGGTATCAATCCAGCGGCGCCATGGATTTTCGCCTGCGCTATCTAATCGTGGCAGCTCGAAATCGAGCGGCTGCCAATAGGCATTCAAGATCATGTGAACGAGCATCTTTTCCATTCGGATTTCCGCTGTTAACGCGATGCTGTGCGACGTTGCACTCCAGTCGGGCTGTCCGAGTTTAACACCGTGCCACGCCCAGTTTGCCCCGCGGAGCAACTGAGTCAGGAAGATGCGCTGGTTTTCGGGGTCAAACTCTCGCAAACGCCGTTGCGTGTTGAGCAAGGTCACAAACCGATGAACATCTGCATGCTTCGAGAGTAGCGTCCAGTCGAACCAGCTTGTTTCGTTATCCTGGCAATAGGCATTGTTGTTTCCGCCTTGTGTCCGTCGCGATTCGTCACCCATGAGCATCATCGGCATGCCCACAGAGAGCATGGTGACGGCCAAAAAGTTCTTTACTTGCCTATTTCTGAGTTTCTCTACCTCGGGATCTTCGGTTGGGACCTTCGACGCCACAGTTCCAGCTTCGGTTGTCGTTGGTGCCATCACGATTGTCCTCGTCGTTTGCTTCGTTGTGCTTGGAATTGTACGACACGAGGTCGTTTAGCGTGAAGCCGTCATGACACGTCACAAAGTTAACACTTTGCTCAGCCTCGCGTTCTTCATGACCGTAAATTGCCGGGCTACCAATCAAACGGTCGGCAAACCGTGTCACCGATCCTTCTTCGCCACGAAAAAAGCTCCGCACGTCATCCCGAAAGCGTCCATTCCATTCCTTCCAACTGTCTCCAATAAAACTGCCTACCTCATAGAGCCCAGCCGCGTCCCAGGCTTCTGCTATGAGTTTGGTTCCCGCAAGTTCCGGGTCCGATTCAATGTCCCACAATACGGGCGGATTCTGGCATCAATTGGCCTGACTCATCGCGCTCAAGGATCGCGGCGAGGTCGAATCGGAAGCCGTCGACATGCATTTCTTTGACCCAATAGCGGAGGCTGTCGAGGATCATCCGGCGAACTATAGGATGATTCGCATTAAGCGTGTTGCCCGTGCCGCTGTAATTGGCGTAGCGCGAGCGATCTTGTTCGAGAATGTAGTAGGTGGTGTTGTCGAAGCCGCGAAAACTCAGAGTCGGTCCGTCGTGATTACCTTCGGCAGTGTGATTGAACACAACGTCGAGAATGACCTCGATACCGGCCCGGTGCAGCGCCTTGACCATGTCGCGAAATTCGCTCCAACGGGGCCTAGTGGGTCTTGCCGCGAACTATACGCCTGGTGCGGCGCAAAGAATGAAATCGGCGCATAGCCCCAGTAGTTGATCAACCCGGTCGGAGAGTCTTGAGGATCAAACTGGAACACTGGCATCAGTTCGACCGCGGTGATGCCCAGTTGTTGCAGATACGGAATCTTCTCGATCAGGCCGGCAAACGTGCCGCGGCTTGTCTCCGCCACGCCGGAGCTTGGGTGGCGGGTGAAGCCGCGCACGTGCATCTCGTACACAATGGTACGCGAGGACGGCCGTTGCAGCGGTGTGTCGCCTTCCCAATCATACGTGTGCATATCTACGACCACGCTCTTCATCGCTTTCGCGGCATTGTCGCCGGCCTGCCGCGCGGCGTCGCGACTGTAGTTCTTTGGAACAACCGTCCCACGTCCGTAAGGATCGAGGAGGACTTTGCCTGGATCGAACCGCATTCCATTCGGAGCATCGAAAGTTCCCTTAGCCCGATAACCGTAAATCTGCCCTGCTTTCACCCCGGGTACGAACACGTGCCAGTAGTGATAGGTCCGGTTAGTTGCGGGATCGATCGAGATCACACGCGCCGACCGAGCATCGTCAACACAATCAAAAAGAAGGAGTTCGATTCCTGCTGCGTGTTTTGAGTAAACGCTAAAATTTGTCCCATCGGCAGAAACGGTTGCTCCGAGCGGAGAACTTCGTCCTAATTTGCTTTGTTCTGACACCGGAGGAACGAGTGATTAACGTGCTTCAGGAGTTCACGCCGCCTCGAACGCTGGAACGCGCTGATTTCTAGCGAGCAAGTCTTTTGCGACCGTGACCACCTGGTCCGGTTCGAACCCGAATTTTCTCTGAAGTTCTTTGAGCGGTGCGGATGCCCCAAACGTTTTCATTCCAATAACGCAGCCGCGCAGGCCCACGTATCGCTCCCACCCGAAAGTTGATGCCTGCTCGATCGCGACCCGTGCCGTTACATGCGGTGGCAGGACGCTATCTCGATATTCCTGTGTCTGATGTTCGAAGATGTCCCATGAGGGCATGGATACGACACGCGACCGAATGCCTTCAGCAATGAGCTTCTCGTGTGCCTCAACAGCGAGACTGACTTCACTCCCCGATGCGATAAGAACGACTTCGGGATCGCCACCGGGCGCGTCTGCAAGAACATAGGCGCCACGCGCGACTCCGGATGCCGGCGCGTACCTTTTCCGATCGAGCGTTGGCAGTGGCTGGCGCGACAGCACCAGCACAGCAGGTTCGTGACGCAGTTGCATGATGTAGCGGTAGGCTTCGATAACCTCGTTGGCGTCGCCCGGTCGAAGAGTCACGAGGCCTGGAATTGCCCGCAGCGAAGCCAGATGCTCTACCGGTTGATGAGTAGGACCGTCTTCACCGTCGCCCATCGCGTCGTGTGTGAAAACAAGTATGGTAGGCAGTTCCATCAAAGCCGACAGCCGGATCGCTGGCCGTGCGTAGTCGCTAAACATGAAGAAGCTTGCCCCGTACGGGCGCAGCTTGGACAAGGAAAGGCCATTTACAATCGCAGCCATCGCATGCTCACGGATGCCGAAGTGGAGGTTCTTCCCGCCCGGATTATCAGCTTGGAAATCTCCCGCGCCCTCATACGTCAGAACAGTCTTGTTCGACGGGCCAAGATCGGCTGACCCTCCGAGAAACCAGGGAATGTTCTGAGCCAGAATGTTCAGCGCTTTGCCAGAGGCGTCCCTTCCCGCAAGGCCCTTCGGATCAGCTGGGAAGACGGGAAGGTTTTTGTCCCAACCCGAGGGAAGTTCACGTCGCTGCATTAGCTCGATCTCGGTCGCAGCGTCCGGATACTCAGTTCGAAAAGCTGCAAACAGTTCGGTCCATTTCCTTCGAGCTTCTGCGCCGCGTGCGCCTATACCAGCAACGAAGTGTTCATATACGCCGTCAGGAACAAGAAACGTTTTGTCCTCGGGCCAGCCGTAGGCGCGCTTGCATAATCGAACTTCATCGTCGCCAAGCGGCTCGCCATGCGCCGCGGCAGTATCCTGTTTATGCGGTGATCCATAGCCAATATGGCTGTCCAGGACGATGAACGTGGGACGTTCTTTCGTCTTACGAAAGATTTCGAGAGCCTGCTCGATGCGCTCGAGGTCGTTTGCGTTGCCGACACGCAAGACGTTCCAGCCGTAAGCCAAAAATCGCGCCTCGACATCCTCCGTGAAAGTGATGCGCGTCTTACCCTCAATGGTAATATGATTGTTGTCGTAGACCCAGCACAGGTTATCGAGGCGAAGGTGAGCGGCCAGCGAGGCTGCTTCCGATGAAATTCCTTCCATCAGGCAGCCGTCTCCGCAGACGGCGTAAATGTTGTAATCAAAAATATCAAAGCGCGGTCGGTTGTAACGATGGGCGAGCCACTTCTGGGCAATTGCCATTCCCACGCTCGTGGCAACACCTTGCCCAAGCGGACCGGTCGTGGTCTCCACTCCCGATACCCAGTGGTACTCAGGGTGCCCCGGGGCTTTGCTGTCGAGCTGGCGAAAGTGGCGAATATCATCAAGAGATACCGACACGTGCCCGAGTCTTTCGTAATTAGCATTGACCGCCTTTGTGCGGGTGAGATGGAGCACTGACCAGAGCAGCATCGAAGCGTGGCCATTCGATAACACGAAACGATCACGGTTAGGCCAGATGGGGTCCTGGGGATCGAAGCGCATAACGCGATTCCAGATCGTGTAAATCAGCGGAGCCAGCGCCATTGGTGTACCGGGATGCCCGGACTTCGCCTGCTGGACCGCGTCTATCGAGAGCGTGCGAATTGTGTTGATCGCTAATTCAGTCATTTCCTCCTCTGTCATTATTTTTCTCCGTCGGTTTTTGCCTATTCTTTTTGTCTCTCCAGCGAAGCTATTTTGCCCAAGCGACGCAAATGTCGCGGCGCTTGACTGAACTCGGCCGCGAGAAACGTTTGAACGAGATCCCAGGCGACGGCTGGTCCGACAGTCCTGCCGCCCATACAAAGCACGTTCATGTGATCGTCCTCTACGCCCTGCCTTGCAGAAAAATGGTCATGAATTAACGCAGCTCGGATGCCAGGGACCTTATTGGCGCAAACCGATGCGCCGACGCCGCTGCCGCAAATCGCTACTCCCCGCTCCACCTCCTGAGTAGCCACTGCTCGTGCAAGCGGGAGGACGTAGTCGGGGTAGTCATCGCCCTCACTCATGTCATGCGCCCCGAAATCGACGACCTCGTGTCCCGCTCCGCGAAGCTGTTTGATTAGCTCTTCCTTTAAATCAAACCCACCGTGATCGGTAGCAATTCCAATACGCATCTTTTTTCCTTCGGTGGATTGAAAACCAATGTTCCAAAGATCCCGTCATTCCATTCACGTGCTCACCATCGGGTTTTCCCAGCCTCCGCGCGGCGATACTTTCTGATCGACCTCACTCGGTCCCCAGGTAGCAGGTTCGTATTCGTGGAGCGGAGTGCCGGCCTTCAGTACCTGGATCGACGATCCGCCAGGCCTCTTCCACATAGTCCTCCCGGGCAAACAGTGTAGCGTCGCCCATCATCGCGTCACCGAGCACGCGTTCGTAAGCATCCATCTCCTCCGCGCCGGGATAGCGGCTCGCCACCAACTCCGTTCGTTCGCCAATCATCTTCTCTTGTTGATCCATCACCGTCAGACCAAAGGCAGCCGTGACGTTAGGACTAACGCGGAATCGAAAATAGTTCGGTGCACGACAGCAGGTTGGAAAAACGATGGGTGGTTCGCGCAACCGTACGACGACCTCGGTGCACGTTACTGGCAACGACTTCCCGGCCCGGATGTAGAACGGCACGCCTTGCCAGCGCCAGGAATCCACGCTCAACTGCAAAGCGGCGAAGGTTTCGACTTTCGAATCCGGGGCTACGCCGTTTTCCTTCCGGTAACCACGAAACTGACCGCGAACAAGATTCCTTGCCTCCAGAGGCCGAATGGCCTTCAGGACCTTAACCTTTTCGTCGCGGATCGTTTCACTGTCGGTTCTCACCGGTGGCTCCATCGCCAGGTTCACCAAAATCTGGAACAGGTGATTTTGAACCACGTCGCGGATCGCGCCGGTTTGGTCGTAGAATGCCCCGCGGCCTTGAACTCCGAAGGCTTCCGCCATGGTTATCTGCACGCTCTCGACTTGATTGCGGTTCCAGAACGACTCCAGAATTGCATTCTCGAAGCGCAAGAAGACCATGTTTCGGACTGCTCGTTTCCCCAAATAATGATCGATGCGAAAGATGTGCTGTTCGTCGAAAGTGCCGAGCAGAATCCGATTGAGTTCCTGCGCCGAGAGGAGATCGTGACCGAAGGGTTTTTCAACGATGACACGAGCACCACTGGTGCAGCGTGCCTTGGTTAGCTGTTCCACAACCAGGCCGAATAGCGCAGGCGGGATGGCCAGGTAGTGCGCAGGCCGCTCCGCAGAGCCCAGCTCCTTGCGGATGGCCTGAAACGTAGCCGCGTCTTTGTAGTCGCCATCAACATAACGCAGCAGGCGGCACAGCTTGTCGAACGCCGCCGACTCGACTCCTCCCCCGTGTTTCTCGATGCTGTCTCGCGCCCGCGCTCGGAGCTGATCGACATTCCAACCTGCCTTGGCCACGCCGATAACCGGCACGTCGAGATGGCCCCGTTTGATCATCGCTTGCAACGACGGAAAGATTTTCTTGTAGGCGAGATCGCCCGTGGCACCGAAGAAGACCAACGCATCCGAATGGGGAACGTTCATGCCGTGCTCCTCATTTGGCGGATTTTTCCAGGTGACCGCCGAAACCAAAGCGCATCGCGGAAAGCAGCCTGTCGGCGTAATCAGCTTCACCACGCGATGAGAACCGCTCGTACAAGGCGGTCGTCAAGACCGGCACCGGCACGCCTTCATCGATGGCCGCCTTAATCGTCCAACGACCTTCGCCGGAATCGGAAACTCTGCCGCCGAACTTCGCTAGCTGGGCGTCTGTCGCGAGCGCAGTTGCGGTCAGATCCAGTAACCACGAAGCGATGACGCTGCCGCGTCGCCAAACTTCCGAAATATCAGCGAGGTTGAACTCATACTGGTAGTGCTCCGGATTGCGCAACGGTGTAGTCTCGGCATCCACCTCACTCTGACTCTTCCCCGCGTCAGCGGCTTTCAGAATGCCAATACCCTCGGCGTAAGCGGCCATGATTCCGTATTCGATGCCGTTATGGATCATTTTGACGAAGTGCCCGGCGCCGTTAGGTCCACAATACAAGTAACCTTGTTCGGCCGTGCCGCCGAGTTTCTCGCGGCCCGGCGTGCGCGGCACGTTGCCGATGCCCGGCGCAAGCGTGGCAAAGATCGGATCTAAGCGTTGAACTATCTCCTTATCACCACCGATCATCATACAGTAGCCACGCTCCAAGCCCCAGATGCCGCCGCTCGTTCCGACATCGATATAGTGAATACCTAACGAGCGCAGTCCATTTGCCCGTTCTATGTCATCCACGTAGTAGGAGTTGCCGCCGTCGATAATGATATCGCCAGGTTCAAGCAGCGGCGACAGCTCGCCGATCGTCTCATCGACCACCGCCGCCGGAACCATCAGCCAGATAGCTCGTGGCCGGTCGAGCTTGGTCACCAAGTCTGCCAGGGAAGTAGCTCCACTTGCTTTCTCTTTGACGAGGTCGTTGACCACATTAGGTGAACGGTCGAACACCACGCATTCCTGTCCATTCTTCAGTAGCCGGCGAACCATGTTTGCGCCCATTCGGCCGAGTCCAATCATTCCAAGTTGCATTGTTACTCCTTCTTCTTTTAATTGACGTTACTGCGCGCAGTCTAAGTGTTGGATGCCTCAAAGATACTCTGAATGGATTTATCCAGCATGGCGTTGAACTCGGCATCGGATTGCTGGGCCGAGAGCCCTTCTGCCAGGGCCCGGGAAAAGCTCGCGATAATGCCGTGATTCCGGCGCAAGCGATCGTTGGCTTCTTGTCGCGAATAACCGCCGGACAACGCAACCACTCTCAAAACTTTGGGATGTTTGACGAAATCGGCGTAAAAGTTGTCTTGCTCCGGTAGCGTGAGCTTGAGCATGACCAGCTGGCCCGCTGGCAGTTGGTTCAGCTTCTCAAGAATAGCCGCCTTGAGTAACCCTTCCGCCCTAGCCTTCTCCGGGCAGTGAATATCAATTTCCGGCTCGACGATCGGAAGCAGTTCGGCGGCAATGATCTGCGCAGCTAGCTCGAACTGCTGGTTCACGATGTCCTTGATGCCTGCTTCGCTGGCCTGCTTAATGACCGAGCGCATTTTGGTTCCGAATATACGCTTCGCTTTAGCTTTCTCGAGCAGCGCGGTAAGCGCCGGCATCGGCTTCATCAGCTGGACCCCGTCCTTCTCGGTAGCAAGGCCCTTATCCACCTTCAGGAAGGGCACCACACGTTTTACGTTCCAAAGATAGTCGGCTGTGGGTTGCTCCTCGATGTCCCTGTCCATGGTGTTCTCGAACAGGATGGCGCCAATGATTCGTTCTCCTGTAAAGCTGGGGCTGGTAATCATCCGGGTGCGCATCTGGTGCACGATCCCAAACATCTCATCCTCGTTGGACCAGGCACCTTCTTTGATTCCGTAAAGACGCAGTGCGCCGGGAGTGCTTCCACCGCTTTGATCCAGCGCGGCAATGAAGCCCGGATGTGTCTTCATCTGCTGGAGTTGTTGCTGGTTTAAGTCGATCGATTTCATAACGCCTCCTTAAATCTTCGATATTGTCGAATCAGGTTATTGGTTGAGCTATCGTGGTTAAGAGCAGGTTTCTCCTTGCTCTCGAGTTCCGGGATAATCCGCTGGGCCAATTGCTTGCCGAGCTCGACACCCCACTGGTCGAACGAGTCGATGTTCCAAATGGTACCCTGTGTAAAGACGCTATGCTCATAGAGAGCGACGAGTTTACCGAGGGTTTCTGGAGTAAGCCGCTCGACTAGAATTGTGTTCGATGGGCGGTTACCCTCGAAGACCCTGTGTGGCACGAGCCAGTCCGGTGTGCCCTCCGCCTTGACTTGCTCGGGTGTCTTGCCGAAAGCCAGCGCCTCGGCTTGGGCGAACACATTGGCGAGGAGAATATCGTGGTGACGGCCGAGTGGATTTAGCGTTTGGTAGAACGCGATGAAGTCGCAGGGAATGAGCCGCGTTCCCTGATGGATCAACTGGTAAAAAGAATGCTGGCCGTTAGTTCCCGGCTCACCCCAGTAGACAGGGCTGGTATCGCAGGGGACTTTGCTTCCATCAAGTGTGACATGTTTGCCATTGCTCTCCATTGTCAGCTGTTGCAGATAAGCCGGGAATCGCTTCAGGTATTGCTCGTATGGAAGGACCGCTACCGTCGCTGCGCCGAAAAAGTCGTTGTACCAAACAGCGAGTATCCCCATGAGAACCGGCAGGTTGCGCTCAAAGGGGGTTGTGCGGAAGTGCTCGTCCATTTGGTGGAATCCATTCAATATGGCGCGAAAGTTTTCCGGCCCGATCGCAATCATCGTTGAAAGCCCGATCGCCGAATCCATCGAGTAGCGTCCGCCGACCCAATCCCAGAACCCAAACATGTTGGCAGTATCAATGCCGAACTTCGCCACTTCCGAAGCATTGGTCGACACCGCAACAAAATGTTTGGCGACCGCCTTTTCATCGCCTCCGAGACCTGCAAGCAGCCAATCGCGCGCAGTGCGCGCATTCGTCATTGTTTCGAGGGTCGTGAAGGTTTTTGAAGAAATGATGAAAAGAGTTTCTGCAGGGTCCAGGTCGTGAACGGCCTCAGCAAAATCGGTACCGTCTACGTTCGAAACGAACCGAAACGTCATGCTTCGGTCGCTGTAATGCTTCAATGCCTCATAGGCCATGACTGGTCCGAGATCAGAGCCACCGATACCAACGTTGATGACGTTGCGAATGCGCTTGCCAGTGTAACCTTTCCACGCGCCGCTTCTCACGCCGTTGGAGAAGTCGGCCATCTTGTCGAGAACGGTATGGACTTGCGGGACAACGTTCTCGCCATCAACAACGATCGATGCCCCTCTCGGTGTGCGCAGCGCCACATGCAGAACCGCGCGATTTTCCGTGATGTTGATCTTGTCGCCCCGAAACATGGCGTCGATCCGCCCGCGCAGTCCCGATTCCTCGGCGAGCTGCACAAGAAGCTTCAGAGTCTCGTCGGTGACGCGATTCTTCGAGTAATCCAGATATAAGCCTACCGCCTCGACGGTCATGCGCTCGGCGCGTTTGGGATCATCCGCAAAAAGTTTCCGCAGATGCAGCTCTCGGACGTTCTGATAATGAGCGACCAAAGCATTCCATGCGCGACGCTCGGAGACTGATTTTGTTGTTGGGTTCATCCTTCGATTCCTTTCATTCCGTTTTAGTCATGCATTGCTATCCCTAGATTCTTTTCAACAGAACCCAAAGCCTGACTCAGGTTCGTCGTGTCCTTCATTTGTTCCAGTGTCTTGCCTTTTGTCTCCCGCACGGCAGCCCATACAAATGGGAGTGAGATCGCTGCGGCTATGGCATAGAGCGCATAAGCACCCGCGAGACCGACTGCGCTCAACAGGGGCAGGAAAGTTACGGTAACCGCGAAGTTAGCAGCCCAATTGGTGGCGCCGGAAACAGCGAGAGCCGCTCCCCGCAGTTGATTGGGAAACATCTCGCCTAGCAGCACCCACATCACCGGACCCCACGACATAGCGAAGGCAACGATGTACAGGTTCGCGGCCGTTAATCCCGCCACCGCCGCCATATGACTGAGCAACGGCTTCCCATCAGGACCTACGCTGGCGGTGCCAAATACAACTGCCATGGCGCCCAGCGTCAAAGCCATGCCCACCGATCCGACTAACAGCAACGGTTTGCGGCCGATGCGATCAACGAGCATTATCGCCGGGATCGTGGCGAGTATGTTGACCAAGCCGGTGAGCAGGTTAATGCGCAGGGCCCATTGTTCCGTCGCCCCCGCTGCTTTCCACAGGATCTCGCCGTAATAAAAGATGATGTTGATACCGACAAATTGCTGAAAAGCCGCCAAACCCATTCCCACCCAAAGCACTGGAGCGATACGTCTCGTGCCTGGAATGATGAGATCCGACAAACGCGGGCGATGTTCCCCCTTGAGACTTTGTTCGACCTCCCGCACCAGTTTCTCGGCGTCGGCACCAATGCGCGCGAAGATTTCGCGTGCCCGCTCGTGTTTGCCACGGAAAATAAGATAGCGCGGCGACTCAGGGATTCGCAGAGTACCTATCAGGAACGCGGCTGCTGGCAGTGCTTCCATCCAAAACATCCAGCGCCAAGTCGGCGCCCCACCCCAGAAGAGCGCGCTGGCTCCGCCAGCAAGCCCAGCCAGGATGTCATTGCTCAAAAAGGCGCAGAATAGTCCAGTCACAATGGCCATCTGCTGCAGTGAGGCCAGGCGGCCGCGTATGTGCGCCGGAGCCACTTCCGCGATGTACATCGGGGCCAATACGCTTGCGGCGCCGATCGCTATGCCGCCGGCAATCCTCGCCGCGATGAAAACCCCGGCCGAGTTAGCGGCTCCTGTCGCCAGAGCGCTTGCGAAAAACAGGATTGCGTTCAAAAGCATAGTCGGGCGCCGGCCGACAGAGTCGGCGAGCGTGCCTGCGCCGAAGGCACCTACGGCACAGCCAAGCAAGACCGAAGCCACGGCAAAGCCGGTGCCTGCCGCTTGGGTACCGAACGCCTTCGCGAGGGCGTCGACAGCCCCGTTAATGACACCGCTGTCGAAACCAAAAAGAAAGCCACCGATCGCCGCCACGCTGGAAAGCGCGATGACATAGGCGGAACTACGTCGTCTGGCGTGGAGCATCGCGGGAGAAACGGCATTCGCTGGTTTATCCATTCCGAATTCTTCTCCTTTCCATTGTTCTCAAGCTTTTCACCGTCTAAATTTTAGAGAATCTTGGTAGATGCGAAAAAGACTGAATCATGGCGGCCATCAATAGTTCAGAAATTAACGCCGACTTGAGCACCAAGGACGAGCGCGTCTGGAATCCGGCCGGTTCCGCCCGGCCGGAAGACATACTGCAGGTCCGGCTGGAAGTAGAGCGCGCTCTTGAGCAAAGCTAGGCGGTAAGTCAACTCCACCACCGTCTCGTGCGACTGCACTCCAACATTTGGATCTAGCTGTTCCGCCCGCTGCTGAAAATTCTGCAGGTCATTGCTAAAATGACCGTGGACAATGCCCAAGCCGATCACGTCGATCGGACGCGAGGGGAAGATGCCGCGCGTAACAAGAGCAGCGGTGAAAAAATAGGGCATCTGGCTGATGGACTGATCGGGCGACACTAAGAACGAGCCGGCAATACCAAAACCACGATGACTTCCTCGCTCTCCGAACCTAACGAGAACTTGATCAAACAGAGTGTAGAATCCCCAGTTTCCGCGTTCAAATTCGCCAGTATTGAAGTCGCTGAAGCGACTGTTGTCGTACCAAAAGCCGGCCTTGTAATTGCCGAGGAGGCCGCGGTCGCCCGGCAAGCTGTTGGGTTGATACGCAACCTCCGCAATTGCGAACAGCGGTCCATCCATCGAGAAATCCACGCCGTGGTTACTGTTGTCGCGGATGGACGGATCGCCGTTGTAGACGCCACCCATGATATAGGTCCTGGCGGTCGGTCTTACTTTGACAAGAGCCCCCCAGGTGTCATTGGGATAGGCGGTCATACCGGGGGAGTTGAAGAAAATGCCTACCGGATTGCCATCGAAGCCGTTTTGTACGAACACGTAGTCATAGGGTGAAACGAGAAAATCGTCGCCAGCGCCAATGCGGCCGAGTCGGAGTTCGACGCGATCATCAAATAGTTTCTGAAGGTAGGCCAGGTTAATCAGATGAAATGTTTCGCCGCCAAAGACCTGCTGAACAGTAAAAACATTGTGAATGTAGTTCGCTGACAAGCTGCCGCCGAAACGGTATGACATAGACAACAAAAATGAGCCGCCTTCGAGAACGCCCAGTTTTTCCAAATCGAAATTCAGATCGAGCCCGACATTGTTGGCCGTCGTGAATCCCTGTTCCTTTCCGCCGCTCGGGTTGCCTAGAGAGTCGGTAACGAACGTCAACGTTGGAGTGATGCCGTGGTCCTCCAGCCAAGTGCGCGTAGTAAACCAATCTCCGAGCAGGTGCTCGCGAGGCAGGATCAACTGGAAGGGAGTGGCCGTTAGCGGCCGCGTACCGGCGGGCGCTTCGGTAACATCTGCAGAGCGCGTCCGAGCCGCCCCGCAGAAGAGTATGATGATCACGAGAGCAATGCGGGTCCGGGACATTTTGTGCACGAGGGTTTACTCTAGGTTCGCTTATGGTGATAGAGACGGCTCCTTCGGGACGTCGAGCTATTGCGTTGCTTGGTTTTCTGCCAAAGGCGAAATCCTCCCACGAATGCATTGGCATTGTCGCCCGTCCTGCAACCTGGAGGCAACTTTTTCAGGTTCTTGGCGTTTCCTCCCCCCAAGACCACATCCTCGGGTTCGAGCGCGGCGATCAGACGGGCTATCACGTCTCTGACCGCCTGTTCCCATTTCTTCTGTCCCAGGCGCTTGCGTCCAGCGACCCCAACATAGTCTTCAAAGGTGCGCTTCCGGTACGGGAGGTGGCCGAGCTCCATCGGTTCCACGATGCCATCCACCACCATGGCGGAACCTAGACCGGTACCCAGCCCGAGGAAGAGCATCTTGCCGTGCTTGTAGCTTCCCAATGCTTGCATGGCGGCATCGTTGATTACCTTGATCGGACACTTGAACGCGGCTCCAAAATCGAATCCGGCCCACCCGTTTCCAAGGTTATACGGATCCGCAACGGGCCGATTTCCAACGACTACCCCGGGATAACCAATCGATACCGCGTTATACTTCCAATCCTTGGCAAGCTTCTTGACGCCAGCGACCATCTGTTTGGGGGTTAGCTTCGGGCCCGATGGAAATTCCCGACGTTGTTTTTGGCCAGTAGCGAGAATCTTCACGTGGGTTCCGCCTACATCGATAACGAGCACGTTCACTGATTCCTCCATGTATTCAGCCGGCCTTCGCAAGGGTTGCGCCCTTGGAAGCGATAACCTCCATGAGCTCCTTCCAGGAATTAACAAACGATTTAGCCCCATCGTCCTGGAGCTTTGCGCCCAAGTCATCAACGTCGATGCCCGCCGCCGCGAATTGGTCCAGCACTGCTTCGCAATCGCCACCGTCGGCCGACATGATCTCGCTCAGATCTCCATGATCCGCGAGGGCTTTCAAAGTTCCTTCGGGCATGGTGTTTACCGTGAAAGGCGCAGCCAGCGCCTTGATATATAACACATCAGGTGCCTTGGGGTCCTTGGTTCCTGTGCTCGCCCATAACAAGCGCTGGGGACGGGCACCGGCGTTGTAGGTCCGCTCCCAACGAGGTGAGCCGAGCAGCTCGCGGTAGGCCTTGTAAGTGCGCTTTGCCATTGCAATACCGAGTTTGTTGTTCAGCGCGGCAGGCACCTTGCCTGCGACTGCGGCGTCCCACCGGCTGACGAAGATCGAGGCTACCGAGCCGATGTCGGATTTAAGTCCGGCATCAATGCGTCGCTCGATTCCGCGCGAAAAAGCCTCCGCTGCTGCGAGGTAATGCTCCCGTGAAAATAGCAACGTGACGTTAATAGGCACACCGGCGAAAATCGACTCTTCGATTGCGGGTAGGCCTTCTTTAGTGCCAGGAATCTTGATTAACAGGTTTGGGCGCCTCGCCCGAGCGTGCAAATTCTTAGCCGCGGCGAGGGTGCTGGCAGTGTCGTGCGCAAGCAGAGGCGATACCTCCAATGACACCCATCCGTCGACGCCGTTAGTCCGGTCAAAGATGGGTCGAAACAGATCGGCCGCCCGCGTGAGATCCTCAAGTGCCAGCTCGAAGAACAGCCTCTCTCCGGACTTGCCCTCATCAAGTTTCTTGCGGATCGCAGCGTCGTACGAGCTACTGTTTTTAATCGCGTGGTCGAAGATCGTGGGATTCGAAGTGAGCCCCGTCACGGAAAGCTCGTCGATATAGCGCTTGAGTGTGCCGCTGTTAATCAGGTCGCGCGTAATGTTGTCGAGCCACAGACTTTGACCCAGGTTGTGAAGCAGTTGTGTTGATTTCATTTTGTTACCTCGTAACGAATTGAGCCCATTGATGACTAGCCAGGCCGAGTGATGTGCTGTTGGCATCGACTGGAAAAACAATTGGGCTCGGTGTCATAATGCAGCCTCCGCCATTTCGATCGCTGGATTTGTAAGAATGTGCAAGCGGTTTGAGCTTCTTGTCAGGCCCCGCAACCAGTGAAAATCAGCAGCCGATAACAACTCTTCGGTACAACGCCAGCTCCAGTTGCCTGCCGCACGACCGGGGACGTTCATTCGAGCCTCTGCCCCGAGATTGAGAACATCTTGTAAGGGTGCCACGGCAAGCGCAGCCGGCGACGACCACGCCAGGCGGATTAAATCCCAAGCGATCTCGCGACTATCCCGCTGCGGTGAGTTGAGGTAATGCAATAAGTTCTGCCGCTGATACGGTGGCAACTCTTCGTACCATCCACGAGTTGTCGGATTGTCATGCGTCCCGGTATATACGACCGCGTTCGAGACGTAGTTGTGGGGGAGATACGGGTTATCCGAATTGCCGTCGAAGGCAAATTGCAGGACACGGGTACCAGGCACCTGAAACTGATCGCGGAGCGCACAAACGTCCGCTGTTATCAAACCCAGATCCTCAGCAATGAACGGTAGCCGGCCTAACTCTTTCTTTACCGCGTTGAAGAAATCAGCACCCGGACCTGGCACCCACTGGCCGGACTGTGCCGTAGGTGCTCCGGCCGGGATATGCCACGCCGCTGCGAACGCGCGGAAATGATCGAGACGAATCACATCTACGTGTGCGAGCAGAGCACGCAACCGATCGATGCACCACCGAAAGCCAGTTTGTCGCAGCGCCTCCCAGTTGTAGATGGGGTTGCCCCACAGCTGACCCTGAGCACTGAAATAATCCGGGGGCACGCCCGCCACGAAGCGCGGCCTTCGTTGGTCACCCAACAAGAATAGTTCCGGGTCGGCCCACACGTCACTGGAGTCCGGGGAAACGAAAAATGGTAGATCGCCAATCAGGCGCACGCCTTTAGCTCTGGCGTGATTCTCAAGCCGTGCCCCTTGGCGAAACAATAGGAATTGAGCAAAACAAACTTGATCGACTTGATTCGCCAGATCATGCCGGGCCTTGGCCAAAGCTTTCGGGTACTCGCTGGACCAACTCCGTCGGCCACTCGAGATAGTAAGCGCCATTGTACCGGATTTTGAGCGCCCGAAAGAGCGCGTAATCTTCCAACCAGTGCGCCTGCTCGTGGCAGAACTGTTCAAAGGCAACTCGTAACTCCGCGGACCCCGCTCTAACAAAATTGCTCCAAGCTTTCTCGAGCAACCGGTATTTAAATGGGATAACCGCGTTATAATCGACAAGGGAAGGGGAGAACGAGGGTGCCTCGCAGTCACTGGCGCTTAACAAGCCATCCTCGATGAGCCAGTCTGGGCTGATTAGAAGGACGTTGCCCGCGAACGACGACAGCGATTGATAAGGAGAGTTGCCGTAACCTGTCGGACCCAAGGGCAACGCCTGCCACCAGCTTTGTCCTGCATCGCAAAGTTGATCGATCCACCCGATCGCAACCGGTCCCACGTCGCCAATGCCGTACGGCGAGGGCAACGACGTAACGTGTAGAAGCAAGCCAGAGGCTCGGTAGGACGATGGAAATGGAGGAGGATTCGGACTGCTGTCATTACTCATCAGCGCACCTCGTGTTCCTGAAGAACCGAATCAGGCGATCTTAGTGCATCGGTCACAATTTCTTGAGCTTCCTGCACGATCGCGGCCAAATGACTTTGATCCTTGAAGCTCTCCGCATAGATCTTATAGATGTCCTCGGTGCCGGAAGGCCGAGCCGCGAACCAGCCGTTTTCAGTCATAACCTTCAGCCCGCCGATCGGGGCGCCGTTACCTGGGGCCGAAGCCAGTTTGGCTGTGATCGGCTCGCCGGCGAGAGTATCAGTCGCAACCGCTGTGGGCGACAATTTTTGCAGCCGCGCTTTCTGATCTGGTGTCGCCGGCGCATCGATCCGCGTATAGTAGGGAGTGTCGAACTGATTTGTTAGTTCTTGATATAACTCGCCCGGGTCCTTGCCTATGCGTGCCGTGATCTCAGCGGCCAGTAGGTCCATGATTGGGCCGTCTTTGTCGGTGGTCCAAACGGTGCCATCTTTCCTGAGGAAGCTTGCTCCAGCGCTCTCCTCTCCGCCAAAACAGAGCGAGCCGTCGAATAACCCTGGCACGAACCACTTGAAGCCCACCGGTACTTCGCAGAGCGAGCGCCCGAGCTGGTGCACCACACGATCAATCATGCTGCTGCTGACCAAGGTCTTACCTACCGCGACGTGAGTCGGCCAGTTAGGCCGATGCGTCAGCAGATAGCGAATGGCCACAGCCAGGTAATGATTGGGGTTCATCAACCCGGAGGAAGGCGTAACGATGCCGTGCCGGTCGGAATCTGGATCGTTGGCGAAGGCGACGTCATACTGATTCTTGAGGTCCACAAGACGCGCCATCGCATACGGACTCGATGGGTCCATGCGTATTTGGCCATCGTGATCGACCGTCATGAACGAGAAAGTCGGATCGATTGTTGAGTTCGCGACAGCGATGTCTAAGTGATAGACGGAGTTGATTGGCTCCCAGTACGGCTCGGCGGCACCGCCGAGTGGATCTACACCCAGCTTTAGGCCGGCGCTTCGGATCGCGTCCATATCGATGACGTTTCTCAGATCCTCGACATAAGGCAGCACGAAATCTTCCTGGTGTGTTGTGTCGGCCTTGATCGCCGCAGCAAACGGAATGCGCTTGATGCCAGTCCCGTTGCGTAACAACTCATTGGCCCTGCGCTCAACCCATCGTGTGACGTCAGTGTCAGCTGGCCCCCCATTAGGCGGATTGTACTTGAAGCCTCCGTCCGCCGGCGGGTTGTGGGAAGGCGTGATAACAATGCCGTCGGCGAAGTGCTCTTTACGATTCCGGTTATAAATGAGAATGGCTCGCGAGATGACTGGCGTCGGCGTGAAGCCGTCGTCATTCTGGATGATCGTCTCCACGTTGTTCGCAGCTAGCACCTCTAATGCGGTACGCTGGGCCGGCCCGGACACTGCATGCGTGTCCTTACCCATGTAGAGTGGGCCATCGTACCCACGACTGCGCCGGTAATCACAAATGGCCTGTGTAATGGCCAGAATGTGGGATTCGGTAAATGACCCATGCAGCGGCGAGCCTCGATGTCCGCTCGTGCCGAAGCTTACCAACTGGTTCGGATCTCCCAAGTCGGGGCGGCGCTCATAATATTCCTGTTCCAGCCGAGTCAGATCCACCAACAGCTCTTTTGGAGCCGGCTTGCCCGCAAGTGGGGAAATTGGCATGTGTGTCAGTCCTCTCTCCGCCATTCGTCACTAGGAAACGGGACACGTTTTTGCGTTCCAAATGTCGGCCGCGTATTCGGCAATCGTTCGGTCGCTGGAAAATTTTCCGGAGCTAGCGACGTTCAAGATCGCCTTGCTAGACCATCCTACCGGGTCGGCATACAGGTCGCATAGCTGTTGGTCTGCCTCTAAATAAGACTTGAGATCCGCCAGGTGCATGTAGTAGTCGCCGTGGGTCAGAAGCGCCTCTCGGAGCGGAGCAAAGACGCCAGGCTCATTGCGGCTGAAATGATCAGAGAAGATAAGGTCCAGTGCGGCGCGGGTCGCTGGGTCATTTTCATAATGCCACTGCGGCTTATACCAGCCGCGGCTGCCTGCCACCTGTTCCGCCGTCAGGCCGAAGAGAAAGAAATTTTCTTCGCCCGCTTCTTGCGCCATCTCGATAGTCGCGCCATCACGAGTGCCGATGGTCAACGCCCCGTTCATCATGAATTTCATGTTGCTGGTGCCGCTGGCTTCGTAGCCCGCGGTGGAGATCTGGTTGGAAACATCAGCAGCAGGAATCAGTCGCTCTGCCATTGAAACACAGTAGTCAGGCAGAAACAGGACCTTGAGCCGTCCGCGGATCGTCGGATCATTGTCGATGGTGTCAGCGAGATTGTTGATGAACTTGATAATTACCTTGGCCAGGTGGTAGGCGGGTGCTGCCTTGCCGGCGAAGAAGAAAGTTCGTGGCGTCGTCTCGAAATTGGGGTTCTCGCGCAGCCGATTGTAAAGCACCACGATCCGAAGCGCGTTCAGTAGTTGGCGTTTGTATTCATGGATACGCTTGATCTGGCAATCGAAAATGCTGTTGGCGTCTACCGCTTGACCGCTAATCTGTTTTAGCCAATCGATAAATTGCACTTTGGCTTCGCGTTTAGCCTTGCGAAAAGCCTGCTGTAATCCCTGATCACCGGTCAGTGGTTTAAGCTTGTTTAACTGACTGAGATCGGTGACCCAGCCATCGCCGATCGCGTCGGTAATCGTGCGCGACAGCGCAGGATTTGACATCAGCAGCCAGCGGCGAGGCGTGACGCCGTTGGTCTTGTTGCTGAAACGCTCGGGATACAATTCGGCCAAGTCCTTGACGGTCATCGTGCGCAGCAATTGAGAATGGATGGCCGAGACACCGTTAGTGCTATGCGAACCGATGATAGCAAGGTTGGCCATCCGAATTTTGCGTTCTGAACCCTCTTCCACAAGACTTATTCTCTGAATCCGTTCCTCATCTCCGGGAAAGCGTCTTCGGACCTCATCAATCAGGCGACGGTTGATTTCGTAGATGATCTCCAAGTGACGCGGCAACATCCGTTCAAACCAGATGACCGGCCATTTCTCAAGAGCTTCGGGCAGGAGCGTATGATTCGTGTAGGCCAAAGTCCTTTGGGTAAGGTCCCAGGCCTCATCCCATCCGAGGCGCGCCTCATCGAGCAGAATCCGCATCAGCTCCGGCACCGCCATCGTCGGGTGCGTATCATTGAGCTGAATAGCAACTTTGTCGGGTAGTTTCTGCCAATCGGTGTTGGTCCTTCGGAAGCGACGGACAAGATCGGCGAGCGAGCACGCGACGAGAAAATACTCCTGCACAAAACGCAGTCCTTGCCCCTGGGCTGTGTGGTCGTCGGGGTATAACACCCGGGTCAGCGATTCGGCTTGGAGTGTTTCGGCTAGCGCTCCGACGAAATCGCCGCTGCTGAATTCTTGGAAATTAAAATAATCGGAGGCGGCTGCTTCCCAGAGCCGAAGGGTATTGATAGTCTTGCCACCATAACCCACCACGGGTCGATCGAAGGGGACACCGATCAGACTGGATGACTGGCCGAGGACAGCGCGTAAACTTCCGCCGCTTAGCTTGAACGAACAATTGAGTGCCACCTCTACCGTCTCGTTTTGACGCCGGACCTCCCAGGGGTCAGGGCGACGGAGCCAGTTGTCTGGAACTTCGTGTTGCCAGCCGTCCTGGATGGTTTGCTTGAACATACCGTATTGATATCGGAGGCCATAACCCATCGCTGGAATTTCCATCGTAGCCATCGAATCGAGGAAGCATGCCGCCAGCCTCCCAAGCCCTCCGTTGCCCAACCCGGCGTCGGGCTCCTGTTCCAGTAACTCGTACCAATCGAGCTTCTCTTCCTCGACGGCCTTTTGGGTGATGTCATCAAGAAGAAGGTTCGTGACATTGTTAGCCAGCGAACGGCCGATGAGAAATTCCATCGACAGATAGTAAACGCGCTTTGGGTCCTTGCGCTCATAGGTGCTCTCCGTCTGAATCCATCGCTGCGAAAGGACATCACGCACGGAATGGGCGACAGCTTCGAACCGCTCGCGCGTGCCGATCGCCGCGACTTCCATGACGTTGTCAAAGACCAGGTGGCGCTCATAAAGAGCGTCGGTCGTTCCGGTGAGCTGAACCGGTCCGCAGCCGTATTGCTCAATGAGCTTCGATGGCTCGTTGGATCCTGTTGGTCTTGAGACTAGCCCGCTTTCTGTTTGTGTTTCCATCAAAGTCATTCCTTTCTTAGTTTCAGTTTTCCGGTGCAGGTTCCTGTTCTCTCCATCCGCCTGGATCTCCGACTCGGGTACCGCTTGATGTGTGGGTGACATGGTTGCCAGATGTTAAAAGGGCCATTTCCAATCCGTGATCTCTTGAGGATCTATACCGAACTCGTAGGCATGTTGTTTACACGCGATCTTTTGGTTGATGAGAAGCTCGCGTACGCCCGCTCCAGTCACATGGAAACGGGGCATCCGATCGATGGCATCAATTGCAAGACTAAAGCGGTCAGTCTGATTACAAATGGCAAGCTCCAGCGGTGTGTTGATGTTACCTTGTTCCTTGTAGCCGCGGACGTGAATGTGGCGCTGTCCGGGCCTGCGGTAGGTGAGGCGGTGGATCAGCCACGGGTAACCGTGAAAGTTAAAGACCACCGGCTTGTCCGGGGTAAAAATGGCCTCGAACTCACGGTCCGTCATACCGTGCGGGTGCTCGGTATGCGGCACCAGTCTGAATAGATCGACGACGTTAACGAACCTGACTTTCGCGTCCGGCAAGTGCTGGCGAAGCAGGGCGGTGGCGGCCAGCGATTCCGTCGTCGGCACGTCGCCGCAGCTGGCCATAACCACATCGGGTTCCAACCCCTGATCGTTGCTGGCCCGACTCCAGATGCTGATACCCTTGGTGCAGTGCGCGATCGCCTCGTCCATGTCCAGAAACTGGATGTGCTCTTTCTTATCCGCGACGATAACGTTGATGTAGTTAACGCTGCGCAGACAGTGGTCTGCAACCGACAGGAGCGAGTTGGCATCGGGCGGCAGGTAGATGCGCACCGTTTCAGGGCTCTTGTTCGCCACTACATCCAAAAATCCGGGATCCTGGTGAGTAAAGCCGTTGTGGTCCTGCCGCCATACCAGGCCGGTGATTAGCAGGTTGAGCGAGGATATTGGTGCACGCCACGAGAGCTCGCTGCACTTTTCCAGCCACTTGGCGTGCTGATTAAACATCGAGTCGACGACATGGATGAAGGGCTCATAGCTGTTGATCAGTCCATGCCGGCCGCTCAAGATGTAACCCTCCAGCCACCCCTCCACCGTGTGCTCGCTGAGCATTTCCATAACTCGGCCGTTCGTTGCAAGCTGCCCGCCGTCTGCATCCTCAGGGAAATACTCGCCGAGCCAGACCTTCTTACCAACTTCATAGATCGCTTGGAGTTGGTTGGACTCGGTCTCGTCTGGCCCGAACACACGGAAGTTGTCCATGTTTCGCCGCACCACTTCGCGGAGAAAATTGCCCAGCTTTGAGACACTACTGGCCACGGTCTTGCCGGGTTTCCTGACTTCAACACCGGCAGTTCGAAAATCCGGCATGTCGAGTGGCTTGCGTAACAGACCACCATTCGCGATGGGGTTAGCGCTCATCCGCCGATTACCCTTAGGAGCTAAGGCTTTCAACTCGGAAATGACTCGCCCGTCCTTGTCGAACAATTCCTCTGGCTTGTAGCTGCGCATCCACTTTTCAAGTACTTTCAAGTCTGCAGGGTTGGTGGCGATATCCGCGATGGGAACCTGGTGCGCACGCCAGTAGCCCTCGAGATAGTGCTCGCCCACCTTCCTCGGCGCGGTCCAACCTTTGGGGCTGCGCAACACGATCATCGGCCACCGCGGCCGCACAGCCTTTCCTGTGCGCCGGGCTTCTTTTTGGATCTTGCGGATCTCCAAAACACAATGTTCCAAAGTAGCGGCCATCGCCTGATGCATGCTGCGCGGGTCACTCCCTTCCACAAACAATGGCGTGTATCCGTAGCCGACGAAAAGCGACTCCAACTCTTCGTGGCTGATGCGGGCCAGGAGGGTCGGGTTATTAATCTTGTAGCCATTGAGGTGCAAGACGGGCAGCACGGCCCCGTCCGTGATCGGGTTGAGGAACTTGTTGCTGTGCCAGCTCGTAGCCAGCGGTCCCGTCTCTGCTTCGCCATCACCCACCATCACGAGCGTTATCAAGTCTGGCCGATCGTAGACAGTCCCGTAAGCGTGCGAGACGCTGTAGCCCAACTCACCTCCCTCATGGATACTTCCGGGCGTTTCCGGAGTAGCGTGGCTGCCGATTCCACCGGGGAAAGAAAACTGCTTGAAGAAGCGTTGCATCCCGGTCAAGTCCTCGCTCTTGTCAGGGTAAACCTCGGAATACGTTCCTTCGAGATAGGCTTGGGAGAGGACAGCTGGTGCGCCGTGGCCCGGTCCCGAGATGAAAATCGCGTTCAGGTCATATTTGTTAATTAACCGGTTGAAATGGGTGTAGGTAAAGGATTGACCGGCATCGGAGCCCCAATGGCCTAGCAGTCTTGCCTTAGTCTGCTCCAGCTTCAGTGGTTTTCGTAGCAATGGGTTGTCTTTCAGGTAAAGCATGCCCACGCATAGGTACAGGCTGGCTCGCCAGTAGGCGTCGATCTTATCCAACTCGTTACGACTGAGGGGCTCGCCTTTAATCGTCGAGCGAGCGGTTCCGTAGGCGGAGATTGCTCCGTTTGCTCCGTTTTTACTGACCCTTGCGGGACTCCGTGCGCGATCTTTGACAGCGGACTTAGCAGCGCCGCGATCAAAGCGTGTTGCGTTACGAACTTGCTTTTCAATCTTAACAGTAGGTGTTCTCATTTTGTTCTTTCTTTCACGGGCGATGCCCGCTTTTGCCCCAACCGGACTGACGTTTGTCTATTGTTTTCATCTATTATTAAAGAGGGTCGGGCGTGTTCGCTTCCACGGTGACGGCCGAGCGACGAACCAATCAACCGACGAACCTCGCGCATGATGGTCAGATCCTCACGCGTGGCGATGACGAGGATACGTGCAGTTGAGGCTGGCATGGCGATGTCAGCGTCCGGCTCGCAAGTTGCGTTAGCGGCTGCGTCGAGCTCCAGACCTAAATACTTAAGCTTTTCGCAAACCCGTTTACGGATTTCCGGCGAACCTTCGCCTACACCCGCAGTAAAGATTAAAGCATCGATCCCGCCCAACGTAGCGGCCATGGCCCCGACTGTTTGCACGATTCGATGGACATAAACGTCAACGGCGAGTCTCGCGTCCGGATTGTGCGGAAGTTCCGATAGAATTTGGCGCAGATCGGAAGATGTGCCCGAGATACCGAGCAAACCGGATTGATAGTTCAGAGCGTTGTCGAGCTCTTCTGCGTCCAGGCCCTTGTGCCGTAAAAGGTAGATGAGTAAGCCCGGGTCGACCGTGCCGCTGCGCGTCGCCATCATCAGGCCTTCCAAGGGCGTAAAGCCCATGGAAGTATCAACACACACGCCATCACGGATCGCCGAGACCGACGCGCCGTTGCCCAGATGGGCAATAACAAGCCGCAAACCTTGCCGACCGATTATCTTCGTCGCCTGGCCGGTGCAGTAAGAATGGCTCAGTCCGTGGAAGCCGTAACGGCGGATGCCCCATTCGCGCGTCCACTTTCGCGGCAGCGGATAGGTTCGGGCAGCCTCAGACAAGGTTGCATGAAAAGCAGTGTCGAATGCTGCGATCTGTGGAACCTTTGGCAGGACTTGCTCCACCGCGTTAATGCCCTCCAGGCTGGGTGGGTTGTGGAGCGGGGCCAACTCTGTCAGTTCTTCGATTGTCCGCTTAACTTCCGCATTGATCCGCACGGCAGAGGTGTAACGGTCGCCGCCATGGACAACGCGATGTCCTACCGCTCGGAGGTCTTCGGGACTTTGCAGAGCCGCCGATGCGCCAGCTTGCAAATCATCGAGGATTCGAGCCATGGCATCAGCATGCTTTTCCAGCTTCAACTCCTCGCGAATTTCCGGGCTGGTTTGCTCCGCGAAAAACTAGTCGCGCCGGTTTTGTGAGCCAATCGACGCCGCCGTCGGCCAGTAGCACCTCGTCTTCTGCATCGAAGAGGCTGAATTTGAGGCTGCTGGAGCCAGCATTACAAACGAGAATCTTAGTTTTTGTCTCTGGCATAACCCTTTCGCGGTGATTGCTGTCTAAGTTAGTCGCCAACATGACGATCATCGTCCCACAGCCGGATTGCTGGCTGTGACAGGTTGTGTTCGTAGCTCAATGCACTAAGGCTCGCCGTGCTTAACAGGAAGAATCTGCCAGCCCCCGGCTCGAGACCAAGCCAGCGGGCGGCGAGCACCCGCAAGAAGTGCCCGCTGGAAAAAAGCAGCACGTTGCCCTCGATCTCGCGGATACGTGTGATCGTGCTGTCGGCCCGCACGGCGACCTCGCTCGGTGATTCTCCGCCAGGGCAGCCGTCACGAAACAATTGCCAATCAGGGCGCTCCCTATGAATCTCCGCACTGCGGCGACCCTCATAATCGCCATAGTTCCATTCGACTAAGTCCCGGTCGATTTCAGCGACCGCTCGAAAGCCAGCCAATTCACAGGTGAGCCTGGCACGCTGCAACGGGCTGGTAAACACCTTGGCGAAAGTCAATCCACGCAACCGTTCGGCGAGGCGGCGCGCATTGCGCTCGCCACGTTCTGTCAGCGGCAGGTCGGTAAGTCCCGTGAATTGGCCCGAGAGCGTCCACGCGGTTTCGCCGTGCCTGGCCAGGTAAACTATCGGAAGCACTTGGTTCACACGTTCACTCGCTCCCTTCGTTCCCGCCATCCAAACGACGGCTTCTGGTTCCACTAGTCATGTGACGATTTCGTTAATTTTCAGGTGGCTTGGCTCGACAATGATTGTACCCGAACGCACTGTGCATCGATTCGACCAGTTCAGCCGGAGTGTGAATGGGATCGTCAACTTGCGGGCTCCAGTTGAATGGTTCGGCCACTGCCGCGACACCTGCCAAGAGCGATGATCCGAACGATGTCGTGCTAACGATGAAGGAAAGTAGCGCTCTCATATATATCACCTAACGGGACTTCGGTGGTTGATTTCATCGGTTACTTCTTTTTCACGCTTTCCAGGTACGACATTTCAGAAATTTTATATTTTTCTGCCCCTGGCTGCAGAAGGAACGAGTCGACAGCAAACTATTCCGCCATTTGACCCGCGCCGACGGCCATGAATGATGGCTTCTCGAAACACTAGTCATGTGACGATTTCGTTAATTTTGAAGGCGTCTGTTCTTTAATATTGGGAATATTTGCCTAACTCGACATGGCAGGCGTCGCTGAATTTCCTCAGAAACGCCATTTCGTCGCTTCGAATAGCGCCGATGAGCTCGTCGACCGTGCGGTTCGGCGTAGCGTAAACATCGAGAATGCGACTGCTGCATTCCTCGGCGGCGTTGAACACGGCTTCCGAGGAGACGAGACGGATCCTTCCGAGGATAGCATAAAGTTTCACGAGCGTTTCAGGTTTATCTAACGTGTGGTCAAAAGCGTCGGATAATAAGCGGGCCGCTTCGGTGATGAACTCGCCGTAGAGCGTCTCGCGCTTGCGCATTTCCGATTTCGCCAGTTCACGACGCGTTTGGCTTCTCTGCGATATCCACGTGGTGGCGATGGCTGCCGATGCGCCGGCCACCGAGCCCAGCAGCGCTGCCAAAGCAGTGACGAGATTCGCATTCATTGCGTTACCGTTCTGGATTGTAACTGGTTAGGCGTGAAGCGCAGGTCGGGACTGCGCTGTGGTGAAGCGCGCGGATGAGAGGCAAGGTTGTCAGGGTCAGATTTCTCTTTTCGCGCGTGAGACTTGTGCGAATTTGCGGCAGCGCCTTCAACCATTTCGGACATGCCACAGTATGGCGTCCGCCTAACGCGCGCGGGAAATACTTTCTTTCTTGCCTGTTTATAACGAGGAAGTATAAGGATTTTCCCCATGGAGCTTCGGCATTTGCGCTACTTTGTCGGTGTGGCCGAGGCTGAAAACGTCTCGCGCGCCGCGTTGAAACTTCACATTTCCCAACCGGCAGTAAGCCGTCAGGTTCGTGATCTTGAAGATGAAATCGGATTGCCTTTGCTGAAACGGGTCGGTAAGTCAGTGAGACTCACGGAAGCCGGGCGTCTGTTTCTCAATGAAGCTCGCGCAATACTGGCACGAACAGACGAGGCACTGAGAAATGTGCGTGCGCTCGACGAGCATCAGCCCATCGAGTTGCATGTTGGCTATTGTTCGTATGCGATAGATCCGCTCTTTCATCGCATCTTGAGGACGTATCAGGGCGCGATGCCGAACGTACGGGTGAAGCTGCACGATCGCAAAGTGGAGGAGAACGTGGATGCTCTGCTCGAAGGCAGACTCCATCTCGCCTTCATCTTCCACGCGCCGAAGCCCAGCGCGCTTCGCGGTCTGCGTTTTCTCCCATTGAGCCACGAGCACCCTCGCCTCGCCGTTTCGCCCAAGCACCGACTCGCCCGGCGGCGCGCTGTCTCACTCGAGGAGGCGGCGTGCGAACCGTTCGTCGGCCTCGTCCCGGAAGAGTTCCCCGATTACCACTACTTCATTGACACCGTCTTCGCCTCGACCAAAACCAAGCCGCAGATCGTGGAGGAGCGCGACAGCGTGGATGGCATTATTGCCGCGGTCGAAGCTGGCAGCGGTGTCGCGCTCGCCGCCGATCGCTTCGCGTATGTTTTTGGTCGGCGGATAAAGCTTTTGCGGCTTATACCCGAGCCGAAGACGATCGACATCGGTCTCGCGGCGCGCAAAGGTCCGCTCAGCCCGGCGGCGGAAACGTTCTGGCAATGCGCGAAGCAAGCGCATTCAGCCTTTAAAAAGCGTGACGCGACTACGGGCGACTCGCGACCGTGAGCGCCGTTTGGTGATCGTCAGCTTGTCCGACCAACGCTGATCGCGTATCACAACGGCGTTCGCATCCCTCTTTCAATCAGCTGAAAATGGCAATTGCGGCGCAAATTTCGCAACATTTTCGTTAGGCATGACTTAGTTCCTAAGCCTGGTAGAGCTGTGGCTGGCAGACGGCGAATCGTAGCGTATTTCAGTTCTACGCAGGCCCGGCCGCGGTTGCTTTCCCGCGCTTCTGCTTGCGATGTGTCCGTGAAGAATTCTCAGGACCTCGGCAATCCCTTGGGGACTGTGTTCCGCGCCGTGACCAGACGGCACAATCTTCTCCGATTCGGCTCCGTTGAGATGCGAACTCCAATACGGCACGACACCGTCGCTGCTGTTCGGCGTATCACCGCGTCCGCGATCGCCGATGATCGAGTGATAAGGAATGCGTTTCGCCATTGGTAATGTGCTCATTTCCTTCACAAAGGGATCGTTAGGAGAAAGGGTATCGATACTGTTCGGCAGCCGGTTTAGTTTCAAGATTGTTGGGTCCTCTTGAACGACAGATGCCTGTAAGATTTCGCGGCCCGCGTTCATATATCGAACCGACTTGCGGATCAGGCTCGATCCGATTCGGCCAATCGAGTTTTGCGCAATAACACTGCCGCGGTGCGGAGTAGAAATGAAAATGACTCGCGCTACATCACGGCGTGGCTTGAAGATCAATCCCTCCTCGACCAACGCTTTGGTTTGGGTGGAAAGTTTGGTCTCCGCAGGCGGTTTACCGAAGAAATAGCGCCAAAGTTTGTCACCGCCTGAGTCGGTGATCATGAGGCGGCTGATAACGCCACCCATGCTATGACCTACAAGGACGATCGGCCGGTGATGAGGAAAAGTTCTGTCTAGAGCGTTCAGCTCGCGCCGGAGCAGCAAGGCTGAGTACGGGATAGGATAGCCGCTCGGATAACTGAAGACAGACACCTGGTAGTTCCGGCGCAAAACGGGATCAGACCAGAGCGCGTTCACCATCGGGACCCAGGCCACAGGCGTATCTTGAAGACCGTGCACGAACACGACCGGAATCTTGTTTGGATCATACGGTTGGACTTGTATAAATCGCTCGGTGTAGGCGAATTTCTCCGGGTTGAGCATTGCCGCGAACCCAATCTTCTCTGGATGCTCGCGCGAAAGACCCAGAGCTATTGGCGCAGTGAAATCTGCCTCCGATGGCAGAGTGCGACCTGAAACCTTGACGGTCTCAGTGGCAAGTGGGTCAATGAATTCGATCTCGCACTTGCGCCCGGTGAACCGAGCTACTGCGGTAACAGCGGTATAAACACGCGGGGGAGCAAATCGCAGCGGAATCTGCGGCGCGTGCTCGTTGCGCACTGCAATAAGCGCCGCTCCCGCGCCTTCGCGAGTCACGCGGGGAACTACAAACTTGCCGCGCACATCGAGCTCGTCGGCAGGAATCAACTCGTAATCCTGTGGTCGCCAGAGGCGATTCGCAATTGGACGGTTGGTAAGCCAATATTCGCATCCATTCGACGCCGGAATGTGTAACGGACGCGTCCACGGGTCGAGGTGAGCGTCGCGAGTTGCGGAAAACACGCGTGATAAGGCGAAGTTATAATCACGCAAAGCGATGCGGTCTCGTGGATTTTTGCGCAGTTCGCTCGTTGTTGATTCAACGCCGGCAAGGTAACAGCCTACCGCCTGCTCTGGATGGCTAGCTTTAAACTGCTGGCCGGCCGCAATCTGTTGCTCAGCACGCTGAAGCTGGAGCGATGTCCCGTAATGTGCGCCCAGCCTGGGGCTGGTCTCACGAACTGTTGCGAGCGGCGCACAACCACTAAGCGTTGCCAGCGCGGCAATGACAACAATGTGAGTGTTACTTCTTCTAACTTGCTTCGATAAGATTCTGCGAGAGAGGTAGACGCAGAATCGCTTTGAGCAACGCATCAGTTGTGATTACGGCGAGGAATAGGAATCGAAGCGCATAGCCGGAGTCAGTCATGATGGCAGTGCCGCGGTCGGCGTGCCCTGCGGTTGCTGCTCTGGGGCTGGAGCGCCGGCGTGCCCGCGTGAAGACAGTCGCTCCACAACGTAGAAGGTTACTGGGATGAGAAAGATCGCGATGCCTGACGCGGCCAGCATTCCGCCAATGACCGTCGATCCCAGCACCCGACGGGCAACAGCTCCAGACCCACTGGCAAACCACAAGGGCAGACAGCCACAGATGAAAGCAAAAGAAGTCATAAGGATGGGTCGCAGCCGGAGGCGCGCACCTTCCAGCGCGGCGTCCAGGAGCGGTTTGCCCTTTTCGTATTCGGCCTTGGCAAACTCGACGATTAAGATCGCGTTCTTGGCCGCCAGACCGATAAGCATGACAAGACCTATCTGCACATAAACATCGTTTTCCATGCGCCGCAGAAAAAGAGTCAGGAACGCGCCGAATACTGCCACCGGTGTGCTAAGCAAAACGCTAAATGGCAACGACCAGCTTTCGTACAGGGCAGCCAGAATGAGGAAAACAAAGATGAGCGAGAGGCCGAACACTGCGGTCGCCGAAACACCTTTCTCTGCTTTCTTTTCCTGGAATGACATGCCCATGTAGTTAAAGCCCATTTCCGGCGGCATGGTTTGCTGGAAGGTTTCTTCCAACGCCTTCATTGCTTGCGACGAGCTATAGCCCGGCGCCGCGACACCATTGATTTGCGCCGAGCGATACTCGTTAAAGCGCAAGGTGAATTCCGGTCCGTTGATGTTTTTGATCGTGGCCAGGGCATCGAGTGGAACGGGGTCGTTGTTCGAATTGCGAACATAGAACTGACCTACATTCTTCGGGTCATCGCGGTAATCGCCTTCCGCTTCGATGTAGGTTTGCCAGGTCCGTCCGAAGCGGTTGAAATAGTTAACAAAATAACCGCCCATGAAGGTCTGTAGTGTTTGGTAGACCTCACCTATGTCGATACCTTGCTTGAGCACCTTGTCGCGATCGACGTCCACAAAGAGCTGCGGCACGTTCGGCAGAAACGTCGAGAAGAGTCCCGCAAGTTCCGGACGTTTTTGCGCGGCCGCCATGAACTTCTGTAAATTCTCGGCAAGAAATCCAATGTCTTTTCCGGCGCGGTCTTGCAACAGAAAGGTAAACCCGCCGGAGGTACCTACGCCGGGAATAGCAGGTGGCGGAAACGCAAAAGCAATCCCGTCGGTAAGACCGCTCAGTTCCTTGTTTATCCGCAGCTTCATTGCCTCGTATTGTTCCTCCGGCTTCTTTCGCTCTTCCCAAGGTTCCAGGGTGACGAAGAAGAAGGCGCTATAAGTATCCTGAACGATGCTGAGAAGGCTGAACCCGACAACAGTCGTAGTGTATTTGATGCCTGGTATCTTACTGAGAACGTCTTCGATTTTACGCGCCGCCTCGTCGGTGCGGTCGAGCGAAGCGGCGTCGGGTAATTGAAGCGCCAAATAAACGTAGCCCTGGTCTTCTTCGGGAAGGAAGCTTCGCGGTAGCTTCCCGCCGAACCATCCCGCACCCACAAAAAAGAGCGCGAGCAATCCAAAACTGAGCGCACTCCTTCGAATGGCATGGCGCGACCAACTGACATAACCATTAGTTACACTGCTAAAGACGCGGTTAAAGCCGCCAAAAAACCAGCCGAGTGGGCCACGGGCTTTCTTACGCGGACGAAGCAACAACGCAGAAAGCGCTGGGCTTAGTGAAAGTGCATTAAAGGCGGAAATGATAACCGCAACTGCAATGGTTATTGCAAACTGCTGGTATAATCTCCCGGTGATCCCCGGAAGAAACACCGTAGGTATAAAGACCGCAGCAAGCACGCAGGCAACACCTATCACCGGCCCAGATACCTGCCGCATTGCCAGCAATGTGGCTTCGCGTGACGCCATGCCATGTTCTATGTGATGCTCGACGGCTTCGACCACGACAATGGCATCATCGACCACCAGACCTATGGCGAGTACCAAGCCAAAAAGCGAAAGCGTATTAATCGAGAATCCAAACAGCGGGAAGAGAATAAAGGTTCCAACCAATGAAACCGGCACGGCGCAGAGCGGAATAAGAGTTGCGCGCCAACCTTGTAGAAAGACGAATACGACAACAACCACCAGCAGGATCGCCTCCACCAATGTCTTGACGATGTCGCGCATCCCTTCGCGTACGGAATCAGTCTGGTCGAGCGAGATGGCGTAATCCATGTCAGCAGGAAAGCGCTGCTTCGCTTCCTTCATGAATGCGCGAACAGCGTCCGAAGCTTGCACCGCGTTACTACCAGGTAGCTGATACAGACCAATCGCCGCGGCTGGTTGACCGTTCAGCCGGCTTTCCAGGTTATAAGTCTGCGCACCCAGCTCAATCCGTGCCACATCCCTTACCCGCACGAATGAACCGTCTGAATTTGCCCGAATGACAATGTTGCCAAACTCTTCTGGCGTGCTTAGCCGGCCTTGGGCGCGTACGGTAAAAGTAAAGTTCTGACGTTTCTCCATGGGCTTACTGCCGATCTGGCCTGCGGGATTCACGTTATTCTGTTTCTGAATTGCACCGATGATTTCCGGCACCGTGATACCTAACTTGGCCAGCTGATCGGGCTTCACCCAAAGCCGCATCGCGTACTGACCCGCTCCGTATACCTGCACGATCCCGATACCCGGCAGGCGTAATAGCTCATCGACGAGATTGATGTAGGCGTAGTTAGCCAAAAAGATCTTGTCGTAGGTTTTGTTCGGCGAGGTAAGTCCAATGACCATCAATGGTGAAGCGGCCGACTTCGAGGTGGTCACGCCGAAGGCGTTTACGTCCTGGGGTAACTGCGATTGTGCCTGAGAAACGCGCAGTTGCGTAAGGATCTGATCGGTGTTGGGTTCGGTCGCGACATCAAAGTCTACGATCATGCGCATATCGCCATTGTTGGCGTTGATCGAATACATGTAGTTCATGTTATCAACGCCACTCATCCTCTGCTCGATGGGAGCGGCGACTGATTGCTCAATCGTCAACGCGTCCGCACCGGTGTAGTGAGTCAGGATTTGAATCTCCGGCGGGGCGATGTTCGGATACTGCGCGATCGGTAACCCGACGAGGCAAATCGCGCCGACAATCACCATCAAGATTGCGATGACAATCGCGACAATCGGCCGCCTGATGAAGAACTCGGACATAATTTAGGGGTGCCTTGCTGGAGGAGAGCCTGTGGAGGTCACTCCTTCTGCCGGTGGCGTCCACTGTTTGACTGTAACAGGGCTACCCGGACGAACCTTTAGTAGCCCTTGCACGACGACCTTCTCGTCCGATTTTAAGCCTTCAATTACCTGCCACATCCCGCCGGAGCGCTCACCCAGTTTCACCGGGCGCATAGCTATTTTGTTCTCGCCATCTACCACCGCGACTAGCCGGTTGCCCTGGAGTTCAGTCACTGCTTGTTCCGGAATGACCAGAGCGCCTTTCGCAACTTTGACTACCGCCCGCACCTTCCCAAACTGGCCCGGCCGTAATCGGTTGCCCGGATTAGGAAAGGTCAGCTCCATCCGGATGGAGCCGGTCTTTGCGTCGAGGTTCCGATCCTCTGCATAAAATTTTCCTTTGTGCGGATACAGGCTGCCATCCGCGAGACCTAAGTCGAATTGGAGTCCTTGCAGGTAACGCTCCCGTTCATCCGGGTCGGGATGATCAGTGATGAATTCCGTAAACGACTGCTCGCCAATGTTCACAGCCGCCTTGATCGGATCGACTTGGGAAATGGTTGTTAGTGGTCCAGTCGCGGGGCCTACGAGGTCACCTACGTGGGCGGTAGCTATTCCCACAATGCCGTCGATCGGCGCGATGATCTTTGTATAACCAAGGTTCACCTCGGCTTGTCGTACCGCGGCTTCCGCGGCTTGCACGTTAGCCTTCGTTGATGACGCAGAATTGATGTAGGTATCGCGTTCCTGATCGCTGAGGACTTTCTCCTGGAACAACCTTAGCGCGCGCTTCACATCGGCGTCGGCCTTAGTCTGGTTCGATTGCGCGACAGCCAGGTTTCCCTTCGCCTGATCCAGGGTTGCTTCGAAGGGGCGACGATCAATTTGAAAGAGAAGATCGCTTTTCTTAACTAGGCTGCCTTCCTTGTAGTCCCGCGAGATAATGTAGCCCTGCACCTGCGCGTTAATGTTGGCGGTAATGAAACCCTCCAATGTCGCGACGCCTTCGTGCACTACGGGCACGTCTCGTGGTGTAACTGTCGTCACAAGTACTTCCGGTGGCGGCGGAGTAACTTGCTCCGCCTTGCGCGAACAACCGCTCCAGATTGTAAGCAGTAAGGCAGCGGCCAGGGGCAGTTCTTTGGTCAACATGTTCATTTTCTAATTCAACGTCGTACTTGTTTTCTGCCAGAAACAGGCGCTGCGATGGCTTCTTTCATATGGCGTTTCGCTTCCTCCGGCAGTGGTCCCATCCCGCTGCCGGGCAGGAACCAGACACCGGTATTTTCGCCAGGACAGTAAAGTATGATTGCGCCTTCCTGTGTGACTGCGCGATAAAAGCTTTCCTGTGGATGGGTCTCGATCACGCGCAGGAAATTCTCCTGCGCTGGATCACCTTCAAAGTCAGAGAGCTCTTTAACAATCTTCCGCAGCTCAGCAACGGTTAGGCTTTGCAAAGATTCCTGGAGGGCTCTGCGCCGCTCTTCACTCAGGGTTTCCATATCTACAAATTTATCGAATGGCATAGGTGGTTACTTCTGTTGATTACGCTTGAGGTTGATACGTCGATGGGAGTGCTGTGCGAAGAGGGTAGGAATCCTTTCCATCGTAAAGCATGACTGGTTGGACCGGGTGCTTCGGCTCCAACGGTGCAGGTGTTCCGTTCCTCCGCGCGCGAACGCGGCCGATTCTCTAAAACTTACTGGAAGCCGGGCTGGCTTTCGCGGCGAAATTTGCGAATCTTCACGCGATTGTTGCACCCGTTTCATGCGCACAAGTTTCGTGCGGCAGTAGTCGGCCGTGAAATACTATCTTTTTTGGTTTGATATGCCTGGCGAGCATATAGCCGGCGTAGTTGTCGCTGCCGGCGCATCAGCTATTCGGGCGGATTTTGCAGAAGCGGATCACCGCTGCGCGAGGCGCGCGCGACCGCGCCAGTAAACAACTGCATCGGCAAGTGCAGCCGCACCCCCCAAGCTTTCTCATCGTGCGCGGCGTGCGGAAAACATAAGTAAAGAAGATCGCGACCGTAGCGCCAACCTCTGCTTACCAGGGCCAGCGCCATGGCGACGGTTACTTCGTAGTTATCACCAGGCCAGCCGCTATCGAGATAGAAGCCTATTTTCCGCTTCGGCTCCCTCAGCACTCGTTCGAGCAGATCGTTTTTGTGAGAAAAGGTGCTCGACATGCAGACGGCCGCGCCAAACACCTCCGGATATTGCCAGACAGTATAGAAAGAAACGACCCCGCCTAACGAGGAACCCCACATCGTTCGATCAAGTCGGTTTCCGGTTGTCCTAAGAAACAGTTGCTCAGCAGGCACCAACTCTTCCACTATCGAACGCGCATAAGCCTCATAACCGGGCTTTGTATATTCCTCTTCGCGGCGCTCACCCGAGTAAACACCGACAATAATGAAGTCCTCGATGGCTTGCATTGCCCGCAGGATCTGGCTCGTTTCCTTTACGCCCCAATCCTTGTGCTGAAATGCCTCGTTGGGAAAAAACAAGTTCTGTCCGTCCTGCATGTAGGCGAATGGGTAGCGCGCGAGCGTGTTCTCCTCGTAACCGGGCGGCAGGTACACGCGCAGACGATGGTGTCGATCAAGAATAGCTGATTCCACTTCTACCAAAGGCGAGAACCGCCCGCGTGGATCGCTGAAGAAATAAGGATAAACGACGCGACCATCTTCCCCTGCCATGATCAACAGATTGTTAGGCCCGACCGCCCAATGCAGGCTGCCGTTCTTAATTAAACAGGGCTTGAAATAAACGAATGGCTGTTGCGCCTCGATTTCAAAGCTCGCCGTGTTGCCGTCGCTGCTGACCGCCACGGGATAAACGTTCCGTTCCCAATCCAAGTCAGTGCGGATTACCAGCGTCCCTGTTCCCGCTGGGTAACAGACGCGAAACTTTCGTTTGAAGCTGCGTTTGGAAGGTTGCGTCATGCGATTGCTGTCTGTGTTCAGTTCACTGGGACGCGGTTACTTCATGGCTTCGCCGGTGACCAGCCGATACACGATCAGTGTAATAAAACCTGCCATCGTCATGGTGTAGAAGATTGGAAAGATCCAGCGGAACTTTGGGTATCGCGATGGCTTACCTTCCAACTGGCCGAGCGCCACAAACTGGCTCATCTTCGCCTGCACAGTCATAGCCTCGATCTTTGCCAGGCACTCCTCTAATTCACTTTTCAGCCGCAGGCTCGTGAGCAACCCTACTAGTGAGAATAACGTCATGAAGAAAAGCAGTGCCATTCGGATGAGGTCGCTAGCCTGAACGCTCTGCAGCAGGGCCAGCACTCCCGCGCAAATCACCGAGTAGGCGTTCATAAACGAAATGCGCTCGCTCTTGATGTAACGGGCGTTGTCCCAGTTCTCGCTAAAAACGGCAGCGAACATGTCCGGGTCAATAGCGGGGGGAGTTTCGTTGCTCATCTTGTGTCCTCCATGTCTTACGATCTGTCAGAGTGGCGACCAGGATGTAAGTCTTCAGTGCGCCGGCCAAGCGGCGGTAACTTGCTCAATGCGATGAGAGGCGGCGGTAAACCGCGCTCTCCCAACCAACGCGAGTGCGGCCGCACTCCTCGAGACACGTGAAGGCCAAACCGCTCAATTGCGTGGCTGCGAATATGCGCGATCGCGTCATCGACTGAATCGGTCGCGTGAACCAACTCCAAATCCGACGGCGCGATCATTCCGGCTTTCGCCATTTTGTCGATGAACAGGATTATTTGGTCGCAGTAATCAGTGCCACGATCACAATTGGGGAGTTCCTGATCTTGCGGGTCTGAATTCAGGGTGATCGCTTCAAACATTTCATCGAGTATTCCCGCGCCTCCGGCGCAGAATAACGAACGCGTACGAATATTTCACCAGAAGCATTTGCGGACAAAGAAATAATGCAGCGTGACGAAGCGAATCGTCGATGGAGCCGTTGCCAAAATCAAGTGTTTAAGTTCGCGACCGCGTTTACCGGAAACGGTCTTGTGCGCTGGCGTGATCTCCAATTGCAAGCACTACCCGACCATTGACGCGTCCAGCCTTGAGACGCTCCAAAATCTCGTTGATCGAGTCTAGCGGTTGCGTCTCTACGGTTGCTTTGACCTTGCCTTCAGCCGCGAATGCAAGGGCTTCCTCCATGTCCAAGCGCGTGCCTACAATCGAGCCACGGATGGTATATCCGCTCAGGACTACGTCGAAGATGGAAATCGGAAATTCTCCCGGAGGCAGACCATTCAACACGCATGTCCCGCCACGCCGGAGCATTCCAATCGCCTGCTTAAATGCAGTTGTCGAAACCGCAGTGACCAAAACTCCGTGCGCCCCGCCGATCTGCTTTTGAACCTCTGCAGGCGGATTCTGCGTTTTCGCATCAATCGTGATTTCAGCTCCAAGCTTACGCGCCAGCGCCATCTTCTCCGGCCCCAAATCAACGGCAACGACATGCAAGCCCATCGCCTTGGCATACTGAATCGCTACGTGGCCTAATCCGCCGACTCCTGATATCACCACCCATTCTCCGGGTCGCGTTGCGGTTTCTTTCAATCCTTTATACGTCGTAACTCCGGCACAAAGAATTGGCGCCGCGTCTACAAAGGACAGGTTCTTGGGAATTCGTGCCACATAGTCCGCCTGCCCGATGGCGTACTGCGCAAAGCTTCCGTTCACCGAATAGCCGGAGTTCTTTTGCTGAAGGCACAACGTTTCCCACCCCGACAAGCAGAACTCGCAGTGCCCGCATGCGCTATGCAGCCACGCGATTCCCACGCGGTCACCTTCCTTTAGGTGCGTGACACCCGCGCCAAGCGCGACCACAATGCCAGCCCCTTCATGCCCGGGTATGAAGGGAGCTGTTGGCTTGACGGGCCAATCACCATCAGCTGCATGGAGGTCGGTATGACACACCCCGCTTGCGACGATCTCTACCAGGACTTCGCCTGGTAGAGGCGCGGGAACGGAGACTTCTCGAATCGAAAGAGGCTCCCGGAATTTGTCCACGACCGCTGCTTTCATCATTTTTGGGATGCTCATGGTTTGATCTCTGATTTTACGCTCTGGGCTTTGTTTTCGCCAGACTAGTCTCGGCGCAGCCTGTGGAGCTTAGATATCGCCTCGGATTTTTTCAAAACTCTCAAAGCACAATAGACAACATACAGCGAGGAAACGTACAGGATCGGCATTGTGCTCATCGTTAGTTTGCTTACCAGCAAAGACGGCAAGCGCTACAAACGCCATTTTCGATTTGGTACTTCGTTCTCAGAGTTTTGAAGGCCGACATTTCAGAAAATCTCAATGTTTTGGCGCGAATGTTTCCGCGCGGTCGGTTGTTGTTAGCTGTTGGGTGATCCGCGCCGCCTTTTCACTTGTTCCGTCAAATCGAAACCGAACAACAGAATGATTGAAATCAACACGACCGGATTCACGGCGACTCCTCTCTGGCAGCGACTTCGCGCAGTGCGCTGAGGTGTTCTTGCAGGAACCGCTGAGTGCGTTCATTGGTCCATTCGGCAGTATGTTTATCGTTTCGCGTCTGCCGCGCTCGATTCGTAGCGGGAACCAATGTGCCTCGTTGGTCTCGTTGACGCTCGCTTGTGCGGCCGAATCGAAGTCCATGCCCATCGTAGTTTCGTTATCGGGATGGACCGGCACGCGCTCCAAACGCAATTTCCACCGTCCCGAATCGAATTGCGGAATCGCCCTCAATTCCAGCTGCTGGGCGTTCATAGTGTTTCAATCACGGCGGCGGCTACGAATCCAATCGCCACGCCAATCAACGGGCTCAGTACCGCAAACCAGAAAGAAATGTTCCAATCTGAGTTTTCATGAATCGGTTTTCTCTTCATGCTACTTTTCTCAAGCGTTTGAAGATCGACATTTCAGAAAACGTGGAATCTCTCCTCGCTCGGCTATTGGTCGGAGACATCACAATTTCTCGTGATGATGACTGAGCTTTTTCCTGCAAGCGATCTTGCCAAAACGGATTCGCTGGCAAGATCATGCTTGCATGAAATTCTGGAGCTGGCAGAAAGAGAATCTTCCTTCGATTGCGCACTCCGTCCGCACGGCCATCGCGGCGACTCTGTCAGTGATTGTCGCGCGGCTCGTGCAGATGCCTGAGGCTTATTGGGCGGCAATCGCGACTTTGGTCGTGATGCAATCCAGTCTCGGCGCTACGCTGACGCTCTCTATCGAACGCATAGTCGCGACGGCCCTGGGCGCGTCAGTCGGAGCAGTCGAGGTAAATTATTTCGGCGCAAATCTTGCCGCCTTCGTGCTCGCGATCTTTTTCATCGGCCTACTTTCGTTCGGCTTTCGGCTGGAGAAGACCGCTTATCGATATGCCAGTGTCACCCTGACGATCATTGTTTTGATTCCGCGGACAAATCCCGCGTGGATCGTTGCCCTGCATCGATTCATTGAAGTTTCAGTCGGGATCGTTGTTGCTCTCCTCGTGGTCGCGATATGGCCAGAACGACGTACGGTTCCAGCGAGGAGCGCGGCCGAATAGCCTCTATTCAGAAGGTGCCACGGGCGCGAGTCGCTTCATGATCGCCGTGAAGCGCGGATCATTACGCAGCGGGTCCCATAATGGATTTCGCCGAAAATCACCGTAAGTCGGCTGGGCCGGAAGATTGGTTCCCGCGGCCCTGTTTACCAATTGATCCAATTCCGAGATCGCGAGGTCGAACTGCCCGTTCCACGCATAAACGACGGCTAAATTGCAGCGCACGATCGCCGCATTTGGTGCGAAATTTTCGAAGGTTTCCAACTCGCAAGCGTGTTTGGCTTCCTGAACAGCTTGTTCTTGCCGTCCGAGACCGGCGTCGATCATCGCGAGCAAACTTAAGGCACGGCCATCAGACGCGTCGGCCAACACAGCTTTTTCAACTTCGAGACGAGCTGCGGCAAAAGCCGCCTGCGCGCCTTTTTTGTCGCCACGCATTCGCGCGGCCAGACCCTCGTACCAGCTTTGCGGATATTTTACGGTATTAAATACAAACGTGGTCTCGGCAGCCTGTTTGGAAATCCGCGATACGGAATCAGGGTCATGACTCCAAAGTGCAAGAATCAGATTGTGCAAATCTCTGATCGCACCGCTCGGGTCTTCCTCGGGCGTAACGGTGGCGACAGCTACACGCAGCGGACCGAGGTCTCCTTCACTCTCCAGCGGACCGAAAGTGCGGAAGACTCGGTAGGTCGCTGAGCGATCTGGCGGCAATGCTTCGAGCAACCTGGCCATCACGCCGTCGAAGCGATCGTATCGCCGCATCAAGCGATAGGTATTCGCGAGAAAAAAAAGCTTCTCGGTGGCGCGTGGCTCAAGCGCAACGGCCCTCTCAGCAGAGCGCGCACAATCATCCCAATGACCTTGACGACCCGCGATCGCTGCCGCGCTCGTCTCGAGTGCGGCGCTATTTGGCATGGTGCGACGGGCGAGATCTATTTCGACACGTGCCTGCTCGACGTCGTTGTTGGCCACGAGGAAATGGTCAGCTGAGGCGAGATGCACCGGGCCAAAGTCGGGCGCTACGCGTCGCGCTTTCTCCAAGGCGACTTCAGCCAGTGCGCGGTAATCGACCTCTCGCTTTTCCACCGGTGTGATGTCTTTGGCTTGGTAGAGTTTGTCGTAAGCCCTTGCTAACTCACAGTAAGCGAGCACGAATTTCGGATCGCGGTTTACCGCCTCATTCAGAAGAGAAACCTTTTGTTTATTACTTGACGCCCATTCAACGGTGTCTTTCACCAGCACGCCGGTAGCCTGAGCGCGAAGGTAAAGATCATAAGCGCTCAAATCGGCGGTTGGTGGACTGTCCAACGCTGCGGTCTCGTTAGGCGAGAGACGGGCTTTCAATCGTGCAGCGACAGCTTGCGTGATTTCGCTTTGCAGCGCGAACACATCTTTCATCGGACGCTCATATGTTTCGGTCCACGGGTGGCCGCCATCGCGAAGATCGACAAGTTTGAGCGCAACGCGCATTTGATCATGGTCGCGCGAAACGGTTCCCTCGAGCAGGTGCCTTACGCCAAGATCCCGACCGATTGCGTGAAGGTTGCGCTCCTTACCGGGCAGGTACAAACGCGTGCTCTGACTCCCGATCACTTTCATTCCAGTAAGCTTCGCCAGATCGTCGGTGATTTCGTCCTGCATTCCCACGGTGAAATAGGTGTCTTCGCCATTCGCACTGGGATTTTCGAATGGCAAAACCGCGATCGATCGTTCGAGCTCGGCGGAAGATTCCACGTGTTGATACGCCCAGGTTCCTAATACGGTTGCGAGGGCGACTGCCATCGCTCCTGCCGCCGCCACGATGAATCGTTTTCGGCGCAAACGTGCTTCGGCGCTGAACTTTGTGTAGCAGCGATGGACCGCGTAAAGTAGTTCGCGAGCGGATTGCGGCCGATCTTTGGGATCCGAGGCGAGCATCGATTTCAGGAGCGCAAGAACCGCGCCGGCACATCCCCAACTTTTAGCTGCTCAATTGGTAACAGCTCCGTTTGCCTTAAGCGAATGTCGTTTAGCGTGCGCCCAACAAAGGCACACGGCCAGAGAGCAGATACCAAAAGGTCACGCCTAACGAATAGATGTCCGAACGCGTGTCGATTTTCGTCTGCTCTGAAGGAGCGAACTGCTCTGGACTCGCGAAGGCTGGGGTTCCGATGAAACCAGACTGAGTTTTTTCGGCGTCGCGTTCCGCTTGAACACCCCCGACCTTGGCAATGCCGTAGTCGATGACTTTAACAATCAACGCGCCACTCGGATCGGATTCGAGCATGATATTGGACGGTTTGATATCGCGATGCACTACGCCGCACTTTTCCGCGGCGGCCAGTGCGCGCGCGGCTTGCTCAATTACTTCAAGTGTCAGCGCAAGCGGCATTGGACCTTCGCGACGAACCTTAGCCTCGAGCGTTTCGCCCTCGACCAATTCCATGACGTAGAAACATTCGCCGTCCTGCTCCCCGTAATGACTCACACGCGCGACGTTCGGGTGATGGATCTGCGCGGCTGCTCGCGCCTCGCGCAGGAAGCGCGACCGTACGCCAGAAATTTTCGCAACGCTTCGGTCGATTACCTTGAGCGCGACGACAGAATTCAAAACAGTGTCGCGCGCGCGATAGGTGATCGCCATTGCTCCGGCGCCGAGCTCGATCGGAAAGCCGTCGGCGCCAACTTCTACTTCGAAGTGATCGTATTTCAGTGGTCCGGGCGTCAATCGACGGGGTGTTTCGGATCGTCCTGGTTCTTGACTGCCGCTCAAAAAACCCAAATCAGCCAGACAACGAAGGCATCTACCATCTTGCGTGAGCGGTCGTCCGCAAATCGCGCATGCTCCGACGGTTGGTTCGAGCTCCATACCGGTAAATGCCAGCGCTCTATTTAAGTCCGAACCGCGGATCAGGTCGATGCTGTTTTCAATCAAACCGATACCGTTCGAGTGCTTGCCGGAAGGTGCTTGCACCCGCCCATTGTCGCTTAGAGCAGGTGGAATCGCCGCTGCGCCTCGGTTAGATTTTAATCTACTACGTAAGAGTAGGTTTGTTCTACCTCGTTCGTGTGAAAGCAGAGATTCGCGTTCGGCAATTTTAGATTCGACGCTCATTTGGTCAGAATCTCATAGAGGTAATGAAGTTCCTGATCGACATCGGACGGATCAGAAACTGTGCTCGCCACTTCCGTCCTTAGCGCTTCGCGATAACGCTGACGCAGCCGCCAAAGCCAAGTGCGCAGGGTCGCGATCGGAACTCCAAGTTTCTTTGCCGCTTCTTCTTGATCTGGCGGCGTCCGTCCGCTGCCGTCAACAAACGGCCTTAGCACTTCAAGCGATTGGGCTTTTCCTTCCGCCTCAAACGCATTTTGCACATGTTGCCAGGCGCGTTTCACGATATTCGACGCCCAGGCCAGATCGTAACCGCGCGAATCACTGAGATGAGCTGTCTCCATCATTGATGCTTCGGCTTCGGGCAGATGCTCGTCGATCGATATAATTTGATGACCACCGCCTCTTTTGAGTCTGTGAGCCCGATCGTACTCATTGTACAAATAATTCTGCAGCGAGCCGAGCAGAAATGTCCGGAGCCGGCCTTTCTCCTTATCTGCGCGACTCAACGTATTTTTTTCAAGCAGATGGGCAAAAAAACCTTGAACAAGATCCTGCGCTTCAGGAGAAGCGTGACCCCGAAGTCGCAAAAAGGTGTAAAGGGGTGGCCAATACGCTTCACAGAAATCGGAAAGCGCTTTTCTTGCCGTTTCCGTTGGATCGGACTGTCGAGCGTGCAAGACCAGGGTCCAGTGCGTCGCTTGAAACGCCGCTCCTCCCTCCTGCAATGTTCCGGGTATCGGTTTCATAAACTTCGTATCGCCTTTCGTTGACGGCGATTTAAGCATGTCGAATGCCAGTGGAGTTGTGAGCATGTTTTGCAGGTCCTGGGTACTTCGGCGGAACTGTTCTTCGGCGCGCTTGCGGTCTTCGATATCGATGCTCGACCCGAACCATTTCACGATGTTCCCGTGTTCATCACGAAGCGGCAGCTTCCGATGTAGAAACGCACGATATGATCCGTCGGCGTGCCGAACACGCGCTTCTATTTCGAACGGTTCACCGCTGGCCAACGCGGCGTGCCATTTTTGAATTAGCGCGGCTACATCTTCCGGATGAACCGATTCGGTCCAGCGCCACCCACAAACGTCTTCGAGTGACTTACCAAGAAAATCCAACCATCCGCGATTAAAGTAATCTAGGTACCCATCGGGCCGGGCAGTGTGAATAAACGCGGGAGTCGTATCAACGGCGCGGCGAAGTGCGTTTTCAGTCGCAGTCGACTGATTATTCTGAAGCGACTCACTCGCCTTCATGCGGGTTTGCTAATTGTTGCTTAAGCCTTTCAAAACTTACACCAACGCGTGGGTGGCTTCCATTTCATTCGCGCGGGGCGTGCCAGGTGCAAAGAAATCGCTGACAGGTGCGATCGCGAATGGCCGCGAACAATTGCACGGCTAAAAAGCGCAGCATCATTAGCTCGCTGTCTGTTTGTTCCTTTTTGCCCTGTTCCACGGACTCGAATATAATCGACTGAGTTCTGACTCACGGGAATCCACCAAATAAAGGAGTCCTATGCCATTTGAAAAATTCGAGGACGCTGAAGCCATCGACAACGAGCGACGCAAAGCCATCGCCAAATCGATCCGAATAATCAGCGTTGAAGAACTCAAAAAGCTTGGTGAAGAAATCTTCGATGAACCCGATCGACCCTGGCGGCAGACGTTCCTTCAGTTTATCGCAGAACATCCGGGCGCCACTTTTCACCATGCGTCCGCAGGCGAAGGCGTCATTTTTCTCTACGCCCGCGACGAAGACAAGGGGTTGTGGTATCTGCCGGGGAGCGGCCTAGGGCCATTGTCAGTGGCGGGCCGCCAGCTGATGAAGGAAGCGATCGCGGCAGGCCATTGAATACTGTCTAAAAAAACGGTTTCCCTCACAATTGCTCTGCTGAATCGTGTAACGAGATTTTTTCATTGCGGAAAAATTGCTGGATCTAGGGGACTGAACGCGCAGACTCGCTTAGAAAGTGATCGATTACATCGGCCACGGTCGTGAAGCGGTTCACACCGCCCAATTTGCCGTCGACGCTTTCATGGCGGAGCCGATCGCGCACGGAGGAACGCGGTTCAACGGCTTGGAATCGGACATGCTTTGCGATGAGTTCGTCTGCCATAGCCGCAAGCATGTGGGCACTCTGCATGTCCACACGCGCTGCGGCGGAAAGATCGAGCACAACCAGCTTTGGCGGTGTCGGCTCGGCATACACGCGGCTCAGGATCATCTCGCAAACGTTGTCGACGTTGAAATAAACGAGACCCGATTCCGGTCGAAAAATCATTACGTTCGGAATCAATTCGTTGTCTGCATGCCGGTCGCGATCCGAGAAACGGCGCGTTCCAGGAATTCTTCCCAGAAGAGCAACGTGCGGATGAGACGATTCGCGCATGAGCTGTACAAGCGAGATTGCGGCGCCGATCATCACGCCGCGGAGCAGGCCGAAAGTGAGCACGCCGCCGAAGGCTGCCATCGCCACCACAAACTCCGATCGATCACTGCGCCAGAGTTCTTTCAAGGTTGCAAGCTTGAGCAGACCCGCGATCGCAACCAACACCACGGCCGCAAGGACAGGTTGGGGCAGGGCACTCAGGAGATGCGAGAAAAAAAGCACGACAACTAGGATAACAACCGCGGCAAGGGCGGTAGAGAGCGGTGTCTTCGCACCGCCCTCTTCATTGACGAGCGACTGCGACGTACCGCCGCTAACGGGAAGACCGCCACCGAGTCCGGCAGCGAGGTTCGACGCCGCGAGCGCCAGATTTTCCTGATTGGCATCGAACCGTCCGCCGTGCTTGGCGACGAACATCCGGCCGATCGCGGCCGTCTCCACGGCGCCGAGGAGAAAGCAAGCTAGCGCGAGCGGAAGCAATTCATTCAGGTCATGCCAATAAACCGCAGGCAGACTGAAAGGCGGAATTCCCTGTGGTACGGCGCCAATTAGTTTCACGCCGCGTGCCTCCAGCGAAAGCGCCGATGCTGCGACAATGCCCCCGACCACAATGAAAAGCGCGACCGGTTTATGGTTCAGGAAGATTTTACCAAGAATGAGGAGCGCAAGCGCGATTCCTCCAACCAGAAGTGACATCGAATTTGTGTCACTCAGATGCTTAAAGAAGAAACCCATGTTTCCCCAAAAGCTGCCATGGGCACTATGAAAACCGAAAAGCTTTGGCAACTGCGTGCTGGCAAGGAAAAGCGCCACACCGCATTTGAAGCCGGTCATAACACTTTCTGAAATGAAATGCACCATGACTCCGGCTTTCACCAGCCAGGCTATGAAGGCGATGAGCGCTACCAGCAAGGCTGTGCCCGCCGCGAGGGCGCCAAAGCGCGTCGTATTCCCGCCCGTAATCTCCCCAAGAGACGAGCCAATGACGAGCGAAATGGCCGAAGTCACTGAAACGGCGGTGTAGCGCGAACCGCAAAAGATCCAGAAGACCAATCCGCCGAACAAGGAGGCGTAAAGGCCAGCTTCCGGAGGCAAATTGGCTAGAGACGCGTCGCCCAACGCCGCCGGAAGCAAGTATGCGGCAAGCGTGATGCCGGTGAGAACATCGCCGCGCAGCCAGCTCCGATCATAACTCCGTAACCAACCGAGAGCAGGAATCCATCTGGCGAGGGAAGGGGAATTCATCACGGCAATTTCATCATGGACCCTCCTCACCGTCCCGGCTTGATCAACCAGCCGTTCGCACGACTGCCAAAGAGCATCGCGAACAAGACGACGAAGCCGTAGAAAATCGCGGCGAGAATAATGGGCGGGTGAATGGTGGCGTAGATGTGCAGGATCGTAGTTAACCGATTAGATTCGTGCTCTAACCGGATTGGGTCCACCGCGCCCGTTCTATGTCCGCACTAGCCCTCGTACTTAAAGGACAGCTGCAACCGGGTTCGGTACTCGGTCACTTTGCCGTCCTCGATCTTCACATCCATCTTCACAACCTCAGCGATGCGCAGATCACGCAGCGTACCCGCAGCGGTCTCCACCGCACGCTTCGCCGCATCCTCCCAGGACTGCGCACTCGTGCCGATTACTTCCGTTACTCTGTAGACTGAATCTGTAGATTTATCTTTTGTGGCCATAATGTTTGTTTCTATCAGTTTGTTTGGACTTTCTTGAAAGAAATGTTTATGCAGGCGACCGCAGATGCCCATCCTAAAGTTTCTTCCGTCGCAATTGATCTTAATCCGCCGGTGCGGGCGGAATCAATCGACTTGCGCGCTCTCATCAATCATCGCACTGCGACGCACGCCCGCGCGTCGGCTGAGAGCTGAGCCGGCGGCTATTCTTTTTCGACCGGCACTGCAGTCGCCTTCATTATGGCAAAAACGGTGTCGCGCTGTTTGAGATTCCTCCGCTGCACTGAACCGGTTGTGATGATTGACGTCGCGATTCCGGGCGCAGATCGGACGGTAACTTCTGAAACGACTTTGTCTGAAACGATTTTCTCAATTGTCCCGGGCAGGCGGTTTCGAATGCTTATGCTCATAGTCATTTCGCCTCTTGTTCAGGCCTGCTCGACGTCTTGGATTGTCGAAGCACAACCTGTGATGAATCGTTGATGTCGGTAATGATTAGAAATCGGTGAGCCGCGGAAGAATTTGGATTGTTTTCTGCGAGCACTTTCAGCGGTCCAATTGCCTGAACAATCCCTGCGCCATCAGGATTTGTTTTCAACACTGCAAGTGGCTCAAGTTTACCAAATGGCGACTCATTGGATTCAGCCAGGTAGACCTGATACTGGGTGCGCGGCGAAAGTCCTCTCGCCGCGATCTGAATAAGATCCAGGAGGCCGAGTGAATTCACTGCCACCGATGCCTGAGCGTTTAGCAGCGCGGTCCCGCCGGCCTCCAGGTGTAGCCCCGCAGTGTTAGCTGCAGTGCCGAGCGGCATGAGATTTTCCGCACCGGTACCGTTCGGGACGGCATTTGGCACATAGACCAACGCCTGGGTCGTTTGTCCGATCGGAATAGTGGCGATGACCTTGTTGGCAATGGTATCGATGGCAACACAGTGCTCGCCGTTTTCCAGCGCGACATAAACACGCGAGCCATCGCCCGATGGCCAGATCCCGTGCGGAAGTTCACCCACCGGAATTGTCGCAACTAATTCCGGTGTTGCGCCTCTTCGGAACGCTTTCACTTCGTTCGCTCCGCCAATAGTCACGTAGGCGAACTTCCCGTTGCGATTGTTTACGAAATTTACGTGATTCGTAATCGGCCCCGTATCGAGTATCGCCTTTTGAGCAAAGGGCGGCTTCGCGCTGAACACCTGCACTTTACCGGCGTCCTTCAACGTGATCCAGACTTCGTCGTTCTCGGGAGTGACTGCGATATTAGGCGAAAATGGAGTCGCTTGCGGAATCTTTTTGATAGTTCGATGCGAGGCAACGTCGATGGCGGCGAGTTCCGGGGTGAAACTGGAACAGACAAACGCGTACTTGCCGTCCGGACCGAACATGGTCATTCCAGGACCGTTAGCCATTTCAACACGCCGAGTCTCCTTCATTCGCACGGGATCAATTACTGAAACGTAGTTCTCGCCGCGCACGGTCACCCACAACTCACGCCCGTTCGGAGTAAAGAATGCTTCATGCGGCGAACGGCCGACGTAAACCACGCCTTTGACTTTATTCGTTGCCGTGTCGATCAGCGTGACCGAATTCGATCCGACCGATACCACGGCAAGCGTTTTGGAATCCGGCGAATAACCAAGGCCGTGAACAAGAAGCTCTCCCTTGTAGAGTGGACTTAACGCTCCCGGAACTGGATCGCCGAGTCTTATCACACCGAGCAATTTGTTTGCGGCAGGGTCAATTACGGAAACCGTATTGGAAGTTTGGTCGGCAGTGTAAACGCGGTCGTGACTGGAGATTGGAATGTCAGGTCGCGCCCAAGGGGCCTGTTGCGCCATAACAGCCGTCGATAAACAAAGAGGTAAAAACCAACGGATTGTTCTCATACTAATTTACGTGTTGTTGTTTCAGCCAGCGCTGCATCAATTGGATTTCGAGCTGTTGGTCGGTGATGATTTCCTGTGCGAGTCTGCGTATCTGCGGATCCTTTCCATGCAGCAGTTGCGTTTTCGCCATATCAATCGCTGCCTGATGATGCGGCAGCATCAATCTGACAAAATCGACATCGCTATCGCCGGATTGTTTTATTGCTCCCATGGCCATGTGCATTTTGTCCAGCGCTAGCAACCAGTTCCGACCGATAAGCTTCTGCGCGTGACTGATCGGCATGAAGAGAGATAAGACGTATGCAAGGCTATCGAGATCGCTGAATGTTACGCCGCCCACAAACAACAATTTGATTGTGTGGGTTCGCAGTTCGTCAAAACGTTCTTCAGTTTTTTGAATCTTGCTTTCAATCATGATCAGCTCCTCTCGAGGTAGATTAGATTACACATGTTTGCGATCGTTCTCGCCCGATACTTTATTCTGCCGCCACATGCGCGTCTTTTCCTGCGACCGAACGTTTCATGAAGAAAACGAGAACGACGAGTGCGACGGCGATTACAGCAAAAATGAAAAAGACGTCGAAGTACGATAGATCCGATGCTTGTTGTTCGCGCAAATTCGCGAGGCTTTGTAGTGCCATTTGTTTCACCGCTACGGGGTCGCCGGTTTGCTGAAGAAAACCGGGTTGGACTTGATCGAGGTAAGAATTCACCGCCGGATTGAAGGGCGGATCGAGATTTTCGCCGAGTCGCAAACTGTGGAATTGATCGCGGCGATCCTTACCTCAAGTTCTTGCAGGCGACATTAAAAAAATCTTCAACTTCTTTCTAAATCAGCCTCACGTTAGCACTTCGTGATAGTGGTTTACGCTAGGCTTCTCCGTCACCTTTGTGGCCAAGGCCTGAAGTTTGGAATCGAGTTGTTTGGCGCGAGATATGGACAGTGGAGAACGCTTTCCTCGACCGACACGTCGCCGGGCGAAGTATTCCTGAGAGATGATACGCCAGCTCTGCGTGTCGGCTGGTAAAGCTGCATGTCATCCGCGGCCAGCACGATCATCATAATAATTCGACCGTCCCGTTTCTCGATAGGGCTGCGGAACTGTGCGCCTTTCGCCCGTAATTCATCCACCGTCGCATCGATGTCATCGCACATGATCGCGATCGAGCGCTGCCGCGGGTGATCAAAGTCTTACCTTCCACACGCTGAAGTTAAAACCTGGTGGGACCCACCGCGCCAATCCAGCGGCTGACCTTGGTGGGGTCTTTCGGGTCCATGTAGAGAAAATGACACATCAGCGGGACTCACCGGTTGAATGCTGGGTTCATCGAACTTCATCCCTACTTCGCCGTGAAAAACTTTGAGCGCTAGGGCTGTCCCAATACTCGACCACGTCGTGGTGAGCCGTAAGTCCCTTGTCGATAAACGCCCGCAGATTCTCACGGATCGCTTCGCGTCCATGCCAATCAGCCACGCCGAGATTGCACACCGCATCTTCAGCAAAGCAGTCGAAGCCTTTGCCAAAGGTCTTGTCATCAATTTCTTTCCACATGGCCAAAAGCCATTCAGGAGCCGCGGTTTTTGTGAAGGTTATCGTGTTCATATTATTCTCCGCATTGTTTTTCGTTAATGTTGCCTGCATTTTCGATGCCCTGAAACACCGTAATCTTCAATAGCACTCATTGCCATTTTTAAATCTGCTTCGTACAGTTAAAGCGGGCGGTACGACAGTCACATCGGCGCAATCCGGTCGTGAGAACTACTCTCGTCCGAGGCCAGGTAGAAAATTGCCGAGGCCATCTCCTCCGCCCGGCCGAGCCGGCCCATCGGCGTCATCTTAATGTACATGGCCCGCGTAGCGTCGGACTCCTCCTTGGTCTCGTGGTGACTTTCGAGGATCGGCGTGTCGGTCACGCCGGGGCTGAAGTTGTTGACGCGGATGCCTTTGCCGATCAGTTCCGCCGCCCACGCCTTGACCGAGTAGCGGACTGCGGCCTTGGCCGAGGAGTAAACTGTCATGTGGGCGAAGGCCCTTCTTGTAGGCGACCGAACCGACCGTCACGATCGACCCGCCGGCCGTCATCAGCGGCACGGCCTTCTGAATTGTGAAGAACGTGCCGCGGGCGATGATGTTGTATATCTTGTCGTAGTGTTCCGGCGTGGCCGTCGAGGGCGTGGCCCGCTCGGTGATCCCCGCGTTTGCCACGACGACGTGCAGGATGTCTTTCTCCTTTTTGATCGTCTCATACAAGCGGTCGAGGTCGTTCAGGTTGGCGATATCTCCCTGGACCGCCGTCACGTTCTTCCCGATCAGCGCCTTCGCCTTGTCCAGCTCGGTCTGTCTCCGGCCGGTGATAAAGACATACGCGCCTTCGGCGACGAACCGCTGTGCTGTCGCCAGACCGATGCCACTACTGCCGCCGGTAATAACTGCCACTTTGCCACGTAGCTTGCTCATGCGTATCTCATAAGTTTAATAATTTTATAATTTAGAACTATTTCGGTTTAGAAAACCGTTCTTTCGTTGCTCAGGGTTACAGTGCCTACAGGTTACCTTAGAATCTATTCATCATTTCCTCCGATGTGATAAGCCCACGTCAGGAGTGGACTATGAGAGGCGTGGTTGAAAACACCTTTGGATTCGCAAGCGGTGAACTTCAGACACCCAATCCAGAAAACCACCAGGACTAACCCGTAGCGAAGAACGAACGCATTTATTTTGTCGATGCTAACGGACTAAGGCCTTTCCTTTAACGAGCACCGCAGCAGGCGTATGTTTCGTCATGATGTTACAACATTGGCGCGCACGCGGTGCAATCCAGTCGCGCCGTCGGGTACGGATCGCGATATTCGCTGATCTGCAATTTTCGTTCGCCATCTGTGGCACGAACCACGAGCTGCGATTCGCCTACCTCTTTCGGCGTCCACTCGTAGCGCCAGAGACTCCAGGAAATTTTTGTGCCTGGCTGCGAGATCTCTGCTGCCTCCCACGTCTGGCCGTCGTCGGTACTAATCTCGACCTTCGAGATTCCGCGGTCGCCGCCAAAGGCCATTCCGCGCAGCTCGGCCGTTTTGCCGAGAATAAACGGTTGCGCAAAGTGATTGCCCGCGACCTGCGGCGCATCGAAACGGGAATGTGTGGGGATGGCATCTCCAAGACGGCCCCAGCCTTGTTGCTTGTAAAAACCACAGCCATGCCGCCGATGGAGACGGGCGTCCGCTTCGTCGAGCAGTTCGATCCGCGTGAGCCACTTTGGGTTTTTCTCGCCATACAATCCCGGAACAATGAGTCGCAGCGGAAAACCGTGACCCTGTGGCAATGGTTCGCGGTTCATTTCGTAGGCAACGAGCGTGGTGGGTTCCATTGCCTTTTCGAAGCGGAATGTCTCGTAATAGCTGTCGGCAGCGCGGAACAGCACCGTCGTGACATTTGGTTTGGGTTTCACCTGCGCGAGGAGCTTCGGCAACGGCACGCCTTTCCAGATCGCATTGGAGCAGAGTCCGCTGCCAATTCCATAGGAAATGCAAAGAAGCGTCGTCTCCTGTTCGACGGCTGGCATCGCTGCGATATCGGCAAAACTATAGACTTGCGGGTTCTCGACCTGGCCGACGATGTCGAGCCGCCATGAATCGCGGACGATCATCGGGTCGATGAGATTTTTTGAGACTTGATAAAATTCATCACGTGGGCGAATCGGCGTGATCTTTTGCACGCCGGGACCGCCGTTTGTTGGCCGTCGTACGCGAAGGTGCCGATCCGGTAAAGCCGGCGCAGTACTCCACTCAACGCTATGAAGAGCGTGGCGCCGATCGCAAGGGCAAGGAACCTTCTCCGGCCGATCGTGCGCACACCTGCGCTTACAGTGCTGCTCTGTGCGGGGCGCGCCGAGATCAGCGCGTGGAAAAGCATGATGCCGAATCCGCACACACTGAACGAAATGAGCATTTCGAGCGAAGCGATGATTCGTGCCTGGCTGGCGGTAGCCCGTGATAGTTCGTGATCAACGTCGGCCACAGCAAGATTATGAACAAGACAGTGGCCACCAGCACACCGGGCACGATCAATCGCAACCCGCGCGCGTCGATAATTCCGTGATTCACGTTGTCGGTGCGTTGACGCCGCTCGAGTTGATTCAGGTACCACGAGTAAATAACTCCGCCGATCGCTGCGACGGCCACTGTCCGGCCAGTGCGCCATAAACACCTTGCAATTTCAGTGGTGTATAACCACCGGCTTTCACCAGCGAGCTGATGAAGAACTCGACGGTGAGGAACGGAAAGAGCCGATCGAAAATCAGCTCGGTAGGCGTCGGCCAACCGAACGCCAGACGCAAAATACCCATCGTAACGAGCATAGCTATGCCTGCGAGCAAGCCGGCGATGATGCCGACCAGAAGAATAGCAAGAAAGGATCGTGTTGTGGTTGACTGAGTAGTTGTGTTCATGACGTGATGGGTCTCCAATTGGGTTCCCTCACGTGAGCTCAACTGGTTCCTCGATCGTTCCTTTTGCTTGGATCGGAAAGTTGATCGCGATTCCACGGCGCCGCGCCGGTTTCAGTCTGTGATGTGCGCAAGCGCGCGTTGATCGAGATATTGCACGAAGTCTTTCGAGAAAAGAACATCCAACGCCCAATCGATCGCTACACGCACTTTCTTTTCGGTGCGTGGCAATTTGCTCCAGTAAATACCGCGCCAGAGAAACCACGCGAGGAACACGGAAAAGTTTATGCCGAGAATGCGCGCGACACCGGTGCGGCGACCGATCGCTGCAAGCGCCTCGAGCGTTTTGAATCTGAACGGCTTTTTCGGTGTGCCACGAGACTCGCGATGATGTTTTGCGCGAGAACTTTGCCTTCGCGCGACGCGCGTCGTGCTGTCGGCGGACAATACTTACCGGTGGCAGAGATCGGGCACTAACGCGCAATCGCCCAGCGCCCAGAGGCTGTCGACGTTTTCGACTTCGAGATGAGCATTTACTTTGATGCGACCGCGTTCTTTGACGCACGCGACAACACCCAGAATCGGATTCGGCGATATGCCCGCTGTCCAGACCAATGTCGACTGACGATCTTCTCGCCATCGCTCAGCTCGATTTCATGCGGCGTGACGGCTGCGATTTTGCTCTTTGAGCGAATCTCGACGCCCGAGCGCGTAATTTGTTGTCGGCGTAACGACCGAGTTTTTCGCCGAGTTCGGGCAAGATGTATTCGCCAGGATGCACAAGCACGACTCGAAGCATATCTTCGTTGAGATTGGGGTAGAATGGGATGCGCTCGCGCAGAAAATCGTTGATTCTCGCGGTCGTTTCAACACCGGCAAACCGCGCAGCAACAACGAACGTCAATAGCGGCGGACGTTCCGCTCGCGCGCATTCGGTGTCAGCTTCCTCAAGGTGCGCGATCAGGCGATTGCGCAATTGGATTGCATCGCGAGCGACTTCATCGTCGTGCGCTCGGCGACGCCGGGAAGATTGAAGAAATTCGTTACAGACCAGCGCGAGAACGAGATGGTCATATCGAGCGTATGTGAGTGTCGATGGAAGCTGTGCGAGACCACCACTTGCTTGCTCTCGATGTCGATATTGTCTCGCACAGAAAAAATTCACGCGGCGAATCATTTTTCGCACGGGATTGACGATATCGTCAAATCCAGATCGCTCGCCGCGATCTCGTGCAGCATGGGAGTAAAGAGAAAAAAGTTTTCGCGATAACGATCGTGACTTCGAAGCGCAGATAATTGCGCTTCTCGAATTCTAACGCGGCATAAAGTCCACCGAAACCGCCACGAGAATGAGCACGCGTGTCTTGTCACTCATAACCTAGGCCACACTGTGCCGGCTAACGCGATCACGAAGATTCTCCTTCGCGGCCACTTGTTGGACTGCCGAAAACTGGTTCGCTGAGATCAGATACTGGAGTCCATTCAAACGTCGATCCTTACGCGAGCAAGGAGTGAAGTTGCATCTGCCTGGGCTTCGTAATTGAAACGTGAGATCCATCTCTCCACGGTATGACTGCTCATCCGCTCACGGCCATAGCGCGTCCGCGGGTTTTTGTCACCCGCCAAAGCGCTAATGCGCGGTCCCTCGGAAGATAGGCTTCCAGCCCTGTCTCGGCGGACAAGCATCTTGCTTGTCAATTCTAGTTGCAGGGCAGGCTGGAAGCCTGCGTGCAGAATCAGGCAAGATGCCTGACCTTCGATCTGCCTGCAACTGAAGCAAATCGCTTTCTTCAGCTCCTTGCCGTATGAGCGGAACCAATGCCCGGAATCTCCCTTGAGCTCTTCGACTCGGGGTTATGCGTCTGCTGATCGGTTAATTTCGTTTTCATGGGATTTAATTTTGGGGTGTCTCTCCCATCGGATTTGAATTGGTCTTGCAGCGTGCGGCCCGGGAAAGATTCAAAGAGCGTACTTTCTGAAGTGGTCGAGTGCCATCGAAGTGCAACTAGCCGACCTCGATCAGGTAGACCATCGGGATCGCGCATGTAGCAGCGCCATTCCCAACCGTGGTTGTCGAGCGGCTCGGTAAGGAAGAACGCTCCTTTGGCGCGCCATTGTTTGTAGCAGTCCCACATGTCGATTGTGAAGCTGTCCAGAGGAGACGCCAAACTCTTTGCTTCGGCGAATGTAGGACGCGATCTTCGCGCTATGGATAATGTTTTTGCTCGGCAGGCAGGCGATGTTCGGGCAGGACCTGCCAATGTATTTTCGATCGACAGACCGCGACCGTCCTTCGCCAGCAAGTGTCCACGCAGCAACGGTCGAACCCGTGCCACCACCGAGCACGACTAAATCGAACTCTTCGGGTTGCATATTCTCGCTTACCTAAGCAGCGCTTTCGCTTCAGGCCGCGATGCTGTTTGTATCGAAGAATTCTTTGATCGCCGCGGCATTTTCCATGCTGGCCACCAACTCCGACCAGTCGGGATCCGTCCCTGTCTGGCTCCTCTGCGCAGGAGTACCTGCTTGAGCGGTTAGGCCGAATATCCCAACGCTTAGAATCAAGCGCAAGGTTGCCAAGATAACGATGTTCGAAAAGACACAATGAATTCCGTTTTGCAGCTTCATACCATCATAAGGATAGGAGGTCGTTACGCCGTGTGGTGCGGCAGTTGTTGGAAGAAATCCCGCATTGCGAGCGCGATTTCTTCGACGTGCGTCTCGATCGCGAAATGTCCGGTATCAAGGAACTGAACCTTTGCGTCAGGCAAGTCTTTCCGGAAGGCTTCTGCTCCCGCGGGAATGAAGAAAGGATCGTTCTTGCCCCAGATCGCAAGCAAAGGCGGCTTCGATCCGCGAAAATACTCTTGAAACTTTGGATAAAGCTTCACATTCGATGCGTAATCCAGGAACAAATCGAGCTGAATCTCTTTGTTTCCCGGACGTTCCAGCAAAGCCCAATCCAACGTGTACGACTCAGGCGCGACGCTCTCTGGATTCGTTACGCCATGCGTGTACTGCCAGCGCGTTCCTTCCAGTGTTAGAATATTTTTGCGGATGACCTCCCGGTTTTCTGCTGTTGGCTCAGCCCAGTATTTTCGAATCGGGTCCCAGGCATCACCAAGTCCTTCTTTATAAGCATTGCCGTTTTGCGAAATAATTGCCGTGACCCGCTCGGGGCGCGCCATCGCCAGGCGAAGGCCCACCGGGGCGCCGTAGTCGAACACATAGAGTGCGTAGCGTTTGAGCTGAAGGGCGTCCGTAAACGCCAGCACGGTAGTTGCCAGTGCATCAAACGAGTATTTGTAATGGCGTTGCTCGGGCACTTCAGTGAATCCGAAGCCCGGATAATCCGGAGCAATGACTCGGTAGCGATCAGCCAGACGCGGAATCAACTCCCGATATTGAAACGAAGATGTCGGGAAGCCGTGCAACAATAAGACAACTGGAGCATTCGGCGGGCCCGCTTCCCGGTAGAAAACAGTTACTCCGTCCGCTTTGACGCGACGGACGGAGGTCTGAGGTATCAAGGCATTTGCGTCCATGTCTTACTCCTTTCCTATTGAAGATTCGCTGCTGTTGCGGAGATCGCGCGCAACAGATCGGTGAGTTTATTCACGATCGGCTCGGCATTAGTTACCCCGTGTCGCTGCGCAATCCACCTGGGTTCGTTGTATGAGATCCATGTTTTGCCTGCCGCGTCCTGCCACACCAGTGCTTTCAACGGCAGATCGATCCCGATTGTTTGGACCGACTGCATGAGAGGCGTGCCGCCACAGGCATTACCGAAAATGATCAGTTCGGTTGGCCGCAATGTCAGTCCTACTTCCGCTGCGCCGGCAGCGTGATCGATGCGCGCGAACACTTTCATTCCTTTGGTCGCTGATCTCGGCTTCCAGCCGATCCATCGTCTCCTTAGGACCGAAGTTGCTCGCGATGGTTGTTAAGCCTTCGATATGAGTTTCATTCACCGTGCTCATTTTCCTGAGTGTCGAGCCTCCACTTCCTGCATTTGCTTCCTTAATTATTTTCACCGTCCGGAGGTTGAGTGGGCCAACGGCTCGATTTCAAAAATTACGTCGACTATCACCGGCGCGCCAACAGGCAAGCTTTGCACTCCGTAGACCAATCGAACGTGGCCTGTGTCTCTGCTGAAAAGCTTGACGAAAAGTTCTGACGCTCCATCTGCAACAGCCGCATGTTCGGTGAAATCTTCGGTCGTCGCGATCAACACCGTCAGCTTCACAAGTTTCTTCAGCTGGTCCAGATCACCAAGATGTTCCATTGCGGCTGCCAACGCGTTGAGCGAAGCAATGTACGCGGCTTCCTGGCCTTCCTTGACGGAAAGATTTTCACCGAGGCGGCCAGAAATAGCTAGCTTTCCATTCACCACCGGAAGTGTGCCGCTTAGGAAGAGCAAATTTCCAGCGTCGGAAGACTCGACGTAAGCCCCCAAAGGTGTCGGCGGCCCAGGCAACACGATTCCGAGCTCGCTGAGACGCGTAATCGGACCGCCTGTAACAGGCTTATTACCACTTGGCGCCGGCATGAGCTCCTCCATCAATTCGAATGTTTTCGCCATTTACCATCGGTGCCGATTGCAAATAGAACAAAGCATCCACGATTTCGGAGATTTGAACTAATCGCGGAATCGGATGGAGCTTTTTCAGCGCCTCGCGGTCGTCATGGGCGTGCAATCGGTGTGTCAACAACGCCGGGCGAGATCGTATTGGCCCGAATCCCGTCTGCTACGTATTCCATCGCTAAGGCGCGGCTGAACGCTGGAATGGTGGACTTAGTGATGACGGGCAGTGCGGCGTGCCCGCCGGCGAACGGTTGATCGACCAAAACGGTCGAAATGCTCACGATGTGGCCGGACTTTTGTTTGCGCATATGCCCAACCGCCTGCTGCGTCACGAAAAAGTATCCGGCGACATTGGTGTGGATCATCGTTTCAAAATCCTCCGAGGTATATTCCGTGAAGGGCTTCGGAATATAGATGCCCGCGCAATTGACGAGCAGATCGATGCGTTCAAACTGTTTCACGGCCGCATCAACCACTTTTATGGCGGTCTCTCTTTTGCCAATGTCACCGTCCACCAGGACGAGGTCCGTGGAGGCTATTAGCTCCTTCGATTTACTGATCGAGCGCGAATTTGCGACGACACTGTAGCCGTGTTCAATAAGCGCTCGGGTTACGCCCAATCCGATACCACTTGATGCACCGGTGACAACGGCCACCGGCTTCTTGTTAATATTTACACTCATATCGCAGGGAGCATTCTGCTCAGGCACGTTAGATTAGTTTTCCAACCTCAAGCGCATACGCGACAAAACGAAGTCCGATGATGGCGGCCGAGGGCTAACGTTGACCCGAAGCTTGAACGTTGGTTCTCGCATCAGCTGCAGCATTGCGGATCGTGATAGCGGGACTTTCCCCGGCAGCCAAGGCAGTAGCCTTCATGTCACTTAGCTTTTGATGAACGCGAAAGGGTTTTCGTTCACTTTCTTCTTCGCAATCTATTTTCAATTTACGAACCGATCTTGTCGCTTACTCCTCGGGCGGCGCTTTCGATCAGCTTTGCCACGGCATTTGGTTGCGACACGTAAATCGCGTGGCTCCCCGCCACTTCGACGACTGTCGAACCTGCGCGTTTGGACATGAAACGCTGCGCTGGCGGCGGAATCATCTTATCCTCGGTCGCGACCAAATACCAACTCGGCTTGGTCTTCCATGCCGGCTCGGTTATGGCGCCGTTAAGCGCTTTCACGCCCCATGGAACCTGAGACTCAGCCATGAAGCCAGCCTTCTCGGAATCGACATCGCCGGCGAACGAAGCAGCAAACTTCGCCTTATCGAGAAACAGATAACCGTCCACGGGCGGCAATATCGGCGGCACCGGTGCGTCCGGCGCTGGTTCCTTGATAAGTGAGGACACCGACTCGCCCTTGTCCGGGGCGAACGCTGCGATATAAACGAGCCCAGCAACTTTGGGATCATTGCCAGCTTCGGTAATGACGGCTCCGCCGTAGGAGTGGCCAACGAGAACGACTCGTCCGCTGTGAGTTGCCAGAACGCGTTTGGTTACTACGACATCATCCGCCAGCGATATGGTGGGATTCTGAACGATGCTGACGTTGTATCCGTCTTCTTGAGGATTTTATAGACTTCTTCCCAACCAGAACCGTCCACGAAGCCACCGTGGACGAGAACAATCGTTTTTGCAGCTGAATCAGACTTGCCGTTCATAATTTTGCCTTTCTATTTTTGCTGACGCTCTGAGTCGCTTGTTATGCTGAAACTATGATTTGATGAAGGCGAGCAGGTCCGACATGAGATTTATCCAACATCAGAAATTCAGATTGGGACGCAACCTAACTTGTCGATCGAAATGTAAGCACCTGTTTTGTCTTTATTTTACCAGTGGCAAGTAGTTCATAAGCTTGAATCGCGTTTTCGAACGGCACTGTTTCAACAGCCGGTGGTTTAAGCTCACCTGCTTCGAAGCCCGAACACAATTTCTGCGCGATTGCCGCGACATCGCGCGGCGTCAACTTCATCGTGTCGACGCCGACCAACCTTGAGAGGTTGTGATAGAAATCAATAAGATCAAAACAGACGCGCCGTTCGCCTGTGCTTGTGATTGCGATTTGGCGGCCACCGACTCGCAAACAACGCAGAGAGGGCTCAAACATCGCCCCGCCGACTGTGTCGAAGACCGCATCAGCACCTTTGTTGTCGGTTAGTTCGAAAACGCGGGCGCGCAAATCTTCGGTCCTAGTGTTAATCACGGCAGCAGCCTCGGGAACAGGATTGGAAGAGCGACCGGCCGCGAGCACGCGTGCCTTTCGCCAGTAGGCAATTTGCGTAGCCGCATGGCCGACCGCGCCGGTGGCCCCAATAATCAAAATTGTTTCTCCCGCATCAAGCTGCGCGGCATCGACGACCGCACACCATGCGGTAATAAACGGAACGCCGATGGCTGCCGCTTGTTCGAAGCTCAGGTTACGTGGTTTGGGAGAAACGGCTTCCTCGGGCACAACGACATATTCAGCCTGTGCGCCATCGCGCGTGGTGCCAAGACCCGGACCGCTGGCCCAGACCTCTTCGCCTTCATATTTGTTCCCTGTAACCACAATTCCCGCGAAATCACGGCCAGGAGTTCGCGGCAAAGTTGTCGCCGGGAAATAACCGGAAACGTTTTTTACGTCGCTCGGATTTATTGCCGCCGCTTGGATCTGAACGAGTGCTTCTCCACACCGCGGCTCGGGTCGCGGAACTTCTTCAATCGCGAGAACCGAAGGCGGACCAAATTTGTGAAATCGCAACGCCTTCATGTGCTCGTCGGTCTGCTGCCCTTAGGATTTGATGAACGCGAGCAGATCGGCGTTGATGACGTCGGCTTGCGTCGTGATCATGCCGTGCGGGTAGTCTTTGTATGTCTTCAGCGTGCCGTTCTTGAGCAGCTTGGCTGAGAGTGGACCGGCAGCCTGATAGGGCACGATCTGGTCGTCCTCGCTATGCATGACCAGAACCGGCACCGAGATTTTCTTCAGATCCTCCGTGAAGTCGGTCTGCGAGAACGCGACGATGCCGTCATAATGCGCCTTCGCTCCTCCCATCATGCCCTGGCGCCACCAATTCCAAACGACAGGCTCGATCGTTTTCACGCCGGGACGGTTGAAGCCGTAGAACGGGCCGGCCGGCAGGTCGTAATAGAACTTGGCCCGATTGGCGGCGAGCTGGGCCTGGAGATCGTCGAACACCGATTTGGGCAAACCTAACGGATTGGCCGGAGTCTTCACCATCAGCGGCGGCACGGCGCTGATGATCGCCGCCTTCGCCACGTTCTTGTCGCCATGACGAGCGAGATAATGCACCACCTGACCGCCGCCGGTCGAATGGCCGACGTGAATCGCATCTTTCAGGTTGAGATGATCGGTGACGGCCTTCAGATCGTCGGCATAGTGGTCCATGTCGTGTCCGTCCCCGGTTTGAGTCGAGCGACCATGTCCGCGCCGATCAGTCGCAATGACGCGGAAACCCTTGCCGAGGAAGAAGAGCATCTGCGCGTCCCAGTCATCCGCGCTTAACGGCCAGCCATGACTGAAAACGATCGGCTGCCCGCTGCCCCAGTCTTTGTAGTAGATTTGTATACCGTCTTTGGTTGTGATGTAGCTCATATTTTTCTTTGTTTACTGGTTCATTGTTATTGCTGCGCTTTCATTCCGATAAAACCAAGCGCGGCGCTTGATCTTATCGATCGGAACTTGCTTTTGTTTGCTTCGCGAGTGTCTGATGATCACCCAAAAGTCTCTCCTTTGATTTACTTGGGAAGCTTTGCGTATCGGCGAACCGTCATCCATCGACAACTGCGCGTCCGTGGGATCTTCTATTACTGCACAGTGGGTAATTTTTGCTCCCTCTTTGGGATGAGGCGATCCAAATTTTCAAAGGAGGAACAACCGCCTACCAACCGATGCTGGCAGCGCTCACATGAGTAGATGCCTGGCGGCGGATCGTGTCATGTTACGTTTGTGTGAAGCTTTCGATTCCCACATGCTCAAAGCTCCGGCGGAGTTATTGGTTTCTGGACGCCTGATCTAATTCCAGCGAGGCTCGGTCGCGATGGCAATTGTTGTAGGCAAGGCGGAATTGATCCTAATTTGTTTGGTCGCGGTCGCTTTGCTGGCGCTCGTCGCTCGAAAAATCCGGGTTCCATATCCAATCCTGCTCACCTGCGGTGGTGTGCTGCTCGCTTTGATTCCGGGTCTTCCTGCGATTCACCTCGAACCGAAACTGGTCTTTGATCTTTTTCTTCCGCCGCTGCTTTATCCCGCGGCCATTTTCACGTCGTGGAGAGATTTCCGACTAAATCTTCGTTCAATTCTCCCACTGGCAATCGTTCTCGTCCTTCTGACAATGATCGTGACTGCTTATGTGTTCCACGGTTTGGTCGGATTACCTTTGGCGGTAGGTTTTGTATTCGGCGCCATCATCTCGCCGCCCGACGCCGTGGCAGCGCTGGCGGTCACTCAAAATTTGCGTGTACCACGCAAGATCATCGTCATTCTCGAAGGAGAAAGTCTGATAAACGACGCTACTTCTTTTATCTCCTTCCGTTTCGCAGTGGCCGCCGTGATGACCGGCACGTTTTCGCTGACGCAAGCGAGCTTGCAATTTCTTTTGGTCGCCGCGGGTGGCATCTGTGTTGGTCTCGCGGTGGGCTGGCTCATCGTCCAACTGCAAAAGCGTTTGGATGACCCGCCTGTGCAAACATTGTTCTCCCTGCTTACGCCGTACGTCGCCTACTTCAGCGGCGAAAGTCTCCATGTTTCCGGAATCCTCGCGGTGGTAATTGCGGGAATCTATATCGGATGGCGCGCCCCGCGGATCTTAAGCGGGCGGATGCGCCTCCAAGCGTTCCCTGTTTGGGAAATGGTCACGTTCATTCTGAACGGAATACTTTTCATGCTCATCGGGCTTCAACTGCCGCAGGTTGTTCAGGCACTCGCTCCCGGCACGGTCACTCGCGTTGCCTGGCTGGCGATGGTGTTTTTTGCGGTGATTGTGCTGGTTCGTTTCGTCTGGGTGTTCGGAGCCACCTACTTCCCGCGCCTGCTGAGCCCCGCGTTTCGCCGTAAAAATCCCGCTCCATGGAAGCAGACTGCGTTGATTGCGTGGACCGGGATGCGCGGAGCGGATTCGCTTGCCGGGGCACTGGCGATCCCGCTCGTCCTCGCCAATGGCCAGCCATTCCCCGGACGCGACCTCATCCTGTTGCTCACGTTCTGCGTTATTTTCGCAACGCTCGTTTTGCAAGGACTCACTCTTACTCCCCTGGTCCATTGGCTGAAAATCAAGGACGATCGCATCACGGAAAAAGAAGAGAGACTGGCGCGCCTGAAGGCCAACGAAGCAGCCCTGGCTCGTCTCGAGGAAATCGCATCGCCGAAGCGAGCCAGGCCCAAGACTGTCGAACGTCTCCGTTCAGAATACGAAGATCGTATTCGACAACTGCGGATTGAAGAGCCGGACGGAGCAAGCGTGAGCCGATTGTACTCGCGTGACTTTGAAGACTTAGCTTGCGAGATGTTGCAAACAGAACGCGACATGGTGATCCAACTGCGCAACGAAGAAGCCATCAACGACCAGGCTTTGCGGCGAATCCAACGCGATATCGATCTCGCCGAAGCGAGGCTTCACCGGTCAGCCTGAAAATCGGCAACGGCGCGCCGCATCGTTTTGCCTACTTCAAAGACTTGGTTGCTTTGAGATCTTGCCAATGCGACCGAGCGGCGAAGATGATTAGCTCATGAAACTATGGGCTTGGGACGAAAAGAACCTTCCTTCGATCACGCACGCCATTCGCACCGCCGTCGCTGCGACTGCCTCAGTCATCATCGCGCGGCTCGTGCAAATGCCCGAAGCCTATTGGGCCGCGATCGCCACCTTGGTTGTAATGCAATCCACTCTCGGCGCGACGCTGACGCTCTCCGTCGAGCGAATCGCCGCTACCGCCGTGGGTGCGTCGGTTGGAGCGCTCGAGGCAAATTATTTTAAAGCAAATCTGGTCGCGTACGCCATTGCGATCCTTCTCGTCGGATTGCTGTCGTTCGCGTTTCGTTTGGAGAAGACCGCATACCGCTATGCGAGCATTACGCTTACTATCATCGTTCTAATTCCGCGCTCGGCAGCGCCGTGGGCGATCGCTTTGCACAGATTCATTGAAGTCTCAGTCGGAATCATCGTTGCTCTTGCGGTCGTGGCGCTGTGGCCAGAACATCAACGGCCTTCACCCGATAGCACCGCCGAATAGCGCGCACGAATAGTTAATGGCGAGTAAATGGGATTTCTCGCAGCGTCTATCGCGCCTTCACTTGGGCACCCGCTTCTTTTTCGAGCGACTTAATTAGGGCGGAGGCGTTCTCTTGTCCGAAGCCAAGCGCAACAGCCGATTCGAGATTTTTTTGCACGACAGGCAGCGCCGGAGTGGGGGACTCCAGGCCTTGACTAAATTTTTCGATGAGATCCGCGTCTTTAAGCATGAGCTTAAGCGCAAAGCTGGGAGAAAAATCGCGTTTTAAAATATTCTGGCCATTGCTCACGAGAAGTGGTGAGTGGAAATCGGCGGCTTTTACGACTTCCATCACCGTCTTCAAATCAAGTCCCGCTTTTTGCGCGAGCACGAGGCCCTCCGCCAAGGCTTCCAATTCCAGCGCGACAATAAGATTGCCCACTAGCTTCATCGCGACGGCGTTTCCGTTCTTGCCGAAGTAATGAATGGTTTGTCCCAGGTGTTCCAAAATTGGTTTTACTTTTTCGAAACTGGCTTTGTTGCCCGCAGCCATGATCCAAAGCTTGGCGTTCGCCGCTTCCTGTTTGCTGCCAAAGACAGGCGCATCGATGAAATCTGCGCCGCGCTTTGCGTAAGCTTCCTGTTCTCGCAAGCTTGTCGCCGGAAGGACCGTGCTCATGTCCATGACGATCTGGCGTTCTTTGATCCCACTTAGAATTCCTTTCGGACCAAAGACAACTTCTTCGATAGCTTGGTCGTTACTCAAACTGTACATCACAAGATCGACATCGCGGACCGCGTCCGCCGGGGTATCGGCCACGCGAGCACCTTTTCTGGCGAAGGGTTCACATTTCTTAGCGCTGCGATTCCAGATCGTGAGCATGTAACCGGCTTTCAGGAGATTGGACACCATGCCACCGCCCATGGTACCCAGACCGAGATAGGAGATTGTCTTTATCATGGTTGAACCTTCCGTTCATTTTCATGATCGCCCATCGCAAATTCGTAGATGGTCGAAAAATCCTTCGTCCCACGTCCGTCGCGCATGGCCAGTCGATAGATTTCTTTGGTTACGTTCGTTACGGGCAAGGCCACACCCGTTTCGTACGCACTCACTGAAGCAAGATGCATATCCTTTTGAATCCAGCGCAGCGGAAATTCTGGTTCGTAATTCCCGCTCTCAATTTTCTCCCGCTTCAACGCGAGAAACGGCGCAACCGCTGGCGTATTGAGCAATGAATCAAACAGCATCTTCGGCAAAAGCCCAAGTCCCTGGCCAAGCGCCATTGCTTCAGCGAATGCAGCCATTCCTGTGCCTAACAACAAGTTGACCACCGTTTTCATGGAACTGCCCATCCCGTGTCCGCCGGCGTGAACAATTTTGTTGCCCATGCACAGCAGTAACGGGCGAATTCTTTCCAAATCGGCCGCATCAGCTCCCACCCAAAAAACGAGGGTCGCTTCTGCGGCTGGGCCAGCGGAGCCGGTCGCCGGCGCATCGACAAAATGAACCTGCCGAGCGGCGGCGGCGGCGGCCATCTTCTTCGAGAACGACGGATTCACCGAACTGCAATCGACCCAAAGCGTGTTTGGCCGAAGATGATTTAAAAATCCATCGGGGCCCAGAGCTGCTTGCTCGACTGCGTCCGGGTGAGCCAGCATCGTGAACAAGACGTCCACTTGCTCAGCGAGTTTTGCCGGGGAATCAGAAAATGTTCCGCAAGGACCGAGCAACGGTTTTGCTTTGGCGCGAGTGCGATTGAACACGACCAATGAATAGCCCTGCTTCTGCAGATTCGCCGCCATACGACTCCCCATGATGCCCAGACCGATAAAACCAATTTTCATTTTATTTGCTCCTTAAATTTGTTCGCTAAAAGCGGAATGACCGGCTTCCATATTCGCGATGACTGCCTGCAGCCGTGGAGATGAACGACCGTCAGCCCGTTGCCGGCCGTCAAATGGTACAACTTAATACCGTCGACTCTGCCAGTGCGCGAAGCCACGGCGTTTTCATTTGCGGCATTCAACGAGGCGCTCAAAAGAACTGCAAAGGCGCAGCCAGCGATCGAAGGCGACTTTTCACGGGGTCGCGCGCAATTAGATGAAATCTCAGTTCCGTGGACGTGTCGCCTCGAAAAGGAACCAGGTGCGCCGCTCGGTTTCATCGATCCAAACTTCGATCAGACTCGCGGTGGCAACGTCGCGGTGCTCGTCGCATACGTTGTGAGCCTCGCGAAGGCGCGCGGCCATCGTTTTGTTGTCGTCGGCCAACTCGGCAAGCATGTCCAACGGCTCGACGTATTCCGCATCGTTATCGAGGACGCGCTGAGTGCGAGAAATCTCTCCGATGGAATGCAGTGTAAGCCCTCCGAGCTTACGAACGCGTTCCGCGATTGGATCAGTCATGGCAAAAAGTTGATCGGCGTGCTCGTCCAAAAGCAAATGGTAGTCGCGAAAATGTGGGCCGCTCATGTGCCAGTGAAAATTTTTCGTCTTCACGTAGAGCGCGAACACATCGGCCAGAATGGCATTCATCGCTCCGCTTATGTCTTTGGTGGCCGCATGCGACAGATCCGTTCGGGTGGCGAGCGGTGCATCGCGTCTCTGCAACAGCTCCGATGTTTTTTTCGAATTGGGTTTGTTCATTTTATCCTCCGTTGTTCTCTGATCGTCGAGCCTACTACTGCCTGCAGCCCGATTCCACAAGTTCAGACCATCTTTGCTACGTGTCATTTGTGTGACGTTTTTAGTTAGCGGAGACCTCCCGCAATGACTAGCGTTTCGCCCGTGATCCATTTCGAATCGTCTGAAGCGAAGAAGACTGCCGCGGGCGCGATGTCGTCTGTCTGGCCGACGCGTCCAAGCGGTGTTTGCGATTCGAGAACTTTCCGGAAGTCGCTTTCGTGGAATCCCCCGGAAATGACTCCCTCAGTGATAACCATGCCTGGGTTGATGGAATTGACGCGAATCTTGCGCGGCCCGAGTTCCTTCGCCAGCGTACCCGTGATGGCGTCAACCGCTCCCTTGGTAGCGTTGTAAACCACCGCAGTTGGCGGAGTCAGCGAGCTGGCGAGCGAGCCAATGTTGATGATGCTGCCGCCGTTCGCGTTGAAATGTTTCAGCGCTTCCTGAGTCGCGAGAAGCATCCCAAGAACATTTGTATCGAAATGTCTGTGGAAATGCTGCTCGCTTACTTCTTCCAGCGGCAAGAATTCGTAAACACCGGCGTTGTTCACGAGGATGTCTATCTTGCCGAAAGCTTTTTCCGCGGCGGCGAAAAGTTTTTCGACGTCGGCCTTTTTCGTAACGCTGCCTTGAACGGCGAGAGCTTTTCCGCCGCCTTTTGCGATTTCATCGACAACTTTGTCCGCGTCCGATTTGGATGAGGCGTAATTGACCACCACCGCAGCGCCTTCGGCCGCCAACTGCTTTGCAATAGCCGCGCCAATTCCCTTCGACGCGCCTGTTACTACCGCAACTTTTCCATTTAGTTTCGCGTTTTTCATTTTGCTCCTTTCAGTTTGTGATTTTACCACGGCAATGGCTTTCCAAGATGGAAGAACCCACCGCTCGGGCCGTCCTCGGCAAGTGTGGCGAGTTGCGCGCTCGTTTTTCCCCCCTCGCCAACTTCCATCGGCGCGTTTGGGCCACCCATCTCGGTCTTCACCCAGCCAGGATGCGCGGAGTTCACTTTGATTTTGTTGTCGCGCAATTCGTAGGCGAGATGCACTGTGAAGGCATTTAGCGCAGCCTTCGATGCGTCGTAAGCGAAAGTCTTGAACGCGTAAATCGGCGAGTTCGGATCGGAATGCAGCGTGAGAGAACTCAGGATGCTGGAAACGTTAACAATGCGGCCTGCCGGCGCTTTGCGTATGAGCGGCAAAAGTTTTTGAGTCAGCGCAACAGGCGCAAAGAAATTAGTTTCGAATGTTTCGCGCAGGATTTCCTGCGATACCGCGCTGGTGAGGTTTGACGCCCGACCAGTTGGCGAAATTTGGTTTTCCTTCAAAACGCCCGCATTATTAACCAGAATATCCAATCGCCCGTGCTCCTTGGCGAAGTAATCGTAAGCCTTCTGATGGTCCTGCGACTTGGTAACGTCAAAGCCCAGACTTTCCGCAGTAATGCCTTCATCGCGCAGTTTCGCAGCTGCGGCTTCGCCTTTTTTCGAATCACGTGATCCGAGAACAACAATGATGCCTTGCTTACCGAGCTCGCGGGCAGTCTCCAAACCGAGACCGCGATTGCCGCCAGTAACGAATCCAACTTTTCCATTTAGTTTTCCGTTTTTCATTTGTGTTCCTTTCGTTTGTAGTGCTTAGAAGCCGTTTCATAAAGTTGTAGCCACGTCTCTATGGGGCGTCTAAATCTTTCGATCCGCACGTTGCGGACGGCGCACAGCGCCGTATCTACAGCGGACACGGATTTATGACACGAGCTTCTAAGAAATTTCATCGTGACAAAACGCGGTTCTTGCTAGCCCGCCGTCTGGGGTAACCCGAGCGATTGAAGGGTGGCAGCGGTGAGTGTCCCTGTCACGCTCAAGTCGTGGTCTTGCTGATAGCGCGCGAGAGCCGCCTCGGTTTCGTCTCCCTCAACTCCGTCGATCTGACCCTGATAGTAACCAAGCTTCGCAAGCTCCGATTGTACGGCGCTTAGCGTCGCACTATTTCCGGTACTGATCTGAATCAGTATAGGCCGACTGGTCATCGTAGTCGTAGTAATCGTACGGCGAACTGTAATAGTCGTACGGGTAGTCACCATAGGCGTAGTAAGGATAGTAAGCCCACGGAAAATACGCGGGACTTAGTCCCCACCAGAAGTCGTCGAGAAAAACAAAGACGAGGCCGTTATGACGATGAAATCGATGCTTGTTCCAATCACGATGCCAGTTGGCATCATGTCGCGCGACGTTGCGATTGGCGATTGCCCGGCGGACTGCCGCTGCTGTCATCTGCGACTTCCCGATTCGGCTGTCTTGCCTCGCCGCTGACGGGGCGCGATTTTGTTGATGGGTTACGGTTGTCCTGCTGCCGGTATATTGAGTTGTGGATCGATTAGGCGTCTGTTGGATAAACGCGTGTTGCGTGAGTCCAGACGTGCGATTGCCACTGTAGTAGTAGAACTGCTGAGGTGTCCGGGTTACTGCACCAACAGTGCCGCCGTTGAAGCGTGCGCCACCACCGGAGGACAGCGGCGCCCCGCGAAAGCCACCTGCGTAGCTGCTGACATGGCCGCCGCCAAAGTGAGCGCCACCGGCAAAACCGCCAACGTGACCGCCGCCGCCTCGAGGTCCCGCCCACATCAGCTGACTAAGCCCTACAAGAGCAGTGCCTGCTAACGTGATTAATTTAATCTTTTTCATGGCTACAATTTCCTAGCCGATCTGCTCCGCGACCATTGCGCGTCCGTAGGATTTTGCTGTGCTACCTAAGTGTCGCCCCTTGATCTCCCTTTCGGGAGAGAAATGTGAGATGCCTGCTCACACAATGAGTTTTGGCGCCGAGCCCTAGGTCGTCATCCAGCTAACGAACCATGCGCCGAGCAGACCGAATATGAATCCAATTAATGGGCTGGAAATGGCGAACCAGAATGAAACGGCCTCCCGTAAACGCCAGGAGTCGTGGTGTGTCGTATTCACACTCATGATTTTTCGTGGTGTCTAATCAGGCGACCGATCGATGCTCGTTCGAGAAGGAGAGTCCGAGCAACTCAGCAAGGCGTGATTCGTAAGAGTCGCACGTCGGACAATCACCGTTGGACTTGACCCATTCCGGATGTTCGACGCGCAACGCGTCGTGTATCTGCCGCTGAAGTTGCACGTAAGAGCGGATCTCCTCCGTCGCTTTCGGAAGAGTGTTTGTTTTCATCGCCAGCAACTTCGTCAGTGGCTGTAGCTCCGCCATTTCGCGTACGCAGGATTTTGCAATCCCACTTCGGGGTTGATTGGTGATCTCACTTTCGAGGGAGCGAATTAATCCGAAGGGCGCAAGCCCGACCGAAAGCAAAAGCGCAGCTGCAATGCGGTCGCTGCGACTTCCCGGACAACGGTCACATCGACCGCCGGTAGCGTGGCGATATGTGACGGAGCGCGCGCAAGCTCTAACGACAAGTTGATTGATCTGGCGGGCGTCAAATTTTTCCGCTGCGAATCTGCGGGGCCTGAGCTAAAAGTGCAGGAAGATATGCCGGAGCCGATCGCAGAACGAGTCGCAGAGGTGGTCTCGCCGAGAATTCCGCGCGGGATGGACCTACTCGACACTCCATTGCTGAACAAAGGTACAGCGTTCACCGAAGAAGAGCGCACCCAGTTTGGTCTGCATGGGCTGCTTCCGCCGTTAGTAGAGACGTTGGAAGAGCAAGTGGTCCGTGCCTATGAGGCTTACCAGCGAAAAGACGACGATCTGGAGCGACACATCTATCTGCGCGCGCTGCAGGACAACAATGAGGTCCTTTTCTATCGTCTTCTTCTCGATCACATCGAGGAAATGACGCCAATTGTTTACACGCCAACTGTTGCATTGGCGTGTCAGCAATTCAGTCACATCTACCGCAGGCCGCGAGGCATGTTCATTTCCTACCCGCAGCGTGATTCAATTGTCCATCTGCTGCGGAATCGACCGAATCCGAACGTTGACGTGATTGTCGTGACCGACGGGGAGCGCATTCTTGGTATTGGTGATCAGGGTGTGGGAGGACTGGGAATCCCGATCGGCAAGCTGTCCCTCTACACGCTGATTGGAGGAATTCGTCCGGAACGAACGTTGCCGATCGTGCTTGATGTCGGAACCAACAACACAGAGCGGCTCAACGATCCTGAGTATCTCGGCTGGCGTCATGAGCGGATAACTGGCGACGATTACTTCGCGTTCATCGAGCAATTCGTGGAGGCAGTGAAACAGGAACTCCCGGAGACGTGTCTGCAATGGGAGGATTTCGCAAATCCCCATGCGCGGCCCATTCTCGAACGCTATCGCGACCAACTGTTGACCTTTAACGACGATATCCAGGGAACGGCGGCTGTCGCGCTCGGCGCGATTTTGAGCGCGGTCAAAGTCATTGGAAAGAATTTGAAAGACCAACAGATCGTCATCTTCGGTGCAGGCTCAGCCGCTATTGGAGTTGCTGATGGATTGCGTGAAGCAATGAAGGAAGAGGGACTGAGAGATCAGGAAGCGCGCAGCCGGTTCTGGCTCGTTAATAGCAAAGGCGTTCTGCATGCGGGCCGGAAAGATCTCACTCCAGAGCAAATGGTTTATGCGCAACCGGAGAACCGCGTTGCCGGTTGGCCTCGAACTTCCAACGGACAGGTCGGTCTGGCTGACGTGATCGGACAGATTGAGGCAACAATTCTCATCGGTCTTTCAACAGTCGGCGGCGCTTTTTCGGAAGCGATCGTCCGCGAAATGGCGCGTAAGGTGGGACGACCGATCGTCTTTCCGCTCTCCAATCCCACGACAAAATCTGAAGCGACAGCGGAAGATTTGATTCGTTGGACAGACGGACGCGCGCTTGTGGCGACAGGTTCTCCCTTCGCTCCTGTTAATTACGGCGGGCGCAAGATCCCGATCGCGCAATGCAACAATGTTTACATTTTTCCGGCCATTGGACTCGGTGTCGTTGCTTCCAGCGCCAACCGTGTCACGGACCCAATGATGCTCGCGGCGGCCCGGGCGCTAGCCCAAAATTCGCCTGCTCTAAAAAATTCCTCTGCATCGCTGCTGCCTCCACTGACTGAGCTGCGGCAAGTAGCTGCGGAAATTGCGGTTGCTGTTGGGATCCAGGCGCAAAAGGAAGGCGTTGCTGCAGAGTTGGCCGAGGATGAACTTCGCCGGCAAGTCTTCGCCACTCAATGGACGCCTGCCTACCCATCCTATTCGAATTAGCGTGATTCCCTGCCAGCGCGCGATTCAAAACTAAAGTTGAATCAGGCCGCGGCGGGTGGCAGTAGCGACGGCTTCGGTGCGGCTGACGACGTTCATCTTAGCGAAGATGGCTTTGACGTGAGACTTCACTGTGCCTTCGCTGATGAAAAGCGCCGAGCCGATCTCTTTGTTGCTTTTTCCCTGAGCCATCAGCTTGAGCACGTCGATCTCGCGCGCGCTTAACGTTTCGCCGCTGACGCGTTCGGCCAGCTTGGCAGCGAGATGCACCGGAACACATGTCTCACCGGCGTGTACCCGGCGGATGCAATCCATCAATGCCTCGCGGGGCACGTCTTTGAGCAGATAACCTTTGGCGCCTGCTTGAATCGCACGGTAGATGTCTTCATCGCCATCGAACGTTGTCAGCACAATGATGCGCGCATTCTCATCGTGCTCGCGGATTTGTTTGATGGTGCCGACCCCGTCGAGCTCGGGCATTCGCAGGTCGAGGAGCGTCACATCGGGACGAAGCTGTTTCCAAAGATCCACTGCCTCGCGGCCGTTACTGGCTTCGCCAACAACTCTCATGTCTGGTTTACGTTGGATCAGCGAAGCCAAACCTTCGCGTACGACGCTGTGATCGTCGGCAATCAGAACTCCGATGCGCGGTTTTTTCTTGGAAGTTTTGTTGGTATGTCGCACTGCGGTAGCGGCGGCGACACGCCGCGGCGAACCGCTCCTTACAGCTTTGCGTGCAGATTTTGGTTTCGAGTTCACGACGCCGATTGATCGTTCAACGGCAAGGTAACGAGGACGTCTGTGCCTTTGCCGCGCGCACTGGTGATCTTCAGTGTTCCGCCCATTTGTTCGACTCTTTCGCGCATACCCGCCAATCCGAATCCATCATGTCGCTCTTTGACTTTGAATCCATCACCGTCGTCCCGAAGCTCCAGCCGAAGTGCTTTTGTGTTGAAGGTCAACCTCGTTTCAAAATTCCGCGGGCGCGCATATTTGAGGGCGTTAGTCAGCGCTTCCTGTCCGATGTGCATAAGGTTTTGCTGCCAAACCAACGGCAGATGGCGCATTTTGCCGCGGAGATTGAAAGTCGTGTGGAGCGCAGTTCCCGCAGTTGTGTTTTTAATGATTCCTTTTAACGCCTCCCAAAAGTTGCCGCCTTGCAAAGCTTGCGGCCGCAACGCGTGAACGGATCGCCGTGCCTCATTCAAACTTTGACGCGCCAATTGGCTGGCACGCTGCAAATGCCGGTTCGCTTCCTTACGACGACAACAGACGATTGCGTCCTCCACCGCTTCCAATTGCACGATCACGCCGGTGAACCCTTGCGCCAGCGTATCGTGAATGTCTCGTGCCATCCGATTTCGTTCTTCCAAAACGGCCGCCTGCTGGCTTCGCTCGGCGAACTCGTTGAGCTGAATCGCCAGCATTGCCTGATGTGCCAGCGCTTGTGCCAATTCGATTTCTTCCGGCCGATACGGCCGCCGATCGCCGTGACGAATCCCGATGAAGCCTTTTACCTGGCCGCCGACCAGCGTCGGAATTCTCAGGAACCTCTTTCGTCCCTCCGGATTTCAAATATTCGCGAAGCTCCTTTGAGATGTCAGAATCACGATCGATATCTTCGCAAACCACCGGCGCACCGGAAAAAAACATTTCACGAAGTCCCGGGTCCTTCTTCCACGATGAAGGATTTTTTATGAATGGATGTTCCGGATCGAGCTTGTCAAAATTTGTCCCCTCAGCCCATGCGCGCAAAACGAGTGAATCATTCGATTCGTTCAGCAGCCAAAGGATCACGCTTTGTGCATCGAGCAGGCGGCCGATTGTGCTGAGCATTTGTCCGAGGAACTTGTCTGGCGCCGGCGCAGTGGCGAGAACATCAAGGCTATAGGTCAATGCCTCGACCTGGCCGCGGGCGACTTGCTCCGAAGCGCGCAACGCTTCCTGGGCGCGATCGCGTTCAATCGCAACGCGCACGAGGTGCGTCGCTAATTCGATTAACTCCAGGTCTTGCGTGTTGGGATTTCGTGTCTCGCGATAATACATGCAGAATGTTCCCAAGACTTTTCCTTCCGAAGAAAGTACCTGGATTCGACCAGGAGGCCCGGAGCCCGTGCTCCAATGCTGAGCCTCGATGCTCTGGAACGTCCCAAAGAGGATCAATCGCAATGTCGGAGACAATAACGGGCGATTTGCGATAGGCCGCCGTTCCACAAGAACCCGCGCATGGTCCAATCGGCAACTTCTCCATTTGTTGGGTCCAACTTTTTGGAAGATTAGGCCCAGCTACCGACTTCAGATGAATACCATCGACATCAAGTAACAATACGGAAGCCAGCGTCCCGACTTGGTAATCCTCTATCGCTAAGCACAGAGCATTGAGGATCTCTTTTAGCGCAACTCCCGTTGCGATCATCTCTAAGAGTCGCTTTTCTGCTGCGAGTAAAGATTCGGCCCTCTTGCGCTGGGTCATGTCCACCATCACTCCTCGCAGCCGCCTTGCGCGACCGCCTTCGACTACCACCGTCACTAAATCGCGGAACCATACGACCCGTCCATCGGCTGCAATCATACGGTATTCAAAATCGTGGTTCTGCTTTTCGGCTGTCGCGTTCGCGCAAAACTGCACCGCCCAGTCCCGGTCCTCCGGGTGCAGGTGATCCTTCCAGAATGTGGGTTGCTGTAACCATTCCTCCACTGGATAGCCGAGGATGCGTTCCGCCTGCTTACCGACGAATGAAAACACAAACGTCTCGGCATCGGCCTCCCAAACGATCCCTTCCACAGAGTTGACTATGTCCATGAACCGCTGCTGCTCGCGGCTCAACTCGTCTTCCGCTCGCTTGCGCTCACTGATATCGCGCAGAATCGCCTGGAAATATCCGCCGCGTATCGCAGAGACGGAGACTTCCACGGGAACGATCTCGCCATTCTTACGCACAAATTTCCTTTCGAAGCGCAAGGCGTTTTCCCCCTTCAATTTGTTTAGTCGCTCCCCAAAAAGGTGGCGTTCTTCAGGCAGGTAGGTGTCGGTGATAGGCGTGCCGATCAACTCATCCTGCGGAATTCCAGCCAGCTCAGCGCCGGCCCGGTTGCCTAGAACACAGATGCCGTTGGCATCGACGACGTAGATTGCGTCCGGTGAAATCTCAATCAGGTCCCGATATTTCTCTTCGCTTTTCCGCAGTTTTTCTTCTGCCGATTTGCGCTCGGTCACATCCCGCAGGGTGCAAAGGGTGGACAGAAATTGTCCGCTGTCTGAGAGGAGGGGAACCGATGCGCCATCGAAATGGACAATGGCATTAGCTTTGGTTCTCCAGCGGACTTGATATTGCCGCGCTTTGCCTTCCAGCAGATCCGCGAGCAGTCCACGCGCAAGCTCCCGGTCCTCGGGAGGGAGCAGAAGTTCAAAGACGTTCGCGCCGCGCAATTCTGATTCTGAATAGCCGGTCAGTTCGACACCGCGCTGGTTAATGCAAAGGATGTTCCCGATCCGATCCAGAGAAAGGATCACATCACGCGATAACTTGAACAGATGTTTTGCAGCGGTTTCATCGTCCACGGGTGCACGACGGGCCATCTGCTGATTTCGCATTGCAGGTTGCAAATTGCGGATGGACTCTGGGTGGATCGGCTGGGCTGGTGCGCGCGTGCGCATGACAGAAGTCTAACAACGCAGCGCTGCCGCGCCACTTTTGTTTCCTCCCTCGAAAGAGGTGTTAGCGGTTCTCCCTTGGGAAGCATCGAAAAATCCTCCAAGAGCTTCGTGGTCGCGTGCCCGTGGGTGCCTAGATTCAAGGGAAATAAAATTATCAGAAATGAAAACCAAACAATTCAAAACCAGTTTCAAATGGCCTCTGGCGAAGATCTTTCGGCGTTCCCTGCGGCGTCACGACCGAATGCTCGTGCTGAATATGGCTCTTTTCAATTTCACGGACGGATGGAACCGGGCCTTTTCGAGGGATCAATATGCACGGTTCTCGGCCTGAAAATTCGATCGAGGGAATGACTCACGCGCCGGCCATACAGTTGGCGACAAACGCCGCTCAACAGTTCGTTGTTGTAAAGGCGCCGATCGTCCGTGTGTATGAGCAGTGGTCGCGCATTGAGGACCTGCCCAAATTTATTACGTCCCTTCGGGAGGTGCGAAGGATTGATGAGACGCATTTTTCTTATGTCTGGCATCCAAACGGCGAAGACAAAAAAGGGATCTTTCACATTGTGCTTCAAATTCCCGGCCGCCGGATCGCCTGGCGCACCATCTCAAGCGGGTTCATGTCGGGCGTGGTTTCCTTCGAGCCTCGTTCTGAACAGGAAACCGAAGTCATGCTGAAGATCCGTTCGATCTTCGACCCGCCCAATCTGTCGCGCAGAATCGAAGAGTACCTGGGCAATTTCAAACGGCTGGTGGAAAGAGAGGAGGGCAGAGCATGAGAAGGTTTCCGACTGTGGAGGAGCTCGTAGCAAGCTACTGGCAAAGATTGGCGCGCTCCATCGAAAAACCGGCTATCAGAAAAAGCCGTGCAGCATCGCCGCTTCGCCGGCGAAACTCCGAAAGGTTGCGGCGTCGAATTCACGGGCGCGTAGCCGCGTAAGACAAAGAACCGTAAAAAGAAAGAAATACATGCACGAAGACCTCGAGAAAGTGAAGTTACTCGCGCGCGACATGCGGGATGCAAAAGAGTTCCCGCGCAGCCCGCGCGCTACGCTGGCCGGGTACGTATTGGCGGCGCGCGCCGTGGACAAATGCCGCGCAGTGCTTGTGGGCTGGCAAGGCGAATACCATTCGAATTGCCCGCTCGATCAACGCTGGTTGAATTTTGCCGAAATCGATTACGCCGATTTTCGATCATTTGTCGCAACGGGCGCCACTGATGATGAGATTGCAGAGTGGATCGGCGAGCACGCCAAAAAACGTCCGCGTGTCGAAATCGTTGCCTGGAACAACAAAGAACGCGACTTGCGCCTGAGCGATTTGCCTCCGGAGACCCAGGAATTCATGGAAAACTACATCCACCGATACGTTCCGCGTAACCGAGTCGTGTATCACTGGTTCGACGTGTACGATCTGGAAGAACAACGGATCTGAAACGCCGCTGTAGCGACGGCCGTGTGGGCCGTGTTTCTAGCAAACACGTCGTGACGATGACCGGCCACAGACCGGTCGCTACAAGATCCGAAGTCGCCCAAGGTTTGATTGCGCGAACGTCGCAAACGCGACCGCATTATTATGCGGGCGGCTTCTCAGCGGCTCGCAGTCTGATGTTGATTTCGGACGTGAGCGTCCGATGAACCGGACATCTGGCCGCGACTTCCATCAGTTTCGCGTGCTGCTCTGCGGATAACGCCCCGGTTAATTCCACTTCGATATCGATTCGATCGACCATGCCGTCCTTCGTTTCGCATTCCTCGCAATCCTTTACATGAACGCGCGAGTGCCAGAGGGAAACGGTGATGTTTTCCAGAGGCAAATGATTTCGACGCGCGTAAAAGCCGACTGTCATTGAGGTACAAACGCCAAGCGCCGCGAGCAAATAATCGTAGGGATCAGGCCCGGCATCGCCGCCGCCGACACTTATTGGCTCATCCGCCACAAGCTGATGTTTGCCAGCAGTGATTTCCTGCTGAAAATCATTGGCGCCGCCGCGCACTATGATGTGAGGCGTCTCGTTGTCCGTTTTTGTAGGCATAAACTGGATCAAGGCCGCAGGATTCCGGCAAACGCGTCGCGATATCGCCAAACCAGGAAAAGTTCGAGCGCGGCGGCCACGATCGCCATCGGAACGAGACCCTTGGGATCCATCAAGATGTGAAACGTCCAAATATTGAAGATCATCGCGGCGAGAATCGTCAGGGCCAGCGGCACGAAACGGCCCATCAACAACAGTAGTCCACTCAGTAGTTGCATCGCGCCAACGACGTACATGTAACCACTGCCGGCGAAGACCTTGAAATAATCCCCAGCCAATCCTGGTGGCGGCGGCGGCATGGGAATGAAATTTAAAAAGAAGTTCGAACCAAAGACAACGAAGATCAACCCGAGAAGAACACGGGCGATAATGGTGACAACTTTCATGCAGGCATGGTGAGTTGATTGATTGAAATTTCCAATGTTGAAATTGTCGAGTCAGATTTAGATTCGTAGCATTGCGGAGCGATGGGCCAAAATGCGGAGCTTCAGCTATGCTTCAAACTTGCTCGTCAGTATCGCTAGTAAGCTCTGACCCGAGAACCCTTCCTTTTGTGAACTGACTCAACCCCGGATGGTACTGTGACTGCCGCAATAATAACTGGGACTCGTCGATTTAGACGCTCATGGCTCTTCGTTGCAGCGGCTATTCTTCTGCTGGGAGCTGTTTGCCTTAGTTACAGGAATTACGAGTGGATGTTGTGGGTTCGAAGCACGCCACATTTTCTTCTCTACGGTTTTCCAAGCGATAAATTTCAAAGACAAGCCTATATGATCCAAGATGCAGCGGAGTCAGTTTTGCCCGTTTCACCCTTGAGTGATCGCGCACTGAGCGAGCATATAGCAGTGTACGCCGTTGCAGGCGAGAAGGGCTTGCTGATACAGCCGACCGAACTGCAGATTTTCAACGTAACCGACGCGCGTGACCAAGACAAGATTGTGCAAGCAGTAAGGCATGCTGTCGAGACGCATCACATCCTTCCCGTCCGAATCGATTTTTATGAAGAACATCCCGAAAACCCAGAACAACCGAAAGCTGGAGCCCCATTCCGGATTACGCGATCAATTACCGTGGGAAGCAGCAAATTAATTAGGCCGTATCACTGAATAAGCGATGATTGGAAAGTTTTCAATCGGAAGCAGAAAAGGGGTCGGCGCTTACTATCGATAGTCAGATGCCAGCTCGATCGAGAATTGATTTGAGGACGTTTTCGGCTTCAAAGACCTCGAGGGCGATGGCGCGAGCGACGCGGGCATGTTTTGCGTAATCGGCATTTATTGCTTTTACGGCATCGGCGATTTCGTCCAGCGATCGAAAAGACAGCAGTCCTTGTTTGCCGCCGTAATCTTTAGTGAAACCGGTTTCCTGAGTGATGACCGGGCGGCCTGCGGCAAGGTAGCATGCACTGCGATCGCTGAACCAGCCGGTGTTGAGCCGGACGTATTGATCCTTGGCAACAGTGAATTCACCTTTCGAACGCTGGATGTAATCGCGATAGAGCCAGTAATCGACGCTCATTTGCAGCGGCGAAGTCAGACACCAGCCGCTTTGCTCGAATTTTTTGCGCGTTGTTGAATCCTCGATGTTTGTTGCCATCTCGAACGTTTCACCGGCTTTTTTAGGCGCAGCGATAAACCGGAGAAATTCGCGTGACTTGCTCCACAAATATTTTCTTCCGCGCCAGGTAATGTCTTTCAAACCGCTTGTGGACCAGTTGGCGATTGTGGTGAATATGGCGGCGCGAGAAGGGGAGCGCGCCGTTTTCCAAAGATCTGTCACAACTGGCTGTCGCGTAGGCAGCCATTTGAAGCCATGCAGTGGCACTGGAAAATCTCTCGTCCCGATGTTTTCTCCGAATGTAAAAAGCGCGTGATGCCGCCGCAGATATTCGACCGTGGATTTCACGCCCTTGTCGATCTTGATTTGCTCAACGCCGGGGTCGCTCTCGATATAAAGAATCCGATCGGAAACGAGCAGGTCGTCATTGAATTCCTGCGTGCCGCAAACGTTCAAGATCGCGTCAGCCTCGCGATAAAGTTGCCGAATTTTCTTTAACGGCAGACCGGCAGTGGGATTTCCGGGCAAATACCGCGCGCAATATGCCCAGCGGTGTTTGAAGTCGAATTCGCGCGCCAATCGGCTCAGCACTTTCGATGCGTAATCGAACTCGTCAGTGACTTCAAACGTTTCGGGATTATAGGGCAGGCGCGCTGAATCTTCGATGAAGAAAACGTCGTGCCCGAGCCGTTGCAAACCGACGACGTAATGAATGTGTTGCCAGACGACGCCCGCGATCGGCATCGAGCCCATAAAGCCCATCACGACGATGCGCTTGCGTTTCATTAGAGAGAAAACGCCGAACGCCCAACACCGAACGCCCAACGTCCAATGCAGGGACTTCGACGTTCGGCGTTGGACGTTGGACGTTGGACGTTAAATCGAGTCACGACTGAAATTGCCGAACCACAACGGCTGGATTTCCAGCGACGACTGTATTTGGTTCAACGCTCTTGGTCACGACTGATCCGGCGGCGACAACTGAGTTTTCGCCGATGGTGACGCCTTTCAAAATCACAGCGTTCATTCCAATCCAGACATTGTCGCGGATTTTGACTGGAGCGGTTTTCAGCTTGGGACGGGGAGGGCGGTCTTTGAAATAGGGCGCCAGCGCTTGCGCGTCGATTAACCGCTGCGCTGGCTCGAGCGGATGAAAATCGGAATCGGCAATGCCGACGTTCCATGAAACAAGGCAATACGATCCGATCTCAATTCTTTCCTCGGCCATGATTAGCGCGCCGTTGAGCAGTGTGAAATCCCCGATTGTGCACCGGCCGTTCTCGCCGATCGCAAACGAGCAGCCTGCATAACAAGAAACATGTTTGCCGATGACGACTGCGCGCGGTTTCTTGCTTCGGAGAAATCGGAAAATTTGCGCGCTCTCGCAATAAAAACCTTCGCCGAACTCTACGTTCGGCGGGATCGGCTCCTGCCACCAGTCGTGTTCTACGTGTCGATCTTCTCTAACGTTACTCATCACTGTGGCATTTCTGTCATTCTCAGCGAAGCGAAGCGGCAACGCAGCGGACGAAGTCCGCGAGGCCAGGCTTTCCATCTCTGATCATCTGCTTTGATAGCATAGAGAACAGCCAAGAGATGTTTCGCTTCGCTCAACATGACATCAATATCATGTCGGGAATTTTCCCGATGCATAAAGTTTCGCGTAAATGCCGCTGCGGGTCAGGAGGTCGGGCCCGCGACCTTGTTCGACCATACGTCCATGATCGAGCACGATGATCTGATCAAGATTGTGAATGGTCGCCAGACGATGTGTGGCGATCAACGTCGTGCGGCCGCGCATTAATTCCTTGATCGTTTCCATGATGGCAGCTTCGGTCGCTGGATCGAGCGCGGACGTCGGCTCGTCCAGCAACAGGATCGGCGCATTTTTCAGAAATGCGCGTGCGATCCCTATGCGCTGCCGTTGGCCGACGCTCAAATGTCCGCCGCGTTCGCCGACGAGGTTGTCGTATCCCTGCGGCATTTGGCGAATAAATTCGTCGGCTTGTGCGCGACGCGCCGCCTCAACAATTTCCTCCTCCGTCGCATCCGGACGGCCGTAAGCGATGTTTTCGCGCACCGTCGTGGAGAAAAGTAGCGTGTCCTGTAAGACGATCGCGATCTGCGCGCGCAAGGATTTCTTCGTGATCTCGCGGACGTCGCGACCGTCGAGCATGACGGAGCCGGTTGTTGGATCGTAAAAGCGCGGCACCAGACTGAGCAATGTGCTTTTGCCGGCGCCGGTGCCGCCTGCCAGTCCGACGATTTGATTCGGCTCGATCTGCAGATTGATGTCGCGCAAAACGTATCGCTCTTCAGCATAGCCGAAATTGACTGAGCGAAATTCGATGGCGCCATTGGCCGATGAAATGACCACGGCATTTGGCGAGTCCCGCACGTCGTCCTGTCGATCAAGGACCTCGAAGCAGCGCTTCGCGCCTGCAGTGGCGCCCTCCATCGCCCAGGCCGTGTAGGTGAGCGATTCGAGTGGTTGATACAGCATCAGCAGGTAAGCGCTGAAAACAAGCAGCGAGCCGAGGCTGAGAATGCCGGCAAGCACATGCAAAGTTCCCACGTAATACATTGCCGCCGTCCCGATGACCATGAGCGTGCTGATCACCAGCGCGCTGTTCACGTTCGTCAGTGTCAGCCGGAGATTTGCCTGCAAACTCTGGCTCGCTTGTTGGTGAAATTGCCGCACCTCGAAGTCTTCGCGTCCGAATGCGTGCACCATTCGGATCGAGCTTAGTCCCTCCTGCGCTTGCGCCAGCACGGCGCTTTCGTGTTCCTGAATAGAAGTTGATTCGCGGCGGATACGCCGCGCGAAGAAATAGATCGCCCCAACGATCAACGGTACAATCGCCAGGGAAAGCAGCGTCAACACCCAGTCGAGTCTCATCATCACGACGAATGTGCCGATCAGCGCGATCACCGAGGCGAAGATGTTTGTGAACCCCTTGTTGTAGATCGTTTGGATCGACTGCGAATCGTAGGCGACACGAAAGCTGGAGTCAGCCGAGCGCCGGGCGTCGTGATACTTCAGTGAAAGCGACTGCAGGTATGCGTAAAGATCAGTGCGCAGTTTCAGTAGCGCTTGGAGACCGATCTTTACGAACAAATAATTCGTGATCCAGTTAATGATTCCCCACAAGATCTGGATTACGACCAACGCCAGACAGAGCAGGGGAACCCAGGTCCGCCAATCGCCGCGCGCGGAGGGCGTCGGTCGCAGGAAATCGTCCACAATGATTTTGAACGGCCACGGCTTGAGCAGGTTAAGGCCAATTCCGACGAACGACAGAAACAGCCCGAGAATTGTTTGTCCCCAAAAGGGCTGATAATACCGAAGGACGCGGCGATAAATGGACATCTGAATTTTAGATTGCGGATTTTGGTTTTTGGACTGAATTAGGGCGAATTCATTCGACCTAAATCGAGAGACTCCTCGACTTCGTTCGGAATAACAATATGCATCATTTACTTGAAATCTGGTTTGGTTGGGTTCTGCACGGTGGTTATTGGGGCATCATCGCCCTCATGGCGATGGAAAGTTCCATCATCCCGATTCCGAGCGAGATCGTCATTCCGCCGGCGGCCTTTCTCGCGGCTGGCGGCAATCTCAGCATGCCCGGCGTCATCCTTGCGGGGACCATCGGATCGTATTTGGGCGCGGCGATAGGTTACTGGATCTGTCTCCTTATCGGTCGCCCTCTGCTTTATCGCTTCGGCGTGTATTTCCTCATCACGCACGACAAGCTGGAGCGCGCTGAAGTCTGGTTGGAGCGTTACGAAACGGGCGGCGTTTTCTTTGCCAGAATGTTGCCGGTTATTCGCCATCTGATTTCTTACCCGGCGGGACTCGTGCGGATGAATTTTTGGAGGTTCAGCCTTGCGACGATTGTTGGCTCGGCGCTTTGGTGCAGCGTCCTGGCCTGGCTGGGCGCGAAAGCTTACCAAGTGCAGCCGGACTTGATCTCCAACGTTGATGGCTGGGTAACGTTTGTGAAGACCAATTCGCACTGGATCGTTCTCTTTGTGGCGGTATTGGCGGTCTTGTATTTCATCGTTCTGCGCCTTACCAACACAAGGCGTAGCGCATCGAGCCGAAGCGTTTGACCAGCCTGAAGCACTGGAATATTTCATCCGTCCGCAGTCGGAAGGCATTCTCGTGGTAATCGCGATATTCGCCGCTTTGTACATTTTTACTCTGCGATTGATGAAGCCCCGCTCACGCACGTAACGGGGCGCACTTCTCGCGGTCGACTCGACTCGGCGCTGCCTGGCCACGCCATAGCGCTGGCGAAGGCGGGTGTTTTAAAATTGAACAAAAGTGTCGCTGAACGGTCAGTTCTAATGTTGATAAGCACTGAATAACCACACCTGCGACGATGGAAAAGATATTCACAACCACGGGTGGCATTGCAGCTGCTCACAGCAGAAATGGTCAACGCCAACATATGAAAGAGAATCGCAAATTTCGACAAATCTTAAAACCGCGCACTCGGCTTTCGCTGGGTGATTTGATCCTGGCAGTAGGTTCATGCACGCATAGCAGCAGAGAAATGGTGGCAGCCGTGGCGGATCTTCTGGCCAGCGGTCAGGTGCGTGTGCAAGACAAAGGGCGCTTCCTGCGTGCCCGCGTTTGCTAGGGGAGCGACTGCTGCTTCTGATTCTGAAGCGTGCGCATTCGCTTTCATTAAATCTCTCTCCAGTGAGGCACTTCAAGCTGCTGCCTCCAGCATGGTTGGCAATTTAGCGCCGCAGCATAAACAGCGGGCTTAAGCACGGTGCTAATAAAAAAGCAAAGCGGGATGAACACTGGGCCAGAGCGAGCGCTTGATGAGAAGGAAAAACGCTTTTCGCTAGCCCGGCTCCCTTTTATGTTGCCGGCGTGATTGACCGCTATTCCCGGCCGGAGATGACCAGAATCTGGTCGGATCAACGCAAGTTTGAGGTTTGGCTGGAAATCGAAGTGCTCGCCTGCGAGGCGATGGCTGAGCTTTGCCAGATCCCCAAAGAGGATGCTGCGGAGATTCGGAAACGGGCACGCTTTTCGATTCCGAGAATTCTCGAGATCGAACAGCGAACCAATCACGACGTTATCGCTTTTCTGGAAAATGTGGCCGAATCCGTCGGACCTGCATCGCGTTGGATTCACCAGGGACTGACTTCATCGGACATTCTGGACACGACGCTTGCGGTGCAGCTCAACGAGTCGTGCAAGATACTGCTCGACGACCTCAAGGCATTGCGAACCGTGATCGCCGACCAGGCGCGCAGGTACAAAATGACGCCGATGATCGGGCGCAGTCACGGCGTCCACGCCGAACCGATTACGTTCGGGCTAAAGCTTGCGCTGATGTATGACGAGTTTGGGCGCGCCATCGAGCGGCTCACCCAAACACGTGAGCGAATCCGGGTCGGTAAAATCAGTGGAGCAGTCGGCACGCACGCGCACATCGATCCGGAGATCGAGCGCGCTGTATGCGAGAAGCTTGAATTGAAACCGGCGACGCTCTCCACGCAGATCGTCCAACGCGACCGTCACGCGGAGTTTATGACTACGCTCGCGGTCATCGCGTCAAGCATCGATCGTTGGGCAACGGAATTTCGGCATCTTCAGCGGACTGAGGTGCTCGAAGTAGAGGAATTTTTCGGCGAAGGCCAGAAAGGCAGCTCGGCCATGCCACACAAACGCAACCCGATCACGAACGAGCGCCTGAGCGGTTTAGCGCGAGTCATTCGCGGTAATGCAGTCGTCGCGCTGGAAAACGTGGCGCTGTGGCACGAGCGCGACATCAGTCACTCGAGCGCCGAGCGAATTATTCTGCCCGATTCATGTATCCTGCTCGATTACATGCTCGCGAAATTACGGGATATCGTCGAAAAGTTGCAGGTCTATCCGAATCGCATGGCGGAAAACCTCGCGCTGACAAAAGGTTTGTATTTCAGCCAGTCGATCTTGCTCGCCCTGACGCGCGCCGGTGCCGAACGCAAAACCGCGTATGAAGCGGTGCAGCGTGCCGCGATGAAAACGTGGAAAGGCGAGGGGACGTTTGCCGAGAATGCAAAACGCGAGCCTGAAATAGCCGCGCGCGTTTCAGCAGAGGAAATCGATCGCCTCTGCTCGCTCGACACTCATTTCAAATACGTTGATGCGACATTCAGAGCATTAGGTCTGGAGTAGTCGCGGCGACTGGTCGTTGAGAATTCTGTCTGGTTCCCTATGCCGGCGGCCTGTGTTCGGATTGGAAATTACGCGTGATCAAGCGTGCGCCCTTGTCAAAAGTCAGATACGCCCACGCCCATTGAAAAAGCACGAGCAAACGATTGCGGAAGCCGACGAGGAAAATGATGTGCACAAACAGCCACGCCAGCCACGCCGGAAGGCCGCTGAGATGAAAGAACTTTAAATCCGCAACCGCTTTGTTGCGCCCGATTGTGGCCATGGTTCCCTTATCGAAATACCGAAATCGCTGCGGCTGTTGACCTCGAATCATTCGTAGAATGTTGCGAGCCGCGTGACGGCCCTGTTGCATCGCCACTGGCGAGATTCCCGGCAACGGCTCTCCATTTTGATGGGAAAAATTTGCCAGATCGCCAATCACCTGCACTTCCGGATGGCCGGGGACGGTGAGGTCGTCGTTCACAATCACCCGGCCAACGCGGTCAGCGGGTGCATCTAGCGTTTTCCCGACGAAGGATGCGTTGTTGCCGGCCGCCCAAATCTTCACCCGGCAGGGGATGAATTCGCCGTCCATTTGCACGCCCGCTTCCGTGATATTCGTTACTCGTGCGTTCGTGCGCACTTGCACCCCTAGCTGGACCAGTTGCTTTCGCGCGCTCTCGGACAAATCCTCGGGGTACGCGGCGAGCAGTCGGGGCGCGCCTTCAATTAGGATCACCTGTGCCTGCGACGGATCGATATGGCGAAAATCTTTGGCCAGTGTGTGGCGAGAGATTTCTGCGATCGCGCCAGCCATTTCAACACCGGTTGGCCCGCCGCCGATGATGACGAAGGTCATCGCCGCCTTGCGCGCTGCTTCGTCCGTTGTTTTCTCGGCGAATTCGAACGCCAAAAGAATCCGCCGCCGAAGCTCAACCGCGTCCTCAAGGCTCTTCAGTCCCGGTGCGAGTTTTTCCCACTCGTCATGCCCAAAATAAGAATGCCGTGCCCCGGTGGCGAGGATGAGAAAGTCGTAATCAAATACCATGTCGTTCGTTTTTACTTCTCTGCTTTCGACGTCCACCGATTCCACCTCGGCGAGGATGACTTCTACGTTCCTGCATTTGCTCAAGATTGCGCGCACCGGGGCAGCAATGTCGGCCGGTGAGAGTGCGGCTGTTGCCACCTGATAAAGTAGAGGCTGAAACAGGTGGTAATTGGTGCGGTCGATCACCGTGAGGCTCACATCTTTACAGGCGAGCTTCTTTGCCGCCTCGAGCCCGCCAAACCCTGCTCCGACAATGATGACCCGCGGCTTGTTTGTGAGGGCCTTCGCCATTGCGAAATTGTAGGGCGTTTGATTCGCTCACGCCAGTTCGCTCACCATTGGGGCTTCCCGTCGATGTCGCTCGGCGCCCGCCGGCTCCGTTCTGTGAACCCCGAAAGCATTCGGGGCTGACACAAACTCCTACAAGAAACGTTTGTCATTGCGCGCAGGCGAATTAGTTTTGCTCGCCTATGCCGAAGGCCATTGCACGCAGCAAAACGCGCAAATCGGTGGCGAAGCGCTTCAAGATCACCGCACGTGGCAAGGTTTTGAGGTCGCGTTCTTCGCGACGCCATCTGTTGTCGACGAAAAGCGCAAAGCGCAAACGCCGGCTCGCCAAAGCCGCGCGCGTGGACGAGACGGATGTGGCGCGAGTAAAGGCAAATCTGCCTTTCGGTTGAAAGGTAGGGACGGCGCGCTGACCCGTTTCCCGAAAGCGTTCTGGACAGTGTGGCGTCCCACGACTAATAGCGAAATTCTGGAGGCGCTAATGCTTCCACATCTGACCGACTTGTTCGAGTTGTCGTCGTACTTGTCGTAGTGACTCCGTACCATTGCCGGGCCGCCTCTAACGAATCAGGGCCGGGTTCGGGGCTGTAAAGATCGCGCCGGTTAACAAGTGTTGTGCAGGAGTTCCCTGCGGCAAAAACACAAACGAGCAAGAACAACGCCGGCCATTTCACGCCCTCGATGCAAACAGAAGCGAAACGAGCTGTCAATACGCTGACTCGTGTCCTCATGAATTGCGCTGTCGCCCTGGACTCTGGTCGCTTTGGACTTGCACGCTGTGGTTCATGCGGGGACATTTCACCTCCGTCAGGGACTATGGATTGAGGACTTACAAACCCCGCCAGGGCAGGAATGCAGCAACGGTAGTATGATCCTTCTTGCCGTAGTTCTCTGGCGGGCTTTTTCTTCGTGGTAGAGCGCGTCACGCAGCCTGCTTGCCGTGGCGAGTGCGCGCCGATCCGAACGATCCATGAAGCTTCTCAAAACCAAAACAGCCCGGTTCTCGAACGTGGTTGAAAAGTGTGGGAAACCGCAGGTCTACACGCTTTGGCAGAAGCCCTCCGCTGATCGCCACTTCCAAGCGCAACTGAAGAAAAACCACGTCATGACAATCCTGAAGAGCGAATCCGGAACCGATTTCGGCATCGTCCGTTTGAAGGAAAGTAAGGAAGCGCGATACCTGATTTTTCCAAAATCGCTGAAACCTTTTGCCGAGAACCGCATCATTGGAATTGACTGGACGCTCGTGGGCGAATGAGAGGAGCGCGAGAGTTTGGAACCCGATTGCCGCTTTAACGCTTTAACGTTTCAACGGTTTACGTGGCGAAGCCACTATCCCGGTGGCCATGCCAGTGCGCGTTTCCCCAGCAAATGTACATGCAGATGGGGGACGCTTTCGCCCGCATCCGGTCCGCAGTTGATTACAACTCGATACCCGCTGGAGAGGTTCAGCTCCTTCGCCACGTCGCGCGCGACGAGAAGCAGTTTACCCAACAGCGCGCGATCATCATCCGTCGCGTCGGTGAGCCGCGGAACGGATTTCTTCGGAACGATCAGCACATGCACTGGCGCTTGCGGGTTCACGTCGTGAAACGCAATCGCGTCGTCATCTTCCCAGATGATTTTTGCCGGAATTTCCCGCGCAATGATTTTCTCAAAAATCGTCATGTTACGTAGCGTTTCACTACCGTAGCGAACAATCAAGCCGCGCGCGAACAGAGGCGCAGGCCAATTTTTCGCGGACGAAGCAGACAATTTCCTCGCGCAATGCGTCGCAGCCGCGCGTCCATGTTCTGGTGCCGCGGAGATGCTTTACACAAAGTTGTAACGAAGAAAGCCGAAGGTTGTCTGCGCCCGCTTCGATCAATGCATTGATTCGCTTTTCCAACAGGACAAAGAACGCCAGCTCGTAGCCCGTGCCGGCACAATGAGCGATGTCCACCAGCGAAATGGAAATGGGCGGCGGCGCCGGTGTAAAATGCCGGCAAATCTCTTTATAACCGATCGCCGCCAGGACATCACGCACCGTTTGCGACAGCTGGCTGAAGGCGATTACGTTTTCGTCGTTCCGCAGGTGCAGATAAAAAGCAATGCTTTCGGTCACGTGTTCGGTGAGCCACCAACCTGGGTAACCAGCTTCGTCAGCCGCACGCGTTAGGGCCGTGTGCAGCCAGTCCCGGTTGAACTCGAAAAGTTGACCCGAGCTCGTCCGTAGATAGGGGAATTCTTCCTTAAACGCGACCATGACTCTTACCTGCGGTTTCGCGTGATCGAACGCCGGCGTTCGAGCTTTTCGGCATTGTCTCAGGAGGAAACAATTCCCGCTGAAGCGTATTCGGTTTTATGCGGCGTCCCAGCGTGTGGATGGCATCCACAAATTGATCGACATCCTCAAAACGTTGATAAACCGAGGCGTAACGCAAATAGGCTACCTCATCGATCTCGCGCAGTTTCTCGAGCACTTTCGTGCCGATTGCCGAGGAAAGAACTTCACGTCCGCCGGTCTCGAGTTCGTGCACAATTTGGTCCACCATATCCTCCAGGGTAAGCAGACTGGCGGAACGCTTTTCAAAGGCTTTGGCGATGCTGCCAGCGAGTTTACGCCGATCGAAGGGCTCATGCTCTCTGTTGCGTTTAATCACGCGCAGGTCGGAGCGCTCGACCTCCTCGTAAGTCGTGTAGCGGTATTTGCACTTCAGACACTGCCGGCGACGACGGATACTCGAACCGTCGCGCGATTGACGGGAATCAATGACTTTATCGTCACGCGACCCGCACTTGGGGCAACGCATAGTATGGAAATTCCAATTACCATACCATTCGTTGTGGCGTCAATACTTCTTTGATCTTTCTTTGAGCTGTATTGTGGATCCGGCGTTTGGCGCGCCTCCGGTTGCGTCCACCAAGTCGTGTCGAAGCCGTCGCTGGCGAAAAAGCCCGTGTCCTTCGTGTGCTTTGTGGTAAAACTCCAGCCTACGAAAGCATTTTTGACAGAACGGCGGGAAATTCATTAAATCGCGCCGCAATGCACTGCGACGTCAAGCGATTCGCAGCGGATTTTGTTTTCATAGAGGTTTCTTTCTTTCCGTCTTGTTGACTCAGTTTTCGTTTCGTTTTTCGTCTCCAGATTTTCTTAGCGGAAGTTTCCAGAAATGTTCCAGAACAGGAATTTTTCTGAGCAATTTGATTAACTGGTTGGTTGTGTGAGCGAGCCTTTCGCTCACGGTTAACCTGCGGGAAGAGGGTCAAGTGGAACTCGTTGAGGAGACGCCTAACGGACTTAGCGCCCGTGCGATATTGCAAAAATTCCCAGGACACTGTCAACAGAGATAATGTAGGACCTCCTCCTACATTGCCCTACGTCCGGATTAGCAGTGACTCCCAGTCCCCAAACACAGTCAGTATTTCATCAGCGCCCACACCGAAACGCTTTCCGTCGCGGTGCGCGTCTGCAATCCGGATTGTTCTCCCTCCGGAATCCAAGGCTGAGACCCAGCCTAGACTCCAACCGGCTTTGATTACCGGATGGCAAAATGATGCGGTCACTATATCGTCTGCGATTCCTGCACACGTTGTACGTCGGTTCGCGTAACAGCATCGATCAGTTCCATCAGGCGGGCGTCGTAAGAATCACAAATGGGGGACTCGCCATTTGGCTGCACCCATTCGGGATGTTGGAGCCGCAGGTCGTCGTGAATCTTTTGCCGAAGCTCGCTATAGGTGTGGATTTGGTAAGACATGCTATGTAAAGGATTTAAGGATGCCGCGGGAGTGTTGCGCCAACGCCTCGGTAGAATGGTCGACCAGCGATAGCCCTGCGGACACGCGCCGATAGCCAAGTGAGCGCCATAGAAAAGGCGGATCGCATCTGGCTGCGGTGTGCGTGACGCTCGGCCAACTCGATCACTTTGTCGCGCTGGCGTTGCAGCAACACGGCCAGCAGTCCGCTTTGGGTAAGCGTCGGGGTTGATTTTGCCAGAATGTGGCTTTTTCTCGTTTTCATAAGCGGCTTTCCTTTTGATGTTTGACATTGTTGCAGACAGTTTCCCATGTCGGACCTTAGTCCTATGCCTTTAAGGGGATATCGAAGCGGTTCATGAGCGTCGCCGTTTACGAACTCATCAGGCAAGGTGATCGAAACGCATGAACAGAAGGGCGATTTCAAAGAGTAACTCGACGGCTTTACTCATGGTTCAGAAGCGTTTGCGGTGCGGATTTGCTCACCTCAAGCTGTGCGCTCACCTTCTGTAGGCCCGCCGTAACCGCGTCAATTTGTTTTTGAAAACGCGCGATGGTCGCTTCTTGTTCGTCGATTCGTCGATGTGCTTTGAGGAATTCGTTGAGCAACATCGCGTTCACAGCCTCGTAGCGGGCGGAATTTCCGGCCGAAGTTCTCAAAAAGTTTGAGAATTTTTCAGAAACGACCGAGTGGCGATGGACCAAATCGGTGGTTTCCGTGAGTGTGTTTTTAATTGTCTTTCTCAAAGCCGAAAGAGTGCCGGTCTCAATCCCAGTACTCCCAGATGTTCTACGGAATAGGAGGAGCGAAGTTTTCGGAACTTTTAATAAACGTTCAGAAAACGGTCGAGCGAGTGACCCGAACTAAATCGGCTGATAGATAAGCAACGGGCCGCATCGCCGATTCGAGTTCCAAAAACGCCGTCAACTTTTCAGTCCTTCGTGTGCTTCGTGGTAAAACTCCAGCTTATAGTTGGTGCCGTAGCTGTAGCGGGAGCGCCATTAGTCGGAGTCTTCTGATTTCGCCGCAAACCGTCTGCATTGACGCGCTGCGTCCTCGACGCTACACGCTCCCGAATGGAACAGCACAGGTCAACGCGCACCGCACGCTACGGACCGTGGCTGGTTGGTCTCGGCGCAGCGCTTTGGGGAACAGAAAGCGCGTGGCGAATCCCGCTAAACGAATTGTTCGACGCCAAAATCATTGTTTTCTGGGAGCACGTTTTCATCCTCATCATGTTCCTGCCGATCTTGATCCCGCATCTGCGTGAGATCCCGAAAGTCCGCCCGCGCACGTGGGGATTTCTGATTTTCTCCGGGTTCGCCGGTTCTGCTGTGGGCACGATCTTTTTCACGCTGGCATTGAAACACGGTAACCCGACGGTGGTAAACGTGATCCTGAATATTCAGCCTGTTATCTCAACAATCGGCGCATTTCTGCTTTTCGGTGATCGGCTTGCACGGCGTTTTTTCCTGTACGCCGGAATTGCAATCGTTGCGGGCATCTTTGTCTCTGTTGCGTATCCGACTCAGATCGGAATTTCTTTCGAGCGCGCAGGCTTAAATCTGGGCACTGGCTACGCGCTGATTTGTGCCTTGTTCTGGGGACTTTCAACCGTTGCCGGGCGCGGCGTCATGGTTGGCATGTCGCTTCGACTCGCCTCCAGCCTGCGCATCGTCGTCGGGCTCGCGTGCATGACCTTGATTCTTTTGGTGTACGGCAAATTGAACGGCGCAGCGCTCTGGCCGACGCCTGCCCAGGCGCACCCGGGAAAGGCGATTCTGTTGCTGTTTTTCCTCGCCTCAATCTCAGGCGGGATTCCGCTTCTGATTTATTTTCAAGGGCTACATCTCACGCGCGCATCCACGGCGGGCTACTTTGAAATGATGCAAACGCTGGCTGCGGTATGCATCACCTGGGGATTCTTCCATGCCAGTCTTCACCCGCACCAGGTCGTTGCCGCCATCATCTTAATCGGTGCCGTGGCGATGGTGCACCACGTCCAACAACAGATCGAACCACACAGCTCCGAAAGCGGTCCGCCCTGATCGTCCGGAGTTGTGGTCTCAAAGGTAGGATCGACAATCGTTCCTCCTGCCGCAGGTAGAGGAGGAGCTGGAAGCGCCGCGCGAAAAGAAAACCCTTGCTGGAAACGAAGCCGGTGGTGCAACATTCGGGTATCTGCGGGAGATCGAATCGGTGAGGAGAACTTAACCTCATGGCAACGGCCAAGACCCTTGGTGCAGGGAGAATCAGTCGGTTCCTTGTGCCTCTTACTGCGATTTGCCTGCTCACTGGCTGCACTATTCTTTCTGTCCGAAGATTCGAGAACGATTTTGATGGGCTTAATGCTGCCGCCTCGCGCTCAAATTCCGCAGGCGGCACGCTGCGCATTCTTTTCGTCCACGGAATGGGTCATCACGCACCCGGTTATTCCCAGCCAGTGATGCAGGGAATCGCCGCCCGCTTGAACCTGAGCACTACCGGACCTTCGCGCAGGATAACCATTCGCAAAGAGAGTCATGACTACGGCGAGATAAATATTGCCAACTATTCCAGTTCCGAGGGCAAGAAGGTGCGGGCCTACGAGCTGACCTGGTCAGCTACTACAGACGCTCTCAAGACGAGGCAATTTGCCTCCGACGCCACATACGCGTCCGACCGTGTTTTGGTGAACCGGCAATTGAAAGCGCAATTGATCGACGATGCCTTGGCTGATCCGGTTCTCTACATCGGCCGCTATCGTAACCACATGCAATTCCCGATCATGCGCGCGGTCGAAGCGATCTTGCACGATTACGAACCGCAGGATGAGCTGGCGATCATCACCCAGAGTCTTGGCAGTTACATGAGCTACGACACTCTCCTAAAAATGAGCCGAGGCGAACGGATCATGGGTGAAAAGGAATATTCCGCCGATGTAGTGCGAGATTTGATCGGTCATACCAATTACGTTTTCATGCTCGCGAACCAATTGCCGCTACTGGAATTGAGCGAAGTCAGCAACCCCCTCCCGCTTCGGCACGCCTCTGACACAGCCGTCAAGGCTCTGGCCGAAATCCGGCGTCAAAACAAGCCAAAAATTCGACCGCAGCAGCCGCCAGTTCCCCCCGCTTTGCACCTCGTTGCCTTCAGCGATCCGAACGATCTCCTTAGTTACCCACTCGATCACAGCTCTATTTCAGGCAGCACTATCGAGTACAGCAACGTTATCGTGAGCGTGGAACGCTCAGCGATTCTTGGGGTCTTTGCCTGGCCGATGACGGCGCATACCGGCCATGACAAGAGCAAGGTGGTCATGGATTTGTTGGCCTTCGGCCACAAGGGAGCCGGTTCGCGTGCCGCGAGTCAAGCACCTGTCACGCCGTAACTTAGCAAAGGCCGATCAACTATTAACCGCGCCTGCTCAAAAAGTCTTAGACCGATGCAATCGTGACATCGATTATGTCCGAATCTTACCTCGATTGTTGTACGCGTGATTGATAGAATGGTAAGAATTCCTACTTTACGGGTATGACTGCGGTTCTCTCCGAAAGAGGCCAGATTACGATCCCCAACGCGCTACAAGAAGAGCTCGGCTTGCGTCCGGGCGATGTGCTGGAATTTCAAGTGCTAAACGGAAAACTCGTTGCCAGCAAAAAAGTCGCTCACGATGTTTTCACGAAGTGGCGCGGGAAAGGCAATCTCCCCAAAGGTCTATCTGTCGATCGCTACCTGAAACGAACCCGCGATGCTGACCGCGGTTGATCCACCAGCCTTCACCCGCACCAGGTCATTGCGGCCATCATCTTGATTGCCGCCGTGGCCATGGTGCATCACGTGCAGCAACAGGTCGGAAACAAGCGATCCAAAATTCCCCGCTGAGTTAGATACCGAGCACCTTCTTCACCTCGACGGTAGAATAACGTCTCCCGCCCACCGATTTGGCGCGCGCTTCAAGGACGGCGAGATGGTCCAGCATGTCGCTCAAGTCTTCCTGCAGCCGCGAGACTTCGCGCCGCTTGCGCTTGATCTCCGTAGCGAAATTCTTCAGTGCTGCCTTAGTCATAAGCCTCCCGGCGATGCCGGATACGATGCACTATCACGGTGGTTTCCTCAAGATCGAAGAGGACTCGGTAGTCGCCGCACCGCAGTCGATAATCGCAATCGAAGTTCGTCAACCGCTTGATATTAGTTGCTCCGGTGTCACCCTTGGCCGCATCACGAGAGTGCCCGAACAATTTGAGCGCGGCATCATCAACCAGGCCTTGCTGCGAGTTAGGATTAACGAGCGCGCTATCAATCATCGATATTTCCTTCATCTATTCCGGTCAGCGCTCTTTCAGAAAGCGATATTTGATAACTCAACCGGCTCTGCAATTCCGAATGTCAAAGGAGTAAAGGAATTGAAGAGGATGGCCATCCCGCTTCCACCCCTCGCCGAACAGACGCGGATCGTGGCAGAGGTAGAACGGCGGTTGAGCCTGGCGGAGGAGTCGGAAGCGGTGGTGTCCGCTAACCTCCAACGCGCCGCCCGCCTTCGGCAGTCAATTCTTCAAACGGCCTTCGGTCAGGTACTATGAATGTCTCCGAAGAGACTCTCGCCTTCTGGTCGCAAGGACCTGCAACGACGGAAGCCGACAAATGCTCCAACGCAGAAACGGTCATAAAGAAGGCCATCGACGCCGACGAGACGCTGTGTGCTCTCGACATCTCTGTTTTCGCTCAGGGTTCTTACAAAGCGCGAACAAATATTCGACAAGAGAGCGATGTTGATATCTGCGTTCGCTATAACACAAGCTTCTTTCCCGAATATCCGGAAGGTACCACTCAGCAAACATTCGGTAATGTCGACGGCAAGCTGCCCTACGCTGATTTTAAGAATATGGTCGAAAGAGCACTCAAAGCTCGCTTTGGTAACTCAGGCGTTACACGAGGAAACAAGGCCTTCGATGTCCATGCTAATACGTACCGGATCGACGCCGACGTGGTTCCCACATTCGAACACCGCAGGTACACCGGGAACAAACAGCCGGACGGTAGCTGGATATACTACGCTGGTATTGCCTTCATTCCTGATACCGGTGGTTTAATTAAAAATTGGCCCGAGCAAAACTATCTGAATGGCGTCTCACGAAACAGCGATACGGGGCGGGCTTATAAGAGATTAATCCGTATTATGAAGCGTCTTCAAAACAAGATGCAGTCCGAAGGAGTCTCAGCAGCCTCCGGCATCGCATCGTTTCTTATGGAGTGCCTAATTTGGAACATTCAGCCGAGCGCATACCAGCACGCGACCTATACAGAAGACGTTAGGCAAATAATAATCGACGTCTGGAATGCGACAAAGGATGACGAGAGTTGCAAGAATTGGGTCGAGGTCAACCAATTAAAATGGCTATTCCGTCCCACCCAGGCTTGGACTCGGCAGCAGGTACACGCCTTTATGCACGCGGCTTGGAATTACATGGGATTTAAATGAAAAACTTAAAGGCAAAGCCGTTCGCGCTGCTCTTGTTTGCGTTGTTTGCGATCTGTTTTGTCGTTATGTCTCTGAAATCCGGCGCGAGTGTTACCGATGTGTGGTCTGCGCTTCGGTTGGCTTACAAAACAATTCCGATCTTGTTGTTGATTGGTTCCCTTTTTGTCGCCTACGGATGGCGACTTCCAATCTTTCGGCGATGGCTTGTTCCGTTTCCGGATCTGAACGGAACCTGGCAGGGATCGATTCAAACGACGTGGAAAGATCCTGAAACAGGTAAGACACCTGAGCCAATTCCAGCGATTCTGACAATCAAGCAGTCATTCATCTCGATTAGTTGTGTCATGCGGACTGCTGAAATGTGCAGCAGGAGCTATTTCGCTGACTTTTGGATCGATCGAGATCAACAATTGCAAAAGCTCGGATACTCTTACTCAAGTTCTCCGCTTCCGTCAGTGCGGCATCGCAGTGCGCCACATGATGGAACAATGCTCTTCGACGTTGTTGGCAACCCAGCAACGAAGCTCAATGGCATCTATTGGACCAGCCGAAGTACGGCAGGTGAGGTTAGTATGACGCTTCGGACACGACACCTTTTGGAAGAATTCCCAGGCGACCTCGGATCCCATCCAGTCTCAGGCAAGTAATCCAAGCATGAGCTCGTCGCCACAACTTGTTCAAAAACTCTGGAACTACTGCAACATCCTGCGAGATGACGGGCTCTCGTACGGCGATTACGTCGAGCAGTTGACGTTTTTGCTTTTCCTGAAGATGGCGGACGAGCAGAGCCGCCCCCCGTTCAACAAGAAGTCACCGATTCCAGAGAAGTATTCGTGGCCGGAGCTATTGAAGCGCGACGGCGATGAACTTGAGATTCATTATCGCCACACGCTCGAAGAGCTCGGCAAAGAACCGGGACTGATCGGCGTTATCTTTCGCAAGGCGCAAAACAAAATCCAGGACCCGGCGAAGCTGCGCCGTTTGATCGCTGACCTGATCGACAAGGAAGAATGGTCGTCGCTCGACACCGACGTCAAAGGCGACGCTTACGAAGGGCTCCTGCAAAAGAACGCCGAGGACGTCAAAGGCGGCGCCGGCCAGTACTTCACTCCGCGTCCGCTCATCCGCGCGATCGTCGAGGTGATGCAGCCGCAACCGTCCGAAAGTGCGAACCGCACGGGGGTTATTTGCGATCCCGCCTGCGGCACTGGCGGTTTCCTTCTCATCGCACACGAGTTCATCCGCAATCACAACAAGCTCGATAAGAAACAGCTCACGTTTCTTAACACCGAGCAGCTTCGCGGCGTGGAGTTGGTCGATAGCGTCGCGCGCCTCTGTTGCATGAATCTCGTGCTTCACGGCATCGGGTCCGACGCGACGCACGTGCCGGTGATGGTGAAGGACGCGCTCGCGGGGAAACACGGCGAATACGAAATGGTGCTGACCAATCCGCCGTTCGGAAAGAAGAGCAGCGTCACGATCGTTAACGAAGCCGGTGACGAAGAGAAACAATCGCTCGTCGTTCATCGCGACGATTTCTGGGCCAGCACGAGCAACAAACAGCTCAACTTTCTCCAGCACGTCTTCACCATCCTGAAGCAGCACGGCCGCGCCGCGATCGTTGTCCCGGACAACGTCCTCTTCGAAGGCGGCGCCGGCGAAACAGTGCGGCGCGAGCTACTCAAGCAAGCCGACGTGCATACGCTGCTTCGTTTGCCGACCGGCATCTTCTATGCGCAAGGCGTGAAGGCCAACGTCCTTTTCTTCGATCGCAAACCCGCCGCCGAGAAACCCTGGACAGACAAGCTCTGGATCTACGACCTGCGCACCAACAAACATTTCACGCTGAAAGAAAATCCGCTAAAGCGCAGCGATCTCGACGACTTCGTAGATTGCTACAATCCAAAGAACCGCCACGAACGAAAGCCAACGTGGTCTGAAAAAAATCCCCAAGGGTGCTGGCGTGATTATCCTTACGAAGACCTTCTCAAGCGCGATAAACTCAACCTCGACATCTTCTGGTTGAGAGACGAAAGCCTCGAAGACAGCGCCAACCTCCCGCCGCCCGACATCATCGCCGCGGAGATTGTGGAGGATCTGGAAGCAGCACTTCAACAATTTGCCGCAATTGCACAAGATTTGAAAAAGTGATCGCGCCTGAATTGATTCGCGCTCTCCCACTCGCTCACCCTTCGGCCTTCCCGTCCATGTCGTCCGCTCCCGCGATCTCCATTGTCCTCTTCGAAGGCGGGCTTCGCCCCAAGGGATGTGGCTGTGTCTGAACTCTGGCCGTGCCTAACGAAGGCTGCGGTCTGCGCTGACACAGCCGCCTTTATACTGGCACTCGCCTAACGACCGCTCGTGAAGGTGTTCATAACGGTGAGATCGAAGGTGGCGTCGATCTTGGCCCCATCGGCCGCGGTATCGTCGATGTGCAATTTGCCGGCAAGATGGTTCGGCTCATTGGTGGTGAGACTAAAGGCCTCGCCGTCGGTGCCGCCGGAATATTGGAGGCGTTCGCCATTTAACCGAACCGCGTAGGCAAGGTGGCGTGCATCGCTGAAGTCGACCATCGCGCCGTCCTGGAGGGCACTGTCGGCGCAGGAAAGAGTCTTGCACGCCTTGATCTTGGCGCCGAGCTCGGCACTCGAGAGGTAAATCCGCAGGACGGTCTTGCTCGGATCCATCTCATCCGGGCCTCGCACGAGATATCCGTGTTTCACCGCGCATTTACCGGTCTTGAAGGTAATCGTCCCGCTCGCGCTATCGCCCGCCAGCGCCAGGGTGGAGGCGGCCAGCCACATTGCAGACACAGCCAAAACATTTCGGAGTAACATCATTCCTGCAGTGTGAGCCGCACCTCTGCCAATCGTCAAGCGCGTCGTTTTCCAGTCTTGCGCGCCGCGTACTTGATAGCTGCAGTAATGTCATCTGCCTCAAGGAACGGATAGTCCTTCAGAATCTCATCGCGACTGGCACCATTGGCGATGAGTTCGAGAATGTCTGTGACGCGAATGCGATACCCCCGAATGCAGGGACGGCCACCACATTTGCCAGGTTCAATCGTGATCCGATGGAGCAGGTTCATAATCGATGATTCGTCTTTGCCGCAGCAGTTCTGCATCAAAAGACTCAAGGGATTCTAGCAGCTTAATTCAGTTCAATCCAGCATTTCAGGGTCGCGCTCACGCTGAAGGGGCCCTGGATTGGCCGCCACGCAGCGCGCTAAGAGGACGTTTGCCTGGATTCCGAAACGCGCGCGGTTTTCTCCGGAAACTCGAACCCGACTTTGCCGTCCTCCAATTTCAGATAAGCGGAGAACGGGCGTCCGCGTTTTGAGATGAAGCCTTCGAGGAGATCGGTTTTCCGTTCATGAGAAGTTTTTGCGCCTGCGCAGGCGTCGTGCTCATTGGTGCGGTGGCTATGATTCCGCACAGCAGGTCGACCCCACGGAGACTGCTCGTTAGGACATCCACCTGATCATGCTTGCGCAAACAGGAAACGTAGATCGGATCAAGCTCCCAGGTGTTCGTGTCCAGGCTTGTCAAAGACCGTTAAAAAACGTCGACATTTTATCGGGACGAAGTAGCATCGCGGCTCTTAATCCGACTGATACCATGAATCCGAGAGAAAGAGAAAGAAAGCCGTTAATCAGCAAAGTGCATCTTGCCGCGCTTTATCTGGTGGTACTGGGCATTTGCGCGATCCCGTTTGCATTGGCCCAGCAAAACCCCACAAACCCTCGGCCACAGAGACGGCCCCACGAACAAGCTACGTTGAAACCTACTCCAGGCCGAGACCTCGGAACAGACCAGTCTGTGGCATGGCAGAACAACACGGTTCATGATGGGTATAATCCCGCCAGCCCCTTGGTGCCTCCATTGCCCTTGAGGTGGAGCCGCGACTTTAGCGCGACCGGCGTGGTCTCCATCTCTTATCCTTTGATCGCGCAAGGCTTAGTGTTCGTCACAACTACAACATTTGACGTCGAAACACTGACCGCTCTTGACGAAGGGAACGGAACGACGGTCTGGTCAGCAGATGTTAGTGGAACCTATGGCTTTGCCAATGCTGCCTATGATTCCGGAAAAGTCTTCGCCGTAAATTTTGACGGGTTGATGAAAGCGTTTGACGCCGCCAGCGGAACTCTGCTCTGGAGTGTTAGTCTCCCAGGTCAGTACGCCTTTACGTCTCCTCCGACGGCGGTGAATGGCGTTGTGTTTACTGGCGGCGCCGGAAGCGGTGGAACCGTGTATGCGGTCGATGAGACGAATGGAGCGGTGCTATGGACGATGCCGGTGGAGAACGGCGATTCCAGCTCACCCGCGGTTGTTGGAGGAAGCGTTTACGTTTCTTACGCCTGTCCCCAGGCCTACGCTTTCAACGCCACAACTGGTGAGCAACTGTGGAATTACTCAGGCGGTTGCGAAGGAGGTGGTGGCACTACGCCCGTCGTGCATGCGGGTCTGGTATACGTCCGTGATTCTTTTTTTACACAGGGAAATGGGGTTGTGCTAGATGCCGGAACCGGGACCAAGACCGGAGAATTCAACTCCGGTACGCCGCCGGCTTTCATTGGCAATCTCGCTTTGTACTTCCAGAGCGGGACTCTTGTTGGAGTTGATATACCGAGCGGACAGCAATTGTGGAGCTTTGCCGGAGATGGTGGTCTAACGTCAGCGCCCGTGATTGTGAATCAGACAATTTACATTGGCAGCAGTTCCGGCACACTCTACGGTCTCAACACGAGCGGCCAGCAGATATGGAGCACTGACGTTGGCGCTCCGATTCCAGGCTCAAACGAAGGGAACGCCACTGTGACAACTGGTTTGGGATCGGGAGATGGCCTCTTGATTGTACCAACTGACAGCGTTCTCGTCGCCTACGGCCCATGCAATGGGAGATGTGCACCGGCACCGAGGCCGCGCCCGACGCCGGCCCCGCGGCCCCATCCTTGAACTTTACATCATGTCCCCGCAACGAGATCGACAAGATGATCACCAAATTCCGCAAAGCGAATCCCGATTTCTACAACGGCTATTTCGCCGCGCGGGTAATCGTGAATCCCGTGGCGTTCCACGCTACGCCCAAGTCGGCAGCTCCGCAGCCGCAGCCGTAAGACGCTGCACCAGTTCAACGTTAGACGAAAGAATGTTCGCCTTTTGTTACGAACTTTCGTCTAATTCTCGTTAGGCCCATGACCGATTCCGAGCGCCTGACATTGATTGTGCTGACGAAATAAAAATATGAAACGGATACTGATTGGTTTAGCGCTGCTGGGACTGGCCGGGAGCGTATCCGCGCAGGAGATGAAGATGATGAACGTGGAGGACTTGGTGTGGACAGAACATCCAGTGTTCAAGGGTGCCCAGACGGTGATCTTAGTCGGGGACCCGACGAAGGCTGAGACCATAGTGCAGCGGACGAAGTTTCCGCCGCACTACAGGGTACTTCCGCACACGCATCCGTATGCAGAAGTGGTGACGGTGTTAAGCGGCAACTACTGGAATTCTTTTGGGCAGAGCTTTAATAAAAGCAAAGGGGTGGAGCTGCGTCCTGGGAGTGTGTTCGTGCTTCCGGCTGGGCACGCGCATTATACGTGGACGGAAGATACGGAGGTTATTGTCCAGGTGACTTTTACTGGCCCGGCGGGAGTGACCTTCATTAATCCCAATGACGATCCGCGAAAAAAAAGGTAGAACACAAACTCGGCAAAGTCCGATGCCTTTGGTCCAAACCGGTTACCGCCGGTTTTGTGCCCGGCCTAACCAATCGCTCGAGCCAACCCAGCACTTTGTGGTAAGCTTTGGATCGATGCGCACGTCGATTTTCAAAGTGCTGGGCGGCTTATCTCCATCTCGTTAGGCTTATGGAGAACTCTACATGAGACGAGCAATCTTTATAGCTGTCCTCGTCCTTACAGTGGCCCCTATGGGCGAAGGGCAAAAGCAGAGCGCGAGGGGCAGTTACCAAACAAGCGTCGAGGAGGTCATCAGGAAACTGGATAACGAACGCATTCAAGCACAGATTCATGCTGATGCGACGGCCCTTGACCGCATCTACGCTGCTGATTTCATAGGCGTAGGGCCAAGTGGCACAGTGAGAACCAAGCCGCAGGTGATTTTAGATTTCACGTCAGGTGATTTAAAATTTCAATCTATCACTACCGATGACGTTCAAGTGCGCGTCTATGGAAACACGGCTGTGGAGACTGGCCGCTCAACAATGAATGGGCAAGACAAAGGCCAAACTGTTCCCCGCGACACTCGCTTTACCAGGGTGTGGGTAAAGCAGCAAGGGCGCTGGCGGTTAGTTGCCAACCATTACTCGTCCCAGACTACGCGCCAATAAGCGTTAGCTGGCGCGCGCGACTTTCTCCGGGAACTCGAACCCGACTTTGCCGTCCTCCAGTTTCAGATACGCGGAGAAGGGACGTCCGCGTTTTGAGATGAAGCCTTCGAGGAGATCGGTTTTTCCGGTGGTGAGAAGTTTTTGCGCCTGTTCTTTTGGAATCTCACGGCCGAGGATTGTTTTGCTTAGCTTGAATTTGCACGGCTTGCGGTCCGCCTGTGAATGTTCGCAAATGTAAGCGGTGTCCGTTTCAAAGATTTTTCCACCGCACACTGGACATTCGCCGAGCGGTTCTTTGCCTGTGAAATCAATTTTCGCGACCGGCTCTTTGGGTTTGCGTTCTTTCTTCGTTTTCGGGTCGCGCTTCTCGAATTCAAACCCGACATCTTTCTTGTCGTTCAACACGAGAAACGCTTTGAACGGCCTGCCCTTGCGGGAAATGAACTGTTCAAGCAGATCCGTTTTCCCGGTCGCGAGCAATTTCTTCATCTGTTCGCCCTCGATCGGCCGTTGCAAGATCACTTTGCCCGATCGGAAATCGCACGTCTTGTTTGGGCCGACTGAATTTTCGCAGAGGTAGCTCATTCCGAGCTCGAAAATGCGTCCGCCGCATTTCGGACATGTTCCCAGCGGCTCCTGTGCGGAAAAATCCACGGCCTGTCCCGCGCCGTTCTCCTGTCCGTTCGGTCCGAAATCAAATTCGGTCTTGAAATCGTCGCTCAATTTAAGCGCGGCATGAAACCGTTTGCCTTTCCTGCTGCGAAAGCCGCCCAGCGGCCCGGTTTGTTTATCGCGAACGAGCGTCTCGAATTCATCGCGGCTGAGCAACCGGCCGGCGATGGTTTTCCAGATCGTGAAGTCGCAGTCCTCATTTGTGCAGGTGAAACTTTTGAATCGCTCGACGATCGGTGACCCGCACTTCGGGCATTGGCCAAACGGCTCGGTGTCGGGCATATGCTCGTCGGGATGAAAATGCTTGGCTTTGCCGACGATGTCCTTTGTCAGATCGCGGATATCGCGCATGAACGCGTCACGTGTGAGCTTGCGATGCTCGATTTCACGCAGGCGAAATTCCCATTCGCCGGTGAGTTCCGGGCTGGTCAATTCCGGCACGGCGCTTTTGAGAAGCATGATTGTTTGGATGGCCTTCGCTGTGGGCTGCAATTCCTTGCCCTGTCGCGTGAGATAATGAGCTGAAATGAGCGTCTCGATGATTGAGGCGCGCGTCGCCGGCGTGCCGAGGCCTTTCTCTTTCATCGCATCGCGCAGTTCTTCGTCGTCGACGAGTTTGCCCGCTCCCTCCATCGCGCTGAGGATGGTGCCCTCATTGTAACGAGCAGGCGGCCGGGTCTGTTCGGTGTTGATTTCGATGCGCACCGTTTGGACGCGTTCGCCTTGCTGCACTGCCGGCAGGTTTTCCTCAGGTTTGTCGCCGGCAGTTTCGCGGCCGTACACCTCGAGCCATCCGGGCGCGACCATGATTTTTCCTTCTGTCTTGAAGGGCTCGCCCTCTACGCGCGTGATTCGGGTTGTGTTCTCGTATTGTGCCGGTGGAAAAAACACCGCCACAAAACGCTTCGTCACCATATCGAAGATTGCCTGCTCGTTGTTATCGAGTCCCGCAGTGCGGGACGGAACGGTGCCGGTTGGAATGATTGCGAAATGGTCGCTTACCTTCGCGTTGTTAAAGATCCGTTTGTTAGGCTTGACCCAGTTGTTGTCGAGCACTCTGCGCGCGAATGGATTGTCGAGTTTGCTCAACGTCGATCGCACCGTCGGCATGTAATCCTCGGGCAGCGCGCGAGAATCCGTGCGCGGATAGGTGATGGCTTTATGTCTCTCGTAGAGCGCCTGCGCGATCTGCAAAGTGCGTTTCGCGGAGAAACCGAAGCGGCTGTTCGCTTCGCGTTGCAAGCTTGTGAGATCATACAGTTGAGGCGCGATTTGCGTGGTCGGCTTTTTCTCCTCCAGCTCGACAACGCCCTCTTTGCCGCTGCACTTGCGCTGAATGGCCTCGGCGATCTCGCGATGCCACAAGCGCGGCGCCGCCCGGTGCTCGTCCCAGAGCGAACCGTTTGCAGGATCAAGCCGCTGCTCGGCATCCGGCAAATCCAAGGCAAGCCGCGTGAGCAACCTTCCTGTCCTGTCGCTTTCGGTCTCGTCTTTGTTGAACGCTTCGTCGAACCATCGCCCTGGATATTCGCCCGCGTCGCCGCGACGGAATGTGCCGATGATCTCGTTCAGTTCGCGCGGCTTGAATTCCTTAATCTTGTTTTCGCGATCGACAATGATGGCGAGCGTCGGTGTCTGCACGCGTCCAAGCGAAGTGACAGTGCTGCCGCGTCCGCCGCTGAGTCGCAACGTAAATGCGCGCGTGGCGTTGATGCCTACCAGCCAATCCGCCTCGTTTCGGCTGCGCGCCGCGCTGGCCAGCGGTTGCATCTCAGCGTCGCTGCGTAGTCGCGCAAAGCCGTCGCGGATAGCCTCTGACGTCATCGATTGCAGCCAGAGGCGCTTGATTGTTTTTTTCGTGCCGGCGTATTGGACAATGTAGCGGAAGATCAGTTCGCCCTCGCGGCCGGCGTCGCAGGCATTGATGATCTCGGAAACGTTTTTGTCTCTGATGAGCTTTCGCAGCACACTGACGCGGCCGCCCATTTTTTCCGCAGGCGCAAGTTCGAACTCCGGCGGCATGATGGGCAGCTTTTTCATGTCCCATTTGTCCTGCTCTTTCATCGAGGCAGGCACGGCGAGCTCGAAAAGATGCCCGACCGCCCACGAGATGAGGAATTTCTCGTTCTCGTAGTAATCCTTGCCTTTCTTGAAGCCGCCGAGCGCCTTGGCGATGTCGCCGGCGACCGAAGGCTTCTCAGTAATGATGAGGGACTTGGACATGGGGCAGGAATCGAACCCAGTTGCTTGCTTTTTGCAACTCCGAGGCGGCTCGACTCAGGTTCGTCGCAGGGATCTTAACTTTCTTTGTATGCGACGTTAAGTTGCTTTGCCGCCTCTATCAACGGTTCATCAAGCGACCATAGCATCGCATGAGAAAGTCGCGCTGCAACCAGCAGTTGGACGTCGGTCCAGCCCACGCCTCTGCCGTAGAGGCGATGTGCTTCAATCGATGCAAGGCATTCATCCGTGGTTCCAGCCTTCGCGTGTGGGAGTGAGCGCAACATCGCCAGCGTACGGGCGCGATCACGCAAATTCCCGGTCGCCAACTCCCCGAGAACTGCTGGGTGGATGAGAATCCTCCCGCTTCTAACCGATTCGACGAAAGATGTTGGCCCTCCTCTTCGAAACAAGTCGACCCAGAGCGAGGTATCGGCGAGAATCATGTTCGTTTTCTGGCCGATCGCCTCCGCGGCGGCACTTTCAAGTCAGGCATCGTGCCCCCAAGGGCAGCCAGTCGGTTCGCGATTTCCCGCTGAATGAGCGCTTCCAAACCAAGGTGAAGCAGCTTTGTTTTCTCCTTCTCCCCAGTGTAATCCCGCGCCTTGGCCAGGAGTTCGTCGTTGATATTGATGGTCGTCCTCATGCATATGATGATGCTCATCATCGATATGCATCCGTCAAGCACATCTCGGCATCAGCCTAGTTTGACGAAGTATTTTCCAGGCAACTGCTTGACCAGCCGTTTCAGTTCCAGTTGCAAGAGTGTGGATGAAACGGCTGCGCTTGGCAATTCGCTCCGGACGGCGATGTCGTCGATAGAGGTCTCGGTCGTATCGATCGCGTTGTAAACTCGCCGCTCTTCGTCTGAAAGCGGCGGAAGCGGCCGCGCCGCGGTTTCCGGCGATGGTTTCGCCTCTGGCAACAGGACTTCCAAATCCTCCAGAATGTCCGATGCGTCCATGACCAGCTTCGCGCCCTGCTGAATCAGGCGGTTTGATCCCATCGCGCTAGGCGCGTTGATGTGGCCGGGCACGGCGTAAACCGAGCGGCCTTGTTCCAGCGCCTGAGCCGCTGTGATGAGCGCGCCGCTGTTCAGTCCTGCTTCCACCACCAGAATGCCGTGACTCCACCCTGAAATAATGCGGTTACGCATCGGAAAGGTTTGTCGATCTGGTTCGATATCCATCGAGAACTCGGAAACGACCGCGCCATTTCCGCTCTGGATTTTTTCTGCCAAAGGCCTGTTCTCCGGAGGGTAGAGTCTGGCCAGTCCTGAGCCGATGACCGCAATCGTGCGGCCTTTCGCCGCCAGAGCGCCTTGATGCGCAGCGGTGTCAATGCCTCGCGCTAATCCGCTGATCACAGTCAGGCCTGCATAAGCAAGTTGGTAAGAAAGCTTTTTGGCTGATTCCGTCCCGTAATGGGTAGTGCGCCGCGCGCCAATAACACCGATGGCGTGATGATCGCGCTCCTGGAGTTCTCCCCAGACGTAAAGCACTATTGGCGGTGCATGAATCTCGCGTAGCGGTCGCGGATACGAAGGCGATTGCTGCGTAATTACAGTCGCTCCGAAATCGCGGACCCGCTGAACCTCCGCGGAGAGATCAATGGTGGATTCCCAATTGGAGATTTGGTCGGCAACTTCGTTACCGATGCCTTCCACCTTGCGAAGCTCGCCGCGTTTTGCTGCCAGGATTTGTTGAGGTTCATGGAAAACCTCGAGCAATTTGCGCAGTCGCACCGGCCCGACTGTCGGCAGCATGTTGAGCGCGATGCAGGCTTCAGTCGCGTTCATTTCCTTATCGCTGTCATCCTGAGTGAAGCGAAGGATCTCTGAATCCTTTGCCGAGCGCTCCCGCAAATGCCGAGATGTTTCGCTTCGCTCAACATGACAGCGCCATTGCACGATGGGATCGCAAACGCTGCGTATGGCCTGCGCGACGATAGCGGAAAAGTGGCTACAGCGTTCAACGATTGTGAACGTACTTGCGCAACAGATGCGTGAGCCCCGGATCGGCTGGATCGGGACTCGGTTGCTTAAACTGCCCCCACCACTTTTCGACGAAGCTGTGTCTTGAGGGAGGCTTCGCTCGCATGGTTGCTTTGCGCGCCACGATACGGCTCCGACTGATTTTTCGTTTCACGCTGCAAGATGTCTGCGATCCGCCCGTTCTCTGCAGTTTAAGTGCAGCCGGCTCTCCTCAAAACGGAATCTCGTCTTCGTCCGGCTCGGATGTCGCGGCTGATTTCGGCGGCGCGCTGGTTTGCCGGCTTTCTCCGGTCGCGTCGGCAGCCGCACCTGGAGGACGACCTCCAAGCAGTTGCATGTTCTCGGCCACGACCCGGAGCCTCGAGCGTTTTTGCCCCGTCTGCTTATCGTCCCATGTGTCCATTTGCAGCCTGCCCTCGATGAAGACTGGTCTGCCTTTTTTCAGGGTACTCGCTGGCCACCTCTGCTGTTCGTCCCCAGAGCGTGACATCGACAAATGTGACTTCCTCGCGCTTCTCGCCACTGTCGGTGGTGTAAGCACGATTTACCGCAATTCCAAGATCGCAGACAGCGCTGCCTTTGGGAGTGTAACGCACTTCGGGATCGCGTGTGACATTCCCAAGCAAGAGAACTTTGTTGAGGTTGGCCATGTCGCGGTTATAGCCAAATCACTTCGCTTTTGCCACCTTTTTTGGCGTTTTCTCCTTCTTCTCTTCGAGACGCTGGTAATGCTGCCGGTAAACGTCGGGGTCCAGTTTGAACTTCGAGCGAAGTCGCACGATCGACTGTGGATCGGTATTCAAGATGAAGTTTACGAAATAGCCGGAATCGAGCGCCCCGGCCATGTATGAGAAGTGCCGCTTGTCCATCTTTTGGACCTGCTCGACGTGGGCGCCTTCTTTTTTAAACTCGGATTCCAGACGCTCAATCATCTCTTTCACATTGTCTTCTTTGGCCTGCGTGTTTAGCACCAGCAGGGCTTCGTAATGGCGATTCATATTTCTTCGGATTTGTTAAACGTGTTCATGGCTGAAACAAGACCTTTGTCAATTGCGCATTTCAACGTTTCCACTGCTCGATCGATCGTTGATCGGACTATCGGCTTTTCCTCATCGAAGAATCGACTCAACACATAATCGACTGATCCTTCGCGTGGCGCGGCGCCGATGCCGATCCGCAAACGTGGGATCTCCTCCGTCCCGAATTGGGCAATGACAGAGTCAAGTCCGTTATGGCCACCCGATCCCCCACGCGCACGTAGGCGAAGACGACCAAGGGGCAGAGAAAAATCATCGAGCACGACGAGGATTTGCTGCGGCTCGATTTTGTAAAACTGCGCAACTGCGAAGAGCGGGTAACCACTGCGATTCATGAAGCCTAAGGGTTTGACGAGAAGCACAGCTCCACATTTCGTTGAGAGCGCGTCCTCCCGCGATTGTGGACCGATTTTTCCCAAGTCGATCCAAACTGTGCGGCCAACTGATCGACGACCATGAATCCGATGTTGTGACGCGTGGCCGCGTACTCCGGGCCGGGATTTCCGAGACCAGCGACGAGCCGGATTGGTAGTTCTTCCACTGGATTCATGCCGCCGTCATTCTGAGCGGAGGGAAGCGCAGCGAAACGCAGTTGAAGAATCCCGATGAACTACACAAAGGCACTTCCGCGGACTCGCCCGACCCCGAACGCTTTCGGGGCTCGGGATGACGACAATTACTTCTTCTCTTTCTCCTTCGGAGCTTTTTCTTTCGCAGAGGGAGCAGACGCAGCAGGAGCCGTTTCGCCCTCTTCTTTTTTCTCGGTAATGACTTCCGGTCCGGCTGCCGCAACTTCGGCTTCGGCAGCAGCTCGTTCTTCCTCTACTACAGGCGCCACCACGGAAAAGGCAGTGAGATCCAGCTGCACTTTTGGTGTTACGCCCTGAGGAAGTTGAATGTCGCGGACGTGAATGGCATCGCCTATGTTCAGCTGCGAAACATCCACAGTGATCCGGTCCGGCAAGTCGGCCGGCAAGCATTCGACGGTCAGCGCGCGCAAGCTTTGTTCGAGCAATCCGCCGAAAGTCTTCACGCCAACGGCGGTGCCGGCCGGTTCGAGCGGAACCTCGGCTTGAATCATCTGGTCCATGGAGATGGCGTGAAAATCCACGTGACGAATGTCCCCGTGGACCGGTGAGTGTTGCACTTCCTGCACCAGTGCGGTCCGGCTGGGTCCCTCGCCGGCGATTTCGAGTTCGACCAGGACGTTTTCGCCCGAGGCCTGGCTCATCATGACGTTGATGTCCCGCGCGGTGAGTTGCAGCGGTTGCGGTTTATCGTTGCCCCCGTAAATGACCGCCGGGATCAGTCCGCGCGCTCTGAGTTTGCGCACAGCGGAGCGTCCCACGTTCGGCCGCGGTTCTGCCTTAAGCTTAACTTGTTTTGCCATTTTTCTCGTTCTCGATGTTGAACAGCGACGACACCGATTCGTCGTTGTGAATCCGTTTGATGCCTTCCCCGAGAAGCTCGGAGACGCAGAGCACTGTGATCTTAAATCCGTCCACCGTCCGGATCGGCGTACTGTTGGTGGTTACTAATTCCGTAATTTGAGATTTTTGCAACCGAGGAATGGCGACGTCCACGAGCACCGCGTGCGCGACGCCGGCGTAAATGTCGCGCGCGCCATGCTTTTTAACGATCGAAGCTGCGGAGGTGAGTGTGCCCGCCGTTTCAGTAAGATCATCAACCATCAGGACATCACGATTTTCGACGTCACCAATGAGGTAGAGCGCCTCAGTCTCAGTGGCGCTTTTACGTTCCTTCGCCACGATTGCCAGGTTCGCACCAAGCGCTTCCGCATAAGCCGATGCCATTTTCAGTCCGCCCAAATCGGGAGAAACTACAGTCGTTTTGCCAGCGAGCTTTTTGCGCAAATACTTGATCAACACCGGCAGCGAATAGAGGTGATCGACCGGGATGTCGAAAAAGCCCTGCACTTGTTGCGCGTGCAGGTCCATCGTGAGCACGCGATTCACTCCTGCGGCATGCAGCAAATTCGCCACGAGCTTGGCCGTGATCGGAACACGCGGCTGATCTTTGCGGTCCTGCCGCGCATAGCCAAAAAACGGAATGACCGCGGTGATCCGGTCTGCGCTGGCGCGCCGCGCCGCGTCAACCATGATCAGCAATTCCATCAAGTGCTGATTGGTCGGCGGCGAAGTCGGCTGAACGATGAAGATGTCGTGCCCGCGAATGTTCTCTTCAATCCTGACGTAAGTCTCGCCATCGGGAAACGAGCTAATCGTCGCCCGCCCCAGCGGCACGCCGACGTATTTACAAATCCGCTCCGCCAAATCGCGATTGGCTGAACCGCTGAAGATTTTTAGTTCTGGCTGAAGCGCGAACATGACGAATGGCAACTTAGCTGTGCGGAATGCGCATTGGCAATCTCCAAAACTTGCGAAGGGCAACCTGAGAGCCGAATAGTGTTAAAGGATTACCCGATGAATACGGACGTGATTCGAATAGAACGCCCGACTACCAGTTCAAAGCTGTTCGCGCATACGCGATGGGACACTGTGCCGGCCGCAGCGGGACTGTTCCATCTGGCTTATCTTTTCGGACTCTATCTTTTGTTTCCACACCTTCCGCTGTGGGTGATGCTGATCCTCGGGTTCATTTACTCCCTGATGGTCAACGCGAACATCAACGGGGTGGGGCACAATTTCATTCACAATCCTTTTTTCCGTTCACAGCTTCTGAACCGGGTATTTGGAGTCACCCAATCGGTTGCGTGCTGTTTCTCGCAGACGATGTATGACGCCGTCCACATGCAGCATCACAAGGGGAACTCGGATCGGCAGGATGCAAAAGGTGACACGATTGATTGGTTGTCGATCTACAGGCATGGCCATGATGGTGAAGCGGAAAATCCGTGGAGCTATGTTTTTTTGAGTTTCTTCCGTGACGATGTTGGCGCGATTCGCAAGGATTTGCGAAAACGCAATAACGGCGATCATTTGTGGGGCAATATCGAATTGGCTGCATTCGCCACCACGCTGTTCGTGATGGCAATCATCGTCCCAACGGATCCAATTCATTTCATCAACTGGCGTTTTATCGTGTATTTTTTGCCGTTCTGGTACCTCGGCCACTGTTTCAGTTATTTGAACGGCTACTACCGGCATTATGGAGCTAACCCGGATAAACCAATTGCCTGGGGCGTGAGCAGCTATGGAAAGTTGTATAATTGGCTCTTCTTCTATAACGGCTATCACGCGGAGCATCATTTCCGTCCAAAAGTGCATTGGACGAAAATGGAACAATTTCACCACAGCATCGAGCGCCTGCAGAAGGAGGAGGGCGTCCGCACGATCAGGCATGCGCACATGCTTGGTTTCCTCGATGCCGATTTGCCAAAACGCGGTCAGCGCACTGCGAACGGCGAACCGGCAAAAGCGATATTGTAGGGCAGGCGCATCGCCTGCCTTTTGAATCGCCAATGGCAAGCGGAGCGCTTGCCCTACAAATTTTTTCCGAAGCCAGCGCGCAATTTTTCTTTTCTCGCTTCGCACTCCTGTTGCAACCGCCGGATCTCTGAGGCCAGTTGCTTCTGTAACGACTCGACATCATCGAATTTGGCTGCGGCTTGTGCCTTGCCAATCTGCTCCTTCAGGAAAAGCTCCTTCTCGGCAATCTTTGCATGATATTTCGAATCGACATCGGCGAGTTCTTTCTTCTGTTCCTCGGTGAGCGTGAGCGACGGCGACGCTTTTTGAAGGCGTTCCATCGCCAGTTCGTACGCTGATTTCATCTCGATTTACAGCCCCGCAACAATCGACGCGTTGCGCGACGAAAATCAATTCCTAAATTGCTTTTGAATGCGTTCACGAATTCAACTGCTCAGTATCGATTTTGACGGGACGCTTGTTTCGCGCGCTACCGAGCCGGTCTTTGACGCGCAGTGTATGGAGTTGATTCGCGAGTTGCAGGATGCCGGCGCGGTTTGGGCGATAAATACAGGGCGCTCCGTCGATTTGCTGGAGACCGGTCTGGCCGAGTTCGCGCTACCGATTCGTCCGGACTTCATTCTCACCACCGAGCGTGACGTTTTCCGTCGCGGTCGGAATGATAATTGGGAGCCGTTCGGTGAATGGAACGAGCGCTGCGCGCGCGATCACGCCGAATTGTTTTCCTCTGCTGAGTCCGTCCTTGCTGAATTCGTGAATTTCGCCACCAATGAAACGAAAGCGCGTCTCATCTACAGTTCCGAGGGATTGGAAGGAGTTGCTGCCGAAAGCGAGGACGAGATGGACCGCATTACGGATTTTATTCGGCAAGCACGTGCAGGGCATACGAAGCTGGATTATCAGCGCAACGGAATTTACCTCCGTTTTTGTCACGCTGATTATCACAAGGGTGCGGCGTTGGCTGAGCTGGCGCGTTTGCTGGAGGTGCCGCGCGAAAAGATCTTCGCGGCGGGCGATCATCACAACGACGTCTCGATGCTGGACGGAAGGTTCGCAGCGATGCCATCCTGTCCGGCCAATGCCATTCCTGAAGTGCAAAATGCCGTGCGCAACGCCCGCGGTTACATCGCACAGAAATACCATGGCGCCGGTGTGCATGAAGCGCTGCTGCATTTCGTGAACGGTGCTCCCGTTGAAGCGTTGAAGGCTTAAAGCGGAATCAAGCCGCGATTCTTCCTCCGCTTCAACGTTTCAACCCGAAAGCCTTCTGGGCTTCAGCGTCGCTGTCACCAATGCACGCTGCTGGATCCCATCGGTCCGGGAGAATAACGTCCCTCGTCGGACATTTTTTCCCCGGGGACAGGCGCGGCAGATTCCGTGGACGAGGGGCTCGACATCGTTTCGTCAGTCGGTGGTGACGTGCAGGCGGCGAACAAAAACGCAATCAATAAAACCACGACGCCTGTCAGTGCGGCTTGTTTGGTCACGTGCCTGCAAACCTATCGATGGACACGCACGGTGCAACCAGTCCTGCCGAAATCGCTTTCGCCCGAGAACGAGCCAGGGGCTTGAGCTGTAGCGGCACTCGTTGAGCGTCGGATTTAAAATTCACCGTTCCGAATTCAGAAGAGGAAGAAGAAACGGTAAGAGACTGCCTACAGCTCTTAAGTTATCGGGTTCGATTCAGAAGTGCCCGGAAGTAACTCCACCCTCGCCCTCCGGAGAATAGGTTGGACGCGTGAAGTGTGCCTCAGGGGAATACGTCCCTTGTTTAGTCGATTCGGTTACGACGCCTTCCTCCTTAGATGAAGCACAAGCGGAAAGCAGGCACCCAATGACCAAAGAAATCACTCCGAACAAGGCAGCGTGCTTTTTCACCGGAGGCGAACGTAGCGATCGTACAGCCGGATGCAACTGCGCCAAGTCGAGGAGCAATTGAAACAGCGAAGCGGGGCACGAAAAGATTTTGCGCGCAAAGCGAAGCTCGCGTTTAGTTGCTCATGGCCGGCAATTGGGGCGAGCCTGAACGCATGTGGGACGAATACGATTGGGAGCGTTTTCTTCAGCAACAGGACGGCAAAACTGAAAAGTACATGCAGTTGCTGGAGACATATCTTGATGATCCCCGCCGCGACGAAATTATCGCGCGGGAAATGGGCTGGACGCAGTTACTGGATGCGAAGGATTGGAGCGCAGAGGTTGATGCTCTTCTGGACGAAGATGCCGCCGAAAAGGACGACACTGGTGTCGATCACACCAATGCGTCAGGCGAAACATTCCAGGAGCACAATCTTTATCGCGCTGCATTCGATCTCACCCTGTGGATCGATCAATTGTTCGATCAGAACGCTGCACTCCAGAACGAACCAGCAGCCGTCAAGCTGGCGACGCACGCCGCGCTGGCCAGCGCGAAACTGGCAGCGGCATTGAGCGGTGATCACCTCGATGAAATCGGGATGACCATTGCGTATTTGAAGCGAGCATTGAAGGCGATCACGACTTCGATGAGTGCGGCGGCGGAATTGCGAAAAGCCGCCGGACTGATCAGCCGCTCGGAATACTTCGTGCTACGGCAGCGACTGTTCGAAGTGCGCGACGGAATCGTAAGGTTGATGGGCGAATATCGCGCCGAGTGGCGCCGCCGTTTCGGGCCCGACAGCTACCGGCGTTGAATGAAATAGAGGACGCGTCCGTCCAATCATGCAAACGGAAGCGACTCTGGCGCAGTCCGATGTGTCGGAATTGGACTTGGTGAAACGATGCCAGGCCGGTCAGACCGAGGCATTCGACGAGCTGGTAACTCGCTACCGGACACGAGTCTTCGGCATGATTTACAACATGGTGCATAGCGAGCAGGACGCCTGGGATCTGGCTCAGGACAGCTTCCTGAAAGCGTGGAAGTCGATCGGACGCTTTCGCGGTCAGTCGTCCTTTTACACCTGGATTTATCGAATCGTCATGAACGTCACGATCGATTGGCTACGCAAGAAACAGATCAAGGGCGGCGGGGCAGAGTTCGATGATGCAATCCAATTGACGGAGGTTGATCCTGCGTCCAGAACCGTTCCAAAAAAGGAAGCGTTGCCGCACGAAGCGATGGAAAGAGACGAAATTCGCGCCCGAATTGAAAAGGCAATTGCTCAGCTCTCACCCGAACACCGCGCCGTCATTTTGATGAAAGAAGTCGACGACATGCAGTATCACGAAATCGCAGAAGCTCTGGGGTGCTCGATCGGCACGGTCATGTCGCGCCTCTTTTATGCCCGCAAGAAACTGCAAACTTTGTTGAGAGACGTCTATGAAAACGTTTGAGGAAGCATGGACAGCGTGGCTGGATGACCAGCTCACTGGCCGGGAACGATCGGAGTTCGAAGCCTCGCTGCCTGACAAAGCTGCCGCTGAAGCTGAAAAAGCCGAGGCGAAAAGACTGGGGGAGCTGTTGAAACGCGAACTGAGCGCCCATCCGCTGACGAACCAAGAATTCTTTAGTCATCAGCTCCGCGAAAAAATCATGCAGGAATGTCGCGAGCCGACTCGCGCCGGCGCTCGCCAGACCGCGAGGTCCACGTGGTGGTCTATTCCTCGCCTCTTGTGGGCGGGCGCAGCATCGCTCGCAATCTTCTTAATTTTTACCTTTGCTGTCATGCACGAGAAAAATCCGGCCGAGGAATCACAATACCTGACTCAAATTCTAAATGCCCGGGTCGATCCTGTGGTCAGTCCGAATGCTACGGTCTCGATATTCGAAGTGAAACAAGACCGGGTAACGGTGCTTTGGACTGAGGGACTGCAGAGTTTGCCCGTAGATTACGCTGCCAAATAACCGGTCATGCATCGTTTGCTGGCGTTCGTAATTGCTGTTGTTGGATTGATTGTGAGCGTGGCGTCCTCGTCGCAGGCTGCAGAGACAGTCTGGAGCGGGCTTGTCATTGCAGAGAACGTCGCGCAGCCGCAGCCGATTCCGTCGGAATTGACTCGCATCGAGGGATCGTTGAAACGATTTTTCGGCTACAATCAATTTCAGGTCATCGGGCAGTCGCAAAAGGTCCTTAAAACAGGGCAGGAAGACTGGCTCGCGACGAGCAAATTTTTCGGGCTGCACGTGGACGCGCGCGGTGAGAGCCAGGGCGGCTACGTCTTGAATTTGAAACTTTACAAAGAGAAAGAGCTCTTGCTCGAAACCGAAGCCAAGCTGAGCAAGCGCAGCCCGCTGGTGATCAAAGGGCCGCAGGTGGGCGGGGGACAATTGCTGCTGGTGTTGGTAGTTCAGTAGATCGAGCGCAAGCGGAGCGCTTTCCCTACAACCGCGTCATGTTGAACGAAGTCGAGACATCCCGTTGCGCTGCTGTTGAGGTAACTCCGCGGGATTCCTCGACTTCGCCGGAATGACCTAAGTCTTTATGCGAGACATGCTCATTTCACTTGTCTCCTTGCTGGTTTTGTTTTCGATAACCTCGTCACCCGGAGCTGTGGAAAAGCCGTTTAACTTCAACGAGACACCAGGGAAACTTCCGAAAGAGGTCGTACCAACGGAATACGCAATCCGCATTGTTCCGAACACCGGCAATTTCACGTTCGCCGGAACGGAAACTGTCAAGTTGAACGTGCGCAGCCCTGTCCGTCAGCTGGTGTTGAACGCGCTCGAGCTCAAGATTGAAGCAACCTCTGTCGACGGCAAAGAATTGCCGGCTTCCGCAATCAAGATCGACAAGGAAAACGAACTGTTGAGGTTTACGTTGCCATCAGAGCTCGCAGCCGGCGATCACACGCTGGCGCTTCGTTTCGCCGGCAAGATCAATCAGCAAGGCCAGGGGCTGTTCTACATGCATTATCAGGAACAGGGCAGCAGCGCGCGCAAGCTGATGCTCGGCACACAATTCGAAGCGACCGATGCGCGTCGATTTTTTCCATGCTGGGATGAACCTGCGTTTCGCGCGCGCTTTCAGTTGAGCGTTGTAGTGCCGGTGAACTGGCTCGCTGTTTCCAACATGCCCATCGAGAGCGAGAAAAAAATCGGTGGCGGAAAAGAAGTGCGCTTTGCACCGACTCCACCGATGTCCAGCTACTTGAATGTGTTTGTAGCCGGTGAGCTCGATGTCATCGAGTCGCGAGTCGGCCCGACGCAAATACGTGTGATCGCGACGAAAGGCAAAGCGGAACTTGGTCGGTATGCGCTCGAAGCGTCGGCGCAGATTTTGAAATACTACAACGATTATTTCGGCGTGCCGTATCCGTTGCCGAAACTGGATCAGATTGCTTTGCCGGGCGGGTTCGGCGGCGCGATGGAAAACTGGGGCGGCATAACCTATTTCGAATCGACGCTTCTCTTCGATCCGAAGAATTCCTCTGCCCAGACAAAGCAAGATATCTATGAAGTGTTGGCCCATGAAATGGCGCATATGTGGTTCGGCGACCTGGTGACGATGGCATGGTGGGACAATCTGTGGCTCAACGAAGGCTTCGCCTCCTGGATGGGCAGCAAATGCACCGCGCATTTCAACCCGCAATGGGAGGTTTGGCTGGCGCGAGAATTACCGCGCGATCCCACGCGGCGCACCGGAATCGCCCGGGAAGCGGCCATGGAGGGGGACGCGCGTTCGACCACGCATCCAATTCAGCAGCCCATCGCAACTGAGGCCGAAGCTAACAGCGCCTTCGACGATATCACCTATAAAAAAGGCCAGTCGTTTCTGCGAATGCTGGAGAGTTTTCTCGGCGAGGAAATTTTTCGCGATGGCATTCGCCGATACATCGCTGCGCATAAATATTCGAACACGACCACTGCGGATTTGTGGGACGCGCTCTCGGAAGCCTCGAAAAAACCTGTTGGCGAAATTGCAGGCGCATGGACAGAACAGCCAGGATTTCCAGTCGTGAAAGTCAAACGTGAGCCAGACGAAAGGGTCCGGCTTACGCAGGAGCGGTTCACAGTGAATTTCAAAGATGCGCCGCTACTCCTGTGGAAGATCCCGCTGACGTATTCGGTCGTTGGCGAAGCGCCTGCGACTTTGCTGATGGCCGGCAAGACAGCTGATCTGAAGAACGTCCCCGCAGATCATGCGCTCAAGGTGAACGTAAACGGCGCTGGAAATTATCGCGTCGAATATGATGCGCCATCTTGGAATTTGCTCCTCGACAATTTGCCGAAGCTGAGCGTCGAAGATCGCGTTAATCTTCTCAGTGACGCGTGGGCGCTTGTAGAAGCCGGTCGGGCGCCGGTTTCGCTCTATTTTGGCTTGGTTGAAAAATTGCCCGCTTCCACCGATCTCGCCGAGCGCGAACAGATCATCGATGTAACGGATTTCATTAACCGTCTGCTGATCGGCAGTCCGCAACTGGAAAAGTTTCAGCGCTATTCCCGATCACTTTTGCGCCCAACGTTTGAGACGCTTGGGTGGGAACCGAAAGCGGGCGAACCCCCCGGCGCCGGAAGCTTGCGTGCGAGTTTGATCAGCACTCTCGGAGATTTGAACGATTCAGAAATCATCGCTGGTTGCCGCGAGCGTTTCGAGAAATACGTGACCAATCCGGCGTCCCTCGCACCTGATCTGCGCGTCGCTGTTCTAAAAGTAGTCGGTCGCTACGCCGACGAGAAGACCTGGAACAAGCTGCATGAGCTCGGCGTGAAAACGACCAGCATCGAGGAAAAACAAAATTACCACAACGCACTGACCAAAGCGGTTGATCCGAGGCTGATCAAGAAGACGCTCCCGATCGCGCTTACTGATGAACTGCCTACGAGTCGCGCCGTGTTTTTGGTCGCGCGCGTCGCGCGCGACAGTGGTCACCCCGAGATCGCGTGGGAATTCGCCGCAGCCAACATGAAAGCGCTGCTCGCAAAAACCGACGCGGCTGGAATGAACCGATATGCTCCAGGTCTGTTCACATTTTTTTCGGATGAGTCGCGCGTTGTGGAATTAAAAGCCTACGCGAAAAGAAACCTGCCGGCTGCGAGTGCGCCCGAAGTGGCTAAAGCGGTCGATGAAATTCAGTTTCGCGCCGAATTCAGAAAACGCCTCGCAAGTCAACTGAATGCCTGGATCGATGGAAAGAACGTGGCGAACGCTCGGTGAATCACCGATCACGAATTACTGCTCACTGTTTTGCGGCGGCGCGATCCACAAGCGCATTGGAATCATCGAAGAATCAACGAAGCCGTGTTTGCGGAAAAACGCCTGCGCCACATTCTCCGGCCGGTCTGTCAGCAGTGTGATTCTAAGAAAGTTTTTCTTCTTTGCGAAATCGATCGCGTGTTCGAGGAGCTTCTTGCCGTAGCCGTGGCCTTGATACTGTTTATGGATCACCAGGTCCTCTAAAAGAATAACGAACCCACCTTCGGCCGTGCTGATAGTGAAGAGCAAATTGATCATCCCCACGATCGCGCCATTGCGGCGTAATACAAAAACCCGGCCCCTGCTGGGCTGTTCGAAAATGAGCCGCAATCCCCGGAGCTGTTTGTCTTTGTCCGGGCGAAAATCGCTCTCCTGAGAGAACAATCCCCCGAGCATTTCCGACAGCTCGTCCAAGTCGGCTTCCGTCGCCGGTTCGATTACGACATTTTCTTTTTCGGCCATTGGCTACGGCTCGTTATTCCAAAAATGCCCCGTATTGGCAACTTTGTAAATGCGCTTGCTCGTTGCCTTACCCTGCGCATTGCCGAAACATTAGAGGTTCTGGTCGCCTAGACCGCGACCACCGAGAGGCAAGGTCGTTGCGTTGACAATGCTGGGCTTGTCCCTACTGTAAGCGCTCTCGGACCGGTCGAGCGATTTCCCGGTTTTATGAAACGCACGTATCAGCCATCCAAGCGAACGCGGAAACGCCAGCACGGTTTCCGTGCCCGGATGCGGACCAAAGGCGGTCGCGCCACTCTCGCGCGCCGCCGCCAACGCGGCCGCAAACGCCTGCTCCCGAAAGGCGTTGACAGGCACTACGCGCGTCACACACAGGCGTAGTTTTCGAAATTCGACATTCTGATTTGGGATTTAGATCACGTCCCCATTACTCGGCTGCAGAGCAACTGACTCTAAATACCCCGAAAGGAAAAAAATCTCTTCGGGGCAGCGGCGGCGAAATCGCGATCGCGCCAACACCCGGAACTGACTGCTGCACGGTCTGAGAATGTTCGTACTTGCCGCAAAATCGTTCGGCCGAATGCGCAACTTTTGAATCCAAAGTCGAGACACACTGCATCTCAATGAAAACGAACAACGATCATTATGATGCAGGATTTCAGATTTGCTTTGCGGCAGCTTCTCAAAGCGCCGGGATTCACGACGGTAGCGATATTGACTCTCGCGTTGGCAATCGGTGTTAACTCGGCCATTTTCGCGTTGATCAACGGAGTAGTGCTCAAGCCGGTGGTGCCGGTCCGGCCTGCCGAAGTTGTGAATGTGTTCACGGCCCGCCAGAATGCGAGCCATGATTATCGGCAGCTCTCTTACAACGAATATCGCGAACTGCGTGCGAACGGCGGCGACGTGTTCGTCGATGTCGCCGCGTTGGAGTTCGCGGTCGCCGGTATCGGGCGCGATCACGAGATGCGGCGCAGCTTCGCTTTTCTGACTTCGGAGAATTATTTCCCGATGATGGGCGTCCAGCCGTTTCGCGGTCGGTTTTACAACGCTGAGGAATGTAAACCGAATGCGAACATGGCTGTGGTGGTGACAAGCTATGGTTTTTGGAAACGCAACGGTGGCCGGAACGATTTTGTTGGTAGCACGCTTCACATTAATGGGCAGCCCTACACCGTGATCGGCATCGCGCCGGACGGATTCAGCGGCGCGAACGCGTTGATCGCGCCGGATATTTGGGTGCCGCTCGGCGTTCGTTCGCAGCTCGGCTCGGCCTTCGGCGATTCCGAAGCAATGCACGACCTGTTGAATCCGAAGAATTACACGTTCAATCTCACGGCGCGGCTGCGTTCGGGGCTAACGATCGCTGCTGCAAAAGCGCGTTTGCCAGTCCTGGCGCAACGGTTGAATGCCATCCAACCGGAGGGCAGCGAAGGGGCACGGGAATTACAGATTCAAACTCCGTCGCGGTTTAGCCTCAGCACGCAACCGGAGGACGACGGCCCGATCACACTGATCGCGACACTGCTTATGGCGATGGCCGGCGCGGTCTTGCTCATCGCCTGTTTGAATCTCGCGAATATGCTGCTCGCGCGCGGCACGTCGCGTTCGAAAGAAATCGCGGTCCGGTTGGCTGTTGGCGCCTCACGCTGGCAGATTATCAGGCAGCTATTGTGCGAGGGATTTCTGCTGGCCGTATGCGGCGGTGTAATCGGCCTGATTCTCAGCGCATGGTGCAACGACCTTTTACTTCAACAGCTGCGCAGTCTGCTCGCGTCCGTGAATTTTTCTTTCGTCGTCAAATTGCGGCCCGACGTGGCGGTACTTGCGGTCACATTCTTCTTTTGCCTCATCGCGACAATGCTTTTCAGTCTCGGGCCGGCGTTAAAAGCAACAAAGGCCGATCTGGTTAACGATCTGAAACAGCAAGTCGGCGAACCGGCGCGCATCGGTCGTTTGAGTCGTTTCTTCGCGCCGCGTCACATTTCGGTGATGGTGCAAATTGCGCTTTCGCTCATGTTGCTTTTCGCCGCCGGATTATTTTTCCGAGGCGCGCTGAAGGCGGCCGGCCTTAATCCGGGTTTCATCGCGAGTGGCGATCTCATCAGTGAGTTCGACTTCACCTTGATTAAGAAAACGCCGGCCGATTCGCGTCGGCTAATGTTTGACATGGTGCAACGCGTACCAGAGTTGCCCGGCGTAATGGCGTCGGCGATCGGCACGATGCTGCCGTATGCCGATTTCACCACGGCGCGACGAGTTCTGCGCACGAAAGACACGATGCCTAGCGACCCGAAGGCACCGGACCCAAGCGTCAACTCCCTGTTCACCGCCATCACACCAGGTTACTGCGAGGCGCTCGGGATAAAACTGTTACGGGGTCGCGATTTCACTCAGAACGAATGCAAAAACAAAGATGCACGTCCCGTGGCTATCATCGACGAAGAAATGGCGAAAAAGCTTTTCCCGAACGAGGATCCGATTGGTCAACATATTCGCTACACCCAACCGCCCAAGGACAGCTCGCCTAACGACATGGAGATCGTCGGTGTCGTGAGCAAACACCGGCACAATATTCAGAACGATTCCCTCATGTGCCGCTTGTTTGTGCCGTTGGCTCAGGGATACAGCGGCCAGACATATTTGCATGTGCGGCTTAACACGCAGGATCGACATGCCGTCGCCGCGTTCATGCCAACGCTGCGTCAAACGCTGCGCGAGATTGATCCCGATCTGCCGCTGCTGCAGATGACGCCGTACGTCGATCTCATGGAAAAGTCGCCCGATCTTTGGATTGTCAAGCTCGGGGCAACTCTCTTCGGCGCTTTCGGCGCAATCGCGCTGGTATTAGCTGTCGTCGGTGTTTACGGGGTAAAAGCCTACGCGGTAGCGTGCCGGACTCGCGAAATCGGAATCCGTATGGCATTGGGTGCACGTCGGCGAGAAGTATTCGCGCTTATTATGCGACAGGGCGCGATGCAAACAGCTCTCGCGGTGGGTGCCGGGCTCGTTCTTTCTCTGGGGGCAGGACGCGTCCTGGCCAAAATTTTGTATCAAGTAAGTCCCACTGATCCATTGGCGCTGGTCAGCGCAAGTTTGATGCTCGCCGCTGCCGCGCTTCTTGCTTGTTTCTTCCCGGCCAGCCGCGCCACTCGCATCAATCCGATGACGGCGCTGCGAACCGAATAAGGTGAAGCAAATCTCGAGCAGGCATCATTGCCCTCTCTCTGGGCAGTGACAGCGTCGGTTGATCTATCTCGCTGCCGAAGGAAGTTCTGCTACAATCAGCAATCGAAAATTGCCAATCTTAAATTCCTTTTGCACCGTTAGCTCAATTGGCAGAGCAAGTGACTCTTAACGACCATCATTCCGAGGTAATTAGGCCACCGCTACCGAATACGCTACGGATTTTTCGAATGAATGGGAATAATGGTTCGATGCCGCCATGAATTTGTCAGCGTGCAAAGTCGCTGATCACAAACCCGCATCGAATTGGGAGAAACACTCGTTACAAACGGGCCAGTTTGTAAAGAGTTGGCCGAAAGCCGGGCGGGTGACTGTCACTTCAAAAGCAAG
>CAWBSH010000025.1:0-144217 GCA_963791385.1 uncultured Verrucomicrobiae bacterium
CCCGTTGCCTCACGGGAAAATCGTACCGAAGCAATGCTTAGTGACTGATTCGTTGCCTCATATTGGATCGTACCGAAGCTTTCATGCTACTTTAGTTGTCAAATTGGGTTTGTAACGGCGTTCAGGGGACGCAGTGGCGCGAGTTCCCGAGCGCAGCGAGGGAGCGAGCGCAACGGAGTCCCCTGAGCGCCTGCGGGCGCGAACCGCTCGCTGGATTTCTTTCAAGCCGGCCTCGATCTGTCGCTTCAAGGCGAAGGGGTTGAGGACCGCGTGTTGCTGCTGGAGCGCGGCGCGCTTTTTCTCTTCCAGCGCGCCGCTTTCCAGCAAGCGCTCGTAAGGCGTTTTGGGCGCGTCATGCTGCTTGATCTGGCGGGCGCCCTCGCGGCGTTTTTCTTTGAGCTTCATCGAGGGGCAGAAGTGGTTGTGGTACAACGCCCAGGCGTCGCGATATAAGGCATTGATCGGCCCTAACAACTCTTCTTTTTCCAGCCGATCGTAACCGAGCAAACAGCGCACATGCGTCCAGTTCTTTTGTTCCACGTGCGCATTGTCGTTCTTGTGATACGGCCGGGAGCGGGTGAACTGCACCGGCTCTTTGCGCCGGGCAAAGTAGCGCCACAAGTGATGATTTAAAAACTCGCTGCCGTTGTCGCAATCAAATCCCAGGAGGGCAAAGGGCAGCTTCTGCTCCATCTCCCGCACCGCTTCCATCACTCCGTGGGCGCCTTTGTTCCAGACCGCGCGCAGCTCGGTCCAGCCCGTGGCCAGATCGCTAAAGCACAAGCTCCAAATGAAATCGCCTTCCAGGCTGTTCCCGCAGTGGGCCACGGTGTCGGCCTCCATAAAACCGGGCCGGCGCTCGTCCCACTGATCAGTTTGCAACGGGATCTGGTTCTTTAACCATCGGCCAGGCTTGGTCCCGCCACGCCCTTTTGGCCGGGCTCGAGCTCTTACGGGAGAGAGCAGCCGATCAATCGTCGCTGCACTGATCTTTTCCAACTTCTCTTTGAGCGCCAAAGAGAGCGAACCGTATTCTTTTTCGTAATGTGGCAGCCAGTGTGGCAACGCTGCTTTGAGTCGTTTGCCGCAGAGCTGATCGCTCCCAAACCAGATCCGTTTGAGCACTAAACGCACTTGCTCCGGCGGATAAATCGGCCTGGGCCCGCTACGCTTGAGTAAGCGCGGCCCTCCTCGCCCATTTAACAAAGCGATGGCGTGCTTGCGACTGTAGCCGCACACCGCAATGAGTTCCTCGATCAACCTGCTTTTATACCTTCGCCCCTGCGCCCGCGCATAACGCCAGCGCATCTTTCGCAGATACTCTTGTTTGCTGCTCATACTTAACCATTCCGACGTTTCCATCGGTACGATCCAATATGAGGCAACGATTCCCTACACCCCTTTTTTACTCACTTCCTTCGGTACGATTTAATGTGAGGCAATTCGCCCCCGACAATTTTATCAAAAAAAAGCTTGCCATGGCTTTTGATTTCCGGCATACCTCGCGCTCGTGCGGGGACAACGAACCTTCTTAGCACTGGCAACTGCATTGGTTTCGGTGACTTTCAGCGCGGGTGCACGCGCGCAGGCACTGGCGCCGTCCACATTGGGTGGCGAAAGTCGCGCCGAGGCAACCACAAGCGATGTGGTCCAGGTGATCACTGCAAAGACAGCCCCGAAGATCGCCAAAAAGACCAGACAAGTCGTGAAAAAATCGTTGCGCACGAATGTTGAGAAGCCCGCCGAAAAGCCTGCGCAGTCGATCGCGAAAGCGCCCGCTCGCGCAACCTTTGCGATGGAGCCGGTGCGCCCGATGAATCAGCCGACCGCAACCCAGACGGCGCAGCATGTCAGCCGTTTTAGCTTCAGAACTCCGCAAGGTAAAAAGGAATCGGTTCCCGTGATTGGAGACTATTATCCCAAGCGGATCGTTTATCCGTATGCCAAGATCGATCGGCGCATCGACAGCAGATTAGTGCAAGCGGCAACGCTGGCGCAGGAACGCGCGCATGCACATTCGCGGTCGCGATGCTGGCATTATGTGAAAGATGCGTTGCTCGCTTCCGGAGTCATCGATTCTCGCCCCAAGAGCGAACTCGCAAGAGATGCTGCTCAAGAGCTCGTCAGCAATTACGGATTCAAAAGGCTCTCAGTGACGGATCCATTCGCAGCGCCGGTCGGTTCGGTGCTCGTATATGGTACCTCTCGAAGCGTAGGACATGTTGAGCTTCGCACGAAGGACGGTTTCGTTAGCGATTTCCGTTCACCGACGCCATCGCGTCGGCCGCTGATGGGCGTTTACGCAAAGCTGTAGTTTCGGCTTGGCGTCCGAGAGGAACAGTTGCGCAGCCTAACTGTTAGCTTCTTCCGCGGCTCGTCACGTCTGCGGCTGGCAAAGACACGAAGTGGTAATCGTTAGATCCGCTTTTGCCCAGATTTTTTCAAACTTCGCTTGCGTTTGGGCAACTTCGTCTGCGTTTTTCTTTTGCTTGCGCAAACTTTCCGCGAGTCCGAGTAACGACCAGCCGTTTTCGGGCAGACGCGCGAGATCCTCACGATAGACCTGTTCGGCGTCTGAATAACGCTGGTGTTTCATCAGGACCGCTCCGAGCGAATGGCGCACCGGAATCAACCAGCCGGGTGGCTCATCATATTTGAGGGCGTCTTCCTTTTGGATTGCCGCACGCAGTTGCTCAATGCCGCTGTCAATCTTTCCTTCCGCGACCAGAATTTCGCCCTCTACCATCGGAGTCACGACACCGAGAAGCGCTTCGCAACTGTTATTGCCCAGGGAAGCTTCCTTTGGGACAAGCCCGGTGCGTTCGATGAAAATGCATTGCGCCTTGCGCGCGTTGGCCGTGTCGCCCTTCGCCGCGTATGCGATCGCGCGGGCGGCATGATGAAACGCGCGCGTAAATGGCATGTAATCCGGATATCGATCCGGCTCGGCTAGGATTTGGTCCCAAAGCCCAAAGCGCACCATCACTTCCAGCGGCATCGCCACGAAGCCTTCCGCTTGCAGCGCGTGTTCTTTGAGAAAATCGGCTGGCAACTCGGCGACCATGGCTCGGATGTGTTTCATCGCCAGATCGCGTTGACCTGTCATCATCGCGGCATAGGCAAGCATATGCCGGTTATGCGCGATGTACACGTTTAGAAAACCTTTGGCCGGTCCGAAGATCTTCCGGTAGCGCTGATCTGCTTCCACTGCCCTTACATTGGTATCGACGGCCTGCAGCCACCGGCCAGTGCGAATGTCGATATGCGACGGCATATGCACGTTGTGCGCGAGACCGGGCTGTAAATTGCGAAGACGGTCTGCTGCAGCAATCGCGCGCTCCGGATTCGGCGATGCTTCCACTGCGTGAATATAAAGGTGATTCGCGAGTGGATGGTTGGGATTGAGTTTCAACACAGCATCAAGAGTAACGAGGATTTCATCCGTTCCCGCCTGCGGCTTGCCTTCCGGTGTCCATTGGTCCCAGGGCCGCAGGTCCATCATTGCTTCCGCAAAGAATGCGCCGACATCGGGATCATTAGGAAATTGCTTCCAAACTTCGCGCATGGCGTCGGCATAAGCGCGATCAAGCGGGCTACGATCTTCCGGCTGCGGACTAGCGTAGCGTTTCGCGAGCGCATCGATCAGCGCACGCTCGACCGGTGATGCGTTAGCCGCATTCTTCCTGGCGAGGTTTAGTTCTTTCCACGCAAGCTCCGCAGCGGGTGGCGGAACGACGGTGAGATTGATGTGCGGACCGCACGCGAGCGCGATACCCCAGTGTGCCATTGCACATTCAGGATCGAGCTCGGCGGCTTGCTGAAAAGCACGGATAGCCGCGCGGTGATTGAAGCCGTGAAGAAAAGCGAGACCCTGGTCGAAGTAGCGCTGGGCTTCGGCCAAGTCAGTCGTGATTTTGCGCGAGTACGAGCCGAGCCCATCATAGAGCGGTTCTTTCGCTGCAAACAGATTGAAGCCGGCCAGTGTCAGCATCGACCAGATAATGATCTGGAGGATTTTGGCCCTCGTTTTCATAATGGTCATGCCAAAGTATTCGTCGCATTGCCAGCGGCAAGCTACCTGTCTGACTAATCCGGTTCCGTTAGTAATTCCTGATCATGCGAATCACTGCGATGAGCATGGACACGATCTGGCCAGGCGGCAAGCCCAGTGATCACAATGAAGAACAAAAGCTCAGCAAGATAATCCCGGCTTGTTTCTCCGCCCAAGAATTCACTGCTTAATTCGTGGAAGGCGGGCGACTTAGTTGCCCGCCAGCGGGCAGAGGAATTCACCTCGCTTTCCGCTGTTGGATGGTAGTTGTAATCCGTTAGAGGAAAACTCTGGTGATTACGCCCTGCGCGGTTGTCGCGACGTGAGCCGCACTGTTTGTGATTAATTTGGAGTATTGGTTTCATAAATTTCTAAATTGTTGAGTGTGATTGCCGAAGTCGGTTCGGGATACCGGCGCAAAAGACCTGCGCGTGGTAAGATTCGACCACTGGGGTGCCCCGAAAGCGTTCGGGGGCTCCAACTTGGCGAAAATCTAACGAGCCTCTATGCCGCCCGCCCGCCCCTGCGGGCAGCGCGAATCGGCGCGTAGATCAATTTCATCGGCTCTTCATGTACAGCCGTTTCCGTGTTTGTCCAGTGGCGGCCCGCGAACTCAGCTGTAAGTCTCTCTCGTCGTTAGAGAAGCGATTACGAATATTTTTCTACTTAATCATAGTTCGGGCGGTTCCGAGTGAGATCCGGGCCGGACAATTTGAAGGGTCATAAAGTGGGGATGCGTGTTCGTCCACGCCATCGCCTCTTGCTTTGTTTCAAAAAATCGGTCGACCACGATGGCCTTGAGTTGGCTCGCAGTCTGCCCGCATAGACGAGCAGCTTTGCGACTAACGACCGCCGGTCCGGTGTCGACCGCCGTGCAGGCGCGATCAGGGAAAACAACCTTACTGCCGTACGGAATTCGCTTGGGATCGACGGCGCAATGTCCAGGGCGGAGTCGTGGACCGGTACTGGCGTATTTAGAGCCCTCGCCTGCCCAGTAACTGGTGACACGCGCCAGGATCGATTCCTCGCGCGCGAATGCGGCCGATGCCAGCAATGAGAAAAATATGACTGTGTAAAATAGCTTCATGGTGTTTTGGGGTTGCTCCGATGTTGTCGAGTCTTGGGCGGAGCACTCTATTCTCGATGCCGAAAGCCGCAGGAATGCAGCTTTTACTTCGGATTCGGAACAGCCCCGGCGCGCCAGCCCTTGGAGGGACGCGCGGACTTCTGACAACGACTCACCGCGGCGAGCCGGGCTCCTTATAGACGAGTTGGCCGACTTGTCAATCGATCAGCGCAACAAAAGTAAATTCGGGCGACTTGATCTATTGCCGGAAGCCAAAATGAAAATTAGTCATCACAAGAGCACCAACAATGTTGTGATGCGCCAAAGAACGAAACGAGTTCAACTAAGAGACGCCGCTGGGGTTTACCGCTGCAGTTGATGGCTTGGACCGCCAGTTTCGCAATACTGCTCGTTCGGCCATTTAGCAGTGTAATCGACAATCGTAGGTCTTACGATGTAATGTCCGGCAACAGATGGTTTACGTCGACGACAGGGGAAATACGAAAGCGCGAATATTTTCGACAGCGCGAGAATTGGCAGAGGCAACACGAAACAACGCCATTGATTGGGATTGCTTGTCTCAGGCAGTACACTTCACGAAATAACACTGATACTGTGCGCGAGATGGAAGCTGCCGATTGGGCGTCGTTGAGCGACGGGGATCTTCTCGAGCGCCGGATCTCCACGCTTGGTTTACAGCTTGAGGGCACTGCACTCGGATCGCTGATCAAACAGCTCTATGACGAGCTGTCGGCGAAAGGACTCGTGTTTCATCCGTCTTGTCACATCGGCGATGAATGGTTCGTCCCCATCGGCATTCCCGCCATCTTTATTCCGTTTTTTCTTGTGCACGACCGGCTGCGCGCGCTGGAGCGCACGATGATGCTCGAAGTCGAAGGCGGGACGCCGGAGTGGTTCATGAGGTTGATGCGGCACGAAGCAGGGCACGCTTACATGTACGCTTATCAACTAACGCGTCGGAAAAAATGGAAGCAATGTTTCGGGCAAACATCGCGTGAAGAAACGCCGGACACTTACCGGCCACGCCCATTCAGCCGTAGTTACGTCGTTCACCTTGAGGATTGGTATGCGCAGAGTCATCCAGACGAGGATTTCGCCGAGACGTTTGCGGTATGGCTCACGCCTGAGCTCGATTGGCGCAAGAATTATGCTGCCTGGCCGGCACTGCGAAAGATGGAGTACGTTGATGAGCTGATGCGCTCATTGGCGGGCACGCCGCCGGTGCACACGCCAGAATATCGCGTTGCCGATTACGATTGCCTGAACGTCAAGCTCAAAACTTATTACGCGCGCAAACGCAAGCTCTATGAAGATACCTATCCGAATTTCTACGACGCCGATTTGCGGCAGCTTTTCGCCGCACCAGCCGGCATCAAAGCAAGCTCATATCTGCGACGGCGAAGGCGGCGATTATTGAATGCAGTTTGCCAATGGACGAACGAAAAGAAATTTCCGGTGAACCAACTCCTTGCGAGGCTCACCCGCCGTTGCGACGAGCTTGGGTTGCATGTGCTGAATGATGACCCACAGCAGGATTTTCGTGTCACCGCTTTCGTCACTACACTCGTGATGAATTATCTTTTCACGGGCAAATTCAAGCGCACGAAATAAGCGGGCGTCTTGTCATGTCGAGCGAAGTCGAGACATCTCGAAGATTGCGTCGCCTTAACGTGGCATCTGAGATTCTTCGTTTCGCTCAGAATGACAACGGACAAAGATTAGCGTGAAAAAGAAGCTCAAAGTCCTCGTGCTGTTTGACGGCACAAGTCCTACCACTGTCGACCAGGACTTTAGTGATGAACTAAAAACGAAAGAGTGGAAGACCGAGGCCGACGTCATGAACGCTCTCGGTTCGCTGGGCCACACTGCGGAGCATCTGGCCATCTACGACGATGTCGATCTTCTGCGGCAAAAGCTTGAAACGTTCGCGCCCGATGTCCTTTTCAATCTGGTCGAACAATTCAGGAACAAGTCCGAATTCGACCAGAACATTGTTTCATTCTTCGAAATGCAGGGCCTGCCGTTCACCGGCTGCGGCTCGACCGGCCTGACGCTTTGCAAGCACAAAGGCATTTCGAAAAAGATCTTGCACTATCACGGCATTCACGTTCCGAATTTCGTGGTCATTCCGCGCGGGCAGCGCGTCGCGCGCCTAAAGCAGCCAAAATTTCCCCTCGTGGTGAAACCGGTGAAGGAAGAAGCGTCTTACGGAATTTCACGGGCCTCATTCGTTGGGACGGACGAGCAATTTCGCGAACGCGTGACTTTTATTCACGAGAAATACAACAGCGACGCTATTGCAGAGGAATACATCGAGGGTCGCGAGCTTTACGTGAGTCTGATGGGCAATGTGCGATTAACAGTTTTTCCCATTCGTGAAATGGTCTTCCGCGAAGTGCCGCCTGACGAACCGAAGATCGCCACGTACAAAGCGAAATGGGACGAGGAATATCGTAAACGCTGGGGCTTAGAGAACCACTTCGCTGAAGATCTCGACCCGGCGCTCGTCGCGACAATTCAAGAGAAGTGCAAAGAGATCTACCGTTTGCTGACCATCGACGGCTACGCGCGAATCGATCTGCGTCTGACGCCCGAGAACAAGCTGTACTTCATCGAGGCGAACCCGAATCCGATTCTAGCTGACGACGAAGACTTCGCGCTCGCAGCCGGGAAGGCAGGCCTGCCGTATCCACACTTAATTGACCGAATCGCTCGGCAAGGCATGAAAACGATCCGCGATTGATCAGGGCCGGCAGAGCTATAGCCAGTTGCTCATACCGGCGAAATTTCGCGGATGAATTCCTTAAAGTCCCGACAGAGAAAAGGATTGAAAAGTGACGCGCGGACCGATCGTTTCGGCTAAGGTGAGATATGAGCGTGCAAGTCTACGGATGCAATCATGTCGCCATCGAAGTCGATGATGTCGAGAAGGCGGTGGCGTTCTATAAGGATGTTTTTAATCTCGAGCAGATGAGCGGTGGCGAGGGCGACGCGTTCTTCAAACTGGGTGAGCATCAGTTCCTCGCGATTTTCGAGGTCGACAAGGTTCAGCACGCAAATGTGCGGCATTTCGGGATCATGGTTCGCGACGAAACGCAGCTCGAGGAAGTTCGAAGGAAACTCACCGAGAAATACAAGCTTAAACTCGAGCCGCCGTTCCGCTGTGATTTTCACGATCCCTGGGGCAATCGCATTCAGGTGGTCGATCTTCACGACGAATCACTCGTGTGGCTTTTGCCTTATCGTGAAGTGCAGAAGGCGGGTATTAAGTTCGAACGATAGGGCTAAGTTCGGTGACGCCTGCCCAAAGCGATGCGAGGACGCATCGCATCAAAGGCGGAAAGCTTCTCGATTCACTGCTCTACGGCAGGACGAAATGAGATCGCGAACCCGGCGACTTGCGTGTCTGGAGATCAGGGGCAATATGGCTCGCCTCAAAACCAATGATTTCGTTCATCGTTCCCGCGTACAACGAAGAACACGAGCTTGCGACAACGCTGGCCGCGATTCGGTACCTGCCGCTGATAGCGCATCACGGCCATACGAAATCATTGTCGTTGATGATGCGTCAACGGACGCGACGCCGGAGATCGCTTCGGATGGAGGTGCGAGAGTCGTCCGAATCAATCGACGCCAAATCGCGGCGTCGCGGAATGCGGGCGCACGCGCCGCACGGGGCGATTATTTGTTGTTCGTTGATGCCGACACGCGGATCAACCGAGCACACGTCACTGGAGCCGTCGCTGCTTTGGTAACGGGTTGTTCCGGTGGCAGTGCGTGGGTGGCGATGGACGGATTGGTTCCCAATTGGGGCCGGATGCTGTGGCGTGGTCTTTCGGTGATTTACTTCGGCCTGAATCTTGGGGCTGGTGCATTTCTTTTCACCACACGACGAAATTTCGACGCAATCGGCGGATTTGATGAGCAGTACTTCGCTGGTGAAGAGGTTTATCTTACCCTCGCGCTAAAGAAGCTGGGCCGCTTCAGCGTGCTGCGGGAACCAGTTGTCACTTCAGGCCGAAAATTGCGCATGTATCCGCGTAAAGAATTTCTGCGCGAATTCTTTGGCGTGCTAGCCCGCGGGCCGCGCGGTGTGCGCTCGCGTGCTAAGCTTGGGCTGTGGTACAGATGGCAAACGAGAAAAGCATCCAGCTTAGAAGAGGGCCTTACCAGCATTGTCCGGTTGCGAAAATCGATTCGTCGTCTAGAATAGCCCCTTCGTTATGGCTGAGAGCAACCAAACGTTGGATCTCAAGGAGTTCCAGTTGCATGACAAAGATACCGGCAGCGCGGATGTGCAAGTCGCACTTCTCACCCGCCGGATTGAGCATTTAACTGAGCACCTCAAGGTTAACCGGAAAGATCATTCGTCGCGGCGGGGCTTACTCAAGATGGTCGCGCAACGGCGGAGTCTGCTCGATTATTTGAGCAAAACGGAAGCTGATCGTTACAAGAAATTGATCGAGAAGCTGAACCTTCGGAAGTAATCGGACCGATCATTCGGCAGATTCGGATCCGGAATTTGAACTGCTGGAAGCCACAACCGAAGTAAAGAAAACAACAAGCAATCCAGGCGCGTAATCACCTTGGATTTTAGGTTTTAGTTTCGCGCTCCGGGAAGCGGAGCAACGGGTTTAAAACCTACAGTCGGGGTGACCGCCTGGAATCGCGTATCCAGGAAGAGTACAATGCAACAAAAGGTCACCGCCCAAATTGGGGGCAATGAAGTATCTATTGAAACCGGCAAAATCGCCAGGCTGGCTGATGGCGCCGTCATCGTAAGCTGCGGCGATACGACTGTGATTGTCTGCGCCGTTTCGGCCACAGCCGTGAAGGAAGGGCAAGACTTCTTCCCGCTCACAGTTGACTATCGGGAGAAGGCCGCCGCCGTCGGGAAGTTCCCGGGCGGCTATTTCAAGCGCGAAGGCCGTCCGACGGAAAAAGAAACGCTCACTTCGCGAATGATCGATCGGCCCCTGCGGCCACTTTTTCCAAAGGGATATTTTTACGATACACAAATCATCTCGATCCTGCTTAGCGCCGATGGTCAGAACGATCCCGATATTCTCGCACTCAACGGCGCGTCCGCCGCGCTGAGCATTTCGGATATACCGTTCGCCGGCCCGATTGGCGCGGTGCGCGTCGGGCGGGTTAACGGCCAGTTCGTTGCCAATCCGACACACGACGAACGCGCCCAGAGCGATCTGGACCTTGTTTATGTTGGCACTGAAAACGATGTGATCATGATCGAAGGCTCAGCCAAAGAGATGCCCGAGGCCGAATTCGTTAAAGCGCTTGAGTTCGCACACGGACACGCACGCGAGATGATTCGCATCCAGAAGGAACTGGCAGCGATAGTAGGCAAACCGAAACGAGACGTCGAGCTGTTCAAGATGGACCAGGAGCTGCTCGATATAGCTTACCGCGTGGCGGGAGACCGGATTCAGGAGGCGCTTTACACCGAAGGCAAAATGGCGCGCGCCAAAGCGGTGGACGCATTGCGCGAGGAAGTGAAGACCGCAATCCTGGAAAAACATCCGGACGCCGATGCCTTCACGATCACGCAGGCGTTCGATTACGTCCAAAAGAAGGCGTTTCGCATTAGCATTCTGGAAAAACAGAAACGTGTGGACGGCCGCGGCTATGGGGATTTGCGTCCGATCAGCTGCGAAGTAGGCGTGCTACCGCGCGCACATGGTTCAGCTATTTTTCAGCGCGGCGAAACTCAGGCGCTTGCGCTCGCCACGCTCGCTCCTATCGAAGAAGCACAGATGATTGATGCGTACGGCGGCGGCGAACAATCGAAGCGGTTTATTCTGCATTATAACTTTCCGCCGTTTAGCGTGGGCGAAACCGGGCGCACAGGCGGGCCTGGACGGCGCGAGATTGGACATGGCGCGCTGGCGGAGCGTTCGCTCGAGCCGGCCGTGCCGAGCGAAAACGACTTTCGTTATGCGATCCGCGTTTCCAGCGAGATCATGGAATCGAACGGCTCAACATCAATGGCCAGCGTATGCGGTGGAATGCTTGCGCTAATGGACGCAGGCGTGCCGATGAAAGGCATGGTCGCAGGAATTTCAATCGGCCTGGTCACCGAGACTGGCGACGACGGGCAATTGAAGCGTTACGAACTGCTCACCGACATCATTGGGTCGGAAGATCATTTTGGCGACATGGATTTCAAGCTCTGCGGAACAGACGCAGGCGTCACCGGTTTTCAGCTCGACCTGAAACTGCCCGGCATCCGCCACAACATCATGGCGGAAGCTATCCAACGAGCGAAGGAAGCACGCATGAAGATTCTGGAGATCATGCGTGGTACGCTGGATAAACCCCGCCAAGAGTTGTCGAAATACGCGCCAAGGATCGAGACAATTAAGATTAATCCGGAGAAGATCGGCGCGCTAATCGGGCCCGGTGGAAAGACCATCAAGGGGATTGTCGCTGAAACCGGCGCGGAAATTAACATCGAAGATGACGGTTCGGTGCACATCTACGCAACAACCGGCGAGAGTATGGCGCGTGCGAAGGAAATCATTGGCGGCATGACGCGTGAAATCGAGATCGGCCAGACCTATCAGGGTCGCGTCGTCACAACCAAGGAATTCGGAGCGTTTGTCGAAGTCTTTCCGGGCAAAGACGGGCTGGTGCACATTTCCGAGCTTGCGGATTTTCGAGTGAAGCGCACCGAAGACGTGGTCAAGCTCGGCGATATGATTTGGGTCAAATGCATCGGCATCGACGACAAAGGCCGCGTAAAACTTTCGCGCAAGGCGGCATTGAAAGAACGCGCTGAGAAGGAAACAGGCCAAACCCTGTAGCTGTAGCCGGGGTCAGTGAAACTGGGCTGCCGCAAAACGCGGTTAACACTCGCGGGCTTGCGAACTCGGATACCGTCGCGCCATGCCGGAACTCGCAGGATTGGTTGCATCCAGCTGAAGCCGATTTGCGCGCCGCACCGCGATACGCGCGAATCTGGGTATTTTTGAATGGGCGCCTTTCGCGCTTGGAAGCCTTTGGGACTTTCAAGAATCGAACTGTTGCGCTGAGGACAGCGCATTCTACAGCACGCTGCCGCGTGAGTTGACAATGTCCCGCAGGGATGGAGTTAAACAGAGTTGAGTAAATCATGATTACGCCTACGCGGCTTTCCTACGCGGTGCTCGCTGCCACAATTATTCTGGCCGGTGTTTTTCATCTTGGTGTGCCGCTGCTCGTAGTCTTGTTCTCATACTTTGCGTTGCGCCAACTCCATTTGCTCACCCGAAGAAAATGGGTCGCGTTGGCTTTGTTTGTCGTCGTTGTAGCCGGAATTGCCGCTGCCGGAATTTATGTTACTCGCGCTGCCATTTTGGCGCTGCCGGATGTGGCAGATACCTCCATTCCTTCGGCTAACGCCTGGGCGCAAAAGCGCCAGATCGAGTTACCATTCTGGGATTTTGAAAGTCTTAGACAAAGCGTCGTCAACGCGCTTGGGCAGGAAACGCATTACCTGCGAAACGTGGCTGATTTTGCAAAAGGCGCTGCTTCAACTTTAATTTTTAGCATCCTGGCAATCGTGGCGGCCGGGAGTCTGTTTTTCAAAACAGGGCTCGACCCGTACCGAGGCACGCACCGGCTGAAGAACAATCTTTACTCTATTTGCTGCGATCAAGTTTCGACCCGGTTCCGCGATTTCTATCGTAGCTTTGCTACCGTCATGGGCGCGCAGATCACCATCTCTCTCATCAATACGGCATTGACCGCGATTTTTTTCCTGGCGGTTCACATGCCGCACGCGCCGCTGCTGATTGCCGCGACCTTTATTTGCGGTCTCGTGCCGATTGCCGGCAATCTCGTAAGCAATACAGTGATTGTCTTCGTGGCGTTGACGGTATCCCTGAAACTAGCGATCCTCGGCCTGCTCTTTCTCGTTGTAATCCACAAGCTGGAATATTTCTTGAACAGCAAGATCATCGGGGACCGAATCCGAAATCCAATTTGGCTAACCTTAATTGCGCTGATTATCGGCGAACGGCTCATGGGCATTCCCGGTCTAATCCTCGCGCCAGTGGTCTTGAATTATCTGCGTGTGGAAATGCTGACCGTGGAAGTGCCGGCGCGACGGGAAGAACTTGAAGTGTTGAATCGTTGAGCGGTTAAATCGACAGAACTCATCCTCTGTAACGTTTCAACGATTTAGCGGCAACCTAAGTCATGAAAGCCGGGTTCCTTGAAAAACTCATCGAGCGTCTTGGGCGTATTGGGCCGGAGGAGGTTCAGAATTATTTCCTGCGCCTGGCACAGGAGAAAGGTTTTCTAGAAACGGTGTTCAACGCCATTCAGGAAGGCATCATTGTGACCGATTCGAAAGGGCGCGTCACTTACTTGAATGATGCAGCCTGCGGATTATTCGGATTGGAGGCAGGTGAAGCGATCGGCAAACGGCTCGATGAACGCATTCGAGGTCTCGATTGGAAATCGCTCATTCAAAGCGGGGGTCCGGTCAGTCACGACATGGAAATTTTCTATCCGCAAAATCGTTTCATCAATTTTTACGTCGTGCCACTGGTGATGGAACTTCGCGAGCCTGCCATAGCCGGAAGCGCTGACTCCGTGACGAATGAAACGGCGACGGCTGATCGCAGCCGGTCGGGAGCATCGATTCCAACTACGGCAGAGAAAGTCGGACACGTGATGATCCTGCGCGACATCACGCAGAGCCGGCGCACCGCGCAGCAGACGATTGAGTCGGAACGTTTGAATGCGCTGACGCTACTGGCCGCAGGCGTCGCCCACGAGATCGGCAATCCTCTGAACTCTCTGCACATTCACTTGCAATTGATGGAGCGCAGCCTGCAAAAGCTGCACGATGGCGCAAAAACGGAGCTTGAACAATCAATCGAGGTCGCCCGTTCCGAGGTCAACAGGCTGGATTCCATCGTCACGCAATTCCTGAAAGCCATTCGCCCATCGCGTCCGCAATTGCGACCCGAAAATGTAAATACGATCGTCGAGGAAGCAGTTCGCTTTTTTACTCCCGAGCTTCAGGACCGCGAAATCGTGGTCGAACAAGAAATGCGCTCAGATTTGCCGTTGCTTCAGCTTGATCGCGATCAGATGAAACAGGCGTTTTACAATGTGATCAAAAATAGCCTCGAAGCCGTGCACCGCCACGGCGCGTTGCGGATTCGCACCGATCTGGACGATACGCATGTGATCATTCGATTTGTCGATACCGGCGGCGGCATGTCAGCGGAAAATTTGAGCCGCGTGTTCGAGCCCTATTTCACAACGAAGGCATCCGGCACCGGCCTTGGTTTGTTGATAGTGCGCAGGATCGTGCGCGAACACGGCGGGGAGCTCTCCATCGAGAGCAGCGAAGGCAAAGGGCTCACTCTTACAATCCGTTTGCCATACATCGACAAACGCATTCGCATGTTGGAAGCCGGGGAAGCCAGAAATCAGAGCTCAGAAGACATCAAGTCAGTAATTAGTTGATCGGCGCGCGGAGTCGATTCTCCCCTTCGTATTAATCGCTTCCAAACGTTTTCTCCAGCCAATCTTCGAACTGACGAAATATCAGTTGCAGGTATGCGCCGGGCTAGCGTTTCTGGCGGCTGAGTTCTTGCAATAATTCGATCTGGATCTGCTGAATCTCAAAGAGCCGGTTGTACTGCCGGCGCAGCAGGTGATCGAGTTTCTCGTGCAAATGCCGGATCTCCAGCTCGGCTTTCAGGTTCACTTTGTAATCGTTCTCGGCGCGCAAACGATCGCGCGCCTCCGCCCGGTTTTGGCTCATCATAATGATCGGCGCCTGCACGGCAGCGAGACAGGAAAGGATCAGATTGAGCAGGATGAATGGATAGGGATCGAATGCCCGCGTCACCAGGATCACGCCGTTGATGGCAATCCAGATGACCAGAACTGCGCCGAACGAAATCAGAAATTTCCAACTGCCGCCGAACTCCGCGATGTGGTCGGAGAGTCGCTCGCCAAAAGTGAGCTTTCTTTCGAATTGGCTGCTGATGTCGGCGGATAGAATCTCGTGCTGCTCCAAGCTTGCGACCACTTCTTGATCGAGAGCGGAAAGTTCACCAATCTCGTCCTCCAGGACTTCCTTGACGTAATCCTTTCGAAATTCGCCCAAATCTTGGAAGCAGATGAACCCTTTGCTGTCCAGGTTCGGCACTTTCTTCTTGATGAACTCGAGAAGCGACGGCCGAATTAATTCTGCGATCATTCCGTTGTTCGGCGACTTCGGTTTTTTGCAGATCTGGCAGACCAATGGGGCTGTGCTCATCGGGATTCGCTGCCGAATTAAAGCGGATCTGCGCGGGTTGTCGATTCCATGTTCAATCGAGAAAGCGATATCTCTGTAGAAGCCTCATTTTTTGCGTTCGATGTTGAACTAGCAGTTGTCGATTTTAAGTTACCTCCGATGGAAGAAGCGGAAGTCCCTCTCGATCATTTACACGAACAAGCACACGAAACGGCGGAACATAGTCGCGAGGCCTGGATTTCATGGGTGGCCTTGAGCACGGCGATCCTGGCCGTTCTGGCTGCTATCGCAAGCTTGCTCTCTGGGGAACACGCCAATGAAGCGATGATCAACCAAATCGAAGCTTCCGACCAGTGGAGCTATTATCAGTCGAAAAGCATCAAGGCCGCCGTGCTCGATGCGAAGATGGCGTTTACCGGCGCACCTGACGAATCGGATCAATCAAAGCGCGCTCGTTACGAAAAAGAGCAGGAAGAGATAAGATCGGAAGCCGAGCACCAGCAAGCCGCGGCGAAATCACACTTTCACAAGCACGTAGTGTTTGCGCGCGGCGTGACCATGTTCCAAATCGCGATTGCTATTGCTGCGATCTCTGCACTCACGAAGAAGCGCCCATTCTGGGCTGTGAGCTTAGTTTTCGGCGCCCTTGGCTGCGCGTTTTTCGTCCTCGCTGCGATGACTCGATGACACAAGATCGCGCATTGCCGCCCGTTCCCGACCAGAGACAATGCCGCTCGCTATTCGACGAGCTTTCTTGAGCCAGCGGCGCGCCCACGCGTACTCCGTCGCGAGAATCGCAAGCCCTACCGGGATCACCACGAACGCTGGTCCGGGTAAAACCAGTAGAGCGACCCCGATCAGGAGCACAGTTGCACCGACGACGGACACGATTACGCGCCTGACAAACTTGATGTTGTCGACGTTCCAACGGCCGAACCAGCGTTTCATCGAAGATCGCATGAGTAGTTCGCCGTCTGATCAAGCGAGCGACCTCATGAAATCGTAGTTCGCGCCCCGGTTGGATCGCTTTCGCCAAGGGCAGCCCGCAAACGCTCAAGCAAAGGCACCTGCGCCGGTTTTAATTTCCGTCGCGCGACGTCTTCCGAAAAGAAGCAGACCTGATCGACCTCTGGAAAGGTTTGGTATTTGCCCGAGCGGGGTGGCCATTCCAGTTGGAACAGATTTGATTTACACTCGAACGGTTCCGGTAGATCTCCTTCGAATGCCCAGGCATGAACTATTTTTCCGCCTTTTTGTTTGATCCAGCCGAGCTCAATCCAAGGCCGAATATTTGCCGGCCGACATCCGACTTCCTCTTCAAATTCAATTTGAGCGCGCGTGAGTAAATCTTCGCCCGGACTTGCCTCGCCTTTTGGGATTGTCCATACGCCGTGATCCTTGCGAACGAAGAATGGCCCACCGGGATGCGCGAGCAGAAATTCCAGCTCGCCTTTCCTTTGCCGGAACATGAGCAGACCAGCGCTGATACGACTTCGCGGTATCAAGCTTGCGGACACAATTTATTTTACGCCGGTTGGCCGTGTCGCGACAGGCATCACTTCTTTTTTCCCGCCCCAAAGATGAAACGTGTACGTGAAAACTATGTAACCGAACAGATCGTGCTTCGGACCGTTGTTCACGTAAAGCGCGGGATTGAATTGAAAATCGGGCGTGACGTTGCAGGTGAAGCCGATCGTCGATGAATTTTCGGAACCACTCTGCCAATCCACTTGCACCCGCCACCTTTCGTTAAAATCATACGCATAACCGAGGATTGCCTCGTTTTTGTAGCCGGCGTGAATGGCTCCGGCGATCACTTTGTGGTGCTCGGTGTAGTAGCCGGCTTCGATGTATGGTTGAGGATCTACATCCAAGTGAGGCGACCAGTTGACGAATCCAATGGAAAGAAGATAAGGCTCTTTCGTTAACAATCCGATCTCCGTCCCGAAAATCCATTCGTCCGGCTGAAATCCGCGAAACACCGCTACCTCAGCCCATTTCGTCAGGCCCAGCTCGGCTTGCAATTCATATGGGTTCGCAATCCGCTTGTCTTGAATTTGCAGACTCAGGGAGAGATCGCCTTCTCCTTGCAAATCCGGAGTCACGATTTGACTCAACCCTTTCGTCGTACCGAAGGATGAAGAGCCGGTTAAAAGAAAAACGATCATCACCAGGATAATCGTCATGAAGCGGATTGGCTCTTTCTTCACCGCCGGTTTCTGCAAAGCGCTCGACATTTCGCCGCGAGTAAAGCGGGTGCTCAGAAATTTGTCGATACTTGGGTTGAACCGCTTTCTGGATTGAACGCACGCCGGGCGATTCTAAGATTGCGATAATGCGCGTGCTTGCCATCGACGCCTCTTTGCGTAACACCGGTGTAGCGATTGTCGATGCGCACAACGGCAAGCCGCGGCCGGTATATTTCGGGACGATTCACAACGCAAGCTCGATGCGTTCGTCCTCCTGTCTGGTGGCGATTCGTGATCGGCTTGCCGAGTTAATTCGCGAGCACGAACCGGATTGTTGCGCGCTCGAAGCGGTCATTTACGTGCAAAGTTATAAGACGGCGATTATTCTCGGCGCAGCTCGGGGCGCCGCGATCCTGGCTGCCGCCGAAAACGGACTACCGGTTTTCGAATATTCGCCCAGACGTATCAAACAATCTACGGTTGGGCGCGGCGCAGCTGGAAAAAACCAAGTGGCGTTCATGGTGCGCGCTCTTCTCGGCCTGACGGAAACGCCGGATGCGGACGCAGCGGACGCGCTGGCTATCGCCCTCACGCATTTGCGCATGCAGGAAACGGCCGCACTGGGAATTGGCGGCGGCATTCAAATATAATGGATCCCAATTAAACCCGTCGCCTTGGACAGAATGGGAAAGCGATCCGCCGGAAATCCTACTATCGTATGATTCTCATAAACTGAGGAGTTGCATGTCCCGTAACCGTGTCAACACAAACGCCTACAACGTTTGCCGCTGAAGAGAGCGGCCACTACAATTGCCAGATGAAAGCCGGCAGCTGGAAAACGATCTCAAGCGAGCAGCACTTCGCCAACGCAAACGTCGAAGTTGTGACGGATCGTGTGCAAACACCCGCGAGACCGGACCCGCGTCCGTGGACAATCGTGCATCGCAAAGCGGCGGTCGTGGTCGCACCGATGACGCGCGACAGCAAGATCGTTCTCATTCGCCAGGAACGGATCCCTATCGGGCAAGCGATTTGGGAAATGCCGTCGGGTCAGATCGATGATCACAATGCTGACGAGGAGAAAATCAAGGATGTAGCTTTGCGCGAACTTCGGGAGGAGACCGGCTACGAGTTAGCTTCAGACGGCCAACTTATCCCGTTAGGCCATTATTTCTCGTCGCCCGGATTTACTAATGAGCGCGGTTATCTCTTCCTGGCGCGTCCAGTTCATCCGTGCGAAGAGGGTTCGCACCACGATGAGGGCGAATCGATTCTCGATTGCCGCGAATTTACCGTCGAAGAGATTCGTCTGATGATCGCGAAGAACGACATTTGCGACGCCAACACGCTCAGCATTTCAGCGAGGCTTGCGACTCACGGCCTTTTGTCGCTTGCGCCGCGCTGACTTTTCGGTCCGATGGCGCTGCGAGACATTTTCAAATTTCGTGACCTGCCGGAGAGCGAAACTTCCAAACCGTTCCTCGAGCACTTGGAAGATCTGCGCTGGATGATCGTGAAGATAGCGATCACGCTCGGGATCGCGATGATCGTCTGCTTCGCATTTCGCTCGACGCTCGTGCGCGTCATGCAGGCGCCGCTCCATAATCTCGGGTCACAGGTTGGAACACTTAAGGCGCTCGGCATTACGGATTCGATCGTCATTTCATTTCATCTGGCGTTTTACGCCGGGATCGTTCTCTCCTTCCCGCTGCTCTTGTATTTTCTCGCGGAATTCGTTTTGCCGGCGCTCACCTCTGTGGAGAAGCGGTTTTTGTTTCCAGCGATCGGCGTCAGTTTCGCGCTGTTTCTACTTGGAGTGTTGGTTTGTTATTTTTGGTTGTTGCCGAAAACGATTCTCTTTTTCTTTCGCGACACGCAATCGCTCGGCTGGGCGCCCACGTGGACTGTGCAGCAGTATTATTCCTTCGTGACGCGGTTCACCATCGCGTTCGGTCTGGCTTTCGAATTGCCGATCGTCGTCCTCGCTCTGGTCCGGTTTGGATTAGTCACTTACAAATTCATGACGCGCACTCGGGTGTACGCGATCGTGCTCATCTTTATCCTGGCGACCATCATCACGCCCACGCCAGACATTCTAACCTTGATCGCGCTGGCGCTGCCGATGTGTCTGCTGTACGAAAGCTGCATCTGGATTGCGTGGCTCATGGAGCGCCGGGCACTGAAACGGATCGCCGGTTAATCTCGTGCAACATCCGGCTTACGATTTTGTCTTCGGAGCGTTTGCGTTTTTTCTCGGCGCGGCGGTCGGTTCGTTTTTAAATGTCTGCATCTATCGCTGGCCGGTTGATCTGTCGATCAATCGGCCGCGTCGCTCGTTTTGCCCGAACTGCAAGCAACCGATCCCCTGGTATCAAAATCTTCCCTTGATCAGCTGGCTGGTGCTTGGCGGTCGCTGCGCGAATTGCGGCAAAAAAATTTCGTTTCGGTATTTCGCGGTGGAACTCGTTACCGCGCTGCTCTTCCTCGGGATCTGGCAAAGGTTCCCGTGCCAGGTGGCGATCGCCTACTGGATTTTCGTTTCGTTTCTGATCGTCGGGACGTTCATCGATTTTGAGCATTTCATTATTCCAGACCGAGTGACGATCGGCGGAACTATCGCGGGCGTGGTTTGCAGTATGATTGTTCCGGCTTTGATGGAAACAGATTCGCGTGTGGCAGCCGGCATTCGCGCCGCGCTGGCCGCGGCGCTCGGCTACGTGATTCTTTGGATCGTTTTGGAAGCGGGCAAAATCGCTTTCGGCAGAAAACGAGTTCGATTCGACACGCCAACGCCGTTCACATGGACAAAGCGTGGCGAGGACGCGGATTTCGTTGTGGGTACTGAAGAAAGTCTCTGGAGCGAGTATTTTGCCCGTGAAAAGGATCGTCTGCTGCTCCAGTGCGATGAGGTTCAGATCGACCATCACGAATATGGAAACGTGACGCTGGCTTTTCGTTACGATCGCGTCAATGCCGACGGCCATGTGCTGATGCTTGACGATGTAACTCACATTTCCGGCGTCACGCGCGAACTGGTGATTCCGCGCGAGGCGATGGGACGCGGCGATTTGAAATTTCTCGCCGCCATTGGCGCATTTCTTGGCTGGCGCGCTGTCTTGTTCAGCCTTTTCGCCGGGTCACTCCTCGGATCAGTCATAGGCTTGATCACGCTCGTCCTGGGAAAACCTGTTTGGTCTGCGAAACTACCGTTTGGACCTTATCTGGCATTCGGCGCAGTGACCTGGATGTTTTTCGGCGACGCCCTTCTGCACTGGTACGAAACGCTGCTCACTCCGTGATGCCATCGGGTCGTGTCGAAGGTGCACGACGCGAGACCGCTTGCGAAGTTACACCGCGTCATTCACGCTTGAAGATCCCGCAACATGATCTTTACCAACGCGCGTTTGATTTTTCCCGACGGAATTCGAGATGGCCTCGAAGTCGTCGTCGAAGAGGGAAAAATCGCCGCGATTCGTGAGCGGAAGCGCGCGCGCAGCGAAGACGAGATCATCGATCTCGACGGAAATTATCTTGCACCTGGTTTCATCGATCTCCATGTGCACGGTGCAGTCGGCCGCGACACGATGGAAGCGTCGGTCCAAGCGTTTCGCCAGATTTGCGATTTTCACGCGAGCGGCGGCACAATGTCGCTCCTGTTAACCACAGCGACAGCGCCGCTCGACACAATAGTCAACGTTTTGCGAGAAGTTCGAGGTTGTGGGTCAGACATCCGCGCGATCGCCGGCGTTCACGTCGAAGGCCCGTTCATTTCAAAAGCGAAACCCGGCGCGCAACGCGCGAAATTTATTCAGGATCCGTCACCGGCTGCTGTGCAGGAGTTGCTCGAATACGCGGATGTCATTAAACGAGTGACGATAGCGCCCGAACTGCCAGGAGCTCTCGACGCTATAAAAGCTTTTTACTCGCGTGAAATCAGCGTGAGCGGCGGACATAGTGATGCTTGGGATGATGATGCCAGGGCTGCATTCGACCGCGGTATGCGAAGTGTGACGCACACATTTAATTGCATGTCGAGCGCGCGCCGTCGCGGCATTTATCGGATCGCAGGTTTGCTCGAGTTTGCGTTAGGCGAACCAGACATCAGTTGTGAACTAATCGCCGACGGCCATCACGTTGCGCCAACGTTGATGAGAATGTTGTATCGCGCGAAAGGCCGGCGCGGAATTTGTCTCGTCACTGACGCAACTGCGGGCGCCGGATTGCCGGATGGATCGCAATTCTCGTTTTTCGGCAAGGATTGTATCGTCGAAGGCGGAGTCTGTCTGCTGGCTGACCGTTCAACGCTCGCAGGCAGCGCCGCCCGCATGATCGACCTCGTCCGTACGATGGTGCGTGAGGTCAATGTTCCATTGCATGAGGCCGTCGCCATGGCGACACAAAATCCGGCCTGCGTGATCGGCCTCCAAAACAAAGGCTCTCTGAGCGTCGGGCTGGACGCAGATTTCGTCGTTCTTTCACCACAGTTGGACTTGGTGCGAACATTCGCTTGCGGCGAGGAAATCCGGTCTCATTGAGACCGTGGCTTCGGCCCGGCGTGTGTCCTCGGCGCGAAACTCAAGGCGTTTTGACGGCTTCCCTCTTTCACCAAACCGTTGAAACTGTTCGCGTCCCCAGGTGCTCCTTTCACCGGGCTAAAGCCACGCTGTTAATGAAACAGGATCATAACGTCATCAGAAATTCGGCGATGTCGAGTGCTGCGCGGGGGCGGCTTAATCTGCTGATATTCCCGGCCCATTCGCGCCATTGTTTTGCGCCATGGTCGAACGCACGCTGCACCTGCTCGACAACTTCTCGCGGTGAGTGGGCAATCACGCCCGAATTCGTTTCAGCGATCAACCGGGCGTTGCCTTCCTCCTGACCAGCGACGACGTGGTTGATAATCATGGGACATTTAGCGGCGATAGTTTCCTGCACCGTTGCGCCACCGGCTTTTCCGATGAGCAGATGGTTCTCGTGCATCATTCGGGGGAGTTGGTCCGTCCAACCGATAATTCTTATTGGATGGGCGTCGGCGCCCGCTTCGATTTGCGCGCGGAGTTCATCAGCGCGGCCGATCGTGACGGTGAGATCCAGATCAAGTTTCGCGAGCATGTGCGCCAGTTCCGGCGCGCCACGTTTGGCCGCATTAACCATGTATAGAACCCGCCGACTGGAATTGTTGGAAGGCAATGGCCGGTCATCAGGGAGATCTGCAAATTTCGGGCTGACAGGAAAACCGAATACCTTGAGTTTTTCCGGCGCAACGCCGCCGCTTCGCAGCACGTTCGCGCTTCGCTCGTTTGCAACGAGGAAATAATCGGCAGCGCAACGGTACCACGCTGCGTTGATGGTGATGGAATCGGTGACGACGACAATGTTCTTGCAATCGGACGAGGTTCGCCCGTTCTCGAAAAGGATTCGTCCAAGCACATTCGAATACGCGGGGAAAGTGCAAATCACGACGTGCGGACGAAAGCGGTCGAGCAACGCCGCGAGGTGATTTTTCAGGCGGAGCAATCGCGCGAACTCCTGATCGAAATCTTTCTTGCGATCGAACCAGCGGTAAACCGCACCCCAGGCAGGCGACGCGAAATTGACCAGCCCCAGGTAAGCCCTCCGGATAAATTCGTTCAGCGGCCCATAAGCTTCGGCCAACAAATCGCGCAGCTCGACCTCAGTCTGATCCGGCGCGACCCGGGCGAGACCGTCACGTACTCCCCTGGCCGCACTATTGTGGCCTTCGCCGAAACTGGCAGTCAGAATCAATATTCTCTTCTTCATTGGTCGTTAGGCGACACAGGCTACGATCAAGGCCAGAAGCAGATAAGGAGTCACATGCGAAAGTCCCGCGACTCCGGGAGACTTTAATGGATATTTGTGCCTGGCAAAGTAAACTCCTCCGGCGATGAAATATCTCAGATTCATTTGGCGCGTTGCGCGCCGACTGGTGTGGGAAACCGCAATGGATAACACGACCGGGTTGTCGGCGCAGATGGCGTATCTGCTTCTTTTCGCCCTTGCTCCCGGCACACTTTTTTTCTGGCATCTGCTGGGCTTGTTCGGCACGGATCCGACCAAGTTGCACCGGATGTTCCTTCTTCTGAAGAGCTTCATGCCGCCGGATCCAAAAGTGCAGGACATCCTGGACTCTGCCATGGCCAGTGTCGTGGTGACAGGCTCGAGCGGATTACTGGCGAACGCTGGCATCATCCTTGGAATTTATTTCGGAACTATTTTCATTGCCACGGTTTCACGCGCGCTTAGCCAGGTGCACGGAGTCCGCGAAGATCGGCATTGGTGGTCCAAATATATTATCTCATTTTTCATGCTCTTCTGGTTTGGCATTGTGATCGTCTTTAGCTTCAACGCCGTCGTTTTCGGCGAAAAGCTGGCCGGTATTGCAGAGGTGAATTGGCAACTTTCATTTCCACTCCAGGCTTGGATCGCGAGAACGAATCTGCCGTTGACCGCCGTGGCTTTGGTTGGGCTCGCGCTTGCGCTTTATCTTTTCACGCCGGAGAACTATTTGACCGTTCGCCAGGCGTTGCCGGGCGCAATTTTCTTCGCAATTGGCTGGATCGTGGCCACGAAACTTTTCCAGCTTTACGTGGCAAGGTACGATCGTTACAACCCGACTTATCTCGCATTGGCGTCGATCATCGTGCTGCTCACGTGGATGTACTTGACTTGTCTGCTGCTGTTACTGGGAGGCAAATTGAACGCAATCATTCGGCGCGAACGTGAGGGAATGCGGACGGTTGCGCCTCTCGCGCCCGCGCCTGCCGCGACGAGCTAAGATAAATGCGAAGTTACAATACAAGGAGATCGCGGATCCCCGTAACCTTTCCAATTTTTGTAACTGTTGTAACTTTTTTCACAAATCACTTCTCTAAGCGTTGATCGCGTCGCGCGGTCTGTTACTCTCCGTCGCAGTGCTGCGCTTTCGCATTTGCCTCGTAATTGCACTCGCGTTTGGCGCAATAATTGCGGGTCTCCTTTGCGCGCAAGTCAATGAACAACGCCAGCGCGATCAATCCGAGGAAACCGAAACACGTGCGGCGTCATCTCCAAAACCAAAGAAATCTCCAACCCCGGTCGGAAAGGCAAAGGCGACAACTCACAGGCCGAGTCCTTCGCCAAAAACGAAACACCGCCATACACCAACGCCGAAACCGACAATAGCGAAGAAGAAATCCAGCGCGACAGAAGCATCCGGGAAAACGAAGACAACTGCGAAATCGAAGTCGGATCGAGAAGAGGAGGACACGCCAAGACCACAAAAAACGCCTTCTCCGCGCTTGGGAGAAGAGCGCGCAACGTCAGAAAACGCGGGCTCGCCGCCTCGGTCAGCTGCTGTGCCAACGCCAACGCCCACGCCGCAGCCAAACAGCGCGCGAGCCGTTTCAGCGGGCGGGCAAGCTCAGGTTGTCATCGAAAAATCCGGCATCGAGGAGGATCAGGGCTTCGAGCCTCCGCCGTCGCCGCCACCGCGTCGACTCGGTTTCTGGCCGTGGAGTCGCCCGGTCAGCTATCGCTACCTAACAAGTTCTGTCATCGAAGCAATCCGGCGCGCGCCGGTGAAACGGCGTCGCTGGCAGTTCATCGTTGTGCACAACAGCGGCACGCGGCAGGGCAATGCGCGTGTGTTCGATTATTATCATCGACATGTCCGCCGGATGCAGAACGGGCTCGCGTATCATTTCGTGATCGGCAACGGGACATCAACCGGCAACGGCCAGATCGAAGTCGGCGACCGCTGGCGGCGTCAGATCAACGGCGGCCACGTGCACAGCGATTATCTGAATAACATCTCGCTCGGCATTTGTCTGGTAGGCGATTTTAATCGAGACCAGCCGACGCGCGCACAGCTCGACGCGTGTGAAGAACTGATCCGCTATCTGAGGCAGCGCTGTGGCGGCACCGGCAGAGGCGCCATTCCTGTGAAGCCACACCGCGAAATGAACCCGCCGCGCTGGCCGACTGATTGCCCGGGGGACGACTTTCCGTATTCGTGGTTTCGCAGGTTTTAGCGGCCCTCTGTGATCCTGAGCGAAGTGCAGCGCAGTGGAAGGATCCCGCAAAGTTACTGATCGGGTTCGCAATGGGGATGTTACAGTGTTTAATGCATGCCCGGCGGGAACCATTTGTAGAGCATCAAATACACGAACACCCCGGTGACAGACACGTAAAGCCAGATTGGGACCGTCCAGCGAGCAATCCGCCTGTGCCGATCCCATCGGCGGCGAAAAACCGGCACGAGGGTGAGAATTACCAGTGGCAAGGTCACAAATGCCAAAAGAACGTGCGAGGCTAGGATCGGGAAGTAAACCGCGGCAACCCAGCCGGTATATCCCGAGGATTTCTCGCCTATGCGCGCATGATAAGTGATGTAGCCAACCAGGAAACAGAGAGACGAAATCAAGGCTATGATCATGGATACCATATGACGGCGCCACGCGCCGCGTCGGATGAAATACCAGCCCATGGAAATGAAGACAGTGCTCACGAGATTAAATGTGGCATTCATGGCAGGCAGATCGGAGGTTGAAATCATGTTCAAGCGTTGAACCATTAAGGTCTTAAATTGGTCTATCCCTCCCACGCTTCAACGGCTTAACGCTTTACCACCACCGTATGCCCGTCGTTCTGGAACCAACTCAGGTTTGCCGTTCTACGCAAACTTCACGATTGCGCCGGATGCGCCTGGTTGCCGCAATCGCAATCCGCCTGACGATTCTCGCTGCAGTCGCTGCGGTGTTCGGCGGCGGCTATTATCTCGCGGGACGGGGATTTGGCCGTGAATGGCGCTACCGTGTCGTAGAAGAGCTGCACAAACGCGGTGTGGAAGCGCAGATTGGACGACTGACATTGGATCCGTTTCGTGGTCTGGTTGCAAAACACGTAAGGATTTTCGATTACAAGAACCGCGAAAACACTCTGGCCCTGATCAGTGAAATCTCCCTCGACATCAATTACGCCGCGCTTATCCACAATGAACCGTTTCTCAATGCGCTGGATGTGCGCGATGCGCAAATTACCTTTCCGCTCAAGACTGCCGAGGGCAAAGCCGGTCGGGCGCAACTGACCAATTTTCGCGCACACGTTTATTTTCCGCCGGAACAAATTTACGTCAGCCAGGCGGAGGGAGTGCTTTGCGGGATTCGCGTGACTGCCAAGGGGCAGTTGATCAAGCGAGAGAATTATCAGCCGTCGCGGTCGATTACGCCGGAAGAATGGCAAAAGCGCCTATCCATTGTGCAGCGGATGTTGGATGAGCTACAAAAGTTCAGGTTCCCCAGCGGGCCTCCTTCGTTGCAGTTGAACTTCAGCGGAGACATTGCAGAAATCGAAAAGGCTCATGTCGAAGCGACATTGCGCGGTGACCGATTACAACATGGCAGCTACGAAATTAGAGACCTCTCAGTTGCAGCCGAATGGAACAACCAGCGATTGGATGTCGCGCGTTGTGAATGGAGCGACAGCAAGGGAAGTTTCGCCGGACGCGCCGACTGGAACCAGGAAAGCAACACCGCCAAATTCCAGATTCGCAGCAGCCTTGATTTGAAAGCATTCCTGAATGCGTTCGGGGTTCGGGAACCGCTCGAGCACATCGAATTTCATTCGCCGCCTATTTTCGAAATCGCTGGCTCGATAAATTTCGATATGGGCGGATTTAGGCCGGACATCGTCGGGCACGCTGCGTTCGGGCAGTTCACGTATAAGAAGGTGCCGTTCTCTGAACTCGCGGCGGATTTTTCGTGGGATGGCGAGCGGACCTTCATTCGGGAATTGCGGGTGCGTCATCAAACCGGCCAGCTCAGGGCGGATCTCTTCGATGCCCCGAATGATTTTCGACTCAACCTTGAGAGCACCATATCTCCAGACGCGGTTCGTCCGTTTGTTCCCGTCGAAGCAAATGAATTTTTGCGAGAGTGGCAGTGGCAACGTCCGCCTGCGGTCCGGATGACGATCCGTGCCACGGATCGCAATCCCGCCAGTTGGCAGGGCGACGGCACAGTTGTTTTGGGGCGGACTCGGTTCCGCGGAACATGGATGAACGGTGCCAACGCGAGAATTCGTATTGCCAATGGCGCGCTCACTTGCGAAGACCTTCGCGTCACGCGCAACGAAGGCACCGGCTCGGGTAGTTTCACCTACGATTTCAAAAAACACGAGGTGCGGGTCTCAAACATCCGCAGCTCGTTGTATCCGGCTGACGTGATTTTCTGGATCGACCCGAAGACCTGGAAGACTGTTGCGCCCTACAAATTCCGGCGTCCCCCGAATGTAACCGCCAACGGCGTTTACCAGTTTCACGGCGGCAAGAACACGCATCTTGAGATCAAAGTGGATGGCGCAGGGGGAATGGACTACGTCTTTCTAGGAAAGACGCTGCCGTTCGATCGCGTTTCGGCGCGATTGCTATTCACGAACGACCGCCTGCAAATCAGCGACGTTCGCACCGATGTTCTCGCCGGCACGCTTCACGGAACTGCTGACATCTCGCTGGCTCGAACCGATCCCAAGTACCGGGCCACGCTGTCGGTAAGCGACATCAATTTCCCGCGCTTGACTGACTTGTACTACAACTACAAAACCGCGCAGGGTCTGTTGCGGGGCACTTATGAATTCACCGGCCTGGGAAGTGATTGGCGCACCATGCGGGGCAGCGGAAAAGTGGAAGTAAGTAACGGCGATGTTTTCGCCATACCAATTTTCGGGCCGCTCTCAGGAATTCTGAACAAAATCGTGCCTGGGAGCGGCTACAGCATCGCACGCAACGCGACCGCGGATTTCAAAGTCGAGAACGGTACTATTCACACAGATGATTTCGAAGCCTCGGGCGCGCTCTTCAGCATGCTTGGTCACGGCGATATCCACTTTCTCGAGGACAAACTGGATTTCAATTTGCGGCTGGACATGAAAGGCCCCGGCATACTGCTCACGCCGATGTATAAACTTTTTGAATACGCCGGCACGGGCAGTCTCAAGAAACCTGACTGGCACCCAGCGGTGTTGAGCAGCCGATAGTGAAGAGAACCGAAACGGCAAAGCGGTGGAAAGGCGAAACGGGGCCTTCACCGGTTCGGCGGTCTGGCGAATCGCCGATCCATCCAGTTCTTCTCGGCGCGCACATGTCCATCGGGGGCGGGTTGCGCATGGCGATTGAGCGCGCGCGGTCGATCCGGTGCACGGCCATGCAGATCTTCGTGAAGAACAATATGCAATGGTTTGCCAGACCGCTGAGCCAGCAGGAAATCCGCACTTTCCTCGATCATGCACAACGCGCCGAATTGTTCTCTGTGTTTGCGCACGCCAATTATCTCGTCAACCTCGCCGCGACGAATCCGCAATTTCACGCCAATTCCATTCGCGCGCTCTCGGAAGAACTGGTCCGCGCAGATCAGCTTGAATTGCCATTTCTGGTGTTGCATCCGGGCGCGCATCTCGGTGCAGGCGAAGAAGCCGGTTTGGAAAAGATCGTCAATTCAATCGACAACGTGTTTCGGAAAATTCCAAAAGTGAAAGCGAAAATCGCGCTCGAGATTACAGCAGGCCAGGGTTCGTGCATCGGTCATCGATTTGAGCATCTCGCGCATATTATGCAGAACGTGCGCGAGCCGGAGCGATTGCGCGTCTGCCTCGATACCGCCCACCTGTTCGCCGCGGGTTACGACATCAGCAGCGAACGCTCGATACAAAGGACGTTTCGCGAGTTCGATCGGATCATCCCGCAGGCGCGGGATCGTCTGGTGGCGATTCACGTGAACGATTCGAAAACAGACCGCGGTTCGCGAGTAGATCGACACGAGCACATCGGAAAGGGCCGGATCGGCCTGGATCTTTTCCGCTTCATCATGCGGAGCCCCCGTTTCCGCGAAATCCCGAAAGTACTCGAAACCCCCAAGGGGAAAGACCTCGCTGAGGACATGATGAATCTAAAAACGCTGCGAGAATTAGCGCATCCCGGTCGCTAACGCGTCATTCTAAGCGGAGCGAAGCGGGGTCGAAGAATCCCGCGAAATAGCATTCCCCCTTCGTAACCAATTCCTCGACTTCGCTCGAAATGCCGGCTGGCAATTACTTGATGAACCGGATTGTAAAGGGATAGCGATAGAGCTGTCCCTCTCCAGCTCTCACCGATGCGATGATCACGAGCACGGTGTTCAATACCCAAAGCGCAATCAAAATCGGAATCCCGATAAGAATGAAGCAGAGAATCGCGGCGATCGCGTCATAAATCAGCATGGAGATCTGAAAGTTCAATGATTCTTTCCCGTGAGCGTCGATCTCAGGAGAGTCGCCGCGTTTCATAAGCCACACGACAAGAGGACCAAGAATGTGGCCCAGAAAATGAAAAAACAGCCCCAGCAATGCGCTGGCGTGGCACAGCACGCACCAGGTTCGAATGTCCGAAGAAGTGGATGGAGCGGGCGGCGATTCTTGATCCATGCATAACCTTTCGCGCACCGATTGGCTGATTGCCAGCAGAAGAGTCAAAAAAGTACTGCGACTATTCCGACTTCACCCGCTCGATGCAGGCGCCGAGTTCGCTCAACTTTTCGTCAAGGTGTTCATACCCGCGGTCGATGTGGTAGACGCGGCTCACTTCCGTGACTCCATCTGCTTTCAATCCAGCGAGCACCAGCGCAGCGGACGCGCGCAAGTCGCTCGCCATTACCGGCGCACTGAGAAGATAATCCACTCCGTCGATCACCGCAGTGGCGCCGTCCAAGCGGACCTTCGCTCCCATGCGCTTTAATTCAGCCACATGCATGTACCGCTGCGGAAAAATATTTTCCGTCACCGAACTCGTGCCTCTGTTCGTCGAAAGCAATGCACACATTTGCGCCTGCATGTCAGTCGGGAAACCAGGATATGGTTCGGTCACTATTTCCAGCGCACTGGCATCACCGTTGGGCAAGATCGAAATGGAATCGGTTGCGATATCGACGGCATAACCGCAGCGCGCGAGCGCGTCGGTGACCGCGCGCACATGTTCCGGCTCCACGCGTTTCACCGTGACTCCGTCGCCAGCAATTGCACCGGCCACCAGGAACGTGCCGGCTTCGATTCGGTCCGGAATCACCCGGTGTTCCGCACCGTGCAACTCACGCACGCCTTCGATTACAATCCGGTCCGTCCCTGCGCCTTCGATCTTTGCGCCCATTTTGTTGAGGAAATTTGCTAGATCCACGACCTCGGGTTCGCAAGCTGCTCCTTCGACGATGGTCACACCGTCGGCTAACACGGCTGCCATCATTACGTTGTCTGTGCCGAGCACAGTCGGACCGAATGCGCCGTGCATGCCGATCTTTGCGCCGCGCAGTTTGGGCGCGAAAACTTTAATGTCGCCGCCCTCTACGCGCACGGCGGTGCCGAGCGCTTCGAATCCTTTCAGATGCAAATCAATCGGCCGGTCGCCAATTACGCAACCACCCGGCAAAGCGACGGTCGCTTCCTTGCACCGACCCAGCAGTGGTCCAAGAACACATACCGACGCGCGCATTTTTCGAACAATGTCGTATGGCGCAACCGAATTGATCTTTTCCGAGGTGACACTCACGTTGCCGCTGGCGCGTTCCACTTGCGCGCCGAGGTGCATCAGGATTTGCAGCATGTAATGCGTGTCGCTCAGGTCCGGCACGCCATGAACGAGGCAAGTGTCGCGCGTGAGCAATGTCGCAGCCAGGATCGGCAGCGAAGAATTTTTTGAGCCGCTTACCTTTATCGAACCGGAAAGGCGACGGCCGCCGTGGATCAGGATCTTATCCATACCTCGCGAATAGGAAACGTGTCACACCTGAGTAGTCCTTTTCCGTCCAAATGTCGCGGTAATTTTTCTCCGCAAGCGCCGCGACAAGCATCTCGCTCTGACCGATTCCGATCTCCAGCGCCAGCATCCCGCGAGGCCGAAGCCGCGACGGCGCCTGCATAATCAATTCCCGCACCAACTCGTCGCCGCGCGCGCCTGCGAAAAGCGCAACTTCAGGGTCGTGCAAAACTTCACGAGAAAGCGTCTGCCGTTGTTCCTTCGAAACGTAGGGAAGATTTGCGATGATCAGATCGAATGTTCCTGCCACATTTTCAAGAAGGTTGCTTGGCAGAAATTTGACACGATCGACCAAGCCCAGCCGCCCGGCATTTTCCCGGGCAAGTGCGAGAGCATCGTCCGAAATATCGACTGCAACGATTTCAGCCTCGGGAAATTCCGCCGCCAGATAGAGCGCGATTACGCCGCTGCCGGTTCCAACGTCCACAATGCGAGAATGTGCAGTTTCAGATCGGAAATTTGAAATCAGGAGTTCGACGAGCTGCTCGGTTTCGGGTCGGGGCACCATTGCACGCTTGTCACAGACAAAAATGCGGCCGCAAAACTCGATGGTGCCGAGCAGGTGCTGAAGCGGTTCGCCTGCGCCGCGACGCTTCACCAGATCGCGCAACGGCGTGAGCTCCGATTCATTCAAGTGGCGCTCGAATTCCAAATATAACTCGATCCGTTTCCGTTGAAGCACATGTGCCAGCAAGTGCTCTGCATTCAAACGTGGACTCTCGATGTTGTGCTTCTGGAAATAGCCCGTTGTCGATTGAAGCACTTCGAGCACTGTCATCTGGCAAGTTAGATGCAGATCATGTGCCTTACGTAACGGTTTTTCTCTGCGAGCTGTTTGCGACAGAAATTGCGCATCTGACCGGTTACGGCAACCAGCATGCTGCAAGCGTGCGCTCCCCAGAATTTGCGAAGCGAGCCGCGATCTGGAATTGTCTCCAGTGGGTTCAAGGATTGCGAAAGAACAACGCGTTTTCGCTTCGGCGCGGAATGATTGCGTTGAGATTCGCGGCGCGCGCCAGAACAATCTTAAGGGGATCGATGTCGATCTTCCGCTGGGGAAGTTGACTGTCATCACTGGGCCGAGCGGCAGCGGCAAATCGAGTCTGGCGTTCGAAACGATTTACGCCGAAGGCCAGCGACGCTACGTGGAAACATTCAGCCCATACATGCGGCAGTTCCTGGATCGCATGGACAAACCACGCGTGGACGATATTCGCGGCATTCCCCCGGCAATAGCCATTGAACAAGCGAATTCGGTCAAGACATCCCGCTCGACGGTCGGCACAATGACCGAGATCAACGATTACTTGAAGCTGCTGTGGCCGCGCATTGCGCGAGCCTTCTGTCCGAACTGCGTCCGCGAAATTCGTCCTGAATCCGCGCGATCAATCGCGGAGCAGATTCTGCGGGACTGCATCGGCAAGAATATTGTCATCACGTTCTGGGTTTCGGTCCCGGCGAAAACGGAGCCGCGAAAGTTCTTCGATTTTCTGCAGCAGCAGGGCTACCTGCGCGTTTGGATGGACAATCAGGTCGTGCGTGTAGACGAAGGCGATCCAAAACCCAAGCCACTCGGCACGCGTGTGCAGGTCATTCAGGATCGCATCGCTATCACTGCAGAAAATCGCGGGCGCTTGATCGAGGCAATCGAGACCGCGCTGCGCTTTGGCAAAGGCCAGGTGAATGTGATTCCAATCGCAGGAAATGTTCAACATCGAACCAATCACGGATCACAAACCACAGAACACGTTCCCTTCTCGACGGGTTGGCACTGCGCCTATTGCGATTTGGATATTCGTCCGCCGACGGTCGGCCTTTTCAGCTTTAACAATCCGCTGGGTGCTTGTCCGGAGTGCCGCGGGTTTGGGCGCACCATCGCGATTGATCTTAACAAGGCGATCCCTGATCGGAGTCTCAGCATTAAACAAGGCGTGGTGCGGGTTTTTCGCGGCGCCGAGTTTGGTGAATCACAGAAGGACTTGCTGCGCGCGTGCGCCCGCGAGGAGATCGATATCAACGTTCCATTCGAGGAATTGCCCAAGACCGATCAGAATTTCGTCATCGAAGGTGAGAGACGATCAGGCGAATACACCGATGAGGATTACGAGCACAACCGCTGGTACGGCGTTCGCGGTTTCTTTCGCTGGCTCGAAAGCAAAACGTACAAAATGCACGTGCGAGTATTGCTTAGTCGTTATCGCGCGTACATCACCTGTCCAAAATGCCACGGGGGACGTTATCAACCCGAGGCGCTGAACTACAAAATTGTAGCCTCGGTCTACGACCGTCGAGATGGTGATCAGACATCGCCGCTGCAGTTAACGCTTCCTCAGTTCCAGGGGCTTTCGATTTCCGACGCTCGCGATGTTCTGCGCACGTTCGAAGTTTTACCTAGCGACAAGACCGCTCAGATGCTGCGCAACGAAATCTGTGCGCGCCTGAATTATCTCTACGAAGTCGGCGTTGGTTATATCACCCTCGACCGGTCCACGCGTACCTTGAGCGGCGGTGAAGTCCAACGGGTGAACCTCACCACATGTCTCGGCGCGTCGTTGGTGAACACGTTGTTTGTCATGGACGAACCGAGCATCGGGCTACATCCGCGCGATGTCGGTCAATTGGTGCGCGTGATGCATAATTTACGTGACAAAGGCAACACCCTGCTGGTGGTCGAGCACGAGGAGCAAATCATCCGCGCCGCGGATAACCTGGTTGATCTCGGTCCGGGCCGCGGCGAACACGGCGGTGAGCTCATGTGGAATGGGGGTCTCGACGATTTTCTCGCAAGCGATCATTTACGATTTGGAAGCGCCGGCGCCCCCCCTGCACTGGCACGCGCCTCGCGAGCCAGCGTGAAACGTTTCGCCCAGGCGCCAAAAAGAGCGGCGAAAGGCGCCCGCGCTTCCCAATCACTGACGCGCGATTACCTAACGGGCTGTAAGTCAATTCGCATCCCAAAATCGCGCCGAAAATCGAATTCGTCGGTCAAGATTCTCGGCGCGAGAGAGCACAACCTGAAGAACGTCGACATCGAACTGCCGCTCGGCATCTTCACGTGCGTAACCGGCGTGTCCGGCTCCGGCAAATCCACTCTGATTCACGATGTGCTGCACCGGAATCTGCTACGCGCCAAAGGACAATCCTCGGATCAGGAGCCGGGCGCGTGCAAATCGATTACCGGCGTGCACGGAATCGGCGACGTTGTGATGGTGGATCAGTCACCGCTTGCGCGGACGCCGCGTTCAACTCCCATCCTTTATCTTGGCTTGTTTGATCAGGTCAGGGCATTATTCGCCGCGCAACCGGAAGCACTGGCGCAGGGACTGACGGCAGGCGGGTTTTCATTTAACTCCGGCAACGGCCGTTGCGAACGTTGCTCGGGCACAGGTTACGAAAAGATCGAGATGCAATTCTTGAGCGATCTTTATGTGCGTTGCGCCGAATGTGAAGGCAGACGTTTCCAGCCGCACGTGCTGAAGGTGCGCCTGCGCGGAAAATCCATTCATGATGTTCTTGAACTCACGATCAGCGAAGCCATTCAGTTTTTTGCCGAAAACGGGGACGATGGCGGTTTGAAAATTTCGGCCGGACTTAAAGTGCTCGAAGAAGTCGGACTTGGTTATCTGGGACTCGGCCAGCCGTTGAACACGCTTTCCGGTGGCGAATCGCAACGGCTGAAGCTGGTGCGGCATTTGACTGCGACGGAAAACAACGAACATCGAACCGATTGGCAAACCGCGACTCCGATAAATCGCGAGCACGCGACGAATGGCGGTGTTGGCAATCTGTTTATCTTCGACGAGCCAACCACGGGACTGCATTTCGATGATGTGGCGATACTGCTTCAGTTATTCCAGCGCCTGGTGGATCGCGGACATTCCCTCGTGGTGATCGAGCACAATCTCGACGTGATCAAGTGCGCCGATTGGATCGTCGATCTCGGCCCGGAAGCTGGTGACGGAGGCGGTGAAGTCGTCACTGCCGGAACGCCTGAGCAAGTCGCGCGCGTTGAGAAGTCGCACACTGGAAAATTTCTCGCACGGGTTCTGGGGAGCTTACGCGGCTCGCGTGCTGTTTTCGGCACCTCGGCGAAAAGCATCCCGAGACATGGCAGGTACCTCGATGTCGAAGAAGAGTTTGGATTACGTGCCGCCGAAGAACCGTTCGCCGAGGCGGCGACCGGAGCAAGCGAGCCGCGTGCGCTCCCCGATCCGCAGAAGAATGGTGCCATCCATGTTTACGGCGGGCGCGAGCACAATCTTAAGAACATTGATGTCACGATTCCGCGGGAGCAATTGGTTGTGATCACGGGGCTTAGCGGCTCCGGAAAATCTACGCTCGCGTTCGACATTCTATTTGCCGAGGGACAACGCCGTTTTCTCGACAGCATGTCGCCGTATGCGCGGCAATTCGTGGAGCAACTCGAAAAACCTGACGTCGATCTGGTGAGCGGATTGCCACCGAGTGTTGCAATCGAGCAGCGCATCACGCGCGGTGGAGGCAAATCGACCGTTGGCACGGTGACCGAGGTTTACCATTTCCTCCGGCTTTTATTCGCAAAAACCGGAACGCAGTTTTGTCCGGACTGTAATTTGCCTGTCGCAAAACAGAGCATCCAATCAATTGTGAAACAAATGGAGACGTCCGCGAAGCACGGCCCGCTGAAGGTGCTCGCGCCTTTAGTCAAAGCGCGCAAGGGTTTTCACACCGAAGTCGCGCACTGGGCGGAACGGCAGGGGTTCGATACGCTTTATGTGGACGGAAAGCTCGTTCCGATAGCGCACTTTCGGAAACTGGAGCGTTTCAAAGAACACACCATTGACGTGGTCGTTGGCGTCATCGATCGGCGGCGAATCGCGAGCGCACGCGACGTGGCGCGACGCGCGCTGGAGATTGGCCGCGGCACAGCGCGTCTGCTCGATTCAAAAAATCGACTGACCGTGATGAGCACGGAGATGACCTGTCCAAACTGTGGCCGCGCCTTTGAGGAACTCGATCCACGTTTATTCTCGTTTAATTCGCCCCATGGCATGTGCGAAGAATGCGGCGGGTTCGGTGAAATTTGGGATGAGGATTTCCAAACGGGCGTCAGCCGTGACGGCGAATCGGTGCTGGAGAACGAGCTCGCCGCTGAGCGCGAATCGGAGTGGATCGAGGAAGGCGAAGCGCGCGAATGCGCGAGTTGTCACGGCTCACGGTTGAACGCTACGGCGCGGCACGTGCGCGTGCAGGGCTTTTCCATCGATCAATTCACGAGCCTTTCGGCTAGCGAAGCAGCGCGGACAGTCGAGAAGCTAAAATTCAAAGGAACGGATCAGACGATAGCCGCTGGCCTCATTCCCGAGATTCAGCAGCGATTGCGTTTCATGGAAAAGGTCGGACTCGGTTACCTTGCGCTTGGACGTTCGGCGAAAACATTGAGCGGCGGCGAGTCGCAGAGAATCCGTTTGGCTGCGCAGCTTGGTTCGAATTTGCGCGGCGTTCTTTACGTGCTGGATGAACCAACCATCGGTTTGCACGCACGCGACAACCTTCGCTTGCTTGAAGCGCTTACTGCGCTTCGAAACAAAGGAAATTCCCTGATCGTCGTCGAGCACGACGAAGAAACGATGCGTCGGGCCGATCATATTGTCGATCTCGGGCCGCGCGCGGGAATTCACGGCGGCGAAGTTGTGGCAGCCGGGACGTTGCGCGAGATCGAGAGAAATCCAAATTCGGAAACAGCTCGGTGCCTAAAATCGCCGCTCTGCCATCCCATCCGGGGATCGCGCCGCCCGCTGCGCGATGTCGAAAACTGGATCGAGGTTCGCGGCGCGCGCGCCAATAATTTGAAGAACGTTGGTGCGCGTTTCCCGGTCGGGCGGCTTTCGGTGATCACAGGAATTTCTGGCAGCGGCAAATCCACGTTAATGCACGACGTAATTTGGCCTGCGGTACGCGACCAGCTAAACGAAAGAAAGCGCGCGGGCGATGGCGATCTGTTCAAACTTGTCAGCGGAGGGCAACAGATCGAAGCCGTGTACGAAGTCGATCAATCGCCGATTGGAAAGACCTCGCGCTCAACACCGGGCACATATGTGAAGGTGTTCGACGAGATTCGGAATCTTTACGCGCAACTGCCGGTCTCGCGCGTACGCGGCTATTCTGCGAGCCGGTTTTCATTCAATGCCGAAGGTGGCCGCTGCGAGACGTGCAAAGGCCAGGGCGTTATCAAGCTGGAAATGAATTTTCTGCCCAGTAGTTATGTGCCGTGCGAAGATTGCCACGGTCGCCGCTACAATCCCCAGACTCTGGAGGTTCTCTATAACGAAAAATCGATCGGCGACGTGATGGACATGACGATCCAAGAGGCCGCGCAATTGTTTTCAGCGCATCCGAAAATCGCCCGGCCGCTTTCGCTCCTGGTCGACACCGGCCTCGGCTATCTCAAGCTGGGCCAACCGAGTCCGACGTTGAGCGGCGGCGAAGCACAGCGGCTCAAGCTGGTTACGCAGCTAAAACGCGGAGTCAGCCGCGCAGCAGACGAACGGATTCGAAAAATGCGCAAACCGGGATCCACATTGTATTTGCTGGAGGAACCCACCATTGGCCTCCACATGGCCGACATTGAACTGCTGCTCAATGTGCTGCATCGCCTCGTCGACGAAGGCAACACCGTGATCGTGATCGAACACAACCTCAGTATAATCGCGGAAGCAGATTACATCGTCGATCTCGGCCCGGAAGCTGGTGAAGCTGGCGGTGAAGTGGTAGCCTGCGGAACGCCGGAACAGGTGGCGAAAAATCGTGTCAGCCGCACGGCGCCATTTTTGCGAAAGGTTTTGCACACACCGCGTCCGAAAGCCGCGCTGTCATCTTGAGCGGAGCGAAGCAGAGTCGAAGGATCCCGCGGAATTAGCTGTAAGTTCCGGAACAGGATTCCTCGACTTCGCTGGGAATGACAGCCACAATCGCGCCGCAAATGCTCGCTTACTATTTGCACAGTCTCGATCCGATCATTTTCCGGATCTATGACAATGTCGGACCGCGATGGTATGGACTCGCTTATGTGCTGGCGTTTGTGTCCAGCTATTTTCTTTTCCTTTGGCTGTCCAAGCGCGGATACTCCGATCTGCCGCCGCAATGCGTGGGCGATTTTATCACCGGCTGCGCTCTGTTTGGTGTGATCGTTGGCGGACGTCTCGGCTACGTTTTTTTCTACAAGCCGGAAATGTTGCGCGAGCCGCTGTCGATCTTGCGCGTCTGGGAAGGCGGCATGTCGAGTCACGGCGGGATGCTGGGCCTATTGCTATTCACGCTTTACTACGCGCGCCGTCACAAAATTTCGTGGTCGAACCTCGGCGACAATCTCGTCGTAACGGCGCCGATTGGATTGTTCTTCGGACGATGCGCGAATTTCGTAAATGGCGAACTTTACGGACGGATCACGAATGTTCCCTGGGCGATGCAATTCCCGAAGGAACTGCTCGATCATCCCCAGGAAGCCGAACGCGCAGTGGCAGCTTCCGCACGAATCGATCCGTCGTTGACCACGCCCGACGCCATCATCGGCGCGGTGCGTAGTCAGTCAGACGTCGCGAATGCGCTGCGTCCAATTCTGTCGCCGCGCCATCCTTCCCAGCTGTATGAAGCGTTCTTCGAAGGGATCGCTTTGTTCGCGATATTGTGGTTTGTCCGGACGCGCTCGCGCCAGCCCAACGGAGTTTTGACCGGATTGTTTTTCATTTGTTACGCGATTTTTCGCATCGTGGTTGAAAATTTTCGCGAACCCGATGCGACATTGATTGGTCCCTTTACGCGCGGCCAATTCTTTTCCTTTTTCCTGGTCGCCATTGGTATTGCGTTCATCGTCGCCGCAAAGAGGCACCCAACATTTCCAAAGAGGCAAGTCGTCATTCCGAGCGAAGTCGAGGAATCCCGTGGTGGAACGCGAAGGTAGTTTTTGCGGGATCCTTCGACTCCGCTTTGCTACGCTCAGGATGACATCGCGTTTCGGGTGGCGTTTCTGCAAAACGGCATTATTACTTATCCCGGTGACGCGGGAATGCTCGTTCCGGAAATCTTAGCTGCCGGCGGGGGTCTGCTGTTTGCGTTCGATCACGCGACGATCGCAGGGAAAATCGTTCTCACTCTTCTTGCCGTCGTATCGATCTTCAGCTGGTCGATCATGATGACGAAACTGCGGGTGATCCGCTTCGCGCGAAAACAGAACGCGGGGTTTCTCGCTGCGTTTCATCAGGACCGGCAGCCGCTCCGTTTATTTCAGAAAAACGCGCACTTTCCCGGCTCGCCCGTTTTCAACGTCTATCGTGCCGGGTGCGAGGAGATGACATTTCATCTGCTCGGATCAGCGGAAGTGGATGAGACGTTTCGCGCGCGGCTGGAGATCGCGGACAAAATTTCGCCCGCGCAGATGGGCGCGGTCAACGCGGCTATGGAACGTGCGGTCGGCGAGACAGCGCTTTCATTAGAATCGCAGATGATCCTGCTCGCGACAGCGGTCAGTGGTTCGCCATTTCTTGGATTGCTCGGCACGGTTTGGGGTGTGATGGACGCATTCACGGGAGTGGCCGAAGCAGGTTCGCCGAACCTTGTCGCAATGGCGCCCGGAGTATCCGGCGCACTTATCACGACCGTTACCGCACTGTGTGTCGCCATACCGGCGATGTTTGGTTACAACTTTCTAGTCACCAGCATTCGCGGAATCATCGTGGAAATGGATAACTTCGCCGCCGAACTCGGGTCCGAGCTTGAACACAAATACGTCGATCACAGCTCGCGAGACTCGGCCTTTCGCAGATGAGACGTTACTCGCAGCGCCAGAGTCTCTCTACATTGAGCGAGATCAATGTCACGCCGCTGCTCGATCTGGCTTTTGTGCTGCTGATCATTTTCATGATCACCACACCGCTGCTCGAAAGCAGCATGAACCTGGTCATCCCATCCAGCAGCGCGAAGAATCCGCCCATCAACACTTCACAGGTGCAAACGGTCTCGATCGATCGCAACGACAGCATCCGATTTAACGATCAGGTGCTGGAGTTGGAGACGCTCACTGCCCAGTTGGTGCAGTTGAAACAAATGAGCCCGAATATCGCCATCGTGATTCGACCCGATCGCGATTTGCATGTGCAAAAACTGATTGCAGTCATGGATGCATTGCAACGAGCGGGAATCACGAAGGTTGGCATCGCCACGAGAGCGGAATAGATGGCGAAAGACCCGGCTTCGCGGAGCTACGGCGTGGCAACCGGACGTTTTTGGCGAAATGTCGTCCTGATCGCGCTGGCGCACGTTGCGCTCATTGCGGGACTGATCCGCTGGAGCGTGGCAGCGAGAGCTTCATCCAATCCAGAGAGCATCGTGTGGTTGGGTGACACTGGAGATCTCTCGCCAGGCGAATCGGAAAAAGAGGAATTGCTATCACCCAAGCAGCCACCCAGTGCGACGGAATCCAGCCGGTCGGAACAGAATGAAGCCCCGGAGGGAAAGCCTGTCGCAACAACCGCGAAGAGCGAAATCGAATTGCAATCGGCTACTCCGAAACCGACGGCAGCCGAAACACCAGCGAAGCCGAGTGCCACTCCTGCATTAAGAGCCAAGACAACGCCAAAACCAATCCCGAAACCAACTCCCAAGAAAAGGTTGGTGGCCAAAGCTTCCCCTAAACCGTCGCCAAAAACGAAGCCGCGCCTGACGAAATCGACCGACAAGTCAGAGGAAAATAAGAAAAGCGCGCTGAGCAAAGAACGAATCGCAATCTCAGAGCGGCGGCGGAAAAACAGGTTCAACGGACAAAAGTGGGAGTGCTGGAGGTGGAAGCAGAACGTCGGAGTTCGGCTGGTATGGCAACATGCTGCACGATCGTTTCTACCGCGCCTGGATTCAGCCGACCACGAATGTCGCCACAGACACAAGGATTTCGACGCTGGTCAAGCTTCGAATCGAGAAGGACGGTCGCGTTTCCAAATTCGAGATCATCAAGCCGTCCGGAAACATCGCCGTAGATGAATCGGTCAGGGTGGTCGCGAAGCAAGTCACGCAGGTTGACCCGCCCCCAACCGGCCTATTCAAGGGCGACCACTACGACGTAAAAATTAATTTTGAACTGACCACAGAAGAGAAGACGGAAAACTGACAGAGCCTGGGAGCATAGGTACTACTCGCCCAGGCGACCGGTTCGCGTTACGCGGCGAATTTCTGTTCGATCAGTCGGTGCAAATGCTCAGCTATCACTGGATGATCGAGCCGGCGGATGACTTCGTCCAGAAAGCCGGTGACTAAGAGGCGTTGGGCGACTTTTGTGGGAATGCCGCGTGTGTGCAGATAGAAGAGCTCGTCTTCATCGATTTGACCTGAGGTTGCGCCGTGAGTGCAACGGACGTTGTCGGCGAGGATTTCGAGGCCGGGCATGGAGTTGGCTTCGGCGTCATCGCTTAAAAGGAGATTGCGAACTTTTTGATACGCGTCAGTGAAATGGGCATGCGGTTCTACGCGGATAAGACCGCCGAAAGTGGTGCGCGCGCGATCGTCGAGCGCATTTTTGTAAAGGAGATCGCTCGCGGTGTGCGGCGAGATGTGGTCCTGCAGTGTGCGGGCATCGAATTCCTGTTGGTGTTTGGCAACTGCGACAGCGAGCAAATCACTTCGGCCGCCCTCGCCGATGAGCCGGCTCAAACTTTCGAAGCGCGAGTACTTCCCACCCAGATGCAAGTTCAGGCTCATCGCGGAGGCATCGTGATCGACCGTCGTCGAGTTCATTTGTAACGCGATGACATTTTCCGCCCAGTTTTGAGCGCACACGTAAGTGACCTTCGCGCCGGGGCCGGCGATGAGATCGTTCACACCACAAGCAAACCCGGCGGCGCGCTCATCGCACGAGCGGAAATGCTCGATCACAGTGACCTTTGCCAGTTCATCGGCGACAAGGAGCAGATGCGGGAAGGCAGAGACACCGTCGTGGCGCAGCCAATGGAAAATTTCAATTGGCAACTCGATCTCCAAACCGCGCGGCACGAACAAGAATGTCCCGGATGAAACCAGTGCCTTGTGTAACGCTGCGAACTTGGCCGAGCCAAGCCTTGCTTCGGTCGACATAAAATATTTCCGGAAGAGATCAGCATGTTCCACTATGGCACGCTCGAGCGGCTGGAAGATGACGCCGCGCCGTTTCAGCTCTTCAGAAACAACGTCGCGTTCGACTAATTGATCGTTCGCGAAAATCATCCGACCCGCGAACTGGTCGAGACCGCGCGAATATTTCAGGACATTTTCCCGGTCGTCTTCGGAAAGCGGCGCACTGATTTGGAACGGCGTCAGGTCGAGAAGACCCACATTCGAGAATCGCCAGGCCTGATCTTTTCGGGTCGGTTTCGGCAGCGATTCGAATTGCTTCCATGCTTCGCGTTGCTGGTCGCGGAACCAATCTGGAAAGTCACGCGACTCGTCCGGTCCGGAGAGAATTGATCCGGATTTAGCGACTTCGTGATTGGTGACTAAGGACATCATTAAATATCGTCTAGCAACCAGAACCCCGAATGCTTTCGGGGCTACAGGAATTCGTTAGGCGGAAATCGTTACCCGACCGAGCCTTCCATCTCCAGTTCGATCAGACGCTTGAGCTCGACGCTGTATTCCATCGGGAATTGGCGGACGAGATCATTGACGAATCCGTTAACGCTCAAGCTCATCGCCTGCGCCTCGCTCAGACCGCGCTGTTGCATGTAGAAAATTTGCTCCGCGCTCACCTGGCTAACACTGGCTTCATGTTGGACGGCATTGCCGGTGCCGCGCACGGTGATAGCCGGATAGGTGTCCGTTCGCGACGTCGAGTTGATCAGAAGCGCGTCGCACTCGGTGTTGTTTTTGCAATGCTTCAGATGCTTCGGCACGTGGACCAATCCACGATAAGTGGCGCGACCTTTGCCGATGGAGATCGATTTAGAGACAATGTTGCTCGTTGTTTCGTCGGCAGCGTGAATCATTTTCGCGCCGGTGTCCTGGTGCTGGCCATCATTGGCAAGCGCAATGGAGAGAACTTCGCCACGCGCTTTGCGGCCCTTCATGATCACACCTGGATACTTCATCGTGAGGCGGGAACCGATGTTGCAATCGATCCATTTTACCTCCGCGTTTTCGTGGGCAAGACCGCGTTTCGTCACGAGGTTGAAAACGTTCGACGCCCAGTTCTGCACAGTGATGTACTGAATCTTCGCGCCCTTTAACGCCACGAGTTCGACGACAGCGCTGTGCAGCGTCGGCGTGTTGAACTTGGGCGCAGTGCAACCTTCCATGTAAGTCACTTCGGAACCTTCATCCGCAATGATGAGCGTGCGCTCGAATTGGCCAAAGTTCTCGGCGTTGATACGGAAGTAAGCCTGAAGCGGGTGTTTCACTTTCACACCCGGAGGGACGTAAATGAATGAGCCGCCGCTGAACACGGCCGAATTCAGCGCGCTAAATTTGTTGTCGGCGATCGGGATGACTTTGCCGAACCATGGCCGGAAAATTTCCGGGTAATTCTTCAGTCCCTCTGTCGATCCGACGAAAATGACGCCTTGTTCGCCGACGGCTTTCTTGATGTTGGAATAGACAGCTTCGCTGTCGAACTGCGCTTCTACGCCTGCGAGGAATTTGCGCTCCTGCTCGGGAATGCCAAGCCGCTCAAATGTGCGCTTTATGTCATCTGGTACTTCTTCCCAGCTGCGTTTCGTCTCGGTCCCGGGCGAGAGATAGTAACGGATCTTGTCGAAATCGATGGCTTCGAGATCCTTGCTCGCCCAGTGCGTCGGGAGCGGTTTTTCCAAAAATGTCCTCAGACCGCGTAGGCGAAACTCGCGCACCCAATCTGGATCGTTCTTCACATCCGAGATGTAGTGAACAGTCCGCTCGCTCAATCCGGCGCCAGCATCGCGCACGTGAGCTTCTGGGTAAGAGAAATCTCCTTTGCTTCTATCAATATTGACTGCAGAAGTTTCGGTTTTCATTGTGTATTTTCCCCTGTTTATCTAAACGCTGGTTCAACCGCCCCTTCGCGTGCCCAATCGTATCCTCTCTCTTCGAGCTCCAGAGCGAGTTCTTTTCGCCCGCTTCTAACGATTCGCCCTGCTACCATTACATGGACGTGGTCGGGGACGATGTAGTTCAGGAGCCGCTGATAGTGCGTAATTAACAGTATCCCAAGGTTGGGGCCGCGCAACGAATTGACCCCGTGCGCAACCGTCTTAAGCGCATCAATGTCCAGGCCGCTGTCGGTCTCATCCAGAACGGCATATTTCGGTTCGAGCATGGCCAGTTGCAGAATTTCAGCGCGCTTTTTTTCCCCGCCAGAAAACCCCTCGTTGACGGAACGCGAGGTAAACGAACGATCCATCCCCAGCAACTCCATCTTTTCGTAAAGCTTGGCGTAATAATCGGTGGCCTCGAGTTCTTCGCCTTCCGGCAGACGCGCTTGCAGTGCTGCCCGGAGAAAATTGGCAATGCTCACACCCGGGATCTCGCTCGGGTACTGGAAAGCCAGAAAAAGACCACGCCGCGCTCGTTCATCTGCCTCGAGCTCCAGGAGGTTTTCGCCATCCATCAAGACCTTTCCTGACGGTACCCGATAATCGGGATGTCCGGCCAAAACCTTGGCCAGCGTGCTTTTTCCGGAGCCATTTGGGCCCATTAATGCGTGCACTTCGCCACGCGGAACGTGCAAACTCAATCCGCGGACAATCTCCTGATCGCCGACGGCGACGCGCAGGTGTTCTACTCTCAGTTCCTTCATAAAGCGGGACCAAAATATACGCCAGTTGGGCCGATTTGCGAACGACGGCGAGGAATTTCTGCGCTGGCCTTCATGTAATTCACCTTGCTCTCAGGATTGGGATTTATTGCGGCTGTTTTCTTTCCCACGGCCCGATGAAACCGGAATCAACGAGAACCTTTTCGTTGCCTGACGATAGAATTTGAAATTGAGCTCGGTCCCGGGTCGACCGTCGCTCCAATCGGAAAAGAGTGTGAGCTCACTCCGTCCCAGACGCCGTTTAGCGAGCGCGGTGCGTCAATGAGACAGTCCACCGGTATGAGATATGAATTGGGCGTGAGCATGTTCTGCTCGCAATGCGTCCGACGCGTCCCTGATTCCGAACAGCGTAAGAACAATACCGGAGGCAAGCTCTTCCCTATCGCGCTTCCGTTTCAAGCAGCTGGCAAGCAGAGCAAGATGCTCAGCGGATTGCGCAACTCTCAGCCAAAGACACTCAACGTTCCGCTATGCCGGAGCGCCGCCGAGAGCGCCGGGCAGAGGCGGGGCGACGTCGGGAGCGACCACTTGCTTGGGAGGTTTTTCGGGCGCTGGTTTCTTGCTGGGTAACCCGCCAACACCGGGTGGCGGGTTAATCAGGCGACCGTGCTCGATGATTTCTCTCATTTGCGAGCCGTCCAACGTTTCGTACTCGAGCAACGCCTTTGCGATGGTTTCGAGTTTGTCGCGATTGGCTATGAGCGTGTTCTTCGCCAGGTGATAGGCGTCGTCAATGAGCTTGCGCACTTCTTGGTCGATCTGTTCTGCGGTGGCTTCGCTGTAATCGCGCGCGCGAGAAATGTCGCGGCCGAGAAAGACGTAATCTTCGTGTTCGCCATACTCGACCATGCCCATTTTCTCGCTCATGCCCCATTCGCAAACCATCCGGCGCGCAATGGCGGTGGCGCCTTTGATGTCGCCGCGCGCGCCGTTAGTGATATCGCCAAAAATAATTTCTTCCGCGACGCGGCCGCCCATGGCGACTGCGAGACTGGCCAGCAATTCGTTCTTGCGATTAGTGTATTTGTCCTCCTCGGGCAACCACATGGTGGAACCCAGCGACGGGCCTCGCGGGATAATGGTGACCTTGTGCAACGGTTCAGTGTGTGGGAGAAGCATGAGCAACAACGCGTGGCCTGCTTCGTGATACGCCGTGTTCTGTTTTTCCTTCTCGCTGAGCGCAAGACTCCGGCGCTCTTTACCCCAGCGAACTTTGTCGCGGGCCTCTTCCAACTCAGCCAGTGTAATTCCTTTTAGTCCGCGCCGAGCGGCGAGCAACGCCGCTTCATTGATGACGTTGGCGAGCTCCGCACCGGAATAACCAGGTGTGCCGCGCGCGATCACAGCAAGATCGACGCCTTCGGCCAGCTTCACTTTCTTCGCGTGCACGCGAAGAATTTCTTCGCGGCCTTTGACGTCGGGCAAATTCACCGTGATCTGGCGATCGAAGCGTCCCGGTCGCAGCAAGGCTGGGTCGAGAACGTCCGGTCGGTTCGTCGCCGCAATGATGATCACGCCTTCCTGAGTGTCGAAGCCGTCCATCTCCACGAGCAACGCGTTCAACGTTTGCTCGCGCTCGTCGTGCCCGCCGCCGACGCCATGGCCACGATGACGACCCACAGCGTCGATCTCATCAATGAAAATGATGCACGGCGCGGATTTCTTGCCTTGCTCGAACATGTCGCGGACGCGCGATGCGCCGACACCTACGAACATCTCAACGAAGTCCGAGCCGCTAATCGAAAAGAAGGGAACATCCGCCTCACCTGCGATCGCGCGTGCGAGAAGCGTCTTGCCCGTGCCCGGCGGACCGACCATTAAGACACCCTTGGGAATGCGACCGCCAAGTTTCTGAAATTTTTTCGGGTCACGCAAGAACTCAACCAGCTCCTGCACTTCTTCCTTGGCTTCCTCTACGCCAGCGACGTCACGGAAGGTGATCTTGTTTTTGTCCCGGGCTAGCATCCGTGCCTTGGATTTGCCGAAGTTCAGCGCGCCTTTGCCCGCCATACGGATCTGCTGGCGGAAAAGGAAATATAATACAAGGAGGAAAAGCGCGATCGGCAGGAAACCGACCACCGTCTGCGCCAGCATGTTTGATTCTGTTTTGATGGCGGGCTGCATGCCTGCGTCGGCGAGTTTCTTCTGGAGATCGTTTGTGAAATTCAGATAGACCGTTGTGCGAAACGGCACCGGCTGCGAGGGGACTGCGCCCGCGCCCTGGCGGATGTACGCACCGCGCAGGGTTTGCGTAGGCCGGCCATCCTCAACCACCAACTGAAGCGGATAATTTTTATCGTTTACTATTTGCTTGTTCTCCAGCAGTTCGAGGAAGCGGTTATACGGCACGTCCTCGACCGGTTGCATTCCACCCCGGTAAAAAAGCATTGCCATCGCAATCAGGCTGAAAGCGATGACGATGAGAATGACGCCGCGCCAGTTAAAATTTGGTTCGTTTCCGCGGTTTTTGTTCTCTTTTTGAGAGTTCCGGTCAAACTGTGGCATAGACAAATTTCACGACGGTAAAAGTTATCATGAACAAGTTGGCAATGCAAAACGAGGGACTCGGCTGGCCGCACCCTCATCAATGTTTCGAAGTTCCGAGTCGATCCGGATTTGCCCCCTCCTCGTGTGCCCGGTGTCAAGCGGAAGCAAGCCGCCATGTTTCTCTCTTCGTTACGTCAATTCCCGCAGCGTTTTGCCCAGATCGGTCAGGCCCTCAATTTCCGCCACGATGCACTGTAATGATTTCAATGCCGCAGGGACGTGCTTCAGGAAATGTTTATGGCCTTTCACCAGGCCGAGGAAACAGTATGCGCCCAATGCTTGCATGAGGCGTTGCATTGCGCAGAGCCGCAATTTTAAGTCGAACTCGCCGTTGATCGCGTTTCCGTTTTCGAGCTGACGGGCGCGATAGTACGCAGTCAGTTCGCCGCGTTGTGCTTCCGGAAGATCGACATATGGATCGTACAGCAAGGAGGCGAGGTCGTATTCGGCAAGGCCGGGGCGCATTCCCTGAAAATCGATCAGGTAAGCCTCGCCATTTCGGATGATGATATTTTGCGATTGAAAATCGCGGTGCACCAAGACTCTTGGGAAAGACGACAGGCGCTCTGCGATTTCCTTCAATGCCGGCAACCCGGCCAGCGGCGCCAGCTTTGTTCTGTCGATCTTGAAGTAACGACCGAGGCAATTTTCGAAGAAATAACTCTGCTCCCAAAGGTAAAGCTCCAAGTTAAACTCGGCTGGCAAATGCTGCTTCATCTCGACGCAAACCGATTCGGATAAGCAGTGTAGGGTTGCGATTTGATCGAGTGCAGATTCGTAGAACGCGCGGCGCACCAGCCAGACTTCGTCGCGATAACTGTAAAGATCGCGCTCACCCAAATCTTCAATCCAGATCAAACCTTCGTCTGGATCCTGAAAATAAATTTCTGGAACGCGAATTCCGTGTTCACCAAGAAATTTCGCGATGTGCACATAATGCCGGTTTTCTTCGCGCTCCAAATTGTACTTCACCAGGATCAGCGCATGCTCGGGCGAACAGCGGATGCGGTAGAACTTTCGGTCTGACCCGCCTTTTTGGATCGGATTGATTTCTATCTCGGCGACATCCAGTCGCGGGAAGTGCATCCGCGTTCGTCGAAGAAGCAGGGCCGTTCTCATAAATTCAGATGTCGATATTGCGATGAATACCGCTGACCTTTTTTCGGGAGCGGACAATACAAGCCTCCAACCGGCTTTGGGAAGCAATTTCTGCATCCGGCCATAAAATTGTGTCCTCTAGAACGGCTTCCGTCCCGATGCGACAGTTTGGTCCGACCACTGTGCAGCCGTGCACATGTGCGCTCGGCTCGATGATTGCGCTGCCCGCGATGCGCTCTGGCCATTCCTGCATTTTGACGAAATGCGGTTTCCAATTTTCTCGCAAGATCGCCCGATGCACTTCGAGATATTCCGAGCGCGAAGAGATGTTGAACCATTTCCCGTCCTCCAATACCACGCCGCCGATCCTTCCGCCCTGGCCGATCCAATCTGCAATAATCGGAATGAACGAGATTTTTTTGCGCGGCGGAATCCGCTGGAAAATCGCCGAGTTCCAGACAGCGATATTGGCGAAATCAAACTTTCCCGCGATGCCGTAACGACTGGCGATATCCACAACGCGGTGATCGCGCAAACACACGTCTGATGCCAAACCGGTGTGACGCAGCGCGAGCGTCGCGTCGTTGCCGCGACGGAAATGTTCGTCGATCAAGGGTTGCAGATTGATGTCGGTTAAAATATCTCCGCTGTAGGTCAGGAACGGATCGCCGCCGAGTTGGCCTTCAGCGTTCTTGATACCGCCGCCGGTTTCGAGCAGGTCCGGTTCGTGAACGAGGGAGACGGGAAAGCCTGCATATTCGTTGCCGGCAAAAAAGCTTTGAAATAGTTCCGGATGCCGATGCGTGTTAATGACGAATCTATTCACTCCTGCGCCTATCAAATGATCGAGCGCAAAAGTGATCAGCGGCTTTTGAAAAATTGGGATGAGCGGCTTGGGTATCTCGTCTGTTAATGGGCGCAACCGTGTGCCAAGCCCAGCGGCTAAAACAAATGCCTGTGTGATATCGTTCACGCGCGGAAGAATCTGGGATTCCTCGACTTCGCTCGGGATGACAAGGGAGATGGACGCAAGCGCGCGCCAAGTCCCGCGGCTAAAACGAATGCCTCAGAGATTTCTTTCACGAACAGAAAAATCGAGAGATTCCTCCCGTCTACGCTAAAAGCTACGGCGCGGCAGGCGGCTTCATTTGGAAAGACAAGGGAAACGGCTGCGTGCGTTCGCTACCTTAAGTAAAGCGTACGGGTACCGAAGTCGATGATGCCGTGATGGTGTCGCAACGTTTCCGCGCCCAGCAGGCCAGCAACGGGCGGAGAACCTTCCAATAGGCCGTCATGGATGAGTCCTTCCAGATCAATAACGCCGACATCCTTGCCGAAAATGTCCACGGAACCGACCGACAGCTTGCGAATGCGCGCTACGCGTACGCCGCGCTCCTTGAGGTTGACGGCCGAGGAGCTATAGGGCGTCTCGCGAGTGGCAATTCGCATCCGCCGCACGAAAGATCGGTGTAACAGCGTGGTAAACGACCCGGTGTCGACCATGAGTTTTGCCGGTGTTCCATTCACGGACCCGTTCACATACAAGTTGTAACCATCACTCACCTGAATTGGAACAGCGCGTAACCCGCGTCGATTGAACCCGGGGAAACTGCCCCGAACGCTGGGATCAGTCTTGAGAATGAGTAATTGCCGTTCACAATCCAACACGGCTTGCGTTGGGAAAAGGATGTCTGCTCCAATGATTCCGTCGATCTGCGGTTCGTGCGCCATTCGCGCCGCGCGCGCAGAACCGCCCAGATCAACCGTAACAATCGGCTCATCGACGAGACTTAAACCTCCAATTCGCAGTTCGCGCGCGATAGCGACGTTGTTGAATCCGCCGTTAATTTGAACTCGCGCGGGCAAACTGGAGTCGGTCCTGATCGGCTTAAGCCGAAAATATTCGCGGCGATTTAAGGCAATCGCACTGACGGGTGCACCACTGTCGATCGTCAGCCAGGCCGGTCTGCCGTTGATGAAGGCGCGCACTAATAAATGATTTTGTCGCGAGCGCACCAGCGGGAGCGCTTCAAACTGCGTGCTTGTTAGAGCGAAAACGCCCCGCGGGGCAGCGAGCTCGCCGACCATTATCAGCGCAGCGCAGGAAACCGACAGAAATCGTCGCGTGCAGAGCAGATGATTCGAGCTCATCTCGGTGGGCGAGCAGATTACACGGTTCTCTTTTTCCCGTAAAATGATTTGAACAGTTTTTTGGATTGCGCGACAGGCGTGACTGATGATTAACTCCTCCGGCAATTCCAGTCGGTTCAAAATGACAACTTCGACAGCGGAGGCGCCCGCAAGTACTCAGAAGTTCGTTCGCGGGCTTGGCCTGCTTGACTCAACCATGCTTGTGGCCGGCTCGATGATTGGCTCGGGAATTTTCATCGTGTCGGCGGATATTGCGCGGCTGGTTGGCTCAGCCGGGTGGTTGCTTGTGGTTTGGGCGGTGACTGGTGTGCTCACGATCGTTGCTGCGCTCACTTACGGCGAGCTCGCTGCAATGATGCCGCGCGCCGGCGGTCAGTATGTTTATCTGCGCGAAGCGTACAGCCCGCTGTGGGGATTCCTCTACGGCTGGACCCTTTTCCTGGTAATACAGACTGGGACTATTGCCGCCGTGGCGGTAGCGTTCGCGCGATTTCTTGGTGTGCTCAGCGATTCGGTGTCCCCGACGCGTTGGATCGTTTCCCCGATCATGCTGTCGCAGGGTTATGCGGTGAGCCTTTCCACGCAGCAATTGGTGGCGATCCTGATCATCATTTTCCTCACGGTCGTAAACACCCGCGGACTGGAACTGGGCAAATTGATCCAGAATGTCTTCACCTCTGCAAAGACGTTGTCGCTAATGGCGCTGATTGCGCTGGGCATCTTCATCGGACGCAACGCCGAAGCTCTGCATGTTAATTTCACGAATTTCTGGACTCCTGCTGCGGTCTCGCCGATCACATCGGATCTGCCGTTCGTTGGCGCTGTGTCTGCGACCGGCGGCGCGCTCGGGTTATTGATTGCGATTTGCGTCGGACAAGTGGGCTCGTTGTTTTCCTCGGATGCATGGAACAACATAACGTTCACCGCTGGTGAGGTGCGCGATCCGCGGCGAAACATTCCGCTGTCGCTTTTCTTTGGCACAGCATTGGTCATCACATTGTACTTTCTCGCCAACGTTGCTTATCTCTGCGTGTTGCCATTGGAGAAAATTCAGCATGCACCCGATGACCGCGTCGGCACCGCGGCCATGGAGGTAATGTTCGGCGGCGCTGGCGCCGGGATCATGGCGGTCGCCATCATGATCTCCACATTTGGTTGTTGTAATGGACTGATTCTCGCCGGAGCGCGTGTGTATTACGCGATGGCGCAGGATGGACTGTTCTTTAAAGCGACCGCTAGGCTGAATTCGAAACACGTCCCGGCCATTGCGCTCGTGCTGCAAGGAATCTGGACTGCGGTGCTCGTGCTCCCTCGCACCCGAAATGTTAGTCCCACCAGCGGCGCCGTGACCTACGGCAATCTTTACAGCAATCTGTTGGATTACATTATCTTCGCCGCTCTGATTTTTTACGTGCTGACAATTGCAGGGATATTCGTGCTCCGTCGAACTCGGCCAGATGCCGAGCGTCCGTATCGCGCGTTCGGTTACCCGATTCTGCCGGCGCTCTACATGGTCGGCGCCACGATCATCATGATCGTTCTGCTTGCCTACAGAGCTCAAACAACGTGGCCGGGTCTGCTGATTGTCCTGACGGGGGTGCCTGTTTATTTCCTCTGGAACAAATCACGCGATCGCAAGATCGACGTCGGTAACATTGACAGTCCGAGCCGGACTGGCACCAACACCTGAACCCATGGGAAAACTATTCAAGAAAAAACCGCTCGACCTCCTTATGCACGAAGCAGCGGAAGTCGGCGAGCATACTCTCAAGCGTTCGTTAGGCTGGATGAACCTCCTCGCGCTCGGCATCGGCGGAATCATCGGCGCCGGTCTGTTCGTGCGCACCGCCGCTGCCATTGCGGATCGCGCGGGTCCGTCGGTTGTGCTGGCGTTTGTCGTGGCCGGAATCGGCTGCACGTTCGCCGGCCTGTGTTACGCCGAGTTCGCGTCGATGATTCCCGTCGCGGGCAGCGCTTACACGTACTGGTACGCGACCATGGGCGAATTCGTGGCGTGGATCATCGGTTGGGATTTGATTCTTGAATACGCTGTCGCGGCGGCGACCGTGTCCGATGCGTGGAGCGAATACGCGAACCGCGTGCTCGGCTGGTTCAACATGGCGATCCCGTATCAATGGACGCATTCGCCATTCGAACACGACGCTGGCGGCACGTACGGCATCATGAACTTGCCCGCGCTTTTCATTTTGTTAATCCTAACGATGCTGCTCATTCGTGGCACGAAAGAATCCGCGTTCGTGAACGGGCTCATCGTGATTTTGAAAGTGTCGATCGTGCTGCTCTTCATCGGCATCGGCTGGCAATTCATTAACCCGGCGAATCACACGCCATTCATTCCAACGGCGACGACGCACGTCACCGCGCAGGGCATCACGCATCATTACGGCGGTTTTCTTGGAATTCTCGGCGCGGCCGGTGTCGTGTTCTTCGCTTACATCGGATTCGACGCAGTCTCGACCGCGGCGCAGGAAGCGCGCAATCCGAAACGCGACATGCCGATCGGCATTCTGGGGTCGTTAGTCTTCTGCACGATTCTTTACGTGCTCTTCTCGTACGTGCTCAGCGGCGTCGCCACGGTTGAAGATTTTCGCGCCGCCGGCCGCGAAGCCTCGGTCGCATTCGCGATCAGCAAATACATGCACGGTTACGAATGGCTCTCGCGCGCGGTTACGGTCGCGATCCTCGCCGGCTTTTCGTCCGTCATTCTCGTAATGCTGTTAGGCCAATCGCGCGTGTTCTTTTCGATGAGCCGCGACGGACTGGTCCCGCCGGTCTTCTCCGAAGTGCATCCGCGTTATCGCACGCCGTGGAAATCGAACATGCTCTTCTTCATTTTTACCGGCGCGCTCGCCGCGTTCGTGCCCGCCGATGTCACCGGAGAGATGACCAGCATCGGCACACTGTTCGCGTTCATTCTCGTCTGCGCCGGGGTCTGGATCATGCGCGTGAAGAATCCCGAGCTCGAACGCGCGTTCCGCGTTCCCGCCGCGCCGCTCGTCGCCGTCCTCGGCATCATTACCTGCGGCGCGATGATCTACGGACTCGGCTGGACCAACTGGATGCGACTCATCGTCTGGCTGCTCATCGGCTTCATCTTTTACTTCGGCTACGGCAAGAGCCACAGTCACATCGACGCCCCACGGCCGACGGACATGCCGGAGGGAATAAGGATGACGCGTGACGGGCTGCTGTAACCGGTTGGTTATTGACTCCGACTACTGGCGTCGAAGCCGCTCGTTGGACTTGTTGCACTTAAAGCGAGAATGGCTTTGGCGCGTTTACCCAGTTGCAACTCTTTAGGCCGTTCGGCGAAACTGACGCGGGCGGCGCGCAAATCGTCAATCGATATGTTCAAGGCGCGGAGAATTTCGCGATCCGCTGGCGCAAGATCGACATCTCGCTCTGCGAACGTCACGATGCGGTCTTCCAAACGCGACAACGCGGTGACGAGCGGGTCCCCGTTCGTTAGGCCCAACAGATCGACCAATTTTTGGAAGCTGATGTGGAACGGAACCGTCGCGACATCGACCTGCGTGTTTTTGGATGGCGCATCTGCCAGCATTGCGACCGGCTCGGAAATCGCGACGGATTTCCAGCCGCGACCCGGCGTGTAATAGCCGAGTTCGACGCGATACGTCGCGCGCGGTTGCGACACCGGCAGGTAGAAACTTCCGAGCATCGGCTCAACCGTAACTCTCTTTTGTTCGAAACCATCGCCGTCAACCAATCGAAGATGGACTTGTCGATCCACAGGCATGGCTTGGTCAAAAGCGGACGGCCAGTCGATACTCCAACTGACAAAGATGGTATGCTCATCGCGTGCGATGGCGAATAGCATTGGCCGTTCATAAACCCGCGGCAGGGCCATCCTCTCGGCGACATCAGGTGATCGACCACACCCGGCATCACGAACAATCGGTTCGCCGCGAATCTGGAAATCGCCATGCCTTTTTGATCGCCGCCCGTTGTGTTTCGTTTTTGCTTCCGCCATTTTGAACCAACCGTCGCGCAAATCAGTTAAACGCCAACTACGAATTGACGCAGAGTTTTCAAAATCGGATAAGAAACTATGAGCCCAAAAATCGTGCAGCTTGAGGAGCTTTCCCATCGCTGCGAGAAGTTGCGGAGTGCTGGCAAGAAGATTGTAGCAACGAACGGATGTTTTGATTTGTTGCACGTTGGCCATGTGCGGTATTTGCAAGCTGCACGAGCACTCGGTGATTTCCTCGCGGTCGGTTTGAATGGTGACCGTTCGGTCTGTGAGTTAAAAGGAACCGGCCGTCCGATCACAACCGAGGCCGATCGCGCGGAGGTCGTTGCAGCCTTGCAATGCGTGGATCTTGTCACGATTTTTCCACAAATGCGCGCCACGCAGTTTCTCGTTGCGGTCCGCCCAGCCGTTTACGTCAAAGGCGGCGATTACAGCCCCGAGTCACTGGATGAAGAAGAGCGTGCAGTTTTGAAGGAAAGCGGAGCAGAGATCCGCCTCGTTCCATTTGAGAAAGGCTATTCCACTTCGGGATTGATCGAACAAATCTGTAAGAGCGGGAGTTTAAAAGAAACGACTAGATGAAACGGCTGCGAATTGGAATTCTCGGTTCGGGTAAGGGAAGCAACTGCCGGGCGATTCTCGAGCGCATCCGCTCAGGCGAACTGGCTGCTGAAGCGCGCTTGGTGATTTCAGATGTGCTGGATGCGCCAATTCTTGATGTCGCGCGAGAGTTTGGTGTTGCCAACGTGTATTTACCGCCAGGGAGATTTCGCACCCGTCTGGAACCGGAAACGGAAGAGCAGCTTGTCAAAATCTTGCGCGATGCCGGCATTGAACTGGTCGCTCTTGCCGGATTCATGCGCGTCTTGCATGAACCGATGCTTAAGGCGTTTTCGCGCCGCATCGTCAACATTCATCCATCACTTTTACCGAAGTTTCCCGGCCTTGAAGCGTGGAAGCAAGCCCTCGCGGCGGGCGAAAAGGTGACCGGGTGCACAGTGCATTACGTCGATGAGAAGATCGATCATGGGCAGATACTGGCACAGCGAGAGATAGCAATCTTGCCCAACGACACTTCTGAGAGCTTGCACGCTAGGATTCAAGTCCTCGAACACGAACTCTACCCGGCAACCATAGCTAAACTCTGTGAAAGATATGGTGAAGCAAGCCGGTAGCTCCTGCCCTCAGTGGCAAACCTGCACCCTGTTACAGCTCACTATAGCTGTTCAGGTTTTGGCTCACGCTTGAGCAGTTGTTCCAACGCAACAATCGGTTTTTCCTGTTCGTAGAGAACCGCATACGTCCGATCGATGATCGGTGTAGCAATATTCAATCGCCGCGCGCATTCCCAAGCGCTTCGCGCGGTCGGGATGCCTTCCGCAACCATTCTTATCGAGGCCATAATTTCTGCTAACGATTCTCCTTTCCCAAGCCGTTGCCCGACGTTGTGGTTTCGGCTACGCTCGCTATAGCAGGTCAATACCAGGTCACCGACGCCACTAAGTCCATAAAACGCATTCGCGTTGCCGCCCATTCCTTGTCCGAGCCGAACGAGCTCAGCGAGGGACCGAGTGACTAACGCCGCTTTGGCATTGTCGCCTAATCCAAGTCCATCACTGATTCCCGCAGCGATGGCGAAGACGTTTTTCAATGCGCCACCCAGTTCAACCGAGATGATATCTGGACTGGTGTAAACGCGAAAGCGTGGACTCCCCAACATACGCTGGAGACTCGCCGCGTAATCGGCGTCCTCACAGCCAATAACGCTCGCGGTCGGGAGGTCTCTCGCGACTTCGATTGCGAGGTTCGGGCCCGATAACACCGCGATTCTGTTCTCCGGGAAGACGCTGCGAAGGATCTCGCTCATCCTCATCCCAGTTCGGTGTTCGATTCCCTTTGTGCAACTCAAGAACACTGCATTTGTACCGCCAATTACTCTCCGCAGGTGCATCGCGACCTCGCGCAAAGCGGTTGACGGGATCACCAGAACGATAAGGTCAGCGCCGGCGCAATCCCATAGGTCTGAGGTAACGCAAACTGACTGCGGCACCTTAACGCCAGGCAGGTAATCGCTGTTTTCCCGAGTCTTTCGCATGCGCGCAACCCGACCGGCGTTGTGACCCCAGAGCGAAATTTCTCGCCCATGCTTCGCCCAGAGAACAGCTAAAGCCGTTCCCCAGCCGCCGGAACCTATGATCGCTGTCTTTGCAATTCTCACTTGCGATTGAAGCGGGGCTCGGTCCCGCGCATGAGCCGGGAAAGATTTGAACGATGGCGCCAAATCACAATTGCCGCGACGCAAACCGAGAAATAAAATATTTCTTTGGCGTTTTCGTTTCGCCAGCTCATCGCCAAGATCACCAATGGCAACACGGCCGCAACTGTCACCGAAGCAACTGAAACATAGCGTGTTACGCAAAAGATTCCTATCCAAATCGCAACACCGATCGCGCCTCCTATTGGCGTCAAAGCGAAGAGCGTCCCGGCGGAAGTCGCCACCCCTTTTCCACCTTTGAACTTAAGCCAAGCGGGATATGAGTGGCCTATAATGCAAGAGATCGCCGCGGCGATTCCAATTATCTCAGGCGAATTCCACTCCGGCGGCTGGCCCGTCGCTACGAGCATCGAGATCCTAACGGCGCCGAACCCCTTCAAAAAGTCTAGCGCAAACACTGGGTAGCCGTATCTCCTGCCCAACACACGCACGACGTTAGTCGCACCAACGTTGCCGCTACCGAACTTTCGGATATCAACTCCTGCGAATTGGCCAGCCAGGTACCCGAAAGGAATGGATCCCAGCAGATAGCTCCCGATTGAGATCAGGGCTATTGTGATCATCGATTAGTCATTTCATCGCAGTCAATTGTCCGAGTTTCACAGTGTCATGCAACAAGTTGTTCTTAGATAGCCATATGTAAATAATAGCAATGTCAGCTGGAGTAATTCCGCTGATACGCGCTGCTTGACCAAGGGAGGTAGGTCGCGCACTTGATAGCTTCTGTCTCGTTTCAGACCGCAGGCCAGCAATTTCGTTGTAGTCGAGTCCATCCGGCAGTCGCTGTTTTGTTTTGCGAGCGAGCTGTTGATTTTGTTCTGACTGACGTGCCGCATATCCCTCATATTTGAAATCAGTCTCGACTAGCTCCCACGCAGGAAGAGGGGCACACGATAGGATCTCAGATGGCACGCCTTTCAGCGTGAAATCCGTGCGCTTCATAAGTTGCGAAATCGGCACTCCGTGCAGCTTGGTTTGCAGAGCTACTGTCCGGACGTGCTCGAGCAAGTCCATCTTCTCTTGGAAATGGCGATACCTGGCTAGGCTGACCAAATCGGAGCGAAACGCTACGCCGGTCAAACGCTGATCGGCGTTATCATGTCGCAAAAGCAATCGACGCTCAGCACGGCTTGTGAACATGCGATATGGTTCTTCTGTTCCCTTGGTAACGAGGTCGTCAATGAGGACGCCTATGTACGCTTCTGTCCTGTTCAAGACGAATGGCTGGCGTCCCTGAACCCTCAAAGCGGCGTTCGCTCCAGCGATCAATCCTTGAGCTGCCGCCTCTTCGTAACCCGAAGTGCCATTTATTTGGCCGGCAAAATAGAGGCCACCGACGAGCTTGGTTTCCAATGTCGGCAGCAGCTGCGTTGGCGGGAAGTAGTCATATTCAACGGCGTAGCCCGGCCGCATGATCTCAGCGTGCTCGAGACCTGGAATCGAGTGGAGAAATTCGAGTTGAACTTCGTATGGCAAACTGGTCGAGACTCCGTTGACATAGTACTCACTTGTGTGACGGCCTTCAGGCTCGAGAAAGAGCTGATGCGACCCTTTATCAGAGAATTTGACGACCTTGTCTTCGATCGAAGGACAATATCGTGGACCGACACCTTGAATTCGGCCTGCGTAAAGCGGGGATCGATGCAAATTAATCCGGATGATATCATGCGTATTTTGCGTCGTGTGAGTAATCCAGCAGGGTAGTTGTTCCACGTGGAACTTGCCGTCGCGGACGCAATTTAAGGTGAAGATCTCATCATCCGGAGTGACTGATTTCTTCTGGATTGAAGGCAAATATGGGAGGCGGATCATCCCCGAGCTGGATCGAGCAACGCGAAAAGTCGATCGATCGCGCGTTTAGCCGACAAGGCGTACCTGTCTTAAATCGCCCCACTTCGAATCCTAATTGCCGAAGGTTAGAGCTCAGGTTCGAACTGCTATCGGCCATCCGTCCCCCCGGCTTCATAGTCTCGCCCACATGCAAAAGGCCGCGCAAAAATGTTCCAGAGGTAACGACGACGGTGCGGGCAACAATCGCAACACCTATGTCGGTCTCAACAGCAACGACCGCCCCATCATGAACCACAACGTGCGAGACTGTCGCCTGTTTGACATCCAGATTCGGTGTGCGCTCCAAAAGCGCTTTCATTCGAAATTGATACGCTTTCTTGTCGCATTGAACTCGTGGAGCCCGCACCGATGGTCCCTTTCGGCGATTTAGCAACCGAAACTGGATTCCAGTGGCATCCGCGTTCACTCCCATAGCTCCTCCCATTGCATCGATTTCGCGCACAATGTGTCCTTTGGATAAGCCCCCAACGGCCGGGTTGCACGACATTTGACCAATGGTGTCCAAATTTTGCGTCAGCATGAGTGTACGGCAACCGATTCGGGCAGCGGCCAAGGCCGCTTCAATACCCGCATGGCCGCTACCCACCACTAGTACATCGTACTCATTTGAAGATTTAAACATAAGTATATGAACCAGAATCAATTATCGCGAAAAAATTCCGTGCTCAAGACGGTTATTTCGTTCGTGAAGTGACGGACTTACCGGTGAGGTTTGAATCGCCTTGCAGGCGACACGACCTAGAACAACCACTAAGAGCACGGTCGTGACAAATGCCCCGCCCCAAATCCAATACTCAACAATTCGGGGGTAACTCCCGCCACGCATAATTCGCACAGCGAATTGTCCGAGGGTACCTATGTATGCGTAAAAGAAAAGTCCGGGGATTCTTCCGATCGACGCCCAAAACATATACGTGGCAAACCGAATTCGCGTCAGCCCATAAAAGTAATTGAGCAGGCTTGTGGGAAAAAGCGGATGCAACTGGCTCAGAAGAATGATCTTCCAGCTCTCGCGTTCCACCGCCGGACCGAGCGACCTCAGCATTCGGTTTCGTGCTAACTTTTCCCTAAACCAACGTCTTGCGAGGAAGCGACTCAGCGCGAACGACGTCGCGGTCGCGATCATGTTGCCCGCGAGAACGATCAAAAACCCCCACCACAGGCCAAAGAAAAACCCGCCCCCAACAGCAAGGATGCCTCCTGGCAGCAGAAGGATATTAAAAGCTCCAAAAAGCAATGGGTAGCAAATCGCCGCCCATACACCCCAGCTCATCACACGCTCTTGCAACGCTGCGATAAAGCTGATGACCGGAAAAAAATGGGAAAGCGTCACCGCGAGCGTAATTGCACACAAGACCGCAGCACCGTTCCACAAAATAATGCGTCGGGCACTCAGCATCCCAAAATTGTGCGCGCGTTACCGAGTCTGCGCAAATTTCTCCAGCTTCGTGTAAAGGAATTGGTAAAAAGCACGCAGTCGAATGTATCACCGCGTGGTGTTGCTCCAGCTACAAAGTTGAAGCCTCTGCCGTTCGATTCCTCCGAATGCCCAGGCTGTCGAAAATTAGCCGTGTCGCATCCGACCGGTTGAGAGTGTAGAAATGGATACCCGCGACGTCGTTTTCGAGAAGACCACGACACTGCTCCAAAGCGTATTGGATGCCGACGCGTCGGACCATATCGGGATCGTCTTGGCACTGTTGGATGGCACGCAGAAGCTTCGCCGGGAAACGAGCGCCTCCAGCGAGCTCGGCCATGCGTTTCAGTCCGCTGATCGACGTTATCGGCATAATGCCGGCGATGATTGGGATGTGAATGCCAGCGAGCGTACAGCGTTCGCGGAAATCGAGAAAATCGTCATTATCGAAGAAAAGCTGTGTGATGATGTAGTCGGCGCCCGCGCCCACCTTCGCTTTAAAATAGTCCATCTCCACCAGTCGGTTCGGTGTCGTAGGATGTCCTTCGGGGAAACCAGCGACGCCAATCCCGAAACCGCGGCGGTCGGGATGCGCGCCGGACTCGTTAAAGCGACGAATGAATTTGACCAAGTCAATTGCGTGCCGGAATGAATCCCGCGACTGATCGTAGGCCATTTCAGCCGGCCGGTCGCCACCGAGGGCGAGAATGTTGCCAATGGCGGATTTGGCGTATCGAAGCAGAATCGTTTCGATCTCCTCTTCATTGTGGCATATGCAGGTCAGATGTGGGATCGGATCCAGCTTTGTTGTGTGTTGAATGCGCTCCACAAGATGATGAGTTAACTCGCGTGTCGAGCCACCGGCGCCATAAGTCACGCTGACAAAGTCCGGCGTGTACGACTCCAGATCGCGAATCGTCTGGTAAAGAGTGTCTGCTGCATCCGGCGTTTTTGGCGGGAAAAACTCGAACGAAAAGGTCGGAGAATTCCCCTGCATGATGTTACTGATGTGCATGGCTTAGCGCCTATATTCGTTCCTGCGACGAGTTTCGGTCAACTCAGTGGACATGCCTACGCTGCGTGCTCGCGCTAGCGGCGACGGCAAACCTAATATCGCCGCTCTGACTAGGAACAAAAACCTATAATTAGCAATAACACGACGACTAAGTTCGGTTTCCCGTGGCAAGCTGCTGTCGACCTAGTAAGGCCGCGATTATTTAGGCGAACGCGTGTTGGCGTGTGTTTTGATTTCGTGCCTCTGCTTTTCCACAACGCGACGCAGTTCGCGCTCCATCGTTTTGAACGCGTCATGAATTACTTTCTTGAGCGCTTCGTGAGTGCCGTTATCCATCTGCTTTTCATCCGCAACCAGCTCGTGCCTGGGCGCCACGGTCACATCGATGCGGCACCGGTAGGGATTTCCCTTTTGGCGAGTGTGATTGGTTTGCTCGATGGCCACGTCGCAGCGGTTAATATGATCGCAGAATTTCTCGAGGCGGGCTGCATAATCCAAAACGAGATTGTCGATCTGGTCAGATTTTTCCAGACCACGGTACGAGATTTTAACAGGCAGTTGCATAATTACTTAAATATTACGGCGTTGGTCGCCTTTGAGGGAACAAAAATTTCGATGCAGCATCGCGCTTCAAATCTGTCGCAACGAGCGGAAATGATTGATCAATCTCGCCGCTTCGACTTTCACCAAATCCGATTTCACGTGCTCGACGATCCGTTGCCGGGCAGCCGGAGGCAGGAGATCTACGATCGCCGCGTGTATCTCCGCAGGCGCGGCGAACGACCAGCCTTCCTTTCCGTTTTGCGAGACAATTTTCGCGATTTGATCGGCGAGTTCTTTGTGGATGCGTCGGTCCATTTCCGTTGCCAATTGGGTTCGTTCGGCAATTGAACCAGCTCCACGGTGAGGGCCCGCGCCATCGGTGACGGGAAAGCGGCCCGCCAAATCGCTCAATTTATCGGCGAACCGGCCGTGTGCGTCGGTGATATTGAATGCCTGCACAAGCTGCAGGCTTGGTCCGCGCGTCGGCGTCTCAGTCACCCGATATGCTTTCAAGCTGCCACGATCAGTGACGATCACAAGAGAACTCGGTGTCATGGCGAATCACTGACCAACAGATTGGTCACGCACGATAACCACGCGCTTACCATCTCTATAAACTAATTCGTTTCGCGCGACAAGTTGCGTTGCCAAATTTCCGAAAAGACCCGCCCGGCCCAAATCACCCATCCCTGCTACAGCCCCGCCCGTTCTTGTTCCGCGCTGAGCGCTGGAAACTCGACGTGCCGTTTTTTCCAAGATTCCTCGCGGGCCTGAGCTTGCGTGCCACTGATCAGTTGAAGCAGACAACAAGCGCGCCCGCCAAGATCGACATCATCTCCAGAAGCGAATCTTTTCGGATCCGCCAGAAAACCGTTAAGATCTGTAGTGTCCAGTATCAATTGCCACTCGATGTGCTCCTGGCCAGGCAGCACAAATGAAATCGGCTCGTAATGCGCATTGATCAGCAGGAGAAAGGTGTCGTCGCGGATCGGTTGACCTTCAAAATTGAGCACGTCGGTTGCATCGCCACTCAATAGCATGCCAAGACAGCGCACGAACGGCGATGTCCATTCTTCGTCGCTCATCTGGTTGCCGCCTGGATTGAACCACATCACGTCACGAATATCCGAGCCGGGGATGCGGCGACCCTTTAAAAACTTCGGACGCCGAAAAACGGGATGCTCTTTTCGCAGCTGAATCAATCTTCGCGTGAACTCGAAAAGCTGATTCTGCTTGTCGTTACGCTCCCAGTTGAACCAGCTGATCTCGTTGTCCTGGCAATAAGCGTTATTGTTGCCGTTTTGCGTCCGGCCCCACTCGTCTCCGCCGCAAATCATTGGTACGCCCTGTGAAAGGAAGAGCGTGGTAAGAAAATTCCGGCCTTGCCGGTCGCGCAAGGCATTGATCTGTGGATCGTCCGTCGGCCCTTCGACGCCGCAATTCCATGATTGATTATTATTGTCGCCATCGCGGTTCTCGTCCCCGTTGAGTTCATTGTGTTTTTCGTTGTAGCTGACCAAATCAGCCAGAGTGAATCCGTCATGGGCAGTGACGAAGTTGATGCTCGCGTAAGGCCGCCGGCCATTGTGTTCATACAGATCCGGGCTGCCAGTCAGCCGATAACCCATCTCGCCAATGCGACCTTCGTCGCCTTTCCAAAAACTCCGGACCGTGTCGCGATATTTGCCGTTCCATTCCGACAACGGCACGGGAAAATTTCCAACCTGATAGCCGCCTTCACCGACGTCCCACGGTTCTGCAATTAACTTCACCTGCGACAGCACTGGATCCTGCTGGATCACTTGGAATAAAGGATGCAGTTGGTTTACGCCTGCGTGGTTGCGCACCAGGGCGGATGCGAGATCGAAACGGAATCCATCCACGTGCATCTCCAGCACCCAATAACGCAAACTATCAATCACCAATTGCAGCGCACGCGGATGAAGGAGATTGATCGTGTTGCCGGTGCCGGTGAAATCCAGATAGAACCGAGGATTATCCGGATTTACCCGGTAATACGCGAGATTGTCGATTCCGCGGAAGCACAAGGTCGGCCCGAGACGGTTTCCCTCAGCGGTATGATTGTAAACCACGTCGAGAATCACTTCGATTCCGGCTGTGTGCAGATTGCGCACCATCGCCTTAAACTCGGCGACCTGCCCGCCCATTTGCCCGCTGCCAGAGTACTCTCCGTGCGGCGCGAAGAATCCGATAGTGTTGTAACCCCAGTAATTGGTCAGGCCGCGATCGACCAAAACCTTGTCGTCAATGTGCGCGTGCACAGGCAACAACTCGAGCGCCGTCACACCAAGTTTTTTGAAGTAATCAATAGCAGGAGCGCTGCCAAGACCTGCATAAGTACCTCGCAATTCCTCCGGCAATTCATGCCAAAGCTTGCTGAAGCCTTTCACGTGCACTTCGTAGATCACCGATTCGTGCAGGGGAATTGCCGGTCTTTTGTCATGCTGCCAGTCGAACGCCGTATCGATGACAACTGACTTCGGCACGCCCCACGCGTCATCGCGAAAATCTTGCGTCAGATCCTCCCTATTATCACCGATTATGTAACCGAACATCTCATCGGCCCAACTCACACTGCCTGCGATCGCTTTGGCGTAAGGATCGAGCAGAAGTTTCGAACTGTTGAAGCGGAAGGCGCGCTCCGGATCGTAAGGCCCGGAAATGCGGAACCCGTACAGTTGTCCCGGCGGCACATCCGGCAGGAACACATGCCAAACCTGATCAGTTTGCTCATTGAGCGGAATGCGGACGTGTTCTTCAGCCGCCCCGATGTTGTCGAACAAGCAAAGTTCGACGCCTGCAGCGTGCTCGGAAAAAATAGCGAAGTTGACGCCGTTCCCCATCCACGTGGCGCCCAGCGGATATGGATAACCGAGAAAAGCCCTTACTGGAGTCATAAACGCGCCGCGCATTTATCCGGTATTGAGCGCGGATTGGCAATGCGCGAATGGGGGGAGATCAAATACGATTGCGCACTAACATCGGCCCTAGCCCAAAACCGAAGAAGCATTCCGGAAGGCACGACGGTCGAGATTCGCCCATAAAGTGCAACGGGTGGCGGTTAGGCTAATCGCCGAGCAAGCCGTTAAAACGGCTGGTCTTGCGCCGGTTTGATTCGTACCGGCTCGAAGCCTCCGTGTTAATGGAGGAGCCTACAAATCCTCCAGCGCGCGGTTCGCCTTTTCTACATCTGACGGCCGCAGAATGATCAGGCCTTTGTCGGCTTCGCGCCCGGCGGCAAGGTACGTGTATTCGATGTTGACTTCGGCTTCGGCGAGGCGTTCTGCGATTTTGGCCAGGACGCCGGGCTCGTTGGCTGTCTCGATCGTGAGCACATCGGTCTCGAGGGCGAGCACGCCCGCTTCGCCCAAAAGCATAAGCGCCCTGGTAGGATCGCTTACGACCATGCGCACAACGGTGTGATCGACGGTATCGGATGTCGCCAGCGCGTAGATGTTAATTCCCGCTTTTGCGAGCTCCTCACACACGCGGGCAAGTGCGCCGGGACGATTTGCAAGGAAAACCGCGAGCTGGGTGGCGGTTTCAACGGAGAGCTTGGGATGCGCGTTCATTGCTGGCTTGAAACTGATGCCGGGAACCGCTCCTGACAACTGAGGAAAACAGGATAGCGCGAGCCGCTGGCCAGCCGCGGCGGCCGGAGAACGCTCGCCCTGCTTGGCAGACTCATTCGCGAATCATGAACTTGAATGCGAGCGTTAATTCACCTGTGACCACAATTGCTCAGCGCGTTTCCGCGAAATCGCCAGTGTCCGACGGGAGCATCGGGTTCATAACGGCATGTTCGATTGTGATCGCCAACGTCATCGGCACCGGCATCTTCACGAGTCTCGGTTTTCAATTGACAGACATTCAGTCGGGGTTCGCGCTGCTCATGCTGTGGGTCGTGGGTGGCATTGCGGCGCTATGCGGCGCGCTTTGTTACGGGGAACTCGCCGCCGCGTTGCCACGTTCCGGAGGCGAGTATCATTTTCTCTCGCAAATTTATCATCCGGCGCTCGGGTTCATGGCCGGATTTATTTCCGCCACAGTCGGATTTGGCGCGCCGATCGCATTGGCGGCAATGGCTTTTGGAAAATACCTGAATGGCGTACTCGGCTTTGGTTCACCGATCCTTCTCTCGTTTGCCGTCGTGTGGGTCGTCGCGCTTTTTCATCTGAAGAACTTGCAAGTCGGCAGCGCATTCCAAAATCTCTTCACACTCGTAAAATTGCTACTGATCGGCGCATTCATTATCGCGGGCTTTTTTGTCCAACCGAAGCAACCGATCAATTTTTTGCCTGAGCCGGGCACCGCGAAGACGATCTTCGGCGCGCCATTCGCGGTGGCGCTAGTTTACGTGATGTATTCCTACTCCGGCTGGAACGCGGCGGCGTATATCACAGGCGAAATCAAGCGGCCGGAAAAAAATGTGCCGCGGTCACTTCTGGTCGGGACAGGCGTTGTGATCATCATTTACGTGCTGGTTAATGCGGTATTTCTGGCAACGACGCCCATCGGGAAATTGAAGGGTCAACTCGAAGTGGCGTTGATTGCAGGGAAACATATTTTTGGCGCAAACGGCGGGCGAGCTGCCGGCGCGGTGATTTGTCTCGGTTTGGTTTCGGCAATCAGCTCGATGACTTGGATCGGTCCGCGCGTGAGCATGTCGATGGGCGAAGATCACTGGCTGCTGCGATGGCTTGGACGCAAGAACACCCAGGGTATTCCCACTAATGCCATTGTTCTTCAGTTGCTTATCGTCAACTTGCTGCTGTTCACGCGCAGCTTCCAAAGCGTGGTACAATATACGCAGTTCAGTTTGTTAGTGTGTTCCCTGCTTACCGTGCTCGGTCTGATTTTGCTGCGCGCGACGCGTCCGGAAATTCCCCGGCCGTACCGCGTCCGCGCCTATCCGCTGCCGCCGGTTATCTTCTCCATCATCACCATTTGGATGATGATTTATCTATTACTTTGGAAAACAACCGAATCGCTGGCCGGACTCGCGACCGTACTCGCTGGTCTGCTGCTTTATTTTTGCGCAGGAAAGCGCCGGCGCAGTTTGCCATGAAAGCGCAATCCTTCGAAGGCACGCTGCTCCAACTTCGGAATCGGAATGCAGCTTGGAAAATCTACGCTGCATTATCTCTGATCGCAGGTCTCGTAACCTCGTTTAGCGCATACGCTCAAGAAAAGGCCGAAGTTGCACCTCGTGCGATCCCCGTAAATGCCGGACCGAATGATGTCGCGCGCTTTCTCGCCGGAATGCCTGTGTCGGAGAATTCCCCGGTCGCGCCAATGATGCGCGACCCGGCGTGGCGGGAACACGCGGCGTTTTTTGAAGAGCAATTCTCAAAACTCAGTCTCGGACAGCTCGAGAAATTGCACGCCTGGCAACAGACGTTTCTTCCAGAATCACTTCAACCAATTCCCGTGGTGTTTTACATGTTCAGCGGGCCCGATTTTTTGTACGTCGATCAGTTTTTTCCAAGGACTGCGGTGTACGTGCTTTGCGGTAAAGAAGCTCTCGGCCCGCTGCCGGACCCATTACGGATCGCGAACTTGTCCGGCGCGCTGGGGAATCTGGAGAACGCGATGAAGTCCTCGCTGAACACCACGTATTTCATCACCAAAGACATGAAGGTCGATCTGCACGAGCAGAACCTGAACGGTGTGTTGCCGATTCTTTACACTTTCATCGCGCGCGCGGGCAAATCGATCACGAACGTGACGTTCGGCTCGCTCAGCAGCAGCGGCGTATTTGAAGAAGCGGCATCTGGCAAAAAAGGAGGAAGCATTTCCGGAGTGCGCATTCGGTACACCGACAATCAAACGGGCAATTCACAAACGGTGTTCTATTTCACCACTGACATTTCCGATGGTGGAATCAAGGCGACTCCCGGTTTCTTGAAATTTTGCCAGCGCCTCGGCGCCGGCGCAAGCATTCTAAAGTCGCCGTCGTATCTGCTGTTCGAAAATGGTTTCGCCACGATCCGGAATTTCATTCTCGATCACAGCAACTTGATCGTGCAAGACGATTCAGGCATTCCGCTTGCCTACTTCGACCCTAACAAGTGGAGCCTGCGTTTCTTCGGCGTCTATCTCGGCCCGATTGAGGTTTTCAAGCAACATTATCAGCCTCAGCTGCGCAAACTGTTCGAAGAAGCCAATCCGCCGCCGCTCGATTTTGGATTCGGTTACCGATGGAATTACAAGGAAGCGAATCTGATCGTCGCTACGCGCAAGTAACCGCGTATTTTGTCATTCCGGCGACGTCGAGGAATTCGCGTTCAGCGGATCAAGCAGGCGACGCGCAATTCCTACTGCACCAAAGACAGCGTACACCACGGCAAAGCCAGCCGTCAAAATGTTGCGCTCGACGAAGATTTGATGTTTCATCACAGCGATGCGCCGCGACAAATCCGAGGAGATTTTATGGTGATAATTGCCACGTTCAATGAGCCGGCCAAAGCGCGTCAGCTAAAGCGGCGTTTCCAAGATGCGGGGCTCAAGGCCGACGTTCACAACGAGGCGCCACTGCAGGAGTTCGGTTTCATGTCCAAGCCCCAGGCAAACGCGAAAGTCATGGTGGACGACAACGATTTCGAGAAGGCGCAAAGCCTCATGATCGAATGGGAAGCAACTGACCCTGACATCTCCGCTGCCCTGGTTCGTTGTCCGCAATGCAACTCTTCAAACATCGAGTATCCGCAGATGACCCGGAAGTTTTTGACGCCTGCGCTGGTTGGCGTGCTTTGCGCACTCAAAATAATTCCAAAGGAATTTTACTGCCAGGATTGTCATTTTACCTGGACGAACCAGGAAGAACCCACCATTGGGCGGCTTTGGCATCGGTTTTTCCCGGGGAGCGAGGCCAAACAAGGCTGACGATTCCCCGGGCAGCGTGCTTGCTGATTCAACAGCGGCAGCGGACACTGCCTTGCGAGCGTCCTTTGTCATTCTGATCGAAGGAAAAATCTCGGATGATTTGTTTCAAAATCGTCTTTACCCAACGTTGCAAAGAAATAAATCCGAGATGTTTCCCCTTTCGCTCAACATGACATGCTAAGGACAAGATAATGAAATGGCTTTTCGTCTTGCTGCTGGCGCTGGCGATCTTCGGCAGTGCCGCATGGTTTGGTTACAACACCTTCGTCAAAGAAGAAATCGAAGTGAAAAAAGAGCAGCGCGGCGAAGTCACTCCGCCGCCCGTGGTGGACGTCAGTCTCCCGGAGTTTCAGGCGGCGGTTAAACTGCGCCAGGACGGAAAACTCGCCGAAGCGCGTGACGCGCTTATGGCCTTGATTCAAAGGTATCCCGCCGGAAAACACCTCGACGACGCGCGTGATTTGCTCGGAGAAGTGAACGTTGCAATTTTGCTGTCGCGTTATCCCTCTCCGGAAAAGATCGAATACATTGTGAAACCCGGAGACGTGCTGGCGAAGATTGCGCGCAAGCTGAAGACGACGCCAGAAATGATCATGCGCATGAACAACATGAGCGGTACCATGCTGCGGATTGGCGACCGGCTGCTTATTTCACATCCCGATTTAGCGATGGTGATCCAACGCAAGTCGAACCTGATTGTGCTGTCGAATCATGCTGTCTTTTTCAAGCAATATCACATCCGCGAGGCAAAGCTGCCGCCGAAACCACCCCCTAAGATCACAACAAAAGTTGCCGAAACGATGGCATGGAAAGGGGGTCAACGTGTTGGCCTCGGCAGCAAGGAGTACCTTGCTAGCACAAAGTGGATCCGGGTCGCCGGCGCGCCAGCATACACGTTGTATTCGGTGCCGGATTCAACGCACCCCAACCTTGAGCAACCGCCTCCACTGACGGGCCTCGGTCTCGCCGCCACGGATCTGGAGGAGCTAAGCACGCTTGTGAACAATCGCACTCCTGTGACCATTATTGACTGACTTGAAAAGTTAAAAGAGTTACAATGTTGAAACGAATAGGAATGCGGGTGATGGCCAACTTCTGCACCTTGTAACTTTTTAACCTTCTAACTGCTTTAACTGATTCATGGAATGGCAACCGCTCGATTTTGAAAAGCCGATCTTTGAACTAGAACGGCGGCTGCAGGATTTGAAGAGCCATTCCACAAAACACGGCGTCGATCTCGGTTCCTCAGTGAAAGAACTTGAGGCAAAGCTTCGTGAAACGCGCCGACAGGTTTACGACAACCTGACGGCATGGCAGCGGGTGCAAATTGCGAGGAACACTCAAAGGCCGTTCGCGCTCGATTATGTGCAACGCTGTTTTACAAACTGGGTCGAACTGCACGGCGATCGCCGTTTTGCCGACGATCGCGCCATGCCATGCGGTGTGGCCATGCTCGGCGCGCAGCGTTGCGTCGTGATCACTCACCAAAAAGGCCGCAACACCAAGGAGAATGTGATGCGCAATTTCGGGTGCGCGCATCCGGAGGGTTACCGGAAGGCGCTGCGCCTGATGCGGCTGGGCGAAAAATTCGGCATGCCGGTGATTTCATTGATCGACACGCCAGGAGCGTTTCCGGGTATTGGCTCGGAGGAACGCCACATTTCAGAGGCAATTGCCGTGAATCTTCGTGAGATGATGCAGCTGCGCGTGCCGGTTATTGCCGCGGTTATCGGCGAGGGCGGCTCGGGCGGCGCACTAGGCATCGGCGTCGCAGATCACGTATTGATTTTCGAGAACGCTTACTACTCTGTAATCAGTCCTGAAGCTTGTTCCGCAATTTTGTGGAGAGACCGGCGTCATGCCGCCGAAGCCGCTGAGGCGCTCAAATTAACTGCGCAGAATCTCTTGAAACTGGAGGTCGTGGACGAAATCATCGCCGAGCCGGAGGGCGGCGCGCACCGCGATTATGATTCTGCTGCTGCAAATCTTGGCGGAGCGCTGCGCCACAACTTGGAGCGAATTTCTCAAATTCCAATCCCAGAATTGCTGGAGAAACGATATCAAAAATTTCGCCGGTTAGGTGTTTTTTCCGAAGCCAAAGCTGTAACTCCCTCGGCTCGCCCTTGATGTGATGTTCAGGAGTTGGGGCAAATCAATGGCGGTTTCCTGGCTCGGTATTTTTGGCGCTGCCACAGCGGCGCACGGCTGGAACGCAACGTCCGCATTCCGTTTCGACCGGGACACGTTCGCTTTCGCTAATCAAACGGTGTTCGAGTATCACGAGGGACACGCTTCTTTGCGAAAATCCTCGGCGACGAAGCGAGACGCATACAATCGTCACTGCTTCGTGATGTCACGCACAGCCTTGCAATTCAAAAAGTTTGCGCGCTTCGACCCGCGCAGCGCCGTCTTAGACGATACAGCATTGGCGGCTCGGGTTCGCGCTCTGACACGCCAGGAAGCTTGGATGGAGCCGTTACCGGAAAATCAACGAATTGTCTTTCCGGGATACAAGGACCTCAAGGAAATGAGCAAGGCGCGTCGCGAACTTGTGCAATTGAGCATCGGCCATGGGTGGCCGAGTTACTTTCGAATCGGCAATGCCCGGATGTTGTTTCAAGACGGTACCGGCTACCAGGAACGGACTCACGCTCGACTGAATGCAGCTTTGGCGCGCGGCGAGTTGTTCGTCGCATTTCTTACAACTTACCCCCGGTTCAGCATCAATCACTCGGTTTTGATTTATAGGCAAAAATCTTCAGCTCTGAATCCCGAGGTAGATCACTATCTCGTGTACGATCCCAATCATCCAGAGTCGCCGCGCGAGCTTACTTGGTCTGCACGCGATCGCGCTTTCTCGTATCAAAAGGATTGGGATTTTATCGGCGGCTTTGTTCGCGTTTATCAAGTTTACGGCAAACCGCTGCAGTAAAAGCGATTCTCTAACGAGAACCATGCCAGAGAATCCATGGCCGCCCAGACCGGCTCCGCCGTCCCCTGTACCTCCACCCGAACCATTGCCGCCCAATCCGCCGCTCGTGCCCCCGGTAGGTGGATCAGCTACACTTTTATTTAGCGGATGGAAATAAAAAGCGCAGCGCCGGTTCGACTCTCGCTGCCCAGGCTGCTTCGCTGTGATCGGCGCCTTTGACCTCGAGGTAAGCTAGATCGAAACCAGGGTGCCAGCCTTTGTCGATTAAGTACTTGCATAACTCACGCGCCAGTTCCCAGCCCGGCTCAGCCGTGCCGGTGTCGAGCCAGATTTTCAGCGGCGGCTTTTCACCCAAGATTCCCACCAGCCGGAAAATTGCGTAGTCGTCCCACCAAATCGATGGGGACATCACAATTAAACGCGTGAATATCTCTGAATAAAAAATTCCGATCGCCAGCGTGGCCAAACCGCCGAGCGATGATCCACCGAGCCCTGTAAATTCTGCCTCCGGCTTGGTTCGATATTTTCTGTCGATGAACGGCTTCAATTCTTCGATCAGGAATTGTCCGTAAATACGAGCCAGGCCGCGGCTGTGTTTTCTCGGGTGATCTTTCGGTTCGATCACCGCCGGCGTCGGTGCGTATTCATGAACTCGTTCTTCGCCAATGTTGGCCACGGCCACGATGATGAGCGGCTCGATTAGTTTTCGATGGATCAAACGCTGCGCAGTCTCATCGACTCCCCACTCGACTCCGGCAAACGACGTGGCGGCGTCGAAAACGTTTTGTCCGTCGTGCAGATACAAAACCGGGTAACGTCTCAAGGAGAAACGCCGATAACCGGGAGGCAAGTAGACGAGCACATCGCGTCGATTTCCGAGTACCTTGGAGTGAAAACCACGATGTCGTTTGATATTGCCAGTAAGCGTATGTTTGGTCACGAAAACGAGATGCTTCCCGCAGATCAACTGTAGTGCAACCCTTTCGCTTGCGATTTCATTGGCTCGCCATCAAGATGCTCGCGCCAATTTATGAACGAACGGTATATCAAATGGTACACGCCCTGGCTAAGCCGCGAGTTTGAGATGCTTGTTTTCGGCGACAAACACGGTCTGCCTCTGGTTCTCTTTCCGACATCAGGAGCCCGTTATTACGAAAACAAGGACTTTGGGCTTGTCGGAGCCATAGCGTCTTACATCGACAACGGGAAGGTCACGGTTTACTGCCCCGACGCGATCGATACGGAAAGTTTTTACAACAAATCGATTCATCCCGCCGACCGCATGCGGACGCATAACGCCTACGAAAATGTGATCGTTCGTGACGTGTTCGATCTGGCACGGCGCGAATGTTCTGCCAATCGGGTAGGAGTCTGCGGCGCCAGCTTGGGTGCTTACCACGCAGCAAACATTGCCTTCCGTCATCCCGACGCCGTCAGTCTTCTCATCAGCTTGAGCGGCTCATTCGACATCAGCTCGTTCTTCGACGGTTATCACGACGACAACATTTACTTCAACAGCCCGTACGAATATCTCCCGAACATGCCTGACCCCTGGAAATACAACCACATGGCCATCATCATCGGCACTGGGGAATGGGACGTTACGCGCGACGAATCCTATCGCCTATCCGGAGTTCTGAATTCCAAGGGTATCAAGCATTGGCTCGATGACGGGAGGTGGCGCGGACACGACTGGAACTACTGGCAAGACATGCTGCCATATTATTTGTCGCTCTTGTGAAACTGGTAATCGCCGCGACTGGTGCAAGCGGAGCGATCTATCTGCAACGCTTGCTTGAGCAGATTGATTGCGCGGCGCACGAAGTGCATCTTATAATGAGCGCGTACGCGAGAGAGGTTGCGAAACAGGAACTCGATGCTTTCAAAATTCCTGCGGACGTTTTCCACCATTCTGAAAGTGACATGAACGTGCCGTTTGTTAGCGGCTCGGCGCGTTTCGACGCGATGGTGATCGTCCCTTGTTCGATGGCCACGCTGGGACGAATTGCTTCCGGTTCGAGCGACAGCGTGCTCTTACGCGCGGCCGATGTCTTCTTGAAGGAACGACGAAAATTGATTCTCGTCCCCCGGGAAACGCCGTGGAATTTGATTCACGCGCGCAACGTTGTGACTCTGCTTGAGGCCGGCGCCATTGTTCTCCCAGCAATTCCTTCATTCTACAGTCGTCCAAATTCCTTTACCGCAATCGTGGACACTGTCGTTTGGCGTATTCTCGACCAACTTGGGTTGCCCAGCTCCCGCGCATACCGTTGGGGAGAAGAAGGCGGTCCGGCGAAAATGTCGCGCAAGAAAAGTTGAAAATAGAAGGCAGGGTTGCGCGGTGGCTGATCGCGTTCGGAGTTCGTTTGCTGCGGGTTTGGGAGCGTACTCTGCGTTACGAAGTTGATGATCGCGCTGGCATCCTCGGCAGGCCGGTGACTGAAAATTACATTGGCGCGCTGTGGCACAATCGATTGCTGATATTTCCGTTGGTATTGCGACGCTTTTTCCCTGATCGTCGTGGCGCCGCCCTGATCAGCGCCAGCCGCGATGGTGACTTGCTCGCAGACGCGATTCACCGCTTTGGCTATGAGGTCGTTCGCGGCTCCAGCTCACGGCTTGGCGCGAGCGCGATTCTTCAACTTACGGAGATGCTTGGATCAAGGCGCGATGTGGTCATAACTCCAGACGGTCCACGCGGCCCCGTTTACGATCTTGGCCCGGGCATCGTTTTTCTTGCACAGAAATCCGGTGCTCCAGTGTTGCCAATGAACCTGGAATATTCGCGCTGCTGGCGGCTGGGAAGCTGGGACCGCTTCATTATTCCGCAACCATTTACCAAAGTGCGCGTGCTGATCAGCCCTCCGCATTATGTGAAACCAACCAGCACACCCGACGAATTTGAAGCTGAACGCCTCGCGATGCAGGATGCGATGATGGCGCTGGTTGAAATGCGCTGACTCTTTGTCATCCTGAGGGGATCGAAGCGGAGTCGAAGGATCCCGCGGAACTGCCTCAAGGTGATGCAACGGGATTCCTCGACGGCGCTCGGAATGACGTCGAACCTGCTTCACTATGGCAAAGCTTATCGATGGCCGCGCAATCGCAGAGAACGTTTACCTCGAGCTTCGCCGCGAAATTGCGGAACTGAAAGCAAAAGGTATCACGCCCGGCCTTGCTGTGATTCTTATAGGAGACAATCCAGCTTCGCGCGCTTATGTGCGTTCGAAGGACAAAATGTGCCGCGAGCTCGGATTGCACTCAGTGAAAATCGAGCTGCCGGCTTCAACCACGCAGACTGAACTGCTCGCGCGGGTGGAAGAATTTAACCGCGACTCGAGCATTCATGGAATTCTTGTTCAATCGCCGCCGCCCGAGCACATCGATGAAGCAGCGATTGTGCGCGCGCTCGATCCGCGCAAGGACGTTGACGGATTTCATCCGGAAAACGTCGCCAAGCTTGTGCTTGAAGATCCGACCGGATTTGTGCCGTGCACACCGCTCGGCGTGCAACGTTTACTTCTCGAAAGCCAAATCGAAATCAACGGAACCCATGTGGTGGTGCTTGGCCGCAGCATGATTGTCGGCAAACCGCTGGCGCTTCTTCTCATGCAGAAAAACAAAAACGGCAACGCTACGGTGACAGTAGTGCATTCGCGCAGCCGCGATCTAGCGCAGATTACGCATTCGGCTGACATCATTATCGCCGCGATCGGCCGCGCCGAATTCGTGAAGGCTGGTCACGTACGCAAAGGCGCGGTGGTCATCGATGTGGGAATTAATCGGGTGGAAGACGCCGCGAGCGAGCGGGGTTATCGCCTGGTCGGCGACGTTGCTTTTGACGAGGTATCGAAAAAGGCCAGCGCGATTACGCCGGTGCCAGGCGGCGTCGGCCCGATGACGATCGCCATGTTGATGGCGAACACGGTCAAGGCCGCAAGGCAATCGCTTTGAACACCGTCATTCCGAGCGAAGTCGAGGGATCCCGTCGCAATGCCAAACGATTATTCAACCGGATTCTTCGACTTCGTTCCGCTTCGCTTCACTCCGCTCAGAATGACGGCTGTTCGGCAACACAATTTTCGCGGACAGCAACTTCATGATCGATGGACAAAGCCGTGCTGCGTGAACGAAAGATGACCCGAGATGCGGCCGCACGACTGCTGCTCGCGCGAGGCGATTGATCCACAAACGTCCACGATACATGTCGCCATAAGCGCGAGCGAAATCGCGCACGGTTGATTGCCGGTTATCGCCACGGAAGATTTTCGCGATGGCGGTCGCAACCAGTTCGCCCGAGCGCAGTGCGTAATAAATTCCTTCGCCCGTGAATGGCTCGACGACGCGGGCGGAGTCTCCGATTAAAAACAGACTTTCGTGAGCAGAGGAAATTGGCGAACGGGTGAGCGGCGTAATGGTGCGCCAGGATTGATCTACGGGTATTTGAAATTGGCGCTCCGCCCAGTGACGCAATTTGGAGATCGTCGGGGGCCTCCCCACAAGGCAAAGATTCAACTCACTCTCATTTACTGGAGCCTGTCCTGAATAACCTTCGGGCAAGAATTGCAGGACGACGCGGTTTCCAAAATCTCGCGGTAGCGGCACGTGCGCTTGCAGCGCGACGCGTTCGCGAGTAGTAGGCGGCAGTAAATTGCACAAGCGCGCGACCGTAGAGTTGCGGCCATCGGCTCCGACCAACATCCGCGTCTGAAAAGTCTCGCCGGAAACAGTTTCAATCTTCCATTGTCCATTTTTGCTCAACCCGGTCACAGTAGTGTGCTCGTGAACATCCGCGCCCAGGGCGTGAGCGCGCCGTAGCAGGAGATCGTCAAAGAGACTGCGTTTCACCGAAATCTCGCAATCGTCGCCGCTTGGAAGATCAACTATGAGTTTGTGACCATCAATCGTGATGAACTCGACCGAAGATAGTTTGGAATGCTGCAAATCCGGTACGCGCTGCGCGAGACCAAGTCGCTCCAATACTGGCCAGCACGACGGATTTAAACAGTCGCCGCATACCTTTTCCCGCGGAAATTTTTCCCGCTCGAGCACGAGCGTTGTAAGGCCGGCAAGCGCGCAAAATGCGGCGCAGCTCGATCCGGCCGGGCCACCGCCTACGATGGCCACATCAAACGTTTCCATTACGCATTTAATTCTGTCATTCCGAGCGAAATTGAGGAATCCCGTTGCATTACTTTACGGTTTTGCCGCGGGATCCCTCGACTGCGCTTCGCTGCGCTCGGGATGACAAACGCCCGTTGGCCTCCGAATCAGCACTGGCGCGCGAGTTAATCACAGAGCACAATTATTCGCATGGGCTGGTCGATTCCAATCCTCCGTATCGCTGGGATTCAATTGCGGATTCACATCACGTTTCTGCTGCTGATCGGGTGGGTAGCGTTTGCCTATTATTCCCAAGGCGGCTCTCCCGCGGCGATCGGCGGAGTTTTGTTCATTCTTTCGTTGTTTGCATGCGTGATCTTACATGAATTCGGACACGCTCTGGCGGGGAAAGCTTTCGGGATCAACACGCCCGATATCACGTTGTTGCCCATTGGCGGTGTGGCGCGATTGGAACGCATCCCCGACGAGCCGGTGCAAGAACTCGTCATTGCGGCAGCAGGTCCGGCGGTAACTGCGCTTATCGCGCTCGGGGCGTTCGTCGGCGGTGGTTCATGGGATTATCCGCCGACGGTCAAAACCAGCATTCCTGATCTGCTATTCACTATCAATGTCGTTTTGCTTCTCTTTAACCTGCTGCCGGCATTTCCAATGGATGGCGGCCGGGTTTTGCGTGCGCTGCTTGCCACACAAATGAGCTATGTCCGCGCTACGCAGATCGCCGCCACTGTTGGGCAGGGTTTTGCGTTCGTGTTCGGGTTTATCGGTTTGCTCTTCAACCCATTCTTAATTTTTATCGCGCTGTTCGTTTACATCGGGGCGTCCCAAGAGGCGGCCCTTGCCCAGATGAAGGATGTCTCGCGCCGCTTTCCGGTTTCCAGCGCGATGGTGCGCGAGTTCCGCACGCTCTCTGAAGATGCTACGCTCCAAGAAGCCGTGGACGCATTACTAGCGACATCGCAACATGATTTTCCGATTGTGAATGACACCGGTAACGTCGTCGGTTTATTGACACGTCAGGATCTCATCGCTGCATTGCGCAAGAATGACCCAGCGCTGCGCGTCGGCGATGTCATGAGGCGCGATATCCCTACCGTGACCACCGGGACGCGGTTCGAAGACGCCTTTCGCATCATGCAGGAGTGCAATTGCCCGGCCGTGCCCGTGCTGGACCGCATGAAACGGCTGGTTGGTTTGCTCACGCCGGAGAACGTCACAGAATTAATGATGGTTCAATCAGCGATGCCGCAGCGCCGGGTTCTGTAGTGCTGCAGCGTCCGCTGTCCTCAGCCCGCAGCGTATTAAGCCTGTCAACACCGTTATGAGCTGATGCGCATCGGCATTATGACGTAGAGGAATGGGGTCTGAATTTTCACAACGCCCGGGCTCATCTCGTCGATTAGATCGAGAAACACTTCGTCCTCAGTTAGCGCACGCAGCGGCGCCATGAGAAATTCCGGATTGAAGGCGATGGAAAACTCACGCCCCTTGTATGGTATAGCGAGTGACTCTTTCGCCTCGCCCACCTCCGGCGTGTTCGCGGTAATATCGAGATTGTTCTTGCTGAAATTCAGTTTCACCGAGTGCGACTTGTCGCTGGCCAAAAGCGAAACGCGCCGAAGTGAATTCAAAAACATTTCCCGCTCCAGTTTCACGCGCTCTTTCGCCTCGGCTGGAATCACTTGCTTGTAATTCGGATAATTGCCTTCGATCAATTTCGACACGAGCAGCGTCTTGTTGAGATCGAACGCGATTTGGCCATTGCTCATGCTCACCTTGACGTCGCCGTCATCCGTGAGCAGACGCTGCAGTTCGGTCACCGCCTTGGTGGGGATAATCAGGTCCGATTCGTGGCTACGCGGAAATTCTAGTTCGATCTCCGCCATCGCGAGGCGGCGCCCGTCGGTCGCCACGAGCGTGAGCTTATTGTCCTTGAAGCTGAACAGGACGCCGTTGAGCACGTAGCGGGTCTCATCGGTGGAAATCGCGTAGGAGGTCTTGCGCAAGCAGTCGCGCAGATCTTTTTGCCGCATCGTGACGATTTTTGCGCCCTCGAACTTGGGCAGCGGTGGAAATTCATCCTCCGGCAGTCCGAGAATCTTGAAGAAACTTTGGCCGCTTCGGATCGAGGCGGCGTTTTTCCCATCGACGTCGATCTGAATCTCGCTCGATGGCAGTTCACGGATGATGTTGAAAATGCGACGCGCCGGGAGCGTGGTCGCTCCTGCCTTGTCCACGTGCGCTTCGCAAGTGCCGCGCACGCCCACGTCGAGATCCGTGGTTGTCAGATACAGTTCACCCTCATTAGCCTGCAGCAAAACGTTGGAAAGAATCGGCAGCGTCGTGCGCGTGCTGACTACGTTTTGCACCTGTTGCAAGGCCTCGAGTAGTTTTTCTTTGGTAACGCTAAATTTCATGATAACCGGCAAGCGCCTTAAGATGTAAAGCCTTCGATTTTATTCGGCAACCGCAATCTCTCCAACCACGTTCGACATGTTTAAAGGTCGTCTCTGCTTTCGAAAGCGAAAGAGGGATGGCGAGGGTCCGTTCAGGCCAGGCGCGCGCGAGAAGATCGAACTGGTCGCAGTAATCCTGTCTCCCTGGCCAAGGGGAGAGGCGATGCAATCTGTGGAGCCCGCCGTAAGTACAGATCATGTTCTGTCAAAATCGCCAGCTCAACGCTGCAGGGAGCTGTCGATGTACGAGATCGTCTGGCGAATGTTGTCCTGCTCGGACATTCGTTTCTTCACCAATTTGCAGGCGTGCAGCACCGTGCCGTGGTCGCGCCCGCCAAAAGCATCACCGATTTCATTCAAAGACGCCTTGGTAAGTTCGCGCGCAAGATACATCGCCACCTGTCGCGGAAAGGCGATGCTGGCCGGGCGCCGTTTGCTCGTCATATCGGCAAGGCGCACGTCGAAATGTTCAGCCACGCGCCGCTGAATTTGTTCAATCGTTATGGATTGCCGTCCTTCTTCCTGCAAAATGTCCTTCAGCAAATGCTCCACGGTTTCCTTGGTCAGTTCCTTGCCGCTGAGTGATGCGAATGAAGCCACTCGCATAAGCGCGCCCTCCAGTCGACGCACATTTGTGCGGATACGGGTGGCAAGGAATTGAAAGACGTCTTCGTGCAATTTGATCTGCATCGTGTCCGCCTTTTTTCGCAGGATCGCCAGCCGCGTCTCAATATCCGGTGGCTGAAGCTCGGCCGTGAGTCCCCATTCAAACCGCGAGACAAGGCGGTGCTCCAGATTTGCGATTTCTGAAGCGGGCCGATCGCTGGAGAGCACGATCTGTTTATGCCCATCAAAGAGCGTGTTGAAGGTGTGAAAAAATTCCTCCTGCGACCGCTCCTTTCCTCCGAGAAATTGTATATCGTCAATCAAAAGAACGTCGGCCTGCCGATAGCGCTTCCGGAATTTGACCAGGTTGCTGTGCTGGATCGCGTCGATGAACTCGTTGATGAACAGCTCGCTAGAGAGATAGATCACCTTCACGTTTTTTCTTTTCGCCCAGACGTACTGGCCTATCGCTTGCATCAGATGGGTCTTGCCGAGACCAACGCCACCGTACACGAACAACGGGTTATACGTGCGCGCCGGCGTCTGCGCTACGGCAAGGCTGGCCGCATGGGCAATTTCGTTGTTCGGGCCGACGACGAAAGATTCGAATGTGTTTCGCGGGTTGAGTCCAGGAACAGTTGTGCCTGGGCGGGCATTCGCTGGCGGGGGCAAGGCTTCCTTCATGACAGTCGACTCATCCGAGGAGGTTTGCGCGCCAGTTTCCGATGGAGCGCAGAACTTTACCGAGCGCGGCCCGCCAAAAGTGGTGATGATCGCATTCTGCAAAGCGGGCATGTAATTACTTTCGATCCAAAGCTGGTAGATGTTGTTCGGAACAGTGAGCGTAATCGATTTATCCTTCGCCTCGATTAATTCGACCGTAGAAAACCAGCGTTTGAAACTATCGGCGCTAACCTGTGGCTTGAGCGCAGCCGACAATCGCTGCCACAGCTGCGCGCATTTCTTGTCCATACGAAGTTGTTAACAGTGTTACACAAATGCCATACTGAGGATTGCGACAGAAAATCGCATCCAGCAGACGGCAAAAGGTTGAACTGCCCCGGCGTGTAATTTCGCTGCGCAAAGTTGAAAAAAATTGCCAAAAACGGGTACATACGAGGGAAAACGCCTGCCCGCATTATTCAGTGCCTCCTTGTCTGCCAGCCTGCGCACGTGCTCAATCAATCGTTCTGTTGCGGAGATTTCCGTGTTATTCATTCTCGGTACTGGAAGTTTCTCAGAAATGTTCACAGCTTATTCACACGTGCCTTCTGGCTTCCCTCGCCAGCGGGCTTGAGACTAGAAATCAGTTTGGAAACCGACAAGAAAAAAATGAATTTTATTTTCAGTCGCGACGAGAAATTTTTCTTGACTAGAAAAATGAAGCGCGCGTTTGCGAGCGAAAAAGAAAACAACAGGTTGCGTCATAAAATCTTCGACTGCTTGAACCGCGATTGCTCGGAGTCGCTGCGATGAACTAATTTGGCGGGTTCGGTTCTGTTCGGCGTCCGCTCAGTTGACCGAAATACGGGGTGCACGCAATTTCTCCACCCCTGGGACCGGATGGGAAACGCCAAATAAATTGCAGATGGAGGCAACTGATATCCACATGACGCGACGATTTTGCAGGTGCATCGCCGGTTGGAGCCGATCGGTACTCAGTCTTCTTTTGGCTGGGCTCATCGGCTTTTTCCTTCTTTCTGCGCCAGCAATGCGCGCGGCTGATGAACTCGTGCCTCCTTTCGGGTTTCGCTGGAGCGATTCAATGCGGCGCGTAGAGGACGTGCTGCATGGCGCAAAGGCCAAGATCACTTCACGCGAAAAAAAAGAGAACCGGGAACTATGGACTGTCGAGGGCCTCATTCATCCGGGACTCAAGCGCACCGTGTTTACTTTTAAGGAAAGAGCGCTCGTGGCGGTAGAGCTGCAGTACGAATACCCCGACTGGACGATCGAACGTTACAACCAGCGGATGGGAGAAATTCGCAAATACTTCGACGAAAAGTACGGCACCGGAAAACTCGTCTCACGTTCTCGCGACCATGACACCGACGTCATTCAAACGCTCGTCGGTTACCAATGGATGGTCGGCACAACGATGCTGGAGCTTTATTATTTCTCAGCGCAACACGACAATCTTCTTTATCGCACCATCAGCGTCGATTACAAAGCGCTGTAAGGCGTCCAGATGGGTTGTGTAGCTACGCGAGATTTCCGTCGGAGTTAGCGAGGCAAGGTTAAGCCTTCGTACAGTTTCTGCGACGATATGATCAACGACTACTTTCATGTCCTGAGCCTGTTCCCACGCAGCCAATTGCCGGTCTGCTCCGGTGCCTTCGCGAATAATCCGCTCGACATGAGTCATCTCTCTCTCGCTGCCGAGTTCTTTTACCTCGGTCGACACAAATTCGAGGAGCTCCTGTAAAAGACTCCGTTCGTCTACTTCCGCTTCCTTGCCGAAATCGATCAATTTCCCATCGATGCCGTAACGCGCCGCGCGCCAGCGGTTCTCATCAAGAAGACGGCGCCGATAAATCCGGAAAGTGATGTTTTGGTGAAGCAGCTTGTGCAATTTAGCGATCACGGCCTGAATGAGCGCCGCTATGGCGAGCGTGTCATCCACGCGTGATTGCGCGTCGCACACCCGCACCTCCAGCGTGTCGAAGAACGGATGCAACCGGATGTCCCACCAGATTTTTTTGGCGTTATCGATGCAACCTGTTTTCACCAACAGCTTGCAGTAATCCTCATATTCCGAGAGCGACTCGAACGAATCCGGAATGCCGGTGCGAGGAAACCGCTCGAACACTTTCAGGCGATAACCCTTCAGTCCGGTATTTTGCCCAACCCAGAACGGTGAATTGACCGATAGCGCGTAAATGTGTGGCAGAAAATAGCGGGCTTGATTCATCACGTGGATGGCCGTCTCGCGATTGGGAATGCCGACGTGCACATGCAATCCAAAAATCAGATTCGCACGGGCGAGCGATTGCATGTCCTTAAGTATTTCCTGGTAGCGCTCGCCTTCGGTGATGAGTTGATCACGCCAGTGCGAGAACGGATGTGTCCCCATCGATGCGATCTTTAATCCGCTCCGCGTTGCCAACTCGGCGAGCTTCGTGCGCAGGGCAATCACGTGATCGCGCGCGCACGCAATGGAATCGCAAATTTCGGTGCCCAACTCAACGACCGACTGGTGCATCTCCGGCTTGATCTGCTCCTTGAGCGTGATTTTTCCGCCTTCGAGGATTTCGTGAATATGCGAACGCAGCTCGCGCGTCTCCGGATCGATAATCGCGAACTCCTCTTCAATTCCCAACGTGAAGACATGTTCTTTCGCGCTCATGGCGGGGCGGGAATGTCCCTCGAAACTGTGACGCTGTCATCCCGGGCGACGTCGAGGGATCCCATTGCAATACTCACAGGCAAGATAGCGGGATGGAAAGCCTGACCTCGCGGACTCCGTCCGCTGCGTTGCAGCTTCGACTTGGCTTCACTCCCAGCAGAATGACAAAGCCTCGATGTCGATCTTACGCGACCTCACCTAACGAACGGTGGGTTACCGCAGCTTGCAAAAACTCTCCCCAACTCAGGTTGTCGCGGCCGGGAACGTGTTCGCGCGCTTTCCGGATGGCCATTTCGGAAATTGCTTCCACGACCCATTCGAAATTTGCCTGGCCGATCCAAGCCGCTTCGCAATCCGGCGCAGGATTGCAAAAGTCGATCGCGACCGGCACGCCGTCGCGCAGGGCAAACTCCACCGTGTTCAGATCGTAACCGAGAAATTGATTCAGCCTCAGCACGCCGTCCTCGACCCGTTGCAGAATTTCCTTCGGCGCGTGCCACTCCGTTTGGTAACGCAAATGAAATGGATTCCGCGGCTCGTACGGCATGATCCGGACATGGCGCTGATCAATCGAATAACAGCGGAAATACATGTCGAACTTGATTTCCTCCTGCAGCATCATCACCAATTGTGCGGTGTCGTTGTAAGCGCGGAAGAATTCCTCGCGGTTATGCAGGCGATAAACGTTCTTCCATCCGCCGCCGATGAATGGTTTGAAGAAAGCCGGCCAGCCGACGTAATCAAAAATCGCTTCCCAATCGAGTGGATAACCGAGATTGCGAAATGATTTTTCGCTCGTGTCCGGAGGCAACTGATTTGACGGGAGCAACACCGTGCGTGGAACTGCCACGCCGATCTTCGTCGCCAGGGCGTTATTGAAAAATTTGTCGTCAGCGCTCCACCAGAAGGGGTTGTTCACCACGGCGGTGCCGGTCAGCGCGGCGTTCTTGAGCCACGCGCGGTAGAACGGCACGTCTTGCGAGATGCGGTCGATCACCACATCGTAACCGCACGGTTCTCCCTGGATCACCTTGTCGATCCTGACGAATTCCGCGACAATGTCTTTGCCGCCGGTTTTCTGATTCACCCGCTCGACAAACGCCGGCGGAAAACTGTGTTCCTGTCCAAAAAGTATTCCGATCTTTTTCATAGGTTATTACGTGTCTTTCCGAGCGGAGCGAAGCGTAGTCGAGGAATCCCGTAGAGTAACCTTTGGGTAATGCCGCGGGGTCCCTCGACTTCGCTCGGGATGACGAAGAAACGGGCGGCGTGGACTCCCATTGACACCGAGGCTTCGAGCCCGGTGCACTTCGCGAGGAGCGCAATGAAGCCGGTTTAACGGCTTTGTCCAGAGAGAGGCGTTTGAATCGATCCGTTCGGCTAATAAAATACGGCATGGTAAAAAAATTACTGCACACGCGCTACCGCGTACACGATTTGGAAAAAACGGTCGCGTTCTATAGGGATGTTCTGGGGCTGCATGAGATTCGGCGTCACACATCCGGGCGCGGCTCGCAACTTGTCTTCTTGAAAGCGCCGGGCAGCGATGAGGAAATTGAGATTTGCAAATTTGACGACAGCGGACCGATCGTCGTCGGCCCGGATCTGACGCATCTCGCATTTGAAGTAGATGACCTGGACAAGTTCGCCAAGCACGCTGCGTCGAAAGGTTATCCATTGTCGGATGGGCCACATTCAACCAACGGTGGTAGAATTGCGTTCATCGACGCCCCCGAAGGGTACGAGATCGAACTGATCGAACACGGCAGGAAATAAGTTTTCGCATTGAAAAACAACAGGACGTCCATTGCCGCATGCCACTCGTTTCGGAGAGCATGCCTCGCCGGCGGCGTTCAAGACGGTAATAGATGTGCAGCGCAGGCACTTGCGCAGTCACGCGTTTTGCCGCTATTTTTCCGTCCATGATTTGGCGCAATCGAATTTGGCTTCTTTGCGCATTGATCCTGATCTCAGCGCTGAGCGCATGGGCACAGGATACCGTTGATTCTGATCTCGTCCGGCCAAGCGGCGTTAATGGGCCCGTTCGGAAAGCAAAAGCCGTAACAGCGAAGGAAAGTACGGATGACGATACTGAATCCGCCGCTCCGAAACCCAAGACGTCAAAATCGAGTCATGCTCGGTCGCACCGGGCGCGCGCAAAATCAAAAGATACGCCTGACACGATTTCTGCCCCCACGGAGTTTACGCCTGATGGAATACCGAAGACCAGCGCGGCTTCAGTGATTGTGGTGGACGCGAACAACGGCAGGATTTTATATGAAAAGAATGCGGACCAGGTACGAGCGCCTGCGAGTACACAAAAATTATTAACGGCACTGATCGTGGCGGAGACGGGTTTTCTCGATCGGCCAGTGACGGTGCAATCAGTCGATACGTTGTGCGAGCCTGTAAAACTGGGAGTCAAGCCCGGCGAGACTTATCAACGGATGGATCTTTTGCGGGCCCTGCTGGTGAAAAGTCCCAATGACGTTGCGCGCTGTCTGGCGCGGGACAATGCTGGCAGCATTGACGCGTTTGCTGAGATCATGAACAGACGCGCACTGCAACTTGGCGCCGTGCATTCGCACTTTGTAAATCCAAATGGTTTGCCCGTGCCGGGACAGTATTCGAGCGCGCGCGACCTCGCGATCATCGCGCGCACTGCGTACGCGAACCCGACTATCCGCTCGATCGTTTGTCTTCCGCAGCTTGTTTTTCGTTATGCAAACGGCCGCACGCGGGAACTCGAAAACACGAACAAACTTCTGCGACGACTTCCCTACTGCAACGGAATGAAGACGGGTTACACCGACGCAGCAGGCAAGTGTTTGATCGCAAGTGGAACTCGTCCCGGCAAGGATGTCATCGTCGTTGTGCTGGGCGACAGTTCCGGCAGGGTCTGGCGCGATGCGTCGGCGCTACTTTCCTGGGGACTCTTGATGTAAAAGCCGACGACGGGGTTCGAACCCGTGACCTACGGTTTACGAAACCGTTGCTCTACCAGCTGAGCTACGTCGGCGGAAAGCGGGCAAAACATTGCATCCGGCGGCGCTTCACACAAGCGCGCTCCTGTGGCCGCTTCGCTGCCCGCGCAGCGTTGAACGCGTCTCACAGAGACGCGGCTACAGAGGAAGCACGAACGTTTCGCCGATTTCGCGCAGAGCAATGCGCTCGGGAGTTTTACTTAGTTCGGCCTCGAAGCGCTCGATCGGTTCCCGGAATGGTTCAAAGCTAAGCCGGAAGGTTTGATGGTGCACCGGCAGAATGAAGCGCGCGCCTGCGGCATTCGCCATTTCAATTGCCTGCTCGGGGGTGCAGTGGGACTGTATCCACGGATTGTAAGCGCCGATCGACATGATCGCGACGTCGATTGGGCCGTGTCGCCGCAGCGCCCTGGAGCTTTCGGTTATAGCGGTGTCGCCGGCAAAAATGATTCTACTTCCGCTTCGTTGGATTAAGTATCCATTGTAGCCGCGGTGCATGTCCCGCTGCATGCGCGCGCCCCAGTGCTTCACAGGGAACGCAGTAATTTCGATCTTGCCCGCAGCAGTACCTAAGGTTTTTGCGTTGGCCCCAATCCAGCTCGGTCACGTGGGAAAACCGGGTTCGTTTCAATAAATCCCTCGTGGCGCGCGCGGTGATGACGCTGGTGGACTCATCAAAACAACGCAGCGTTCGAAGATCAAGATGATCAAAATGCGCATGCGAAAGAAGAACGAGATCGACCTTCGGCAACTCATCAAAGCCAAGCGCCGGCGCGGTCAGTCGTTTCGGGCCGATTGTGAATCCCGGGAGACGAATTCCTATCCGGGGACAAAGGACGGGATCGGTGAGAATTGTTATGCCAAAAAAATTGATGAGCACTGTTGAGTGCCCAATCCAAGCCAACGTAACCTGCGCATCGCTCCACTGCGATGGCTCGGGTTTGGCTGAGGCTGGAGCAATCGGGCGCCAGGTTTCCATGGTCCATTCACGGAAAAGATGGCCGCGCCAGCGCCGCACTCGCGATGTGCGCAGGGCTGGTTGTTCAGGCATTCGCATGACAGGCAAAATTGATGCGAAGACGCATGACACCCCCAAAGCACTTCGTGCAAAATCCATTGGAAGGCTGTTCTGTCTTGCGAAAGCTTTGCGAGCGCGCATGCGTCGTCGCGTCGCTTTCGCTTAGCCTTTGCCAAACAATCCTTTGATGGCTTTCCAGAGCGTTCGAGCGGCCTTTGGCGGGCCAGCACGAGCGACGAGCACGGGCACATTAGCGCGGTTCAAAATGCTCCGGGTTAAATCGCCCATGATGTAATGCCGAAGCAAACCGCGCGCCTGCGATGTGCCGGTTACAATTAAGTCGTAATCCCCGTCTCGCACTTCTTCGAACACCTGATCGATGACGATCCCGTGCCGGAGATGCACTTTAGCGGAGACGCCGAGCCGGTCGAGCTCTCTTTTTTCACGGCGCAAATTGGTTCCAAGCTCAGATTTTGATTGAAGTAACTGATCGACATTTTCTTCCATGCGAACGAGATCGGCGTACATCGCCGGCGGCTCAGCCATGACGTGAAGCAAGGTCACGGATGCGCCTACGGCCGCAGCCAGTCTGCCGGTGAATTGGACCGCTCGCTCGATGTATTCTTTTCCACCTGTGCAAATGACAAAACGCTTCAATTGTTTGCGTTCGCCAATGGCCACGAGCACCGGAGGCTGAATGGCTTTGATCACTTCGTACGTTTTTCTCGATCGCCAGTAATCTCCCACCGCGCCGGTCCAACGCGCACCGATCACGACGAGATCGTATTTGTTATTCGATGTGTGCTGAACAATCCGCCAGACCGGCTCACCAGATTCCACGATGACATCCGGCGATACCCCGCCGCCCTGCCGCAACGATTGCGCTTGCGCCTGCAGCGCATCGCGCAGGGGTTGCTCGTCTTCTGATCCTTCGGCGATTCCAAGCAGAGTAGTATGAGCGCTGAGCGGCGCGGCCAACGATCCGCCCAGATGGATTGCCGTTTCGGCTGACGGTGTTCCGTCGCTGCAAATTAAAACTTCCATTGTTAGAGCTTGTGGCCGGTTAGCAGCGTGTAAATAACGATAGCCACACCGATTAACGGGAGCGGCACGAAAGCGAGACGGATTTTCGGGCCGGCAAAATACTGTGTTGCAACTACACCGATCTGCGCACCGATGACCGCGCCGGTGTGCATGACGAGCGCGATCAAAATGTCAACGTTGCCTTTAATTGCGTGAGTGAACGTTCCATAACTGGCCGAGATCACGATTTCGAAAAGATCCGTTCCTACGGCCAGATGAGTAGGGATACCAAGCACATAAACCATTGACGGCATTCGGATGTAGCCCGCGCCGCCGCCCAGAAAACCGCTAAAGAATCCACCGACAAGGGCCACCAGAAGTATGGTCCAGAGGGAAATTTCCTGTATGCCGGAGGTCGGCAGGCTGACCATCGGCCAAATTTTTATTTGTTGGATTTTTTTGGTCACCGGTCCGAACGCCGAGTGATCTTGTTTGGATTCCGCAAGCTTATGCGATCGGCCTTTATTTAGTCTCAGTGTTTTCTGACTTTCCCACAGCATGAAAACCGAAATACCCGAGTAGACAACAATGGCGACCCAGCTGACGACGGTGTTCACGTTGCCCGCGTGCTTCAACGCTTGAATGAGTTGCGCGCCGGCTTCGGCGCCGCCGATCGTGCCCAGAGCCATGATCAGTCCCAACTTTAGATCCACGTTGCCCAAAGTGCGATGCTGTCTGGCCGCGACAATCGATTTCCCGACAATGTGCGCCAGGTCCGTCCCCACTGCGTAATTCCAATCCACCCCCATCAAACGCAGTGCAGGACCGGCAATGAAACTTCCACCAACACCAAAGAAGCCGCCTAGGACTCCGATGAGAAAGCCGACGACTACCAGATAGAGCGGATTGATGTGCGAGTTGGAGATCGGGAAAAACATCACTTATCTCCAACGGTTGCGGAGGAACCGGAACAAGATGGTCGTTAGGGCATCCAAAACAATAGCCTGACCGGCTATGAGCAAGATGGCGACCGTGGCGTAAATGTAGCGATGCTGCGTTTCGAGCCCATACAACCAGTCGCCCAAAAGATGTAGTACCAGGAAGAAATAAGCGGTGACAAGAATCGCGTAGATCACAAGCTCGATTGTGAAGGCGCGCAGGCTTTTGGCACCGTCCTTGTTCATGAAGAGAGCGTTGAAGAGTTAAAGGGTTAGACGGGCAAATCGGTCAAATCTCGCGAAATGGTCGGCCATCATGCTCTTTTCGCTCAAACGATTCAACGCCTTTGATGTTTGAGGAGATACGTGCCAGCGGCACGTTGCGGTTGCGTCTGAGCCAATCAACGGGCAGATTATTGCGTTTAGGAGACTTTCTTCCTAAAATTCCATTTCACTTTCAGGGAAACATGGCCGACGCCGCGAACAAATACCCCGAGAACGTACCGGGCAAATTCTACGTCGATGATCAATGCATCGACTGCGATTTGTGCCGCGAAACCGCCCCTGCGAACTTCAAACGGAACGATGACGGGGGCCACTCTTACGTTTACAAGCAGCCGGAGGCGCCCGAAGAAGAAGGGCTATGCAAAGAAGCGATGGAAGGCTGCCCGGTCGAAGCGATCGGCAATGACGGGAACAGCGCTTAATTTGTAGTGGCGCTGGTTCGGGCGCCAAATCCGATGGCTAAGCAACGCAGCCGGCGCTCAGAGAGCGTCGCTTTGGTTCCCGTAGCTCTGACGATCGCCGGTTCCGACTGTAGCGCCGGCGCCGGTATTCAGGCGGATCTGAAAACTTTCACCGCTCTTGGCGTTTATGGATTGACGGCTGTGACGTGCGTCGTCGCGGAAATTCCTGGAAAGGTGTCGAGAATTGAAGCGGTCACGCCGAGAATCGTCCGCGATCAAATCGAAGTGCTGCTTCGAAATTTCCAGGTCGGCGCGATAAAAACAGGCCTGCTTTGCTCGGGGCAGATCGTTTGCGCTGTGATAAAGGCCCTTCAAGACGACAGGCGACGAATTCCGCTCGTGATCGATCCAGTAATGATTGCAACCAGCGGCGATCGGCTTCTGGAACGCGCAGCTATCGACGCTTACAAAAACAAACTGTTTCCGCTCGCGACCCTCATCACGCCGAACCTGGACGAAGCTGGCTTGTTGCTTGGAACGCGAATCAGAGGACGGCAACAAATGCAGAGAGCGGCGAAGACGCTCGCGGAGCAATTTGGCTGCGCGATCCTATTGAAAGGTGGCCATCTTGAAGGAGACAACGCGATCGATTTATTCTTCCATAACGGTCAACTGAAAGAGTTCTCGGCGTTATTTGTGCGGGGTGTTGCCACACACGGTACCGGCTGCACTTATTCAGCCGCGATCACGGCTGGTCTGGCATCCGGCCTCTCATTGGAACGGGCTGTCGGGCGGGCCAAGAAATTTGTGACCAAATCGATCGTGCGACATTTCCGCTGGAAGCGAGCTTCTGGAAAAATCGACGCGCTGAACCATTGGATATGAAAAGGCGTATCCACTTTCGTCAAGGTTGCGACATGACAAGGACAGCGCCACTGCTCAGGCCCTTTTAGTCTGCGATCACAGTGTCATGAGTTTAGCGAAGCCGGTTCAAAAACAGCCGAATTACAATTTTTTCTCCCAGCGCCTCAACTGTAACGCTTCGAGCGCAGCCGCAGTTTCCGCTTGTTTTTTGCTGCGGCCGCTGCCTTGACCAAGAACAATGTCCTCCCAAACGACCTGTGAGACGAATGTCTTTTCGTGCTCAGGCCCGCTGTGCGAAACCAGTTCATAAATTGGACTATGGGGCGAGATGCTCTGCAACAATTCCTGGAGATCGCCCTTCGGATTAATATCCACCGGCTCTTCCGCCAGTTTCTCGAGATCGGCGCGGGTCTGGGTGAGAATGAAACTCCTGGCTACCTCGAGGCCGCCATCGAGGTAAAGCGCGCCGATCAAGGCTTCAAATGCATCGGCCAATGTGGACGTACGTTCCCGCCCGCCACTGGCTTCTTCGCCGCGTCCCATCAAAATGTAACGGCCCAGATCGAGCGCAGCAGCATGCGTCCTTAATGCGTCGCGAGACACCAGCCGTGAACGCAGCTTCGTAAGCTGTCCTTCGCCTTCGACTTTGAAATTTCGAAACAAATACTCGGTAATGACAAGCTGAAGAACGGCGTCGCCCAAAAATTCCAAACGCTGATAATCAAAATGGTAACGTTGCGCTTCGTGGCCAACGCTGGGATGCGTGAGCGCTTCAGCCAACAAAAGCGAGTTGCGGAACTTATAGCCGATATTTTCTTCGAGCGGCGTCACGCCACCGATTCTGAGCCAAATCGAAGAATCTCGTCAACTCTACAAACGGGAATGTGTCTCGACACGTGCCCTACCAACGAATGAACGATGCTCTGTTGCGCGTTTATCGTTTCTGATAAACATCCAACGACGTAACTACATCCATGGCCCGCTGTAGCACTGGGTCGTGCGGCGCCGGTTTTTCCGGCGGTCGACCGCGGCGTTGCTGTGCGGCTTCCACAGCCTCTAATTCGGGATTGGTCCCAGCCAACAGCGCCGCTTCACTCATGTGTGGCCGCCCCGTGTCGTAAATGAATGGATCCATTCCTTTTTCGCTGCTTGATTGAAAAATCTGACGCTTCTCCGGCAGCGACATCTCGACGGGCAAATCTGGTTTTAAGCCTTCAGGAAACAATGAGCTACCATCGGGCGAAATCAGTTCCGCTACCGCCACGCGCAGCATTTTGCCGTCCGGCAATGGTAAATCCGAATATTCGGCGGCGCGGCCCGCGGTTGGTTGCCCGATGACCAACGCTTTGTTGTAAAAGCGTAGTGCAGCTGCGATCGCCTCGGCGGCGCCGGTCGTGTCGCCATCGGCGAGCACCATGATCAAGCCATGAAATGCCGGCTCACGTTCGGAGCTAAATATGCGGTCCTGACGTCCCGCCGGTTTACGCAAGGTAAAGATCGGTTTGCCTTTTGGACAAAACCGTTTCGCGAAATCCGCCGCGAGCGACAAATCACTCGTTGCGGGACTGGCGCGAAGATCCACGATGAGGTCATTGACCTTTTTGCCAGCGAAACCGCTGAGGGCCCTGTCGAGCGCTTGGAGATTGGCGTTGTTTAAGGACCCGAGACGCACGTATCCAATGCGTCCCGCGATGACCTCACTGTAAGACGCTCCCGGCGCCGCGGCGGCGACGCTTTCTTTTCCGGGCAAGAGCGTGATGCCGCGCGGCAGCCGCACCAGCAGACCCTCGACGGTTGCCCGATTTAACTCTGTATCGGTGATCGCGTCGGGGTCGGTGAAATTACCTTTCAACAACGTGATGAATGCCTGCAGATCGGCTGGGCCTAACGAATCAACAAGCTCTTGTATCGTGGGCGTAGCCGAAGGTGAGGGTTCGGGCAGCGAAGGCGGCTTCGCTTGAGCCTGCGACGCTTTTGCCCCAGGCGAAGCCGGGGTTGGCGATTGCGCCACAACGTTTGAGCCAAAGACCAAGATGACAACTGCCGCCAGAAACAATCGAGACATTATGGTAATTTGGTCATGTTAGCCGCAACAGCATCCAAGGCAATATCGCGCCGGTAATGACAGCCCTCGAAATGAATTCGCGACACCGCCTCATACGCGCGCGCCCGAGCCGCTTCCATGGTTGACCCGAGCGCCGTGATGGCGAGCACCCGACCGCCGGCGGTGTTGACTGCGCGACCGTCGCGCATAGTTCCCGCATGGAAAATTTGCACGTCCCCAAGCTTTGCTGCGTCGTCGAGACCTGAAATCGGTTTTCCGGTTTCGTATTTGCCAGGGTAACCGGCAGAGGCGAGCACGACCGTGACCGCAGGGCGCGGGTCCCATTCAATCGCACATTGGTCGAGCGTTCCATCGATCGTCGTTTCCAAGAGCGGTAGCAGGTCCGATTTCATCCGGGGCAAAAGCGCCTGCGTCTCCGGATCGCCGAACCGGCAATTAAACTCCAGCACGCGCGGCCCCTCGCTGGTGATCATCAACCCGGGATAAAGAAGCCCGCGAAACGGAACGCCTTGCTGAACGAGACCACACAGCAACGGCTGCAGGATGTCCGTCTCAAACAGCGATTGCAATTTGCTGTTCCAATTGTCGGCAGGACTAAAGGCGCCCATTCCGCCCGTGTTTGGCCCTTGGTCTCCGTCTAGCGCACGCTTGTGATCGCGAGCAGATTCCAGCAGGAGATACTTTTTCTCGTTCACCAGTGCGTGCAGCGAGCATTCTGTGCCTTGCAGAAATTCCTCAATCACGACACGCTGGCCGGCGGCGCCGAACCGGCGTTGATTCATCATTTCATCGATGGTGGATTTAGCCGTCGCAGCATCCGTAGCGATAATCACGCCCTTGCCGAGCGCTAGGCCGTCCGCCTTGATCACCACCGGAAATTTGACTCGCCCACAGTAATCAAGCGCTTCGTTGGCCTCAGAAAACGTGGCCGCTTCTGCAGTGGGAATCTTCTGCGCGCGCATCAATTCTTTTGCGAAGATTTTCGATGACTCAATCCGCGCTGCCAATTTGTCCGGCCCGAAGGCGCGCAATTTCTCGGCTGCGAACAGATCAACAATTCCAGCAGCGAGCGGATCGTCGGGACCGACCACTGTCAGGTCGACGCGGTTTTCCCTCGCGAACTTGAGCAACGCCGGTAAATCATTCGCAGGAATCGTCACGTTCTCGGCAATTTCGCTCGTCCCCGCATTTCCCGGCGCGCAGAAAATCCGAGCCGCATGCGGCGATTGACGGAGCTTCCATGCAAGAGCGTGTTCGCGGCCACCGCTGCCAACGACGAGAATCTTCATCGGTAAAGTAGCGTAACCGTCACGGTTGCGCGGGAAATCGCAAGCCAGAGGCTCGCCCTACTCTTGTGCTCGGGATTCCGCTGGCAAGATGGGCAACTCCAATTTCTCGGTGTGCCGAACGATCGTGAGGCTGGCGCTGACGCCGATTTGATCGCCGACCAAAACCTTATGCAGATGGTGTACGCTCCCAATCGGCTGGCCATTAAACGCCACGATCAGATCGCCGTCGCGCAAGCCGGCGCGTTCGGCTGGGCTGTTTTTCTCGACTGAAACAACTAGCACGGCAGTCTCGAGCGGCAGACCGTAAAAGCGCACAATCCGCTTATGAATCGGCACATTTTGCCCAGCCACACCGATGTAACTGCGCCGGATTTTTCCGTCTTTGATAAGCCAGCCCGCTACGAATTTCGCCGTGTTACTGCCGATGGCGAAGCAGATACCCTGCGCAGGGCGGATCATGGCTGTGTTTACGCCTACTACTTCACCGGCTGAATTGACCAATGGTCCGCCGGAGTTGCCGGGATTCAGAGCGGCGTCGGTTTGAATGATGTTGTCGATCAAGCGACCCGATTGCGCGTGCATCGAACGACCCAGCGCGCTGATCACGCCGGCAGTCACGCTGGCTTCAAAACCGAGCGGATTTCCAATCGCGATCACCAGCTGCCCCACGCGCAAATTCTCAGAATCGGCCAGACGCACATGCGTGAGCTGCGGCGCGTCGATTCGAATGACGGCAAGATCGGTATCCGGATCGTCGCCGGTTAATCGGGCCGGGTATTCGCGTCCATCCGGCAGGTTTACAGTGATCGCGCTCGCGTCGTGAACAACGTGGCTGTTCGTCAGAATGAATCCATCAGGCGCGATCACGAACCCTGAGCCGTTCCCGCTGACTTCGCGCTCTCCGCGTCGTGCGCTAACGCGCTGTTTTGCGTCAATATTAACTACGGTCGGCGCCACGCGGGCGACTGCGCTGACGACCGTGCGCGAATACGCATCCAGCAACTCGGAGTCGTCCGGTTGCGTCTCGCCGCGAACTGGCTGCGAAGCGCCGGAGTCCGTCTCATTGAAAAGAAAGTCGATCCGACCGGCATTTTTTTCCGGAGACGCTGTGATACTCATGCCATAATTTCGGACGCCGAAACCAGCAGTCAACTACATGCAATCTGGAACCATACACACCTTTTGGAATGTTACCCTCCGGCTTGCACCTGCGAAACAGTTGTTTTAGACAGAAGCCATGCCAAAAAGAACTTCTGTTCCCTCCGTGCTCGATCCACGGTGCCCCTCGCGGCTGGTGCTTGACCGGATTGCTGACAAATGGACTGCGCTCGTCATCCAGATTCTCGCGGGCGGCACGATGCGTTACGCTGCGCTTCAGCGCGAAATTGGCGGGATTTCTCAGAAAATGCTCACTCAGACCCTGCGCAGCCTCGAGCGCGATGGGCTGGTGCAACGTACAGTGCATCCGGTTGTGCCGCCGAAGGTAGAATATTCGCTTACGAAGCTGGGACGCACGTTGATCGAGCCTCTACAGGGACTTTGTCGTTGGTCGGAAAAACATCTCGGAGAGCTTCAGGCGAACCGCGCGCGGGCCAAACAAGCCAAAGCTGTAGCCACGGTCGCCGGCCGCGTTTGATTCACGGATCGTTCGCGCGGGCCGGGGTCATGGCCCCCGACTACAGATCTCAAGTGATCCAGTCATACCAGAAGAAAAGATCGATGCTGTCGTCCAACAAGCCCCAAAGCAATAGCAGCAATGAAAAACCGTATCGCGCCGGCCAATTTCTAGCTGCCCCGCCGAGCCGCGCCGCACACTTCTTTAGCTCTTTCTTGAAGAACTGCGCCAGATGCGACCGAACCTCGTCTGTAAGCGGAAGCTTTTCCCCCTTGGCCCAACTGTTGCGACCGGCCGTGACTTGGCTGCCTCGCTGATCGGGATCAGCGCCCAGAAAATCGAGGATGGAAGACCGCAGTTCATTGGGATTTGTTTGCAGGTCATCAAAGAAATAAACTCGAAACCGGTCTGGATGAACATAACGTTTCCATCGCGCGACGATCGCACTGGGGTATGAGCGCAAAAGCATCCCGCGGCGGAGCAAATTCCGATTGACTTCCTCGATATCGGTCACGTCGAACGGTTCGATCTGATGATAACGCACTTCCATGGTCAAGTGCGACCACAGTCGCTCAACCGGATCACGCACCAGGAAAATCACCTTTAAGGCAGGGAAATATCGGACGATTTGCCGAATGACCTTATTACTCAGGGTCGAATAGTTTGGCGAAATATCACCCGAAAGAAGCGATCCCTTGGCGTCGAATAATCGGGCATAATGTTCGAGGTCTATGTACGGTTTGGCACTGAGGCTCTTTATGTTCTCGAGAAACCGAAGATCGCGCTCATCTCTGCAGCGCGGAGAAGAGCGTTGGACTCTGCTCAATTGATCAAAATAATGCAGCTCCTTTACAGGGGGCATCCAGAAATCCGGATGGGAATCGAGTTGTTGATAAAGCCAGGTCGTTCCGCCTTTATGGACACCGACGCACAGGAAATCGGGTCGCGCACGCTCGCTATGACACTCGCTTCCTTTCCTATGTCCGCGGTCGCTGCCGCGACCATTGTATCGCCAAGCCCATTTCACGCTTGATTATTTTCCCTTCAGCATCCGAAAAGCAAGAACCCTGGCGGCGTCAGGCAATCCAATCACACCAGAAGAAGAGGTCGATGCTGTCGTCGAGCAAGTCCCAAAACAACAGCAGCAATGAAAAACCGTATCGCGCCGGCCAGCTTTTCGCGCGTCCGCCGAGTTCCGCCGCGCATGCCTTGAGTTCCTGTTCGAAGAACCGAGCCATACGGTCGCGCACCTTCGTGGTGAGCGGAAGCTTGTTGCGGCCGGCATCGCCGTTCTCGTGCGGCTGAAATCCACCGCTTGACTTGTCGGGATCGGCGCCCAAAAAAAGGAGAATTGACCGCCGCAACTTGGCTGGGCTTTCCTTCAGATCGTCGAAGAAATAAAGGCGAAAGTTTTCCGGGCGCACGTAGCGCTTCCAGCGCGAGACGACCTTGCTGGGATGAGAGCGGATCAGCACACCTGGATTCAACAAATTGCGAATCACTTCCTCGGCATCGGTGACGTTGAATGGACTGATCGTTCCGAGACGCATGCCCATTGACAGTTGCGACCAGGCTCTCTCGACGGGGTCGCGAGCCAGAAATATTACTTTCAAGTTAGGAAAGCGATCGACGACTCGCTCAATGATTTCATCGTTCAGAGTCGAATATGCTGGCGAAATGTCGCCGGAGAGAAGCGGTCCCTTGTGGCAGAATAACCGGCCATAGCTCTCCAGATCGAGGTAGAACCGGCCGCGCAAGTTTTCCATGCTCTCCAGAAATGACGTGTCCCGCTTGTCTCCGCAGCGCGGAGGATGGAATCGTTTCGTTCGATTTAACTGATCGAAGTAATGCAGTTCCTTTACCGGCGGCATCCAAAAATCCGGATGCGGCTCCAGTTGCCGGTAAAGCCAGGAAGTTCCCGCTTTCTGCGCTCCCACGCATAAGAAATCGGGGCATGCATCACCGGCGAAACCGTTAAGCTCGCCTCCATTGCGGTCGGCGCCGTAATGCTGATTGCCGTTGCCGTTGCGGGTTTTGAATGACCAGTTCCAACGCACGGCGCAATATTTTCCATTCACGACTTGAAAAGCAAGCCAGGAGTGCCGGGTTGCAGCGATGTTCGGTCCAATTGAAAATCCCCAGAAATGGAAAATAGCGTCGCCCAACGGATCTTTCTGCTCTCACCCGCTTATGCGGGAGGCGCACGGGCGCGAATGATTTTGCGCGAGCGGGCGCAATTGGAGCTCGCACGAAGATTGCGCAACCGCAGCAGAGGCGCATCTATCGCCGAGGTGTTTACTTTTCTGAGCGGCCTCTATTTCCGCGGAAAAATTGCCTACGCAAATGCGTTTGCGCGGCCGGCGCGCGGAACGCCGGGTGTGCTTGTGATCACGCCTACACGCGGCCTGATCGGGGCGGCAACGCGGATTTCTCTCGATGACCTGCGTGAATTTGCTGCAGTCGACATTCACGAACACGATCCGCGCTATCGCCTGCCAATCGAGCGGGACGCACGTCGTCTCGCGACCAAACTGCCGCCCCGGAGCGAAGTCATTCTTCTGGGCAGCATTGCGACTGGAAAATATGTCGATGTGTTGCTGGCGAGTTTTGGCGACCGGTTGCGATTTCCGGCGGAGTTTGTCGGCCGCGGAGACATGAGTCGTGGCGGGTTGATGCTGCGTTGCGCTGCGGATGGTCAGGAACTTTCATACATCCCTGTGGCAGGCGCGATTGTGAATGGGAAACGGCCGCCAAAACTCGCTCCACGCAGATACGCTGCTGGATTCTGATAGATGATGGAATATGACTAGGCGTCACAAAAGAAATCGAGGGCTGCCCAAGCCGTCGTTCCTTGAAGCTTCACCTAATTCACGGACCTTCAACGCTTCAACCATTCAACGACTTAACGCGGCAAAAGCCATCGCTTGCCCGCCGTTGCCGACACTCGTAAACTCGGCGTATGGCCGCACAGGGAATGCAGCTGAGGCAAAGTCTCGCGTTGCAACACGTTCTGTCGCCGCAGCTGCAACAAAGCTTGCTCATTCTGCAGACGCCGTTGCTCGAGCTGCGCAACCTGGTTCAACAGGAGATGGAAACAAATCCAGTGCTGGAAGAGTTGCCAGAGGAGCAAGGCACGAACGACCGCGGCGACGTGGAAGCATCAGCGGATGAGAATTTCAAAGAGGACTTTGAGAAGCTGACGAGCCTGGATGAGGAATGGCGCGATTACATGGCGCAGTCGGCCAGCTACAGCCTTGATGGTCGTCGCGGCTCGAAGGAAGCGGACGAGAAACGCCAGTTTCTTTTCGATTCCATTCCAGTCCAGGAAACGCTTCAGCAAAATCTGATTGCGCAGTTGAATCAGACCGTGCTCAGCGCTGACGACCGCAAAGTTGCGGAGCTGATCATTGGTAACATCGACGACGACGGATTCCTCCGAAGCACGCCGGAGGAAATGGCGTTGAACTCAGGAATTCCGCAGCACGATTTCGAAAGAATATTGGCGTTGATTCAATCCTTTTATCCGGCGGGAGTTGGCGCGCGTGATTTGCGCGAGTGTTTGCTGATTCAACTGCGGCGACAAGGAAAAGAACACAGCCTCGAGTGCAGGGTTGTGTCGGAGCACATGGAAGAGCTCGGCAAGCACCGCTTTCCTGAGATTGCGCGCCGGATGGCAATCAGCGTCGAAGAGGTACAAAAGGCCGCCGACAACATCGCGCGCTTGAACCCGCGCCCAGGTCAGGTTTTCGCTGCCGCGCCGCAGAATTACGTACTTCCGGACGTCATCGTCGAAAAAGTGGATAGCGAATATCAGGTCTCCCTGAACAACGAACAGATTCCGCATCTGCGGATCAGCAATCTCTACAAGGACATCATTGCCTCCGGAGACACGCAGAGCAGCGACGTCAAAGACTACATCCGCGACAAAATCCGCAGCGGCAAATTCCTGATTCGCTCGATCCATCAACGCCAGCAGACAATTCTGAACATCGCACATCAGATCGTTTCGCGGCAGCGGGATTTCCTTGAGCATGGCGCGTCGCATTTGAAACCGATGACGATGGCAGAAGTTGCCGATGCCGTGGCGGTGCACGAGACCACGGTCAGCCGCGCCGTTTCCGGCAAATACATGGCCACGCCGCAGGGCGTTTTTGAGATGAAATATTTTTTCACCTCCGGTTATCAAACTGCGACCGGTGAATCGCTAAGCAACACCAGCGTCAAACAAGCCATTCTCGACCTCGTCAAGCATGAGAGCGGCAGCGCGCCTTTGAGCGATCACGAGATCGTCGAGATCCTGAGCGAGCGCGGGATTCCTATCGCGCGACGCACAGTGGCCAAGTATCGCAGCGAGTTAAACATTCTCCCAAGCCACATGCGGCGGAAATATTGAAGCTGACAGTGGAGTGTTCGAATTTCGAAGTAATGCCGTGAGGTGAGCTAGTGCGTTCCACCGAGATAAAGCTTGAACCAATTTTTTTCTGGCGCACAAAATTGGGCGATGGATGGATTGGCCCGGACGGCTTCGATAACAACGTCGCGCCGGCGGTTTCTCGATCTTCTCCTGGGGGCGAGTCTGCTCCGCTGGCTGATCAGCATCGTCTATCCAATCGTTTGTTAACCATCAAATCAGTCTCGCTGTAAGCATTGCGCTGATTAGATTTTCGCGCGACTACCATTGACTTCAGATGCCTGGCGAAACTTCGACCGATGCCACGTCCGATTCGGCGACATCCGCACTGACCGCGCCGCCAGAGCGGGCCGACGAAATCTTTCTCGAAGGTCCGCGCTCGCGGTTTACCGAATTTCTTACCTTGTTGCGAGTGATGCGCGATTTCCTCCGCGGATTTCGAACGCTTCATTTCGTTGCTCCCTGTGTAACGGTCTTTGGCTCAGCCCGCGTCAAGCCTGACGATCCGCATTACGAGCTGGCCCGAAAAATGGGCGCGGCGATTGCGCGGCTGGGATTCACTGTAATGACCGGCGGAGGTCCAGGAATCATGGAAGCAGCTAACCGCGGCGCGAAAGAAGTTGGGGGTCGCTCGGTCGGATGCAATATCGAGCTGCCGTTCGAGCAAGTGTCCAATGCGTATCTCGATCTCTGCGTACGACTGCACTATTTTTTCGTCCGCAAAGCGTTGTTAATTAAATATTCCTACGCCTTCGTGGTGATGCCCGGCGGCGCCGGCACTCTCGACGAGTTGTTCGAGGCGCTCACGCTCATTCAGAACGGGAAAATCAAGAATTTTCCGATTGTGATCATGGGCACCGATTACTGGAAAGAGTTGATCGGTTTCATCCAGAAGATGGCGCAAAGGGCGATGATTGGTCCGAAGGATTCAAGTTTGATTTTCGCGACAGACTCTATTGACGAGGCCATTGCGCATATTCGCGCTAAGGCGATCGAGCCATTCGGACTCAAACGCGTCGCGCGCATGCGACGACCTTTTCCCTGGCTCGGCGAGCGCGGTTTGCCCGGAAAAGGTCCTGCTATTTGCTAGGAATTCGAGCTTCAGTCCTCCGATGCCGTGCGGCGTTAGCGTCCTGCCAAATCGGCAGTGCTGCTTTTACAGCGCGCAAAAAATGCACACGATTCCGCAAGAGCTGCGGAGCGCGTTTTTGTTCGAAGCTTAAAAGTCGGATGTATGAAAACAGCAGCTCAACGTATCCAAACCGCGGACACCATCGAACTGGTTCCGCAGATCCTTCATCTAAAAAAAATCCTCATCCCCACCGATTTCTCCGAGACATCGAAGAAAGCAGTTCAATATGCGCTGCGATTCGCGGAGCAATTCGGTTGCGAGATCACTCTGCTATACGTGGTCGAACCGGTGACGCCCATGGTTGGCGCTCCGCTCGGCGTCGAAGTATTCACGGAGAAAGACGAATGCTCGATGGCGGAAAAAGATCTGGCCGCGCTCGCGACCGAGTCGCAAACCAACGGCGTGCATTCAATCACTTCCTTCGTGCGCGTCGGGCATGCGCCGAACGAGATCACCAAAGCCGCGAAGGATCTGGACGTCGATTTGATCATCATCGCCACTCATGGGTATACGAGCTGGCGGCATCTATGCATCGGCAGCACCGCTGAGCGCGTCGTGCGCGCCGCTCCGTGCCCAGTTCTCGTCGTCCGCGAAAAAGAGCACGAGTTTGTCTAGAAGCAGTAATGACCTCATGAATGCGCTGTTAAAAAACAATGCTGGAACACAAGTCGAGCCGCTCGCTACACGTGTCGCCTTTCATCCTTTTCTGGCTGGGATGAATCGTACACAACTGTCACTGCTCACGGATTGCGCCGTCGTGAAACACTTCAACACGGGCGCGACGATCCTTCGCGAAGGCGAGTTTGCGAATGGATTCTACCTTGTCGAGACCGGCAGGGTAGCGCTCGAGTCGGAGGTCGGCTCTGGCAAAGGGATCGTAATACAAACGATTGGCGCAGGAGATTTGCTGGGGTGGTCATGGATATTTCCGCCATACGTCTGGCAATTTACAGCACGCGCGCTCGAACCAACGACCGTCCTGTTTTTCTATGCAGCAATTCTGCGGGAATATTGCGAGAAAGATCACTCGTTAGGCTACGAGCTGCTGAAGCGGATAAGTGCCGTGATGGTGACGCGCTTGCAAGCTGCCCATGACCAAATCTTATCCCTCTATTCCAAATCGCAGGTTCCGTTAACCGCTGATTAGTTGATCACGCTTCGATCGGGAACAGGAGATGTCAGAGTCCGGGGCCGTTTTCGCTTACGAGGCATCAAATGATTAAGAGACTTGCCGGTTGCCAAAATTTAGCTGGGCTGATGAAATCTCGGCGGTCGTCTCCGCTGCCTCTTTCCGTGTGAGGCGGGTTGCAGCGACCGTTGGGCTACAGGCGGAACAGAATCCTGGACATTCTTCATCTCGAAGGTCCTGAACAACGGAGCCAAATCGATTACTTCGTTCGCGGTCGATCTCAATATGTTCCCAAGATTTTCCGCGACGGAGGCCACTTCCACGCGGATGCCGCGCCGCCGCAACTTTATGGCAAGATAAGCGAAATCGGCGTCTCCAGTTACAAGAATAACCACATCAGGCCGCATTTCGACGGAAAGCTCGAGCGCGTCGATTGCCATCATTACGTCAACATTAGCCTTGTAACGCCCTTCTTCGGCAGGTGCCCCATCTTTGGTTACGACCATGAATCCGTTGGAACGCAGCCAATGCATGAACTTGTTTTTCTTATCGCGTTCTTCCTGCCAGTTCGGGATGGCAGGTGGTAGTCCCGCATAGACCACCATCTCGATCAACTCACGTTCTGTGTCTGGCCCAGCCAGAAAGTCACGGAGCTTCAGCCAATCCAGACCGCGCCCTGCCGTCCGCACCGAACTGCCGATGTTCGATTCATCGACGAGGACCAACAACCTGGGCCGTGGAGAGCCTTCGTGAGTTTTTTTTCCCATAATTGCACGTGCTCCCTTCCGATTACTCAATTCTCAGGTTTGTTGCTCGTAAGCTGACGCAAGGTTATTTCGCCGCTTTCTTTTTGTTTTTCTTGGTGGAGGCGAGGCGCTCCATCTTTTTCCGGCGTCGTGCGCGTTTCTTAACATTATCTCTACCGTAGCTGTGTCCCATAGGCGTCAATACTGGCCTTTCGTCCGCCGGTTCCAAGCTATTTCGCTGTTTCGCCTAAAAATTCGCTCTCAAAGTGGTTTGACGCCGCCGGGGCTCGTCCGGTTCGGACCCTTCTATGTCTCTGATCCCATCAGCTCCATTGAGCTTTCCAGGATTCTAACTTTCGGCTTTCTTTTAAGTCGATGCCGAAAACCAAAGTTTTGCCACAGAGTCAACGCATCCGCGGCGTACTCGCGCCCGTCGTGACGCCCTTCAAGGCCGATCTTTCGCCTGACCCAGGCCGGTTCATCAGGCATTGCCAATGGTTACTTTCGCAGAACTGCGGGCTGGCAGCGTTTGGCACCAACAGCGAGGCGAACTCGATGTCAGCCAAAGAACGAATGACGTTGCTCGATGCACTTGTCGCGGCCGGCGTCGATCCGTCGCGCATGATGCCGGGCACCGGTTGCTGCTCGATCACCGAGACAGTCGAGCTCACTGCGCATGCGGTAAAACACGGTTGCGCCGGTGTGCTGATGTTGCCGCCTTTTTATTATAAGAACGTCAGCGAAGAAGGTCTCTACCATTACTTCAGCGAAGTCGTGCAATGGGTCGGCGACGTGCGCCTGAAAATTTACCTCTACCATATTCCACCCGTGGCGATCATTGGCATCACACCAAAATTGGTTGAGCGCCTCCTAAACGCTTATCCAGACGCAATCGCCGGCATGAAAGACAGCTCCGGTGATTGGAATAACACCAAAACCTTTCTCAACGCGTTTGCAGAAACCGGCCGTCGAGCTCCAACTGTCCGTGCGGCTCGCACTTTCGATGTGTTTGTTGGCAGCGAATCGTTCTTGCTTGCCAATATGCGCAATGGCGGTGTGGGCACGATCTCAGCGACGGCCAACGTCAACCCGGCGGCGATTCACAAGCTTTACAGCGAGTGGAACACGGGAGATGACGCAGACGAGCAGCAATCAAAGTTAAATGTGGCGCGCGACGTGTTCAGTAGCAGGAAATTTCCGTCCATGATCGGCGCGTTGAAGCAGGCGATTGCTATTTATGGGAACGACCCGGAGTGGACCAGCGTACGTCCGCCGCTCGTCGAGCTCACGCCAGAGCAGGCAAACTTACTTGCCGCGGAATTGAAAGCGATCGGGTTCGCAATGCCCGGAGTCAAAGTTCAGGGCTAACACGCTGAATTATGCGGGCAGGCCTTTTCGTGCGATCAACTCCATCTGCTCGCAGAACCGATCGAGCTCGCTGAGCGCGGTGTAAACGTTGGGCGTGATACGAATACCGTGGAATTCTTCGTGCATGATGGGCACGGTGAAGATGTGGTGTTTGTCGAACAAATATTTCGTCACCGCCTCGGGATTGGTGCCGTCGATGTGAACATTTGCTATTGCGCACGATTGGTTCGGATCGAACGAAGTGTTGAACCGAATCTTTGGCACGTCTTTGAGCCGGTTCATCCAATAACGGGAGAGATAACGTAACCGCGCTTCCTTGCGTTTACCGCCGATGCCGTTGTGAAACATGAGTGCTTCGCCAATGGCGAGCTTCGGCGCGGCCGAATGAGTGCCGATCTCTTCGAATTTGCGGATGTCCGATGCCTGTTTGGCTTCCGCGGCCATCAGCGGCCAGAGTTTTTCGATTTTATCGCGCTTCACGTAAAGCATGCCGGTGCCTTTCGGCGCGTACAACCATTTGTGCAGACTGGTGCCGAAGTAATCGCAACCGAGGTCGCTCTGTTTGAAATAGAACTGGGCGAAGGAATGCGCGCCGTCGACTATGGTCTCAATGCCGCGGGCGCGCGCCAGATCGCAGACTGCTTTCACCGGAGTGATCTGGCCGGTGATGTTGATCATGTGTGAGATGAGGATGAGGCGAGTGCGGTCTGTGATTCCTTTTTCAAACGCCGCAGTGATCTCGTTGAGGTTCTTCGGCGGAATCGGAACCTGAATAAGCTTGAGCCTGAGGTTTTCGCGTTTTTCCCGCTGACGCAATGTGGTGAGCATCCGCGGATAATCCTGAGTAGTAGTAAGAATTTCGTCGCCGGGCTTGAAATCGATCCCCATTAGCAGAATCTCGAGCGACTCCGAAGCGTTACGCGTGATCGCGATTTCTTCCCGATCGCAGCCGAATAATTCTGCCAGGCCGGTGCGAATGGTTTCCGATTGCGGCTCGAGGATTTGCCACATCGTGTAAGCAGTGGCGTCTTCCTGTTCCCAGATGTAACGGACCAGCGCCTCGGTCACGATCCGCGGACTTGGTGAAACGCCGCCGTTGTTCAGATTGATGATGCCGCGCGTAACGCTGAACGAGTTTTGGATGGTCGCCCAGTAGTCTTGATCAGTGGCCGCTTCTTCCGGCGAGAGATGGGCGACGTTCTTTGTCGCTGCCTCGACATTTCTTAATAACGACGCGAGCGTTGCCGAAGAAAGCGCGGCCAGACCGAGGCCTTTGCCGGCGAGAGAAAGAAAGTCGCGTCGTGTACGCAGTTGCATCGCTGCCAATTAGAGCGATCCCGCAGATCGGATGCAATCATTGTGTTCGCTCCGACAGGTGCGGGGCGTATGAAGCTGAGGAGATCAACGACAGAGAAGGTAAAGGTCGCCGCGGCGATCAAGCAAACGGAGCCGCCGGAACGCGAACGATCCACCTTCGCTGAAGCTTCGTCGTGGCATGCATAGATGGGCGAGCGGACAGGCCGAAATGAGCGGGAACGAACAGAGTCAAAATTTTCGGAGTCCGGGGTTACCGCTTCACCGCTTCAGCTGTTCAAGTTACCGGAGGTTGAATATTAAATGCTCTGCTCAGCCCGCCCAAAGCTTTACCAGAGTTTACTCGCCGCGGTGAGCGGCGAGTCGCGGGGGAAGACCTCGGAGTCCGGAATGTAGACGCGACCTCAATTTCCGTTACGGCACTACCCCGCTATGGGTTTGCGCATCGATGAATACGCTACGGGAGAGCAGCCGCTTTAAGTCCGAACTCCTACTCGCGGCCTACTACTGTTTGTCGTAGTAAGTCATGTCAGTGAACTTCTGTCCGCTCGCATCCGTCCCCGTGAGCTCGACCACGCGAGACTTCCCGTCTTTTGCCACGGTGATCGTGCCGGTCATCACCACCTTGCCGGCTTTCGTGGCCGTCGTTTTATTGGTGCGGTCATTCACTGGCTTATAGGTCAGCGTGTCGAAGGATGGGCTGCCTTTAATTTGGTACGGTTTGCCATCGAATTTCCCCACCCAAGTCCAGTGGATGGGCTTACTATCCTTATCCACCCCATCCACCGTGCACTTTATCATGTCACCTTTGGCTGGGGCGTAGGTGACCGTAGTATTCTTGGTTGCGCCGGGCGCGAACTTCGATTTGCCTTCGTTCAGCTTCCAGGTGCCCATGAGGGGATTGGCAGCAAAGGTTGCCGCGGTTGCTGTTAACAACACCGCCAGCGCCACTGGCATATTACGATTCGTTCTCACGGCGCGATTTGAGCATTTTCTCCGAGAGGCGTCAATCCAAGCAGATCTGAGGATAGAACCGGCGGTCTCGATCGTCGAAGTTCTTATCGTAAGCCGCTTACGATGCAATGAGCTGACGACATTCGGAGTGGCAAGCTGGGCACCCGTTCCGCGCTAGAGTTTGTTTAGATGCGAGCCGCGTCTCCGGTTTTACTTCCTTTTCCGCAACTGCATGACCCCTTCGGCGATGCACTCCCATTTGCCATTGCGCTCCATCCAGGTATCCACCCAGACGTAGGTGTGGGTAAACTGTTTACCATCCTTGGTCTTCCCCTTCTCCGTCGTCGTGCCACAGACGGTGGCCAGGTTCGGCCCGTAAACATGAACCTCCATGTTGTCGTTCGTTGCCGAACTCAAGGTGTTGGGTTCGTTTTTAGCCTCATCAAGCAGCTGGGACTTCCCAAGATGTTTTCCTTCGGGATTAAATCCGGCAAAGTCGTCCGCTATCATGTTTCCAACGGCGGCCTGGTCCTTGTTGACCAACGCCTTAACCCAGGCGTCTTCCATCTCTTTGAGCTTCGCTTGGACTGCGCTGGAGTCGGCAGCGTTTTCCTGAGCGTGGGCGCAGGGCGCGATCGCGAAGGCGAGGAGTGTGCTTACCAGAACTGGCGTGAATAATTTCATAATGATTTTTTCAGGTTGAATTTAGGGCAGCTCGTCTCGAACCGAGAACCCCTTTCAGGGCGAGCTACATCGATGTCAGCGCGCTCAGACGCGCATGTCGATGCCGGAAGCGTGCAGCCCAGCCGCCGAACCGTCAAGACATAATCAACCCCGCGAGCGTTACTCGTATCTTTGCGCAAAAAGTCAGGACTGAGCCTGATTTTCCTCTTTTCTTCAGACTCCTCAAAATCTCAACTTCTCAACGCCTCAACAAACGCGTAATCTCATCCCATGAAACACGTAAAGACGCTGCTGCTCCTGACATCCCTGTTATTCGCAACCCTGGCCTACGGTCAAAATGCCAACAGCTCTGCCGTCGCTGCTGCTGCCGCACCGCAATCGTCAGCAGCGGGCACACCTTCAACTCCACCAACCATCGCCTCAGCCATCGATCGCGAGATCTCTATTGTAGAGAAGGAAATTGTCGAAGCTGCCGAAGCGATGCCGGAGGACAAGTTCGATTTCTCCCCGGAAAAGCTGAACATCTCCGGCAGCGACTACAAAGGTGTGCGGACCTTTGGCCAGCAACTAAAACACGTTGCCGCCTCGAACTACTTGATCTGGTCACCGATCACCGGCGAAAAAGCCCCCGACACCGTTAACGACGGCAAAGGTCCGGACAATATGACAGCCAAGGCGGACATCATTAAGTACCTGAAGGATTCCTTTGCGTTTGGCCATAAAGCGGTAGCAACTCTAAACGCGTCGAACCTTGTCCAACCGATTAGCTCAAGCAGTGGCAGAGCGACCACTCGCCTGTTCCTGGCAACATTCGCCGCTGCTCACGCATTCGATCATTACGGTCAACTGGTCGAATATCTCCGAATGAACGGTATCATCCCGCCCGCGAGCCGCGGCCAATGATGATTGGGGAGCGCACTGCCTGCCCGCCCGTGTGCGGGCGTCCTCGTCCCGCGCCTGCGGGAGCGAGCGCGTCTCGCGATCGCGAACTTCGGCTAGTGCAATGGGTAGGCGCGAGTGAGCGTGGGTAGCAAACGAGTTTCAACCCACGGCAGTGTGGACGCTGACAGCATTCGCAGTTTTTCCGGGGCACAACGCTAATCACAACGTGCGTGGTCACGTCACTCTGCTACCGTGCGCCAATATGCGACAACTGGTCTTTGGGTTGGTTCTTGGGTTGGCGTGCTCTGCTTTTGGGCAAACGGTAGCGGATCGGGTAGCAAAGCAGAACGCGCTTTTTGAGGAGTATTATCAAGCCGGGCTTAAGAATTTTCCGGAGCGGGCAACATCGTACGGTGATTACCGTTACAACTCACAGCTTGGACAGGTTTCGCTCGCGGAAATCGCCCGGCAACATGCGGAAGCCGACGACTTTCTCGCTCGATTAAGGGCGATCCCGACCGATGGCATGAGCGACAACGACCTGTTAAGTCATCGCATCCTCGAAAGGCAACTGGAGCGCGAAGACGTGAACTACGCGCTGAAGAATTACGAGATGCCGGTGAATCAGCAGAACGGTGTGCACACTCGGCTGGCCGATTTGCCGAACGCGGTGCCGTTTGATTCCGTCCCGCATTACCAGGATTACATCTCCCGGTTACACCAGATCCCCCGGGTACTGGAACAGACTACAGAGGTGATGCGGCAGGGCGAGAAGGATCACCTGATGCCGCCCAAGCTCGTTCTCGAAAAGTTGCCCGGCCAATGCGACGGAATCATCGCCGCGAACCCGTTCCTCGGGCCGGCCAAAAAATTTCCGGCGGAATTTTCCGAGCAAGACAAGAAACGCCTGACCGACGAGATCACCAGGGCCGTTAACGACGATGTGTTTCCCGCTTATCGAAAGTTCGCCGAGTTCCTGCGCACCGATTACGATCCGAAAGGACGAACCGAGCTCACGATCGAAAGCCTCGCTGACGGGAAACGGCGTTACGCCGAAGCGGTGAAAACGATGACCACCGTTAACGTGCCGCCCGCCGGCGTCCATGACATCGGGCTCAAGGAAGTAGCGCGTATCACGGCCGAGATGACCAGGCTGTCCCAGGGCCAGGGATACAAAGACCTGGCCAGCTTCCGGGAGGCGGTCAACAACGATCCCAGGTGGAAGCCGACCAGCGAGCAACAGATTCTGGATGACTACAAAAAATACATCCATCAGATGGAGCCGAAGCTGCCGGAACTATTTGGATTGTTGCCGAAGTCGCCAGTCACGGTGGAACCGATCCCTGACTTCGCCAAAGCCGCCGCGACCCATTACGTCCAGGGCACGCCGGATGGGAAACGTCCGGGCCGCGTCGTTGTTGCCGTCTCTAACCCCACGAAGCGTACGCTGGTCGACGACGAAGCCGTTGCCTATCATGAGGGCGTTCCCGGTCATCACCTGCAAATCAGTATCGCCCAGACGCTGGAAGGCTTGCCGAAGTTTCGGCTGCACGGTTTTTTTACCGCGTATGCCGAAGGTTGGGCGCTCTACTCCGAGGTGTTAGGCAAAGAGATCGGTTTTTACAAGGACCCTGTGTCTGACTACGGCCGGTTGAATTCAGAAATGCTTCGCGCCGTCAGGCTGGTGGTCGATACCGGGATTCACGACAAAAACTGGAGCCGCCAGCAGGTCATCGATTATATGCACGCCAACGACATCAACGACGCGCTGGCGCAGACTGAAGCGGACCGGTACATCGCCTGGCCCGGGCAAGCGCTGGCTTACAAGATGGGCCAGTTAACCATTCTCAAGCTGCGCGATGAAGCCAAGACGCAATTCGGAGAAAAATTCGATCTCAAAGCATTCCACGACGAAATATTGAACGGCGGCGCGATGCCGTTAGACCTGCTGCAAGAAAGAGTGGAAGCGTGGATCAAAAATCAAGCCGCTCAAAACCAACAAGCGAAAACTTGAGACTGAACGTCGAAGTTCATCTCATTGCTGTAGCCACTGTCGCTGACTGCGGCCGTTACCTGATCGCATTATAAACGGCTTGTTTCTTGGAATCGTCCTCTTTGTGATAGAACAAGGGCGAGTGTGAGATCCATTTAAGCATTTTGCGCTTCTAATCGAAAACCCCGGAACAATTTCTCATGGAACAAACGACAGAGCCATCATTGATCCGAAAACTCGCCCGGGTTCTTGGATGGCTGGCGGCCTGGGTATGGACGATCGTTGCAGGCATTGGCGGTTTAGGGCTCATCATCACACAAGGGCCGCTCCCGCTCACAAACGGTTGGTTCGCGCTCTTCTCCGGCATCTCAGCGTGTCCATTGACAGCGTGGCTGGTAGAAAGAAAAGCGGGAATCACGCTGTCGGGTTGGACTCGTTTTGCCATTGCCTTTGTTATTATCATGCTAGGCCGCCTGGTCTTGAAGATCGAAGGGCGCGGCACATTCCTGATCGACCTGTCACGATGCTGGAAAGAAGGCTGCTTTTAATCTCGGTCGCGCGACCGAATACACCGGCTATTTCTTCAAGTCATTGGCAATTGGAAAGCCGGCCGCTCCTTCACCCGCGTTACGGCGATGAACCGAGCCGAGCGGGAGCGAGCGAGATACAATGTTGCCGGTGCTGGCCTTCAATTGCCCGACGATGCACTCCAAGAATTGAACCGCATCGCAGGCTAAGACCACTCGAGCGCGGGCAAAATAATTAGTGCGAACCTGACTGCCTAAAAAGATCTAAGCCGGCAGTTCCAGGCCGTAGAGGCGTTTAAATACTTCCCGTCTTTGCTCCACCTTGGGCAAACCCGCCGGAAGCGACGCCTTCAATATTTCGATTGCAGCGTCGAACATTTGCGCGCCCATCACGAACCGCTCCTCGGGTGGTCGCGACATAATTAGCTCGCGGACTTTCTCCTTTATTTCTGGCGCAGTATCAGTCACGCAAACACTCTCGAAATAAGCTATCCAGTCCCAACTGACGCGTCCAGCGCCTCAAGTATCCTTCATCGTAGCCGGTGGCGAGGAGATTTCTCACATCGCCGAGTTGAATTTCGGAGTGAGAATCTTTTGCCCAAAACAATTTTGAAATTATCAAGTCCTCCTTGCTCACAATATAAGTGGTGAAATCGAGGATAGACACCTTGTGCCGCCGCTCGAACTCGACCTTTCGGTATTCGTTCTGCTTGCGGACGATACAGTCCACTTTAATCACGCTTTCGTGGTGGATCAGATTAAAGATCGATTCCTGCTCGATCGACTCGCGAATGCTCTCTTTGCTCAGGTAATATTCCGGCTCGAACAGAGCCACGACTCGGTTCACGTCATTCGGTTTTATCGCGACCACAACGTCGATGTCGCGGGTCATCCGCGGCTGCGCGTAATAATTCATCGCCATCGAACCGGTAAGCATGTAACCGATTCTGGCCTGATCGAGTTTGTTCGAAACATCACGCACGATATCAATTTCGGTCGCCACTCCTTCACACTAAGCGAATGGAGCTTTTGGGAAAAGCGATCCCGCAGCCGCGGGACCGCGAGGGAAGCAGCGGGCGAGCGTGAGCGAGCGAGATTCAATGGAGCTGGCGGGATCGGCGAGCCCACCTGCCGAGGCTACGGCAAGCCGAGAATAGAAGGTAAAGCATCGATGTAGCGGCGAATGAGTTGGGAAGCGAACGAGATACAAATGAGAGGGATCAAATTAGTCGATCATGTATCTCTACGGCAATGAAAATTTCGTGAACACTTTGGATGCACTAGCGGGAGCGCAAGACTTTCGGAGTTGAGATTTGATTTTAACGCTTCAACCCTTCAACGTGGGCGAAGCGAAGACGCGACCCCATTTGTTTCGCATTTATTTCACGGTGTGGTCTTAGGAATCATTTCCGCTTCCTTGCAATGTGTTACCCACATGAAACCTGCACCGCTGCGAGGTTTGTTTACGAATGATGCAGCGCGAGCGCCCAGAGAAATCTGAATCCATCCAAGGATTTTGCGCTTCTAATTGAAGCCCCCGGAACAATTTTTTATGGAACAAACGACAGAGCCATCATTGATCCGAAAACTCGCCCGGGTTTTTGGATGGCTGGCGGCCTGGGCATGGACGATCGTCGCAGGCATTGGCGGTTTAGGGCTCATCATCACACAAGGGCCACTCCCGCTCACAAACGGTTGGTTCGCGCTCTTCTCCGGCATCTCAGCGTGTCCATTGACAGCGTGGCTGGTAAAAAGAAACGCGGGCATCACCCTGTCCGGTTGGACTCGTTTTGCCATTGCCTTTGTTATTATCATGCTAGGCCGCCTGGTCTTGAAGATCGAGGGGCGCGGCACATTCCTGATCGACCTGTCACGATGCTGGAAAGAAGGCTGCTTTTGATCTCGGTCGCGCCACCGAACGCACGAGCTATTTCTTCAAGTCATTGGCAATTCCGGCCAATTGACCGAGGGGCGACTTGGAGATTTTCGACAATTGAGATCGCGGCCAGCGGGCACCTGTTTCGCGCTAGAGTTTGACTGCGCCCCGCGCTTACGAGCTCGCATCATAAGCCGCTCCTGACGCGCCGTAGCCCCAGCGGAGGAGGATATTGGCTCGGATTCAGGGTAGCCATCACGTTTTTACGATGGCGGGCCGGCGTGAACGGATCGTCATCCCCCATGCACGGAAATCAGCCGTTGAAAAAGGGATTACTCCGCTCGCTCGTGAAGATTGCCGGGTTGCAAGAGAACGACCTCTAGAAAAGCGAAGAAAGCATTGCAGAATGCGGAAGGCGGATTTCGGACAGCCACCGCGTTCGTTACCCCTGGGCCATGGCGCCCACGATCAACACGAGGAAGCTTGTCGCTACCGCGATCGCCACTTTCGCTTCGACGGATAAGTTCATAATTTTCGCTTCAATTATGGCGGCCACCCCGATGACCCGCCGTTTTTGAATTTTTCCTTTTTTTTGATCGCTTTGAATTTCAGCGCGCTAATGGATGCCAGACGCAGTGTGAGGAGAACGATAAATGGAGCGACTGGGACTGAGCGAGTTTCAATTAAGAAGTATGAAGGAGGAACAAGCAGCGCCTCGTATCGAGTGATAATTTTCGTTGGCGAGGGAACCGGATGAGTTCGAGTGCACGAATTGTCTTAGGCGATCGATGCCGCGTAACTCCGAAAAGGTTCGCCCGCCACGGCGGGTAAACTGAGCGCGCGGCTGAAGGAAATTAGAGGAAGGACTCTGAATCCGATCGCGAACGTTCAACAACTAAACACTATTACTATGAAAAAACTTACCAGCTTACTGATTGGCTGTTCACTGGCGCTGGCTGGACCGCCTTGGCCCAACAGCCAGTCGAACAGCAATCACCATCAAAGAACAAGCACGCCGCGGAAAAATCGCACGCAACTCAAGCACAGCCCAAGCCGAATGCGGCGAAGCCTCAGGCCCCAGTTGCGACGCAGCACGAGCAGCACGCAGCAATGAAGGGGCAAGGAGCTACGCATGAACCCGGTGCGATGAAGGAACATGGAGCTACGCATGAGCACGCAGCTGCGAAGGAGGCCGGTGCAGAAAATGGCCACAAAACTCCAGCGCACCAGGAATCTGCAACTGCCCCGGGAGCGAATGTTTCCGGTGAATCAGCCGACACCTCGACGCGCAGTGCGAGGCAGCAGCGGATTGAGCAGCGGAGAAAAGAAATGAAGGGCCAGGCAGCGGCGAACACATCTAATAATAATCGGGGTGCGACTGGCGGAGGTATAGCTTCGTCAGTTCCGGCTGCAGGCCACCAAAATGCGCAGGGTAATGCGGGGGCCAAGGCAAAGAAGCCGGATCCGCAGCAGGTGCAACGGATCAAATCGCAACACGCGAACTTCCGTGCGCAGCCGAAGCCGCAGCAGGTTCCGGCGGTTACCTACAATCAGAATTATCGGATTCAAGGAAGCGAACAGTGGCAGGGTTCGCAATATCAGGTATTCCGTTCGTATCATCCGGAATGGCACGATGAAGGCTGGTATCGGTCGCATTACAACCGTGTGGAGCTGATCGGTGGCGGTTACTACTATCTGGAACAACGGCTACTGGTATCCGGCATGGGGTTACAGTCCTTCGGCCCAATATTATGCCTACGACGGACCGATCTATGTGGGTCAACGTGCCGAGCCGCCGGATAAAGTGATCGCCGACGTGCAGGCCGAGCTACAACAGATGGGCTATTATAAGGGTGAAGTGGATGGATTGCTCGGGCCGTTGACCCGCGACGCGCTCGCCGCCTATCAGGCCGACCAGGGGCTCACCACGACAGCGGCGATCGACGAGCCGACGCTTGATTCCCTCGGGATGAGCTAGGTTGCGATTTGGTAGGGGCGCGACCGCCGGGCGCGCCGCAGAACGTAGAAGTTAGAAGGTTAGATTTGAGAAGCCGCCGAGGCGCACTTAATGCCCTGGCGGCTTTTCTTTGTTCCCTTTGTTTTTCAATCCCCTTCAGACTGAAAGCCGGACTTGAAACTCGTTCGTTTACTCAACTCGTTCGTCGCTTACTTTCGCGACTTTACCGGCCATGTTGCTCGTCCCGATCGCTCCGTTCACGGTCTGGCTGAAAGCTTCGTCTGTTAGTCTCAACTGACCGCAGGCGGCGGCGATGTCGTGCCCCTTCTCGCGGCGCAATGATCACGCCGTGTTGCGGAATTGGTTTTCTGGGCGATAGTGGGAGGTCTGGAAGTACCAAGGAGGAAAGTCAGCCTCCGGTGCGAGCCAAAGTTGGTGCGACGTTGGTGCCTGGTAGAAAGTCAGAATCAATTATGAATGCCGATCTCGTTAAAGCCGCCTCCGAAGTAATCACTAATCAGCAAATTCTGGTGAACATGGTTTCACGCCGTGTGCGACAGCTTTCGCTCGGGCATCGTCCCCTTGTGGAATGTGCTCCAGGGCTCCGTGAAGCGGATATCGCGTTAACCGAGATCGCTACCGGAAAACTGACGTTCGAGTCGACCTTTGGTCAGAATGGAGCTACTGAGGCTCCCGCCCGGGTCGTGCTGTTCCCCGGTGTCACGCCGGTCAAAAAAGCGGTGGCGAAGAAAAAAGCGGCGTGATCCGCTTTCGATCGCCGCGGCGACCTGGGGCAAGCTCCGAGCCGCAAGATCGCGAACTGGCAATTCGCCAGACGATGTCTGGCCTTTCTTGTGTTGCGATTCTATTGACGGTGTCGAGAATTCCCGGTAGAGGGAAACTGCAAGGTAGAATCGGCGAAACTTGTTAACGTTTGGATACGAGAAGCCGCGACCAAACCTGGCGGTCAAGTCCTGCGCCAATCGACTGCAACAGCTCTTGTCCCTATTCGGCGCGCCTTTTCCCTCGCTGACTCGAATTCCACGATGCGATCGCCCGATCTTCAGTAAGCGGCCGTCATCAGCGCATTGACGGTGCGCGCCGCAGTGCGCCGGGCAGCTTCGAGCAATTCGGCAATGCCACCGATCAAGCCGTTATATTCTTCCGATAGCGGTTTTGAAACCATCTTTTTACTCATCCCTCTACCTTTTCTATGCGCGTTCGGCTTGTTTCGTCTGTAGTCGTAACTGACCGCAGGCGGCGGCAATGTCGTGGCCCTTCTCGCGGCGCAAGGTTGCGATCACACCGTGCTTCCGCAGGATCGATTGAAATGCTTCCTGCCGCCCGCGCGAGGGGCGTGACCATTCCAGACCTTCGACGGTGTTGTATGGAATGAGATTGATCTTGGCCGACAGGCGGCGCGCGATTTTGGCCAGCTCGCGGGCCTGCTCGTCGGTGTCGTTGACGCCGGCGATAAGGATGTACTCGAACATCATCCTTCGTTTTTTCGCGATGTAGTAATCGCAAGCTTCGAGTAAGACTTTGAGTGGATACTTGCGATTAACCGGCATGATCCGGCTGCGCACTTCGTCGGTTGCGCCATGTAGTGAAAGGGCGAGACGAAACTGCGTGGATTCGTTGGCCAGCTCGCGAATTTGCGGCGCGAGTCCGCTAGTCGAAACGGTGATGTGGCGGGCGCCGATGCCGAGGCCCCATGGCGCATTGATGATGCGAATGGCGCGCAAAAGATTTTTCAGGTTGGCGAGCGGCTCGCCCATGCCCATGAAGACGACGTTATCGATTTTTTCTCCGCTCTTCTCTTCGACGGCGATGAGCTGTTGCACGATCTCGCCTGCATCGAGATTGCGCGTCCAGCCTTCCAAGTCCGCTTGCGCAAAATTTGCAGCCATAAGCGCAGCCGACCTGGGTCGAGACGCAAATTGTGCGGCGATCTGAGGGCTGGCCATAAAGCGCGGGCGACGCTGGAATGAGGACCGATTCGATCAGGTTTTGGTCGCGTAAGCGGAAAAGAAATTTCTGTGTCGTGTCTTTCGAGCCAAGGACGCGGACGACTTCGGTCTTCGGCGTGTCGAATTCCGCTGCGAGCTCAGCGCGCAACTCGTTAGGCAAATCGGTCATCGCGTCGAACGAGGCGACGCGTTTTTTGTAGATCCAGTCGGTAATCTGCTTCGCGCGATAGGAAGGCGCGCCGCGCTTGCGGAGAAAATCCGCCAGTTCTTCCAGGATGATTCCGGTGAGCGAGGGCTTCACACGGGAATCTACTGCGCAAGTAGGAAAGAAAAACTAATCAGGAACCCAGGAAAGCAGGAAGGAGGATAGAAAGGAAGAAATAAGAGGATTGTGACAATGACAGTGATATTGGGGTTACCGCTCATGGCGCTAGGCCAGCAAGCGGAGCCGCAACAGACGCAGGGGCAGACCAACGAACCGCAGAATACTGCCCCAGCGAAGGGGAAGAAGATGCGCCCCGCACAGGAGCAGAGCAAACCGGAGGAATAACGAAGGGTGCGGATGTACGCGGACAAACAAAGATTAAGGGTCACGCTCCGGACGTAAACAAGACTGAAACTGGTGCGCGTTCGAGCACGAGCGAGACCAACGTGAGGGTCACGAATCGACGCGACCGTAAACAAGGCAGAGTTCAGGTCGAGTCATGGCCAAGTGTTCAGTCTCGGGCGGCATCCGAAAGAGTTCTTCGTCCAACGATACGGAGAACGCAATTTCCGGCTCATCGGCAACGAGGACTTCGTGTTCGTGGACGGCTGCTGGGTCGCGGTTGACGTAGACGGTTTCGTTTATACGGAACGGGTGATCTGCGCGGGTGATCCGGACTTTAATGAAATTGATTAGCGCATTCGCTGTTCGGTACAAAAGCGCTCCGCTGGAAATGCGGAGCGCTTTTTTGTGCGGACTGGCAAAAACATGAATCAGGAAGCCAGGAAAACAGGAATGGAAGGAACTGGGTATCGGATAGAAGCAAAGGTCGACTGCGGCTCCGTCCACAAAGGAGATTTCCGAAAGAACACTGCAACGTTCGGCACAGTGCCGGCTCATTTACTTTCCTTGGAACCAATCTCAACGAGGCGCTTGGTCAAGAAGACGAGGCCAGCCATTTGGACCCACTCGGATACGATATTGCCGACGACCTGGACCCCATTTGCTGTCGACGTTCATTCGCAGAAACAAAATCGTCCAGCCGACGCCAGTCACGATGATAAAAATCAAGAGCGAATGCCGATGCAGCGTGTTTAACCAGGCGGGACGCTCTTTCCTTTTGACGGGTCTGCTCTCGGCCGAGCGAGTTTCATAAAGAAATTTTGTGCCGAGAATAATCCGACGGAGCCGCTCCTGTCAGCGATGGCGTTCCCAAAGAACGCGCGCCAATGCGTTTTCGGGTCGAACAAGCGTTAACCGATTATCCAGATGATTAGAAGACCGACTCCGACCAGGCTGAGCGAGTGCCGGTGAAGAAAGCTAGTTTTGCGGCGACGGGGCATGAGTCATCAGCTCATCGTAATGAGCGAGAAAGTCGGCAGGATCAGGGTAGATGGTGATTGCGCCCGCTTCGCGCAAAGCCCATGCGCCATGCAAGTTCGGAAAGGCCGACCAGCAAAATCATCAGGATCAAAAACACGATCCATTGGCTTGAAAACATCCGGCCAAATATTTGATCAAGTATCGAGCGTAAATTCCCGTTTGTGGGTGCGGTGTTCACTTTAGCGGACCCGGAACGAGCCGATCCTGGACGGTGATGCCGCGCTTTTCCAATTCCTCGCGCAAACGCGGTGAGACTTGTCCGGAAAGAGCTACAAAAATATTTTCGTTTTCGCCAGATTGCGCAGCGAGCTTTTGCACATCGCTGGTGAACTGCGCGGCGCCTGCCGTCCACGCAGCGTAATCCCACTGTAATGCGACAATTATTGTTCCGTCCTTGGCGATGCAGATCGGAAAGTCGCCAAGCATGACGATGCGAGCGATCGGCGTCTTTTCATTGATCCGATTCATCAAAGCGGCAGTCGCAACGCAGAAGAGAGCGTCTGCATCGGTGGAACTTTTTTGCGCAGCCACTTTCACAAATGCGCCGCGATTTGTTACGCCTTTCAGCGCCTTAAGATTTACCGCGAAAGTGGTCGACTGCGTCGGTGTAAAAGCGCCGCCGTGAAGGATCCGTTCGATATCAGCGTTGCTCGCACCCATCGCGCGGAACGTTGCGCGATTGATTTGCTCAAGCTCTGACGGCGATTTCTCACGCAGGAGTTCCTCGACCGTGCTGTTGAGGTTGGTCACCGTTAGCGCTGCTCCTACCGGTCCACTGATTGGAAAGGTAGCCAAATTGAACGTGAAGCCACCCGCCCACGACGCCCATGCGACATCGTCCAGTTCCTTTTGCAAGCACAGCATTGGTGCTGTATGGGTCGACGCCCATTTCGAGCGCGATCTTTCGTTTTTTATCCGAGTAACCCATGGCGTCCTTAATCTTGTTCCCTGCATCTTCTCCACCGCCGCTTTTCCCAACATTCTCTACACTCTCCTTGGCGCGCCCCAAAAATTTCATGATTCCCTTTGGAACGTTGGAAATCGCCTGCGCTGGATCCCTGGCTATGTTCCTGGCCGAGTTGAGCGGGCTTTTTGCAGCGGCCACTAGTGATTTCTTAAACTCGTCCGTCTTCGAAACCTCTCGCAGCCGCGCGATCGCGTCGATTTCCTTCAGCCGTTGAAGCAGCATTTCGTTTCCGTCTGCTTCAAAAAGACCAAAGTCTGAATCGATCGTGAACTGATTCATGCCGGACACTGTCGGGACCGGCTCGCGCACCACAAAATGCGGTCCCTTCAGCAATTCCGGTTTGAGGATCTCGCTTGCTTTGAGTTCGGGCAGTTCTTCAAATGCGACTTCAGCGCGACGGATTTCAGACGGTTCTGGCGTTTGCGCGAGACATGGAGCGGTCGCGCCGAGCGCAAGCGCCAGAAGGAGAAGTTCGATTGATGTATTTCGTCATTCTATTCGGAATCATTTAGTGGAGATGGCGGATACTAAACCGCTGGACGAGATGTGAAGATCGAAGATATGGCGTTCGTCTTCACGATTTGTTACTCGGTTTGAGGAAGTCCTTCGCGAATGACGCGCGAGAAATTCGGATCCTTGTCCGCAGCGCGTGCGCGTTCGTTGATCAGGCTGCGCTGCTTGAGTTCACTGAAAGGAAGCCCTCCGGTGGCGATGGCGTGATCCTGATAAAGCATTTCGTCGGCCTTTCCATTAAAGAGAATGCGCCAATCCCACGGAGCACGAAGTTTAGCTGCGCGCTGGGTGCGAATGCTTGTGGTGCAGTTGCTCGTAACGGCATTGTACCAACGCGGATTCTCGTGCAGGGCGTTGATGGTGTTTACGTATTCGCGAAATCTCTCGCGCGCTTGCGCTGGCGACGCCAGCGTGTGGTAAAGATAAACATCCTCTCCCCGATAGTTAGTGCGTAACCGAATGCAATCGCGCTCATCCGCCACGACGTAAATGAGCGTGTACTGCCGATAAAAGCCTTCCAACGTGGAGTACTTCTGCCCAATAGTCTTGCGCGTTTCGATGGAAAAACAGAGTGGAAGCGCGCCGGAAAATTGAAAGCTCACGATCGGATGTGCGATCCAGGGCGAGCCCCAGTAATTAATTGCCACGTCCATGCCTGTGATCTGTGAGAGCCGGACGGTGCGCGTTTCCCAGTGGGGCGTGAAATCGGTCTCAGTGCGGTAATCGCAATTCCGCACGTTGTGAATGGTGACCTTGTCGCCATTGATCTTTGCCCAGGCTGTCTGTGCAACATCAGGTTGCCAAAGGCGATCGTTACTGGGCTTCAAGGTGAGCCACCATGAAGCCACAACTGCGAATGCGCCAAAGACGATCCCAAGCTTCAGCAGTTTGCCGCGAACAAATATGACGCTAACCAGGACGGCGATTACGAAGACGATGGCTGCGAACGGGCCGGCCTTTGGAAAATCAAAATAGAGCGCGCCGATGGCCCATATCGCACAAAGGAAGGCAGCGAGCCATGCAAGTGCGGAGGCGAAGAATCGCAACACTTTCATTGCTACCAAGGCTCAATGTAAGCAGTGCAATCGAAACGACGTAGCCCGCCAACTAGCCGCTAACGGCAACGATGAATTGTTAGAGCCTATTGTCCTTGCGATTCGGAACCCTGGTCTGATGAGTCATCTTCGACATCGTCCTCGGTCACCTTCCAAGTCTTGTCAGGGTTGTACTTGTCCATGCTCTGGAACGTCTTCAGCGTGTCGGGTCCGAGGTCCTTCTGGTAAACCACTCCATCGGGGCCGACAATAAATGTCATCACTCCGGTCACCCGATATTGAGCAGGCGCGGCAGCGAGGGCGAATCCGCCGATCATCGCCCCGCCGACGACGAAGTCCATCTCTCCCATGGGTGCCGCAGGTCCTTGTCCCTTCAGCACCTTGAAGTAGTAACCGTGATACGGTTGAACCCGCTCCGTGTAGCCTTGCTCCAGCGCTTTGGCGACTTCTTCTCCAACCGGACCTCCCCACGTTCCGTCCGCGTTCTGCCACGCCAGCCCGTCATGTTTGCCGGGCGTGCTGATGATTCGCTGCGCGTATTGGTTCACCTTCGAACCATCGTGCTTTTCCACGGCATACTCGTGTTGTGCCTCGACGAAACCCCGACAAATCTCGATGGCGTTCAGTTCGTTAGCGCCGACACGCCGATTTAGTATTTCCTCACGACCTACTTTCGTATCAAAAAACCATTTCCCTTTTTGCTTCACGATCGGGATCGGAAGCGGGAAATTATCATTACCGACTATCAGAATGGCTTGATTCCGATTTTGCTTGTCTATCTCGACGGACGTCTTTTCTTTTGCCTTGTTCGCAAAAGCGGTCGCCCGATTCTTGTCCATCACCGGATCTTCGGAACTGATAATATCCTCGCCGTCCGGGCCCAGAATTTCCTTTGCGGCGGCGACATCGAAAGTCTCCGCTACTTGAATAAGGGCGTCGGCGGCCTGTTTTGGTGTGTCGAATTCCTTTTGCCCTGGTTGGGGTGTTCCTTGCGCGCCTGCTTGCTTCGCGGCCGCTTCCTTCTTCTTCGACGCTGCAAGCGAGGCCGGCACGAGGAAGGCTGTTACGAGGACCGCTGCGGCGAGCGCGATCATTTTCGATGAAATCACATTGTTTCGTTTTGTTTTCATAGTCTTTTCTCCCTTGGTCGTTCGGTTATCTCCGTCGTCCACCGCCGCCGCCACCGCGACCGCCGCCACCGTCCGCCGCCGCCCGACCGCCTCCTCCACCACCGCGACTCATTCCGCCGCCTCCCATGCTGTGACCGCCTCTGCTGCTACTTGCTCGCGCGTGGTTTCCACTGCCGCCGCTGAATCCTCCACCCTTGGCGCCGGCACTCGGTCTCGACGATGCCGTGCGGTTACCGACTTGATTCTTAGCGGTACCGCCAGCCGGGCGCGTGGATGGTTTGCCACCGGCACCGCCGCTGCCTGGGCGAGCTCCCGCTCCAGTGCCGCCACCTGGCCGTGCTCCAGCGCCGCCGCCACCGGGACGACCAGCACCACCGGCACCGCCGGGCTTTCCGACACCACCAACCCCGCCCGCGCCACCGGGCTTTCCAGCCCCACCGACGCCACCCGCGCCACCGGGTCTTCCGGCACCGCCGACGCCACCCGCGCCGCCGGGCCTTCCAACCCCACCGACGCCACCCGCGCCACCGGGTCTTCCGGCACCACCAACGCCACCCGCGCCACCGGGCCTTCCAACACCACCAACGCCACCCGCACCACCGGGGCCACGTCCGCCGAATTTATTGGCTGTATTTCGGTCGCCATAGGGGGCATTTCCGCGGTGTTGCGGATTGTGCTGCCAATTACCTTGTCCCTGGCGGCTGACATTGCGGTTGAAGTTGTTGTTCTTATTGTAATTGTAATTGTTGTTGATCTTGACGTTGCCACCGTTCCAATCGCAATCGCCCCAGTGGCCACCCCAAGCACCCCATGCGGCAGCACCCAGCGCAATTCCCGCTCCCCACATTAAAGCCGTTCCTGGCACATATCCCGGATACGTGTAGGGATAATAAGGGTATTCAGGGGGAGGAGCTCCGTACACCACAGTCGGGTCGTAAGACGGGACATAGACAACATCGGGGTTCGCTTGCTCGATCTTGATAACCTGTTTGCCGCTGGGAACTGTCTCGGTCTCTACAACCTGTTGCGCGCTGGTTTTTAGATTTCCAGTGCCCTGGGCCTTTGCGCGCATGCGCTGGACTGCGTCCATCACGTCAGATTGCTGTGCCAGGAATGCGTTTCCCAAATCGCTCGTCCACTGAATATTATCTGCCATGCGCGTAACGACGTCCGGATACATCACCAGTCCCTGGACGCTTGGGTCCCACGTCTGCTTTGCCACCGCGTCTGCCAGCGCTTTGTCTTTCAAGTTTGGGTTCTTGGCCATCCACTGTTGAAGCTGGATGACTTCGAGTGGATAAGTCGAAGCAGCGAGCGTTTGAGCCAGAAGTGGATCCGAATAAAGAGCGATCGGCGCGACCAGAGAATCCAATTCGCCGCTCGCAAGCTTCGGCGTTTGCTCCGTGGTTGTCATCTCTTGCGATTGCGCTTGCTGCGCGAATGCGGTGGAGCTCACCGCGAGACCAACGATGGCGATGACGGCATAAAATAATTTGCGGCTTCGTGACTTCATAACTTTTTACTTTTCACTGATTGTCCGTAAGGGTAGGTGAAAGTTGCCGACCGGCAATATAAGACTTTCGTCCAATTGAACCGTCGGATATAAATGATAGTTTCAGCAAATTAATCGAAGAAATTCATATGAATACCAAGAAAATCGCAGTTCTATTGCTCGTGATCGCAGGGATGACGGGCTTCACGCCCGCGGCTACTCAACACTCCGGGCCAGACGCAACTTTGCGCCTGAGCGGGGGCTCATTCGCCCTTGGAATCGGTTTCAGGTGGGGGTCAGGGACGCTGACCTACAAGGGCAAAGACTATCCGGTCAAGGTGAACGGACTATCGGTAGGCAAAGTCGGCATGACAGGCGTTTCCGCGTATGGCGAGGTTTTCAACCTAAAGCATCTTCAAGATTTCAACGGTCATTATAATGTCGGTGCCGAGGGCACCCGCGGCGTGACTATTGCCAAAGGGAAAGCTGGCACCCTCATGTCAAATCAGGCCGGTGTGATAGTCCGCCTTGCCGCCACACAAACAGGCCTTGATGTCAACGCCACTGGCGGCGGCGTTGATATGCAAATCCAGAGATAACGGTGTTGCCTGATAAATAAATCTGAGTGCGCCGCCTGGGGCGCACTCAGCAATGCTCGAATGGCCGGGCTTTCTTCACCCGCCGCCGTGCTTGAGATCGGAACGGCAGCCCCGTGGGTGCGGAAATGGCCGTCATTGCCGTGGGTTCGGGGACCACTCTGGGACGGCTTCTGGATCCTCAGCGCGCTGTGGCTCGCGCCGATCGTGCTGCTGCTCGCTCGTGGCTATTCTAACCCGGAGTCGAGTCCGCTCGATCTGCTTTACTTTGGTTTAACCGCTCTGTTTTGGATTGGTCACCGGTTATCAAGCACCTATCTCGCATACTGCACCGAAGCGTACCGACCGCTCTTGCGAGCGCAGCCCATCCGCTTTGTCGTGCTGCCGATTCTCGTGACAACAGGATGCTTTGCGCTGTTTCTCCCGGCAGACTCAGCGTTGCCATGGACACGCGAGGAGCGACTAATTGGACTGGCAATTCTTGATTATGCCTGCGTGACGTATCATTTCGCGGCGCAACATTTCGGCGCGCTTTCACTTTACCGTTCGCGAGCCGATCGTGGCTCCTGCTTTCACACAAGGCGTTCGGATCGCTTCTTCGCGCTGAGTGTCGGCGGCGTGCTTGTTTTTGTTGCAGACATTCTCGCCGGAGCAGTCGCTTACCAGGATCAGTGGGCTGATCGTTGGTTTCCGGCGTGGATTGTGTCGGCTGAAAATGGAATCCGCGGCGGCGCGATGTTCACGCTGTTAACCATCACGGCGATGATGCTGTTTGTGGAATTGCGCACGCCGCGCTGTTCGTTGCCTCGCATGTTGTACATCGTTGGGCTCGCCGTGATGGTCAGTCTGGCGCTTCGTCCCCGGAGTTTGTTTCTCTTTCTGGTGATTTGGACATCGCAGCATTGGATCCTGGCTACCGGATTGGCGTCGCAGACACCATGTGCGGAATCTACTCCAATGACCGGCGGCATTCGCGGGCTTCTACACAGATTAAATGTGCGACCATGGGCGGTCGTGCTTTTCCTGATGGCGTTATCGCTGATCTTGCTCCCGATTTTTGAGGTAGAAGCAAATCGCGAGAGCGGGACTTATTACGGAGACCGGATCTTCGGTGCGCTTGCGACGCAACTACGAACCTCGAGCTGGGTGCCTGCGTTGCTTGCTCTCGGATTTGCGACTGGATTTATTCACTATCTGCTTGATCGAAGCATTTATCGAATGTCAGATCCGCAGGTGCGCGCGGCAGCGCGTGGCCTGCTGGGCAACGCCAGAAGCGTTCCTCGAAGAAAATTGATGCGCGAGTTAGCCCTCGTTCTCGTTTTCGCGCTTTTCTTTGTTTCTTCCGTGCACGCGCAGACCCAGACTTCAGTGACGGGACAACAACCTCCAAAGGCGATCTACACGCCTAAACCCGTTTATCGACCTGAATGGGCGAAACAGGGACTCACAGGGAAAGGGGTTGTTTTGGTTACGATCGATCAACAGACCGGCAAAGTCACGGGAGCGCGAATGCTTCAGAGCACTGGGAACAAACAACTCGACGGTGCGGCTCTCGAAGCTTATTCGCAGTGGCGTTTCCAACCGGGCTCAGGCTCGCAAGTGAAGATTCCAATTGAGTTTGCGGCTCGGCCAAGACCTCCGGCACCGAAACAAAAAGCGCCGCAGCCGGCGATTCTTTATCCGTTATTGATTCTCGTTGGTTTTGGTGTGGCAGTGATGGCGATGCGGCGAAGAAGGCGAACGTGAGCCAATCACGGTCAATTCTCGTTAGGCCGACTACAATGCAGTTGCCGGTTCTGCTCACTGTTTGCGTGTCGTTCGCCGCGACATCGCTGTTGAACGGGGCCCAATTCTCCGAAGCTCGCGATCTGCCTCCTTTGAAATTGGCAGCGAGTGAACTCGACGCGATTCTCATCAAGACCCATTCGTTTGTTGACGCGGCCAATGGTTCTGCCGAACAAGGTTCCAGTCGAGAAACTGTGAAGCTTGCCGTTGGTGACCACCAGATCGAAGTCCCCCATTTCTCTCTCGCCAGCAGCGTTGCGTTTCCAAATGAAATCTTCGGGTTTTCTTACGCGTACTATCAAGCCGATAAACCGATTTCGTCGGTAACGATTGATTTGGGCGATTCATCACGCCGCGTATTGGTAAGCGGCGAGTCTGCCGATCAGGTCGAGGTATTGTCGAGCCTGCTCGCGAACGAGTTTCATCGCCATTCCTCGCCGATTGGTGGCACGAAAATCCGCCGTGTGGCCGGGACATGCCTTTCGATGTTGTTTTTAACCGCGCTTATGATCGGCAGCGCGTATTACTGGAAGAATCGACACTCCATGGCGTTGGGAATGCCGATTTGTTCTACGATCGGCTTTTTGCTCGTGATCCTCGTGCCGTGGCATCGGCTGCTTCCCGGTTTTATCCTTTACCAACGCTATTCGCCTTTCTTTCTAATCAGGCATGCGCCTCTGATTTGTCTCCTCGCGCTCCTTGCAGCTCTTGTTGGAATTCCCGTGTCGCATTTTCTTTCGCGAAAGGAGCAGTAGCGATTCTGTTCGCATTGCCAAATACTCGCTCAATATTCCTGCTTGCCGTTGCATGCCGCTCGTAGTTAAGGAACTTTGCCTCTCCCACACAGATTGACGCCACAGAAGAGATCGTCTGCTACTCCCATGTCTGACACCGTGAAGAATTACATTCAGAGGTTGATCGACCAAGAGACGCTGGGCTTGAACACCAAGAATCCTGACTTGTTTCTCGACACGATTCATCCTGATATGGTTTGGCCGTGGCCACCCACATCTCGCGACCACGACCCGGTTCGATGGCGCTTTGTGTTAGGCCGATTTAACAAAGAGCGGTGGCGGCAATACTTTCAGGCCCTCTTTGACCAATACGAATTGGCTCATAACAACCGAAACACCGTCAAAATTGAGGTCTCACCTGAGGAAGATGCGGCCTTTGCAATTTTGGATATTGACTCGTTGTGGCGTGACAAAGACACAAAGCAAGAGATTCATTGGAAGGGTCGAGTTTGTAAGTTTTACACGAGGATGACTGGTGGAGACTGGAAGTTTATTTTTCAGACAGGACCACTGGATTATGGTGGGCGGCCCTAAACTCTAGCCTCTCCTAACTTAACCACCTCTGCGACGACATCGATCTACAACGGCGCCACTTCGGCTTTCCGGAAGAGCGTCCAGACTGCCAAAAATCCGGCCGAACGAGTCACAATCTCGTCACGAGAGTTACTTACGTGCATGCACAGGCGGGTAAGGCGCAACGGGAATGGCGGGAAAAGTTCGCGGCCAAAAAAATGCTTGGCAAAGCGGAGCGGGTGATCATGCTCGAAAACAACGATTGAGCACGTGAATCCCGCCGCACCGAATCTCTCTTCCAAAAATCGACCGGATCGCGCCTCGCGTCGGCCCGCATCCGCTGGACTCGCGCATTTTTCTCCCCTCGCTCCGTCCAGACCCGCTCTGACTTTCCACGGTGCGGCCGGCGTAAAAACGACTTGGTGGCAGCCATGGGTTTTCTCAGACTGACCGGGCCGCGCGATCGAAAGCGCCCTTGGAGCGGGTCGGGATGTCACCTCCTCCTCGCCTGGGCGATGGTGGCGGCGGCCTGTGGACCGGCGACGGAGTCGCCGAAGCCTCAGGGAACGTCCGGCGAATGGCTGGAATTCGCGGGCTCCTGGAATGCCGCAGGTAGTCGCAGGACCATCTCCCTGGGCGCGGATCGGCATGGCTCGATCCTCGACCTGAGGGGGACGATGCTGCTCGCGGGCCCGAAGCGCCCCGGCGTAGGATTCCGCTCAGAGGTCATCGCGCTTGTCGATAGTGAAACGGGGCTCGTGGGCCGCAGCGTCTGGACGGACGAGCGTGGTGACCAGGTGTTCAGCGAACTCCAAGGTGAAGGGACTGCGGCGCGCAACCACATCACAGGAAAGTTCCTGGGCGGCACGGGGCGGTATGCCCGGGCGACGGGCTCCTACGAGTTCTCCTGGCAGTGGGTGATGGAGGCCGAGGACGGCACGATCCACGGACGCGCAATCGAATTGAAGGGCCGCGTTCTGCCCGGCCCCGCAGGCGTACCCAAATGACCAAACTAGGATTGAATCTCAAGCAGGCGGTGCCCTTCGCGATCGCGCTCGGAATCTGGTTCTGCCCAGTCCCAGCCGGACTCACGGCTCCGGCGTGGCATCTGTTCGCGGTCTTCGCCGCGGCCATCGCCTCGGTGCTTATCGGTGCGTTCCCGTTGCTCACGGCCTCGATGCTGGCCGTGGGCGCCATCGTTCTTACCGGGACGATCACGCCCTTACAGGCGTACTCGGGTTTCGCCAATTCGAGCGTGCTGCTGGTGGTGGTGGCATTTATCGTCGCGCAGGCCGTGGTGAAGTCGGGTCTCGGCCGCCGCATCAGCCTCTTCATGGTGAGCCGCTTCGGCGGCTCCTCGCTCGGTCTCGCCTACAGCATCGTGCTGACCGACGCGGCCATCGCGCCGGCCTTCCCCAGTAACACGGCGCGCGGCGGCGTGCTCTTCCCGATCGTGCTGTCGGTGGTGACGGGGGCGGGCTCCAAGCCCGAGGAACCCGAAGGACGCCGGCTGGGCGGCTACCTTATGTTTTGCGGGATGGCGAGCCTCGCGGTCTCTTCTGCTCTCTGGATGACGGCCACCTCTTGTAACCCGATCGCCGTGCAGATCGTGCAGAAAGCCGGACTCGAGATCAACTTCGGCAAATGGTTCCTCGCCTCCGCGGTGCCATCGCTCATCGCGATCGGGCTGCTGCCCCTCATCGTGGCGAAGATCTTCCCGCCCCGGGTGGGCAAGACACCCGAGGCCCCCGCGGCCGCGCGCAGGGACCTCGCCAGCATGGGGAGCATGTCACGCGACGAGTGGATCACGGCCGTGACCTTCGTGCTGATGGTCGCCGGCTGGGTGTTCGGCAGTAAGCTTAATCTCAACACCACGAGCGTCGCGTTTATGGGCTTCGGCGTGCTGCTGCTCGCAAACGTGATCACGCTCGACGACATCGCCAAGCAGGGCGACACGCTGGCGACGTTCCTCTGGCTCTCGATCCTCTTTGCCATGAGCGGGCAACTGAACGAGCTCGGCTTCATGGGCTACGTCGGCGAGCGCCTGGCCTCGGGCCTGGGAGGCCTGTCCTGGACGACCCTGTACGTGACCCTGATCGTGCTCTACGTCGTCATCCACTACCTGTTCGTGAGCCAGACCTCGCAGGTGCTGGCGTTGTTCGGCGTCTTCCTCGACGTCGGCACGCGCGGCGGGGTGCCCCTGCCGCTGATGTCCTTCGGCCTGCTCTTCGCGAGCAGCTATTTCTCGGTGATCACTCCGCAGGGCGGAAGCCAGAACATCATCTTCGCGGCGAGCGGCTACCTTACGCAACGCGAGCTCTACAAGCTGGGGCTCATCATCACCCTCGCATTCCTGGCGGTGTACCTGCTGATCGGGTCGCCGTGGGTGTACTTCGTCATGGGTTGACGACTGCTGCGCGGGCGATGACTGACTTTTGACGCTCCGAATTATTGTGCTTCCCAACTGCCGAATAATTCGCACAATTCTCGCCGCCCTCGGCATTGCGGCGGTGATGGGCTACACTAAAATTATCGGTACCCCGGTTGGTCACCGGGCTTTAAACGATGATGCTGCCGATGGTCGCATCTGCGATTTTGGGTTGTTCGCGGCACCTCGTCGTGAGCGCGGACTCTGCCACGGCTGCAATGGGTTGCGGCGGCTCTTACTTCTCTCTCTTTCACGGCTTACACTCCTCAATGCGCCGCACTGACAAGCCTCGTTGCGCTTGTGGCGGGAGCGATGCTGATCGCGGCGCGAATGTTGCGCGCGGGATGCGCGAGACATAAAGATGTCGTCGGTTTGCCGGGCGAAAGCGCGACGACGCGTAAGCGCGTTGGCGGCGTCAGTCCGACCGCATAACCCCGGTGATTCGGACCGACGTGATAGAAAGCCCGTTCCCACCATACGTAGCGGCAAAATTGGCTCCTACGAAAACAGCATCCTGACCAGACGCCTCACTTGAACCATGCACTTTTGTGCCCTGATATGAGAATTCCACTCGGACCGGGAACGAATTTGAGTTTGTAAAGCGTGCGATTCGCGAGCTGCCAAGACTCTCGTAGGAAACTGTTACACCGCCCTTTTTGTTTTGCCCTGCTCCAACAGCCGCTTGTAAAATCAAAATGGAAACCGAAAGGAAGAAAATGTATCGACGCGTTCCAGAGAGAATGGGCATAGCACATTTCAACGACAAACTGATTGCCTGCGTCAATACGGAAATTGCGACCTGTGCTGGATCGAGTTCTGAGGGGTCAGCCAACAGGCTCTTCTCGACGTGCAGCGATCAATGAACGCACTAGGGCCATGAGTTTGGAATGCCGACGCTCAGAGAGCGTCGCTATAGTAGCCTTGTTCGCGGTTAGTCGCCGAAACAAATGCCGAGCGCACGCGCTGTGCGAACGAGATTTCCTTCGGGATGCACCGTTTTGAGTTTCCCGATTGCGTCAGTGATTTTAATCGCGCCCACCTGCGGGCCAGTGAACGCGACCATCTTTCCGAACTCACCCGCCGCGACGAGTTCCACCGCCGTCGCACCGAACATCGAGCAAAGCGCACGATCAAATGTGGTTGGCGACCCGCCGCGCTGAAGGTGACCGAGCACGCACACGCGCGCCTCTTTGCCGGTGCGCCTTTCGACTTCCGCGCTGACGACGGCACCGATGCCGCCAAGTCGCGCCTCGCCGGTTTTGGTCTCGGCGCCCGAAGTCACGAACGCGCCGTCCTTCACGCGCGCGCCTTCCGCAACAATAATGATGGTGAACTTTTTCCCGAGGCCCTCACGTTCCTGGATTTTTGCGCACACACTTTCGTAGCTGAACGGAATTTCGGGAATCAAGATCACGTCCGCGCCGCCGGCCACACCTGCATAGAGGGCGATCCAACCCGCGTAACGTCCCATCACTTCGAGTAGCATCACGCGGTTGTGGCTTTCACCCGTAGTATGGAGGCGATCAAGCGCATCGGTTGCGCACGAGACTGCGGAGTCGAATCCGAACGTGAACAGCGTCCCTTCGAGATCGTTATCAATAGTCTTCGGCACGCCCACCACTGGTATGCCATGTTCGAACATTTGCTGGGCAATGGCCAGCGTGCCGTCACCGCCTATGCACACGAGCGCGAATAAACCCAGCGCATTCATCCCGGCTTTCACGCTGTCAAGCAGTTCCTTCGGCAACGGACGACTCTCGCCGTGCCCGATCCTGGCCGAGAATTTCCCGCGGTTCGCTGTGCCGAGAATCGTTCCGCCGCGCGTCAACAATCCGCTGAGTATCTGGTAATCGAGCGGTATGGTCCGCTGCGGTTCAAGCAGGCCTTCGTAGCCGCCAAGAATACCGATGCATTCCCAGCCGCGCTTGGCCGAAGCTTTCGCAACAGCCCGAATAACGGCATTCAAGCCCGGACAATCCCCGCCGCCGGTGACAACGCCGATTCGTTTGCTCATGCAGTTACTTTATTGTCTGTGCGGCGAGCCACGCCATGCGATTTTCCCGGATAAGCTCCACACATTCATCCACCGTGTTTACGCAATGCGGGATGGTGAAATCGATTTCGCTGGCAAGTTCATTGCCTTTCTGAAGCATCGATCGGCGTCCCCACTCGACCAGTTCGGCCCACATTTTGCCCACGAGAATAAGTGGCGTGTTGTAAAGCTTCCGGACTTGGAGCAGCTGCCACACGAGCGATAGCTCCAACAGAGTTCCGATACCGCCTGGAACCACCACGAAAGCGTCGGACACGATCATGAAATGGTGCAGTCTGGAAAAAAACGTGCGGTGTTCGTACGCCTGGCCGACAAAAGGGTTGACCTCCTGTTCGAATGGCAGCTCGATACGAATGCCGACCGAGCGCTTGAGAGCCTCTGGGTGGACCGAGTGTGCTCCTTCATTCGCTGCTTGCATCAGGCCAGGACCGCCACCGCTGATGATATCGCAACCCATTTTGGTCAGTTCGGCGGCGAGTTTCTTTACTCCTTCATATGCTGGTGTGTCGGGCTTCAAGCGCGCGGAGCCGAAGATGGTCACGCGATAATTTTGCCGCGTTGTGCGACGAAACCGCGTCAGATCGTTAACGACTTCCCACAGGCCAGTGACGGCGCGCTCGAGAAGTTCAACAGACGCATCTTCGTCACTGAGGCGAACTATGTCAGATTGACCGAAGGACGTTGATTGCTTGCTCATATTGTGATTAGAAAATCGGTGTTTCGGACCAGAACACCACGAGTGGTCAACCGTTCATTCGATTTGGCCCAGTGCTTACAGATTTAACGGTGCCCGCGAATCATTTCGCTCATCGTTTTCCGGCCCGTGGCCTGCAATGGACCCATGCCGCTTCCCGGGAGAAACCATATGCCTTTATCTTTGTCGCGGCAGTAAACGATGTTGACGCCGTCGCTCGTGACGGCGTGGTGAAACGTGGCGCCGGAATTCTCGGCGATGAAGCCGAAGAACTTTTCCCGCCACGGATCATCGGCGTACCGAAAGATCTCATTTCCGATCGCCTTGAGTTCTTCAACGCTGATCGTGCGGATTGAATTTGCGATGGCTTTCCGCCGCTCCTTATCCAGGTTTTCAAGGTCAAATTTTTCGAAGCCCATACATGTATTTTCTTTTGTTAGAATTTGGCTGAATAAAAACTTTTGAAATGCTCGACGAGCAACGCTCAGTTCGCATGTTGGACTTTCGTCCCATCAATTACTTTCTGCCGCAGACACGTCCTCTGCGTCCAGGCGCATCAGTTCAATACGATAATTGGCTTTCGGGTTCCGCGGTGATGGGCCGGCGACGAACATCACGCGTTCAGCTTCTATTCCGTTCTCGCGCAGCCAGTGCTCAATCCATTCACGCCAGTCGTCCGGTTCCTCCGCAAGATAAACGGGGTGCACGCCGTAAGAAAACGCCAGATTCTGACACGCGGCGGAATCTGGGCTCGGTGCCATGATCCAGACCGGCGGTTTAAATCTCGAGATCGCGCGCGCCACCGTGCCGCCACGCGTCGGCACGAGCACCAGATCGCATGGCACCGTGCACAGTGCGTGTTCGACCAGGGACGCCATGCGATCGCGAGCCCTAGTCGTTGCCTTCTGCTGCACGAAGTCGCGTTGAACCGCAAAGCTCCTGGGAGGTCGATGTGTTTCGGTGAACGCGGCAATCTTCGCCAACATCGTGACTGCTTCCTCGGGAAAGTTTCCCACCGCCGACTCGCCAGAGAGCATAACGCAATCAGTGCCGTCGAGAATCGCGTTCGCGACGTCAGTTGCCTCGGCGCGCGTTGGTAGACGGCTCGACACCATCGACTCGAGCATCTGCGTCGCAGTAATTACCGGTTTGCCCGCAAGGTTCGCCTTCGCGATAAGCTGCTTCTGTGTGTACGCGATTTCCTCGATCGGTACTTCTACTCCCAGATCGCCGCGAGCGACCATGATGCCGTCCGACGCGGCGAGAATTTCGTCGAAGTGCGCGAGCGCGTCTGCCCGCTCGATCTTTGCGATCACGAAAGGCTGCGCGCCGATTTTTGCCGCAGCTCCGCGCACAGCCTCGATGTCCGCAGCGCGTTCGACAAACGACTGGCTCACCGCATCCACGTCTTCTTTGACCGCGAACTCAAGGCACTCGCGGTCGTGTTCGGTAAACGCGCTGATGCCAAGGTCAATGCCTGGCAGATTCAGTCCTTTCCGTGAGCGCAGTTCGCCGCCAACAACAACAGTGCACTCCACGTCATTCCCAGTCACGCGCTCGACCATGAGCTGCACGAGCCCGTCATTGAGAAAAATCCTGTTGCCCGGCTTCACGACACGCGGCAGCGGCGCGAAACTCATCGAGACCCGCTGCGCATTGCCAACAATGTCTTCACTCGTTAACGTGAAATGCGCGCCGGGCAGAAGCTGAATCGGTTCAGGATCGATTCTCCCCAGTCGCATTTTTGGCCCGGGAAGGTCAGCCATGATTGCCACGCGCCGGCCGGTCTCACTCGCTGCATCACGAATCCGGCGGATCACCTCCGCGTGTTTCGAAGGGTTGCCGTGTGAAAAATTCAGTCGCGCGACATTTACTCCGGCGCGAATCAGCCGCACCAGCATCTCGGGTGATTCCGACGCCGGCCCGATCGTCGCAACGATCTTCGTCTTGTGCGCGGGAAGTGCCGCGTTCATGACGCGAACATCGTTTTCCCACCTGCACGCAAATCGCTCGCGCCCTGCTTCACGCGCTCGGCCGTAGTTTTCTCCGCGACCGCGGGAGACGAGCGCGGATCGTACGCTCTTTTACTGCCGAGTTCCCCATCGACCTTCACTGCCACATTTGCACAATATGATGCACTTCATTACGGGGCAATCGGACGATGGCGTGCCTTTGATGTGGAACGACGGCTTCTCCATCGCCTGCGAGGCGGTAAGCAATCCAATTGAGATCGCTGGAATTGTCAGAAGCTTTATAAAAAACATGGTGGGTGGAGTATCAACATTTCTATTTGGTCACAACTCTACGTGTTGCCTTTCGGTGCCGAGCTCGGGATGAGACGCCAGGCAAAGATGCACAACAATGAACCGACAGTGCTGAGATCAGGTCCCTCAAAAGTAATTTTGATCTCGCCAAGGCCTAAGTCGATGTGGAACAACCGGAGTAGGCAAAACATGCTTCCTAGTTACCAACGGTCGATTCAATGCGTCGGCACATTGCTGATGATGCTTTCACTCGGTGCGTGCGGAGGCCTTCCCAAGACCGGCGAGCGCCCGTCTTCCACGGCCATGAAAAACAATGGGGGCACGGTCTTGGCAGCGGCGGTGCGTCCGCGTGTAGCAGCGCATCCAGGGCAGTCCGGCCTCCACACACTTCTGGACGGGCGCGAGGCCCTGGCTGCGCGAGTGGCCCTCGCGGATGCGGCGCAACGCAGTCTTGATGTGCAGTATTTCATCTGGAACAAGGACATGGCGGGCAAAGTCCTGCTTGAGCATCTGTTCCGGGCGGCCGACCGCGGTGTGCGCGTGCGCCTGCTGCTCGACGATCTTGGCGTAATGCCCTCCGACGCCACGCTGCTCACCATCGACAGTCATCCGAACATCGAGGTGCGGATGTTCAACCCCGTGGCCCTGCGTTCTCCCCGCTTGCTCGGTATGATCGCCGACTTCGGGCGCATCAATAAGCGGATGCACAACAAGTCGTTCACCGCAGACGGGCAGGCCTCCATCGTCGGCGGACGCAATATCGGCGATGAATATTTCGAGGCGCATGCGGAGATGAATTTTGCCGATCTCGACGTGGTACTCATCGGCCCCGTGGTGAAGGAGGTGTCCGACGAATTCGATCTTTATTGGAACAATCAGTCTTCGATTCCGATCTCCGCGCTGGCGCGACAAAACACGACGCCCGAGCAGTTCGCCGCACAGCGGTCGGCACTCACCGCCTACCATGAAACCGCGAAGGCTTCTCCCTACGCGCAGAGCCTGCGCGACAGTGAATTTGCCCGACAAATCAGGAATCGAAGCGTGCCCTACTACTGGGGAAAGGCTACGATCGTGGAAGACCATCCGGACAAGGTGGCCTCTTCCGCCGACAAGACGGAGACGCATCTCGCCCCGCAGTTGAGCAAGGTCGTCGATCAAACAAAGCGCGAGCTATTCCTCGTCTCTCCTTACTTCGTGCCGGGAAAGAAGGGCGTCGAGCTTCTGTCCGCCGTGCGCCAGCGCGGCGTGCGAGTCGTCGTGATTACCAATTCGCTGGCTTCCACCGACGGGGTGCCGGTCCACTCCAAATATCAGCTCTACCGCAAGCCGCTGATCGAGGCCGGCGTCGAACTCTACGAGATCAAGCCGACCGCCGGCGCCCAACTCAAGCGGCGGTTTCGGGAACCGGCCGGATCGAGCATTGGGGGCTTGCACGCGAAAACGTTCGCCTTCGACCGCAGGATTGGTTTCATCGGCTCCTACAATCTCGATCCACGCTCGAGCAAACTGAACACGGAGATGGGCGTGCTCTTCGACTGTCCCCTGCTTGCGAAGCGTCTGCCCGCGGAGACCGAACGCAAGCTCTCTCGGGACGCGTATCGCGTGGAACTCGATGGCAATCGCCTCATCTGGGTGACGCGCGAGGGCGACAAGGAAGTGCGCTATCACTCCGAGCCCGATACCGACCTCATGAAACGCATCAAGGCCCAGGTGATAAGCTGGCTGCCGATCGAGTGGCTGCTCTGAGCATCGCGCCCAAATCGACACGTCGATTTCATGCGCCAGCTTCTCGCTTCCATCTTTACCTTGCTCCTCACCACCGCGATCGCATTGGCGCTGGATCCGCAGACGAAGGCGGAAATCGACGAGTTGATTTCCTACGTCGGGACATCCGGCGTTCGCTTCATTCGCAACGGCACGGAGCATTCCGGAACTGAGGGTGCGCGGCATCTGCGCGACAAGCTCGCCAGGGCTGGCAACCGCGTGAAGACGACAGAGGACTTCATTACCGGAGTTGCCAGCACGAGTTACATCACCGGAAAACCTTACCTGGTGAAATTCGCGGATGGCCACACTCAGCCAACGGGCGATTGGTTGCGGGCACACCTCGCCGAGGTCAGGAAGAACAAACGGTGAAGGCCGAATCGTTGGCCCGGCGAATCGCCCTCGCCGGCTTCGCGCTCGTCCTGGCATGCGATTGCGCCGCTCGCGGCGAGTCGGTCACAGCACCTAAGATTTCCAAACTCAGAACCGCGCACGAACTCCGCGTGATGACCTTCAACCTCCGCGTCCGCACGATCCTCGACGGGCACAATATCTGGGACAAGCGACGCGACCTTGTCGTGGAGCGCGTCCGCGCCTTTGATGCCGACTTGCTCGGCACGCAGGAAGGTTTGGACTCGATGGAAACCTATCTGCGTCAACAACTCGGCGATTACACCTTCCGCGGCGTCGGTCGCGACGATGGGAAGCAGCGCGGGGAAATGTGCGGCGTGTTTTTCAAGACCGCCCGTTTCGAATTACTCGATGGCGGACATTTCTGGCTCAGCAAGACTCCCGAGAAGCCGGGCAGCCGCGGGTGGGCCGAGGTCTATCCGCGCATGGTCACTTGGGTAAAGCTCACGGCGCGCGCCGGCGGTACGCCCTTTTACTGGTTCAATACGCACTTCGACGCCTACAGCCCTTGGGCGCGCGCGCAATCGTCGAAGCTGCTGCGCGATCGGATCGCCCACATCGCCGGCGCCATGCCATGCATCGTCACCGGCGACTTCAACACCGGTCCCGGTTCCACGCCCTACCGCACGCTGCTCGCTCCGCAGCCGAGCGCGGCGTCTTCGCTGCACGACGTTTTTCGCGCCGCGCATCCGGTCGCCACGCGCGACGAAGGCACGGTGCATTTCTTCACCGGCCGGCGCGGCGGACGGCGCATGGACTGGATTCTAGCCAGCGCGCATTTCGAGACCATCGATGCAGAGATCGACCACACCCGCGGGCCCGCCGGTTACCCGTCGGATCACTTCCCCGTCACCGCGACGCTACGAGGCCCCGCCGCCACTGCACCGCAGCCGCGGGCGACGCGGCGCGAATAGCCGAAGGCATGAAAAAATGAGGACACCCTATTTATCCGCTGCACCGTGGGGAATTGCGGCGCTGCTCACTTTTCCTCAAGCACTTTGCCGGGGAGTTCGATCAAACCCTTCACCGCTCTGTCGGCTTCTTTCTCCGCTGCGTCCGCTGTCCTGGTGGTTTTCTTCGGGGCGTTGACGACCGGGTGAAAGCCGGGGAAACCCTTGATGCTCCAGCGCACGTCATCCACAGGGCCTTCGCCTTTGAATTCCAGCAGCCAAGTGAACAAGACCGTGATAAGCCCCGGGAGTTTCCGCAGTCCCCCCCTCGCGTTGAGCTGAGTGTATTCGCGTGCGAGATCGATGTCGCCGCCCGCTTGAATGCGGGCGTGCTCGCTGACGAGTTTCAGATCCTCGAGATACAGGATGCTGCCCGCCATCCGATGATTCACGGTCATCGTGGATGGCTCATCCGTGTGAAATCGCGGCGCGAGTATGTTGAACACGAAGTGCAGCGGGCCGACAATTGGCACGCGACCGAAGTCCGCCTCGCCGATGCTCAGCGCGCCTGAACCGGCGAGCGACGCCAGATCAAATTCACCGCCGCCCTGCCAATCGCATTGCACGACACCAGGCTCCGTCTGGGCGCCGCCAAAACTGTTGATGATCGATTGCAGTCGGGCGTCCTTGATTGCGAACTGCGTTTCGAATCGCGCTTTCTTCTTCGCCGAAGACAGATAGACCAGCGTCTTCGGCGCATTGAAACTCCCCTCCCAGAGGCCCGCCTTGAAGGCCGAGATCGACACCACTTGCTTCTCTTCGCGCACTGAAAAAGTCGGTTGCCGCAGTGCGACCTTTGTTTCGCCGCTCGCATAGAAGAGGTCGCCGCCGAGCGCCATTTCGCCATGCCAGCGGAAGTTCTCAGGGTGATCCACCGGGGTCTCTCCCGCAGCGCTAACTCGCCAGGCGCCATTCCAGTTCAACCGAACGACACGAGGCTGCTTCTGACCCGCGCTAAAACTCTTCCTGACTGATGACGACCGCGCACCGTTGAGTGTGAGCTGCGTTTCGATTCGCAGTTTCTTCTCCTTCGAGGGCAGATGGACCTGTATCCTCGCGACAGCGAGACTTCCATCCCAGAGGCCCGCCTTGAGATCGGAGATGGTCACCGCCTGCTCCTCCACGCGCACTGAAAAAGTCGGCTTCTCAAGTGCAATGTTTGTTTGGCCGCTCGCGTAGACAAGCTCGCCGCCGAGCGCCGCGCCGCCATTCCAGCGAAAGTTCTCGGGCTGATCCACCGGAATCTCAGCCACCCCGCTGATTCGCCAGGCGCCCGTCCAGTTCAACGGAACGACAGCAGGCTGCTTCCGAGCTTCGCTAAAACTGTTGATGATCGATTGCGACCGCGCGTCGTCGAGTGTGAGCTGCGTTTCGATTCGCAGTTTCTTCTCCTTCGAGGGCAGAGGGACCTGCAACCTCGCCACATCGAGACTTCCATCCCAGAGGCCCGCCTTGAGATCGGAGATGGTCACCGCCTGCTCCTCCACGCGCACTGAAAAAGTTGGCTTCTGAAGTGCGATGTTTGTTTGCCCGCGCGCATAAACGAGGTCGCCATCGAGTGCCATGTCACCATTCCAGCGGAAGTTCTCAGGGTGATCCACCGGGATCTCTCCCGCGCCGCTGATTCGCCAGGCGCCCTTCCAGTCCAACGGAACGACCCCAGGCTGCTTCCGAGCCTCGCCAAAAATATTGATGATCGATGGCAATCGCACCCCGTCGAGTTTGAGCTGCGCTTCGAATCGCAGTTTCTTCTCCTTCGAGATCAGAGGGACCTGCAACCTCGCCACATCGAGACTTCCATCCCAGAGGCCCGCCTTGAGATCGGAGATGGTCACCACCTGCTCCTCCACACGCACTGAAAAAGTCGGCTTCTGAAGTGCGATGTTTGTTTGCCCGCGCGCATAAACGAGGTCGCCATCGAGTGCCATGTCACCATTCCAGCGGAAGTTCTCAGGGTGATCCATCGGGATCTCTCCCGCACCGCTGATTCGCCAGGCGCCGCTGGTGCTTGCCGCGGACAAACTCCCGACGGCATCCGGCATCATGGCGCGTGCGAGTGATAGCAGGTCGATCCCCGAATTACACTTGCTGATGCGGATGACACGACTTGCGGAATCGAATGTCCCGGCGAGCTCCGCTTTCCGGCCCCCATGGCCGATGCGGATATGATCGATGTCGACTGGTGCATTCTTCTTGCCGAGGGGGATCTTCACAGCCGCCTGCACGAAATCCCACTTCTGCCCCCGCCATTGAAACCTCGAGCCATCAAACGTCATCCTGAGACTCAGGCCGCTATCGTCCGGCAGCGATTGCAGTTCCATCCTCATCACCGGTTCGTCCTTCTCCGGCTGAAACTTCAGCCACTCCTTCAAGGACTCCAGCCGGTCGAGATTCACATCGCGGAACAAGCCCTCGCTCCTCGCCGCTTGTCTTAATGCGGCGACCGCCTTGGCATTTCCGGCTGGGGCTGCCTCCGCGTACGCGCCTTTCAGTTCGATGCGCAATCCCTGCAGGCTCGCATGAAACTCGCGCAGATCCGTGCTACCCGGCTTGATGAGCAATAGCACCTCCATGTGTTCGAGTCTCGTCTCAGTCGCTCCGCTGCCGAGCAGGAGCTGCGTATCCCCCGCCTTGAAGTCCACCTTGTCCCAGCGAGTCCATGACGGCTCGCCTCTCCTCGCATTCACAAGGCCAAGCAGCGCCAGTCGGTCGTGCTTCGCCGCATCACGATACACAGCCAGACCATGCAGCTGGATTCCTGCTCCCGGCACCCAGTCGGCGGATTTCCAAGCGATGAAAACGCCCTCCTCTGAAAACCGCTCACCGAGCTTGCGCGCAAAAAACTCTCCGATCTGCCGCCGGGCGAAGAAAAACCCGGCAACCACGACGACCAGGGCTATCACAACCAAGCCGAGCAAAACCCACAAACCACGACGGCGGCGCGCCGGGGGCGGCGAATGACGCAGGAGACTGCTCATGCTTTTTTCATGCTACCACCACGCGCGACCAGACCAAGACTTACTGAATGTCTATCCTTCATTCAGAAAAAGCCGCGCGCATCGCAGGGCGCGGCGGTTCGCTCAGTAGCCGCCTCCCCAGCGGTATTGCCACGCGATGCCGAAGACTTTGAAGTCGTGGTCGCGATGCGTTGGTAGGTTGGAGCGTTGGAGCGGTATCTCACCGCCAACCCCGAGACGCGGACCGTAATGCTGCAGCACGTCGCTCGCGACCTGGCTGCAAAAGTGGAGCGTGTGACCGCGGCTTCATCGAAACCGCTCGACAAGCAGCGACAGCGATGTGTTATGCCGGTCTAGAATGGCAGCTTAGTCCACCAGCCAACTCCCCGCCTGCTCTAATTCGTTAGGCGGAAAAAACTTCACTGCCGTACGGCAATCGGACGATACCTCGCCAGTTTTGCGTAGAGCCATATCATAAGTTGCGCTGCAAGCGCATAAGCGGCGATTGCCGGGAGTGCTTTCTGGTTGCGGAAGTACGTGCCGGAAAGGAGCAGAGCGAGGCCAACGTGCCGATTCACATTGCAAACCACGAGTGTCTTAGTCATCACTGTTGCAGGGGTAAGGATGGCAAGACTCGCAGCAATGCAGCCGACTGCGAGCAGCAGCACGGCAATGACTACCCACGGACTGACTTCCGTTAGCGCCGGCCCCATTTTCGCGAGCAGGACGATCAACGTCACTATCAGCAGGGCGTTCCCGATCACGTTGAGTGGGCTCCGCATTTTTGTCGAGAACGCTGGCGCGAAATACATCAACGCCACGCCGATGAGCAGTGGGACGAACTGCTGCTGCGCGATAACCGCCAACACCTTAACCGGTGACACCCAGATATTGCGCCCGTAAAGCCACCCCGCCACGCCGACTAGCAGCGGAATCATGATAGGAGTGAGAAACGCCCCCCAAAGCTGATAGCTGGCGGCCAGCTCCATGTCGAAGCCACGCTTCGCCACGACGCGAGTCATGAGCGGCGCGCCTGGCGCGACCGCGATGAGGAACAAACCGATCAACGCCCCTCGATCCAGTCGCAGCAAACTCGCAAGCGCAAGCGCGAGGATTGGTGGAATGATGAATGTCGCTGCCAGTAGCTTCCCCCAAGTCGCAACGGTAAGGCGCCGCCAATTCGCGAGGAACTGAGTCCAATTCAGGCTCATGCCGACGGAGACCATCAATAGCAGGACGGTGATTGGAAGGAGGAGCTTCATTGCATCGGTGCCATGTGAGATTGCGTGGCAATCGGACGTCGGTCTTACGTCGGTGCGGCCTCGCACATGCCTTCACCGCGGGAGCATGGCTGTCCGCACAACGGCAAATAGGAAAACCGCCACAGCAAAAGCGAATGCGACGACACGCACTCTGCGCTGCTCGAACTTTCCCGAGGCACTGGCGAAGAAAAGCACTGTGGCAAACAAAACAGTGTTCGCGAGATATTGACCGGAAACATTGCCGGCGCTGCGCGATGCCTGCAGGCTGCTTGCAGCCTTAGCGTTGGCCTCGGCGGCCTCGCGCGTTCCCCGAACTTCGTAGAGGTTCGGCACGAAAGGATGCGGATCGGCTTTCGGATTTTCAAAAGGCTTCTGCGCCAGCCACGCGTCGTAAGCCTTGCGCACATCAGGCGGAAAACGTTCTGCATAAAAGTTCGCCAACTTTTCGTTGCCAGCCTGCTGCGCCGCTAGCAATTCCATGAACATCGCCACGTGAATCGTCGCCTGCTGCATCCCTTGCATCGTCTGGAGACCCGCACGGCGCTCCAGCGAGTTAAATTCATTCATCAGCCGATTGCTCTTCCGCGTCCAGGCCGCTGAGTGATACGAGCACCATGCTGTGCTGAGTGTTGCCAGTGCCATAAGCAAGGCCGTGACCGGCTCAACCCATCTCTTTTTTTCCTGTGGCTCACCGTTTGGAGAACCCGCCGGATCAGATCGCATTTTCACGAATTCAGATTTGGGTCAACATCGTCCATGCGTTGAAGAATATTTTTGCTCACTATGACGAAGAAGAATGCCGTCGAGAGGCCGCACATCAGAATGCCAGTCAATCCCTCGACTGGCCCGTATAGTCGCCATTCTTGTGGCAGTACCAAGTCCCCGTAACCGATCGTGGCGTAGGTAACACCGGAAAAATAGAATGACGATTCGAGGTCGGGCAGACATTTATGCAACCAGAAAAACAGCGCCCAGACGGCAATCTCAATGAAGTGAATGACGATCAGGAACCACGCGATGCGAATCAAGAGCCATGCAATTGGCCAGAAGCGTGTATCCGGCCGCGCGCTGGAGTGCAACACGTGGCTTAACACCATGCCGAGGCCCATGGCGTGAATTATTACAGTTATCGCAACCAGGCCCGAGCCGATTAAAAGGTTAGTGATCATCGCGGTGTTAATGTTCTCATGACTATTGATCGGAGGTTTTCTGAAAATCTTCGACTGCGTCCGCCACGGTTGTGAAGCGGTTTATGCCGCCGAGTTTTCCGTCCACGCCTTCATTGCGCAAACGGTCGCGAACCGAGGAACGCGGTTCGACCGCTTGGAACCGGATGCCTTGAGCGGTCAATTCATCGGCCACGCCGGCAAGAGCGTGAGCGCTTTGCAAGTCCACACGCGGCGCAGCGGAAAGATCGAGCACAACCAACTTCGGTGGCGTCGGTTCAGCATGCACGCGCTTCAGAATCGACTCGCAGACATGGTCCACGTTGAAGTACACGAGACCCGATTCCGGCCGGAAGATCAGCGCGCCGGAGATCAGTTCGTTGTCTGGATGACGCTGCCGATCCGAGAAACGACGGGTTCCGGGAATGCGTCCGAGCAACGCGACGTGCGGTCTCGACGCAGTGCGCAGCAGTTGCACCAACGAAATGATGGCGCCGATCATGACACCGCGGAGGAGTCCAGAGCTGAGTACACCGAGAATCGCCGCCATCGCCACCACGAACTCGGGACGATCAACGCGCCACAGCTGTTTGAGGGTCGAGAGCTTGAACAAGCTGGCCACGGCGACGAGGACGACGGCTGCGAGTACCGGCTGGGGCAACGCACTTAAGAGATGGGAGAAGAATAGGACGACAACTAAAATGATTCCGGCAGCGAGCGCGCCTGAGAGTGGCGTGCGTGCACCGCCCCCTTCGTTGACGAGTGATTGCGACATACCGCCGCTGATCGGAAATCCGCGCCCGAGTCCTGCGCCCAAGTTTGAAGCCGCAAGCGCCAGAAACTCTTGATTGGCGTCAAACCGTCCGCCGTGTTTGGCAGTGAACATTCGCCCGATGGCTGCGGTTTCCACAGCGCCGAGCATAAAG